>JAGYIL010000009.1 GCA_018402545.1 Saccharospirillum sp. | reverse complement strand
GCATCGTAAGAGACAGCAACCCTACGCAAAGCACAGAGACACGCAAAGTCACGATATTTGGACTTGAGTTTGATTACACACCGCAGACCGAGGTAAAAGAAGAGTATGGGCTTCGGGTAACGGGTGACCTACTGGTTAAGTCATCGGAAAGAGCGGAGTTCGCTGGTTTCCTCTCCCATACCCAATATGAAACGGCAGATCACACCCGCTCGTTGTTCGTGCCTGAGTTTCGTTACTTGTTAAGTGAGAACAGGCGCATTTGGGCAAGGGTGGGTTTCGAGTATGAGGGTCTCAACAAGAAGACGCTGAGACAAAGCCCGTTCATCGGCTTTCGCAAGCTGGATGACTTTCCCGCTCAAAGAGTCTCAACGATGCTGGATGTTCGCTATGTGTCCCAAAACTACCCAGACTTTTCGTTCGTCAATGGGAGAACGATCGAAGCTCAGCTCTTTGGCAAGCACCAGATAAGCCCAAGTGTGGCAGTCAATGGCAGCCTAGGGTTTGAGAATACTTCAGCTAAGGAAGAACCCTACGCATCACGAGCAACTTCATTGAGTTATGGGCTGAACCTTTCCAATCTCTTCTGGGGGATAGACCTCAATATAGGCCAGCGCCATCGACAGAGGCGTTACGAAGGTGAAGATCCGTTCTTCGGGTTCCGCAGGGATGATCGGGAGCTAACCCAGTCGTTGTCTTTTCAGAAAAGCGGCTTCTATATCTGGGGGATTCTGCCGTCGGTTGAAGTCATACGAGAAAGGCGTAAGTCAAACATCGACATCGTCGAGTTTGACCGAACCCAGGCCATACTTTCAGGTACAAAGCTTTTTTAGTTGGGCGAGGTTTGACCCTGCTTTTCTTTGCTTGCATAACTATACGTATAGAAGCTCCGATTGGTGCGGGCCAGCAAATCGAAGAAAACCCCAGAAAATCTGCGTTTTATTCGATTTTGACGATAGGGCTGATTTTCTTGATTTGAACTACATGCAATTGATAAGTGCAAGTCTCAAAAAGAGTTGCTTATTGCAAGACTCATTCTCGTCGCCCCCCTCTAGACATGCTGAGATCATCAATTATATTTAGTAAGCGAGCGAGATCATTTCTGCCATATGCCCAATGCTGTTCATCGCTGTAGGTAAAGTTATAGGTTATTTCGACAGACGTTCCAAAGGCTGTCATTCCGACGATAAAAACAATATCCATACTCTCCTGAACTCGATTGTCGTCGACTTCCCTACTTTCCTGGGGTTCATTCCAATTCCATAGTCCAAGGCCGTCTGGAAATTCGCGAAAGGGCCGTAGCCTTTTTATAGCGCTCTCTAGGGCATTAAACTCTATCTCACTTAGATCACGAGATCCTTCCTCTTGATCAACAGTATTAAACCAATAAAGAGTTCGGCTAGAAAGTGAGTTGAACTCATAAGAATAATCGCTTAACACCGTGATACCTTCTTTTGGGTCAAAGTGACCATCTTGCGGATCCCATTGCTCCTCGTGACCAAGCATCAACTTGAACCAAAAGTGCGGAAGTGTAGGCGACATAGGCGATTATCTGTTTCCGAGCTGGAGTCTGGCTCGTTACCGAACCAGAAAGTCTTTTGGCGGGAATTTAGTTCTTACTATCTTCTTCGATTTCTTTGAATCGTGCTGCCATCGTTGGATTGTCTCGTGTGAGTCGTTGAATAGTTAGGTCCTCCGCCTTGTCGTTTGCAAGTCGAAGATTCCGTGCTGATTTGTAAAGAGCGTCCTTGGTCTTTTCTAAGTCCTTTATGGCCTCGTCAATACGATTAATTGCCTCTTCAAAGCCCTCCGAAGCGAGGCGCCAGTTTTTGCCAAAAGCGTTCTTGAATTCATCCAGTTGGTTCTCAAATTTAGTGATGTCAATGTTCTGCTCTCGCACCTTGGCAAGTTCGCTTCTGTATTGCAATGATTTCAATGCGGCATTGCGGAGTACCGTAATAATTGGAATGAAGAACTGAGGGCGAACCACATACATCTTAGGGTAGCGATGCGACACGTCAACAATGCCGGAGTTGTAGAGCTCATTCTCCGCCTCAAGTAGGCTTACCAATACGGCATATTCGCAACCTTTCTCGTTACGATCTTTATCTAACTCCTTTAAAAAATCCTCATTCTTTTTCTTTGTGGCTGTGGTGTCGGCCTCATTTTTCATCTCAAACATAATAGAGATCACTTCTGTACCAGCCTGATCTCTATCGAGAAAAACAAAGTCGCCCGTGCTGCCTGTGCGCGCATCAGTATCTCGCTCAAAGTAGGCATTCGGGAAAGCAGTTGCCCGAATACGCTCAAACTCAATTGAACAGTGTTGCTCTAGGGTTTCTCCCACCATTTTGGTGGAGAGTCTCGCCTTAAATTCTTTGAGACGTTCAATTTCAGCGTCACGATCTTTGATGCGTATCTCGTACTGCTGCTTAAGGTTTTGCTCAGAGATCTGCTTTTCTTGCTCGGTGAGTTGTAGGCGGTAAGTTAACTCATCGCGCTGTTTCTCAACGAGGCCCACGGCTTTATTTACTGACAGCTCTTGCTCAAGGCTAATGCGATCGAGCCGGGAACGAAGCTCTGCAATCTGCCGGTCTCTCTCCGCAGCCTGGGCCTGAAGTTGTTTTTCCTTCTCGGCAGCCTGGAATTTCAGCGCTTCGCTAGTCTGGGCTTTGGCCAGTTCAACGGCATTGGTCTTGTCCGTCTCAGCTAAGGCTAACCGCTCTTGAATCTGTTGTTCAAAGGTGTGATCGCGCACCTGACGAAGAATGTCAACGTAACCAGACTCATCGATCTTGAAGGCTTTCCCGCAGTTAGGGCATTGAATGTCGTTCATGAGCCTCCTTTTAAGTTCCAAACTTTTAGATTTTGATTGTTAGACGTAACTAGCTCATTTAATGATCTACTTACTGGGTATCTTAATTCGTTACACTTAGGTGCCGCCAATTGACCCAAGTAAGCACTGAGAGAGTAGTTTAATGGCCCGCCTCATTCCCGATGACGTTGCCGAGCGCAACCAAGGGCCCTGGCCCGACAGCGAGCACGCCACGCTTAATAAGCTTGCCGTGGCTCTGTCGGCGGAGTACACCGTGTTCCACGGTATTCATTGGGCGCGCATTGACCAGGCCAACCCCGTATATGGCGAAATTGATTTTATTGTGATGAACCGTCACGGTAGGCTCTTGGCCATTGAGCAAAAAGATGCGCCAGTGACTGTTGTGCGTAACGAACTAATGGTGCACTACCGCAGCAAGCCCAAGCCCAAGTCGGTCCTTACCCAGGTTGCGCGCAACTTAAACGGCCTGCGCAGCACCTTTGAACGAAGCCACCCCGGCCGCAGCCTCACCGTAGACCATCTGCTTTACCTGCCCGAGTCGCACCTAAGCGGCCAGCTGCCCGCTGGCGTTGACGCGAGCCGTGTGGTGGATGCCTCCAAGGCCAGTGAGTTGGTGTCGATTATTGAAGGCCTCTTTGAGGCCAACCCCATGCCGCAGGGCGAGCATCCCGCCGACCCCGTGGACATTCTTAACTTCCTGTCGCAGCGGTTTGGTGCCATGCCCCACATTGGGCTTTTAGGCGAGCGGGCCCGCAGCTTCTCAAGCCGGCTTTCGGCGGGCCTTGCCACCTGGGCTTCACGGCTTGACCTTAGCCCGCATCGTCTTCATGTGAAGGGCACCGCAGGCTCGGGTAAGACCCAGCTTGCCTTAAATGAATTGCAGCGCGCCCAAAGGGCAGGGCAGTCAAGCCATTACGTTTGCTTTAACCGGCCGCTTGCCGAGGCCATGCAGGCCAGTGCGCCAGCCTCGGCTCAAGTAACCACCCTGCATGCCATGGGCCATGATTTTTTAAGGGCAGCAGGCGAGCCCGTTGCCTTTGACGACCCCAGTGTTTACGACCGTATGGCGGCGGCTGTTATTCAATACGCGCCCTTGTTGAAAAACAGCTTTGCAAGCTTGGT
>JAGYIL010000008.1 GCA_018402545.1 Saccharospirillum sp. | reverse complement strand
CTTCTGCGCCTTGCCAAATATAGGTAACGTAAGGCAAATAACCGTCAACGGTGTTTAAGGTTTGCGTATGTTCTTTAATGGAGGCCAAACTGGACACCCATCCTAACACTTGACCTACCGAAATCCATACGGCCTAACTGGACACCCATCCTAACACTTGACTCGGCGAAAACCATACAGTAGTTTATACAGCACACTTACAACGGCCGTCAGGGTTAGACACTATGCCACGTTCAAGGAAATCCCAGATCGCCCTGGAGGCGACTCCCTATTACCACTGCACCTCCCGATGCGTGCGCCGGGCGTTCTTGTGCGGCCGCGATGAGCATTCCGGCAACGACTACGAACACCGCCGTGGCTGGATTGAACAGCGCATGCTGCTGCTAGCCGAGGTATATGCCCTCGATATCTGTGCCTATGCGGTCATGTCCAACCATTATCATATCGTTCTGCATGTCAACGCCGAGAAAGCCAACGCCTGGTCGGATACAGAAGTCATTCAACGCTGGCATTCGCTCTATTCTGGCAACCTCCTAACTCAGCAGTACATAGCCGGGAAAGACCTGTACGAAGAGCAACTCAAGGTCATAACAGAGCTCGCAACTGAATGGCGTGAGCGCCTGATGTCAATCAGTTGGTTCATGCGAGCCCTGAACGAAGACATTGCCCGCCAGGCCAATGCAGAGGATGGCTGCACTGGCCGTTTCTGGGAAGCTCGTTTCAAATCCCAAGCTTTACTGGATGAAACAGCCCTGGCAACCTGCCTAGCCTATGTGGATTTAAACCCTATTCGAGCACAGATGGCAGACACGCCGGAATCATCCGAATTCACCTCAGCTAAAGAACGGATAGCTACCGCGCAGAAGACCCCGGAATCACTAGAGCCACTTCAACCAACATCACTGTTTCCGTTTGTGGGCTACCCGCGCCAGGATATGCCTGCAGGCCTTCCCTTTCGACTGCAAGACTACCTAGAACTGGTAGACTGGACCGGGCGCCAAGTACGAGATGACAAGCGTGGAAGTATCGACAATAGCATCCCACCCATTCTTGAACGTATGAACATCGACGCTGAACACTGGATCTACAATACTCAGCACTTTGAAAGTCAGTTTAAGGGCTTGGTAGGCACCGCCATTTCCATCAAAGCCAAGTTTCAGCAGTTTGGCTATCAGCGAACTCCGGGTCTTGGGCTGGCAGAGTTGCTAACTTAGATTGATCCCCAGTTTTTAAAAATCCTCTTCACAGGGCAGCCTGAAGCTTTACTGTGGCTGAAAACCCTGATTTCTGACCCACCCCGTAATTCCGGCCGTTACTTTCCTTTTTTAAACAGCCTGTTGTGTGACTTTATGTTGCTTTCATCTCTACGCTGTTGTGGCTGTCCTATTAGCCGTTGTGGCTGTCCTATTAGCCGGTTACCAACTGAAACGCCACGAAGGGGTTCTGGAACCATATCCTTCTCTCTTCACTGACATCACTAAGTACCCGGCACTAACGCCGTTGAACTCAAATGACAGTGTGATTACATTACCTTTCCATCGCGCTTCACTCGCAGAAAAATTAATACGACCACTTGATGCTTTGGTAAGTTTTTCGAGTCTGTTTCGATAATACCTTCGTCTAGATATCTTTGCTGTCATCAAAGGTATCGACGTCAAAATACGATAACCCGAGTGCTTCCATAGATAAGATTTCCGGGCGTAGGAAGTACTCTGCAGCAACCATCTGGTTAACTCCCGATCGGACCTCTTGCTCGGGGCAGTACTCAATGACTTGTGCTTCAGCAATATACCTAATGCTTCACTCCCTTCTGCCCTTTGTTAAATGTATCATTCAGGTCGAATCCAGGCCATATTTGGGTCTTTGGCCGATGGGGAGAGATATTCCTCATCCCACTGGTAGCATCGCATATTGCCGCCCATATCCATAAAATAAACATCCTTCTCATAAAAGTGGATGCTCCAAGGCTGATATGGATCTTCAGCTTCCCAGAACATCATCTCCGGTCCACTTATCAATCGCCAACACGCGGTCACCATCGGCACTGGCAAAATCAGATCACCGGCAATATAGTTCTGATTAAACTTATTAAACTTCTACGCCATAGAATGAGTTTAGATTTCCAGTGGTAGTAATGAAAAAATATCGCTGTCTGGCAACTTTCAGTAAACACTGACAATGGAGAAAATCGATCACTAAAGTCTGAAAATTGAACGCCGCCTACACAGTCTCCGTCATTCAAAGTACCAATGACATCCAGTACGGTCGTCCAAGTAGCAACCGCCGCAATCACTGAAACTCAACTTAATTCCACTTTGGTTTCCAATAGCAGAAAACCAGCACTTCCTTTTCAGAAATAATTGCCATATCGCTTATTCTGCGAATCTGCAGGTTTTCTTTGGCCTTACACGACTTGACCTTGATCGTAAAACATCCAACCTGGCCAGCTTGCACCGACATCCTTGAATAGTCTCTTTCCAAGTATTAAGGTCAAGCACCCACCAGTGACCTGGGTACTTATCGGGATTTAGCTCCCTGATCGCGTAGTGGCCGGTAATGAATCCGGCGTCCGCGAGGCCTTGGCTCTATACCATAGGCGTCAAAGGCAGGCCAAGGATCATGCGCTATTTCCAGCGTTTCCAAATCCACAATATATGGATCAATAAAAGACACTTCCCATTGTGACGATTATTTACCATACCATTAATACAACGACTGCAACTCAGCCTATCGACTATGACGCCTTCCTTTCGATTGAATATAACCAAGCCATCTTTATTCAAGAGATATTAGAAGGTCACCATACGGAATAATCTTATGGTGAAGATGATCCAAAGAATTTTTATAGTCACCTTTGAAGTCATAAACATAAGACCTCGAGGGTATTCCGGATACTCTGGCTGTCATGGACCAATTCCAGATTGCAATTCTTTCTTGATCAGTCATAGCACTCTCTAGCTCGTAAATGGTGGAACAATGTCTCCCACGACGTCTACTTTAATTAAATCATCAAACAAAGCATCGAATTCTTCTAGGCCAAACTGGACACCCATCCTAACACTTGACCTACCGAAATCCATACAGTATTTTATACAGCACCATTAAAACGGGCCGTCAAGGTTAGACACTATGCCACGTTCAAGGAAAAGCCAGATCGCCCTGGAGGCGACTCCCTACTACCACTGCACCTCCCGGTGCGTGCGCCGAGCCTTCCTGTGCGGCCGTGATGAATACACCGGTAACGACTATGAACACCGCCGTGGCTGGATTGAGCAGCGAATGCTGGTGTTGGCGAAGGTGTACGCGCTCGATATCTGTGCCTATGCCGTCATGTCCAACCATTACCACATTGTGCTTCACATCAACGCCGAGAAAGCCAAGGCCTGGTCCGATGCCGAAGTCATTCAACGCTGGCATACGCTGTATTCCGGCAACCATCTCAGCCATGAGTACTTGGCCGGTAAAGACCTGTATGAAGAGCAACTCAAGGTCCTTTCAGAGCTGGTAACAGAATGGCGTGAACGCCTGATGTCGATCAGTTGGTTTATGCGAGCCTTGAACGAAGATATCGCTCGCCAGGCCAACACTGAAGATGCCTGCACCGGCCGATTTTGGGAGGGTCGGTTCAAATCCCAGGCATTGCTCGATGAAACGGCCCTCGCAACCTGTCTAGCCTATGTCGATTTCAACCCCATTCGCGCGCAGATGGCAGACGCTCCCGAGACTTCAGACTTTACCTCAGTCAAAGAACGCATTAACACGGCCAGAAGCGAACCTGAAAGCCCTGAACCAAAACAACCAAGACCCTTGTTTCCATTCGTAGGATACCCCCGCCAGGATATGCCAGTAGGCCTACCCTTTCGGTTACAGGATTACCTGGAACTGGTTGACTGGACAGGTAGGCAAATTCGAGCAGACAAGCGAGGGAGTATCGAGCAGAAAACCCCGCCTATTCTTGAACGTCTCAACATCGATACCGACCACTGGACCTACAACACTCAGCATTTCGAGAGTCAATTTAAAAGCCTAGTAGGCACAGTTCTTTCAATCAAAGCCCAGTGCCAACGGTTTGGATACCAGCGAACACCGGGGCTAGCGGCCGCGACAAAACTAGCCTAACCATCACACTTTAAAATCGATTATCAGGGCTACCTGAGATTTTCTGTGCCTGAAAATCATGGTTCTAAGGCCAACCAAGCCAAGCTTCTACGCACAAACATTTCTTACTACCTACCAATAAGTGTTATTTCTATGCCTGGATCAAAGCAGCTTAGTTTGCAGCTATGATGGGTGTCACAATTGCAC
>JAGYIL010000007.1 GCA_018402545.1 Saccharospirillum sp. | reverse complement strand
CGGGCAGACCATCAGTTTGCTCGACAAGTCCACCCGCGAACAGCAAAAGCGCCTCGCCCGGAAAAGGAGGATCGGGGTTAGATTTACTCGACTGAAAGAGATCATGGACGTATCCGCCGGCTTCAATCAGGTCATCGCGCTCCCTCGCAGTGAGCAAGCGTTCAGGCGATCGCAAATACACGGTCATACCACTAAGCATATTCGTTGTGCAGGAGGAGCAAGCGCATGATTGAACATCCTTTTTCGGACTTCGACATTATGCGTCGTGACAATGTCATTTATGCCACCATGAACAAGTCGGATAGTTTGAATAGCATTACCGAATCGTGGCTTTCAGACTTGGATACCGTAATTACCCTAGTTGAGAAAGACTCGTCCATAAAAGCGCTCGTTGTATGTGGATCAGGTCGCGCATTCAGCGTGGGGCTGGATCAGTACCTTTTGGACAAGGCATTTGACGATGCCGCCTATTTTTCATCGGTTTTGGAGCGGTTCGGTGGGTTACTCTTGCGAATTGAGGAACTTGATGCGCCCGTCGTCGCCGCTGTCAATGGACTTGCAAGAGCTGGTGGATTTGAATTGATTCTAAGTTGTGACATTGTGATCGTGGCCGATAACGCTTCGGTTGGCGATGCCCACACGGCCTTTGGCGTTGTTCCCGGGGGAGGGTCCTCATTCAGGCTGCCCAGGATTGTGGGACCCATGCGCGCTAAGGAAATATTCTTCTCTGGTCGTTGGATGAAATCCGATGAACTTGTTGCGCTCGGCATTGCCACAAAGTCCGTACCCGATGACTCCCTTGACCGTGCGGTCGAAGAGTGTTTGGGCTGGTTGACCGATAAGTCCCGGGATTGCTTGGGTACGGTGAAGCGTCAAATGTTGGTAACTGCAACCGCGCCGGCGGCTCAGGCGATTGGGATCGAGCGGGAAATATTTTTAGCGTATGTGACACCGAGTGATTCAGATGCCCAGGAGGGATTTCGCTCCTGGCGCGAAGGCCGTTCACCGAGATGGGCATCTCGGGTAAATCAAGAGGAGGACGTATTGTGACCAATTTCGTTGAGCGTAGTTTGCCGGTCGACCAAGTTCCACCGATACTTATTCAACATGTGAATAATCTTGAGGCTGCAGGAGTGGACACAGCTTTTCACAGGTATATGTCACATTCTCAGAAAGCGTGTGATTTTTATTGGGGTCGCTTTTATGCGGATTTCTTCAATCAAACGACCGCACCTCGGCGCGACATCGAAGTGGTGAGGCTAAGGCTGGCCGCGCTGAGCGGCTGCTCATTTTGTCGCACCCACGATGTTTCGTCAGCTCTTGCTTGTGGAGTGGACCAGGGAACCATCGATGCACTTTTCGAGTCGACAACGGAGGCATTGGAAATTGCCGGACTCAGTAATCACGACAAGATTTTGGCAGCACTTGCCGATTCAATCTCACCTTTTACGCCGATATTTCCCATGGATGCATCGTTACAGGATTCATTAGAGTCGGAATACACAAATGAAGAACTCGCTGAGATACTCATGGTGGCGGGGGTGCTGGCAGGGGTGGGCGCAATGCTGGTGGCTGCAGGGTTTATTCCACTTGAGTGTGAACTGTGAGTCCACATCTGAAACCTCGACCGTTATCTAGGTTGACGAAGCAAGGCTTCTTGTATGACCGTTGCAAGTCGCCGACCATCTTGGGCGTACATGGAGCCGGTGGCCAAAGCTCGGCCGTTGCCGGTCCACGGACATTCTTGGTCGTACAGGAACCACGAGTCGGCTCGTGCCGTGGCGTGAAACCACATACCGTGGTCAAGGGACGCTGCCTGAACTCTCTCTGGAAACCAACCGAGCCCATGTCGCAGAATCGCAGAGTCCAAAATCGTCATGTCAGATGCGTATATCAAGGCGGCGGCATGAACCAAAGGCGAGTCAGTCTCCAGTATTTCGGCACGCATCCACACTCGAGATTCATTGGGTGTTTCACCCTGTTCCGCGGCTTCCCAGGGGGGCTGATCAATATACCGAACGTCAATCGGTCTTGGCCGTTGAAACCACTGACTCAAACGATCAGCATAAGGGGCCGTCTTGTCGATGAAGGGCTCAAGCGTTTCTGGATCCGGAACAACACGCATGGGCTTGGAGTGCTCCAGTCCGGTTTCCTTACGCTGGAAAGAAGCCGACATCGTGAACACCGTGCCAACACTTTGCTCGGCCGTGACCTCGCGATTGAAATAACTGGAGCCGTCCCGCATACGAGTTACTCGATATGTAATGGGCTCCTTAGGGCTGGGGGCTCGAAGGAATCTTGCGTGAGTCGAGTGGGGAAGGACACCGGATTCCACAGACTCACCGGCCGCCATGAGGGCCTGTCCGAGTACTTGGCCACCGAAAACACGCTGAGCATCAGCATTTGGTTGAATACCTTGGAAGAGGTCTGCATCAATTTGCGTTACCTGCAAGAGCGTCTGGAGGGACATCATTTCCTTCCGATACCTCAATTTCCTTGCTCGACAGTTGAAGAATCCTTAATCGGAGTCGAGCCTAGTCGGCCTACTTGGAAGGTGGAAAGAGAATCGTGGCTTTGAATCATGGCGGTGCCCAATTAAACATGGCAAATGGTGTTCGCGAGTTTGCCCAATCGATTCCAGACCAAATTGCCATCATCGATGGTTCTCGGACGCTTACCTATGCTGAGTTAGGCGATAGAGCGTGCAGAGTCGCTCAGGCTCTTCTATCCGCGGGCTTAAAGCCCGGTGCACGCGTGGCAGTACTTATGAGTAATCGGTTGGAGTACTTCGAAATCGCCGCGGGAATGGCAATGTCAGGAATGACTATCGTCCCACTCAACACTCGAAGTGTTGAACGGGAACTCGAGTACATCATTGACAGAAGTAACTGTGAAGCCCTCATTGTTGCGGAAAGTTACGCTGAACTGGCACAAGGTATTCGTCAATCGATTCCCGTGGTGTGGTCACTTGATGGAAATACTGACGGTAATGAATATGAAGCTGTTCTGGCCGCATCAAATCCGGTGGATCCCATGATTGACGTGGATGAGAATGACACTTTCATGATCATGTTCACATCGGGGACAACGGGTAAGCCCAAGGGTGTCATGTTGAGTCATCGTGGACGTGCACTGACCTGTTACTCGACCGCCCTCGACTTTGGAATTGGTCCGGGCCGAAGAACCATGGCCGTAGCCCCTCTCTATCACGGTGCCGGATTCACTTTCGCCTATGCAGCAGTATTTTGTGGCGCAACTATCTCGGTGCTGCGGGCATGGGACCCTGTCCAGTTTCTCACTATGGCGGAACAAGATCGAATTCAAACCGTTTTCCTTGTGCCGACCCATGCCCAAACACTTCGCGCATTGGAAAAAGGTCCCCGAGAATATGACCTTTCGTCTTTGGAAACAATTTATTTCAATGCCGCCGCCCTACCCAAAGTCCTCAAAGAGTGGGTTATTGAAGAATTCCCTCAAGTAGGGGTCTACGAGGTCTATGGTTCAACAGAGGCATCGGTAGTAACGGTGCTGAGGCCAGCGGATGCACTTCGCAAAATCGGATCCGTTGGCCACGCTTGGTTTATGACCGAGGTTCGGGTTGTTGATGACGAAGGCAACCCGGTAAAGCCGGGTGAGCCGGGTGAACTTTTCTCTCGTGCCCCCTATCTCATGACAGGTTACCTAGACGACCCAGAGTCGACCGACGCTTGCACCACTCCCGATGGCTTCGTGACGGCCGGAGATGTTGTGATTCTTGACGACGAAGGATATATATATATCGTTGACAGAAAGAAGGACATGATCGTGACTGGTGGCGTCAATGTCTATCCGCGTGAAGTTGAAGAAATTGTGGCGACTTTCCCAGGTGTGCATGAGGTAGCAGTTGTGGGTATCCCCGATGAAAAATGGGGTGAAGGAATTGTTGCCGTGGTCGTCGCTCGCCCCGGGGTTGAACTTGATATTGCCGAGTTGCAGGCCCACGTAGAACCTCAGTTGGCCAGTTACAAGCACCCACAGCGTTGGGAGGTCGTTGCATCATTGCCGCGAAATGCTGGCGGCAAAGTCGTGAAACGTGACGTGGTCAGTCACCTGGCAGATTTAGGTTGAAGTCCATGCTCCCCAATTCAATAGTCTGCTCAATTTCTCTCAGATAAGAGCGGGCGATTTCTTTCCTAGAATCGTGCCACCCAGATTTGAGTGCGCAGATAAATTGCGGGTCGACTTCTGAGATTGATTCAGCAACACGTTTTGCTTCGAAGTCAACAATTTCAGAGGGAACAACTATTGCACCGCCACTGAGGAGTGCTTGGGTCTCAATTGGTTGGCCGGTGAGTACTGCGGTTCTCGCGTTAGCCCCGATCCAAGGAAGAAGATGTGCATATCCGGAGATGACGCCGTATTTTCGTCCTGGGACGGACAGGGTTGCATCTGAATCGACTACGAGTATGTCCGCACATGAGGCCAGGATCAATCCAGCACCGATAGCAGCTGACCTGACCGCGACGACAAGTGGCACCGGACACAGTGTTGCTTCAACAATTGTCTGGGCAACGCGTCGGAGGTATGAAGGGGAATCCGTCAATGACGTTGGTGCATCGAGTCGGTCTTGACCTGCACTAAAACAACGGTTGTCAGCGCATAGCAGGACTGATGAAAGATCCGATGCAGATGAAATCTCCGAAAAAACCTCACCCAATTCTTGGTAAGCAATGGAATCAAGGGCATTAACAGGCGGATTATCCAAGGTAATGGTGAGGAGTCGAGACCGTCTTTCGGTGCGAAGGCGCGCTCCACGATGGCCATCGAGCCAGGGAGCGATGGGCGAGTCACTCATGTGATCAGTATGACTTAGGAAGCCCGAGACTCTTGCGAGCAATATGGTTTAGGCTCATCTCAGTTGAAACGGGGGCGATTCTGAAAAGGCGAACCAGTCCTAGGAGTGTTGCCAACCCGTACTCGGTCGCCATGCCATTTCCGCCATGGGCTTGAATTGCAGCATCGAGTGCGGCGCTTGCGGCATCGGATGCACAGACTTTCGCAATATTAGAAGCTTCACCAGCATCCTTGCCAGCATCAAATAGTGCTGCTGCGCGAGCCGTGAGAAGTCGAGACGCCTCTAATAGGACGAAAGCGCGGGCAAGCGGATGTGCGATTGCTTGATGAGCACCGATGGGGACATCCCACACTACTCTCTCCGATGCATACTTTGCTCCTTTGTCGAGTGCATACCGGGCAATGCCATTAAGTAGTGCCGCACTGGCAATTCTCTCGGGATTCAACCCGGTGAAGAGGACGTTAATGCCTTGACCAGGTTCACCCACAATTGCATCCGATGGAATCTGGACATCGTCGAGAAATAACGTGAACTGACGTTCTGGTGAGACTATGTCTATATCAATTTCGCGGATTGTCAATCCCGGTGAATTAGTATCCATGAGGAACAGCCCCAGCCCATCAGAGCCAGTAATCGAGTCGGGTGCCTGAACTTTCGCCACTATCAGGATGCCTTGGGCGTTGTCGACATGTGAAATGTATGACTTCGATCCACTGAGGGACCAGCCGGAACTCGTGCGGGTGGCGGTGGTGCGAATCCGATGACTATTTGATCCGGCATCAGCTTCGGTTATGGCGAACGCGAGGACATCGTCACCGGTAGCTAGACCTGGTAACCAGCGTTGCCGTTGTGATTCGGTCCCGTGTGCTTCTAAAGTGGTCGCGCAGACAGCGGGAGATAAAGCGAGCAACATCAAGGGGGTACCGGAAGCCGCCACTTCCTCGGTCACAACTACGAGTTCCGAAATACCCGCTCCACCGCCGCCAAATTCTTCCGAGATTGAGACGCCGAGCAGGCCAGCACTTCCGAGAGCTGACCAAAAGGTACGAGGATTGCCCTTAGCCTTGGCTATTTCGAGAAAGTATGGATGTCCATATGGTGCACAGACGCGTTGAACGGTGTTCCGTAGCAATAGCGTGCTCTCGGACTCCTGAAGGGGCATTCCACCATTGTCCATGGTTTCCTCCGAAGATGGACGGTAAAGTTGGCCGGTCTGATGTTTCAGAATAAGAGGGATATCTTGGTCATATCCCTTGACTACAAAAACATCAGACGTTTAGATATAGATTAGCCGGTCCCAAGCCTAATCACAAGAAAAGGGGGTAGAGGTGAAGCCGCTCGCCGATGTGCGCATTATTGCAATTGAGCAATACGGTGCGGGTCCTTTTGGCTCACTCCACTTGGCCGATCTGGGAGCTGAGGTCATCAAGATTGAAGACCCATCCGTGGGCGGCGATGTCAGCCGTTATGTACCACCCATGGCCGAGGGTGAGGATTCCATATTTTTCGAATCCTTTAATCGCAATAAGCGCTCACTGTCCCTTGATTTGTCCAGTGAGCAAGGGCGAGCAGTTTTTGAAGATCTTGTTCGCTCCAGCGACGCGGTGTATTCCAATCTGCGCGGTGATGTCCCTGCCAAGATGCAAATCCGCTATGACGACCTCAAACATCTTAATCCTGCGATTGTCTGCTGCAGTTTAAGTGGTTTTGGTATGACTGGTCCGAGGGCAACCGAACCTGGCTATGACTACATTCTTCAGGGCTTGGCGGGCTGGATGAATGTGACCGGCGACCCTGATGGCCCACCCACGAAATCTGGTCTATCGGTAGTCGATTACTCCGGCGGATTTGTAGCGGCCATTAGTCTGTTGGCGGGTTTACACGCAGCCAAGAGGGACGGTATTGGGGGCGATGCCGATGTGTCCCTCTTCGATACGGCTGTCACCATGTTGACGTATGTCGCTGCATGGAACCTCAATGGCGAATTCGTTCCCAAGCGTATGCATAATTCTGCTCACCCTTCCCTGGTTCCATTTCAAAATTTCGAGACGGCTGACGGATGGATCGTTGTTGCCTGTGCCAAGGAGAAGTTTTGGAAACGACTTGCCGTAGCAATTGGTCGCCCTGACTTAGGTGAGGATCAAAATTTCGAGACTTTCGCTGATCGGCGGGAGAATTCCCATGAACTCCTTAAAATCCTTGATGAGGTCTTTTTAACGAATACCTGTGAATATTGGCTATCGGTTCTGGCTGACGCGGGAGTGCCGGTCGGCCCTGTTTATAACGTGGAGCAAGCGCTGGCCGACCCACACACAATTGCTCGTGGCCTCATTGTCGAGACCGATCACCATCGATTTGGTCGCGTGAAGCAACTTGCTTCCCCGGTAAATTTTGGTAGCCACCCGCGCGAGTATCGACGCGCTCCTATTCGCAATGAAGATTTTGACTATGTCATGAATGAGATACTCAAGTATTCACCTGAGCGCGTTGCCAAACTTGGTCAACTCGGTGCATTTGGAGTAATTCAGAAATCAGCGGAATCACAGGAACACCCGGATGCAGAGAGTGTTCTGTAGCCAACATGAAGACTGTGGCATTGACATCAACGGTGGGAGAAAGGCTGTCGCAATGGGCAGTGAATCTCACAACTGACCAGATTCCGCGGGATGTTCAGCATTTGGCCGCCCGACACCTTATGGACGGCGTTGGTTTAGCAATCGCCGCGCATCGGTTGCAGGCCGCAACTTCAGCGTGTGTGGTTGCACGGACGCTGCCATCAATTCGTGGAGTTCGTATGGTTGGCGGGAATGAATATCTTGCGGTTCCGGGTGCAGCGCTGGCGAACGGTGTACTTGTCCATGCTCTGGATTTTGATGACACGCACGCCCAAGGTCTTGTGCACGCAACCGCGGTAACCCTTCCTGCGGCATTTGCGGTGGGCCAAAGCATGAAGTCATCGGGTGCTGAAATTCTGGCGGCCGCGGTGGTTGGCTATGAAACGGTCTGTCGCATCGCGGCAGGCTCTCCTCATGGTTTTCATGCTCGTGGAATGCATGCAACTTCCGTGTGCGGCACATTGGCGGCAGCATTGATCACTAGCCGCCTCCAAGGGGCAAGCGCAGAAATCGCAACAAATGCGCTTGGTATAGCTGCCTCGACAAGTGGGGGACTCTTAGAGTTTCTTGATACTGGCTCGGATACCAAGACATTACATCCGGGATTTGCATCTATGAATGGAGTAATCGCAGCGGAGTTGGCGGCTGCTGGTGGGCAAGGACCGCATACAGCTATTGAGGGCAAGCGGGGGCTCTATGCTTCTTTGTCGGCGCGAGATGCTGATCCTGAGTCTGTAGTGGCAGGACTTGGCGACTGGTGGGAAACAATACACATCTCCATTAAACCGATTCCAGCGTGCCAGTTGATGCATGTCACTCTTGACGCGGCCAAGGACTCACCGATTCCTGTGCACGAAATCGCCCGTATCGAAGTGGTTGTCCACCCGGATAGCTCCCCAACTGTTTGTGAGCCACGTGACATGAAAGATTCACCCCGAACTCCGTATGAAGCCAAATTTTCATTACCTTGGAGTCTCGCCGCTCAACTTATTGACGGCGAAGTCTCAATCGATACTTATCGAAGTGAGTTTCTCGATCGTTCGGATATTATTCAGCTTTCTCAAATGGTTGAAGTCAATCTCGGACCGGCTGAGGGCGTTGCAGCTGAGGCTCCAGGTCAGATTCGCATTCATACGACCACGGGTTCTATCTGGCAAGGATCCGTCACCGGGAGCAAGGGAACTCCTCAACATCCCTTGACCGACGACGAATTACTCAGGAAATTCCGAGCAAATTGTGGCAACAACAACCAGGCAGAGGAACTCGCTGATCTCATACTCCACCTTGCCGATCAACCGAATGTTGATCGAATACATGATCTTGCTTCATCCATTGTTTCCAAGGAGGTTCAAACAGCGTGACTATTCGTGATATCCGCCCCGAAACATTCCCATGGTTCCGTTACGAGGGCTATTCATTTTCCTTAGGTCTCACCGATGGCACCACCGCATGGCTTTCAGGTCATTCTGCCTCCGAATTTGATCCGGAAACAAAACACATAGTTGTGCGCGGAGGAATGACAGAGCAGACCGAAACGGCTTATGCAAAAATCCAAGCTGTATTGAATGCTGAGGGCTTTGATTTCGAAGATGTTGTGCGCGTGGTCGAGAATGTCACCGCCCACGGTGCTGACCGCTATTCGGAAGCAGTATTAGTTCGTGAACGCATCTTCGGTACGAATCGCCCGACGGTGGTTACCGTCATGGTTGAACGTCTCTTGCGCCCGGCGGCATTTATTGAAATCGAAGTAACTGCAACCAAGGCCAAAGCTCAGACCTATATTGGAGATTCAGATAGTAATCTGCACAGGACCGTTGTCACAGAAGTAGCGGATGGCACCGTCTACCTGCCCACCATGCTCCCATTTGACTCGGCAGGAAATCTCATTGCAGAAGGTGATTTTGCTGGCCAATATCGATTTTGCCTCGAGCGAGCCGGTGAATTGCTCGCCGGAGTAGGACTGGATCTGTCGCATGTTGTTAAGACGATTGATTACAGCGCTACCGAGACTCGAGATGTTTATCGAAAGTGTGGGCGCCCTCGGAAAGAGTTACTTGGTCCGGTCTACCCGGGGGCGGCCGGGATTCTGATGGATCGATTACATGCTCCGGGAGTTCTTGTGGCCATTGATGTCATGGCGTCTCGCCACACGCCGATTGCGGTTAATCCGGGGTGGTCGAGATATGACACCTTGACCTACAACCCAGGAGTACGCGCGGGTCGTATGCTGTTCATGTCAGGTTTTGCCGCACTTGATCCTGAAACTCAGGAAGCACTTTTCCCCGGCGATGTTCTGGCGCAGACAGAATATGTTTACGAATCCATCAACCAAGTTCTTGCAGCTGCAGGTGGCGGTCCCCAAAACCTTATTAAGACAATTGAGTATGTATGTCCTGATGGACTCGCGGACTACCGTCGTGTTGCTGACGTTCGAAAGCGCCTGCTCCGGGAGCCGTGGCCGGCTTCCACGGGTGCAATCTGTTCAGGCCTATTGCGTCCTGAGTTCCTGATTGAAGTCGATCCCATGGCGATCTTCTTATGAGTAGTTCGTTGCTCACAGACAAACTTCGGGCTCGCATCGGTGAGACTCGCGTGTACATCGCGCCTGAACCGATTGGCAAGCCGGCTTTTCGATATTTCGCACAGGCGATTGGCGATCACAACCCTCTTTACACGGATGATCAGTTTGCGCGCGATCATGGCTATTCCGGTGTCATTGCCCCACCCACACTTGTGTGTGAGACCAACCAGTATGCGAATCTTGTTCGAGAGTCCAGCGGCTACGCGGGTCACGCTTGGGATCTGGAAATCCCGGGAACACGTCTGCTTCGCGGTGGCAATGAATACACCTTTCATCAGCCCGTTCAATCTGAAGATGTTCTTACCGTGACCTGGAGCATTGTCGATATGGCAGAACGAACTTCCTCTAAGGGTGTTCCCATGGTGATTGTGACTTCTCAGGCCCAGTATCACAACCAGTCAGGTGATCTCCTGGTGACCAATATTGAAACCTTGATTTATCAATCACGAGGTGGTGCATCGTGACTTCACGTGAGCCAGGCGCTCCGATACCACCACTGGAGAGACGAATTGACATAGCAGACATGGTTTCGTATGCGGGTGCAACGTGGGACTGGCACCGGATGCATTACGACATGGCATATATCGAGAGCGCTGGGTTCACCGCACCTATTGTTGATGGCCAAATGCTGGGAGCCCTGATGGCGGAGTGCATGCAGGACTGGCTCGGACCTGATGCGCGTCTGACGACATTAGGTTTTCGATTCCTCACACCGGTGGAGGCTGGATCGGTTGTTCGCTGCGATGGTGTAGTTGAATCAGTGGAGCCTGGAAAGATTAAGTGTGCGCTCACTGTGCATATTCTGAGCTCGAGTGGCTCGGTCGTGGGTATCGCGGCAAGTGGACGCGCGGAAGCGAACACTCTATGACCACACCAACCGCGATAGTGGGAGCTGCTGAGTCTGATCTTGGTGTAACCAATGAAGCTATTCTCACTTTGCAATCTCAGGCAATAACGCGAGCGTTGGCCGATGCCGGTCTCACCATTTCAGATGTAGATGGCCTTGCAACAAGTGGAGTTTCGCGCTTCTCTGCCACACAGGTGGCTGATTATTTAGGTATTCAGCCCAGTTGGTGTGACTCAACTTTTGCGGGTGGCAGTGCTTATGAAATGTACGTAGCCCGAGCTAGTCAGGCAATTGCCGCAGGCCAAGCATCCACGATTGTGATTTCATTTGCCTCAAATCAACGGTCTGCCCGGTCACGGTCATTGGGTGGAGTCGTAGAGTCGCACACGCCTGAAGCCCAGTTCGAATCTCCTTATGGGCCGTTGTATCCACTGTCCTACTACGCGATGGCAGCGCAGCGTTATCTACATGACTACTCATTAACCCGCGCAGATCTGGCGCAGGTGGCGGTGCTGGCCCGGGAGTGGGCTTTGCTCAACCCCAAGGCATACCGACATGATGCCGGCCCGTTGACCGTTGACGAAGTATTGGCGGCCCCCATGATTTCTTCGCCTCTGTCCTCGGCGGATTGCTGTTTGGTAACCGATGGCGGGGGTGCCGTTGTTATCACCTCACTGGAGCGTGCCCGTGACTTGGCGAAGGCGCCTGTTCGGATCCTTGGCTATGGTGAATCCACCACCAATACGTCCATGTCGCAAGTGCCCCTGCTCCCCACTGGTGCCCTAGCTAGTGGAAAGGCTGCATTCGCTCGCGCAGGATTGACACCCGCAGACGTCGATGTCATTGCACTCTATGACTCCTTCACTATCACCGTGCTTCTGAGTCTTGAAGCTCTAGGTTTTTGTGGCCCAGGTGAGGCAGCCGCACTCGTGGCTTCGGATCGAGTGCGTCCAGGAGGCGACCTCCCACTTAATACAAGCGGCGGTGGACTTTCCTATTGCCATCCTGGTCAATACGGGGTGCTCCTTCTGGTGGAAGCGGTGCGACAGCTACGTGGGGAAGCGGGAGCTCGCCAAGTACCTCAACCGGAGGTGGCATTAGCCCACGGAACGGGTGGGATTCTTTCCACCCATGCAACCGTTCTCTTGGGGGTGGATCGATGAATGACCGTGTAGCCCCTGGACCTGTGCTCCCAATACCGGATGAAATTACCGGTCCTTGGTGGGATGCAACTCGCGAAAGTCGTCTACTTCTCCAGCGATGCACTGGGTGCTCCCACGTTCAGCATTACCCTCGCGCCATTTGCACGGCATGTGCCAGCACGAATCTGGAATGGATTGAATCAAGGGGTCGTGGGACAGTTGATAGTTTTACGATTGTGCAGCGGGCACCCGGCCCAGCATTCGAGGCACCGTATGTCATTGCGCGGGTGACCCTTGTTGAAGGGCCAACGCTGCTCACCAAGATCATTGGAGCATCTCCTGAAGAACTTATTTGTGACGCCCCTGTTTCCCTCGATTGGGAGATTCTTTCCGATGGACACCAACTTCCCGTTTTCCGAATAACAAACCCCTAATAAGAAGGAGATCAATAATGGATTTCGACCTCAATGAAGAGCAAAAAGCTTTTCAAAAAGTTCTTCGCTCTTTTGTTGACAAAGAGATCATGCCTGTTGCAATTGAGTGGGAGCACTCAGGGCGGTACCCCACCGAAATTGTGGACCACATGAAAGCCATGGGACTTTTCGGAATCACTATTCCGGAGGAGTACGGCGGCTTGAATCTCGATATGGTCTCTTTCTGTTTGGTGTACGAAGAGATTGCTCGCGGTTGGATGGGTATTGCCGGCATCTTGGGCAGTCATGGTTTGTCAGCATGGATGATCGCAAATCACGGGACGGAAGAACAGAAAAATTCCATCCTGCCTAAATTGGCGACCGGCGAATGGCGCACGGGTATCGGACTCACTGAGCCTGGGGCGGGCACCGATTTGCAGGGAATCGCTACCACGGCAAAGCTTGACGGTGACCACTACGTTGTTAACGGGACAAAGACATGGATTACCAATGCACGTCACGCAAATGTCCTTCCGGTACTTGTCAAGACGGATACCCAGGCTGAGCCAAGGCATAAGGGTATGAGTGTTCTGTTGGTGGATTCCACTTCCGAGGGCTTTTCGGTGAGCAAGGACATTGGAAAACTTGGATATAAGGGCCCAGAATCATGTGAAGTGGTTTTGGACAATGTTCGTGTTCCGGTCACGGCACTACTGGGAGGTGTGGAAGGTCGCGGTATGCAGCAAGTCCTCTCAGGTCTTGAAATTGGTCGATTGAATATCGCTGCGCGCAGTGTTGGTATTGCTCAGGCTGCATGGGATGCCGCTCTAAGTTACTCCAAACAACGTGAAGCCTTTGGAAAGCCGATTTCCGATTTCCAAGCTATTCAATTGAAGCTGGCGGAAATTGCAACTAATCTCCAGGCATCGCGCTTGCTCACCTATTGGGCTGCATCCAAGGCAGACAATGGGGAGCGGGTGGATATGGAAGCCGGTATGGCGAAGTACTTTGCCTCCGAGGCTGCAATTCAGGCATCGATGGAGGCCATGCGCGTGCATGGCGGTTACGGGTATTCCACGGAGTATGTCGTTGAGCGTCTCTATCGAGATTCCATTCTCATGAGCATTGGTGAAGGCACTAACGACATTATGAAAACCATCATTGCAAAGTCACTAGTTTCCGGACAGACATCAGTGAAATGATGGTGCGCAGTTGGCTGTACGTTCCAGGTGATCGCCCTGAGCGCTTTGATAAAGCGGTTGCAAAGGGTGCTGATGCGATTGTCTTGGACCTTGAAGATGCCGTCTCGCTCGACCACAAGGCCGAGGCGCGATCTTTGGTAGCTGACTGGGTCCGTAATGGCGATCACGGGCGGGTGCAGGTTTGGGTTAGAGTCAATCAAGGCCCAATGGGTGTTGATGACACGGCCGCAGTTGCCCTCCCGGGATTGACGGGGATCTGTGTTCCCAAGGTCGATGATCCATCGGAACTTGCGCAGATTGATTCGGTGCTCATGGAATCTGAGCAAGGCCATGGATTGTCACCTGGACATTGGCCATTGATTCCACTCATCGAGTCAGCTATCGGCATCACCAGGCTGAGTTCTATTGTGACGGCTCCGCGAGTGATTCAACTTCAAGTGGGCGAGGTTGACCTAGCTGCAGATCTCGGTTTAGCCGGAGATGTTGATCTCCACCTCGGTCCGGTGCGAAGTAGAATCCTGGTGGAAAGCATTGCTGCGGGGATTGCCGCGCCCATTGGACCTGTTTCCACAGAGTTCCGCGATCTTGAAGCGTTTAGAAACTCGACCAAAACTGTTATAGAACAGGGGTTCATTGGGCGAGCATGTATCCACCCCGATCAGGTGGCAATTGTCAACACCATGTGCACCCCTGACCGTGCAGAGGTTTTGGAAGCCCAAGACCTTTTGGATCGTATTCAAGCAGCGGTACGCAAAGGTTCCGGTATCGCATTAGATGCCAAAGGTCGAATGATCGATGAAGCGAGTGCGCGTTCAGCTCGACGCACAATTGCGCTAGCCGAGGCATCTCACTAAGCGGGATTGGTACATTTACTGTGAAGGGAAAATGATGAACAACACGACAAGCTCAGAGTTCACAACACTTGACGAAGTTCAGCAGCGAGTC
>JAGYIL010000006.1 GCA_018402545.1 Saccharospirillum sp. | reverse complement strand
ACATTACCGAGGCACTTACCGCAGCATCACGCCGCTGAATGGGTAAATCTGCAACCGTCCAACCTTGCTCTTTCACTAGGGTTGTACGCACCAAAAATACCATTGATGATATAGTAGTGCCAACCATACCAGCCAATACCAGCAATGGGCCGCCAGAGGTGCTTTTGGCTGCATTTGGTATATTGGGTATCAAACCTTTAAGTATATCGCCTCCATCGGGGCGCAGTATAAAAAAGTTGCTAAAAAAGGCAACGCCCATAAGCGCTACCATTAGCGACAGTGCCTTTTCGAAAGTTTTGGTTTTGCCGGTTAAAAACAACAGGTAAACCAATGTTACGGTTATCCCCGTCCAAGCAATGGCGCTTAGCCCGCCATTGGGCCATTGGCTGCTCCACTCCTCTAGCATTGAGTTTACAATACCCATAACACCCATAATGCCGCCACTTACATTAATAGTGAGTGCTACTATAAGAAATATGCCTACGGCAGGATGAATATGTTTGCGAATACCCTCAAGGGCGGTAAGCCCAGATACGGCTGTAAACTTGCCAAACTGCATCATTAAGTAAAAGGTAATAATGCACGATACCAACAAGGCCCAAAGTAGCCCCATACCATAGTCGGCACCTGCTTTTGACATAGCCGTAACACTGCCCGTGCCTATATTAAACCCGATAAGGAACAAGCCGGGCAGAATAGAGGCAATAAACTTTTTCATAGTGGTTGGTTATATGCTAAAGTTACTGCTTTTAGTGCGCAACCAATATGGTTAAAACTTAAACAGTAGCCCTTGGTTGATGCTGAAAGTAAGTTTAACCACTTCCGGGTCTTTAACCGGTTCAGAATCGTATGCCATATTAAAGCCTGTGCTAAAACTCAATTGCTTATTGATACGGAAGAATAAGTTTACAAGCAGCGACAACCGATAATCGCTAAAGCGATATACCAATGGCTGATAATACATCATAAGGGTAGAACTAAACACATCGCTAGGTTTATAAGTAGCCGAGAAGTAGTTGCTAAGGCGCAAATCGTTGTGCACTATGTTGGTGTCGGCTTCAATCTCGTACTCGTACATGGCCAGTAAGCCCAAGTACATTCGGCCTTTTTGTTTTTTGAGGAGCGTAAAGCGGTTACCGCCGCCAAGTAAATATCTAAACTTAACCAACTGCACTCTATCAAACTGCCCTTGGGTAAACCCCTCGGCAGTATACCACTTGTTTACCAAATAGTTATACCTAAAGTGCTGAAAGCCATTAAAGCTGAAATTTTGGTTTGACGAAAACACCAAGTTTAGGTCGTTAAGGCTTAGTAGCACATGCTTTGCAAACCTATATTGCAACGCAGTGTTAGCTCTTATTTGGAAGAGCTTATTGATGTTTTGGGTATAATTAAAGCTCAGCCCCGCCGAGCCTTGCCAGCCCATGCTATCAGGCTCCATGCGGCTACCTTCAATGTTTACTATTTGTGCACTGGCCGCCGTTGCCATACCCCACATCATTACCACCGCCACTAGTTTGCAAAAGCCATTCATGCTGCAAACTTAAAAGAATGATTTGTGAGGGGCAAAAAAGGAATGCGACACTAAAAGCCACAATCCATTATCTTTGCCCCCTTAAAAAGTAAGATTAAATGGCTGGCGGCAAGGGTAAACAGGCAAAGTTTGCTGAACTAGGGCAAATGCCCAATGTGTTTCAAAACTTTGATTACAAAAAACCAGAGTTGGTAGGTGCCAATGGCCCTATTGAGCTTAAAGGCAAATGGGATGAGCTGGTGTTTAAAAACGGTAAACCTATTGTGCTAGAGCTGGCCTGTGGCCGTGGCGAATATGCCGTAAACCTTGGCAAAGCCTTCCCTGAGAACAACTACATTGGTATTGATATTAAGGGCAACCGCATGTATACGGGAGCAGGGCAAGCTTTGGAGCAGGGCCTCGGTAATGTGGCTTTTTTACGTACGCGTATTGAGCTGTTGGACCATTTTTTTGCGCCAGGTGAAGTGGATACTATCTGGATTACCTTCCCCGACCCACACCTAAAAAAGGGCGCTGAAAAGAATCGGCTCACCGCTCCGCGTTTTATTGAACTATACCGCCGCATAGCGAAACATGCCGCTACGGTAAACCTTAAAACCGACGATCCAATACTGCATACCTGGAGCGCTGAAACCTGCACCGAATTGGGCCTGCCAATACTGGAGCGCATTGACGACATCTATAAAAACGGTAGGCCTGATGGGCCTTTGGGCATTAAAACTTACTACGAGGGGTTGAACATTTCGGGCAGCAATACCTCTATGTACTTAAAGTTCGCTTTGCATTAGGGCAAAAAAGCGGTTTAAATCATCAAACGATTTTTCACCGGTAACTTCTTCTGGAGCGCCTTGCAGGTTTATGCCTGTAGCGCCCGCTTCAAGTAAGGTAAAGTATATGTTAGGGTCGGTTACAGGGCAATCAATCAGTACAGGATAATTGGCCATCAATGGCTCTAGAAAAGACAGCTCAGGCAACAACGATATCTCTTGAAAATTGAGCTGTATATATGCCAACCTACCCTTCCAAGCTTCGGCATAGGCAAGCAAATCGTGAGGAGGCAAGCTACCGGGCAGTTCCAATATTATCGGCAAATCAATAGCTGCATATTCATCGGTGCTACCTTCAGGGGTAAACTGTACATAATCCAAACCCAGTATAAGCGCTGTTTCTAGTATCTCTTTTACGCCCATGCTGCCAAACTCACCACATCGTTTTGGGCCTTCCAACCAACCCATTATCTGCTGCGCTTCTCGCGGGGCGATGCACTGGCGTGATGCTTTATCAAAGCAGAACCCAACTACGTCCACTGCTTTCGATGAGAAATATCGGGCATCAGTCAGGTTTTGAAGCGTACCCGCCTTTAGCACCAATCTATCGTTAATTTGCATAGGGCAAAGGTAGTGGTAAAATTAAAAAAGGGTGCTGCAAATGACCCATCATTTGAATATTTCGTCAGCAAATTTCATAATTTGTGCACGAGTTACCCGTTTTGTTTTTATCATTATCAAGTTTTTTAAAAAAAGGACACATGAAAAGCATCGCTTCACTATTACTGATATTCATTTTGGCCTCTTCTGGTCTATTTGCACAATCAAAAGAAGATAAAGACAAAGCAATGGACCTTGCCCTACAGGCCATTGATTTAGTTGATAAAGGTAGGTATGATGAGGGTATTTTGTTGCTTAAAAAAGCAGACCAATTAGACCCTAAAAACTCAACCTATCAATACGAGATTGCCTTTGCACTCTATCATCAAGAAAAGTATGAGGAGGCCAATAAAATATTAAAGTCTCTTATTAAGAAAAAGGATGCAGAAGCTACTTATTATCAGCTTTTGGGCAACACCTACGATTTAATTGGTGCACCAGGTTTGGCATTGGATACGTATAAAGATGGCATAGCAAAGTTTCCGAAGGCTGGCACCTTATATCTTGAGCAGGGCATTATTTACCTTAACCAAAAACTTTACAGCAAAGCACTAGAAATATTTGAACAGGGTGTTGCAGCGCAGCCTACATACTCTAGCAATTACTTTTGGCTTGCTTCACTTTACCAAGGGTCTGACTACTCAATTTACAGCGCCATGTATGCAGAGCTGTTTTTAAACCTTGAACGCAACACTAAGCGCACTCGCACTATTAGCGAACTATTATATGATGTATATAAGGATGCCGTTGTAATTAGCGATACTGGTGTATCAGTAAGTTTTACTAAAAATAACGTGCTTACTACCGACGACCTTGAACTAATGAAAAAAGGCGGATTGCCCTTCACCATGCAGTTTGATATGACTATGGCTGTAGGCGTGGCACTAAATAAAAAATATTTTGACCTAGAGTACATTAATAGGATGCGTACAACTTTTGTAAAACTCTGGTACGATGGCGGCTACGACAAGTTCCACCCGAACCCATTAATTGCTATGTGGAAAACAATGATTGATAAGGGCCATTTTGAGGCATACAACTACTGGGTGTTTCAAATGGGTGACACAGATGCCCAAAGTGATTGGGTAACTGAGCACCAAGAACAATATGACGCCTTTGTTGAATATTTTGTTGAGAACCCAATAGACATTAGCCCTACCAATTATTTCTCTGCATTTGGGTATTAATCGCCCAATCACTAAAAAATTAATCACAACTTACCGTACCATTTTGTTATTTTGATGGTATGAGGCTGTTATGGATACTACTATTGGGGTTTGGCTTGCTAGCACAGGGGTGCACTTATTACTTCAGCAGTAGTTGGCAAAATAGCTTTGTTGCCGGCGGCCACCAACCGTACCTAAATATGGGCAACCGGCCCAGCGCCCTAGGCGATAGCCTTAATGCAGTGTTGGGCAAAGAATTGTTGGAAAGTTGGGCAGAGCAAACTGATGTTTACAACGATTGGCTTACTAAGGGGAAAATTGGGGTGCCAAGGGTAGTGCTATCAAACTTGATGCTGGGCACTAATATTGACAGCACCAATAAGTACTTACAAAGCTTAGAGCCATGGGGCACTGTAGGTACCTCATGGGCCTTAAACAAAAAGGGGGATTATGATTTCACCCAAATATTAATGGCTGAAATATTAATGCGGTTTAAAGACCGCCCCGATATACTTTACCCTGCAACCGCTACCCGTATAGCAAACGTTTTAATACCCGACCAAGGGCTAAAAACGGCCACTAAAACCCCGCGCACGCTTAAACTCATGAGCGATACGGAAAATCACATCCTTATGCGCGAAGTAAGCAGGTATTTGCACCTAGAGTATAGGCGCAGCATAGGTTTGGCCGATACCTCGATAACAACCCTAGAAATATGGATGCAAGCTCACTTGCAAGAGATGCTACGCACAGGGTTTTATGAGTTTAATGGGCAACCATACATTGGTTATACCATAACAGCACTCGAAGTGCTATACAATAATGCCCAAAATCAATCACTCAAATTGCTGGCCTTACAGTTATTAGATAAAGTACATTTTGATTACGCATTAGGCAGTTTATCATTGCGCAGGTATCCACCCTACAGGCGTAGGCTAAACTACAGCAGCAATAAGGAGTTTGGTAAAGACCCTCACACGGCCATCATGCAGGTTTTGCTATGGAAATATGAACAACAAAACGTGTCGCTTAATAACTTGCCACATGCACGCCACCATGCATTAATTGCCTGGGTAAGCGAATACCAATTGCCCGATACCATATATAAACTGATTACCCAACCCAAAAAACCTTATCTAGCATTAATTGGGCATGGTAAAAAAGCTACACCAGAAATTTATAGCGCTGGGCCTAATTATTTGCTCAGTGGCGGGGGCGTGCAGCGCGGTAAACAATCGCAAATAGTACCAAGACCGATAGTATTGTTCGTAAACGATGGGTCTAGCATGCTGGATATGGTTATATACCTTAAAGCAAAAGGACCCTTTAAAGATTGGAACCAAACAGGAGTTTATGATAGGTTTGGTGTGAGCAATGGCGGTGCTTATGTGCCAGATAGTATAATGCCACTTGCACAACAAGGCTTTTGGCAAATAGTATCTCCGGCTGAGGGGTTGCTTGCTGCCATCTATAATAAACCCAACCTAGGTATAATTGCCATATTTGATGATTGGAAAGACTCACCAGATTTATTACTTTCGCAAATACAAGACCTAAACCCTGAAGAAGACTTGCTATATGAGGAGGTTAGATTGCCCAACAGAGAGCCGATAAAATATAATGTAAATGGCAGAAAAAACACCTGGGTAATTAAGCCTCCTGCCGAGTTGAGCATAAGTAGGGAGTTTGACCTATGGCCTGGCCTAATTTTGCTAAACCGATAAGGCAAAGCATGAAAAACAAATTACACTGCTTATATTGCCGTGGTTAAAATGTGCAACAATGAAAACCCTATTGACCATAGCCATAAGTCTATCATTGTTTTCTGCCGCTGGTTGCAAGGGCTCCACTGGCAAAACTAAAGCAGCTTGCGTTGAGCAACCTTGCACGGGCATGTGCACCAAAGAGTATAACCCTGTATGTGGCTGCAACGAAAAAACCTATGGCAACCCTTGCATGGCCCAGTGCCACGGAATAACTGATTACACACCCGGAGAATGCCCCAATAAAAAATGAACCACAGCTACCGTGTTTTACTAACCAGCTTAATGCTGCTAGCAGGCATAAAGCTGCCTGCGCAAATGATTACACAAGGCCCTGCTTTTGGTGCCATGACCCACCACAGCGCCAGGGTATACCTGCGCACGCAAGAACCCTCTGTGCTTAAAATTGAATGGTCGAAAGATAGCACGTTTATTGGCGTGCAATCGGTTGAGAGCCAATCGAGGCAATATCTCGATAACTCCGTTATTTTAAGCATCACAGGGCTTCAACCAGATACCAAATACTACTACCGCTTGTATGCCAACGGCGTGCAAGACACCATTAGTGCTTGGTTTAAAACATTCCCGGCGCCAGGCACTCGTGGCGATTTTACGTTTGTAACGGGTTCGTGCCAAGAGACTGATAATATGAAGGTTTTTGATGCCATACCGCTAAGCGACCCATATTTTTTGCTGCATACCGGAGACTATACTTACCCCGATTACCAAATTTCGCCAGACTATAGCGCACATTATACGCAAATGGCATACAGCTATCAAAAGCGCTACGATGAAAAGGTAATGAAGCAAATGCTGCACACCATACCGATTGATTACATTTATGACGATAATGACTACGTTGGGGGCAGTGGTGGCTTACACGAAAAGGATTTTAATAGCCAAGACTCCAAATTGTTTTTTAAAACCGAAAACAAGATTTGGACTGATTCGTTCCCTAGTTTTTGGCGTAGCAACTGCATAAAGGGTTACATGGATTTTTTTCCGGGCTACGAAATGGTTGATACCGCACACGGCATATTTCATAGCTTCAAGTTCGGCAATGCAGAGTTCTTCTTTTTGGATAGGTGCTCCAATACCCCACATGGCAACGCATATGCTTTTAATTATGATGAGAAACGCAACCGCTTTGTATTCGACCCTCCTGAAGACCATGTGCTTTTTGGTAAAGAACAAATGGATTGGCTCAAAGAGGGCCTAAAAAATTCTACGGCTGATTGGAAGTTTATTGTAAGCGGCGTACCCCTCAATAGAAGCACTAATATTTTGGTTGATGCAGGCATGAAAATCCAAAACATCGGTTGGAAGGATAATAACGGCTTTAGGATGGCAACAGGTTTTGCCCACTATTGGGCTGGGCACCCTGCCGAGATTAACGACTTTTATACATGGTTGCGAAACGAGGACGTAAAAGACATTATAGTTATTAGTGGCGACACGCACCACAACGTAATGGATGACGGCCGCAATGCTGGCTTGCCCGAGATGAATGCCAGCGGCATGAGCGTAACCGAAACTTACCTGGCCTACTACCTTAATATTGTTGGTAAAGCAACCGGCCTATTTAAAATGCGAAAAGAAATTTGGAACCAAGGCGGCAACGGGCTGGGCAACAAAAACTTTAAAAACGGTTTTGGCAAAGTGCAAATTGTGGGTAATGACTATGTTGAGCTAAGCATAATAGATGAAGACAACTGCGTAATTAGCAGTTTTAAAGTGTACCACTCAAGTACCCCTAAAGGTGCCAAGCAGCATGAGAAGCTAAACTGGCACTAGCCATAAAAACAAGAGAGGATGGCAATTTTGCCATCCTCTCTTGTTTTACCAGGCGTACCTATTCATTATTCTGTACCACTGCTATGCTTGCAATTGCCATTGCCATGTCCACTGTGGCCATGTTTGTTTTTCTTCATTTCTGCTTTGTGGGTTTCATAAGCCGTTAGTTGCTCAGCAGTCAACACATTTTTAAGTTTTGCATCAAAAGCTTGGTGTAGCTCTTTCATAGCTGCATGGCGCTCATCTTGTGTTAGCTTAGTATTATTCACCTTTTCCTTGTCTTGCGCTTGTGCAAGTATCAGGTTATACACCTCATCTTTCTGACTATCGGTAAGGCTCAGTACCTCAGTTAGCTTGTCGGTACGTTTGGTCGCCATCTCTTCAGAAGATGGTCTTTCCTTGGTTTTGTTTTGTGCATGGGCAAAATTTATGCCGCCACCCAATATGGTAAGGCATAACATCAAAGCGATTGTTCTCATAGTCTATTTGTTTTAAGTTCTATTGGTTTGACTACCGCACATTAGTGCTGGTTTAATGCCCAAGAACTGCCTAGCCGTTAACATTTGTTAAAACCCGTCCAATTGCTGCACTTCGGGTTGTTGTCGTTGCTTTATTTTTTGGTGAATCAGGGGCACCAAATAACCAGTTGCAGCCCCAACAATATATCCGGTGGCAACATCCGTAGGAAAGTGCTTGCCTGCCCTCACGCGCAACAAACCAGTAATAGCAGGCGTAACAGCAGCCCCCGACCATATTACATATCGCCATGGGCTATGGCGGTGATAGTCGTGATAAACTTTGGCCATAAAAAACAAAGAGGCAGCCGTAAACGAAGTATGCCCCGAAAAAAATGAGCGTAACGGTTCTTTACCCGACAGCAGCGTTGGGCCGGTACCCGCATAGTAAGTATAAGGCCTCGCACGATTGGATAAGGTTTTGGTAAAAAACGTGATACTACCGTTTATCATCAACACTTCGGCGTACATTAGGTAATAAGACTTGTCTTTGCGGATGTTTCTGTCAATAAGCAACAAGCCAGGTAGGGCAACTGAGCTAAACATAAACACATCGCTAACTGTAGCAGGAGTCTTTTTATATGCGCTAATAAATTTCCGGTCTAGCCCATTTATATCAGCTATTTGGTAAGTGCCCGGCACAATACTTGGTTTGTTACGATCCAAAATCAACGAAGTGCCAAACAACCCTGCCCCCAGTGGCGCCAAAAAGGCATCAGCCTTCCAACTAATTGCATAAGGCGAGTTAGGGTTATCAAAAAAAGGAAGCCTGTGCTGCGCCTGTGTAGAAAGTGCAGTAATGAGTAGCAGCAAGACGAAAATAGGTAAACGCATTGCCTAAGATACCAAAGTAATGATTATTAAAACTAGGTTGCGCTATTCACGTTTGCGATAAAGCGGATAAAAATTTATAGTGTATTTGTGCTCAGGTATTTACAATAATAGTAATTAGTCATATCTTTAACCTCCCGTTAACATTAAGTTGGCTTAAAGTTTGATTACAATAAAGGGTTGATAATCATGGAAACGCAAAAAAGCAACATATGGAGTTATGCTGTCCCTAACGAGATAGCAACCAACAGCATCAAACAAAACTGGGCTGCTGCATGGGATTCTAGTTATTTTAAGGCTGTATTTTTAATTACCGTCATTATATGTGGCTCAGTAATGTTGTTTCTGCCCTATTACTTTAGCTACATACAAGCCAGGGCTGGCATACTTATATACGACCCAATACTGGCTTTGCTTAAACCGGTTGATGTATCCATCTTCATATTTTCGTTATTGTATATTTGCGTAACCATTTGTTTGAGCTACATAGCTTATTTTCCAAAGTTTTTGGTAAAAGCAGCGTGGGCTTATTGCATCCTAACTTGCCTACGCATGTTTGTAATGCTTTTTGTGCCGCTTGAAGCTCCGCCGGAAATCATCGTATTGGTTGATCCTATTTTAAGCTTAATCGTTTACCAAGAAACAACCGTTACTAAAGACTTGTTCTTTTCAGGTCATACGGCCACCATGGCCCTTTTGGCCTTTGGCGTGCCTAATAAAGTACTTAAGTCTTTTTTCATAATGGGCATCTTTATTATGGCTGCGCTGCTACTTAAGCAGCATGTTCACTACACCGTTGATATTCTGGTAGCACCTTTCTTTGCCTATGTAAGCTGGAAATTGGCCGAAAAGGTTGAGGAGAAAGTATTTGGAAAAATATCTACGGTTAACACCGAAAATTAAGTTTACCCCCGCTTTCGTAGCGCTTTTACTGTCATCATTACTATAGTGAATGCGAACATAAACGCTGCACCGCCCACAATTCCGTTAAAGAATGAGCTGTAGGTATTTAGTATATCGTAAAGTGTATAGTTTACATACCCCACATAACCATACACCACTAACATCACCAGGTTTAGCTTAAGCACTAAAAAGTTTGACCACAGCAACCGTGCCGTATACACCAGCATCAGCACATGCGTAAACACATAGATGGCGATGTATTTAAAGTCTAAAAGGTAGTATTGGTCGTGTGCTTGCAACTCCCACGACTTCCCTGGCCTCAGCTCCCAGCCCGTTTGCCAAGAAACAATGTACATTACCAACATACTCAACAGCACGGTAGGCAGCAGCCAAAGCAATTCTCGTTTAGTATTGTCGCTCATTTGAGGATAAAAGTAGGGAATCTATTGGCAGTGTAAGAAATAAAAAGCGGGTACCGCCCAAAGGCCATACCTGCTTGATATATTTTGGAGCGCAAGCTTAGTTCTTCTTTGCAAAAACCAGCTCGTAAACAAAACCAGCTGCAATAGCACCTGCAATTGGTGCTACCCAAAACAACCACAACTCGGTCAAAGCCCAATCGCCAACAAAAATGGCTTGGCTGGTGCTGCGGGCAGGGTTTACAGAAGTATTGGTTACAGGTATGCTTATCAAGTGAATGAGCGTAAGGCCCAACCCAATAGCCAAACCAGCGAAACCTTTAGGTGCGCGGGCATCAGTAGCACCAAGAATAATGATAAGGAACATAAACGTCATTACAAACTCGATAATCAATGCCGATTGCATGCTGTAACCACCTGGCGAATGCTCACCATAGCCGTTGGCAGCAAAGCCTCCAATATCTGTAAAGTCTGCCTTGCCCGATACAATAAGGTACAATACACCTGCGGCGGCAATCCCGCCCAACAGTTGGGCTACAATGTAGGGCAATAACTCCTTGGCACCGAACCGGCCCCCAGCCCACAATCCCAACGAAACCGCAGGGTTAAAATGCGCACCAGATATGTGGCCCAAACCGTAGGCCAACGTAAGCACGGTAAGACCAAAGGCCAGAGCAACGCCCACAAAGCCAATACCCAGTTCGGGAAATGCGGCGGCCAACACGGCACTGCCGCAACCACCTAATACCAGCCAAAATGTGCCGATAAATTCTGCTCCTAATTTGTTCATAGTGTAGTTTTAATAGTTAGTTATACTTGGGGAAATTAAATATATTCTACTAATTAATATAGGGCAACCTTCATTTTGGTTAAAAAGGCTAGTTGAGCTGTAGAAAATTTCAATCCAATTGCTATTGAGCTGTCCTCTATTAATTGAAACCACAATCAATATAGCTGTGCATAACAATACTCAATACCATTGCTTAAATTTGCAACATGAGCAAAGCGAGCACTACATCATACCCCAAGGATAAGATTAAGATACTGTTGTTGGAAGGCATCAGCCCATCGGCTGTAGAGGAGTTTCACCGTGCAGGATATACCAACATTGAGGCTTTCCCAAAAGCGTTGGAAGAGGCCGAACTGGTGAAGAAAATTAAAGATGCACACTTATTGGGCATTCGCTCTAAGTCGCAGATAAACGAGAAAGTTATTGCGGCTGCCAAAAAGCTTTGGGGCATTGGGGCATTTTGCATCGGTGTAAACCAAATTGACCTTAAGGCTGCCACTAAAGCTGGTGTTACGGTATTCAACTCACCGTATAGCAACACCCGCTCGGTAGCCGAGTTGGTTATTGCCGAAGCCATTATGCTCATTCGCCGTATACCGGAGAAAAACGCTGCCGCCCACGTTGGCGATTGGCTGAAGGATGCCAAAGGCAGCTTTGAGCTTCGTGGCAAAACCTTGGGCATTATCGGCTACGGGCACATTGGCTCGCAAGTAAGTATAATGGCCGAGGCCATGGGCTTGAAAGTGCTATACTACGATGTAGAACCAAAACTAGGGTTGGGTAATGCAACGGGCGTGCGCTCGTTGAGCGATATGTTGAAGAAATCGGACATAGTTACGCTGCACGTACCTGGTGGCAGTGGCACTAAAAACCTGATGAGTGCTACCCGCATTAAACAAATGAAGAAAGGTAGCATACTGCTCAACCTCAGCCGTGGCGATGTGGTCGATTTAAAGGCCTTGAAAGAAGCCATGGAAAGCGGACATGTGGCCGGTGCAGGGGTAGATGTATTCCCGGTAGAGCCAGAAGGTAAGGGTCAGAAGTTTGAATCGCCATTACAAGGTGTACCAAACGTAATATTAACCCCGCACATTGGAGGGAGCACCGAAGAGGCCCAAGTAAACATCGGTAGTGATGTGGCAGGAAAACTGATAAACCTATTGGATAGCGGTGCTACCGTGGGCAGCCACACCCTACCACCACTTAGCTTGCCGCTGCAAGAAGGCACCAATCGCTTGCTGCACATACACCACAACAAGCCGGGCGTGCTATCAGAGATAAACAGCATTATGGGTAAAATGGACGTGAACATTGCCGGCCAGTACCTTAAAACCAACGAAGACATTGGCTACGTAGTGCTCGACATTGCCAAAGCCCCCAGCAAAGACCTACTGAAAGCCCTGCAAGACGTGAAGCACACTATTAGGGCCAGGGAGTTATATTGAGTTTTGGTTGGTCCATAGTCCATAGTCGATAGTCCATGGAGAAAGTTTAGCCCGTTTGTCATCCCCCTTCGATCTCGTTTATAACGAGACTCAGGGCAGGCTCTTCGGAGGGAACTTTTTGCGACGATATGCTAGTATTGACTAACCGCTGTCATTTGCCCGTTAATTGTGAGAACCATGATTTTGCTTGATTACCTTGATTGGAAAAGGATTTCAAACACAACACGAAAAAAAATCCTTTCCTAATCGTACAATCCTTTTCCCAATCAAGGTTCTAACAAATTATCAATGGTTGCTTAATTTTGCCCCATGCACACCAACCCACCCGAATCCATCAGCTTGAACAAGTACATCAGTAGTGCTAGGTTAGGGTCGTTTGGTTGGATGGTAATATTGGTTTGTGTCATTGCCTTTTCGGCATGTAAACCGAAGACTCCTATGGAACAAGCTGCCTATGAACTCAACAAAATTGGGTTCCTTTCTGACTTAAATTATAGCAAAGTACAATCTTGGAGTGGTGACACCCTGCTTTTTAAGCAATATGTGCTAGAAGCTTGTTATCAGACCCTTTTAGATAAATATGGTATTAACTCTTTTGGTCAAATGGTATTTGCCATAGATGATTCAATTGCGGGCGATGATATTATTCAACTTAAAGCAAATACCATTGACCGAATAAATGAATTGAATACCACTGGAATACTTACCAAAAAGGAATATGACCATTTGATAGCAACTGCAAATGAAAGGTTAATACACCCAGACATGGTTTGGGAAGTATTGATAGGTTACTACCAAATTTCACAGCGCAATTCGCCCGATAAGCTAATGCACCTGAGCAATCAGTTGCAGGATTTACGGTTGCTAGATGCCGATGGGCTTCAAAGGGTAAGTCAGCAAATCAAAGATGAAATAATAACCAATGCGTTTGAAGTTATAACTTCATCACCTAATGCTCTGCTCATTGATACAAGCTTATATAACAATGAAACGGATGAACAGTTTATAAAAAGCTATCTGTATGCAATTAATAAGCATTTCCTTATTGGAGAGATAGGCAATTTGGATGTTTCGATGACTGAATCAACTGTTTTCTCAGATGAGGAGTTTAAACAACTTGAAGCTACAGTATCTTACAGCAGTTTTGGAACTAAATATAGGTACAAAAATACATATTATAAGCGCATCAAAAATTTTGAAGGATTTTACAAAGTTTTTAATGCCGAATTAGCGGACCAGCTCAATCACTCTCGTTTATACCTCCTTCATCAAACCCCTACCTCCAACACCCCACGACCACCTACGGCTTTGTTGATGCTCACTAAAGCTCAAGGTGAAGCCCTATTCACAAGCCTTTCTAGCCAGTATTATCTACGCCTGAGTTATGAAGAATTTGCAAAAGTGAGCAATACGGAAATTAAGGAACAGCTAACCCAATTGAAAGAAATAGGATTGTTTGATGGCATTGATGAGGCTACATATAAAAAGACATTGGAAGAAGTAACTGAACTTCATTTGAGCTTAGCTGATGCGCTGCTTCAATTTCCTAACCTAACTTATCAATTTGATGTAGAATTGGGCAACATTGAGAATCCTTACGAGGAATTGCTTCAAGAGTTTGCTCGAATATCCAAAGGCAAGTTCAATCCAACACAGATCAAAGATGGCTTTGACATTGATAAAGGGGGTACTTTTGAAGTAAGCTTTGTGTGGGATGGCAAGACTTACAAGGTCAATCTTACAGTTAACAATGATTGGGTTGATGAAAGTTTTGAATCTTATGTGAACGACGTTGTAGTAGGAAATGTCACTGGATACAAGTTCTTTTATACGCCCTACGAGTTTTTCATTTTCGCAAATGATGAACAGTATCATCTACTGAATAAGATGGGCATATTTGACTGGGAGAATTACTAACGTATTTTTGAAGTAATATCTTTGCCCCATGCACACCAACCCACCCGAATCCATCAGCCTTAACAAGTACATCAGCAGCACGGGCTTTTGTAGCCGTCGTGAGGCGGATAAGCTGATAGCGGCGGGGCGGGTTATACTTAATGGAGTGGTGGGTGCTTTAGGCAACCGGGTGCTGCCGGGCGATGAAGTTACCGTGGATGGCAAACCCATCGTCAGCACCCAAAACGATGTGTACATTGCCTTTAATAAGCCAGTGGGGGTAACGTGCACCACCGAGACCAACATCCGTGGCAACATCATTACCTACATCAATCACCCAGAGCGCATTTTCCCTATCGGTAGGCTCGATAAGCCTTCGCAGGGCCTTATTTTCTTGACCAACGATGGCGACATTGTAAACAAGATACTGCGCGCGGGCAACAACCACGAGAAGGAATACATCGTAACGGTAAACAAACCCATTTCCCCAGCCTTCATTAAAACCATGCAAAACGGCGTGCCGATACTGGATACCGTTACCCAAAAGTGCGAAGTGGAGAAATTGAGCACCTATGTGTTCCGCATAGTGCTTACGCAGGGCCTCAACCGCCAAATACGCCGCATGTGCCAGTACTTGGATTATGAGGTAAAGAAACTGGAGCGGGTGCGCATAATGAACATTACCCTACAAGGCATTGCCCCGGGCAAATGGCGTAACCTCACTAGAGACGAGCTAGCATACATCAATCAACAAACGGCTAGTTCGGTTAAAACTGAAGAAGCATCAAAGTTGGATGATGATGAGGAGTAATGGGAAGGTGGCTTAAGCAACTTCGTACTCAACTTTTAATGGATTGGGCATCTTTTTAGAGGCACTCAATATCTCAATACCTACAATTTTTCCATCGGTTGAATAATCGATAATAACCCCCGACTTATTTTCGTCGCTTTCGTGTACTGCCTCATCGCTCAATGAGATATACAATACATCGCTTACCTTGTCGTACTTTATTCTCATACAAGACTATATGTGTTAGCTACCAGTTTCTGCCAATGTTATAAACTACATCCGTATCGGCTTCAACAGTAATGGTAACGTTGTTTGACAATAACACTTCAATTGTTCCCAAACCCTTGAACCTATAATTTATGGTATACTGTAAATTATGAGCTTCAACCCAGTCAGTCGTATCACTAAAAGTATATAACAGTAATTGATTGTTTATTAGAACATCATCGGGTTTAAGGTGCCGCCGATAAGCAAAAACGCCAACTAATTGATGCTTTTGGTAAAAAAGCTCAAAAACGCCATATTTTAAAATCTTTGTTTGCCCCGTTTGTCCAAAGTCATCAGGAATGCCCAAATATTTCTTAGCCTCCACATAATGTAAAATACTCACTAAGTAATCTACTGGGGAACCCGTTAAGATTAACTGCTTAATATCTAGCATCTTACAAACTATTCAGCCACCTTCTAAAAGGGTTCATTTTAGGGTAGTCTTCTTTGGCTTTGGCAATAAGGTCGTTAAACATCTCGTACATGCTTTCCTCCACCTCTTTGCGTACCGCACGCTGGGCGTTTACGTCCTCATGATTGCCTGCAAATTGCTTGGTATCGATAGGTTTGCCAAATGCGTAGTAAAACTTGGTAGGTTTGGGTATCAATGTTGGCCCAATACCCTTTACCAATGGTGGTATGTGCTCACCGTTTTTCAAGAATTTTTGAGCAACACCTGTTTTCTTCAGCAAGTCGCCCAATTTGCTGTGCATCACCTCGTTGCTATCAATCAATATATCGTAGGCATCATCGCCACCTACACCCGCAATAGGGATAATTTGATAACCATACTCAATTGCCATGTGGGCAAAACCCAGGCGGTTTTTCCAAGTAAGCTTATACTTTTCGCCCTTTTGCTTGCACACCTCACGGCCACCACCGGGGTAAACCAATATGTGCTCCTTTTGCCTCATTAGCTCCGCGCAATTTTTGCGGGTGCCTTTTACACCTCCACCTATTGAGGTTAGCAAGTCGCGCCAAAAGGGTAATTCAAAGTGCGCATTATCTACCAACGAACGCACAAAAACACCCTTCTTTTCGTACAACTCCGCGCCAAACATGGGGCCATCAAACAACCCAAAAACCGTGTGGTTGGTAACAAAAAGCGTTGGCTTAGTGGGGTCTACGTTCTCAATACCATAAAACTCAGGCGTAAAATAATCGAACATTGGCCGCGTAAGCTTCTTCACGAACGACAACGTTGGTGGATCGAACGGTAGCTCGTGTGCGTACTCTACTGCTTTATCTGTTGCTTTTGGTTGAGGAGCCATACTGTTTGGTTTTATCCGCTAAAGTTAACTAAATTAGTAAAAACCCGCCGTAAATAAGGTTTTGGTAACAAAGGGCAAGCAATGTCGTAACATGGCATATAAACCATTGCTTCCTTTACATTTGGTAATTACCCGCTATTAGTATGAACGACATTACAATTTACATGTTTCCGGGCTTAGGTGCCGATGAAACCATTTTCAGAAACCTGCATTTACCCGGCTACAACGTTAAACACATCCGCTGGATAAAGCCTTTGAACGGAGAAACCATTCCAGATTATGCTAAACGACTACAATACCAAATAGACCCTGCAACCAGGCCCGTACTATTTGGTTTATCGTTTGGTGGCATGGTAGCCCAAGAAATGGCTAAGTTGATTGACCCTGCCATGACCATCATTATATCGAGCATCAAAACCCAATATGAGCAGCCGCTGCAAATAAAGCTGGCGCAAAAACTTAGGCCACATAAGTATGTACCGTCGTTGTTGGCCATCGAGTTCGACTTTTGGTACCCTTGGGCGTTTGGCAGAACCACTAAAATGGAAAAATCCTTCATCAAAAAAATGGCGAAGGGCATTCACCCCGATTTTACCGATTGGGCATCGGATGCGGCAATATATTGGGACAATACCGAAATAGTAACCAACCTAGTGCATATACATGGCGATAAAGACAACCTTTTCCCAAGCTGCTACATTATCAATCAAGACTTTATATTGGTAAAAGGTGGTACGCACTTTATGGTCTACAATCGTGCCGATGAGGTAGCAAACATTGTGCTAGAGCAGCTGGAAACCCTGCAACAAGTAAATAAGCTAAGGAAGGTAGGGTAGCCCATGGAGTATATTGGTTCAACTACTGAAGAAATAATTGGTAATTGGATTACCGAAACAATGCAGACAGGCAGTTGGGAAAAGTTTAATGACTTGCACTTTGATGATATTGACAATACAATTGCAAGTAGCAAAGACCAGTGGCTTCATGCCAGTCTCATATTTTTTAATATTGCCAATAGCTTGTTACCCAACAAGAAGGACTTCTTAGTTGCCCTAATGGTGCCGTTAGAAGGACAAATTGATTGGTAAAACATTAGTTATCTTGCCTTAACTGAGTATTTAGACCAAACTCCACCATCATTGTACTTGATGCATCGCGAATGGGATAATTGGAAAGAAACCCTTCAGGAAAGCAAAGCAATTGCATTAATGGGTATCGAAACCCATATTGCTACCCATGTTTCCCAACAGAAAGGCGGCTCGTCAGTTTTAATAATATTTTAGTTGATGCTTTGCAATAGCGCTTCAACACGGACAATTCACCTATTTTTCATAAACAATTCCATTTCCAATCCGTTAATCAGGTCAATCAAGGTTAAAACCCCTATTTTTACCCTGTAGCAGTGGCAAACCTCACTATGACCCCACCAGAAAAAACTACCCCAGCCAAACCGTTGAAAAACGACCCTACCGCCGAACAACGCAAGCAAGACCATATTGAACTGGCCCTGCAAAGCCGCGTACATGGCCAAGAAATTGACCACCGCTTTTACTACGAGCCCCTGCTGGCGGCACATCCAAAAACACTGAAGGAAAAACAGTTTTTGGGCAAAACCATGCGTGCCCCTATTTGGATAAGCAGCATGACTGGCGGCACCGCCATGGCGGGCACCATCAATAAAAACCTGGCACAAGCTTGTAGTGAGTTTGGTTTGGGTATGGGCCTTGGTTCGTGTAGGGCTTTGTTGGATAGCGACGAGTTTTTTGAGGATTTCAATTTGCGCCCAATTATTGGCGATAGCCAGCCTTTTTATGCTAACCTAGGCATAGCCCAAGTAGAGCAATTACTTGCTAAAGGCGAGGGCGAGAAAATACAAACTATGTTGCACAAGCTGCGCGCCGATGGCTTGTTTATACATGTAAACCCGCTACAAGAGTGGCTTCAGCCCGAGGGGGATGCCATAGCCCGCTCGCCCATTGAAACCATACAACAATGCCTGGAACTGGGCTTTAAGATTATAGTAAAAGAAGTAGGGCAAGGTATGGGCCCCGAGAGTCTGAAAGCATTGCTAAAACTGCCGTTGGCAGCTATTGATTTTGCAGCGCACGGTGGTACAAACTTCAGCAAGCTGGAGCTGCTGCGCGATAGCGAGCAAAAACAGCAGGTATATGGCCAATTGGCCCATGTAGGTCACACTGCCGAAGAAATGGTAGACCTGGTAAACGGCTTGTTGGCGGTACTAGGTGATAAAGCCTTGGTAAGCGAGTGCATAATCTCTGGCGGTGTGGGTACTTATTTGGACGGATACTGGCTGATGCACAAATTGCGCTCCAACAGTGTGTATGGGCAAGGTTCTGCATTTTTGAAACACGCCCAAGGCGATTATGCTGCCTTACAAGAGTTTGTAAAATACCAGATAGAAGGCCTTAAAGTAGCCGAAGCATATTTAAAAGTTCGATAAACAAAAAGCACTGATAACTTATCAACTATTAACCAAACAGCATCTGCGCCATCAGCGCAATCCATAAATAATCTGCGTTGCAAATGAAAGAGATAGAAGGATTTTCAAAACTAACCAAGCAAGGTAAGCTAGACTGGGTTGCCGATAACTATTTTGACGACAGCACACAAGTTAAAAACGAGTTTGAGAGCTACTGGCACAACAAGCCAGAGACCCAAAAACTGTTTGATGAGTTTTCGGAAAACACTATTACCAACTTCTATATGCCGTTTGGCGTAATGCCCAACACCCTTATCAATGATAAGATATACACCGTGCCGATGGTGATTGAGGAAAGCTCGGTAGTGGCCGCTGCTAGCAACAGTGCCAAGTTTTGGCGCCAGCGCGGCGGTTTCCATGCACGAGTATTGGCTATGGAAAAGGTTGGCCAAGTGCACTTTATCTGGCGGGGAGAGAAACGCCGTTTGCAAGAGTTCTTTAAGCACGTAAAACCAATATTGAAAGCCGATGCGGCCCACCTAACTGGCCGTATGGAAGAACGCGGCGGTGGCATATTGGATATACAGTTGATTGATATGACGGCCTACGAGGCCAACTATTTTCAGTTGAAAGGTTTGTTTGATACTTGCGACTCGATGGGTGCAAACTTCATCAACTCGGTGCTGG
>JAGYIL010000005.1 GCA_018402545.1 Saccharospirillum sp. | reverse complement strand
TACCAATTTCACCACCTCGGCTTGTTTCGTTGAACGACCGATTCCGGCCCTTCATCGCGAAAGCGCGTGCATTCTAGTATATGATGCCGGGATGTCAACGGTTAGTTCCGAAAACATTGGGCGTTTCGCCCGTTCGACGCTGCCCGCCCGGCCTTCCGCTTCCGGCTTGATTTCGCCGGCCCCCGTGGTGCGTGAGTCCCATGCTGGGTTAAGGTAGCGCCCGCCGGCGCCATCCGGCGGGTTTATACACATGTATTTTATTAGAGGTTATTGAATGGCATCCAGGAAACGCTATAAGGATCCCCACGCGGACCGGGAGGCGTCGAAGTACGAGAATCCGGTTCCCAGCCGCGAGTTGATCCTGCAGGTCCTCGACGACCAGGGAAAGCCGCTCGGTAAGCACGACCTTGCCGGGCTCCTGGACGTGGACGAAGACGGCGAGGTGGGCCTGGAGCGCCGCCTCAAGGCGATGCTGCGCGACGGCCAGCTGGTGGAAAACCGCAACGGCAAGGTGGGCATCGCCTCGCGCATGGATCTGATCGCCGGCCGGGTACAGGGCCACCGCGACGGGTTCGGCTTTCTGATCGCCGACGAGCCCGGCCGCAAGGACCTGTTCCTGGCGCCTCGGCAGATGGAAAAAGTGATGGACGGCGACCGGGTGCTGGTCAGCACCGCCGGCGTCAACCGCTTCGGCAAGGAAGAGGCGCGCATCGTGGAGATCACCGAGCGCGCCGTCACCGAGATCGTCGGCCGTTATCACCGCGAAGCCGGGGTCAGCTTCATCGAACCGGAAAACCGCCGCATCACCAAGGAAGTGCTGGTCGAGGATCTCAACGGCATCAAGCCCGAGCACGGCGACCATGTGCGCGCCGAGATCACCCAGTATCCTTCCCGCGACCAGCACGTGCTGGTGCGCCTGATCGAGGTCATCGCCACCCCGGACCAGGCCGGCATGGAAGTGGAAGTGGCCCTGCGCCGCTTCGAGATTCCCCACCAGTGGCCCAAGGGCGTGCCCGAGGAAGCCGAGCGTTTCGGCGCCGAGGTGCCGCACCCCGCCAAGGCGCACCGGGTGGACCTGCGCGACCTGCCGCTGGTCACCATCGACGACGAGAGCGCCAAGGATTTCGACGACGCCGTCTACGTGGAAAGCCGCCAGCGCGGCGGCTGGCGTCTGATCGTGGCGATCGCCGATGTCAGCCACTATGTGCATCCGGGCACGGCGCTGGACAACGAAGCGCACAAGCGCGGCAACTCGGTGTACTTCCCTAACCGGGTGGTGCCGATGCTGCCCGAGGCGCTGTCCAACGGCCTCTGCTCGCTGAATCCGCACGTCGACCGGCTGTGTCTGTACTGCGACATGCTGGTGTCCGCCAACGGCCGCATTTCCCGCTTCGTGTTCCGCGAAGGCGTGATGCGTTCCCGCCACCGCCTCACCTACAACAAGGTGGGCGCGATCCTGGAAGAGCCGGAATCCGAGCTCGCCACGGAAACCGTGAAGAGCCTGGACGACGAAACCCTGGATTCGGTGTGGGCCTTCCACGAGATGTACCTGGCCCTGCGCCGCCGCCGCGAACTGCGCGGCGCCATCGACTTCGAGAGCAACGAAAGCCGCATCCTGTTCGATGAACAGTCCAAGATCCGCGACATCGTGCCGGTGCAGCGCAACGTGGCCCACGTGATGATCGAGGAGGCGATGCTGGCGGCCAATATCTGCGCCGCGCGCCTGCTGGAGAAAGCGGAGCTGCCGGCGCTCTACCGGAACCACGAGCCGCCCAAGGAAGAGCGCCTGACCAACCTGCAGCAGTTCCTGGGCGGGCTGGGCCTGAGCATCCCCTGGTCGGAAGGGCCGATCGGCCCGCAGGTGTTCCAGGAGCTCGGCGAAACCATCGCTGAACGGCCGGACCGCCAGGTGATTCAGACCATGATGCTGCGCACCATGAGTCAGGCCAAGTACGAGGCCAACGTGAAGGGCCACTTCGGGCTGGCGTACAACGCCTACACCCACTTCACCTCGCCGATCCGCCGTTACCCGGACCTGCTGGTGCACCGTGCCATCCGCTATCTGATCCGCAGCGGCGCGGACACCCCCCACGCGGACAACCCGGGCGGTCTGCCGGCGATCCAGCGCGATCACATTCTGCCGTTCAGCCTCAACGACATGATCGCCATGGGCGAGCACTGCTCGATGACCGAGCGGCGTGCCGACGACGCTACCCGGGACGTGGAGCAGTGGCTCAAGTGCCAGTACATGGAAGACCACCTGGGCGCTGAGTTCGAGGGCGTGGTCAGCGGCGTGGCCGCCTTCGGCCTGTTCGTGCAGATCAACAACCTGCACATCGACGGTCTGGTGCACGTGGCCAATCTGGACAGCGACTACTACCACTTCGACGACGTCAATATGGCGCTGGTGGGCGAGTCCTCCGGGCGCCGCTTCAGTCTCGGCGACGCGGTGACGGTGAAAGTGGCCGGTGTGCACACCGACGAGCGCAAGATCGACCTGGAGCTGATCAGCTCCACCCCGGCGCCGGGCAAGCGTGGCGGCCCCAAGCCCAAGGCGGCGGCCAAGAAAGGCGCCCGCAAAGGTGCCAAGAAAGGCGCCGGGCGCAAGAAGCCGGCCGCCGCCAAGGGCGGCGATGACGCCGGCGGCGGTTCCGAGCGGGAAAAGATCGCGCGCGGTGACATCCCCGGTGACGCCAAGAGCGGTGACGGGGCGAAGAAGAGCGGCCAGCGTAAGCCGCGCCGCCGCCGATGAACAAACCGCTCATGTATTCCGGCATCCACGCGGTGGAGTCGCTGTTGCGGCACCGCCCGGAAGGGGTGCTGGAATTGTTCGTGCTGGACACCCGCGCCAAGCGCGGCGACGCCCGGCTGGAGACCCTGATTATCGCCGCCCGGGACCAGGGCATCGCGGTGCAGTACAGCCGGCGCGAGTCGCTGGACAAGCTGGCCGGCCCGCAGAATCAGGGCGTGGTGGCCCGTGCCCGGCCGCGCAGCGCCGGCGACGAGCAGGCCCTGGCGGCGCATCTGGACGGCCTGGATCATCCGCCCCTGCTGCTGATCCTGGAAGGGGTCACCGACCCGCATAATCTGGGCGCCTGCCTGCGCAGCGCCGACGCCGCCGGCGTCGACGCGGTGGTGGTGCCGCGCCGCCACGCCGCCGGGCTGACGCCGGTGGCCTGCCGCAGCGCCGCCGGCGCCGCCGAGGCGCTGGCCTATTTCGAGGTGGGCAACCTGGCGCGGGTGCTGGAAATGCTCAAGGACCGCCGTATCCGGGTGGCCGGCACCGCGCTTAACGAGCGCAGCCAGTCATTGTTCGACTTCCAGCCGGACGCCGCCCTGGCGCTGGTGATGGGCGCCGAGGGCGAGGGGCTGCGGCGCCTGACCCTGGAACGCTGCGACGATCTGATCGCCATCCCCATGGCCGGGGACGTGCAGAGCCTGAACGTCTCGGTGGCCACCGGGGTGGTGTTGTTCCACATCCGCGGCCGGCGCCCGGCGTAAACCGGCGCCCCGCTTGCGGCGGCGCCCCGTTCTGAGCTAGACTCCCCGCCCTTCCGTGCCCTCCGGGGTGCGGACTCCTTGCCTCACCGCCTTTCGCGGGAGGCTGCGCAATCCGTAAGGAGCCAACAATGCGTCATTATGAAGTCGTGTTCCTGGTCCACCCGGACCAGAGTGAACAGGTTCCCGCCATGGTCGAGCGCTACAGCGCTATCGTGACCGACGGCAAGGGCACCATCCACCGCCAGGAAGATTGGGGCCGCCGTCAGCTGGCCTACCCGATCAACAAGATTCATAAAGCACACTACGTGCTGATGAATATTGAATGTGACGGCGACACTCTCGAAGAGCTGGAAAACACCTTCCGCTTTAACGATGCCGTTATCCGTCACCTCGTGGTGCGTCGCGAGCGGGCTATCACCGAGCCTTCGCCGCTGTCCAAAGCCAACGAGAAGGAGGAGGCCACCAGCTGATTTCCGGACACAATCACTGCCAACTCACCGGCGTCATCGCCAGCCTGGAAAAGGTTGCGGTTACACCGGCCGGCGTCCCCCGCCAGCGTTTCTGGCTGGAGCACCGGTCCCGGCAAGTGGAAGACGGTCAACCCCGTGAAGTCCGAGCCCGCATCGCCATTGTTCTGGTCGGCGGCAACGCCAGCCTGATCCAGGGCCTGCGAGAAGGGCAAAGCGTCACGGTAACCGGGTTTCTCTGCCAGGCCGGCTACAAGGGCGAAGCCCGGGACCGTTTGCAGCTGATTGCGGAAACACTGGAGCCCCACTAAGGAATCGAGAGGAGTTTACCCATGGCCCGTTTTTATCGCCGTCGCAAGTTCTGCCGCTTTACCGCGGAAGGTGTCGAGTTCATTGATTTCAAGGATCTGGACACCCTGAAAGCCTACATCACCGAAACCGGCAAGATCGTGCCCAGCCGTATCACCGGCACCAAAGCACGCTATCAGCGTCAGCTGGCCTCCGCTGTCAAGCAGGCCCGCTTCCTGGCGCTGCTGCCGTACGCCGACAGCCACGACAATTAAGCCGAGGGGACCGTCATGCAAGTGATCCTGCTGGAAACCATCAAGAACCTGGGTGACCTGGGCTCCGTGGTGGACGTTCGCCCCGGTTACGGTCGTAACTTCCTGATCCCGCAAGGCAAAGCCCTGCCGGCCACGAAGAACAACCTGGCCGAAGTGGAAGAGCGTCGCGCGGAACTGGAAAAACAGGCCGCCGAGCTGCTGAGCGCCGCCGAAGCGCGCGCCGAGAAGCTGGCTGAAGCCGCCATCACCGTGGGCGCCAAGTCCGGTGACGAAGGCAAGCTGTTCGGCTCCGTTGGCACCGCCAACATCGCCGACGCGATCAGCGAGCAGACCGGTGTGGCCGTCGAGAAAGCGGAAGTGAAGCTGCCGCTGGGCGCGATCCGCCAGACCGGCGAGTACGAGATCGACCTGAGCCTGCACGCCGACGTGACCGTGACCATCAAACTGACCGTGGTGCCCCAGGAGTAATCCCGGCCTGCGTAAGCGGTTTGCCCCCACGGGGGCACGGTGACAGAATCAGGGCACTGTCCGGCAACGGGCGGTGCCCTTTTCGTTTAACGGACCTGCCATGAACGAACCCCTGAGTCTGGACGATCATCTCCCGGATAATCTGCGTATCCCGCCCCATTCCCAGGAGGCGGAGCAAGCCGTGCTGGGGGGGTTGCTGCTCAACAACGAAGCCTGGGACGAAGTGGCCGAGCGGGTCGGGCCCAAGGACTTCTACCGCAAGGAACACCGGCTGATCTTCCAGGTGGTCGACCAGCTGGTGGAAGAAGAGAAACCCTGTGACCTGGTGACCGTGTCCCAGGCGCTCACCCACCGTGGCGAGCTGGACGACGTGGGCGGCATGACCTACCTGTCGGACCTCGCCCGCAACACGCCCAGCGCCGCCAACATCAACGCCTACGCGGACATCGTCCGTGAGCGCAGCATCCTGCGCCAGTTGATCCAGGTGTCCCACGGCATCGCCGAGCAGTCCTTCAACCCCAAGGGCACGCCGTCGCTGGAAATCCTCGACGCGGCGGAGTCGGCGATCTTCGAAATCGCCGAGCAGCAAAAGAAGGGCAGCGGCCCACAGGACATCAAGACGGTCCTGAAAAAAGCGGTCGACCGCATCGACGAGCTGTACAAGAACAAGAACTCGCTGACCGGTCTGACCACCGGCTTCGAGGAGCTGGACAAGATGACCTCGGGGCTGCAGCCCTCGGACATGGTGGTGGTGGCCGGGCGGCCGTCCATGGGTAAAACCACCTTCGCCATGAACCTGTGCGAAAACGTGGCGCTCAAGTCGCACAAACCGGTGCTGGTGTTCTCCATGGAGATGCCCGCCGACGCCATCGTGATGCGGATGCTGTCCTCGCTGGGGCGCATCAACCAGACCTCGATCCGTTCCGGGCGCCTGGACCAGGACGACTGGCCGCGCATCACCTCGGCGATTCAGATGCTCAGCGAGCAGAAGTTCTTCATCGACGACACGCCGGCGCTGAGCCCCCTGGAACTGCGCACCCGGGCACGAAGAGTGGCGCGCGAATGCGGCGGCCAGCTGGGCATGATCATGATCGATTACCTGCAGTTGATGCAGGTGCCCGGCGCCGACAGCCGTGTTAACGAGATTTCGGAAATCTCCCGCTCGTTGAAGGGCCTGGCCAAGGAATTGAATTGCCCGGTGGTGGCGCTCTCGCAGCTCAACCGCTCCCTGGAACAACGGCCCAACAAGCGCCCGGTGATGTCCGACCTGCGGGAATCCGGGGCCATCGAGCAGGATGCCGACGTGATCATGTTCCTGTACCGCGACGAAGTGTATAACCAGGACACCACCGAAAAAGGCATCGGCGAAGTGATCATCGGCAAGCAGCGGAACGGTCCCATCGGTACCGTGCGCGTGGCGTTCCGGGGCGAGTACCTGCGCTTCGACGACCTGGCGCCGGAATACTATCAGCAGTACGCCGGCGACGAGTAACTGCGCATGCGCGGTACCTTTCTGGAAATCCGCCCCCGGGCCCTGACCGACAACGCGCGCCGCGCCCGGGCGCTGGCTAACGGCGCGCGGGTGTTCGCCATGGTCAAGGCCAACGGCTACGGCCACGGCCTGGGCCTGGCGGCCCGCGCCTTCGCCAACGCCGTCGACGGGCTGGGCGTGGCGGTGATCGAAGAGGCCCAGGCCCTGCGCCATCTGGGGCTGGCCCACCCGGTGCTGGTGGCGGAGGGGTTCTTCGACGCCGACGAACTGGCCCTCGCCTCCCGGCTGCACGCGGAAGTGGTGGTGCACTCGCCCTGGCAGGTCGACCTGCTGGCGGCGCGGCCGACCCCGCTGGGGGTCTGGCTCAAGGTCAACACCGGCATGAACCGGCTCGGCATGGCGCCGGACCTGGCCCGGGCCCAGGCCGCGCGCCTGCGCGCGATCCCCGGGGTGCGCCTGCTCGGCGTGATGAGCCATTTCGCCTGCGCCGACACCGAGGACGACCCCCTCACCAACCAGCAGCTGGAAATCGCCGATACCCTGGCCAGGGAGTTGAACGTGCCGCTCAGCGCCGCCAATTCCGCCGCGCTGATCCGCTATCCCCAGGCCCGCGCCCGGCGCGTGCGCCCCGGCATCATGCTCTACGGCTCGTCGCCGTTCTCCTGGCGCAGCGCCGCCGATCTGCAACTGGCGGTGACGCAGCGCTTCAGCGCCCGGCTGATCGCCATCAACCCGATTCAGGCCGGCGACACCGTCGGCTACGGCGCCACCTGGCGGGCCGACGCCCCCGGCCGCATCGGCGTGGTGGCGGTGGGCTACGGTGACGGCTACCCGCGCCACGCGCCCAGCGGCACCCCGGTGGCGGTGAACGGCCACCGCACCCGCCTGGTGGGCCGGGTCTCCATGGACATGATCACCGTGGACCTCACCGGCCTGGACGCCCGGGTCGGCGACGCGGTGGAGCTGTGGGGCGATACCGTGGCCGTGGACGAAGTGGCCGCCGCCTGCGGTACCATCAGCTACGAGTTGTTTTGTCAGATCACCGGCCGGCCGGTACGAGTCATCGCCGAATAAGGAGCTTTCGTGGCGAAAAAGAAAACCGCGTTCGTCTGCAACGAGTGCGGCGCCGACTTCCCCAAGTGGCAGGGCCAGTGCCCGGCCTGCGGCGCCTGGAACACCCTGCAGGAATTCGTCGTCGACCCGGCCATGCCCAAGAGCCGCTCCGCGGAACGCAGCGGCTTCAGCGGCCAGCTCTCCGAAGTGCGCCAGCTCAACGAAATCGCCCTGGAAGACAGCCCGCGCATCAGCGCCGGCATGGACGAGCTGGACCGGGTGCTGGGCGGCGGCCTGGTGCCCGGCTCGGCCATTTTGCTGGGCGGCCACCCGGGGGCCGGTAAATCCACCCTGCTGCTGCAGGTGCTGTGCCGGCTGGCGGACCGGGAAAAGTGCTTCTACATCACCGGCGAGGAATCCCTGGCCCAGGTGGCGATGCGCGCCGACCGCCTCAAGCTGCCCAAGGAAAAGCTGCGGCTGGCGGCGGAAACCGACGTGGAACAGATCCTCGAGCTGGCCCGCAAGGAACAACCGCGCTTGCTGGTGGTGGACTCGATCCAGGTGATGTACCTGGCCGGCCTGCAGTCGGCGCCGGGCAGCGTCGCCCAGGTCCGTGAAGGCGCCGCCGCCCTGACCCGCTTCGCCAAGCAGACCGGCACCGTGCTGCTGCTGGTCGGCCATGTCACCAAGGACGGCACCCTGGCCGGCCCCAAGGTGCTGGAGCATATGATCGACTGCTCGCTGATGCTGGAAGGCTCCGCCGACGCCCGTTTCCGCACCCTGCGCGGCCTCAAGAACCGCTTCGGCGCGGTCAACGAACTGGGCGTGTTCGCGATGACCGGCGAGGGCCTGAAAGAGGTCAAGAACCCGTCCGCCATCTTCCTCAACCGCGCCGACGACATCGCCCCCGGCTCGCTGGTGACGGTGGTCTGGGAAGGCACCCGGCCGCTGCTGGTGGAGCTGCAGGCGCTGGTCGACGCCAGCCACTTCGGCAACCCGCGGCGGGTGTGCGTGGGCCTGGAAGCCAACCGCCTGGCCATGCTGCTGGCGGTGCTGCACCGCCACGGTGGCATCCAGGTCGGCGACCAGGACGTGTTCGCCAACGTGGTGGGCGGCGTTAAAGTGGCGGAGACCGCCGCCGACCTGGCGCTGGTGCTGGCGATCGTCTCCAGCTTCCGCGACCGGCCCCTGGGCCGTGATCTGGTGGTGTTCGGCGAGATCGGCCTGTCCGGCGAGATCCGCCCGGTGCCGCAGGGCCAGGAGCGCCTCTACGAGGCGGTCAAGCACGGTTTCAAGCGCGCCATTATCCCCAAGGCCAACAAGCCCCGCCAGTTGCCGGACGGCGTCGAAGTGATCGCCGTGAGCACCCTGGCGGAAGCTCTGGAGCAACTATGAAAAAACAATTCGCGGTGATGGGGCTGGGCGGTTTCGGGGAATCCGTCGCCCGGGAACTAATGCGCCTCGGCCATGAAGTGCTGGGCGTGGACATTGATGAGAACAAGGCCAATCAGCTCGCCGACCATCTCACCCAGACAGTGATCGCCGATGCCACCGACGATTCGGCGCTCAAGGAAATGGATCTGCACCGGTTCGACGCCACCCTGGTGGCGATCGGCGAAAACATCGAAGCCAGCATCCTCTGCACCATGCATTTGAAATCCCTGCATGCGAAGGAAGTGTGGGTGAAAGCGATCACGCCCACCCACCATAAAATCGCGGAAAAGCTGGGCGCGGACCGCATCTTCCACCCCGAGTACGAGATGGGGCTGCGGGTGGCGCAAACCATGGCGCACCCCAACATGCTGGACTACATCGCCCTGGGGGATAACTGCTTCGTGATCGAGGTACGCCCCGGGGAGGTACTGGAAGACCGGCCGTTTTCCGACCTGAAGATCGATCCCGAAAAGGTACGCCTGCTGGCGATAAAACACGGCAACAGCGTCACGTTCCAGCCGACGCCGGATTACCGGCTGCGCCGTAACGATCACCTGGTTCTGCTGGGCGAAGAGAAAGCCCTGCGCCACTTTACCGAGCGCCTATGAGATCCTGGCTGCCGGGTCTGCGCGCGCGGGTAAACCTGAAAGCAAGGCTGCGCCACACCTGGCGCTACAGCCCGCCGACCATTCTCAGTGGCGGCTTTTTGCTTCTCATCGCCGTCGGTACCGCGCTGTTCGCCACACCCTTCGCCAGCCACCAGGGCATGACGTTCTGGGAAGCCCTGTTCACCGCCACCGCGTCGATCACGGTGACCGGCATGTCGCTGGTGGACCCCGCCAGCGAACTGACCCTGTTCGGCCAGCTGCTGGTGATGGTGCTGTTCCATCTGGGCGGTCTGGGGCTGATGACCTTCGCGGTGCTGACGGTTATGGCTCTGGGCGGCCGTCTCGGGCTGAAAGGTCAGCGGGTGGTCCGCGAGGCCATGGACCAGGCGTCGCCCGGGGACGTGATGCTGCTGGTGCGGCGGGTGGCGCTGCTGGCGCTGTGTCTGGAAGTGAGCGGCGCGGCGGTGCTGGCCACGGTCTGGGTGCCGGTCATGGGGTGGACGGAAGGGTTGTGGATGAGCTTTTTCCACGCCGCTTCGGCCTTCAACAACGCCGGGGTCTCTTTGTTGCCTGACGGGCTCGCGCCCTGGGCGGCGACGCCGGTGATCACGCTGGTGATCACCGGCCTGTTCATCACCGGCGGCCTGGGTTTCACCGTGCTCACCGACCTCTGGCGTGAGCGCCGCCTGTCCAGGCTGAGCCTGCACAGCAAACTGACTCTGACCGGCACCCTGATTCTCGCCGTCGGCGCCTGGCTGCTGATCATGGCCTTCGAATGGACCAACGGCACCACCCTGGCGGCGGTGGACAGCGGTTCACGGCCCTGGCTGGCCTGGTTCGTGGCGGTGGTGCCGCGCAGCGCCGGCTTCTCGGTGGTGGACATGAGCAGCCTTTACGCCCCCAGCGTGTTGCTGGTGATGTTTCTGATCTTCATCGGCGGCGGCAGTAATTCCACCGCCTCGGGCATCAAGGTCAGTACCTTCATGGTGGTGGTGCTGGCCACCCGTGCGTTTCTGACCGGCCGCCGCCGGCCCACCGCGTTCCGCCGCACGGTATCCCTGGATTCGGTGTTCCGGGCCTATACCGTGGTGGTGCTGAGTATGCTGATGGTGATGCTGGGCTGCTTCCTGCTGGTTATCCTGGAGCCGGAAATGAAGCCCATGGACGTGCTGTTCGAAGGGTTTTCCGCCTTTGGCACCGCCGGGCTGTCACGGGGTATCACCGAGGACCTGTCCAAGCCCAGCCAGGCGATCCTCATGGTGCTGATGTTCGCCGGGCGTATCGGGCCCCTGGCGCTGGCGTTTTCCCTGGCCCGGCCGCGCGCGGTGAAACTGCGTTACGTGGAAGATCAGGTGCAGATCGGCTGATCCGGGTGGCGCGGCTCAGAGGCCGTCCGCCTCCAGGTTGAGATGGCGGGAGCGCCACCAGCGCCAGGAGGCCACCGTGTCGAAGAACAGCGCCACCGAGTTCACCATCACCACCAGCACCGCCAGCAGCCATTCGTCCAGATGCATGGCGTCGGCGCCCCAGCCGCCGATCAAACGGGCCACCAGCGCCACCTGCAACGGCACCCAGGCAATCAAGTGGGGCAGCGCCAGCGCCCGGTTCACGGACGCGTAATGCCACAGCGTGACGCCGTTGGCCGCCAGCACGAACAGGGTGGCCAGCGCCACCAGACCACCGCTGGCGGTATGCAGCATGAAGAAGCCGGTGGCATTGACGGGGATCAGGACCAGCAGAATCCAGGCGCGCATCCATAGCGGCAGACGCTGGCAGGAGGCCTGGATGCGGTCCAGGCGTTCACGATGGCTCATGGCACGTTTCCCTGAGAACGAATTACGATCCGAATTCCGTTTCCGGACTACCCACTATGCCACTTTCGGGGTCAAGCCTGCGCCAACAGTGACATGGGGTTGTCATTAACGTGAGTAAGTAGGGCCGGTGTCCCGGGTTTTCAAGAGCGGAATGTCAGCGGGATCGCCGTGACCGGCGCCGCAGCTGGTGCTTGCGCCACCACAGGTAGAGGCCGGTGCCGAACAGCAGGGCCGGCAGCCAGCCGCCGAGAAACACCAGCCAGCGGCCGGCGAGCCCCAGGGCATCGCCGTTGTGCAAGGGGAACTGCCAGCCCATGAAGCGGCTGCCGGCGGCCACCGAGAGCGGGTCCCAGGTGGCCAGCACGGCGCCGTCGCGGGGGTCCACCCAGACCCGGCTGGCGCCGTGGTGGGACCAGGCCTCGCCGGGTTGGTTGAACGACAGCCGGTAGGGCGTTTGCGCGTCACCGGGCAGATCAACGCGCTTCAGGGCGCCTTCGGGAAAGGCGCTCTGGCCGGCGGCCACGATCTGGTCCACGTTGAGTTCCGGCCCGGCGTCCGGGCGGGCGTCCAGCGTCGGCGCCGGCATCGCTTCCAGGGGCAGGGCGGTGCCCACCAACGCCTGCACCGGGCCGTGGAACACCAGGCTGACGCCGCTGAAGGCGGCCACCAGCAGCACCGGCGTGATGTAGAAGCCGGCGGCCTTGTGCAAATCGAAGTTGAGCCGGAACGGGCCCTTGTCGGTGCGCACGCTGAGCGCCCGCCGCCACTGGCCCTTGCGCGGCCACCACAGGTACAGGCCGCTGAGGCAGAAGAACATAAGCACCAGGCCGGCCACGCCCACCACGTACTTGCCGGTGGTGCCGGCCAGCAGCGTGTAGTGCAGGCGGTAGACCCAGCTGGTGGGGTAGGCGCCCCATTGGCGCACCGCCAGCACGCTGGCGTCAGCCGGAGAGACGCTAACCTGCAGCGGGCCGGGAGCGCCTTCCGGGCCGTCGAAGCGCACCGTATGGGGCCGCCCCGGGCCGGGCGAGGGCTCCAGGCGCCGTGCCGTCTTGCCGGGCAACGCCGCCTTGGCGGCGGCCAGCACCGCGCTCAGCGATGCCGGGTCGGCGGCGGGCTCGGTGCGCAGGTGCGGGGTCAGCCATTCGTCCAGGGTGTCGTGAAACACCAGCAGGCTGCCGGTGACGCCGGTGAGCGCCAGCAGCAGCCCGACGATCAGGCCGGCGTATTTATGCAGCTTGAGCAGCATGGACTCTCGGGGCGGGGGTTAGAAATCCAGATTGTACCCCAGCGACACCACTCGGCCACGGCCGGAGAAGTAGCGGCTGTCCAGCGTCGAGGCGGCCTGCGAGAAGTAGGTGATGTACTGCTCGTTGAACAGGTTCTCCACGCCCACGGTGACCTGGCCGTTGCCCAGACGGTAGCCGGCGAAGGCATCGAACAGCTGGTAGCTGTCGAAGCCGAGTTCCGGCCCGGGGATGCCGCGGCTGAAGTAGTGGTTGCCCTGCACCTGGGTGGTCAGTTTGGGCGACCAGTTGGCCTGCCAGCGTACCGTGACCCGGTCCGGGCCGATATTGCGGCCGTCCAGGCGGGTGTCCACCACGCCGTTGTCGTTGGAATCGAACTTGCCGCTGACGTGGGCGTAGGCCGTGCTCAGTCGATGCCCCTCGCGGAACCGCCAGCCCAGGTCCGCTTCCACGCCATGAATCTCGGTTTGCTCCCGCTGTACTTCGAACACGCCGTTGCGCAGCGCCAGCCGCGAGCCGAAGTCGGAATCGGATTGGTAGTAGCTGACCTCGAAGTCCACCGCGCCCTGGGACAGGCGCGCGCCGATTTCGCGGTTGTCGGTGACGATCGGTTCCAGGTTCACGTAGTCGTCCACGTCCCGGCCTGAGTCGCTTACGGCGCGCAGCACCCGGCCCACGTCCGGCATGCCGAAGCCTTCCGAGTAGTTGGCGAACAGCTGCGCCCAGTCGGTGGCCTGGAACACCACGCCGGCGTTGAACAGGGTCTCCTCGAAGCTGGGGCTGCCGCCCTGCACGGTCTGGCTGCCGTAGGAGGCCAGGGTGGTGTAGGTGTCCACGTCCAGCTTGGCGTACTCATGGCGTACGCCGCCGTGCAGGGACAGCCGGTCGGTGGCCTGGTATTCCAGTTGCAGGAACGGCGCGGCGTTCTGGAACTCGGTCTCCGGCACCCACTCGCGGCCGGTCTGCGCCAGGATCTGGCTGGTCTCGTCCTGCAGCAGGTCGAGGCCGGTGGTGGCCTTCAGGTTGCCGTCGAGCAGGCCGTCCCGGGTCAGGGTGAACTTGGCGCCGTACTTGTCGGATTCGTTCTGCGACTGGTCGAACAGGGTGCCTGCCGGAGCGATGGTCGGGTCCTGGAAGGTGCCGAAGGTGTCGCCGCCGTAACGGGCGCGGAAGCGCTGGGTGTACAGCTGCAGGCGCACATCGTTGCCGGCCAGATCGGTGTTGCGGTAGGAGAGGCTGGTGGTGAGCGCCTCGTTGCGCACCGGGTCGCCGGCCGGGTCGCCCTTCACCGAGGTGGCGGGGACGCCGTTGGCGCGGTCGCCGTCAATGCCCACGTAGTCGTGGTTGCCTTCCAGCTCGAAACGGTTCACCGACAGCTCCAGGTTCTGGGTGTCGTCCAGCCAATAGCCGATCTTCATGAACACGTCGTAGCTCTGCGAGTCCATGGTGTCGCCCTGGGCCTGGTCGATGCCCACGGCGCGGCCGTCGGCGTCGTAGAACAGGCCCCGGGACTTGTAGGCGCCGCCGAGCAGGAAATCCCAGTCGCCGTGGATGCCCTCCAGGCGGTAGTCGGTTTCGTAGCTCAGGCCGTCGGATTCGTAGTCGGTGGGGGCGCTCACGCCCACGCCGATGTGCTGGCGCAGCTCGGTGCCTTCCGGGCGGCGGGTCACGAAGTTGATGATGCCGCCGGTGGCGCCCAGGCCGTGCTCGGCGCTGGCGCCGTGGATCACCTCGATGCGTTCCACCATGGCCAGATCGATGGTGTAGCCGTCGCGGCTGCCGTCGCGCAGCGGGTTGGACTGCGGAATGCCGTCGATCAGGAACAGCGGGTCGCGGCCGCGGAAGGTTTCGCCGGAGTTGGTCAGCTTCTGGCGGCTGGGCGAATAGGACGGGATCAGATTGCTGAGCACCTGGGCCTGATCATTGGTGATCGCCATTTGCTGCTCGATCTCGTCCCGGTTGATCACGGTGATTTTCTGCGGTGTTTCGCCGGCCTCGCTGTTGCCCCGGGTGGTGGTCACGGTGACCGGCTCGAGCTGATTGGCGCTTTGCGCCTGGGCGGCGGTGGAGATGGCGGCCGTCAGCGGCAGCAGCGAGAAGGACAGAACAGACAGCGGCAAGCTGTAACGCAAGCGGAGCACGGGAACCCCTCCGAAAAAGTGTTAGGTTTGTAAGGCGGAGGGGAACTTATAGTTAATGCGAATTATTGTCAATATCGTTTCAGTTGCCGGCCCGGGCCCGGCGAGGCTTCAGGGATTGTTGCTCCCGATATTCAGCGACCAGTCGTAGTCCAGAAAACGGATCGGCAAGTCGCCGGCTTCCAGATCCCGGCGGGCCTGCGCCGGCAACGCCAGGGCATCGGCGTATTGCAGCAGGTAATCGCCGAGGCTGCCGGCGCTGTCCTCGAAGTCCTCTTCGTACCAGTCGAAAATGGACGACACCCTCAACACCTGGTCCTCCTCGTCAAAGCGGTTGCGGCGCCGGTCGGAAAGAAAGCGCCGGGTGCTGTCCGCTAGCTGCGCGTCCAGCCGGTCGCCGGTGTAGGCTTCCGGGCGCAAGGCCGGGCAGCCCACCGAGGCGCAGTTCACCGCGAAGTGGATGCGCGGGTCCATCAGTGACGGGTTGCCGCGGATCATCTGGTGCTCCAGCTCGTCCAGGGTGCGCTCTTCGCCCAGCAGGGTGAAAAAGCGCTGGCTCCAGGGACCGGAAAAAATCGAACCGATATCGCGGATCGAGTCCGGCCGGCTTTCCTGCTTCAGAATCAGCTTCACGGTGAAAGCGTTGTAGGCGTTGATCAGGAACGCCAGCTTCTGGTCGTCGCTGAAATCCTTGAAGGTGGCCTTATCCACGTCGCTGAGACGCGTCAGATAGTCGTCCAGGGCGGCCTGGTCCGAGGCCATGCCGTCATAGTCCACGGCGCTGGCGACCCCGTCCCGGTGCTCGCTGACATGCGCCTCAAGCAGGTCGTCCCACTGCTGATGATCGAACGCCAGCGCCGGTGTCGCCAGCACCGCCAGGACGGCGACCAGCAGCGCGCCCAGGGCGGTGCGCAAGGTTACTTTCAGCATCATCTCACCTCCTATCGATATCAGCGTTGCCAGGCGTGGAAGCGCTCCACCCAGCGCAGCAGGCCTTCCGGTTTGTGCGCCTTCTTCCACTCGCCGGCGGCGAATTTATTGGCCTCCGCCATGGTCGGGTAAATATGGATGGTGCCGAGGATCTTGTTCAGACCCAGGCCGTGCTTCATGGCGAGCACGTATTCGCTGATCAGGTCGGACGCGGACTCGCCGACGATGGTGACGCCCAGAATGGTGTCCTTGCCCGGCGGCGTCAGTACCTTCACGAAGCCGTGGTCGGTGCTGTCGGCGATGGCCCGGTCCAGATCGTCGATGCCGTAGCGGGTCACTTCCACGTCGATGCCCTGTTCGCGGGCCTCGTCCTCGCTCAGGCCCACCCGCGCCACTTCCGGGTCGGTGAAGGTGGCCCAGGGGATCACCCGGTAGTCCACCTGGAATTTCTTGAAGCGGCCGAACAGGGCGTTCACCGCGGCGTACCAGGCCTGATGGGCGGCCACATGGGTGAACTGGTAGGGCCCGGCCACGTCGCCGCAGGCGAAAATATTGGGGAAACGGGTGCGTAGAAAGCCGTCCACCGCCACGGTGCCGTTCTTTTCGGTGGCGATGTTCATGGCCTCCAGGCCCAGCCCGTCGGTGTTGGCGCGCCGGCCCACCGCCACCAGCACCGCGTCGAACGGCAGGCGCTTCTCGCCGCCGTCCGTTCCGCCGTCCGTTTCGACGTACAACACCTTCTCGCCGTCCTCCACCGAGAAACGCGCCGCCTTGTGGCCGGTGAGTACGGTGACGCCGCTGTCGCGCAGGGATGACGTCACCAGGGCGGCGGCGTCTTCGTCCTCGCGCGGCATCAGGCGCGGCAGCATCTCCACCTGGGTCACCTCGCTGCCCAGGCGCGCGAAGCTTTGCGCCAGCTCACAGCCGATCGGCCCGCCGCCCAGCACGATCAGCCGGCGCGGCTGTTCCGTCAGGGTCCACAGGTTTTCGGAGGTGAGAATGTCGATCTCGTCGATACCGGGAATCGGCGGCACGAACGGCCGCGCGCCGGAGGCGATAATAATATTGCGGGTGGTCAGGGTGCGCTCGCCCTCGGCGGTGTCCACGGTCACTTCCCAGGGCGAGGTGATGCGCGCGCTGCCCTGCACGCAATCCACGCCCAACGCCGTGTAGCGCTCCACCGAATCATGGGGCTCGATCTTGCCGATCACCTTATGGATGCGCGCCATGATGTCGGCGAAATCGAAACGCGGCGTGATGCTGGTGAAACCGTAACGTTCCGGCTTGCGTTCCAGATGCGCCAGCCGCGCGCTCTTGATCAGCGCCTTGGACGGCACGCAGCCGGTGTTCAGGCAGTCGCCGCCCATCTCGCCTTTCTCGATCAGCGTGACGCTGGCTTTCACCGTGGCGGCGATATAGGCGCTCACCAGCCCGGCGGAACCGGCGCCGATCACCACCAGATTGCGGTCGAAGTGCTTCGGCTTTTGATAGCCCCGGTACACCTTGCGCGCCTGCAGAAACGCCATCACCGCCTTCGCCAGCCAGGGGAACAGCCCCAGCAACACGAATGCGCCGATCAGATCCACCGACAGCAACCCGGACAGACTGTCCAGCTCGCCCAACTGGGTGCCGGCGTTCACGTACACCGCCGTGCCCGCCAGCATCCCCACCTGGCTGACCCAGTAAAACGTCCAGGTCTTCAGCGGCGTTAGCCCCATCACCAGATTGATCACGAAAAACGGAAACGCCGGAATCAAACGCAACGTGAACAAATAAAAGGCGCCGTCTTTCTCCACACCCGCGTTGATCTTCTTCAGCCGCTCACCGAAGCGGCTCTGCACCGCGTCCTTGAACAAAAACCGCGACGCCAGAAACGCCAGGGTCGCGCCCACACTGGACGCGAACGACACCAACAACAGCGCCGCCCAGAACCCGAACAACGCCCCCGCCGCCAGCGTCATGATCGCCGCCCCCGGCAAGCTCAACGCCGTCACCGCCACATACAGCAAAAAGAACCCGCCCAGCACCAGCACCGGCTGCTCCGCCGCCAACGCCTGAAACGCGCCACGCTGCTCCTTCAAATAATCCAGGCTCAGATACTGCCCCAGATCAAACACAAAATAAGACGCCACCAGCGCCGCGATCACAATCAAAAGAGCCAGCTTCTTAACGTTCATCAAATCCTTCCTTGCGTATGCGGCGGCTGCTTACCCGGAACCTTTCGGCCGACTCCGGCGCGGTGTGTGTTGGTGACGTCCAGAACCGTTGAGCGCAGGGATGCGCGAATCGAGCCCCCAGGGACGGGTTCACGGCGTGTTCTGGACGTCACCAACACACACCGCGGCCCGTCTGGAGAGAAAGTCAGCAACAACTGCCACCAACGGCAGCATCCGAAGAACCATCCTCAAAGGGCACATTCAACCCACACCCCTCAAAAATCCCAAAGTGCGAATCGAAGTTACCAACAAAATCGAAATGGTCCGCGAACCGGCTCTCCGCCAACATCAACCAGGTATTCCCACACACCGGAAACACCTTGCCGGCCTCGATCACATGATGATCGTCCAGCATGAACGAATGGGGGTGATTCTCCACCGTGCCTTTATAGATCACCGCCTGCCCGTAGTCCTCGCAGGCGGGCTCCAGGGCATCGATGTTGAACAGCCGGTAGGTGGCCGAGTAGAAGCGGATGTTCCCCAGCTTCGCCTCGATGGCCGGGTTTTCGATGGTCAGCCGGCGCGACTCCACCAAACGGGGATCGCCGAACCCGCAGCCCTTGGCCAGGTTGAGGAAGTCGTTCCAGTACAGGGCCCCGGAAAGGCATTCCCCGTAGAGCACCGGGTCGGCGGTCAGCGCCGCCGGTACCCGGCGGTCGGCGTACACGTCGGAGAAGTAGAACTCGCCGCCGGGCTTGAGCAGCCGTTTCACATCGCCGATCACCTTGGCCTTGTCGGTGCTCAGGTTGATCACGCAGTTGGACACCACGATATCGAAGTAGCCGTCCTCCAGATCAAGCTGGTCCAGCTCTTCGATATAGCCCTTCAGGAAACGCACGTTGCTGCGGGCGTGGCCGAATTCCCGGCGGTGGTAGTCCTGGTGGCGTGTCGCCACCGCCAGCTGCTCGTCGGTCATGTCCACGCCGACCACCTCGCCGGTGTCGCCCACCAGCGCCGACAGCACGTAGACGTCCCGCCCGGAGCCGCAGCCCAGGTCCAGAATGCGCATCCCTTCCAGCGCCGCCGGCGCCACCAGGCCGCAGCCGTAGTAGCGGCTCACCACCTCGTCGTGCAGGCGCGCCAGCAACGGCTTCAGGTGCTCCGGCGGCGCCTGGTCGCAGCAGGCGTTGGTCTGCAGGTCGTCGCTGCCACTGAGCTGTTTACCGTAATAGTCCTGAACTTCGTCGCGCATGCTGGAACCTCTTGGTGGCCGGCTTGAATAGCGGTTAGGTGCGGGGGCGGCCGTTTTGTTACGTGCGGGTGATGACAAATTCACGGCCATCATCGCCCTGAAGACATTCAGGGGCCGTGAAAGAATAAGCGGGGCGGAGCAGCGGCGGTAGCGTGCCGGTCAGCGCGAGGCGTCCCGCTGAATGCGCTCCGCCAGGGCGTCGGCGCTGGCGTCCGGCAGCGGCTCCGTGGGGGCCCGCAGGCTGCCCACCAGGGCCCGCAACTGACGCAGATAACGCCGGCAGTGGCGGCAAATCAGCAAATGCAGATTCAGCGCCAGGCGTTCGCGGCGCGACAACGGCGTGCCGTCCACCAGGGCGTCGGCGCGCTGCTCCACGTGCTGGCATTTCAACATTCGCCGGTCTCCTGAAAACGATCCACCATCTCGAACAAGCGGGCGCGGGCGCGGTGCACCAGCACTCGGACATTGGATGCACTGACGTCCATGATGTTACAGATGTCGTCGAAATCCAGGCCCTGGATGTCCCGCAGCTGCAGCGCCAGGCGCTGATTGTCCGGCATCGCGTTGATGTGGCTTTCCAGGCAGTGTTGCAGCTCGTCGCGGGTGAGCAGGGCGTCCGGGCCGCTCAGGGCCCAGGCCCGGGGCGGCTCCTGCCAGTGCCCGTTGGCGTTGAAACGATGCGCCAGGGCGTCGGCGGCGCCTTCTTCGGTGGGGTCGAACTGAACTTCACGGCCGCCCTTGCGCAGCTGCATGCGCGCCTGATTGATCACGATGCGGGTCAGCCAGGTGAGCAGGGCGCTGCGGCCCTCGAATTTGGGCAGGGCCCGGTGGGCGGCGATCCAGCCGTCCTGGACCGCCTCTTCCGCGTCCGCCGGTTGCAGCAGGGTGCGCGCGGCGCCCAGCAGGCGCGGATGGTAGTGCTTGACCACCAGGGCGAACGCGGCCCGGTCACCCGCCCGCAGGCGTTCGATGAACTCGGGGGTCTCCAGATCCGGATTCGCCATGGGCCGTCAGCCGCTCTCCGTTAGACCTCGATGCGCTTGTACTTCATGCGCTTGGGCTGCAAGGCCTCGTCACCGAGCTGCTTGCGGCGGTATTCCTCGAACTCGGTGTAGGAGCCCTCGAACCACTCCACCTGGGCGTCGCCTTCGAACGCCAGGATGTGCGTGGCCACCCGGTCCAGGAACCAGCGGTCGTGGGAAATCACGATGGCGCAGCCGGGGAAGGTGAGCAGTGCTTCTTCCAGCGCCCGCAGGGTTTCCACGTCCAGATCGTTGGTGGGCTCATCGAGCAGCAGCACGTTGGCGCCCTGCTTGAGCAGCTTGGCCAGGTGCAGACGGTTGCGCTCCCCCCCGGACAGGTCGCCGACCCGCTTCTGCTGGTCGCCGCCCTTGAAGTTGAAGCGGCCCAGGTAGGCGCGGCTGGGCACCTCGTAGTTGCCGATGCGCAGGATGTCGTTGCCGTCGGACACTTCTTCCCAGACGGTCTTGTTGGCGTCCAGGTCCTCGCGGCTCTGGTCCACATAGGCCAGGTCCACGGTGTCGCCCACCTCGATGTCGCCGGAATCCGGGGTTTCCTCGCCGGCGAACATGCGGAACAGGGTGGTCTTACCCGCGCCGTTGGGGCCGATGATGCCGACAATGGCGCCGCGCGGCACCGAGAAGCTCAGATCTTCATAGAGCAGCTTGCCGTCAAACTGCTTGGAGACGCCGTTGATCTCGAACACCTTCTCGCCGAGGCGCTCGCCGGGCGGAATATAGAGTTCCTGGGTCTCGTTGCGCTTCTGGAAGTCCTGGCTGGCCAGTTCCTCGAAGGCGCTGACCCGGGCCTTGTTTTTGGCGCGGCGGCCTTTCGGGTTCTGGCGCACCCATTCCAGCTCTTTCTCCACCGTCTTGCGGTGGGCGCTTTCTTTCTTCTCTTCCTGCTCCAGGCGCTGCTCCTTCTGTTCCAGCCAGGAGGAGTAGTTGCCCTTCCAGGGAATGCCGTGGCCCCGGTCCAGTTCCAGGATCCACTCGCAGGAGTTGTCCAGGAAGTAGCGGTCGTGGGTCACCGCCACCACGGTGCCGGAGAACTCGTGCAGAAAGCGTTCCAGCCAGGCCACCGACTCGGCGTCCAGGTGGTTGGTGGGCTCATCCAGCAGCAGCATGTCCGGGGCGCTCATCAGCAGGCGGCACAGTGCCACCCGGCGGCGCTCACCACCGGACAGGGTCTCCACGGAGGCGTCCCAGGGCGGCAGGCGCAGGGCGTCGGCGGCGATATCCAGGCGGCGCTCGATATTGTGCGCGTCGGTGGCCTCGATAATGCCTTCCAGTTTCGCCTGCTCCTCGGCCAGCTTCTCGAAGTCCGCGTCTTCCTCGGCGTAGGCGGCGTACACCTCTTCCAGGCGTTCCTGGGCGTTGCGGATCTCGGAGAGGGACTCCTCGACGATCTCGCGCACGTTCTTGTCCGGGTCCAGCTCCGGTTCCTGGGGCAGGTAACCGATGTTGATACCCGGCTGCGGGCGCGCCTCGCCCAGGTAGTCCTTGTCGATGCCGGCCATGATGCGCAGCAGCGTGGATTTACCGGAGCCGTTGAGGCCCAGCACGCCGATCTTGGCGCCCGGGAAGAAGGACAGGGAGATGTCCTTGAGGATCTGTTTCTTAGGCGGGACGACCTTGCCCACCTTATCCATGGTGAAAATGTATTGGGCCATAAAAAGAGATATGCCTGAAAACGTAAGAAAAGCCCGTATGACGGGGCACGGGCGGGTTGGCGCCTAAACTAACCGAACCCGGCCCGGGATGAAAGGGTGCCCGGTGGCCCGGGCCGCCGGTGCCGCGCCCGACCGGGCTTAAGTTCGCGCACGCCTTGCCGATATCAGCCACGGAACATGATTTTACTTTTGGGCCCGTGTTGCCCGTTCGCGCTGAGCAGGAGTTGTGCTGTGTTCGCTAAATTCAACCGCATCAATATTAAATACGGCGCCGCCTTCATTGGCGTGGCCCTGGCCTTGCTGGTGGTGGTGACCGCCAACGCCATGCTGGTCAACTCGGTCAAGGAACGCATGGTCGAGGTCACCTCGACCCTGAATAAGGCGATCTCCCTCGTGCTCAACGCGGACCGCGATCTTTATCAGGCGCGGCTTGCTGAAATGGCCTACCTACGCGGCATTCCCGGTACCCCCGAAGCCGAAGCGCAGATCGCCAGCTACGAAGAAAACGCCGCCCAGGCCCAGGAGCGCATCCAGCAGGTGGCGGCGCTGATGGCCAATTACGGCGATGTGTCCGAGAGCGTGAGCCAGTTTGAAGCGCTGTACGAGCGCTGGCACCAGGAATCCGGACGTTCGATCCAGCTGTACGCCGATGAGGACATTGGCGGCGCCATGGAACAGATCGACGGCGCCTCCAGGGACAGCTTCGAAGAGCTGCGCGCCTTCTATGACGTCACCGGCCAGTCGGTGGACGACCGGGTCCACGAGTTGGAAACCGCCACCCTGGCCCAGGTCAGCCGTCAGCAAACCCTGGTGATCGGCTTCGCCGTGGTGGTCGGCCTGGTGGCCATCGCCATCGCCTTGATCGGCCCGCACCTGATGTCCAAGGCGATCCGCCAGGTGAGTGCGCGGATTCGCGAGATCACCGACGGCGACGGCGACCTCACCGCCCGCATCCAGAGCCACCGCAAGGACGAAATCGGCGAGCTGGCCGAGCAGTTCAACCGCTTTATCGAGCGCATCGACACCACCCTGCAATCCGTGCGCACCAGCACCCTGAGCGTCAACACCGCCTCCGACGAGATCGCCAAGGGCAGCCAGGAGCTGGCCTCGCGCACCGAGCAGTCCGCCGCCAACCTGCAGCAGACCTCCGCCTCCATGGAGGAGATCACCACCACCGTGCGCAATACCTCCGACGCCGCCCGTCAGGCCGACGAACTGGTCCAGTCCACCGTGCAGGTGGCCCGGCGCGGCCAGGACGCCATGCGCGAGGTGGAAACCACCATGGGCGAGATCTCCGCCTCCTCGGAGAAGATCAACGAGATCATCACCCTGATCGACGGCATCGCCTTCCAGACCAACATCCTGGCCCTGAACGCCTCCGTGGAAGCGGCCCGTGCCGGCGAGCACGGCCGCGGCTTCGCCGTGGTGGCCCAGGAAGTGCGCACCCTGGCGGGCCGCTCCGGCGACGCCTCCCGGGAGATCCGCGAGCTGGTGGACCGCTCCGTGACCAGCACCCAGACCGGCGCCGGTCTGGTCAAGAACGCCGGGCGCACCATGGAAGACATCGTCGCCAGCATCGACAAGGTCACCCGCGTGATCAGCGAGATCAGCACCGGCGCCCAGGAACAGAGCCAGGGCATCGGCCAGGTCAACACCGCCGTCGCCGAGTTGGACACCATGACCCAGCACAACGCCTCCATGGTGGAAGAGACCAGCTCCGCCGCCGAGGAAATGCGCCATCAGGCCGAGCAGCTGGCGGCCCTGATCGCCAGTTTCCGCCTCAGTGGCCAGACCGATGACGACGGCGAGCAAGTACCGGTGCTGCGCGCCGTCGCCGCCGACCGGTACGACCCGGAAGGCCGCGCCGCCTGACCCACGTGAATCTTTAAAAAACCGGCGCTCATGCCGACTGCAGTAAGGAGCAGCACGTTATGTACAAGAAAATCCTGGGAAGCCTGGCGGTGATCGCCCTCACGGCCTGTGGCGGCAGCGGCGGCGGGAGCGCCGGCGGTGGCGGCACTTCGGAGGCCGGCCAGCCGCAACCGCAGACCGGGGTGTTCGTCGACGCCGAGGTGGCCAACATCGGCTACCGCACCGAAAGCCAGAAGAACAAACGCACCAACAGCGCCGGGGAATTCCACTACCTGCCCGGCGAAACGGTCACCTTCTTCATCGGCGACGTAACGCTGCCCGCGGTGGAAACCCGCAAGACCATTACGCCGTTGGATATGGCCGACAGCGGCGACATCAATGATCCGGTGGTGGTCAACATCGCCCGCCTGCTGCAGGCCCTGGACGACGACCCGGGCACCGACGGCATTTCCCTGAGCGAGGCGGCCCACAGCAACGCGGTGGGGCTGCCGGTGGCGTTCGACAGCGTCGACTTCGACAGCCAGGTGACCAACCTGGTCGCCAACGGCAGTGACGGCGTACAAACCAGTTTGCCCAGCGAGGCCGACGCCAAGGCGCATCTGCAATCGACGCTGGACCGGATCATGGCCGCCAAAACCGATGGCTTCGATGCCGCCGATCTGGACGGCACCCTCTACAAGGTGCACGCCGACAAGGGCGAAGGCGTGGTCACCCCAATCACCTTTGACGCCGATGAAGGCACCCTGGTCATCGGCGGCGGCACGGGTGAGCAAGCGGACTACGCCGTCAGCCACGGCGATCAGGTTATCGAAATACGCTTTACCTCGGGCCCCGAGACCGGAAACACCCACTACCTGGTCTTCAGTGAGTACCTGAAACAGCGTCAGGCCTACCGGGTCTGCGGGTTCGACCAGGCCGCCAGCGGCGACGAGGCCCTGGGCCAGGCCGCGGCGGGATGCGACGACTACCTCACCACCGGCCTGTCACTGGCCAACACCCTGCGCAAGCAGGTGGCGCCTTTCACCGCACGCTATACCTACACCGAAACCATCGACAGCGTGACCGGCGACACCAAAGAAAATGACATCGAGGGGCCCGGGTACAACGTTTATTGCGCCAGTGAAGAAGATGTCGGGGAGACTTTCATCGAGCAGGTTGAACTCCGCGTCGACATCGCCGGCGGCACCTTTACATTGTCAGGGCAGGACGACGGCGAGTCGTACGTCATCGACGGCGACGTTACGCCGGACGGCGAGCTGTCCTATTCCGAAACCGACCCGGAGGACTCCCCGGAGCCGGACTTCACCAGCAGTGGTAGCGGTACCTTCACCGCCACCTTCGACCGGGCCCTGGAAAACCTCACCGGCACCTATAAGGAAACCAGCCGGACCACCTATGAACCGGAATCAGTGACGGCGGAGTGTGAGACCCTCTCGGTGGTCACCCTGTCGCTGATCGACTAGGGCGCTCCCGGCGCGGGTCATCGGGCCTGCCGGTTCAAACCGCTGTTGAGCAGCAGGCGCACCACGTCCTGCTGCTTGCTGACGCCCAGTTTGCCGAAAATGCTCTTTAACTGGGTGCGCACGGTTTCCCTGGAGACCTGATGCCGTTCGGCGATCTGTTCCACCGACAGCCCGTTGACCAGCGCGCTGGCGACCCCGCTTTCCGCCCGGGTGAACTGAAACAGGGCGGCCAGATCCTGTTCGCTCGCATCGAAAGGGCGGCCGGGATCGGACACGTACAGGACAATCTCGCCCTCGCCGTAGACACCGGACAGGGACTCAGGGGCGTCCTCTCGCAGCGTCGCCAGGACGATCAGCGGGTGCGGCCGGTCCGGATGGTTCAGGCCCACCGCCTGTTGTCGGGTCTTGCCTTGTCGCAGGCCGGACACCGCGGTCCACAGCGCCGCCGCGTCCCGCGGGTACCAGGTGCGAAGCCTGGCGCCATCCATCAGCAGCCCGGCGTGCCGCGACAGCAGGCGCTCAGCGGCGGCGTTGTGGTAGGTCACCTGGTCCTGCCCGTTCAGCACCACCACGCCATGCATCAACTCGGACAACACCGACTGCAGTGAGGCGGCCCGGTGTGTCGCCTGCTGCAACGCCTTGTCGATGCGCAGCGCGCGCTGAAAGTGCGGTGCCAGCACGTTCAGCAACTGCAGCTCCCGGTCGCCGAACGGCTCGGCCTTGAAGGACCGGTGCACACCGATACCGGCATGCCATTCCTTGTCGTTGAACAGACTGATGGCGGCGACATAGCCCAGATCGTTGGGCTTCATGATCAGACGGTAGTAAAGCGGGTTCTCCGCCACCTGCTCGTCGTGCCGCACCACCAGGGCCGCTTCCGCCACCGGGCGCGCGGCCTGGATACGGTAGACCGGATCATGCCTGGAGAGGCCGAGCCGGTAGGTGGCTTCAGCGAACCGGGGCAGCCCGTGGTTGGCCAGCAGATACCGTTTGCCCGAGGCGTGATCTTCCACGTGGATGCCGCCGGACTTGGCGCCCAGCAGCCGGCAGAGGCGGTCGAGGACCGTGCCCCAGTGGCCGGGCCGGTACGACGCCTCGTAAATGTCCCCAATGAACGACAGCAACCCTTCTTCGGCGGCCAAGAGGTACCCCGCGAACCCAAACCCCGTTATTCCTTAAGGGAATAGCAAAAGTCGTTTAGGGCGTCAAATATGTGAATGGCATCACGCCCGCCCGGCGGCGGGCGGCGCCTGCTCCGTGAGCGTGGCTCCTGCCGGAATGAGCGCAACTCAAGTGCCAACCGGGCCCCTTTTTGGTTAGAATACGCGCCCCTGATCCCGCAATCCGACCCACAGGTAGCCCATGTTCTCTAAATCCATGTCCATCGCCGAGTTCGACCCGGAAATCCAGGCCGCCATCGACGCCGAGCGCGAGCGCCAGGAGCAGCACATCGAGCTGATCGCCTCCGAGAACTACGCCTCGCCCCGGGCCATGGAAGCCCAGGGCTCCGTACTCACCAATAAGTACGCCGAGGGCTACCCGGGCAAGCGCTACTACGGCGGTTGCGAAAACGTGGACGTGGTCGAGAACCTGGCCATCGAGCGCGCCTGCCAGCTGTTCGGCGCCGACTGGGCCAACGTCCAGCCCCACGCCGGCTCCCAGGCCAACGCGGCGGTCTACATGGCGGTGCTCAAGCCCGGTGACACTGTGCTCGGCATGAGCCTGGACGCCGGCGGTCACCTGACTCACGGCGCCAAGCCGAACTTCTCCGGCAAGATGTACAACGCCATCCAGTACGGCCTGGACAACGACACCGGCCTGATCGACTACGACCAGGTGGAAAAGCTGGCCCGCGAGCACAAGCCGAAGATGATCGTCGCCGGCTTCTCCGCCTACTCGCAGATCGTCGATTGGCAGCGCTTCCGTGATATCGCCGACGAAGTGGGCGCCATCCTGCTGGTGGACATGGCCCACGTGGCCGGCCTGGTCGCCGCCGGTGTCTACCCCAGCCCGGTGGGCATCGCCGACATCACCACCACCACCACCCACAAGACCCTGGGCGGCCCGCGCGGCGGCCTGATCATGGGCAAGGCCAACGAAGACCTGCAGAAGAAGATCAACTCCGCCGTCTTCCCCGGCGGCCAGGGCGGCCCCCTGGAGCACGTCATCGCCGCCAAGGCGATCTGCTTCAAGGAAGCCATGGAGCCGTCCTTCAAGACCTACCAGCAGCAGGTAGTGAAGAACGCCAAGGCGATGGCCAAGGTGTTCATCGACCGTGGCTTCGACGTGGTCTCCAACGGCACCGAAAACCACCTGTTCCTGCTCAGCCTGGTCAAGCAGGACATCACCGGCAAGGACGCGGACGCCGCCCTCGGCCGCGCCCACATCACCGTCAACAAGAACGCCGTGCCCAACGACCCGCGCTCCCCGTTCGTCACCTCCGGCCTGCGCATCGGCTCCCCGGCCATCACCCGCCGCGGCTTCAATGAAGCCGACGCCACCGAACTGGCCGGCTGGATCTGCGACATCCTCGACAACATGGGCGACGAATCCGTGATCGACGAAGTGCGCGGCAAGGTCGGTGAGATCTGTAAGCGGCTGCCCGTTTACGAGCGATAAGTGATGAGTTAATAGTTAACAGGGAACAGTTAATAGCGAAAACAAGCTGGGGCGTCAGGGATGACGGGAAGGTTCGTGGCGCGGGAGAAATCCCGCGCTTTTGCGTTGCGGGTGGTGAAAGGCTGCCAATACCTGCGGAGCCGGAAACGGGAATACGTGCTCAGTAAGCAATTGCTGCGTAGTGGCACAGCCATTGGTGCCTTGGTGCGTGAGGCTGAGTACGCGGAAAGTCGGCCTGATTTCGTGCACAAGATGCACATGGCCCTGAAAGAAGCCAATGAGACGGACTACTGGATAGACCTGCTCTTGGAGGCGGGCTACTTCGCGCCGGAGGTGGGGCGGTCGCTGCAAGCGGACTGCCGGGAGCTGCTGCGAATACTGATCGCCATTATCAAAACCACCAAAAGTCAGTGATAATGCCCCCGTGTTTCGCTATTCACTGTTCACTATTCATTATTAACTTTTAACTGGTCCTCTCATGTATTGTCCTTTCTGCGCCGCTCAGGACACCAAGGTCATCGACTCGCGTCTGGTCGCGGACGGCGGGCAGGTGCGCCGGCGCCGGGAGTGCCTGAGCTGTAACGAGCGCTTCACCACCTTCGAGACCGCCGAGCTGGTGATGCCCCGGGTGATCAAGTCCGACGGCACCCGCGAGCCGTTCAACGAGCAGAAGCTGCGCGCCGGCATGCTGCGCGCCCTGGAGAAGCGGCCGGTGAGCGTGGAGGACCTGGAAGCGGCGATCAGCCGGCTCTGCCACCGTCTGCGCGCCACCGGCGAGCGGGAAGTGCCGGCCCGGCAGGTGGGCGGCTTCGTGATGGAGGCGCTGCAGCAGCTGGATGACGTGGCCTATGTGCGCTTCGCCTCGGTCTACCGCAGCTTCCAGGACATTTCCGAATTCGCCGCCGAGGTGGACCGTCTGCGCGGCCGCGCCGGCGGCGGCGAACCGCAAGACGACGATACCCCGCAGCAATGAGCGCCGGGCGGTTCAGCGACTTCGACCATGAGTGCATGGCCCGGGCCCTGGAACTGGCCCGGCGTGCGCTCTACACCACCGACCCGAACCCGCGCGTCGGCTGCGTGCTGGCCCATGACAGCCTGATCATCGCCGAGGGCTTCCACGCCCGGGCCGGCGACCCCCACGCGGAGCGCAACGCGCTGGCCACCGCCGGCGAGCACGCCCGCGGCGCCACCGCCTACGTCACCCTGGAACCCTGCTCCCACACCGGCCGTACCGGCCCCTGCGCGGACGCCCTGATCGAGGCCGGCGTGGCACGCGTGGTCGCCGCCATGGAAGACCCCAATCCCCAGGTGGCCGGCACCGGCCTGCAACGGCTCCGCGACGCCGGCATCCAGGTGGACACCGGTCTCCAGGAAGCGGACGCCCGCGCGCTGAACCCGGGCTTCGTGCTGCGCATGAGCCAGGGGCGGCCGCTGATCCGCATCAAGGCCGCCGCCAGCCTGGACGGCCGCACCGCCATGGCCAGCGGCGAATCCCAGTGGATTACCGGCCCCGAGGCCCGCGAGGACGTGCAGCGCCTGCGCGCGCGCAGCAGCGCCATCGTCACCGGCATCGGCACGGTGCTGGCGGACCGGCCTTCCTACACCGTGCGTCCCGAACAATGGCGGCATGGCGAGTACGCCGACGGCCCGGTCCGCGCGCCGCTGCGGGTGATCCTCGACCCGGCCCTGCGCACCCCGGTGGACAGCCCGGTGGTCACCGCCGACGGCGCCTGTCTGATCGCCCACGCCGACGACCCGGCGGTCTTCCCCCTCGTGCTGGCGGA
>JAGYIL010000004.1 GCA_018402545.1 Saccharospirillum sp. | reverse complement strand
GTTGCGGTATCCAACAACGGCATTGAACTGCAGGATCGCGAGTTCTTCGCGGCCATTCAGGAAGGCCGGGAACCCAATGCCAGCGTGGCTCAGTGCCTGCCGGCCATGGAATCCCTAAACACTCTGGAGCAGTTGCTCGAAGCTGAGTAAATGCAAGTCAGATCCTTCCAGCCACGTTTCGGAGTTCGGTCGGCTGGGGGGTCATGGCCCGCATCGGCTACCGGGTACACCCCTGTGGGGTCGGCGTGAATCCGTCCTTGGAGCCTAGACCGCAACATCCATGTTGCGGACTTCCCCACAGGGGTGTACCCGGCACCCGCTGCTAGTCTTTTCAGCCGAACTCCTGAACTAAGGCTACTCGACACTCTTCAACTACCTTAAGTCTGACCGCTACTCCTGCGTGGCTCTCCAAATCAGGTATGATAGGCGCCTGTTTTTGGTTTCAGGTTGAGAATAAATGTTAGCGTCCCCCGATTGGCTGAGTAGCCTGTCCCGCCGTGTAGGCGCCCTGGTCATTGATGCCGCCGTTTTGGTATCGGTCGGTTTTGTGCTGGGCTGGGTATTCGAATCCTATTTTGTAGAACTGTCTGTCTGGGCTCGCGCCATTGGCTTTGTGATTGCCCTGCTCTATTTCGGTATTCTGAACAGCGAGCTGAACAACGGCCAGACCATAGGAAAGCGGCTGCTCGCCATTCGCGTCGTGAATCTGCATAACGAGAGCGTCAAGCTCGATGTCTCGTTGTTGCGTAGCCTGATTCTGATCACGCCATTTTTTGTGCAAGGTTCTGGCATGCCTGGGGCGCTGTTGCACAGTTTCTGGATTTACCCGGTGTCGCTGGTCTTGTTTGGCGGCCTGGTATCCACCGCTTATTTAATGGTGTTCAACCGCCGCACCCGCCAGGGCCCGCACGACTGGATCTGCAAGACTTTCGTGGCAACGGTGGAGAGTGATCCACAACGGCCCGAGCCGATCTGGCTCGGCCATTCAGTGACGGTAGGGTTTGTTCTGGTGTTGTCGCTGGCGTTGCCAGCGGCAGTGCTGCAATCAAACATAGCCGAGGCTCAGCCCGACCTTGAACGCAGTGCGGCCCAACTGTTGCAACTCGACATCGTTAATCATGTGCAACTGGCCAGAGTGGATTCGCAGCGGGATGACGTTGAAAATCGATTCACCAGCGCTCAAGTCATGCTCACCGAAAAACGGGTAGAGGATGAAGACCTGGCTGCCGATATTGCCCGCCAGCTACTGCAAGGGAACGACCGTATCCGCACTCAGGGGCCGCTGATGATCAATCTCACCTATGGATATGACCTGGGGATTTTCAGTAGCTGGGATAGCATGATGCATCGGTTCAATGCGCCTGAAGAATGAGCTGTGAGCTGTGAGCTGTGAGCTGTGAGCTGTGAGCTGTGAGCTGTGAGCTGTGAGCTGTGAGCTGTGAGCTGTGAGCTGTGAGCTGTGAGCTGTGAGCTGTGAGCTGTGAGCTGTGAGCTGTGAGCTGTGAGGCTGTGAGCTGTGAGCTGTGAGCTGTGAGCTGTGAGCTGTGAGCTGTGAGCTGTGAGCTGTGAGCTGTGAGCTGTGAGTATTCAGTGTTTCCTGCCTAGCAACCTCGTTGCAACAGGTATTTAATCTTTTACTCACAGCTCGAAGCTAATAGCTCAAAGCTCCTAACTCAACCACTGCCAAAACGCTTCAGTCATTGCGTCGGGCTGTTCCATGGTGCTCATATGGCCGGCGTCTTCGATGATTTCCAGGCGACTGTGCCGTACTTTATCGGCCATCGCCTGGTGCTGTTCCGGCGTGCTCCAGGCATCCTGACGGCCGACGATGAAGGTGGTTGGGCAGTCGATGTTCGCCAGCACCGACGTTGCATCCGGGCGTTCGATCAGGGCTTTGATCTGAGCTTCGAAAATTGCCGGCGTTTTGCGTTCGAACATGGTAACGATGGCGTTGATCAAGGCCGTATCGTTCAGCCGGTCCGGGGGCACCATGCCGGTTACCCAGTCGCGGGCCATGGCGGCGACACCCTGTTCATGGGCGGTTTTTACCCGGGCCATCCGGCCTGCCACTTCTTTTTCGCCCGCTTCGCCGTCGGCCAGGGCCGCATAGCCTGTATCGAGCAGCGCCAGGCGTTGCACTTTTTCCGGTGCCAGGCGCATCACTTCCAGCGCAACGCGTCCGCCCATCGAATGGCCGGCCATGGCAAAGGTGTCCGGTGCCTGGTTGAGCACCCGTTTGGCCATGGTGACCAGGCTGTCATCGGCTTCATAGTCGACCACAACGCACTCCCAGGCTTCGCTGAGGGCGGTGATCTGATGCTCCCAGACAGTGTGATCACACATAAGCCCAGGCAATAACATAAGGGTCGGTTTCATGGTTCCTGACTCGCTATCGGTTGATTCAGTACAAACAAGGCGCGACGTTCCTGCAAGCGCCAGCCAGCGTCGGTCAACACACAACGGTCATGGTACTCGCCGACAAGGCTGCGGTGAACCGGTGCTCCGAATACTTCAGACTCGAGTTCTCCGGCTTCACTTGAATACAGCGTTACATAGGCCAGAGCGCGGGCTTCAGTCTCTGATAACAGAGTAACGCGCTGATTAGTCACCAGGTGCCGGTTCAACCGGTTGGGCGGGTTGTTCAAATAGGCCTGCAATATCGCCTCGCGACCGACCAGTGGCTCTGGCGTGGTTGGTCGGTAGAGTCGACCTTCCGGCACAAACAGCTGCACGAAATCGTCGAACTGTTTGGTATCGAGCGCGTGCTGGGCATCGAGTACCAGACGATGAATGGCGTGCTCTGCCAGCAGGGTGTCCAGTGCTGCGGTGTCCGTCGTCATGCCGTTTTCTCTCTCAGGTAATCATGGTGTTGGGTAAAAACAGTACGATCTGCGGGAACATGACATACAGCGCAATGGCCACCAGCATCATCAGCCAGAAGGGCGCGACCCCGATAAAAATATCCCCCAGCGGTACCTTGGGTGCCACTGATTTGACGATGAACACATTAATGCCCACCGGCGGGCTGATCAGCCCCATTTCCAGCGTCAGCACCACCAGTACGCCAAACCAGATTGGGTCGAACCCGAGCGCGGTGATCACCGGAAAGAATATCGGCATGGTCAGTACCAGCATGGCGAACCCTTCCAGAAAACAGCCGAGCACCAGGTAGGTTAGCAGTATTAACAGCAGTATGCCGTAAGGCCCAAGGTTCAAGCCCATCAGCATTTCGCCAACGGCGGTTGGAATAAGGCTCAGTGCCAGAAACGGATTGAGCATATGGGCGGCAATCAGAATCAGCATGACGGTGGTCGTCGTAATCACGGCACTGCGGGTCGACCGCCACAGACTGCCAGGCGTCAAGGTGCGTGTAGCAAAGCCGTAAGCAATCACCAGGCCCGCACCGACGGCCGCTGCTTCAACCGGCGAGAAGATACCGCTGTAGATACCGCCGATGGTGAGCATGATCACCACCGTTATGGGAATGGCACCAATTAACCCCCGTGCTTTCTCCTGCAAGTTGGTGCGAGGTCCCTGAGGCGCCAGCTGAGGTTTAATGTAGGCCAGAAAGGTGATCATCAGCACGAACAGCAGCATCAGTACCAGGCCTGGCACAACACCGGCCAGAAACAATTTGCCGATCGACTGCTGGGTTAAAATGGCATAAATCACAAAGCCGGTTGACGGCGGAATCAGAATACCCAGGGTGCCGCCGGCCGCCACGGCGCCGGTCGAGAGCTTCGGGCTGTAATTGAAGCGCTCCATCTCACCAATGGACACCCGGCCCATAGTCAACGCGGAAGCAACCGACGAGCCACACAATGCTGAAAACCCGGCACACCCAACAACGGTAGCCGATGCAAGACCGCCGCGAATGGAGCCGATTACTGCATAGGCCGCATCGTACAATTTACGGCTCATGCCGGTTTCTGTCGCGACGTTACCCATCAGAATAAACAGCGGGATAACGATCAGTTCAGCATTTGAAGCAACGGTGTAGGTTTCACTGGCGAGCAAACTCAATGCATTTCCCGGCGATGCCAGAATGGACACCCCGACAAACCCGACCGCGAAAATGGCAAACGCGACCGGTATGCGCAATAACAACAACACCAGCAATGCCAGAACACCCAGCCCGCCAATCAATTCATTACTCATTACAAATCACCTGGCAGAGTGTCCAGCACCCGGTCCTGACCGAGCAAAATTAAAACCACCCGCAGCACCATGGATACACCGGCCAATATTGAAAAGCCAGCGATGATGTACTGAAACGGCGCTTTGGGAATGTTCAGAATATTGGTGCTTAAATTCAGCATCGCCGAAATGGCTGCACTGTCGACCATGGTCCAGGCGATGCCGAAAAAAATCACTGCTCCGGTCAGTCGCCCTGCGACGGTCAACACCAGATTCAGCATCGGGGAAAACTGATGCTCCAGCAGGTCGACCGCCACATTGGCGTCTTTGCGATCCACCATGGCGACCGAGCCAAAAATAATGACGATCAGCGCCACCTGCACCAGATCCTGAGTGCCCCGTAGCGGAGCCCCCAGCAGATTTCGGCCAGCCACATCGAACAGAATGGTGGCGACAATGCCCATCAACGCCAGGGCGGCGATAACCGCCGAGACCCTGACCAGATGATCCGTCCAGACTTGCAGAAACCTCAGCATAGTGGCGCACTCAACATCAAAATCAGTCCTTCAGGTTCAGCGGTTCTGCATGTCGTTCAGCACATCGCGGGTCTGTTCAGACGACAGCTGACGGCTGAGGAAACTGCCGGCAATATCTTCAAAGGCCGCCACTTCGTCTTCGCTCAGGTCTATCACGGTATTGCGGTCGTCGGCGCGCACGCTTTCCAGTGTCCGGTCGGCCAGTGCATTCCAGGTTTCTTCACCACTTTGCGACAAACCGCGACCGCTGTGACGATCGATAATGGCCTGGTGTTCAGCCGAAAGGCTGTCGTAGCGCTGCTGGTTCATGACAAGATAAAACATGATGTGACCGAGCGGCGCGCCCAGGGTGTAGCTGTTCGCGACTTCATCGAGCTTGAAATCGGTAATGGCGCTGGACCCGGTAATAATGCCGTCGATTAAACCGGTTTGCAGCGCGTTGTACATTTCGCCGGCCGGCATTTGCACGGGCGTGCCGCCCATTTCGTTAACGAAGTCACCGGCAACGCTGCCAGACACCCTGATCTTCAACCCGCTCAAATCAGACGGTGAACGGATCTCGTGATCTTTCATAATGAAGACGTTGGGCTCGCTGACCCAGAGTGCCAGCGGTTTGGTGCCAGGGAACTCACTGCGCAGGCTGGTATCATAGGCGTTCCACAGCATGTCATAACCGGTCATGCCTTCGGGGATGGCCCCGGGCAGTTCAACCAGCATCGACTTGCCAAACTGTGAGGAGGTATAACCCGCCAGGCCCCAGGTTATGTCTGCCACACCTTGCAAGGCGCGAACGTATTGCTCCATCGGGCCGGCGCCCAGTTCACCACCGGGGTACACACGAACCGTCAGTTCGCCATTGGAATCTGCTTCGATGCCGGTTTTGAAGGGTTCAACCACCGCACTGGTCACCACGTGGGCCGGCGGAACAAAATGAGCCAGTTTCAGTTCTTCTTCAGCCTGCACAGACATGAATGGCGCGGACAATACGAGAGTGGCAACAACGGCCTTGATGCCGTTTTGCAGAGAATGGGCCATGGAGAGCCTCCTGTGATCGTGATCATTATTGGTGTTATTAAGGTCGATCTCGGGTCGATCTGTCTGTCGTTATGAAGCACGGGTTCATACGACAAAGCTTGTATTTATGGATCCCAAGATAGTAATTCCCTTGATCATGGTCAATGAAATTAAATTTTATGGATCCACAAATATCGATTAAGGTGATTGCATCGATTGCCTGACCAATCACAACAACAGCCTGCGGCAATCGGCTTATTCAGGGGTATAGCGGCATGAGCCAGGTTAATCAGACGGTCATCTCCCAGTTGCGACGGCTCATTCGAGACGGAGCGTTCCAGCCCGGCGCCAAAATGCAGGAACTGCCGGTTGCCGAGCAGCTCGGTGTCTCCCGTACACCGGTCAGAATGGCGTTTCGGGTGCTGGAGCAGGAAGGGTTGCTCGAACGCAGTGGTAAAAAAGGCTTTGTCGTACGCAGCATTTCCCGGGCCGATGTACTGTGTGGCATCGAAATTCGCGGTGTGCTGGAAGGCCTGGCGGCGCGGCGCATGGCGGAGAATCCAATCAGTGCTCAGCATCGAGAACAATTAAACACCTGCCTGCAAGACAGTGAAGCCCTGGTGCGCAAGGGCGACTTTACAGAAGCGCTGATCGCTGACTGGAGCGACATTAACCAGCGTTTTCACAGCATCATTCTCGACGGTGCCGGCAGCCGTGCCATTGCCGATGCCATAGCACGCAACAACCACATGCCCTTTGCATCGGCCGATTCGATCATCATGGACACCCAGCATCTGGATGCCGAATTCAAAAAGGTGGAAATTGCTCACCTGCAGCACCAGCTAATCGTTCAGGCCATCTGCGAGGGCGACAGTGTGCGGGCTGAAATGCTGATGCGCGAGCATGCTTATATTGGCATTAAATATGGGGCTTTTCTGGGGCTGGAGGACGAGTTACTTACAAAAGCCTAACCGGGCTAATCTCTGAATCTACTCTGAAAAGACACACTTTTAGACCCAGCGCTTCAGAGACTCTATCGACCTGACTTTGTTTTTACAGGGCTTTATTGCAGACGTTATCTGAATGAACACCGGTCGGATGCCACTGTACCGACCATTGAATGACATAACCAAAATTAAGATATCGCTCATGCTTTAGAAAAAAAAGGACTATACATACGAAACAAAAAACTTGTGCAAACCGAAACGCTGCATATATTTAAAACCTTAGCTAATAACCAACTCTGATTATTACAGAACGTCATGTCCTGGCTAAAAGGATTACAAGCCCTGTTAGATACACAAAGGATGGTGTAATGAAAAATATGCTGCGCTCTACTTCAATCGTTTTCGCCTGCGTGCTGGTAATAACGGGATGCAATAGCGGCGGCTCTGCAAAAAACGATACTGCAAACAATGGAAACAATGGGAACGTCAGTACAGCGGCACCCCTGGTGCCCGTTGACGGGGAAGCTTATGTACAAAAAGGCCCCTTTCAAAACGGTGCTACGGTATTGGTCGAAGAGCTTGAAGACGACGGCTCACTAACCGGCCAAACCTGGTCCACCACAACCGGGCCAGATGGCAAGATAAGCTTTCAGGGAATGGGTTGGGAAGGCTTGGCTATGGTGACGGTCGAGGGGTATTACTTTAACGAAATTACCGGCACCTATTCCTCGGCTCCCTTTACCCTGCGTGCGGTTATGCCCGTAACAGAGTCTGATCGGGTAGGAAATGTGAACCTCTTTACGCATATAATCGCCCGCTACGTCGAATACTGGTTGCCCGACGGCTACAGCTACGATGAGCTTCGCGAATACGCCGATGGCTTTCTCGCAGAATGGTTCGGTTTATTAACCCCCCCTGAGCACCTCAATCTGGTTGATAGCATCGACGCCAACACCGACCGTGACAGCTATATTTTACTGCTCTATTCAGCAGCCATGGCCAGCCTCGAACTGACACAAACGGAGCTGGATCAACTGGCCGACGAGTTCGCCCAATATGATGCAGGCTATTATGCAGACTGGCCACCGGGACCCGGGCGAACCGTGCTACTGGAACTGTTTGAGGAAGTGCAGGAAAACGAAGCGTCGCTGATTACTCAGGCCCGGGAGACACTTAATCAGGAATTTGGTCGGGTAATCGACGTTACTGATGTGGGGGTGAATCGGGTTGCGGGCACCATTTGCATCTACGCAGGCGTACTGTGCGAGAACGGTACTCTCCAGAACCTGCCGATTCAGGCGGAGATTCCTCTCGATGTACCCGTTAATGTCTTGCACTCAGGATCCTATGGATTTCTGACCTACTTCACAGACAATGGCCAGAATGTGAACCTGTTCTTTTCGCAACAGCCGGGGAGTACTTCCATACGGTCAAAAAGCGGCACTGTCAGTGATTTCATAGAGATCATGGTACGACCATTGCGCGGCAATGACCGTTACAACCTTCGCTTCGCGAGTACGTTGGACAAGATGATTGAAAGCGTGCGAATGTTTCGCCTGAGCGATGGAATACCAGACGACCCCTACCCTCTGGTGGTCGGCGAAAATGAGGTTCAGGTTGGTGTCGTCTGGGGGACCGATAAAAACACCGACAGCTACTACCAGCTCGTCGCCGGGCCCGGTCGGTATCGCTTCAGCGTCTCCGGATTTGCCTGCGGCGGAGCACTGCCACCGGTCTCAATCCGGGGGTACCAGTGGGATTGGGACATTCGCGATGGTCTGCCTGAGGCACAAAATGGCACTAACCCCTTTGACAACAGCGCTCCTGTTTTCACGGAAAATGACCCGGGTTGCTTTGTCCAGTTTGAACTTGAAAACGACACCCACCCCAACCGGCTCTACGTTAAAGTAGAGGCTGTCGGCCTGCGAGACAGCAATATCAACACCAACCGTGCAGTTTCCATTGATTACACAATACAAGTAGACCGGCTCTAGGGAGCCTCTGAACAACTCCCCCAGGGCTCTGCGCGAGCTAAAACGTTTTGGCCAAGTGGGCGGCACTCCGACGCACTTCGCAGCGCAATGGCCGTAGCCCTTGTCAAGAAGTGCAACGCCGGGGCAGGACGTTCTAGACGCGCCCTCCGGGGCTTTCCGAGGAACGCTGCCACTTCGTTGGACTCATTTGAAAGGTCTAGACATTCCTGCATAAGTCCGCCTCGCGGCAACGTCCCTCGGATAAGCCAGAGCCCAGGGGGAGTTATTCAGAGGCTCCCTAGCGGTCTGTATCAATAAAATACCAGAAGCTTTTACCGGGACACCCATCCCACTGGAGTGGGTGGCCTGGTCAGAAAAAGCGGCTACCCGGAGCTGAGCGGCTTGAACCCCGCCTGCGATTTTTCCAGCAGAGTTTTTAGGGGCAACAGCTCAAAATGTCGCTTGGCGGTAATCGCATAAAATCGTTCGACGATGGTGTCGAGCACCCAGTAGGTCTCCAACCGGCCGCTCTCGAGCTCATCCTGCACCACCACTTCCGGTACCACAGCCAGGCCGCCCGAGTCCCGGGCCAGCAAGCGCAGCATCGCCATATCATCGACTTCTGCAAAAGGGTCTATCTCGATTCCAAGCTGACTGAGCAACCCGTCGAACTGACTGCGGATGTCGCTACTCGGCCCCGGCAGCAATAATTTGGCGTGTTCGAGGTCTTGCGGAAACCGAAAGGTTTTGGCCGCCTGGCCGGGTGGCCCGACGATGCAGACCCGTTGCTCGGCAATTTGCTGACAGCGCCAGGTGGTCGATGAATCGGAAACGACCGCACGATTGGAAAGGATCAGGTCGAGCTTGTGAATGCTGAGCAGGTCGAGCAACTCCTCCAGGCTGGCGGACCGGATTACCAGCTTTACGTCCGACTCTCCGATGACCGGCCGCAGAAAGTTCTCCTGAAAATTACGCGATAACGTCGCCACCGAGCCTATCCGCAACTGCCGCAAATGCTGCAGTTCACCACTTTCGGTTAGCGAGAGTAATTCGCTGCCGAGGGTGAATATGCTCTCGGCATATTTCAGCACAACATGGCCAAACTCGGTCAGTCGCAGCGAGCGCCCCTCTCGCGAAAACAGCTCATGCCCAAGCTGTTCCTGCAACTGACGAATCTGCGAGGACAGCGCGGATTGGGAAACGTGCAGCTGCCGGGCGGCCCGGGTCAGGTGACCTTCTTTGGCGACCACCCAGAAATAATACAGATGATGGAAATTCAGGTTTCGCATCTATTCGTTCCATAAATAAGAACATAATCTTCTGAATCATATATTTTTAAAAACTATTTTGACAGGGCAGGATAACGCAGTCGGACATCATCGAACCCTTACTTCAAGGAGGCACCCGAATGCAGATACTGGTCAGTGGCTGGCTACTACCGCTTGTTTACCTGACCGGCTGGTTGCTGGTCCATGCACGGGCCGGGCACCACTGGTCCATCGCCCGTGCCACCGGACTGATCGGGGTGCTGGTTACCGTGGCCTCGGTCGTTGCGGCGGCAGCGGGCTCGGTGGTCGCCGGGCTTAGCATCGATACACTGGGGCTGGTGGTCGCCTTACTGGTGTCGTTGCTGGGCTGGGTCATTGTTAACTTCTCTTCCCGCTATCTCGCGGGCGACCGCCTTCAAAGCCGCTTTGTCGGCGCGATGCTGTTTACGCTGACGTCGGTCGGTGTGCTGCTGTTGAGCCGTCACCTGCTGGTCATCGTGCTGGCCTGGACTGGCACCAGCATTGGCCTGCACGTTTTGCTGACCCACTACCCGGAACGCAAGGCCGCCCAGATTGTTGCTCACAAGAAGTTTCTGGTCAGCCGCTGTGCCGAAATGTGTTTGGCGGTGGCTCTGCTTCTGATCTATTTAACCTGCGGGACCTTACAGCTTGATGAGCTCCGTTTCTATCTGCTAAACGCTGAAACCCTGCCGGTCTCACTGCATTTGGCAGCCGTTCTGTTTGCCTTGGCAGCCATTCTCAAAACCGCACAGTTGCCCCTCCATGGCTGGCTGATTCAGGTCATGGAAGCCCCTACCCCGGTATCGGCACTGCTGCATGCCGGCGTCGTCAATATGGGCGGCTTTGTGCTGATCCGGTTGGCTGACCTGCTCTCCCTGGTGCCGGCGGCGCAAATCATCCTGGTGGTTGCCGGCAGCACGACGGCGGTACTGGCCAGCCTGGTGATGCTGACCCGCATCAGCATCAAGGTGCGCCTGGCCTGGTCTACCTGCGCTCAAATGGGCTTTATGCTGCTCGAAATCGGACTGGGCCTCTACGAACTCGCATTGCTGCACCTGATTGCACACTCGCTGTACAAGGCGCATGCCTTTCTCAGCGCTGGCGACACCGTTGAAGCCGCCAGGCATCGCGACCTGTTCGCGGGCAGAGCCACCGGCGAGTCGCCCTGGCGGACCCTGTTGGCGGCGCTGGCCAGTGGCGTCCTGGTCAGCGCGTCCGTCTGGGTCTGGCATGCCTTTCTGCCTGGTCTGGCACTGCCGGTGGCGACGCTGGTCATTCTGTCTTTGGGTCTGGCGCCCCTGCTGTGGCCTGGCCAGGGTTTCAAACCGGCGCTGCTGCTGCGCGGTATCGCCCTGGTGTTCGGCTTGACCCAGTTGTACCTCGTCTGGCATCTGATGTTCGCGGCGATCGTGCCGCCAGCGGGTGCACTGTCGGGAGGGCTGACCGCCTGGGTCATTCTGTGCTTTACGGCGTTATACAGCCTCCAGTTCTGGCTGCGACGCTACCCCCGGGGCCAGCTGGCAACCAGGCTCTACCCCTGGGCCTACAACGGTTTTTATCTGGATGAAACCTTTACCCGCATCACTTTCCGGATATGGCCGGCGCGTCTCAGTCCGGCTCAGGCACAGACCCGGGTCAACCGGACATTGTCACCCAATGGAGAAACTGTATGAATACAGCGGCTAATGCGACCAGTAGGTACGAGCAAACCGTAGAGGCAGCCATTGATACCGCAGTCGAACGCGTCGCGCCGACCTGGCCGCTGGACCGGATGATCGCCGTCAATCCCTACTGGGGTTATGTTGAGCAGCCCTTCCGTGATGTCGCCACCAGGCTGGCACGCATTGCCGGCTCACGCCTGGCGCTAACCCCTGGCTGGTATCGCCATGCCTGGGAGTCGGGAGAAATCACCCCTGAGGCACTCGAACGGGCCCGGAACGAGCATCAGCCGGCACCGGGCACCGCTGAGCTGATGGCGATGCTTAACGACGACGATGCTCAACCAGCTCCGGCGCCTTTGCTTGCAGACAGCCTCGATCAGCAACGCGACCTGCGCCACGAACCAGCCTGGTGTGACACCATCACGCACCAGATCGCCCAGTACTGTGCCGCCCATTTCGACCGCGACCAGTCAGACTGGCAGCCGGATCAGACCCAGCCGCTCTATGCGGGCTGGCGTACCGCCCTCAGTCACGATCACAGTGTTGCGCTACTGATGAAAGCCCCGTCAATACCGGCCAGAGCCGCCAGCCTGGCGAACGACCCGCGTCAGCAGATCAGGCAGGCACTTGCCCGGCTGGAAGTGCCGGAACACGAGATACCCGATTTCCTTCAGGCCGTTATCATGCGCATCAGCGGCTGGGCCGCCTGGTGCGCCTATTTACGCTGGCAGGCACGCCTGTCGGGTAGTGACGATACGACCCTTATCGACCTGCTTGCCATCCGGTTGAGCTGGGAGTGCCTGATTGATGATGGCCAGCGCCACCCCGGCTCGGTCTGGGGGCAGTGGCAATTAGCCTGGCACAGGCATCTCCAGGCAGCCGACGATCGATCAAACACCTTAACCCTGGTCTGGCAACGGGCACAGGAAATCAGTTATCAGCACGCGCTGCTCACCCAAATACGCCAGCCCGCAATGGGTGTGGAGACCTCGCGCCCGCTAGTACAGGCTGCGTTTTGCATCGATGTGCGCTCCGAAGTGTTTCGTCGTCACCTGGAAGCGCAGTCTCCGGGGATCCAGACACTGGGCTTTGCCGGCTTTTTCGGACTGCCCATTCGCTATCAGCCGCTGGGTACCGGGGCCAGCCGACCGCATTTGCCGGGCCTGCTTAGCCCCGCGATGACCGTCACCGACAGCACCGGCGACACCGCACGCGATGCGGCCATCATCCGCAACCGTCAGACCCGTCTGCAAGGCCAAAAAAGCTGGAACACCTTTCAGTCGCTGCCGTTGTCGGCTTTTGTGCTGGTCGAGTCGCTGGGTCTGGGTTACCTGGGCAAACTGGTAAAACGGACATTGCCCTCAACCAGCCCACTGGTGGATGACACCCGTTTGGGCCTGTCACCCGACGAAACCGAGGCCCTCAGCCCCATTCTGGACGCCAGTACAACAGGCGGCGCCGAGCAACAGGCCGCCCTGGCACATCAGATTCTAACCGCCATGGGTCTGACCGGGCCGTTTGCCCGCCTGGTATTGCTGCTGGGCCACGGCAGCCAGACCCGGAACAATCCTCAGCGTGCCGGACTTGATTGCGGCGCCTGCTGCGGCCAGCGAGGCGACGTCAATGCCCGTGCCCTGGCCAGCCTGCTCAATGACCCCGCCGTGCGCGCCGGCGTGCGTGATGCCGGTATCGATATCCCTGACAGCACGTTTTTCCTGGCCGGAATGCACAACACCACGACCGATCAGATCGACCTGTTTGGCACCGGGGCGCTGCCAGACAGCCACGCCGAGGATCTCGCTGCGATTCAGGCACACCTGCGAAGCGCGCAGGCGGGGGCTTCCCGGGAGCGAGCATCGTCGGTTGAGCTTGAACCCTTGAAAGACCGACCCGACGCTCTGTTCAAAGCGTTGCGCAAGCGGGCCAATGACTGGTCGCAGACACGCCCGGAGTGGGCACTTGCCAACAACGCCGCCTTTATCGTCGCGCCCCGGTCACGTACCCGGGGCATCGACTTGGCCGGTCGCTGCTTTCTGCACGATTACGATCATCGCCAGGATCCGAACGGCACCCTGCTGGAGCAGATCATGACCGCGCCCATGGTGGTCGCCCACTGGATCAACATGCAGTATTACGCCTCCACCGTCGACAATCACCGTTTCGGCAGTGGCAACAAAACCCTTCACAATGTTGTGGGCGGACGAATAGGCGTTTTTGAAGGAAACGGAGGTGACCTGAGAATCGGACTGCCCCTGCAATCGGTGCACGACGGTAAAGACTGGCGGCACACACCGCTGCGCCTGACGGTCGTTATTGAAGCATCACGCGAGGCGATCGACGCCGTTATCCATAAACACGAGATTGTGCGGCAGCTTGTCCATAACCAGTGGTTGTACCTGGTGCGCCTGGAAGACCAGCAAGTGGAACACTATCGGCAAGGCCAGTGGCAGGCTTCATAAGCGGCTGGCCATGCCCGGCAAGATACGCGGCCGGAAGACCAACACCAACCTGATCGGGAGAGAACCATGAGCAACGAGCCCACGCCAACCAACTACCGGTTAATCGACGGCGTCTTTTCAACCGACGACGCCCGAAACATACTGATGACACTGATCAACAACAAGATTCAGTTTCACGAGCAAGACAGCTGGAGCCGAAAAGAACGCTTCGGAGACAGCCATGCGGCCAGTTCGCGCCGGGTGGATGAACTCCTGCAAACCCGGACCGACCTGGCTTCGTTAATTGACCAGGCAAAATCCAGGGGCGAGCGACTGTCGATTAGCTGCACCATCGAAGTCACTCGCGTGCCGGAATAGAAATTCTGTACGGTATTCACAGGCGCGTCCTCCTTCCACTGATTACGGGGTGAGTGCGCGCACCCCTCTGGAATTTTTCTACCCGACCGAAGGCCGGACACGCGCCAGGCCTCTGTCGCAAATCTTCGATCTGATGTCGTGCCCGAGCAGTTGTGCCCGCGTGAACCGCCTTACTATCCCGTTGGTTACTTTCAAATACGCTTGCCTGTTTCGTCAGGTCTGGTGTCATAACCCGGGAATCGCAGCCATGTTCAGCAAAAACAAAACATTGTCCAACTACGACGAAACCCTCTGGGCGGCCATGCAGGACGAAGCCACACGCCAGGAAGACCACCTGGAGTTGATCGCCTCCGAAAACTACACCAGCCCACTGGTGATGGAAGCCCAGGGCTCCTGCCTGACCAACAAGTACGCCGAAGGTTACCCGGGCAAGCGTTACTACGGTGGCTGCGAACACGTCGACCGGGTAGAACAATTGGCGATAGATCGCGCCAGCGCCCTGTTCGGCGCCGACTACGCCAACGTGCAACCACACTCGGGCTCCCAGGCTAACGCAGCGGTGTATATGGCGTTGCTGAAACCGGGCGATACCGTACTGGGAATGAGCCTGGCCCATGGCGGCCACCTGACACACGGTGCCCATGTCAGCTTCTCCGGCAAGATCTACCACGCCGTGCAATATGGCCTGAACGAGGCGACCGGCGAGATCGATTACGACCAGGTTGAAGCCCTGGCAAAAGAGCACAAGCCCGGCATGATCGTCGCCGGGTTCTCGGCCTATTCACGCGTTGTTGACTGGGCACGCTTTCGGGAAATTGCGGATTCGGTGGGCGCTTATTTAATGGTCGACATGGCTCACGTGGCCGGTCTGGTTGCGGCAGGCGTCTACCCGAACCCGGTACCGCACGCTCACGTCACCACCACCACCACTCACAAAACATTACGCGGACCGCGCGGTGGTTTGATTCTGTGCAAGGGCCAGCCCGAACTGGAAAAGAAATTCAATTCGGCCGTGTTCCCGGCCAGCCAGGGTGGCCCGCTGATGCACGTCATCGCCGCCAAAGCCGTCGCCTTCAAGGAAGCCGCCGAGCCGGAATTTCAGAGCTACCAGCAACAGGTGGTGCACAACGCCCGTGCCATGGCCGATGTCTTTATCGAACGCGGTTACGACGTGGTTTCCGGTGGTACCGACAACCATCTGTTTCTGCTCAGCCTGGTCAAACAGGGGCTGACCGGCAAAGAAGCCGACGCAGCGCTTGGCGAAGCGAACATCACTGTCAACAAGAATGCGGTACCGAACGATCCGCAATCACCCTTTGTTACCTCCGGGCTGCGCATTGGTTCACCGGTTATTACCACACGCGGTTTAAAAGAACCCGAGTGCCGAGCACTCGCCGGCTGGATTGTCGATATTCTGGATGCGCTGCAGAAGGGCGACGCCAGTGCTGCCATTGCGGACACCAGAGAACAGGTTACCCAGTTGTGCCGGGATTTTCCGGCGTACGGGTGAAGGGAAAGTTGTTAGCTGCGAGCTTTGAGCTGTTAGCTAATTACTCCTAGCTCGCAGCTCGCAGCTCATCACTTAAAACTGTCTTTAAAGAGTATTGCCTGTGGCCATTAGTCTGTTTGATATGTTGAAAATTGGCATTGGCCCGTCCAGTTCGCATACGGTCGGGCCGATGCAAGCGGCCCACCTGTTTGTTGAGGGCCTGTGCACAGCCGGGCGCCTCACTGATGTTACTCGTGTGGATATTCAATTGTACGGGTCACTCGGTGCGACTGGTAAAGGCCATGGCACCGGGCCCGCTGTTATGCTCGGGCTTGAAGGTCACCGACCGGACTCCATAGACCCGGCCATGCTCAACCCCCGGCTCGACGACATTCGCGCCCAGGGTGAATTGTGCTTGCACGGCGAACATGCCATTGCCTTTGCTGAAGCGACCGACCTGACCTATCACCGCAAGGAATCGTTGCCCTACCATCCGAACGGCATGATGTTTACCGCCTTCGGTGCCGATGGCGAAGTGATTCGTCAGCGCACCTATTATTCAGTGGGAGGTGGCTTCGTGGTAGATGAAGAAGCCGCCGGGGCAGACCGCATTGTGGAAGACACAACCCCTTTGCCCTACCCGTTCAAAAGCGGTGTCGATTTGCTGAATCAGTGCAAGGCCAGTGGGCTCAGCATCGCCGGTGTGATGATGGCCAATGAACAGGCCTGGCGCAGCGAAGCCGAGATTCGTGAAGGCATTCTGCACATCTGGCAGGTAATGCAGGAATGCGTACAGAACGGCATAAAGAACGAAGGTATTTTACCCGGCGGACTCAAAGTCAGGCGTCGGGCAGCCAAGCTCTACGCCTCGCTGATGGACATTAACCGCCAGGATATGATTTCGCCTTCACTGAGCGCCATGGACTGGGTAAACCTCTATGCACTGGCGGTGAATGAAGAGAACGCCAACGGCGGCCGTATGGTAACTGCGCCTACCAATGGTGCAGCCGGCATTATTCCGGCCGTGCTTCATTATTACTGGAACTGGTGCCCCAATGCGACCGAAGAAGGTGTCATTAATTTTCTGTTAACCGCGGCTGCCATTGGCATACTGTTCAAGGAAAACGCCTCCATTTCCGGAGCAGAAGTGGGGTGTCAGGGTGAAGTCGGTTCGGCCTGTGCCATGGCTGCCGCTGGTTTGGCAGCGGTTACCGGTGGCACGCCGGAGCAAGTTGAAAACGCCGCAGAAATTGGCATGGAGCACCACCTCGGCCTTACCTGCGACCCCATCGGGGGCCTGGTTCAGGTACCCTGCATTGAACGCAATGCCGTTGGCGCCATTAAAGCAATTAACGCCGCCGTTATGGCACTGCGTGGCGACGGTGAACACTTCGTCTCGCTCGACAAGGTGATCCGCACCATGCGCGACACCGGGCGAGACATGCTCGATAAATACAAGGAAACCTCGCGCGGTGGGTTGGCGGTGAATGTGATCGAATGCTAAGCAGGCTCTATAGCTCCTTGGTTAACCGCAACGCATCGTAAATCGCTGCATGGATATTGCGTGATTCAACCGCATCGCCAATGCGAAACAACTGAAAACGACCGTCTTCATTACGCACCACGTTTTGCGGTTTGCCCACAATCAGATCATCGTAATTCACTTCGCCGCCGTTGCTGGCGTGCGGCTTGAGATCGAAGTAGATATCTGCCATGGGGGTAATGCCGTAATTAACGACAACCTGATCGACATGACGTTCGTGGTTAAGGTCGAGGTAGTCGCTGGTGATTCTGGCCAGCAGGTTATCCGCATTACGCTCTACCGATTTCAAACGATAGGTGGGCGTAAAAGTCACGTTGGGGCGTTGCAGCGCTCTCATGTAGGGCACCAGGTTCATCGCCATGATCTCGGCCGAGAACGTTCGATCCGGCGTCATGATCTCGAGTTCGGCACCGGTTCTGGCAATTATTTCCGCCGCCTGAAGTGCCGGGTGGTCGCCTGCATCGTCGAACAGCAGAACGCGTTTTCCAGGTTTGATGTGACCCGATAAAATATCCCAGCTGTTGACGACCAGGTCATGCCCCATCGTGGGATTGTCTTCTATCGGGTAACCACCGGTGGCAACAATCACGACATCCGAGTTCTCCTGAAGCACCTCGTCCGCTTCGGCCCAGCAGTTGTAGCGAATTTCGACGCCCAGTTTTTCGCACTGCGCCAGACGCCAGTCGATGATGGCGATCATCTCGCGCCGGCGTTCGCTTTGCGCGCTTAACCGCACCTGACCACCAGCCTGACTCATGGCTTCCAGAACCACTACCTCATGCCCGCGCTCAGCCGCGACTCGCGCTGCTTCCAACCCACCCGGCCCGGCACCGATCACCAGAATGCGACGCTTCTGCCCGGCCTTGGGAATATCGTGCGGCATGGTGGTTTCACGCCCGGTGGCGGCGTTGTGAATGCAATAAGCCGCACCGCCCTGGTAGATGCGGTCAAGGCAGTAATTGGCACCAACGCAGGGGCGTATTTCTTCCTCGCGCCCTTCCATTATTTTTCTGACAATGTGCGGGTCGGCCATGTGTGCCCGGGTCATGCCGATCATATCGACCTTGCCGGATTCGATGGCGTAACGGGCCGTGCCAACGTCTTGAATCTTGGCGCCGTGAAAGGTGGGGAAATCGACCTGGCGTTTAATCTCGCCGGCAAAATCCAGATGCGGGGCGCTGGGCATGCCCTGAACCGGAATCACATCGGTCAGGCCCGGGTCGGTATCAATGTGACCACGCACCACGTTGAGGAAATCGACCATGCCGCTGTCTTTCAGACGCCGCGATATATCCAGCCCTTCATCGGCGTTCAAACCACCTGGCAGTTGCTCGTCACCGGTATACCGCACGCCAACAATAAACTCTGGCCCAACCCGCTCACGAATGGCTTTTAGCACGTCAAAGGTGAACCGCAACCGGTTATCCAGGCTTCCGCCATAGGGTTCATCCAGGGTATTCGTCAACGGCGACCAGAACTGGTCCATCAGGTGGCCATAGGCCTGCAGTTCGATGCCATCGAGCCCGGCGGCGTGCATGCGTTCTGCGGCGTCGGCGTAGTCACGAATCAGACGGTCAATGTCCCAGTCTTCAACCTGCTTGGGAAAGGCGCGGTGTGAGGCTTCGCGATTGTGGGAGGCGGAAACAGCCGGCAACCAGTCGGCTTTGTCCCACCGGGTGCGGCGGCCGAGGTGAGTCAGTTGAATCATCACCGCAGTGCCATGTTCGTGGCAGGCGTCCGTTAATTCGCGCAGCCAGGGCACGACCTCGTCTTTGTAGGCCAGAATATTGTTGAACACCGGCGGGCTGTCTTTTGCGACAGCGGCGGAACCGGCGGTCATGGTCAGTCCGATACCGGCTTTGGCGCGCTCGACATGGTAAGCCCGGTACAGCTCGGTGGGCATGCCGTCTACCGGGTAGGCGGGTTCATGCGCGGTCATCATCAGACGGTTCTTTATGGTCAGATGCTTGAGCTGGAAAGGTTGCAACAACGGGTCTTGAGCCATGGTCTGTCTCCTGTCGAATACCGGCTGGCTAAACACGCTATCGATCATGTACACTTGTGTCAATTAAAAAGACATTGGTGTACATTCAATTAACGCCAGATGACTGAATCGTTCACTTTTTTCAGAGGGCACCATGAAAACCGATACCGACAAAGGCCGTGCGGAAGACTGGCTCGATGCCGCCTACCGCCTACTGATTCAATCCGGGGTGGACGCGGTGAAAATACTGCCTCTGGCCAAGGCTCTGAACACATCCCGCACCAGCTTCTACTGGTTTTTCAAAGATCGAGAGGCCCTGCTCGACCGTCTGATCGACCGGTGGAAGGCTCACAACACCGATGGCCTCATTCAACAAACCGAACGCTATGCCGGTACTGTGGTTGAAGCCACGCTCAATGTGTTCGACTGCTGGCTGGATGAGCAGCTGTTTGACTCGGAATTCGAATACGCCGTGCGAAACTGGGCCATGCAGAACGCCAAAGTGGCCAAAGAAGTCGCCGCCGCCGACGAACGCCGACTGCAAGCGCTAACCAACATGCTACTGCGCTTCAACTACCCACCCCATGAAGCAGGCGTCCGCGCACGCACTATTTATCTAACGCAGATCGGCTATATCTCGATGCACACCCATGAAACCAAAGCCGTGCGTATCGGACGCTTTGCCGACTACATCCTGATTTTCACCGGCCACCCCTGCGAGCGGTCTGACCTTGAGCGTTTCGTCTCGCGTCACGCACCCAACCTGCAAGACTGGTTGCAGGCTTACGATCAACGGAGAGCGGCGGAATGTCTGGAAACAAACTAACCGGACGCGTTGTCGGCATTATCGGCGGCCATGGCTGGATGGGCCGCGCACTGGGCCTGGCCCTGCTGAACCAGGGCTTGGTGTCGCCACGCCAACTGGTGGTGTCGTCTCGTTCCGGCGGTGATGCTTACGATGCCTGGCCGGAGGTTCGTTGTGTTAACGACAACCATGACCTGCTGGCCCTGGCAGACCTGGTAGTGCTGTCTGTGCGACCGGATCAACTGCCCGCGCTGGACCTGCCGGTTGGCGACAAACCGGTCATCTCACTGCTCGCCATGGTCTCCAGCGCAGAGCTTGCCCGTAAGACCGGCAGCGAGCGCATCATTCGCGCCATGCCAAACGCGGCGGCACAGATTGGCGAGGCCTATATGCCCTGGCACGCAAGCGCAGCAACAACCCGGGCCGACCGTGAAGCAGCACAACAACTGCTGAGCAGCTGTGGCAGGGCACGCGAACTGGCAACCGAACAAGACCTGGATTATATGACTGCTCTAACCGGCGCCGGCCCGGCCTTCCCGGCGCTGCTGGCCAGCTCCATGCTGGCGCATGCCAAAGAGATGGGCATTACCGACGCTATCGCCTTTGAAGCCGTTATGCAGACGCTGGTCGGTGGCAGCAGGCTATTGGAACACCTGAACACCGACCCGGAAGACATGGTTAACCGCCTGATCGAATACCGTGGCACCACCGCTCAGGGGCTTCAGTGCATGATTGATAAAGGGTTTCAGTCGACCGTACTGGCGGGGCTTGATGCGGCCTACCAGGCAGCAAAGCCGTAACAATCAATCGGACTGGAGTCATTGAAAAGGTAACCCCCTCCCCTTCCCCTGTTTCGCCAGGCTTACGATGGCTGACCGTTTTTTTTCGCCAATAATGAACCGGTTCATGGAAAACCTGCATGAACCTACCAGTATGTATCTCCCAACTTGGTTTAGCAGTACAAGGCGGAAAGACTGTCTGTATTGATGGAGTTATAGGCAAAAGACAACAATAACCAACCAAGGGAATAACCATGAAATCAATCCAACCTGTAACCCTGTTGGCGGGAGCAATAGCCACAGGCGCTTTACTCATCGGCAATTCCGCACTAGCAAACCCCTTCCATGGCAATTCGAACAATGCACCCCCTCCGGCCCTGTCGTATTTTCTGGATGCATACTGGAGTGGAGCCTACATGCACAAGAATGAGTGCCGTGTAATCCGCTGGGCTACGCCCATGCGCATGCCGCGTTGCATGCAGGCCGAGAACATCGTGCCGTATTTGGAAGAATTTCAACGCTTGTCTGACGAAAACGACGGCAACCGGGCCTCAGGCCTGCCCGGCTATGATGCCTCGGTCGCCTTCGTGGCTGAATCGCTCGAAGACATGGGTTACAACGTAACCCTGGATGCCTTCGACTTCACCGCGTTTTACGAGCTGGGCGACGGGCAACTGAATTCCCTGGCTCCAACGCCGACCAGCTATATCTGGAACGAAGACTTCACCTACCTCTCACAGACAGAACCCGGCAACGTATCCGGCACTGTTCAGGCGGTAGACCTGGATCTCGGTGATGGCAATGCCTCAACCAGCGGCTGTGAAATCGAAGACTTCGACGCCTTTCAATCCGGCAATATCGCCCTGGTGCAACGCGGTGCCTGCGCCTTTCAGCAGAAAGCCGAAAATGCAGCAACGGCAGGCGCTGTGGGTGTCATCATCTTCAATCAGGGCAGTAATGAAGACAACAAAGGGCTGATCAACGCCACCCTGGGTGAAGAATACAGCGGCGGCATACCGGTCTTCTTCGCCACCTACGATAACGGCGTCACCTGGGCCGAAACGGATGGCCTGGTCTTGTCGATGCTGGCCGATGTATTGCGCGAAACCCGTTCGGTCGACAACGTCATTGCCGAGAGCCGCTGGGGTAACCCGAACAACGTTGTGATGCTCGGCGCTCACCTCGACTCCGTTGCCGAAGGCGCGGGCATTAACGACAACGCATCAGGCAGTGCCGCTCTTTTGGAAATGGCCAACCTGATGAAGAAAGCCCGTACCCAGAACAAGGTTCGTTTCGCCTGGTGGGGCGCCGAGGAGGCCGGGCTGGTTGGCTCGACCCAATACGTTCAAAACCTGGGTGAAACCGAGCTTGAACGGATCAAGGCCTACCTGAACTTTGACATGATCGCCTCGCCGAATTTTGTTTACGGCATCTACGATGGCGACGGTTCCGAATTCGGGCTCGAAGGCCCAGCGGGATCGGCGGCTATTGAAGCGATGTTCGAGACCTACTTCGAGCTCAGAGGTGAATCCTATGTTGGCAGCGAAATCAGCTTCCGTTCCGACTATGCGGAATTCTTCGTTGAAGACATTCCCTTTGGCGGGCTCTTTACCGGCGCAGAAGGCATCAAGACCGAGGAAGAGGCCTTGGAATTCGGTGGCGAAGCCGGCGTAGCCTACGACGAATGCTATCATGCGGCCTGCGACACCATCGATAACTTCGACATGCGCGCGCTGGAGGTCAACGCAGACGCGATAGCCTTTGTAACCTCTATTCTGGCGCAGACGACGCACATGATCGATGAGCAAAGGGAAGCAGCCGAAGCTGAAACCGAACTGTCGATTCAGTCATTCATGAATAAAGCCGTTCAGTACGACATTACCCACTGGGGAAAACATTGGATTAAGTAAACGTTAACCCGGTACCACTGAAAGAGCAGGGCTTTGCCCTGCTCTTTTTTATATGGATCTCTGAAATGACTGCCTAGGGAGCCTCTGAACACCTCCCTAGCGCCCGAGGACCTGCCTGGCCCATGCAGATTTTGTATGACTTCTGGCCTCTTGTCGGGTTAACTGATCAAGAGCAGCATGGTGTAACCCGCTGCAATGGAGCAGGCCAATGGCCCAAGGGAATGCGAAAAAGCCTAACCCTGGTATTAGTAGCACTCACACAAAGAAGACACTGTCAGAGGCTAACTCGGTTGGTGTACCCTCCCTGACGCAGAGCAACGGACTCTTCATTTGGATTTGCGGTTTCTTTTTGTCGGTTGGCCTTACCGCATGCGCTTCAGTAAACACCATTCACCCGCCCATAACGGCAGACGAGCCGTTGCCAATCGGCACACCTGAATCGGTAGGGCTGGACGCATCTCGCCTGGAAAATGTATCGAACCAACTAGCGGCCATGCAGAGCCATAAGCTTCACAGCATGCTGGTCCTGCGGAGTGGCCTCCTAGTGTTCGAGGAATACTACAATGGCTATGGCAGGGATAACCCCCATGATCTGCGCTCGGCGACGAAAAGTATCACCTCGCTATTGACAGGAGCGGCATTGGATCAGGGCGTTATACCCAGTGTAGAGAGCCCCATCATGGACTTTCTTGCAAAGAGCTACCCCAACATCGAGAACAAGGATGATATCCAAACCCGCCACTTGCTTACGATGAGTTCCGGCCTTGATTGCGACGACTTTAATTGGCGCTCGAAGGGCCAGGAAGATCGCCTCTATCGCACTCAGGACTGGGTTGCCTCCTTTCTCGCCTTACCTCCCGTTCACGCCCCGGGAGAAGTTGCCCGTTACTGCACCGCCGGTGTCATTGCCCTGGGTGAAGTCATCGCCCAGGCTTCGGGTATGGGTTTTTCCGACTTTGCCGATGACGCTCTGTTCGGCCCTCTGGGTATTCATAACTATCGTTGGGCGAGGTTCGATAACGACGAAAAAGTCGACACCGGCGGACACCTGTTGCTTACGCCCCAGGGCATGGCCAAGCTGGGGCTACTGGTGCTGCAAGAGGGCCAATGGGAAGGTCACCAGCTGATATCTCGTGAGTGGATTCAAGAGTCAACCCAGCCTCAAACCCAGGTGCGAGATACACCCTATGGGTACCTTTGGTGGATGGATACGCTGCCTTACGGTGAAAAAAGGGTCAAAGTGATCTGGGCCAGTGGAAACGGAGGCCAGCTTATATTCATCGTACCCGAATACGATCTGGTCGCCGTCTTTACCGCGGGGTTTTACAATTCGGATAAAACGGCCGTTGTGTTCGATATTTTCTACCGAAGTATTTTACCTTCTGTGATTGAGCTGCAGAGCTACCTTTCGGGAAATGAGCAGTAGAGAGGGATGAACAATAGCAAGCCAGACTGCACTGCCGGGTTCAATAATAAAGCTTATGGAGAACACCTCATGGCCAATAAAACCCAACCCACCTCAACCTCTGTAGCGGAATTTATAGGGTCGCTCAAAGATGAACGCCGACAAGCCGAATGCAACCAACTGATTGATTTGATGCGAGAGGAATCCGGCCAGGAACCAGTGCTTTGGGGCCCGGCCATTATCGGCTTCGGCCAGTACCACTATCGCTATGACAGTGGTCGTGAGGGCGATTTCATGCGGGTTGGGTTTTCGCCCAGAAAACAGAATCTGTCGATTTACATCATTCCCGGCTTCGAACCCTACCAAGCTGTTCTGGAACGCCTTGGAAAACACAAGGTGGGTAAGTCTTGCTTATACATCAAGCGGTTGGATGATCTGGATATATCGGCGCTTAGGGAACTGGTGCGACAGTCACTGGATGATATGAAAGAACGGTACCCAGATTAGGCGTGAAAAGTAAGTGGACCAACCCGGTTACCAACAATAAAAGGGCCACATCAGCGAGCCCCTTGCACCTCAGTAAGCTACCGTCACCACTATGTCATCGGTATAGTGCCCGGGGTAGGCTCTGGGCTGAGCGGGTACCTTGCCGTACACCCCGTGTTCGGTGCTTACCCCTTCGCCGGTCAGCACCCGGGTATCGCCCGTGCCGTCACCGAAAATAAACAGATGTTCCTGATCGATGTAGAGGTTATAGGCCAGCGTCAGTTCTCCAGCACTCATCAGGCGTTGGTTATAGGTGCCTTTGCCCGGCGTAACGCTGAGGGTGTAGGCCATGTTTTCGGGGCATTCCACGGTGAGGCTGCCGACACTTTCCGTTGGCTGATCCGCCAGCGGATCGATATGGCCAAACGCCAGCGGTGTTGCGCTGACCGTGCAGGCCGCCGCACCGGTCACCAGGCTGCCCAGCACGCCCGGGGCCAGGTATTTCAGAACGGTTTTTGCGGTTATAAGGGTTCGCATTGTACGGCTCCCAGGTCTGCGGGGTAGGCTTCCACCTCGCTCAGTTCCAGTTCAAATTCACACACTTGCTGATCGCCCAGCCGGGCCTGACCCACCCAATAGGAACGCAAGCCGACGTCGGTATAGAGCAAGCCTTCGTGGCCCACGGTTAGCGCTTCGGGTTGCCCTTCGAACCGCACGGTGGTGCCTGCAGGCAGGGGGTTTTGGTCCGGGCCGATGAGGTACGCGGTGATACTGCGGTCCAGAACAACATCAAATTGTGCCGTTAATACCTGGCGGTTTCCCGGCACCAGTTGCACGCCGGGTTCCGCCAAACTGGCGGCCAGTGGCAGATCTTCAGTCGCCAGGCGCAGCCGGTTGTGGGTATAGGGCTTCAACCCCGAAACCAGTAACCGGCCGCTGTTATCCGTTTCACCAACCAGACGGTTGTTCCGGTACACCCGCACATCGGGAACACCGGCCTCGACCAGTGCATAACTGCCCGCCGGGTTGCGGCTGAGGAAGGCACCGGCTTCATTGATAACCAGTGCACCACTTAATTCGGCGGCGCCACTGAGTTCGCCATCGCGTCGCTCACCATTCAAGCGCAGCGTTGCCAGCCGGCCATCCAGCTTCAGTTCGGCATCCTGCACACTCACGTCACCCTGTACGCCGCTATGCACCCGGTACCCATAGCCGCCATCCCCGGGCGACCGGTACTGGTAACTAACACCTCGGTTTTCCAGTTCCTCACCCGACATGGCAGCTGTCATCGAGCGGCCCTTGCCCAGCGTCAGCGTAAAGCTGAGGTTGTATTGTCGCCGTGGCTGCGGTTCGATCACATCCAATGCCGAAAACCGCACAGTGCCACGGCCCGCCCAGCTCAGCCCCAGAGTGGCATTATTGGCCAGGTAGTCCGCCCGGGTTTCGTATTCCCGCTCCAGCCGACCTACCGACAGCGACACGCCCCGGCGCACCGACCAGCCCAGTGTCAGTTGCTTTTCGACATCCGGTGAGCGGTCGGGAACCGCACTGCCGAACTGAATGAACGCATCGTCAGTACGCTGCTCCCGGTAGCGGAGCGACACCTTGCTTGCCCGGCGGGTCACGCCCCATTGCCAGGTAGCACCGGTATCCTGAGTGTCTTCGTTGAAACTCAACGCGCCGCCGACATCGAGCATGCCGAGCGGGCCCAGCCCCCAATAGCTGGTGCCTGCGCCAACACGACCGGTTTCGAACAGTTCAGCCCGCGCGCCGAAGGTCACCCGGTTGGTCAACCCGTAACGACCGGCCACCAGAGCAAAGGGAAATTCGTCGTACTGGATTTCTCCGTCGATGACACCCGCCCGACGATGCCCGTATGAAAGTGACCATTCACCAAGCCCGCGGGCAAGCAGCGAGGCATCCGAATAAAAGGCAAAGCGCTGGGTAATGGGCATACCGCTGCTGTATTCAATGCGGCTGAGAATATCGCTGACGCCACTGGCGGCCGGCAAGTCGTAAAGTTCAAACTGACCGGGTGGCAGTTGCTCCTGAGTGACCAGGTTCTGGTTTATCCAGACTTCCAGCATGGCCGGCGTCAGCACGGCACCCCGCAACGAAGGCCGTGGCCTCGTTACCCAGGAAGGCACCAGCTTGGTGTTGGTGCCTACTTGCACACCGCCATACGCAACGGTTTGCCCGAGTACCGAGTTGGAGGTGAAGGTATCCCCCAGCGTTACAGAGAGCAATGAGCGCGGACGATCCAGCACGCATCGGCTGCCCTGGCGGGTAAAACGTTCAGTGGTGGAACGGTACTGGTGCTGGGTTTCGCAATAGGCCGTGCCCAGGCTCACGGCGGCATCAAATAGACCGGTGCGCCAGCGCTCATCGTCTTCATCGATGCCTTCGGTTAACCGGTAATCGAGCAAGAACGAATAACCACGCTGCGGCACCAGAGGGTCGGCTCGCTTGCGTTCGATCCGGTAGGGTTTAAAGCGGCTGGTGGGCATCCACAAGGTGAGTTTCGGCTGAGAAACATCCAGCCAGTAAAACCCCTCGGTCAGTTCATGCAATGAATAACGGCCCTCAGCATTGGGGGCAATAGCGGTTGGGGAAATGCCCAGAGCGTCCATCGTTTGTGCCGGTAAATAGTACTGGCCCGCGTCTCTCACCACGGGGTAAGGTTCGCTGAGTTGCTGACTGTTCAGCGACATGGGCAGCAGCCACTCGCTTGCGGTTTCGTCACCGACAACGAGCAGTTCCTCTGTCTGCAGGCTTACATAGCCTTCGCGTTCGTTCACGCGAGCGACGGTTTCAGGCAGCGCGCTAACCGGAACGTAACGTCGCCCTTCCTGTTCGAAAACCGGCAGCGAGGCGGCATTGGGCAGCGCCCAACCAAATGCGGTAAGGTCCGAGATCGGCAGAACCCAGGTGCCATCCTCCTGCTGCTGCAACTGAACTCTGAGATTGCGCGGGCGGTCATCGCCTTCGTCCATGGGCGGCAACATGTCTGCCCTTGCCGATGCCAAAAAGAGCATTCCCAGCAACAGCATTGCGCGTAAGCCAGTGTGCCCCATCATCAGGCTATTCAGTGTTGTTCAAGGGTTGAAACTGAACCTGACCACCCGACACGACCTGCAATGAAAGCCCGCTCTGCACCTCGACATCGGTCAGGTTCAGCCGCCAGGCTTGCGAGGCACCGGGCAATACGTAGAGCACGCCCTCCGCAATGGGCAGGCGTCGACCGCCGTCGATCTCCACCACCAGCCGCGTTAGCTGGCCAAACCGGGTCCCTGCGTTAAGTACTTGTAATTGCCAGCCTTCAGCCTCCTGCTGCAAGGCCCATTGAAGATCGGTTTGCGGCTCCCGGGCCTGGAAAAATAACGGCGTATCAAGCCTGATGAGTGTTCTAACGCCCGGGTGCAGGGTTTGAGCGGTTTCCGGTACCTGGCTGAAGTACACCCGGAAGGCTTGCTCTTCATCGGTACGTTCACTCATCAACGCCACCCGTACCCACTCATCCTGACCGGGTTCAAGCGATATCAACGGCGGGTTGGTTTGAGTGCTGTCGGTATCCGAGGTAACCCTTTCGCCGTTGTCTTGCTGCCACAACTGGGCACTCACCTGAACCGTTACGGCGGCCTCCCCGGTATTGCGCACCTGGTACAGTGCCGTGGTTTCCCCTCTGGGAATTTCCTGCAGAATCGGCGTAACCTGCAACCCCGCCCCCAGACAAAACGACGCCAGGCTCCAACCACTTAACACGAGCAACGCGAACCAGCGCATCAGTACACCAGCGTAATGGTTAGAGTATCGGAGAGAAAACGCGAGCCATTCGGGGCTTCGGTCAGTTCACCATAGAGCGTTAACGCCTGCCGTTTGCCATCGCTGACCAGCATCGGCAATCCGTTTTCCCAGTCGGCTGCCGTCGGTGCGCTCTCCGCTTTCTGATGCTGAAGCCGATACCCGAGAACCGACTGTGCCTCTTCACCGGCAAGCTGGCGCACCCCGGTTTCCGGGTGAGCGTTCTGGCCCTGGTCGAGCATCATCCCGACATAGGTACCGCGCGTGCAATGCACACTGAGTGACGCGGATGTATTGAGACGCTCGACACCCGCTTCTTCGAGGGCGGGAAAAAGCAGATCATCCGCCTGAACCCGACAGCCGGACTGAACCTGAGCGCCTACCTGAAAGGTGGTGGTGCTGGTCGTTTCCGCCTGCGCCGGCAGCAACAGAACCGCACAAAGGAGGATGAAAAAACATCGCATTCGGGTGCTCCAGAACTAACCGCACCGGAATAAAGGCACTTTAGGGTGACGACGTCATGCGACAACAATTACGCAACTGAAAACCCGGACCGATCACTCGGTTGCGGGGGTGGTTAGGGTTCCTGATTGAACACCAGTGTAACCCCCTGACCAGGGCACATCCTGATACCCTGGTCACACTCGATGTAAACATTGCGCAAGAGGTGTGTAAGTCTGTGCTTTCTTAAGACCGAACCTGAGTGTATTAATGCCCAAACACCGACCAGCCGGTTTCCTGAACCAGCATTTCCAGAGCGCGAGTTCCCAGTAAGCTGTTACCGATTTTGTCCAATCCGGGCGACCAGACGGCGATGGAGGCCCTGGCCGGTGCAATGGCCAGAATGCCGCCACCCACACCACTCTTGCCCGGCAAACCGACGCGGAACGCAAACTCGCCCGAACCGTCGTAATGGCCGCACATCATCATCAGTGAATTGATTCGCCGGGCGCGCTGGGCCGACACTACTCGGGTGCCGGTAACCTGGTTCACACCATCCGACACCAGAAACAAACCCGCCTGTGCTAACTGCACACAGTTCATCGCAACCGCGCACTGGTGAAAGTAAGTACCGATGACTTTATCCACATCATGATGCAACCGACCGAAGGCTTTCATAAAATGCGCCAGTGACGCATTGCGGTGCTTGTGCTCAAGCTCCGACGCCGCCACCTCGTGATCGAAATATATACTTTCGTCGTTTGCCAAAAAACGCACGAAGCTTAACAACTCAGCCAGCACTTCCTTGGGCTCGTGCCCCATCATAATGGCATCGACCACCGCGATGGCCCCGGCGTTGATGAACGGGTTACGGGGTTTTCCCGACTCGTGTTCCAGCTGAACAATGGAATTAAACGGGTCACCCGAAGGCTCTCGCCCAACGTATTGCCACAAACTGTCGCCCTGCTTACCCAGCGCAAGCGTCAGCGCAAACACCTTGGAAATGCTTTGAATGGAAAAGGGTTCGCGGGCATCCCCGGCGGTAAATACCTGGCCGTCGGGCGTTGCCACGGCAATGCCAAACTGCTGTGGATCTACATGGGCAAGCTGGGGAATGTAATTCGCGACCTGGCCGCGCTCGGTGGCCAGCTTCATTTTGCCGGCAATGTCGTTCAGGAGATCTTGCATCGGAGTCTCGGCTTGCGCTGTTATTGTTTTAGGCGCGCAGTGTAACGCCACCCGGCGCGTCAATCACCCCGAAATGGCTTTAATAAAACAACAGCCCATTATTGCAACAGCAGTAAAACGCTGACCACCACCAATGCCATACCCCAGGCCTGATAGCGGTGAATCCGTTCATGGAATACCCACCGGGTAATCGCCAGCGTCATCAGGAATTCGACCTGCCCCAGGGTTTTCACCAGGGCCGGGTTGTGCAAAGCCATGGCGGTAAACCAGCCAATGGAACCCAGGGCGCTGGTAATGCCAATAAACAATGCCAACCGACGATACTGCCACAACCGTTGCCAGGGTTTCGTCTCGGCGGCACTCACCCAAACCGCACAAATCACCGTTTGCAACATAACCATACTGCTCAGCGTTAAGGCTGCGGCCAACAACGTATCGACCTTCAGCGACAAAGCCGCCGTGCGCAAACTGAGCGAGGCAACAGCGAACAAAGCACCGGCCGCCAACCCGTAAACCAACGCTGGGCTGCGCCAGGCGTGTTTGTTACTGAACAGGCTTTTCGGGTTGCCCATCACCAGCACACCCAGAAAGCCGACAACCAACGCGAACCAGCCAAGCATGGCCAGCGGCAACCCGAACAACCACCAGCCGATCAGCGCGGTTTGCAATGCTTCGGTTTTGGCAAGGGTGGTGCCGACGGCAAAATTATTAAACTGAAACGCCGTCACCAGACACCAGGTAGCCCCTATTTGAGCCACCGAGGCCAGGCCTGCCCAAAACAGAAAACTACCGGACCACTGAGGTGAAGCATTGGGCTGCCAATACCACAGTGCCGCTGTATAGAACAACGCAACGGGTAACCCAAACAAGTACCGACTCAAGGTGGTACTCATCGCGGTTAAATTACGGGAAAGCTGCTTTTGCCCGGCAGTTCGCACCGCCTGCATAAAAGCCGCCAGCAGGGTAAAGCCAATCCAACTCATGGTTCGCACTCCTTTCGAACCGCCAAGTTAGAGGAACTGCATGCATTCCACCAGTGAATGATTGCTATGTGATCTATTCCAACCAGGAATTTCCAGAGCCCATCAACCAAGTAATGAGCGCAAATCCAGGCTGCCGGTATCCAGCGGGAAGGTCGAGTTGTAGGTTTCAACATTGGCCCAGTAGCGCAGCAGTTGTTGCAGATGGGCGGGCCTAATGATGCGTTCTTGTTGGGCGGCTTGCGGATCGAGGTTCAGACTCAGGTCTGCATTTAAACTGAGCACTTCTACATCGTCGCTGGTGCCGCCCACGGTGTGTTGGGCAAAGCCGCTGTCGCGCATCAGAATCGCGCTGCCCAGTGGCCAGTGGTCTTTGCCATCGCCATCGTTGTACCAGGGTGTGCGGCCGAAGTCGGACGCCACGACCACGCGCAGGCGACTCACCAGGTTGGTGCCAAAGCGCTGATCCATGTCGGCGGCTTCCTGCCATAAATAGATCAGTCCATCGCTAAGTTGGCTCAGGGCGATGCTTTGTGAGGTGTCATGGTTAGCGTGGGTATCGAACCCCCACTGCACCAGATCGGCCGACACTGTTAACCCGGCGGCGGCCGACACCAGCGCTAGCTGAATTTGCCGCAGTATGGGGTGCCAGCGGCCGTCGGCATCGGTGGTGGGTGCCAGGGTTTCGGGCAGAAAATCGTTCAGGGCCGCCAACTGGTCGCGGCCGGCCCGGCTGGATTCCATAAAGCGTGCGGCGTCGGTTAGCCGTTGTGTGAGCTGGTGTTGGCCCATCAGCCGGTCGAGCCTGGCCTGGCGTGCCTCGGCAATCAGGCCCAGGCTTTCTGCGCGGTGGTAGTGACTGTCGACCCACTTTGGGTCGTTCGGGTTAATCAGGTCGCTCAGGGTGCTTGGGTCCTGCATCAGGGTAAACTGAGTCAGGCCTGCGGTTTCCCGGTAACCACCATTGCTGAGAAACGCCAGCGGCAAGCCCGCGCCGTGCCGGGCAGCGGCCAGGGCTGTCTGGGCCGGGTAACCGTCGGCAAAGCGGCCGCTGAACGTATGGCGAACACCGGCATTGTGGGCATTGGTTTGGGTATCGATGCCATTGATGACCAGCATTCTTGAACCCAGGGTTTGAAACAACCGTTCGTTGTCGGCAAAAGGAGCATAACGAAGGCCGTTGGCGGTGCTGGCAATGCTCTCGCCGGCCTCGGCCCAGTGGTTGATCCAAACGGTTTCACCATTGGCCGGGTTCAGCCGCTGGCCGTTTTTCGGGTCGCACAGGCTGGTGACATCCCAGCCGCCTTCGGCGAATACGGTGATGTAAATCGGGCCGTCGTTGCGCAGCGCTTCAGCCCTGGCAAAGGGGGCCAGGGCGGGCGCTAGCCCGACGGCAAACAGAGCTTTGAGCAGGTCGCGGCGATGCATGGTCACTCCGTCAGGAACTGGATGTCGGTTAACAGATAGACCAGCACACCGACCCAGGGCCTGAGTGTCTGTTCGGGGTTATAGAAGCTACCCAGGTGCGTCCTGACCGGTTCCGGGTTGCCATTGTTGGCGGCCACCCAGTCACTGGTGGTGATGCCGCCCCAGTTCAGCGCAATGGCAATGCCATCGTTCGGGTCCAGATCCCGCACCGGGCAGTATTCGTCTTCTTCCGGGTTGGCGTCGGCGCCACTCCAGGCCGCTACCTGGGATAAATAAGGCGTCGGTTCATCCCAGCTTAACCGCTGCTCATACAACGCCTTGTACAGTTCCCAGGCGGCGTCCACCTCGGCCGGTTCGGCGGCGCCCCAAAGCCGCCACATCAGGTGTTGCAGGTTGTTGCGAATGGCGGTTTCGCCCGCTTCGGTGCTCGGGTCGGTGGTGATCTCGACCATAGGAAAGAGGGTTCGTGGCATGCCCGGCCAGAATTCCTGAAACACCCGTTCGCAGGCGAGTTCGTTGGCCATGCGTTCGGTCACCGAGACCATCATGCTGTTCAGAAACTGAGGGCGTTCGGTAATGCCGTCGGAATCGATACCGCCGTAAAACAGATAGTAGTTTTCCAGCAGTTGGCCGCGTTGTTGCCAGTCGAGCTGCCAGCTTTGCCCGAGCACCGCCGTCAGTTTTCGATCCAGTTGTTCGGGCGTCAGCAACTGGCCGATGCCCAATTCGCGCAGCGCCTCGCGGCGTGATGCTGAGGCCTGGTCGAAGCGTTCGCTACGAAACAGGGGCGACATCATCATCTCGACCAACAGCGACTTCAGGTTTTCATCGTTGTCGCGGAATTGCTGGCCCAGTTCGGCGATCAGCGCCTGCTCGGCCTGCCAGGCTTCCAGATCGGCATTGTAGTTCGGGTCATCCGGTTCCAGTGGCTGCAACAAGGGCTCGCGGCCTAGCAAGCCCTTGAACCAGAATTGCACGGTGCCGGTGGCAAAGCGGTCGTCCTCCACAATCTGGTCGGCCAGCCAGCGCAAGCCGTCGTCGTGCCCATTGACCGGGCCAAAAGACGACAGGGTTGGCATGGTCTGCTGATTGAAACCAGCTGGAAGTTGCTGCCGGTACCACTGGTCATTCGCCTGGTAGTGCTCCGAGCTGACATAGCTCGGTGGCAAGGCATCGTACCCCTGGCGATCCAGAAAATGGCCATCGTTGCCCCAGCTCTGAAAGGTGGCGGCAACTGGGTCGAGCAGGGAATGACAACCGAAACAGCTGCTGCCTTCGGCACCGGGGTTGGTCACCTGCTGCAGTTCTTCCGGGTCCATCGCCCGAACCGCCAGGCGTTCGATGTCGACCCCCAGAAAGAACTGGTAGGTCCAGCGGGCTCTGGCCCGGTTGCGGTTGGTCTCGGTCGACGGAAACCGCGCCAGAAATACCGGTGACGAAAGAATACCGGCTGAAGGCAAATAGTCGCGCCCTGTTCGCGCCTGCAAGGAGACGCCCCACGCCACCCGGTACCGCCTGATCTGGCCGGGCCGCCAGTCGGTCGGGTCCAATGGGTCGTAGCCGCCTTGCCAGCTGGCGCCATCGAGCACTTCATAGGTGAAGGGGTTCATCATCCGGTAATCGGCGGTGAGTACTTCCCGGTACGGCAAGTCGTTGGTGACGACGTGCCGAATCAGCTCCAGCGGTTCTTCGGCCAGAGCCCGCTGCGTTTCCCGGTAGATTAGATTGGCGCGCTGGCGTTCGGCGCGCGCCAGGGCGCACTCGCTGGTGTCGGCTTCCAAGTCGCTGCCGCAGGCGGTTGCGGCGGCATCGGCAGAATCGAAGGCTTCCGATGTGCGCTCGTACAATGCTTCGTAGTAGGTTCCGCCCAGGGTTTCCTGAGCTTCGCTCATGCCATCCAGATACTTGCGGCTCAACAGACGATCATTAGCGCCGTTCTTCAGCCAGGCCTCGAAGTTGGGGCCCTGCATCAGCGCTCTTAGTTCGGTGCGCAGGGCGTCATCATCATCCCGAACCTGGTTCAGGGTGCTGGTATCGGGCAAGTCAGACCCAAGCATGATGGCCGCCTTGCGCAGAGTACGGGTGCGGCTGATCAGGCTGACATCACCGTAACCCGGCTGTTCGGCAACGGGCGATTCTTCTTCACTGCATTGTGGTGCGCCCTGGCTGTAACGCAGCACGGCTTCGGCAAGTGTGGCCGCTTCCGGGCTGCTGGTGCTGAACAGGTGCCCCCCGCCGTGGCTGACCTGATAGAGCGTTGGCTTGTTAACGAGGCGGTCGCCGGCTAGCGCAATGTAATCACGCAGCAGAGTCTGACTGGCAGCTGCATTGCCGGGGGCTACGGTAAACCGGGCACCCTGGTTCGCCGCTACGCCGCCCTCGACGTGGCAGCCGCTGCATTCCTGTAGAATCGGCCAGACCTCGTTGCTGAAAAACTCAACATCGCTTGAGTCGCAATCGATGCGTACATCGGCAACCGGCGCCGTGGTTGGCGAACCCGCACCGGCCAGTTCCTGGCTGCACCCGGTAAGCAGGCTTATAAAGCCCAGGCTGAAGACGATGAATGACCGGTGCACGGCTGGCTTCCACAAAACAGTGAATACTGATTATCTGTGAAACAAAGACCGAACACTGTGCCGGAAGGCACGTTTCTGGTAGAAAATTGTTGGCTGGTGCCCGTAATTAGCCAGAAAAATGACGTTTTATTGCCATTTACGGGCACCGCAAACCTGACAGGTCAGGGCTTCAATGAACGCGGCAACTCGCCGGACTGCCACAGACCCAGGCCAAAGCCATCCGGGTCGAGGAAGTCTGCACTCCAGCCGCCAGGTGCTTCAGATACCGGGGTGACAATGGTGACTCCAGAGTCCGCCAGTTCGGCAACAATGTCGTCGATTCCGCCATCGCTCACCTCGAATACAATGGCGGGCGTATTGCCCCGTGTGCCCTCCATTTCGAAAAAGATAAGGTCGAGGCCGTTTTCCAGTTGGCCCTGCAGCCAGAACGGGTCGGCGCCTTCCATGCGTTCAAGGCCAAGCCCGAAGGTGTCGTTGTAGAATGTTTCCGTACGCTGAATGTCGCTGACGTAATAGACGATGCTGGCACTCTTGGGTTTGAAGTTCATGGTGTTTTCCTTGGTGGTTTATCCACCTGTTAATTGCCGCCGATGTCCCTTTTGTGAGCCACTGATCACAAAAAGATGCCCGTCAGGATCATGACTGGCCAAAACCCCGCCCCGGTGCGACAACTTGGACAACAACGCACCGCGCAGTCGACCATAGGCCAGCCCCAGCGTTAACCCCGGCAGTTCTGCCGGCATGTCCAGCCCGGCCCGGGTTAACTCACGTTTTAACGTGCGAATGCGCTGGCGCAGCGTTACATCGGTCAGGTTCAGCAAATAGGCGATTTCTTTGCGGTTATGGCCCGACAGTGCCAGCGCGGCAACGGCCTTGAGTGGTGGCGTTAAGGTAATCGGCAATGCGTGAATACCGTGCTGAGGGCTCTCAAACTGATCGGGCTGCGCACTTTGCCACTGACTTTCACGACCCTGCCTGCGTACCGTGCCACGCAGCGACATCCGGGCCATATTCCGAACCGTGCCCACCAGCCAGCGCCGGGTTTCAATGGCTTCAAAATCGGTATGGCCGGCCAGAAAAGCCGCCAGCAGTGCTTCCTGTGCCACGTCTTCCGCTTCACCGACATCGTTAACGATGCGGCGGGCGATGGTGCAAAGCTGGGTATACTGACTGGGGCGCATTAACTAGCTCCGACAAACAAAACAATAAGGTACAGCCTTCAATCCCGGGGGCGGTTCTGCGTGCCGTCACCGTCGGTAATCTACCCTTCCAGCGCCTCTATTTGCTGACGCTCTTCATCAGTCAGTGCTTTATAGCCGCGCGGATACGGCCAGCCATACCCCCAACGAAACATCGTGGGTAAATAGGGCGTACCACCGACCCTGACACCTGCCAACATCAAACGGGCTATCTCCGGTTCTCCGACAGCACTGACACAGGCTTCCAGTTCCTGGTCGGCCGCCAGGCGTTCCTGAAAGGTGCCACCCTGCCAATAGGCATAGTCGTGAGCGGTGCAGCACGCAAGCCATAATTCGTTCTGCCAGAAGGTTCCATTTGGGAAAGAACTGCAACCGTCTGATTCAAAAGGCCGGATCTCGCTGGCTGACACGCTCGCGAGCAGTAATAACAGGAAAACGGACAGCTTCTTCATTGTTTTATTCAACGTCTTCTACAGATGATCGGCAGTGATATGGCGCTGATACTACCCCATCGGTTATTCAATCTGTAGATACAGGTTGCCCCCAGCAACTTTATTTTATAAAGTACTTCGCTATCACCCTATCGACCGGGCCCAACCCGCCATGACCAACAACCAGCCACAGGCGTTCCCGCCCGAACCGACACAGCTGCATGAGCACGCAGCCGATAACCTGCGTTTCATCCGCGAGACCATGGAAAACACGGGCCGCTTCACCGAACTCTCCGGCCTGGGTTATGTACTGATCGGCGCGTCGGCGGCCCTGGCCTGGCTGGTCTCGCACTCGCTGGCACCCGGGTTCGAATTAGCGGTGTGGTTTGTCGAGTTCGCCGTCGCCACTGTTCTTGGCCTCTGGTTTACCGCACGCAAGGCAGCCAGTGCAGGAACCACCCTTTGGAATCGCTCTGCCCGAAAATTACTGCTGGCCTTTTCACCGCCGATGGCCGCCGGTGGCTTGCTGACGTTCGTGTTGTACCCGACCGGCAACCTGGCGTTGATTCAGGGCATTTGGCTGAGTTTGTATGGGGTCAGCGTGATGACCGGTGGGTTGTTCTCGGTGAGCATTATTCCGGTGATGGGCATGGCATTTATGGCAGCGGGTGCAATCGCCCTGCTTTGGCCAGACACCACCGGCTGGATGATGTTACTCGGCTTCGGTGGCTTGCACGGCCTGTTCGGCCTGTTGATTTGGAGACGATACGGTGGCTAAAGCAGTTAAGAAAACAGCTGAAAACGTCGCGCCTAACAAGCCGACCGCTAAACCCGCCCCTGCCCCGGCGGCGGATCTCGACCGGTTGATACACGACCGGGTGCGTTTGGGAATTCTCAGTGCACTGGCGGCCGATGCCAGCCTCAGTTTCAGTGAACTTAAAAAAGTATTAAAGGCGACCGACGGCAACCTCAGCGTTCACGCCCGCAAACTGGAAGACGCCGGTTATATCGAATGCAGCAAAGGCTACGAAGGCCGAACGCCCCGCACCGACTACCGCCTGACCCGTGAAGGCCGCAAAGCTCTGGAGCAGTATGTGGCTCACATGGAAGCCATTATCAGCCACGTTAAAGGCGGCTGATATTTTTTTGCCCATCAACTTTATATTTCAAAGTACTTTTACACCAAGGAGTAACCGACATGGATAACCACACCGCCAACGAACCCGCCCACCTGAAACGAACAACCGTTTTATGGGCCTTGTTATTGGGTGTTCTGGGAGACCTGTTCCTGCGAGCCGGGCCCATTGGGCCAGGGCTGGCGGTGTGGATTGGCCTGGCGGGCATCGCCGCAATATGGCTGGCGCTGCGAGCCGATGCCACCCGCTGGCGGCCCGTTGCCGCCTGGGGCGCCGTGGCTTTGGCGGCGGCCGGGGTGATGGTGGTTCGCGATAATGGGTTCATACAGTTTCTATTATTCTTGTTGTTACCGTTCGCCGTCTCGCAAATCATCATGCTCGGCTGGGGCGCCCGTGTGGGTCGGTCATTACCGCTCGATCACCTCTACGCCATGATAGCGGTTCCCTTTAGGGCCCTGTTCGGGGCCGTCCCGCTGCTGGCCGGGGCGACCCGGGGCCGTGGCCCTGCATTGCGCCGCCTGGCTGGAGTTGGCCGGGGCCTGGCACTGGCCATCCCCCTTATTTGGGTATTTACCGGGCTGTTGTCTTCAGCGGACGCAGGGTTCAACCGCTTCGCAGACCGTGCTTTCGATGTGTTCACCGTTACCGAACTGACCAGCCACCTGATCGTTGCCCTGTTAATCGCCTGGGCCGTAAGCGGCTGGCTGGCCGCCGTGGTCGACCACGACCAGGACAACCTGTTCCGAAGAATACCGCTACCAAGCATTGGCCGGGATGAAACCCTCATTGTTCTGGGCTCACTCGCGCTTCTGTTCGGCGGGTTCGTTGTACTGCAACTGGGTTATTTGTTCGGTGGCCAGGAAGCAATACAACGCATCTCCGGCCTCACAATGGCCGAGTACGCCCGCCGCGGATTTTTCGAACTGGTGACCATTGCCGGTCTTACACTGGGCCTATTGTTGTTCGCCGGTGCCGTGAGCACCAGCAAACGCCTGTACCGCAGCCTGGCATTGGTGCTGGTCGGCCTTGTGCTGGTGATGCTGGTTTCCGCCACGCAACGGTTCGTGTTGTACATCGACGAGTTCGGTTTAAGTTTGGACCGGTTAACAGTGCTGGCCATTTTACTTTGGCTGACGCTCACCCTGGTGTTCTTTTCGGCGACGGTATTAAGAGGGCGGCTGAACTGGTTTGCTTCAGGCTCGACTCTGGCGGGCATGGTTATGGTGTTCTTATTCGCACTTACGAACCCGGCCGGTTGGGTAGCAAGCGTGAACCTGGACCGCACCATTAACCATGAACAATCGCTGGATACCGATTACCTGTTGGCGCTAGGGGCCGATACTGTGCCTGTGGTATTGGAGCGACTGGATGCATTACCGGAAGCTGAGCGGTGCACGCTTGCTGCGCAACTGATCTGGCGCTGGTCACCCGTGGTGGCATACAAATCTGACTGGCGCGTTTGGAGTTGGGCTGAAGCCAGGGCTCGCGAAAGAGTGAGTGATCGGGAAAGGATGTTGCGGGTAATGGCCAGGGGGTGTCTTGTTGACCGGTAGTATTTTCTAAAACCAGAAGCGTTGCTGTGGGTATCAGAAAATAAGCATTGCCGGGTTAACAATGCTCTCGCCCATGCCCATGTATTGTTGCTCGGGAAAGTCATGCAGTCTGCTCTTTGGTCGACTTGGCTGCCGCCAGAATCGCCTCGGCCATGTATAAATCCTGTAACGAGATACCCGAGCTGTCGAAGACGGTAATGTCATCGACGCCTTGCCGACCAGTAGCGGCGCCCGAGAGCACGGCACCGATAGCCGTCAGCGACGTATCCGGCGCGGCGTGCTGGAATTCTCCGATACGGACGGATTGCTCGGGCAGGTCGCAGAACAGCCGCGCCCCTGGGAAGAGGTCTGGTGGCAGTTCCTGCTTACCTGTTGAGTCCGACCCCATAGACGAGACATGCGTGCCCGGTCGCACCCAGTCGGCGCGGAACAGCGGCCCGGTGGCGGTGGTTGCGGTCACAATAATATCGGCGGCGCGCACCGCGGCCTCGGCATCCGCAGCCTCGGCGGGCAGGCCCTTATCGCGGAGTTTCTCGATGAAGGCAGCGCTGCGGGCAGGGTCGCGCCCCACCACCAGCACACGGGTCAAGCGGCGGATGCGGGCAATCGCCTCGGCCTCGTAGGCGGCTTGATGTCCAACGCCGAAGAGCGCCAGAACTTCGGCGTCGGGTCTGGCCAGCGCATCGGTCGCCACCGCGTCAGCGGCGGCGGTGCGGTAACAGTTAACGGCCGACCCTTCGACCACACCACCCAGCCGCCCCGTGCTTTGATCGATCAGCAGAATCGTTGAGGCATGGCGCGGCAGGCCTTGAGCGTCGTTCGTCGGGAAGTAGGCGCCGACCTTCAACCCGGCCAGCTCCGTGCCCGCGGCGGATTTGATCGTGAAACGGTTTTGCGGATCGCTGGCGTGGGCGACGACGACAGGGAAACTTGCCGCTTCGGGGTGAATCGCGGCGATAAGGGCACGGCGCACCGTCTCGAAGGCGAGCGCGGGATTAACGAGTTTGGCGGATTGCGCCTCGGGGATGACTATCATGGCTCTATCCTCACCAACCGCCGAAACGGGGCCAACCAAGGAGCGGCCCACCATCGGCGGGAATGACTGAGTACTGTGAATGCTGCGCGGCGGTGGCACAGGCATGATTGGGTAGGATGCGCAACTGCGTACCCACGGGCAGATCAGGCATTGCGCCGTGCGCACCGGGGCGCAGCGAGATGATTCCGTGCTCCTGATTGGCACCGGTCACAATCAAGTTGGGAATCACCCGTCCCTCGGCATCGCAAACAAGGCCATAGCCCTGATCGACCGCCTGATCCGCCGTACCCCGATCACCAGACAGAGCCATCCAGCCTGCGTCGACCAGAATCCAGCCCTTGGATGGCTGGTGTCCGATCACCGTGGTCAGCACCGACAGGGCGATATCGTCGGTGGAACACACCCCGATCCCTGCCATCACCAGGTCGAAAAACATATAGACTCCGGCGCGCAGCTCGGTGACGCCGGTAAGGTCCTGAGCCGCATGGGCGGTGGGGGTCGAACCTAGGCTGACCACCGGACAGGGCAACCCTGCGGCCCGTAACAGCTCCGCCGCCGCAACGGATGCGGCGCGCTCGCGTTCGGCAAACTCGCGATGGGCCTCAACGCCGCTGACGGTGTAGCTTTCGCCCGCATGCGTCATTACGCCGCGCAAAGCGCCGTTCGCATGCAGGATGCGCCCGATGTCGACCAATACCGGATCGTCCGGGGCAAGGCCGCCGCGATGGCCATCGCTGTCGATCTCGATCAGCGCAGGCACTCCGGCCACGGCCCTCGCCTGGTCCAGGGTGTCGAGGATTACCGTCAGGTTGCAGCCCCTCTCCCGCAGCGCCTTTACCCGAGCAAGTTTTTGCGGTGCAATCCCCACGGCATACATGATGTCCGTGTAGCCCGCCGCATGGAATCTCTCGGCTTCCGCCAGGGTTGAAACCGTGATCGGTCCTGGCGTACCACCGGTTACACGAAGTGCAACGTCGATGGATTTCGCGCTTTTCATATGGGGCCGCAGGCTGACATTAAGCGCACGGACCCGGGCCGCAAGCCGCTCGATATTGCGGGTCAGCTTCGCGTCATCGAGCAGCAGCGCGGGCGTCGTCAGGTTTTCGATAGCGTCGTGGTCGAGTGGCATAAGCTGTACTCTCAATGAGTGAGATCAAGAATATAGCGCTCAAATCATTAAATTTCGATTCACGAATTCTAATTGTTAGATTAAGATTTGCCTTAATGATAGATCTTGCCGACATTCGATTCCTATCCGCCATCGCCACCGCGCCGAGCCTTGCAGCCGCTGCGCGCAGCTTGGACGTAACGCCCCCAGCTGTGTCGCAGCGTCTGACTCAGCTTGAGGAGCGGCTGCATCTGCGCCTGGTCGAACGCGGTCGCGGCCCCGTTACGCTGACGGCCGAAGGCGAACTGCTGCTGGAGCGGGCGAAGGTCATTCTCGGTGATCTGGAAACCTTGTCCGATGAGTTGGCCGCACGCGCCGGACGCATCGCCGGGCCATTACATGTCATCGCCCCCCTGGGTTTCGGCCGACTGTGCGTCGCTCCCGTCCTCGGCCAGTTTGCACAGGAACACACCGATCTGCGGCCCATGCTGACGCTCAGCGAGGACCCCCGCGGCGCCATGCGTGCGGCCGCCTGGGACGTGCTGATCCATGTCGGTCGCTTGCCGGATCTTGATATTGTGCAGCGTAAGCTGGCCTCGAACCGCCGCTTACTTGTCGCGGCGCCGGCCTATGCCGAGCGTTTTGGTTTGCCCCGCACACCAAGTGAGATCGCCGGGCACCGTGTGGGTGTGGTGCGCGAGGACCAGGCCGATGTCACGCTTTGGCCACTGACCGGGCCCGATGGAAGGGTTCTAAGCTTGCGTGTCCATCCCGTGTTCGCCAGCAACGACGGCGAAGTAATCCGTGCCTGGGCGATTGCGGGGCTAGGAATTGTCGAGCGATCGGAATGGAGCGTAACCGAGGATATTAGCGCTGGCCGCCTTATCCGGGTTCTGCCCGACTGGGCATTACCCGACGCCGATGTGGTGGCGCTGCTTAACCCTCGCGCTGTGCGCGCTGCCCGGGTCGAAGCATTCGCCAGCAAACTTGCCGCCGCATTGGCTTTATGACTTGCCTGGCTGGCGCCAGGCAGTCAGCCCTTACGAAGCCCCTTGAACCAACACATAATCAATCGCCGCACATACCGCAGCCGCTTGCGCAGCATTGCATTGCTCCGGCGTTGCGCGGGGGCTGTCCGGATAAACCTCGGTGGTGGTTTTGTAGGTAGCGGTGGTCATGCCGGCACACAGGCCGAGCTGCTTGAGTGGGTACTGAATCACACCCCGGGCAACCACGGGTGAGCCGATGATTTTACCGCTGTCATCAGCCGGGGCGATATGAGTGACCGCCTCCACCGCGTTGATCACCGCCTGCTGGAAATCCGGCTGCGGGTTCTCGCTGTCGTCCACCACATAGAAGCCATCGGGAATCTCACCGGGCTCGAATGGCTCGCCATCGCGCGCTGCCAGCGCTGGGCGAAACTCAGTTTCGTCGGTATCGGTGGTCTCGTGCAGGTCAATGTGCATTATTACGCGATCACCAAGGGGCCCCACCAACCCCATAAGCGCCGCCGACTCCTCAGCCGGGCTGTCTTCGCGGAACGACCGGTTCGGATCAATCGCGTTCGCATTCCAGCGATGAATGCGTTCATAAGCCCAGGGGCTGACACAGGGCGCGACCAGCAAATTGACCCGGCCTGCGTAATCCGCCGCATGTTGATCAACAAACTGCAGCGCACCATGCACACCGCTGGTTTCATAGCCATGCACGCCACCGGTTACCAGCACAACGGGCAGATCATCACGCCAGCCCCGACTACGAATAGCCATTAGCGGGTAATGATCGGAGCCATAGTCCAGGCTGCCATACTCCTCCACGTCGAAGCGCTCACCCAGTCGTTGGATCACGCTGAACACATCGGCTTCATAGCTACGGTGCCGGGTTTGCGCTGCCAGCCACTCGGCGCGCTCCTGGTCGCCCCAGGGAGTGCCTGGCGTGCCAATTGGGTAGGGTGTGGAAGCCGTGTCCATAGTGCTGTTTTCTCCGGTGGTGGTTGAAGCAGGCGAGTATTCTAGCATCTGAGGTTGCGTTCTTACGAAGGCCTGAGGCATCCCTCTGAGAAACCCACCTGATGTTGACACCCACTAAACCTGATAATCAAACACCACTATGTCGTCCAGTAACGGCCCGAATACTTGCTTCAATGCTTCATGCTCGGGATGTGGAAGGTAGTTCTTCCGGCCTGCCTCGTCTGCAAATGTCATCAATACAGAATGGGTATAACCCTGGTTTTTTCCTTCAGGGCTATCGTTTTCGCCCCATTCAACCGAGACCACGCCCTCGACTTTTTCGGGTATGGCCATAAACAGGTTTTTTATTTGCTCGATATCCGAAGACGCTGAAGCCTCTTTAAACTTGATCAATAAGATGTGTCTTATCATTCTTTACCTGTACCTTTTGATAATCAATGGTGCTGACCCCATTTATTCCGCCGGTCAGACTAAGGCGCATTGCGTTCAGACGGATCCGTTTTAAAATCCTTTACCAGCTTATGCGGGTCAACCTGCTCTCTATGTTGCTTCGCAGCCTGAGCCCACCAAATCAATTGACTGAATGTTCGACCAAAATATTCGAACCAGGCGTCTTGATCCTCCTGAGGTTGCACTGAACCATCCGCCGTAAAGATTTCTTGTGCCTTGGGCACATGTATCATTGCAGAAACTGGCAGGCACCCAAGCTCTGAAAGAAAGGTGCGCATTGCGACTGATGCACGCATCCCGCCCCACTGCCCTGCTGAATAGGTAACAATCGCACTTGGTTTGTAGGAAAACAAGGAACTGCCAAAGTGGTTCAACAGGTTGGCTAGCGCCGGACTCATCGAATGATTATATTCGGGGCTGACCATAACAAAACCATCGGCACTTTCTATTTTATCTGCCAATTGATTGAGCTTGGAAGGCGCCTTACTCCGTGGGTAAGCGAAGTGCGGCTTGAAGACGGGTTCTGTTGGATAATCCAAAGCATCAACCAACTCTATTTCATAGTCGGTATATCTACTGTTAAGGCATTCGAGAACCGCTTCTGTAACCCGGACACCCAGGCGGGCCGGCTTCGGAGGTGTACTGTCGCGTACGGTACCCAAGAAAACCAAAAATTTCATCTGGAACTCCATTTGATAACTATGCCGAAAAACGCTGAGCAAAGAAGCGTCAGGCCAGTGGCGTCTGGCAGCCGTCGGCTGCATACTGGTGCGCCTTATTAAATGAGTTTACATCAACCACCGAAACAGGGTCACGCCGCCCAACGCTGGTATTATAAGCTCCTTTGCGACACCCACCTGAAGACTAGGGAGCACTTCTTGACAAGGGCTACGGCTATTGCGCTGCGAAGTGCGTCGGAGTGCCGCCCACTTGGGCAAAACGTCTTAGCTCGCGCAGAGCCCTGGGGGAGTAGTTCAGAGGCTCCCTAGCTGTCTATAACGGAACTTGGTCTGTTCAACCGAGTGGCCCTGGAGAATGAGGCAATTTCTCGAACAAGGGCCAGATCTTCTGGCAGTTCCATCTTTCTCTCTGCGCGAGCGAGTGCCAACCGGGAATGCTTCATCGCGGCCTCACAAAGTGCCGGATTGCCGAGCGTTGACAGCACCTTCAACGCCTTCTGAAGCCGTAGCATCACCTCAACCGTACCCGCGCCATCCCGAGCGATGGCGGTGAAGGCGTCGTCAAACAAGTCATGCGCTGACAGCAACGGAACGTCAACGCGAACGTATGGTGTTACCTCCGCCCCCTTTGTCTTGTCATTCCAGGAAACGAACAGCCTTACCAGCGACCCTATAATGGTGATCGCTGTACCGGGGTCATTCACAGCGGGAGACAAGGCTCTGCCAGCGATCTCCGACAGCGTCACGAGGCCGAACCGGGGGTCGTCTTCAAAAACCCGATCGGTTCCGATCACAAAGGCGTTGGTCACTGCGTTTAAATCTGGTTCAGCCATGCTCTCCGCATCGTATTCTACATACGCCAGAGCACGCCCCGGCTCTGCAAACGCGCCTGGCAGGGAAGCAACGGCGACTCGAGTGTTGGCCTTCACTGCCCAGGCTTGCAACGCTTCGACATCGACGTGCTGCACGTAACCCACCGTCGTTGCATACACTGCCTTCCCGAGTGAGTGCTGCTGTGCTGTAGGTAGGCCACCAACGCCCGAGCCGAACCGGCGCTGATTTATGGCAGCCGCGGTTGCCGCTTCGACCTTTTCAACGGATTCACTCAAGCGCCCCAGTCGCGCGATTTTGTCTACCCAGCGAACGAAGGTAATAATTACCGCAGCAAACACAAGCACGGTCAGTACAAACACGGTAGCGAGGCCAGCTTCCTGGAAAAAATGGTTCTTGGCAGCAGTGAGAGCAACAATGCTGTAGATGAATGAGCCAATAAAGATTGAAAGCGCGTTTTGCGACACATCGTCTGCGATAATGAGTGTAAACGACCTGGGCGTTGCCGCACTGCTTGCCGATGCATACGCAGACACCATGGAAGCCACCGCAAAGGTGGCAATCACGAGCATGCTGGCCGCCAACACCCCCAACAAAGTCTCAATGGAGTCGGCATTAACTTGCGGGATGTTCCGGTCTAGATCCAGATAATCCGCCGTTTTGGCGATGAATACCGCTCCGATTGACAGGAGACAAAAGAACAGAGGCTTGACCCAAAGCCGCTCTCCAAGCCGACGCGATATGAACCTGATTCTGTTTAAGACCTTCATGGATGCTTTCCCCAGTCGAGTGCCATGCCGCATTACGCTTTGGCTATGCGTCGTACCGGAGTTCCAGCTTGAGCACGCTACCGGGACATCCACCTCTTTTATTAACGCCTATGCATCATAGATGCTCGTATAGTATGTCGCCTAATGTGTATGTTCGATTACTGCACTGTCAACGCTCTTGACGGATACCAAAAGGTGTATCTTTACGTAAATGGCGACGTCACGACGCCAGGTATTTGAACGGTGTGCCGTCTTATTTCTCTAGTAGATTCATCCCGTTAAACAACGCTTCAACTTCGGCGTCTCTGATGCCGAACAGCTGAAACTGCCGGGCAATGTTTCTGAGGTAATCTGCGCTGTCGCCCAAAAATCCCTTTCCTGTCACCAGGTACTCGAGTTGCTCGGCTCGGCTCAGTTCCGGCTCTATCAGCTCCGCATCATAGTCGGCAACGAACGTCAGGGCATTGACCGTGACCTCGCCCATCTGAGTGGGAACAAACACCGGAAAGTAAGCTGGCCCAATAAACTCACGACGCCAGAGGATATCGGTTTCCACCTCAATGGCTTCCTGATCGATGCGAAACAGCAGCCCCTCACACTCACCGCCCTGGTCGAGCGCGGCCATCAGACCTGGCGCTTCGCGAGTCCCTCGGGCGCCATGAATGTCTTTCAATATGAACCGGCGCTGATAGCCCTGAACCCGAGCTCTCCGGACTTCGGTAAACCGAATGGCCGGGTCCCACATGAGCGACCCATAAGCGAAGACCCAGAGATCCCCCGAGCGGTGCTCACTGAGCACCTCTTTTCTCATCGCATTGCGGTGTTCATCGGTATGCCACCAGCCTGTCGGCAACCCTCTGTCGGTCAGGATGTTGGCGAGCTTGGTTATTGAAAAATCCCGGAAGAAGGAGTCTTCTGGCTTTGTGATCAGATCGGCGAGTTCTGGATGATGAAAGAAGGGGTCGTGGGTCATTACGAAACCTGACAATAGTGAAAAAGAAACTAGGAAATCGTGTGCTGGCGCGGTTTCCAACGGGCTAAACCCGGGGCAGAAGCCATACAAAACTAACACAGAAAACGACCGCTTGCCTGCCGACGTTGCCTGGCCCATCAAGCCTTGGCCCGGCCACCGAGTTTGAAATTGCCACTATCGGACCAATCATGACCACTGCATCCGTTTAGCACCCGACAAGGGCGTACCTCTTCAACGGACAATGCTCAAGAGAGGAGATTCTCATGACAGAAGGTATCGAACACAAAGTCGTTGTTATTACCGGCGCCAGCAGTGGCCTGGGCGCCGAAACCGCTCGCCACCTGGCCAAAGCCGGCGCCAAACTGGTGCTCGGCGCACGGCGCATGGACCGCATGACCGCGTTGGCAGAGGAAATTGGGTTAAGCCAGGAGGCCCTGGTTAAAACCGATGTCACCGACCGCACCCAGGTTCAGGCGCTGGTGGACCGAGCCATATCGCTCCACGGACGGGTGGATGTAATGATCAACAACGCGGGTCTGATGCCCCTGTCTCCGCTGGAGATGCTGCGCTACGACGAATGGGACCAGATGATCGACGTCAACATCAAAGGGGTTCTGTACGGCATCGGGGCGGCTCTGCCGCACATGAAAGAGCAGCAAAGCGGCCATATCATCAACGTCTCTTCAGTGGCTGGCCACAGCGTTGGGCCTGGCAGCGCCGTCTATTCAGGCACCAAGTTTGCGGTGCGGGCGATCTCCGAAGGCCTGCGCAAGGAAGTGAAACCCTATGGCATTCGCACCACCATACTCTCACCGGGAGCCGTCGATACGGAATTGCCATCGTCGGTAGGCGCCGAAGGGGTCTCTGAACGGGTGGCCGGTTTCTACAAGGAACATGCGATTTCAGCCGACAGCTTTGCGCGCTGTGTCATCTTCGCGATGAGCCAGCCTGAAGACGTGGACATTAACGAGATACTGTATCGCCCTACTCGTCAGGAATAACCCTGCACCGTGCATCGGGTGACGCTGGGAACCGGCACACCCGGTGCCTGTGCCCCCATTGTTTGTCTAGCCGGGTTTCATTGGGCTACCCTGAGCGGCTGTTCAAACCTGTTAACGACGTTTAGCGAGCCCGACCATGCCCGAAGATCCCTTGGAACTGTTATCTGATGCCGTCAGCGACGCCCATGCCCGCATCCAGGCCAGTCACGACCACATTAACCCGGTCATTGAAGTCCGCCGTAAAATGCGTGACGCCGGAATTCCGGCCGATGTACTGACCATTGACTGCCACCGGACACGCCGCCGTATTATGCTGATTCTTCACGACCAGCAGCCCGGCCAGTTGTTGTATCAGTTTATTACCATCGAACAGGAGGCCGGTGATGACTTTCAGAGTATGGCGTTGGCCGAACTGGACACCGGTAAACTGGTGCAGTGGATGGAGGACTATTTTGGCTGAATCCAGGGAGCCCTCGTCCTGTTAGCCCGGTCGGGGAAACGACTGATCTGCATTGGCACAACCGCAGCCCGCTGCGGCTTTAACCCTTAGGATGACCCGATGTCTGGCTTGCCGCCAATGGTGCACCACCCCGACTACAGCTTCCCGTTCCCGCCCAAACACCGGTTCCCGATGGCAAAGTTTGGTTTGCTGGCGGACTACCTGCGCAGTCAGGGACTGCTGACCCCCGAGAACACCTACCGACCGGGCAGGTGCCGTGACCATTGGCTGAACCAGACTCACTCTCCGGATTATCTGGCCCGGTTCATTACCAACACCCTGTCGCGCGACGAACAACGCCAGATGAATCTGCCCTGGAGCGAAGGGCTGGTAAAGCGCACCTTACTGGCGCCATCCGGCACGGTGCTTACCGCCCAGTTGGCACTGCATCAGGGTCTGGCCTGTCACCTGGCGGGCGGCACCCACCATGCGCACTATGATCACGCCTCCGGTTTCTGCATTCTGAACGATCTGGCCATTGCCACGCATGTGTTGCTCAGGCAATCCGATGTACGGCAGGTGCTGATCTTTGACTGCGACGTGCATCAGGGCGACGGAACCGCAGCCTTGCTGAAGAATGATGAGGGTGCGTTTACCTGCTCCATTCATTGCGAAACCAATTTTCCCTTCACCAAGCAAACTAGTGATATGGACGTGGGTTTACCCAACGGCATGGAGGACGATGACTATCTGGAGGTCGTAAACAACACGCTGGACGAGGCACTGCGGCGTTGCTCACCGGACATCGTGTTGTACGACGCTGGTGTCGACGTTTTTTCCGGTGACCCGCTGGGGCGTCTGAACATTTCAGAAGAGGGTATCCGACAGCGCGACCGGCTGGTGCTGAGCAAGTTGCTGCGCCGAGGCATTCCCGTTGCAACGGTTATCGGGGGTGGCTACGACGACGACCGCCAGGCGCTGGCCAGGCGTCATGCCATTGTCGTTGAGGTGGCGGCCGAGCTATGGCGCAGCCAAATGCTAAGTGGCCAACCATCACAACAATAGCATCAACCTATGACTATTGATTTCCTGATAGCCGGCTTTCGTGCAGGTCCTATTCACCTTGTGTCAAAGAAAACGGCTAACTCTTTCAACTTAAATGCAAAGTGGACACCCATCACATTAATAGCATCATCCTATGACAATCGCTTTCCTGATAGCCGGCCTTCGTGCATGTCCTATTCACCCTATTCACCCTGCTATTCACCCTGTCGCGATCATAGAATTCGCATTTGCAATCAATTCATCTGCAACGCTTTTTACCTCAGGTAGAACCTCTCGGCTACTATCGAGGATTTCTTGAGTCTGTTTCTTTGTTTTTCTACCTAAGAATTCCGAGACAGCCTCAATAGGCTCCTCTATAGCCGGAAGCATAGCGTTCTCGATTATTTCCAGGTTTTTCAGAGCTAAAGAGTGAGTAATTTCACTAGAGCCAAAAGTGAACACCCCCCCATTCACAAAAAGCCCTACGATGTCCTTTGACCTTAAAACATAGGCAGAAAGCGGAGAGTAGGCTGAAAGGGTATTCACCGCATCAGCGTAGCGCACAGAGACGTTTGGATCCCAGAGCAAGCCATCTGGTAGGCCTTGAATTATCTCGTCAAGATACTCTCGCGGGATATTTACCTCAGTTCCGAGTCTTTGAAGTATATAGATGCCTCCTTTAAACCGATGCCGAATTTCTAACAATTCGGCTAGTGCGCGGTTGAATGCCTTCCTCTTTTCGTTCCGTCTGTCGAAAAAGCTATTGGCTTGCCCCACCAGAAAACCCGCGATAGCGCTCACTAGCAACAAGAGGGCATTTCCGATTTCAATTAAATCCAAATGTTCTTCTCCTTAGCTAACGCCTGCATTTTCGGCTGGTTTGGAGCGCAGCAGAATAATACTTCCTAGACACTTAATACTTCCTAGACACTCACAGTAACATTCTAGAGGCCACTTGAGACACCCACCTGAATACTTGACCCAACAAAGCACATCCAGTAGTTTATACAGCAATCGCATACCGTCAGGGTTAGACACTATGCCGCATTCAAGGAAAAGCCAGATCGCCCTGGAGGCGACACCTTATTACCACTGCACTTCCCGCTGCGTGCGCCGCGCCTTCCTATGCGGGCGCGATGAGCATTCCGGTAGCAATTTCGAACACCGGCGCGGATGGATTGAGCAACGCATGCTACAGCTCGCCGAGGTGTATGCGCTCGATATCTGCGCCTATGCCGTCATGTCCAACCACTACCATGTGGTTTTGCACATCAACGCTGAGAAAGCCAAGGCCTGGTCGGATAGCGAAGTCATACAACGCTGGCACAGCCTGTATGCCGGTAACCATCTCAGCCATGAGTATCTGGCCGGTAAAGACCTGTATGAAGAACAACTCAGAGTCATTTCAGAACTAGTAGCAGAATGGCGCGAACGCCTGATGTCGATCAGCTGGTTCATGCGGGCTCTCAATGAAGATATAGCTCGACAGGCCAATGCAGAAGACGGCTGCACTGGCCGTTTCTGGGAAGCTCGTTTCAAATCTCAGGCATTGCTCGATGAAACAGCACTAGCAACCTGCCTGGCCTATGTGGACTTAAACCCCATTCGGGCACAAATGGCTGCCACACCAGAAACTTCAGAGTACACTTCCGCGAAACAACGAATTGCTACGGTCCAGAAAGCACCGGAATCACCAGAACCACATCAGCCAAAATTACTATTCCCGTTTGTAGGTTACCCGCGACAGGACATGCCTGCTGGCCTCCCCTTCCGGCTGCAGGATTACCTGGAACTGGTAGACTGGACCGGGCGACAACTACGGGATGACAAACGTGGAAGTATCGACAATAGCATCCCGCCCATTCTTGAACGCCTAAACATCGATGTTGAACATTGGATCTACAACACCCGGTATTTCGAGAGCCAGTTTAAAGGCTTGGTTGGCACCGCCATTTCCATAAAATCCAAGTTTAAAGAGTTTGGCTATCAGAGAACCCCTGGACTTGGGTTGGCAAAGCTACTTACCTGAACGCCCACTTATTAAAAATATCTTTTCATAGGGCAACCTGAGGCCCTGCTGTGCTTGGAAACCGGAAATTTGGCAGGTTTTCATGCAGATTAACCCTATCCATTAATTTTCTTGCAACGCACCTAAAACAAATTTCTATGACCGAGGCATTTCAAGCTGTTTTTACTACGGTGCCTGTCCATTTAGGACCCCAGTTTGTTTTTACTACGGTGCCTGTCCATTTAGGACCCCCTAAGTGGACGCCCACCACAACAATAGCATCAACCTATGACCATTGCTTTCCTGATAGCCGGCTTTCGTGCATGTCCTATTCACCTTTCTATTTGGCCTTCTACGAAACATCAGCTTTCAATGCTTGAGCGTAAGATAATCTTCAACCAATGCATCAAATTCCTTAAACTGTTTAAACATCCACTTCATTATCTCGGCCCTCTCCTGTATGTGCCTAACACGCTGCTCTGGGCTTTCCGAGTCCTTAGACATTGTATTGTGAAGTTCTAAATCTGTAATCTTATGCCAAAGCGATTTGTCTAAATAATTGGACACTTCGGGCCCAAATAGCCAACGAGCGCTGCGCGTACCTTGCGAGTATTGAATCTCCTGCTCTGGTGTCAGGTTCCCTTGTCGCGCAATATTACCGAGGGCCTCTCGAACAGCGCTGTAGACCTCCATACGCTTGTCGAATAGATCGAGTTTCAACTTGTTACGTGCGATCTGAAATTGACGGAAAGCGATCAATGCAGCAAGCATTGCGATTATTGGTATTCCAATTGCTGAAATATACTGTGTCCAGTGCACAATAGCCCCCCCCCCTTAAACTAACTACGCTGCCGAGACACCCACTCCTTGCTTATAAAGTTAAACTATTACAGTGCTGGTATCGATAGCGGCCTAATGTGGGTGTCTCGAAAGTGTTAACATTTTATAAAACGTATACTAGTACAATATTGACATCCAAGCTTCCAATTACTACATGAAACACTGGAATAATAAAAAGAAAGTCAATTATGAACCAGACGCGCCCTACTAATAAATGGTTCTTTAACGTAATACCTAAGTTCACCAGATGTCTTTTCATGGCCATAGCTCATTCAGTTGAGAGATGAGCCATTCTTATCTTTTTAATGATAGTTCTCTAGGGATAGCTATTTCTCTAATCCATACTAGCCCATAAGCAGCCATTTTATATTCCGGAATGAAATCTATGATTTTTCGTTCCGCTTTTCCTTAACAAGCAATTCTAGTGACTCCGATAGCTCTAGCTGTCTCCAAAATCTAATGATGAACGTCCAACTTCCAAGTATCTGATTAACTTTTGGTTTAGAGACTTTTCTCAACCTCTCCGTGTTGTCTACATATGTGTCAGGCCACACTGAATTAGCAATTAGAGCATCTGTATATTTTAGGTCATTTAGATCTGCCCAAAATGATAGGTCGAAAACCGGCAACAACCCATACTGCAACCAATATTCGAAGTCTTTTTTTGAAACTGGCTTAGGGGCCTTACCAAGTTCGGATCTGACTCCAGAAAGCCATATCTCAAAAGCCAACTTCAGCGTTTCGTCATCCTGGTCCAGATCCACCACCACCGGGAATCTTGGTAGAATGTCCTGCATATCAAAGGGTTCTTTATCCCATTCCACCCAATCACCGATCCCTTCCTTCTGGGCGCACTCAATGATTTCTGGAGTTTCACTACTATAAAGTTCTTGGAGCGATTTACCTTTTCTCAATTGAGTCAGATAATGTGTAAGCTCACGCCCTCTCTTTGACTCGTTGATCATGCAACCCAAGTACGCCATGTAGAACGGTGGAATCTCTCTAATACCCCAAACTTCTGAAGCGTGTTTGGTTTCTTTTAGTAGCATGGATTTCTCTGATACATCCTGGCTTGACCTTGTTAAAACTAGGTTTTTGAATGTATCCAAGGCCTTTTCTCGGTCTCCGGTATTCTCCCATACAGTTTTCGCTGTACGTCTCCACACCAACTCGTCAAGCCACTGATGATCATTCAAATCTCTCTTGTAGGTTTCCAATGGGAACCAATCGGGTAAATCTTCTGGTGATTTTATCAACTTGGCCATAAATTACCTTCTCGTCTAACGCCGAACTCGTCTGCAGTCTTGTAATGGAGCGGCAAATTTTAGCCCCAGTCCATTGTTATCTATACTCGGTTTTGAACCAGTACTGTACAGAGATCTATTACAGCCAATAGTATCGACCTATGATCTTTGTTGATTTGATAGTCGGCTATTGTGGATGTCATATTAGACCGTGAACGACAAAAACCCCTATATCAGAACCGAAGAACAGTCTTTGCCTGATGCCAGCGTGACACCCACCTCTACTTCATAAACATAAACTATCGATAACTCATCCGTGATAGTCGCCTAATGTGGGGGTCTATACAGCGTTGACTGAAGCATCTAAAACTGTTTTTACTACGATGCCTGTCCATTTAGGCTGGATAGCTTTGTTAACAATTCTTAGTCAAGCTCACTCAGATTAAAGACTTTATGATATCTATCCAAACTTCTATTGAAGTAAAAAATATCTATCCTACTTGAAGTTCTTAAAATAGTACCAATTAAAAATGCCATTGTGGATGGAACACCAAGAAGAACAGAAACCTTGTTACCGTTGTTTAACTCTGAAGAAATAATACTACTAATTTCTTGAGCGATTAGCATCCACTGATCACTAAGAGGGATATGGCCCTCTTCCCCTTTCATTCCTAGCCTCAAAATCTTAGTTTTATCTTCTGTTGGATAGGGCTTGGGTAACCTGTGCCCAGTAAAATCAAGAACAATAAGAGTATTATTAGCTCCTTCTATAGCTTCAACTACTGGGTCAGATTTTTCCTCAATAAATTTTAGTTCGGCCACTCTTCGGTTAAGGATATGATAACCGGCTTCTGCTGTTATAACCTCGCTATGTACTGTCGTGTAAGGGCTCTTAACCATGCCAGCATGTTGATGTACTGTAAAAGGAACTCTACCTGCAAACAACGCACCTACTCCAAGCGCAATCGGAGCCGGTGCAGCAACAAACACATGGAATAGAGGTTGCGTTTCTATTCGATTTGCTAAATGGTCGAAATGGTTAGATATATCCTTGGTTTTATGAATCCATTCTGATGAGCTCTCGCTTAGCTTTGACGAGTCAAAGAAAGCCCAATCTTGTCTGTGGATTTTGAAGTTATTCTGAATTCCATCCCACGCAATCCCTTCTTTCTTTATTTGCGCCTCCTGTTGTTTAATGGCACTAATATACCATTCATGGTTTTGAGCCAAGCAGATAAAATAAGGTAACGGTATAGCGCTGTATGTTTGATAGGAAAAAGACCATGTTTCCCATAGATGAGCAATAACGTATATAGCTACAAGCCCTATGGGTATAAACTTAACCCATAAAAACGATTGTGCAAACGACAAATCAATCACCAAAGCCGATCCTGTGGCGAGAGCTGTGATGAATGCTAATAGCTCTGATTTCCATAAATTTTTTAAGAAATACTTAAACACACATCAGTCCTATTTTGATTGCTAACGCCCGAATTTGGGGCCGTAGTGAAGCGCAGCGGAAAGGAAGTCCCGACCCCGTAGGGGGCGAACAACATGCGCTTGCTTTAAGTGTCATCTAGGTTGTGGTAATTTCTCATACAATGCACCTCTTACAAGATCTTCAAGTTCTTTTGCTTCGGCTTCCCACGGCTGGTGCTCTGGAGAAAAATAATTTGGGTCAGTTGCAGTTAAATTTGGAAATTTTTTACCTTTCCAAAGACTGTAGCCATTACAAGGCTCTAGATCCTTTTTACATATCTGAGCTAAGTGAATAGCTTCATGTGGAATAACCCAAGCTAAAGCTTTAATATTACTTTCAGCGTTAAACACAACAACTGGTCGATTAGCCTCATCAATTGAGGCTGCAGCGAAAAACTCATCTGCTTCTAATCTATGGTTCATATCAAAACGTGAATACCAATTTCTATCAATTAAATCTCTGGAAACAAAGTCGGTTTCAACTAACTTTCCTAGTGAAATACTGATGAATGTATCTACAATTTCTTTGATATCCTGACTCAATGTGAAACTCCTAATACTTATAACGCCCGCAACTCACGCGAGCGTAGCAAGTAGAGGGCCGAAGGCCCGGTGTGCTTGCGATTGTAATGTGCTTAGTAATCAATTCCTGGGTTTCCTTTCTGGCATTTAGGACATTTTCGGTGAAACACATCGGTGCCATTGGCGCCATAGATAAAACCGCAACCCTGCTGCAAGCACTCAAGCTTGTAGGTAGTTGCATTATGATCTGTGCCTCTTTTGCCACGAGTTCCATGGTTCTTTTGATTGTTTCGATTCACATAGCCAATCTGAGTAGAATCAGCGGTTCCATTTTTCCACATTGATCAACTCCTTCTGAGAAAATAGCGCCTTGCTTTGCGAGCGAGGAAACCGAGTCCGCAAGAGCAAATGGTTATGTGACAGCAGTGGCCTCGGTCTGGAGCTTTCATGCTGTACGTTTTCTTGATCTGTACTTTGTAAGTATCGATAAACGATCTTTTTTGGGTTTGTAAGCATCTATCCAAACTTGAACTAGGGCATCACATTTTTGAGCGACAATCTCTTTCAGGATGCCAGAGTTGTAACCCACATTGGGCTTTAATGCTTCTTTGATTGATTCGTCAGGGTTGAGTACTGCAATGCAACTACCATCCTCGATATTGTGGCTTACATAACCGACGAGCATGACGACACCTTTCACTCCGGAAAATTCATGCTCTTGAAACTCAACGATGTCATCTTTCTTGACGTCTGATGAAAGCGCGTTCAACACTGAGCTTTCAGCGATTTGTGCCAATTGGTCTATAAATTTCATTGAGGTTCCTCTGTCATATAACGCCACCAGCACGCGCTGCTTTGTAGTGGAGGCGAAGCCGCAACGAAAAAACCGTCACTGTGCCTGGCATTGTTAGAGCTCATAGGCTGTGGACCGCTTTATGACTGGAACAACGTAACTGATACTAGCTGGTTTCTCGGTGGCGTGCCCAGTAAAGCTCAGATGGTAATCCAGTATTAATTGACCCACCGTGTCTTCGGTCTTGTCCATTTCCAGCACTCCAGACCCCCAGAATCCATGTACCATTGTTTCCATGGCATAGCACTCCACATCGCTGGAAAACGATACCTCCTGAAACTTTAGCTCTTCGCCAGAAGCCAACTTTAGTCGCAGAGATATGTTCTTTAAGTAAGCGGGGAGACTGAACCCGACGTTGGTATTTACGAGTAGGTAGCTCCGCAGTTTTACGGAAACACGACCATCCTTCTTTCTGTAAAGGCGAATGCTTGTGTCTGAAAGTTCAATCATTGGAAACTCTAAAGCTATTTTTTATCGTCATTTGCGCCACATATTCCAATTAACTCCGGCATCCAACGCATCACTTTCACCCCTACAAACCCTGGCCTATGGTGCTTCAAACCGACATCGACGATCACAAGGGCTAAATATCAAATCTGACAAATCCTTCACTGCCGACGACTATCCCCGCCATCAGCGTCGTCATTGACACATACCCCGGGTATCTCACGGAATATACGTCGCGGTTACTGGGTCCAGCAATGCAAAATGGTTATTTTGACACCATGGCACTCTGTGACGAAGTTCGCAAGTAGTTATGTGGTAGGGGGTGTCATTCGCGCCTCCCTGAATTTGTCATTTTCGGTGGTTGGGTTTGCTCCCCAAGGGCCTTCGACAGGCTCAGGCTGAACGGGGGTTGGGTTCTGTGGTTTGCTTTGCTTCCTGTCGCGCAGGGGACTGCCCTCCTACAGGGAGGGTATTGCCGAGTCTTTGCCGGGGGTTGGTGTGTGGTTGGTTTGATTGGGTGCGGGGGTTGGGGTTGGTGTGGACCTGCGGTGTTGGGGGTCTGTGGTTAGGCATACTTCCTGTCGCGCAGAGGACTGCCCTCCCACTAGAGCTGCCAGGCAGCCTGTTGGGGCTGCCTGGCTTGGTTGAACAGGCGCTGTTAGGTGCGGAACAGGTCTTGCTCTATGCCTGCGGCTTCAAACAGGTAGTCACGGCTGGCTTCCAACTGCCCACGCAGGTGGTCTACATCCACATCCACCAGTTTGCCCTGCCACTTGCGGATTTTGCCGGCTACCAGCACGGTGTCTACGTTGTTTCGTTCCATTAGGGTAACCACCGCACCGGGTACATGGTTCAGCGGGGTTACGTTAATGGCTTCGGCGTCCAGCAGGATGATGTCGGCTTCTTTGCCCGGGGTGAGGCTGCCGACTTTGTGGTCCAGCTTCAGGCCGCGGGCGCCTTCGAGGGTGTGGAAGCGGATGCAGTCGCGGGCGGTCAGCAGGCCTGGCAGGTTGTCTTCACCGGCCAGGGCCTTTTCGTTTACGAAGGCGCGTTGCAGCGTCATCGTTGAGCGCATTTGGGTAAAGGGGTCGGCGGTCATGGTGCATTCCACGTCGCTGGAGAGCGAAGGTTGTAGGCCCATGTCCAGGCATTTCTGGATGGGTGGCATGCCGTGGCGCATGGTCATCTCAATCGGCACTGACAGGGATACGTGTGAACCCGCGTCGGCGGCGGCCTGCCAGGCCATGTCGCTCATGCCGGTCATGTGAATGAAAATGTTGTCGGCACCGAACTGGCCGTCGCGCGCCAGTTGGTCGAAGGTGTCGGCCATGCCGAAGGTGCCTACCACGTGCAGGGCAATCGGCAGGTTCAGTTCGCGGCCGATGCGCCAGGCTTCTTCGTAGCCCGGCAGGTAGATTTCACCGCCCATCACCATACTGGTCAACTGGTCGTCGGATGCGAAGTGCTGCTGGCGAATGCGGGTGGCATCCTGCGGGTATTGGGCGCGGTCGCCCCAGCCTTCGAAGTAGCCGAACACACCGCGGCGGCCGGCGTCTTTCAGGCCCAGAATGGCGGCGTCGGAATGTTCCGGTGAATGGTGGATCTGGCTTACGTCCATTACCGTGGTTACACCCGCATCGAGTTGCGAAAGGCCGGCGAACAGTTCGTTGATGTAGACGTCTTCGGTGCGGTAATGCATCGAGAAGTTTTGCAGAATCGTCTCGTAGTAGTTGCGCTCGCTGTGTGGCTGGCCATCGTTAATTAAAATGCCATCGGCCAGGAAGCTGCGCAGGGCGGTTTCGAACTGGTGGTGGTGTGTATCGATGAAGCCGGGCATGACGACTTTGCCTTTGGCGTTAATTACCGCTACGTCGTCACCCACGCTGATCGACGGGGCAATTTGCACAATGCGCTTGCCTTCGAGCAGTACATCCCCCACGGGCAGGTCGGGTATGTTTGGGTCCATCGACATCACGGCGCCGCCTTTGATTAGGGTGCGGCGGCCTTCGTTGCCGATGCCGGTGGGCATTTCGGCTTGGGGTGAGTGGGCGGCGGCCTGTGCGCCCCCGGCCAGTAACGGCATGGAAGCCGCTACGGCACCGGTGGCGGCGGCCATTTTCAGGAAGTCTCTGCGGCCTTCGGAATGGCCGCTGGCTTTGGTGGCGTCACACAGTCTGCACATTTCAGAATCCTCTTGTTGTTCTTGTTTGTCGTTGTTTGTTGGTTCGTCGCCGTTGCGACGATGTCTATATCTGTTCACGTTTGCGTTAAACGCCGGCTTACAACAGCCGGCAGCTTTCTTCAAAACTCAGGCGCGGGCCGCGCGCGTGCAGCCGGGTTTCGTCGCCGTAGCCCAGGTTGCAAATAAAGTTGCTGCGCAGGTGCGGGTTCTCGGTACCGAAGAAAATCTGGTCGACCTTGTCGTTATCGAAGCCGGAGATCGGGCCGCAATCGAGCCCCAGTGCGCGGGCGGCCAGAATGAAATAGCCACCCTGCAGGCTGCCGTTGCGAAAGGCGGTTTCTTCGCGCAGGGGTTCGTTGCCCACAAACAGGGAGCGGGCGTCTTTGTTGTGTGGGAACAGGGTTGGCAAGTTGTCGTAGAAGCGGCGGTCGTAGGCCAGTATGGCGGTTACCGGGGCCTGGCGTACTTTCTCTACGTTACCTTCCTTAAGTGCGGGCACCAGTTGCTCGCGCGCCTCGGCCGAGCGCAGAAAATAGATGCGCAGCGGGTTGCAGTTCATGCTGGTCGGGGCCAGGCCGGAAAGCTCGGCCAGTTGGCACAGCTTGTTGTCGTCGACGGGCCGGTCTTGCCAGTAGGCAAAGGTGCGGGCGCCGTAGAACAGTTGGTTGAGCGCGCAATCATCCAGCGGGGTGTGGCGCGCGTCTTCCAGGGGTGCGGTCGACATTGATGTCATGGCAGCAGTTACCTCTAATACATGTAAGCCAGCGTGGTAGAGAGCGCTGGAAACACCGTGAGCACAAAGAGTGCGAACAGCATGGCGATGAAGAAAGGGGTTACCCCTTTGAAGATTTCTTTTACCGAGACGGTGTCGTCGTTCAGGCTGGCTTTCACCGTGTACACCGAAATACCGAACGGAGGCGTTACCAGGCCAATCTCAACCGCGACCACGGTAATGACACCAAACCAGATCAGGTCGAGCCCGAAGAACTGGGCAATCGGCAATACAATGGGCAACACAATCAGCATGATCGAAACCGAATCGATGATGCAGCCCATCAATATGATGACCAGCAAATACACGAACAGAAATTCATATACGGCCAGGTCGAGCGAGGTCACCCATTGCGCGACGGACATCGGCAAACCGGTGAGCGCAAGCATGCGGCTGTACAGGGAGGCGGCGAGAATCAGAAACAGGATGGACACCGCCACGTGGCCGGTTTCGCCCAGCACCTTGTAAAAGGAACCCCAGGTTAGGCGGCGTTTTGCCAGCGCCAGCACCAGGGCACCGCAGGCGCCGACGGCACCGGCTTCTGTTGGCGTGAAGAACCCGGAGTACAGACCGCCCAATACCAGCAGCATTAAAATCAGGATCGGGATCAGTTTGCTGGCCAGGGCCAGGCGTGACGGGTTTGCCCCTTCCTGGTCGGCAACGGGCTGGTGGCCTTGCTGGTTCATGAACGCTGGGAAGGCATAGGCGAGCACCATAATGGTGATGCAGAAGCACACCGCGAGAATCAGGCCCGGGATAATACCGGCAATGAACATGCGGCCTACAGATTGTTCAGCCAACACGCCATACACGATCATCAGCAATGAAGGCGGAATCAGCATGCCCAATACCGAGCTGCCGGCCACTACGCCCACCGAGAATTTCGGGGTGTACCCATGGCGACGCATTTCGGGCACGGCGACTTGTGTGAACACCGCCGCCGAAGCAACGCTGATGCCGGTGATGGACGCAAAAATACCATTGGCACCCACGGTTGCCAGCCCGAGGCCGCCGCGCACTTTGCGCAGCAAGCGCTGAAACACATCGAAGGTATCGCGCCCCACGCCGGAGACCACGACGAGCAAGCCCATCAACACAAACAAGGGCACCACGCCGTATAAATAACTGCCGAGGGAATCGTTCGCGGCGGCGGCGACCATGCGTGTGGCCAGGCCGGAATCACGCAGGGTGGCAATGGCACCAAAAGAAACCAGCATCAGCGCAATGCTGATGTGCATGCCAATATAAATCAGCACCAGCATGACCACGACGGCAACCAGGCCAATTTCCAAACCGGTCATGAGGCTTCTCCAGAATCGGGGGCGGTGGGTGTGTTAATCGGCGTACCGCGCACAACGCAGATGGCTTCGCGCGCAGCCAGCACCAGAAATTGCAACACGGTGACGGCCGCACAAAACACCACCACGGTGCGAATTGGCCAGACGGGAAAGGTAAACACCCCTTCCACCCCAAAGAATTGATTGCGATCGATCGCACGCATCAGCACCGGCACGGTGCCCTGATACACCACACCCAGCATGGCCGCACCGGCCAGGTAGTAGAGGGTGGTCAGACTGCGCCCGATGCGGGGAAAGGAGACGGTAAAGCCGTAAATAAAGATGTCGGCCTGGGCCAGGCGGCCATGGCGCAGCGTGCTGGCCAACTGCAGGAAAACGATCATCACGATCGAGGCGGCGACCATTTCGGCTACGCCGTCGATGGGTTGGTTAAACAGGTTGCGGGATAAAACATCGGCACAAATCAGTGCCATGATGGCAAAGATCAACAGCGACCCGGCGGCGTTCAGCCCGTCTACCAGGTAGCCAAACAGACTGTTACCGGTGCCCTGGCCGAATAATAGCGATTTAATGGTCATGGCATACTGCTCCAGGGAGTGCCCGTTGTTACGGCCGGGCTAATGCCCGGCCGTTGCATCGAGGTGGTTAGCGAACTCAGAGTTCGTCCCAGGCGCGTTCAGGCTGAACGCCGCGTTCGCGAATGGCATCCATGTAGGCTTGCAGGATGTCGCCGGCGGGCAGGTTGCGGGCTTCGTTGTTATCGACCCACTGTTGCGCCAAATCCGGCATGCCGTCGATCCACTCCTGGCGTTGTGCAGGTGTCAGAGCAGTAATCTGAACCGGGTTGTTGGAATCGGCACTCAGCTCCACCATGCGGTCGAGTGAGCTCTGGTAGCGTTCGGCCAGGTCACGGCCGTGGGCGGCGGTGTAGACGGCACCGGCTTGCTTCATCGCATCCTGAACCGCTTCGGGCAGGCTTTCGAACCGATCAAGGTTAATGGCGATACCGCCCGAGAACACCACGCCCAGGTTCACCTGAGTGATGTAAGGCGCCACTTCATAAATGCGCGCCGGCAGTGCGCCGGTAGCCAGGGTCACAACACCCTCAGACACGCCAGTCTGAATGTCGGTGTAGTAGCTGGCCAGGGTGCCATCGACCGGGGTGGCGTTGACCGGGTCGAGCCAGACACCCAATACGCCCGGTGCAGAAATGCGACGGCCGTCGAGGTCGGATAAATCATCAACCGGGAAGTTGGTGTAGATGTCGTAGGTATCGGACGCGGTCGCGCCCAGGAACACCACGTTGTTGCCTTCCCATTCGTCCGCCAATTCCGGCTGGTCGTTAATCAGGTCGACAAACACGTCCAGAATCAGTTCCGGGTCGCTGGTGGTGAAAGGGGTGTAAGCGCTCAACTGGCTCAGCGGCATGCGCGATCCTTCGAGGTAGCTGAACACCCAGCCGATGTCGGCAATGCCATCGCCGACCGAGGTCAGCGTCGCGTTGGCGCCGTACAACTGGCCGGCGTAGGCTTCGGTCCAGTTGATTTCATAGTCGCCGGTTTCGGCAAGAATGCGGTCGACTTCGGGAATGAATACGTTCGGAATCATGCCGACCCAGGGGATGGTGGTTGGGTGGCTGGAACCAACCGTGAGGTTAATGGTTTCTTCGGCGTATGCCAGGGTTGGCAGTGTAGCGGCCAGCGTCAGGGTGCCTGCCAGGGCGCCCCGGGTAATGGTTGTTTTCATGGCTTCGTCTCTCTCTTGTTTTGTTTTTAGAGTCTTGCTTTAAAAAAGGGTCGTTTGTTTGTCGTCAGGCATTGATCGGTGATTGCGGCAAGCGCGATTCACCGGGCGATAAATCAAAGGTTAAATCCAGCGTGCAGTAGGCGCCGGTTACGTCGTCATCCGGCGCTTTGCCGTCGTCGTGCATCGGGAAGTCGACCGCCAGATCGGCACTGGTCACCCCGAACACACAGTCGGATTCCACAAACAGATCGTCTTTCGGGAAAATCTGCGTCACCAGGGTGGCGTGGTCAGCAGCCGATACGGTGAAGTGCAGGTGCGCCGCGCGGAACGGGTGCCGGCCCTGAGCGCGCAACATGTCGCCAACCAGGCCGTGGGTTGGAATCGGGTAGCTGGCCGGGCGTATGGTGCGGAAGTGGAACTGGCCGCTGGCATCGGTGCGGAATTTGCCGCGCAGGTTGTTGGCCGGCATGGTCTCATCCTGGTTGTCGTACAGACCTTCCGGTGAGGCGTGCCAGACTTCGACCAGGGCATTGGCCAGCGGCTTGCCATGTTTATCCTGCACACGGCCGCGCACGAATAAGGGAATGTCGGTTTCTTTGGGTTCATCCCGGGCGATGTTGAAGCCGTTCGGGTATTCCGGGTCTTTACGGGTATAAAACGGGCCGAGCAAGGCGGGCGACATCTGATCGGCAACGCGGTTCTGGTTCAGAATCATCACCAGGGTGGAAAAGCCGAGCGCGTCGGACATCACCACGGTTTCGTTGTGTTTGCCAACGCTCAGGTGGCCAAGGCGGGTGACGGCATCGAGCGCCTGGGTGAATTCTTCATCGCTCAGTTTTACCTCACGGCCAAAGGCGTGCAGGTGTTTGACCAGGGCGGTCAGAATTTCGCGCAGGCGCGGGTTTTCGGTCTGGCCCATGGCCTTGATGACGATCTCGGTAATGTCATCCGGTGTGGATGGAATACCGTGGTTGAAAATGTCTTCTTTTTTTGGCAATTCGAACATGGGGTTGGCCCTCACTGGTTCTTGTTTTTGCGTGCCTGAAGCTCGGCGACGATGGCGTCGCGGTGTTCATTCAATGTCGGCGGTGCGGTAATGCTGACCGGCCGTTCTCCGTCGTAGGATACGGGCGAGCGCACCGACCGGAAGGTGCCCATTTCGGGATGCTGCGTTGATACTTCCAGCTGCAGGTGTTTGAACTGGGCGTCTTCGAGCACTTCGTTCGAGTCGTACATGGGCGCGTGCGGCACATCCTCGGCTTCCAGGCGCTGGCACCAGGTGTCGCGGCTCTGCTGTTTGAAGATGGGTTTAAGCACCTCAATCATCTGTTCCTGATGCTCGATGCGGCCTTCGCGGGTACTGAAGCGCTCATCCTGCAGCAGTTCCGGGTAGCCAATGGCAGTGGCCAGCCCCTGCCAGAATTTCTCGGGCGACGACATGTGCAGCGCGACCCATTTGCCATCGGCGCATTCCATCACGTAGCTCTGCGATACCTGCGGGCGGCTGTAAGGCCCCATGATCTCGCCTTCGGAGAAATAGTGAGTGAAAGCATCGAGGTTGAAGTGGCACATGGCTTCGAGCATCGAGACTTCGACCTTGCGGCCTTTGCCCGTTTGGCTGCGTTCATACAGCGCGCCGAGAATGCCGTAGGCGGCGTAAAAGCCGGACATCGCATCGGCCATAGCCGGGCCGACCACGCGGGGGTTTTCCGGGTTAATCAATAGTTTCAGAAAGCCGCTGGCGGCCTGGGCCACGGTGTCGTAACTCGGCCGGCTGGCGTAGGGGCCATCGGAGCCGAAACCGCTGATGGAGCAGTAAATCAGCCCCGGGTTCAGTTCGCGCAACCGGTCTTCGCCCGCACCCAGGCGGTCTGCTGCGCCGGGCCGGAAATTCTGAATGTACACATCCGCATCGCGAATCAGGTCGTCGAAAATCGCCAGGTCTTCCGGCTGTTTGGTGTTCAACGCGATGCTGCGTTTGTTGCGGTTGTAGGTCTGGTAATGCGGGCTGTACAGGCCACCCTTGAACGCGCGAAACGGGTCACCCGTGCCGGGCATTTCCACCTTGATTACATTGGCACCAAGGTCCGCCAGCAACATGCCGGCCGCCGGGCCGGTGATGAAGGTGCCTTGCTCGATCACGGTAATGCCTTCGAGTACTTTGATCATGTTCAGCTTCCCTCGGTGATCAGGCTGAATAGCCGTCTGGCGTCTCGCCGGTGTAGTCCAGGTTCTGGGTGGCCTGGTACGAGAGTGCAAAGCCGCTCGGCTGCTCGGCTTCTTCGGATAAATGCGCGATCAGACTCGCAGTGCGCGCCAGAATCGGGATGCCGCGCAGGGCCGAGACCGGGAAATCAACGCCCAGCAACACGGCCGGAATGGCGGCCGATACGTTCAGTTTGAGTTCCTTGCTGATCACCTGGGGAATGGCGCGTTCAACCGCTTCGGCGGTGGCGATAAAGTCGAGATTCGCACCGGCGTCGCGGGCAACCTTGAACAAGGCATCAACTCGCGGGTCCCGTGATTTGTGCAGCGGGTGGCCGTAACCCGGAATCGGCTGACGCTCGGCGCGCAGGGCCTTTACTTCGGCCAGGGCGGCGTCATCGAGGCTGGTGCCGTCGCTCATACGCTCACGGATACGCACAAACATTTTTCCGGCGGTTTCCGAGGCGCCCAGAATGACCGGGCCACAGCCCAGAATGCCGGCAGCGACCGCGCCCTGCAGGGCATCCGGTGCGGCGGCGTAGGTCATGCGGCTGGCCTGCACACTGGGCACGAAGCCGTGCTCGGCAATGGACACCAGCGTGGCGTCCACCACCTTGCGGGCGGTATCGGTGGGCTGTTTGCCGGTCAGCAACAGCAGGAAATAGTCGGTAAAGCTGGTCTGGCCGATCAGGTCCTGACACAGGTCCTGCCCGCGCACGACGATGGTGTGTTCGTTCGAGGTACAGATGGCCGTTTTCGGCGTGGTTTCGCGCCCTATCTTCATGGTCGGCTCCGATGTTTATTGTGATTGTTGTCGAATTGACACCACCTTATCCCCGCCCTTTCATTTACAAAAATGATAAATTTCGATATTAATGATCGATGACATCGATGGTTAAGCCCATCTCAACCCGGAGAACCCCATGGAACTGAGACACCTGCGTTATTGCGTGGCGCTGGCCGAGGTGCAGAACTTCACCCGGGCGGCCGAGCGTACCCACGTCACCCAGTCGACGCTGTCGCATCAGATCAAACAGCTGGAAGATGAGTTGGAGGTGGCGCTGTTTAACCGGGATGGCAAATCGGTCTCGCTCACCCAGGCCGGGCGCGATTTTGTGGATACCATTACACCGATTCTGAAACAGGTGGATGCCGCCGTCGGGGCGTTAAAAGCCTCGCCCGATCAGCTGACCGGGGAGCTGCGCATTGCGGCGACGCACAGTTTCAATGTGCAGCTGATTCCGCAGTGCCTGGCGGCCTTTATGGAGAAGTTTCCGCAGGTAAAGGTGATTGTGGAGGAATTGTCTGGTGATCAGATTGCCCAGGGGCTGGAAACGGGCACGCTGGACCTGGGTGTTTCCTACCGGCCTGCGGTGCCGCTCGGGCTCTGGTTCGAGCCCTTGTTCAACGAAGAATTGAAGCTGATCATGAGCCCGAACCATCCGCTGGCGAAGCGCAAACGGGTACGTATGGTTGAACTCAATGGTTTGCCACTGGCGCTGCTGACCCGGAACTTCTCAACCCGGCAATTGCTGGATGAATGCTTTGAAGCGGCCGGCGCTGAACCTCAGGTGGTGGCCGAAATGAATGCGATATCGCCCATGGTAGAGCTGGTGCGGCGCACGCGGCTGTGCAGCATTGTTTCTGACAACGCCCTGAGTGGTGAGCCGGATCTGGTCGCGGTGGCGCTGGAAAACCCGACACCGATTCGCACACCGGGTCTGCTCTGGAACCGCAATCGTGAACGGCCACTGGCCACGCGGTACATGGCCAATATCATTCGCGAACTGGCGCTGCAGGGTCAGCCGCGCTGAAGTAGCGTTCGGTCTATAAAACCCGGGTTCCCAGCGAACGAATATTAGAAAAAAGTATTACAAGCCGGTGGCGCTTGGCTATACTCGGTGAATCAAGGAAGAACAATGCGGAGAGCCTTTCTATTGAGTCTGAAGTACCGCTTTATCCTGATCACAGCCGGTCTGATTTTTGTTTCGTCGCTGATAGCTCTGTTAACGTTTTATCGTTCAGCAACCGATATTATCGACATGTGGGGCCATCGCATTGCTGAAATACAGGTGCGTTACGACAGCGCCCGGTTATCACGCCCGCTGGAACGCGAAATTGCGCTGGCTCAACAATTCGCCAGTTCTTCGGTATTGCAGCGCTGGTCACAACGGCAGGATGACCCGGAACTGACCCAGCAAGCCGAACTGGAAATGGAAAGTTACCGGCAAAACTTTCGGGATAATAACTTCTTCGTAGCCTTTGCAAACAACGGCGCCTACTACCACAACAACGCCACCAACGAATACCAGGGTGAACTGCTTCGCTACACCCTCAACCCGGATGACCCGAAAGACGCCTGGTTTTACCAGCTGGTCGGAACCGGGCGAGACTTTCACCTGAACGTTAACCCGGACCCGGAACTGGGCGTGACCATGTTGTGGATCGATGTTCTGATTCGCAATCCACGTGGCCACATTTTGGGCGTGGTTGGTACTGGCCTGGAACTGGAACCCTTTCTCAGGAGCATCGTCGATATCGGTCAGCCGGGTATCACCTCTCTGTTCGTAGACGGCAGCGGTGCCATTCAACTTTACCGCGATCAGAACCTGATCGACTTCGCCAGCCTGGTAAAACCGGAGGGTCAAAAGAACACTCTGGATCTGTTGCTGGATACCGAAGCCGACCGCCAGGCTGTGCGCCAGCACATGGCCACCTTGCGTCAGCCTGGCCAAAGCCAGGTTGAAACGGTTTTCGTGAGCCGGGACGGGGTTCGCCACTTGTTGGGCATTGCCTACCTGCCCAGCCTCGACTGGTTTGAAGTCACTCTGATTGACCTGCAGCAGTTAATGCCGATAGACCCTTTTTTGCCCATTATCGCCCTGGTCGCCCTATTGTTAATGGCCAGTCTGGTGGTCATTTACCTCTTGCTTCACCACTGGTTCCTGCAACCGATACAGCAACTGACGGCCGCCATGCAGAGCCTGCGCGACGGCCACTACCAGCAAGAACAATTACCCCGGGGCCAGGGCGAAGTTGGCCGTTTGATTCGGTTTTTCGGCGAGATGGCAAACGCCATTCGGCACCATACCCTGGAGCTTGAAGACCGAGTACAAGAGCGCACCCGGCAACTGGAAACCCTGACACGAATAGACCCGCTGACCAATCTGCTCAATCGCCGCGGCCTGACCGATACGTTAACCCACGGGCTCGACCGGGCCTGTCGCGAGAACAGTTCCCTCGGTATTTTATGGATTGACCTGGATCACTTTAAGGCCCTGAACGACCTGCATGGCCACGCGGTGGGTGACCAGGCACTGATTCAAATCGGCACCGTGTTGCGAGACAACCTGCGCCCCTACGATCAGGCCGCCCGCTGGGGTGGCGACGAATTTCTGATCGTTATGGCCGACTGCGATGCCGGCACCCTGACGCAACTGGGTGAACGTATTCGAATAGCGGTCGGGGAAGCCATGAAAGCGAGAGGCTGGCCCATCACCGTCAGCATCGGCGGCTACCTGACCCAGCCTGCCGATTCAATCGACTCCTTGCTGAACCAGGCAGACCAGGCCATGTATCACGCCAAGCAGGCTGGCAGAGACCGGTTTTATTGCGCGCCGGGCTGACCCGCGAAACAGCGTCCCTGCACCGGCTTACACGGGCTCGTAACCCAACCCGTCGTTAGTAATACGCATCGCTTTGCCTTTCAGTGCCGAAGCCTGAGCCGCCAGCCCCAGAACCACCGCTTTCAAACCATCGTCTACGGTCACCTCAACCTGAGCACCTTCGGTAATGGCCTTGAAGAAACCCATGTGCTGATAAAAGGTCGAGCCATTGTGATCGCCAGCGGCCAGCAAGGCCGGGTCGACCGGAATATCGGACTCTACCGGGCCCTTGGGGTTGCGCGGGCTGAGAATGACCTTGGGTGTTGGCGGCTCGCCCAGGTGTTCGGGCCAGAAGCGGCCGGGGCCGGGTACCAGGCACTCGACTTTGGCATCGGGCCCCACGGCGCTGATCTCTTCCTGATAGCGCGAGCCTTCGGCGAACATACACAGTTCCAGCATGGCGCGTTTGCCATTGGCGAAGTTCACGATCACGTAGGCGTTGTCGAGAATGTCGGGCGTTTGGCCGTCGTAGGCTTCATCGAGGTGGTTTACATCCTGCCCGGCGCTGGCCATGACCGAGGTGGCTTCGCTTTCCAGCAACAGCCGCATCAAGTCGAAAAAGTGGCAGCATTTTTCGACCAGGGTGCCGCCGGTGTTTGCATTGAACCGGTTCCAGTCGCCGACCTTGGGCAGAAACGGAAAGCGGTGCTCGCGAATACTGAGCATCGAAACCGGGCCCGCATCACCGGCCTGAATGTGCTCGCGCAGGCGGGTGACCGGCGGCATGTAGCGGTATTCCATCGCCACCCACACCGGTGCCGGATGAGCAGCCACAGCCGCCCGAACCGGTTCGACATCCTCAATGCGGGTAACCAGCGGCTTTTCGATCAGAATGGGGAGCTTGGTTTGCGCCAGTAGCGTCAGCAATTGGCCGGCATGGCAGTGGTTCGGGCTGGCCACCAGAATGGCATCGAGATCGGGCCGGGCGCACAACGCCTCAACCGAATCGACAAAATCCGCCTTGGGTTCCAGCTGGGCACAGGCGTCCCGCATGGCCGCATCGGGTTCAAAAATGGCGACAACCTCTGCGCCTTCTATCAACGCCAGATTACGCAGGTGTTCCTGCCCCATCATGCCGCACCCTAAAACACCGTAACGAACCTGTGCCATTGCTTGCTCCACTGTTGTAACAAATAACTCGAATTAAAAAAGCCGTTAAACGCCACTTCTGCGCTCAACCAAAAACGTATTCAGGACAATCGGGAAATGTAACGGACCACCGCCGGGTCGAACCAGGTATAGGAAAATTCTTCAACCCGATCATTGCTCGACCAGCTCAGCCGCTCGACAAACCCCAGCATGGTATCGGGCTCTTTGCCGAGCAGGTCGGCAACCCAGTCTGGCGCGCCGGTACAACTGATGCGGTCTTCAATATGGGTAATCCAGAAATCGAAATGATCGCGATAATGTTTGTACAGACTTTCGAGCAACTTCTCGGCATTCAGCGCCGGGTCGTGGCGCTGATCCAGCCACATTTCCTCGGCCGCGGCCGGGGTCTGGTTCAGGTAACGCAGCCGGCGGATACGCCACAGGGGCGTGTTACTCGCCAACCCCAGATGACCAGCCACGTAAGCATTTTCGGCCGCCGTTACACTCAGAGTATCGGCATTGGGCATACCACCGCCGTCGAGCAGTTCAAGCCGGAATAGCTGATATACTGCCCGGTTATTCAAGGTGGCTTTAACGTAGGTACCAGACCCCTGGCGACGCTCGAGCATGCCGTCGCCCTCAAGTTTCGACAGCGCCTTGCGCAGGGTACCGATGGCAACACCCAGCTGAACGGCCAGATCCGCCTCGATGGGCAAGCGCTCGCCGATCTGATAATGGCCGGCGGCAATTTCGCGGTGCAGCAACTCGCTGATCTGAATATAAAGCGGCAACCGTTTGGTTTGCTTTTTACCAGTGGGTTCTTTACCGCTAATCTCTTTACCAGACAGCGTTTTACCAGAACGTTGGGGTTTTGTTGTGGTCATTGTTATTACCCTGATCAGTGAAATTCATTCACTATTCATTTACATGTTGAGCATACCTTGTTAGGGTGCGAATGCCAACATTTCTGACTCATTGCCAACAATAAGGGCCTGATCGCCCAGTGGAGAACACCATGCAACGCATTCACCTTCCCAACACCGACGTCGAACTGAGCCGGCTGGTTTATGGCGTCTGGCGCCTGGCCGATGATCAGGATACCTCGGTCGACCATGTTCGTGCCAAAATCGATGCAGCTCTGGCCGAAGGCATCACCACCTTCGACCACGCCGACATCTATGGCAACTACGAATGCGAGATCCTGTTCGGCACTGCTCTGGCGGCCGACCCCGCGCTGCGCGATAAAATGGAGCTGATCAGCAAGTGCGACATTGCCCTGGCCACCGACAAGTTCCCGAACCGTCGCGTCAAACACTACGACACCAGCGCCGGGTACATTAACGCCAGCGTCGAGAATAGCCTGAGCCACCTGCACACCGACCACCTGGACCTGTTGCTGATTCACCGGCCAGACCCCCTGATGAACGCGGCCGAGACCGGTGCCGCCCTCGATGCGCTGATCGACAGCGGGAAAACCCGTGCCGTCGGCGTCTCCAATTTTGGGGTTCACGAGTGGCGTTTGCTGCAGGCGAACATGAAGCACCGTCTGTGCGTTAACCAGATCGAGATGAGCGTGCTCGAACGCAGCGCCTTCACCGACGGCACCCTGGCCGCGATGCAACTCGACCAGATACAGGCCATGGCCTGGTCACCCCTGGCCGGCGGCCAGATCTTCGGTTCCGATGACGCGGCTAAACGCGTACGACCATTGCTCGAAGACGTCGCCCAATCCAAAGCCCAGGGCCGAGTCGACCTCGCCGCTTTCGCCTGGCTGCTCGCCCACCCGGCTGGCATTCTGCCCGTAGTAGGCACCAACAACATCGACCGCATCAAAGGCCTGGCACAGGCCATGGACATCACGATTGATCGCGAAACCTGGTTCGAAATCTGGACTGCTGCTGCGGGGCAAGAAGTGCCCTGAGGGTTGCTTTTTAAGGACGAAAAAAGGCGCAAATACACGCGCCTTTTTTATTGGGGGCTACTTATTCTTATCTGGCATGAGTTCAGAAAGGTGACCATGGGTGGCACCGGCCACCGGGCAAGCCCCTGTGGGGTCGGCGTGAATCCTTCCATGGAGCCTAGGCCGCAGCATCCCTGCTGCGGACTACCCCACAGGGGCTCACCCGGCAGCCGCCGCTTGCTTTGTCAGGAAACACCCAGGAAGACGGATTAATTCATACCTATATTGATCAGTTAGGAATAGTGGTCTAGGCAACCCCTTTTTAAAGGTCACCGGCGTTGCTTCACTGAACAGCGGGCAGGACGCCCGCGGTAGGGATGACGGGGCATGGATGCCCCTTCAGACCGGGAGAAGGGAAGCAACGGCGGGGGCCTGAACGACTGGCACCAAAGCCAACCGCACAGGAAGCAAACCCAACCACAGACCAACACGACCGGCACCAAAGCCTACCGTGCCAGGAACAACCACCGCTGCTAACGATTACTTGTAAGAGATAGACGCCAGAATACTGCGCTCGCCCTTGAAGGGTTGGCGCGCATGGAGGACGGTGTAATTGCTGATCCAGAGGACGTCGCCGTCTTGCCATTTGAAGTTGACGCACAATTCATTCATGGCTTTTACGGTGGCATCCATGACTTCAGGGTCCATGTACTCGCCGGAACCGGTGGTTACGGCCTTGGTGCCTACGTTGCGGCTGTCGTTCCAGCCGGTGTAGACCGCGAGCACGGCGTTAAAGAAGACCTTTTGCTGAGTTTCCTTGTCGAATTGGATGGCCGGCAGCACCTTGGTTCGGGTTAGCAGATTGCCGTTTTCCAGCCATTCCCAGTCCATGCCGGCTTCGGTCATTACGCGTTCTGCGTCTTCGCGGGTTTGTACCTGAAAGGTGTCTTTCCAGGAGCGGCCGATGGCCGAGCCTTTGTCAGTCACTTCCGGCATTACACGGATGTAGCGCACGCCTTCTTTTTCCAGACGGTCGGCGAATTCCGGATTGATGTCGTTGAAGGCACGGTAGATTTCACCGGAATGAAGAATGGAGGTTGCACCGCCCTCTTCGGCCGCTTTTTCACAATAGAAAAAGATGTAACCCGGCGGGTTTGGCACCTGGGCCATTTCGTGGTGAAACGGAATGGTTTCTGACGCCGGTGATTCGTTCGCCGTGACAATGCGCGACGCCGTGACCTGGTTACGCGGGGCAGCACCGCCGACGTAGGGCATGTTTTTGAACGAGGTGTGGTCCAGATGGCGTTCGAAGGCATCGGCATCGGTGACCGGGAAGCCGCGAAACAGAATGGCACCATGCTCAATCAACTGGGCTTTAAGGGCTTCCTGCTGCTCGGATACCCATGCATCGAAGGCGCCTGCATCCGTAGCCACGGTGTCGTTGTGAGGTGTTACCACCAGCGGGAAATCCCGGCCTTTCACCTGTTTTTGCTCGGGTATGTGATCGATTTTTATTGTCATGATGCCTCCTGGATGGACGGTCGGGCTGCCTGAAACCGGCACGCACCGCACTCTGAGCCTGCGATAACACCACTCTAGCAACCTGAATTTAAAAAGTAAATCAATAGTGAATGAATTTATTCCGAACACCATTCGTGAAAAAATTCATCTACTATTGATTTACATCAACGAAAAGGGCTGTTAACGTTTTCACTGCCCTGATGAGAGAGGTTCAACAATGACAACAATGAACCGGCATCCGGCACACCCAGGTGTTCTGCTATGAACGCCCTGCTGTTGCCGTTGAAAGCCCTGATGTTTCTGAACACCGCCATTGCCTCGGTTGGCAAGTTCCTCGCGTGGATCTGCGTGACCCTGATGGTCTCGTCCATCCTGTTCCAGGTGGTGATGCGTTATGTGTTCAACAATGCCCAGCCCTGGCCCGAAGAAGTGGCCCGCGCCTTCATGATCTGGATGATGGCGCTGGTGGCGGCGGCGGCTTACCGGGAAGGCTCCTTTGTTGCCATCGAAATGCTGCACGATTTTCTGCCACGCGTTATCGCTGCACTGCTGAAAATAGTGCTCTACGTCGCTGCGCTGATCATTCTGTATTACCTGTTCACCATGGGGCTGGAGTTTTTTCAACGGGGTTTTCGCAGCCGCGCGGCCAGCTTCAACCTGCCGCGCGCCTGGATCTACCTGGCCATGCCCGTCTGTTTTGGCACCATGATTCTGGTCAACATTGAATTGCTGCTGAAAGAAACCGGCGCGCTGCTGTTTCGTGATTTCAACGACCGGCTCGGCATTAAACCCAAACACGGCAGAGCCCAGCTGGCGATGGAGTAAGCACGATGTTGATTCTATTTTTACCTCTGTTTTTAATCGTGCTGCTGATCGGCATGCCGGTGTTTTTTGCAACCCTGTTCGCGCCCGGTTTTATGCTGCTGTGGGAAGGCATGGATCGCGATTTGCCGTTGCTGTTTCGCAACATCTACAACGGCATCGACTCCTTTCCGCTGATGGCGATTCCGTTTTTCATGCTCGCCGGTGAACTGATGAACCGTGGCGGCATTACCTTTCGACTGGTGGATTTCTCGCAGGCGTTTATCGGCCATGTTCGTGGGGGCCTGGCCCATGTAAACATCATGTCGAGCATGTTGTTTGCCGGTTTGTCGGGTTCGGCCGTAGCCGATACCTCGGCCATTGGTTCGATGATGATTCCGGCGATGGAAAAGAACGGCTACAAGCGTAAGTTTGCGGCCGCCATTACCGCTGCCTCGTCCGTTATCGGCCCAATCATTCCGCCTTCGGGCATTATGATTATTTATGCCTACACCATGGAAGTATCGGTCGCGTCCCTGTTCGCCGCCGGCATTGTACCGGGTGTGTTAATGGGCGTGTCGCTGATGATCATTACTGCGGTGATGGCCAAACGCTATGACTTTCCCACCGCTGGCCACAAGTACACCTGGCCCGAGCGTGCCGTAGCGACCAAAAAGGCGATTCTGCCCCTGCTGACGCCGATCATTATTCTGGGTGGCATTCTGGGCGGTATTTTCACGCCCACTGAAGCCTCGGCCGTCGCCGTTGCCTATGCCCTGATACTCAGTGTGTGGGTATTGAAGTCGGTCAAGCTGAATGAATTGCCATCGGTCTTTGTGCGCAGTGCCATGGGTTCGGCTGTTGTTCTTTTGCTGGTTGGCTCAGCGATGGCGTTCAAGACGGTTGTCAGCTTGTCGCAATCGGCCCAGATGCTGGCCGAGTGGATGCTGACGCTGAGCGAGAACGCCTACATTCTGCTGTTTCTGATCAACATTATGCTGTTCATCGTCGGCATGTTCCTCGATGCCGGCCCGGCGATCATTATTCTGGGCCCGATTCTCGCGCCGATTTTCACGTCGATCGGCGTCGACCCGGTGCACTTTGCGATGATCATGAGCGTTAACCTAACCGTGGGGCTGGCGACACCGCCGATGGGGCTGGTGCTGTTTGTGGCATCGAGCGTATCCGGTGAGCGGGTCGAGTCGATTGCCAAAGCCATTCTGCCGTTCCTGGCGGCTGAAATAGCGGTGATTTTCCTGATCACCTTTGTACCTGAAATTTCATTAACGGTTCCCCGTCTGCTGGGCCTGATGCCATGGCCCGCATGACGAACGGTGCAACAACAGTTGCACACACTGGAAGTAAGACCGAAAGCACAACAACCAACAATAAACAAAAACACTACAACGACAACAAGAGGTAAGAGCCATGCGTTTGAATCGCAAGCAAAAACTCATCGCAAAGTGCATTGGTGCCGTCACCGGTACGCTGTTGACCCTGGGCATGGGCATTGCCAGCGCGGAAGACTACCGTCTGCGCGCTGTCTCCAACGCCAATGAAAACGACGAAGATTACGATGGCCTGATCGTGTTCAAGGACTTCGTTGAAGCCCAGTCCAACGGTGCCATCGAAGTTGATATTTTCCTCGGCACCCAGCTGTGCGGTAACGGTACCGAGTGCATGCAGGCGCTGGAAGACGGTTCAGTTGACATCTACATCTCGACGTCTGGCGGCGTTGCTAACATGTACCCCTACGTTCAGGTGCTCGATTTGCCCTACATCCTGAGCAGCGACCGCATGGCCGAAACCGTGTTGCGTGGCGATTTCACCCGTGAAATGCGCGATGCCATTCTGGAAGATTCCAATGATCAGGTTCGTCTGATGACCATTGGTAACACCGGTGGCTGGCGCAACTTTGCCAACACGGAAAGAACCGTGCGGACACCGGAAGATCTGGAAGGCATGAAAATCCGGACCGTCGTTGCCGACCTGCCGCAAGCACTGACCCGCGGCCTGGGTGCCAGCCCGACGCCGATCCCCTGGCCGGAACTGTTCACCTCGCTGCAAACCGGTGTGGTTGAAGGCACCAAGAACGGCATCACCGACATTATGTCGATGAAATTCCCGGAAGCCGGCCTGCAGTACCTGACGCTCGACGGTCACGCTTACATGGCGGCCCTGTGGTACATGAACAATGAAGTCTTCATGGACATGCCGGAAGACATGCGCCGCGTCGTTGTAGATGGTTTTGATGCCCTGCAGCAAGCCACCTTCACGTCACCGAAGCGCAAGTCGATTCAGGCGTATCGTGATTTCGCAGAAGCCGGTGGTGAAGTCTATGTACCTACCCCGGAAGAGAAAGAGCAATTCCTGCAAGCGGCCACCCCGGCGTTTGACTGGTTTGTTGAAAACATTGAAGACGGCGAAATGTGGCTGGACCTGCTGCGCAGCGAAGCTGAAAAAGCCGATGCGTTGATCAACGAAAGCTACGAGCGCGATCTGAACTAAAAACGAATTATTGCTGCTTTGCCGCCAGTGCCTTATGGGCCTGGCGGTTTTTTTATGGCTGCTGTTTTGAGCTTAGTGCCTTCATAAATGCCTGCACCAATGGTGATTTAATCGCCTCGGGCGAACATACCCATGAAAATGACCGCACCAATGTCAGGTCTGTATTAAGCGGTACAAAACGGCCTGACCCATCGGCATCGAGCGACAGGTGTGACAAACACCCTGCCCCCAGTCCACTGAGTACGGCTTGTTTGATGGCTTCCTGCCGGCTCAGGGTTAGGCGTATCTTTGGCTGAATGCCCACCGCCTGCATGGCGGTATCAAACACCTCCCGGGTACCTGAGCCGGGTTCCCGGACGATCCAGTCCAGGGTTTCCAGCTGCTCGACCGATACCTGTTTTTCATGGGCCAGAGGGTGACCCGGGGTTACAAACAGCGCCAACCGGTCCTCCTGCCAGCGCCGAATCTGCAGATAGTCGTGCACGGCCGGCCCTTCGATCAGGCCAATCTGAGCCTGGCCGGTTTCCAGTTGCTGCAGCACGCCCCGGGTGTTCTGGATATCAATGGCAGGCCGAATGCCAGGGTGCTGCTCCGTAAGCCTGGCCAACACACCCGGGATGACATAGCAGGCGATGGTGGTGCTGGCGGCAATGCGTAGCTGACCAGCCAGGTCGTCACCTGACCCTTCCGCCAGCCGCTGGCAATCGCTGAGAATCAGCCGCACCTGCGGCAAGCGGTCGCGTCCTGCCGGAGTAAGCACCAACTCCCGGCCGCGTCGTTCAAACAGGGCCAGCCCCATCTGTCGCTCCAGCTCTGTGACCGCCTGGCTCGCGGCAGACTGGCTGATGGCCTGTTCTTCGGCTGCCAGGGTAAGGCGCCCAAGGCGAGCCGTTGCTTCGAATATGGCCAGTTGGCGCAACGTGAAATTCATAAGCTAAGCCGAACTTTTAGTTAAGTTATATCCATTATACTTATCATAGTCACCAAACTACAGTATTCACACTTGAACGGGAGCTAAGCGATGGTGTGGATACTGGTAGGTTTGGCAGGCACGGCCTTGTTGCTGTCGCAGCTGCCGTTGCTGGCGGGCATTGGCCTGAGCGCCCTGCCGTTGGCCGTGCTGATCGGTGCGCTTTATGGCAACTCACCGCTGGCGACTGAGCCAACCGCCAAAGCCAAAGCCGTTCTGGGTTTCGCTCAGCAAAAGCTGCTGCGTCTGGGCATTATTCTGTTTGGCTTTAACCTCAGCCTGACCCAGCTCGTCGCCGTCGGCTGGCCTGCCCTGGTGGCGGACGCGATCATGATTGTGGTGGTGCTGAGTTTTGGCATCTGGTTTGGCATTCGCTGCCTGAAAATGAGCCCGGAGCTCGCTTCACTGGCCTCGGTCGGCAGTGCCGTCTGCGGTGCCGCTGCCATCATGGCCGCCAACCCGGTGATTAAAGGTCGAGATCAGGATGTGACTCTCGCCGTGGCGCTGGTGGTTATCTTCGGTACTCTGGCCATGTTTACCTACCCGCTGCTGTTCGCCTATTCCGGGCTCGACCCGGCCTGGTTCGGCATTTACATCGGCAGTACCGTGCATGAAGTCGCCCAGGCTGTCGCCGCTGGCCAGTCGATGGGGGCGGAGACGATGGAATTCGCTGTTGTGACCAAGCTGGTGCGGGTGATGATGCTGGCACCTGTTGTATTGGTGCTGGCTCAGGTGTTCATCCGGTTGCGTCAAAATGAAACGACTGACGCTACCAGGGCCCCATTGCCAATCCCCTGGTTTGTTTTCGGTTTTATGCTTGCTGCTGGCATCGGCAGCCTGGGTTGGTTGCCGCCGGTTGTCATCACTGCACTGCAATGGCTTGCCCAATTAGCGCTGGCACTGGCCATGGTCGCTCTCGGCATCAAAGCCCGCTGGTCGGATCTGAAAACGGCCGGCTGGCGTCCGGTGGCTCATGCAGGGGTTCTGTTTGTGCTGCTGCTGGGTGGCGGGCTTGGGTTGACCTCGGCTTTGGTAACGGTGTTCTGACAGGCAGGAGGCCTTTTTCAACGCCCTCTAAAGTGATGAAGCGGTAACGGCTAGCCTTCATTTCGCGCCTTGGCATCCAAACACCGCGTCTGTGAGTATACTTGAGATATCCATTCTTATACGGACAGGCTAATGAACGCTTTGGATCCCTTCTGGCGGCGGCTCTATGAAACCCGCCCCAATCGTACTCAGCACGCTGACGCCTTGCCTGTGACCGCCCTAAACGCGGACCTTACCCAACCGGCCATCATCAATACCGAAAAAGCACAGTGGGTGCCTTCTCCGGCACCGGGTGTTCAGCGGATATTGCTTGAGCGCAACGGTGGCGAACAGACGACGCGGGCAACGAGCCTGGTAGCCTATGAACCAGACAGCCAGTTTGCAGGGCATGAGCACCCGCTGGGTGAGGAATTTCTGGTATTGGCGGGGGTATTCTCGGATGAAAACGGGGATTACCCGGCTGGCACCTATGTGCGCAACCCGCCCGGTTCCCAACACAAGCCACACAGCCAGTCTGGCTGTCTGATTCTGGTGAAGCTGCAGCAGTTCCGGCCCAATGATCGGAATCACCTTGTGGTCAGTCCGAGCCAGTCAACGGAATCCACGGTTCTGTTTAACGACTACGAACAGGTTCATTGGTTGCGTGCGCAAGACAACCTGAAACTGACCGCCGAAGATCACCCCGGGGGTATCGAGTTGCTGTTGCTGAGCGGCGCCTGCGATTATGCAGGAAGGCCCTGGAGTGCCGGCACCTGGATTCGGTTGCCGGCTACCTCACTATCCACCGTGGAACTGGCGGCTGGAGCCGAAGCCTGGGTCAAGACCGGGCATCTGGGTCAGTAAGCCGGCCCTTAAGGAGCCTCGGAAAAGCCAGAGCCCCGGGAGAGTTATTCAGAGGCTCCTTAATAGTATCTGAGCTCTGTCGACTTACCCCAAAACACCCGGTAGGCAAAGGCCGTATAAGCCAGAATTAGCGGCAGCACAATGGCAACACCCACCCCAATAAACTGTAACGAGGCGGTCGCACTGGCCGCTTCGGCCGCAGTGAGTTTGCCCGGTACCACGTAAGGGAAAAAGCTGTAGGCGAGGCCCAGAAAGCTCAGCAGGAACAGCAGCGCTGCGGCTACGAACGGAAACCAGCAACCCACATCATCCCGCGTTGGTACCTGTTTCAGATACTGATCGACCAGCACCACCAGAATCAGACACACCAGCGGAATCGGGATCAGTAAAAACACGGCGGGCATGCTCAGCCAGCGTTCGGCCACATCGGCACTGACCAGGGGGTTCATGACGCTAATGGCGGCTATGCCCAAGGCGGCAAACCAGCCCGCACGGCGCGACCAGTAGGCCGCCCGGATCTGCAATTCACCTTCCGATTTCATCACCAGCCAGGCGCCGCCAATGTAGGCAAAGGCCGCACTGACGCAGATACCGCTGAGCACGGCAAAGCCCTGCGCCACCCAGCCGGTCTGAAACGCCAGCACATAACGGCCCAGCATGTAGCCGAGCGTGAGGGAGGTGATCAGTGAACCCGCCTTGAAGGCGTAATCCCATTGCCGGCGATGGCCGGTTACGGCCTTGGCGCGGAAGTCGAAGGAGACGCCCCGCAGAATAAGCCCGATCAGCAGGAAAGCAGCGGGCAAATACAGTTCACGCAATACCAGGCTGTGGGCTTCGGGAAAGGCGATCAGCAAAATGCCAACGGCCAGCACCAGCCAGGTTTCGTTGGCGTCCCAGAACGGGCCAATGGAGGCAATCATCTGGCTGCGCTGGGGTTCGTTGTCCATCGGCAGCAGCAGGCCAACGCCAAGGTCGAAGCCATCGAGCACAGCGTAGATCAGTACCGCCAGGCCCATCAGTACGAGAAATATTTCAGGTAGCCACTCGGTGATGCTCATTAGCGTGCCTCCTCGGGTTTGGCATTGGGTTCGGCGGCAGCGCGGTCTTGCAACTCGTCGAGATCAACATCGGCCTCGCGTTCAAACTCTTCAACCTCAACCGACTTACGCGCCATGTAAAACAGGGTCTGCAAATAGGCGAAAAGCAACACAGCATAGGTCAGCAGGTACAAGGTCAACGATAAACCAACCTGGGCGCCGGGTACTGTAGTAACCGCTTCGGAGGTACGTAGTACACCGGATACCAGCCAGGGCTGACGGCCAATTTCAGTCACGTACCAGCCCGCCAGTGTCGCCAGCCAGCCCGAGAATGTCATGCCGACCAGGGTGCGTTGCATCCACACCGGTACCTCGCCCCGGCGCCATAAGAACCAACTGCTTAGCCAACTGACAGCCAGCATCAACAGACCCAGACCCACCATGATGCGAAAGCCAAAAAACAGGGGTTTTACCGGCGGGTGCCCTTCTTCTTCAAACTCGTTCAAGCCGGGAATTTCGCCGTTAATATCGTGTGTCAGAATAAAACTGGCCAGCCCGGGCACACCGACTTCAAAGGCGTTGGAACGGGTTTCTTCATCGGGCCAGGCAAACAGCAGTAACGGTGCGCCGCGCTCGGTTTCCCAAACGCCTTCCATCGCTGCAATTTTTTGCGGCTGGTGCTCGAAAGTATTCAGGCCATGCAAGTCACCGACGAAAATCTGCACCGGAATCAACAGGGCCGCCACAACGATGCCCGCACTCATCGCCTTGCGCGGTGCCAGTTTGGTATCGCCCTTCAACAGACGATAAGCCGACAATCCCGCAATCAAAAACGCCGCGGTCAGGCCTGAGGCGATCATCATATGCGTAAACCGGTATGGCATTGAAGCGTTGAAAATGATGTCCCACCAGCTAACAGGGTGAGCCACGCCGTTGATCATTTCAAAACCATCCGGCGTGTGCATCCAGCTGTTCAGCGCGATGATCCAGAAGGCGGACAGGGAGGTGCCAATGGCCACCAGAAAGGTCGACAGTGTATGCACCCAGCTCGGCACCCGCTGGCTTCCGAACAACATGATGCCGAGAAACGTCGCTTCCATAAAAAACGCGGTCAGCACTTCATAACCCAGCAGCGGCCCGGCAATGTTACCCACGGTTTCCATAAAGCCCGGCCAGTTGGTGCCGAACTGAAAGCTCATGGTAATGCCACTGACGACGCCAAGTGCAAAGCTCAGCGCAAACACCTTCACCCAGAATCGATAGATTCGCATCCAGACCGGATGCCCGCTGATTTCATGGCGAACTTTGAAATACACCAGAAACCAGGCCAGCGCGATGGTGATGGTCGGGAACAAAATGTGAAAGCTGATGTTGGCGGCGAACTGAATGCGCGACAACATCAAGACATCGGCCAATTGTGACTCCATAGATCCTCCGGAAAAACAGTTAACACTCAGTCAAGATTCGGAGTTCGGGCCCATTAGGTGGCATTGGCCCGCATCGGTCACCTGGCATGCCCCTGTGGGGCCGGCGTGAATCCGTCCATGGAGCCTAGGCCGCAACATCCATGTTGCGGACTACCCCACAGGGGCACACCAGGTAACCGCTGCTTGTTAATTCGACAAACTCCACATCTTGAATATTTCAGTCATTGCCGATGGCTTTCTTTTTTGTTTTCGGTCGCAACCGATCGGTCATTTCCAATACCTTGCCGACGCCAGACCCGAGTCGCATTAGCGCCTGCAGGTGTTCGGGTTTCATGTGCTGCATGTCGTCAAACCAGTGGTTAAACAGTTCCAGCAGGTCGTGAATTTCCTGCATCTGCTGGCGGGCGTGGTGCGGCATGGCATCCTGTTCACTGGCCATCAGTTGGCTGCGCAGCATCGACAGCGTTGGGTCCACTTCCCTTTTCTTGCGTTCTTCCAGCACCTGTTGCGACAGCTCCCAGATGGTGCCGTTGGCCAAAAAGTAGTCTTTGCGGTCGCCTGGCTCACGGTGTGTCCGAATCAGCCGCCAGGAGTGTAGTTCCTTCAACGCCATGCTGACGTTACCGCGCGAGATGCTCAGCGAAGCGGCTATATCGTCGGCCGACAGGGGTTCATCACTGAATACCAGCAACGCCAGCATCTGCCCCACGGTGCGGTTAAAACCCCAGCGACTGCCCATTTCACCAAAATGCAGAATCATGTTTTCCAGTTCAGTGTTCAGCTTCATCGCGCCCTCTATCAGAACTCCGATCCCACACCTTTGATGCAGATCATCAGATTATTGAAGTTTCAGTATTTTCTGAAAGTTTAGAAAGATAGAGGTGAGATGCAAGGATTATCGGTAGCCCGATATGTAAAGGTGGGAGTCGCCAGCGTCTGCGTCGCCAGATTCAAAGGCTCCTACCGGTACTGACATTCACAGCGGGCATGGATGCCCGCGGTAGGTGATGGGCACAGGGACGTGCCTTCAGAACCGGGTGAATGTTAGTACCGGTCGGTGCCGAACTCATGCCACTAGAGTTAACGCAGCAAAGGCCAGAGGAAGCACGAAGCCATTCCCTGGCACCTAAGCAGAAACAACAGGATCCTTCTGCTGCTGTAACTCATACATATGGCGATAGAGGCCTTCTTCGGCCATCAGCGCCTTGTGGTGACCCTGTTGCTGAACGTGGCCCTGGTGAAGCACCACGATCTGGTCGGCCTCCATCACGGTGCTCAGGCGGTGGGCGATGGCGATGATGGTGATGTGGCCACGCAGCGCCATCAGCGACTGCTGGATCAGGGCCTCGGTGTGGCTGTCGATGTTGGCGGTGGCTTCATCGAGAATCAGAATGTCCGGTTTGCGCGCCAGGGTTCTGGCCAGGCTGAGCAGTTGGCGCTGGCCGTTGCTGAGGTTGCCGCCGCGTTCGGTCAACACAGTCTGGTAGCCCTTGGGCATGCGCATGATGGCATCGTGCAATTGAGCCTGACGGGCGGCCTGCTCTACTTCGGCATCGGTGAGATCCCATTCCAGGCGAATGTTATCGGCAATGGTGCCCATGAAAATGAATGGGTCTTGCTGCACCAGGCCCATGCGCCGGCTGCGTTCGGCCGGGTCGATGCGGTCGAGCGGTATCTCGCCGACGCGTACGGTGCCGAGCTCAACCGGGTAGAAGCCCATCAACAATGACATCAGGGTGCTCTTGCCGGAGCCGGTGTGGCCGACGATGCCGACAAACTGACCGGGTTCGATGGTGAGGTTTACGTCGGTCAGCACCGTAGTGCGGCCATCGTAACTGAAGGCCCCGATCTCGAATTTGACCGATGCATCGCGCGGGCTTTCCGGATGAGCTGGCACCGGCACGGTAGATTCATCGAGCAATTTGAACACGCGATCGGCCGAGACCAGTGCCTGCTGAAACATGTTCAGCCGCGAAATCATGTCGATAACCGGCTCGGTCAGATTGCCCAGGTAATTCAGAAAGGCGTAGATAACACCCACCTGAATTGCCCCGGCCGGGCTGAGGAAATCCCAGCCGAAGGCGAACAGCAAGCCAGCGAGCAAGGCCATGTAGACCAGGTCGACCAGGGCGCGCAGCATCAGGCCGTCGATCATCACATTGCGGATCTTGGCCTTGTAATGATCGGTGCTGGTGGTTTCAAAGGCGCGGCTGAAACGGCCCTGCTGATTCATCAGCTGAATCACCGACATGCCTTGTATACCTTCGTTCATGCGGGCGTTAATGTCGCTGAGCAGGGTACGCACTTGCTGGAACACCGGTGTCGACAGTTTTTGGTAAATCAGCATGATGCTGATCACTGCGGGCACCAGCACCACACAAATCAGCATCAGCTTCAGGTTCAAAAACGCCATCGCTATCAGAATGCCGGTCATGCGGATGCTGTTTTGAATGACCACGGAAATGACGTTGACGTACAAGTCCTTGATCGCTTCGGTATCGTTGGTGATGCGGCTGATCAGGCTGCCAGTCGGGGTGTGGTCAAAAAACGCGAGCGGCAGGCGCATCACCTTGGCGAACACCTGCTCGCGAATGGTCTGCACCACATTCAGCGCAATGCGGTTAAAGCGAATCGCCTGCTGGAAGAAGCACACGGCTGATATCAGTTGCGCGGTCAGATACGCCAGCACCAGTCCTGCCAGTGGCGTCACCGCCCAGTAACCCGGCGTCAGAAAGCTGTCGATAAACACCTTGATCAGGTAGGGGCCAAGCACGTTGCCGGCGGTTGCCAGCGTGAGCAACAGCACGGCCTGAATCAGCATGGGCCGATAGGCCAGGCCGTAGCGCAACAGGCGGGTGAAGGTACCTTTCATTGGCCCGCCTCCACTACTTGTTCCAGTTGCTGGTAGGCAAAGGTGCGCTGATACCAGCCCCCCAGCGCCAGCAGTTCCTGATGCGTGCCGCGTTCGATGCAACGCCCCTGGTCGAGCACCAGTATCTGGTCGGCCTCTTCAATGGCCGTAAGGCGGTGACAGCTGATCAGGGTAGTGCGTCCGGCGCGGGCAGCTTTCAGGTGAGAGAGAATGCCCTGCTCGGTGCGCACATCAACAGCTGAGAGCGCATCGTCGAGTACCAGTACCGGGGCATCGGTCAACAGGGCACGGGCAATGGCGACGCGTTGTTTCTGACCGCCGGAGAGTGTTACGCCGCGCTCGCCAACGAGCGTTTCATAGCCATCGCTGAAGCGCAGAATGTCATCGTGAATCTGGGCAATGCGGGCGGCGGCTTCGATGGCATCGCGGCTTGCATCCGGCTGCCCCAGCGCAATGTTCTCTGCCACGGTGGCGGTAAACAAAAACGGCGTTTGTGGCACGACCGACAGATGCCGGCGCAAGTTATCGAGCGTGAAGTCGGCGACCGGCCGGCCGCCCAATTGTACGTTTGCACCCTCGCCTTCCTGCATACGGGCCAGCAAATCGAGCAGCGTTGATTTGCCGGCACCGGTTGGGCCGACGATGCCGATCAGTTCACCGGCTTGTATCGACAGCGACAGATCCTGTAACACCGGCGGCTGTTCAGGGGTGTGCTGAAAGGCGTGAATAGTCATGTCAATGGCGGCGTCGGCATCGCCGGTGAAGGTGCCGTTGTCTTTGATGTCCGGTTCGGTGTGCATCAGTTCATCGATGCGTTCGTAGGCCGCCTGGCCACGTTCGACCAGGTTCAGCATCCAGCCGACGGCGAACATGGGCCAGATCATGAAGCCCAGATACAGCGTAAAACTGGTCAGCTGACCCAGGGTTAACTGATCGTTCACAATAAACCAGGCACCGCCAGCCACACTCAGAAAAAACGACATGCCCACGGCCAGCGAAATGGCCGGGTCGTATTTACTGTCGGTGCGGGCTACCGCTAGATTGGCGGCATTGGCTTCGCGGGCAATGGCGTTGAACTGTGCGTCTTCGACACCTTCACGGCCGAATGCACGAATCAGCCGGATGCCGGAAATGCTTTCCTGAACCTTGTCGTTCAAGTCACTGAAGCGGGCCTGTGCCAGCCGGAATGAAGCGTGCAATTCCTGACCGAAACGCCACATGAAAAAGCCGACGATGGGCCAGGGCACCAGCGCAATGAGCGTGAGTTGCCAGCTAATTTGAGTGGTCATTACTGTTAATACCAATATGCCGGTCAGTGCGCCATCAAACAAGGCAAGTACCGCTTCACCGGCGGTCATTTCTACCGCCTGAATGTCATTGGTGGCACGCGCCATTAAATCGCCGGTATTGTGTTTCTGAAAAAAAGACGAGGACTGGCGGGTCAGGTGCCGGTAAATATCGCGACGCAAGCGGTTCGAGAGTGCATAACTGGCTCCGAACAACGACACCCGCCAAACGACACGCATCACATAACTGACGACGGCGACGCCAAGCACAATACCGACGTTCAGCCAGAGCTGGTTCAGTGTGAGTGTCCCTTCGGCAATGCCATCAACCACCCGGCCGGTGATCCAGGGTGGGATCAGAACCGCGAAACCGACGATGACCAGAGCACTCACTGCAATGCAGTAACGGCGCCATTCGACTTTGAAAAACCAGCGTAATTTCCAGAAAACCGACACAATAACCTCAATAACCGGGTAAGGCAGGCGGGCCAGAATAGGCAAATGCAGCGGTTTTCGCTACTGCCGGACGCACTATTTAATACACCCTTCACGTTCTGATTCTGTGACGCCCCCGTGCCAGCCAAGTGGTTTGTACCCCTACAATGATCAAGCCGATAATTTTTCGTCAAAAAAGGTCCATCCGTTAAATCGCGTGGCGTAAAACTGTGCACTCTGTCGCAGCCCCGGATATCCGCAGCCTTGTATTCGCGAACACCCCTTGGGTTTTGCAGCCGGGCCCACAGGTTAGAGACAGGTCATCGATTCATGCATGTAAAAAATGGAGTGCTTATGAAAAGCCCAATATTAACGACGTTACTGGCCCTGATGTTTGCACTGGGTCTTGCCGCTTGCGATGAACCAAGCGAAGGTGAACAGGCAGCCGATGCCGTTGAAGAAGCCGCCGACAATGCAGGCGATGCCGTTGAAGACAGTGGCGATGCGATCGGCGATTCGATCGAAGAAGCTGAAGACGAAATTGAAGATTGAACAGTTTCTAGTGTGAGTTCGGCGGCCGATTGGCCGCCTTTTTTATGCCTGACTGATTAGGAAGGTCCTTCGTCAATAATCGTTTTTCCAGTTCAGTTCAACGCCACCGGCACCAAATTGCCCGCGGGTATAGAGTTCGGCGTTGATGCGCGGCGTCAGTTGAAATTGCAAACTGCCTTCCAGGCCCTGCTCAGCACCCACACCCGATTCCACTTCCAGATAAATTCGGTCACTGAGGTACTTGCCCGCCTGCACATTTACACCGGATTCGCCTTCCTCGTTGGTGCCACTGTCGAGTGTCAGTGCATCGAGCCCGAGCAGATCGCGGGTGGTGCCAAAGACATCCAGCCCACTGCCGGGGTTGCGCAGACTGTTCAGCGCCGCTGCCAGTTGCACAGCCTGCAAAGCCGACATTTCAGCAATGCTGCGACCAAAGAGTAAACGCGCCAGCAGTTCATCATTCGACAGCGACGGAGTTGATGTCAGGTTCAGACTCAGCTGATTTTGCGTGCCCTGAATGTTCAGGTTAACGGTGATATCAGGCCCTTCGTAAACGGCGAGAATATCCAGCAACAGCTGACTGCCCTGCACTTGAATGTTACCGCGCTCAATCTCGAAGTTTTTCCCGAACGCGGTGTAGGTACCGCGAATCACCTGAAAGCGTCCGCCTATCTGCGGGTCTGCCAGGTCATCGGTAATGTCGAGTTCACCCGACAATTCCGCCGCCAGGCCCTGGCCGTATATTTGCGCACGGCGCTCAGCCCTAAGCCTCACTTCCCATTGCCCGTCTGGCGCGAAGGCACTTCGTTGCCGTGCTTCTTCCTCGGCTGCTTCCTGCTCGGCGTCGCGAATGACATTGAGCGTTGGAGCACCACTCTGCAGCAGTGAATTGAGCTGAATAATCAGCGGGGAGACATCGAGCAAGCCCTCGATGCGCAAATCACGCCAGGGGCCGGTGACGGTGATGGCACCGTCGATGGTGGCGTCTACATCGGCACGGCGCACCAGGCGCGCGTTGTTGGCATCGAATTCCAGGTCCAGTTCCGGCATCCACCAGACCTCGCGATTTTCCGGCCAGTTCACATCACCGCCCAGGGTGACGTCGCCGCCGTTGGTATCGTTGGCGTTCATGTTGAACTGCAGCGTGCGATTACTGGCCGTGAGCTCGGCACTCATGTCAGCCAGCACGGCACCACTCGCTGCGTTTTCATAGCGGCCATCGCTGAGTTGAATGCTGCCCATCCATTCCGGACGCACCAGTGTGCCCGAGACCGACAACTGACCATCTACATTGCCGGTGAAATCCTGATCGGGGCGGTTGCGCAGCAGCGGTTCCAGCACGGTGGCATTCAGGGCCAGCTCGGCTTCGGCGGTAAAGGGTCTCCGGTAAATTGGGCCTGCCCAGTCAGCCAGTGCGGTCTGTTCAGTACTCAGATCGAGCAGCAGGCGCTGCGCTTGTGATTCGCGCACCCTGGCCTGCAGGTGGTGGCGGCCCGAGTCGGTCGACACCTCTACTTGCACGTCCAGTGGCCACTGGTTTGATACCCATTCCAGTTCGGCTGACACTGCAGGCTCATCGGGGGTTCCCGATACCTGCAACACGCCGTCCAGGCTGCCAGCCCAGGTGCTGTTGCTGCCCAGCCAGCGTTCGGTTTCGGGAACCGACAGCTCAGCCTGCAAATCAACAGAACGACGCGTGCCCTTGCCGCTTACCCGAACCTCACCGCCCGGGCCGAGGTCGGCATAGGCGGTGGTGATCTGCCAGTCATCCATCCTGCCGGCGGCCACCAGATTCAGCTTCCAGCGATCGTTGCCATTGCCGTTCACCATAAAGCCGGCCCACTCACCACCGGCGTTCAGTTCGATGTCGACTTCAGGGTCAGTCATGGCGCCTGCAATAGTCGCCTGCCCGTTGATTTCACCATTGAGCTCGTCATTGAGGGGCAACCCCAGTGCCCGCAGCCGTTGCAACGACACCCTCGACAAACGGGCATCGCCTTCAATCTGGTCACCCTGGTTTTCCAGGTCCAGTTGCAGCAAGGCCGAGCCCCAGCTTACCTCGGCCTGATGCATGAGCCGGTCGCCCAGGGTACCGCTGCCCTGCCAGTCGAGGTCGTAATCATCACCCAGATACTCACCCCGGGACTGAACCTGGCCTTCTATGGCGAGATTCGGCCAGCTACCTTCCAGGCTGACACGGGCAGAGCTCTCACCGCTGAGGGAATCCAGCGCCAGAGTATCGTTCTCGGGCAGCCAGGGCGTTATCTGATCCCAACCGAGGTTGGTCAGCTCGGTGTCGATATCGAACGTCAGGGGCGACAGCTCAACCAAGCCGGAAGCCGTTAACTGGCTGTCACCCGATCGCAGTGCCAGCGAAGCGAGCGTCAGTTGCCCGGGCGTCAACTCGGTAACCGAGGCCGTTAACGTCAGCGGCGTGTTCTCGAATTCGCCGTCGAAGTCCAGCTCAGCGGTGACCGTCGGCGCGGTCAAATCGCCTTCAATACGGCCTTCCGCCCCGGCACGGCCGGTCAAAGAGGTCAGGGTTTCAGGCAGAGCAAAGGGCAGCCGGCGCACATCGTCGAGCGTTAGATCACTGATGGCATAGTCACCGTCAATCTGGCGGGCAAAGGGTTGTACCTCACCGCTAAAGGACACGCCGAGTTCGGACCAGTCGAGACTGGCCTGACGAATCTGCCAGCGCTCGCGGTTCTGTGCGGATATATCGGCCGCTGCCCTGACCGGCTGGTCGAGCCAGCGACCCTCGAATACCAGATCGGCTGTTACGGCCGGCTCCAGCCAGGCGCCCGATACCTGAACTTCACCGGTGGTGTTGCCGGTCAGGTCAGCAAGCAGGTCGGGCAAGGCAGGCAGAAAGGGGCGAAGGGTCGCCAGGCGCAAGGCGCCGACCCGGGCGTTCAGGTCCAGTGACTGCTGATGCCAGTTAATCTCCCCGGCCAGCTCTGTTTCGGTGTCGGCCAGTTGTATCCGGCTCTGCCCGAGTTGCACCCGGGTCAGGTCGAAGCGCTCTATCTGCAATGCTGCTGCCAGCGTCTGGTTTTGCCACCGGCCTTCCAGGTTCAGCTCGCCGCTGGCGACCGGGTCAGTCGCGGTCCCGCTCCATTGCAGTTGGCCGCTCGCGCCCCAGTCCTGTTCAACCGGCAGATCGACACCGGCCACTTGCAGCCAGCTGGAGCGGATATCGATCAGTTCTGTCGTCGCTTCCAGCGCCAGGGTATCCAGCTGTAATTGGCCCTGGGCATTGATGTCGCCCGCTTCGGTCGCCAGGCGGGTATTGCTCAGCTCAAGCTGTTCCCGGCTGGCGCTCAGGTCAGTCGATAATTCGAAAGGTTCCTGCTGGTAGCTCCCCGCGGTTTCGATACGCCCTCCGAACTGCGGGTCGTCGAAGGTGCCGGTCATGCGACCCTCACCGCCGGTATTCAGAGTCAGAGCCTCCGGCCAGGCGGCTACCCAGGGCTGCCAGCGGCTTTGATCGAGGTCTTCCCAGGCCAGTGCCAGGTCCAGTTCCCGGGAGGCCCATTGCACCTGGCCATTCGCTTCGACCCTGGCCTCACCCCAGCTTACCTCGGCGGAGTCGATCTCGACCCCGGTGGCCGTAGCCCGGCTTTCGGTGTTAATGCTAAGCGGATCACCGCGCAGACGTCCCTCCAACTGTGCATTGCCGTCGAACTGGGGTTGCTGCCAGCCACCGGTCAACTGACCGGCAACGGATACAGTACCAGAGAGGTCGGATACCGGAATGACATCGTTCAACAGCGCCAGCGGCAACGCGTCGGCCTCGATGTCGAGGTCTGCCCGGCGTGGCCCGACGTAGCCGCTGAGCCGCGCCGCCTGGCCATCGATATCCGCATTCAGTGGCGACAGATAAAGCCGCGAATCGGCCGGGCTGTAGCTGACCTGGCCGGTAATGCCCAGGCGGTGTTCGCGCCAAGGCAGTGTTAGCATTTCGATGTCTGCACGCCACTGGGATTCAACCTGGCTCAGGCGCAGATCCCATTCGCCGACCAGGGGTTCGTCCAGCGGCCAGTCAATCCAGTTTGCCCAGGAACCGTCAGCGGCAGCATTCAGATCGCCGCGGATGCTCAGCGAATCGACCGCATCCACGGTGACCGATGCCGACACGGCCTGATCATCGCCTTCGGTCAACGCCAGTGACAGGCGCGCCGGCCAACTGCCCCAGTTGATTTCCGCATCGGCGTCAATGGCGGTGCGCATCGGCTCCCGGCCCGGCAGGTTTAGTTCAAAGTCGGCAATAGACAGCTGTGCCAGCTGAATTGGAGGAATGCGATTCCAGACTGCCTGCAACTGCCCGAGCGGATCGGCAGGTGCTGCAGCATCCGGTTCCGGTTCGGTAGCAGAGCCTTCGGGCACCTCAACACGCACCTGGTCTGCTGTCAGCGCATCGATCCAGACCCGGCGCTGCCAGCTGTATTGTGGCTGCCATTGCAGGTTACCGGCCACGACATCCACGCTCAGGCCGTTATCGCCGGCTTGATAGGTGAGGCGATCGAAGCTCAGTTCATCCAGCGTTGCCCAGTGTGGATTTTCGATGCGCAGAGTCTGGCCCACAAACACGGGCAACCAGCGTTCGGCTTGCGCCAGCAGTGTTAATCGGCCGGTCTCGGTGCCGAGCAGAAACGCCAGCCCCAGGGCCAGAATCAGAACCAGGCCAACGAGCGTGCCCAGAGCAATGAGCCAGGCGCGGCGGGCCACGGTGCGCAGTCGAATCGCCATCAGAACGACTGCCCGAGGCTGATGTAGATCTGAAACGCGGGATCACTGTCGCGCCCGTTAATGGGGAAGCCCAGATCAAAGCGAATGGGCGCAAAGCGGGTAAAATAACGCACGCCAAAGCCGGCGCCGTAGTACCAGTCGGGTTGTTCGGCCGGGTTCCAGTCTTCGCTGATGCTGACAGCATCGCCAAAGATGACCGCGCCCCAGTTCTCGCTCAGCTGACCGCGCAACTCCAGGCTGCCCTGCCACTGATGGGTACCGCCCACATCACTGCCTTCAAGGCCAATAGAACGGTAGGGGTAACCCCGCGCGGAGCCACCGCCACCGCCCAGCAGTCGATCTGAGGTGGGAATGCGATTGAGATCGGCCGAGTCGTTAAAAGGCCAGAGCGATGTCCACTCCAGTCGATTCGCGAGCACCAGCTCGTCGGTCAGATCGCGAAAACTGGACCACCCGAGTTCTCCGACGTAAAACGGGTCGCTCGAACCATTCAGGCTCCACACTGGCTCAAGACCTACGCTGTAGCGCAACCCTTTCTGGGGGTTGAAGTCGTTGGGGACTGAATCGTATTCATAGGCCAGCGGGATCCGGATCAGGCTGAAGGTATTCCATTCATCGCCCACCCGCTCATCACTGCGCCGGTAGGCAACACCGTAGCGGTATGTATCGTTGCGCGAGGCGCGCCGGTCGATGGTGGCCCGGCTCTCGCCGATGTAGAACTCATCGTCGTCCGGCGTTTCGTGGGTGAGGGTATTGTTCCAAACCAGGGTGTTGCGCGCGTCCAGAAAGCCGGGCAGCGTAAGCTGAATATTGCCGCTCTGGCGATCCCGTTGCAATTCAGCGCCCAGCTCCAGCCATTGCGCTCGCCCTGCCAGGTTGCGGTGCTCCCAGCCGGCATTCAGGCCAATGCCCTGGTCTGTGTCCCAGCCGATACCGGCGCTGAGCGTTCGGGGCTCGCGCTGGGTCAGCTCAAAACTCACATCGACCGAGCCATCCTCAGAGCGATTCAGATTCCGCCGGACTGAGGCGAATAACTGGGTTTCATAAAGATTGATGATGGCCTGGTCGATATTGGCGCGGCTAAAACAAACGCCCTCGCGCAGGGCCGTCTGGCGGCGCAAAAACGCTTCATCGACGCCTTCCTGCCCAGTAAAGGACACCTTACCCTGAGTAGAGGGGTCGGCCGCACTGACCTGGTAGGTTACCTCGCCGCCGTCGTTCTCTGGCTGCAAACGCACCTCGTGGCTGACGTTCAGGGTAAAATAACAGCTATCGCTATCAATGATGGTTTGCAATTCTGACTGGTCGGCCAGAATCGCCTCGGCCACCAGAGGTTCGCCCTCGCCGGACAGCGGCCAGGTGTCAGGCAAGGTCACTTCAACGCCTTCAACCCGAACATCCAGTACCCGATACTCCGGGCCGGTATCAATGCGGTATTGCACCCGCTCCTGCACTTCGCCTTCGGTCTCTCCGGCTTCTTCAATGACCCGATGAATGATCTCGGCTTCATAGTAGCCATTGGACTCCAGCACCTGGCGCATCTGTTCGCGTTCGCCCTGGGCCAGCCGGCTGGCACGGGGGTTCAGGCCAATCGAACGCAAGGAGTCCCGATAGCCCTGTAATTGATCGCGCAGGTCGTTGCGCAGGCCCCGGTTGCCCGGTGACACCTCGATATCATTGCGCGCGACAGTGGGCAGTTCAGCTGCCTGAGTCGGTACCAGCGCCGCAAACAACAGCACCGTGCTCACTCCCAGAGCCCGAATGCTGAGGTATCGACTGTTGTGTCGACGATGAAAAATAATCTTAGCTCCTGAACCAGAACGCCCGGCGTTCTGGGCATTGAAACATGGCTATCAGCCTACCCGGCTCTGCTGAACCCCGGCTGAAGCATCTGCTCTGGCCGGATGATATAGCGGCTCCCTCTTGCCATATTCTTAAAAGTAATTTCACGCGAACCATTTATAACCTTAAACTTCGTTGCCTTATACTCTGACGGGTCGGACCGGTTACCGGCGTTCCGGACCATACACACTCGTTTTCGAGTCCAGAAAGTGCGACCGCTGCGCGCTCCCTGGCCAAACCAGCAAGGACCTTTCATGAAACGCGATAAAAAACGGGTTGAAGGTGAAGTCTGGGGTGAAGCCCACCTTGAAGACTACCTCAATTTCACTACTTATGATGGCACAGACCCGGATTTCCACTGCCTTTACCGGGCTTATACTCGCATGAACGAGGAGACCTTCGAGCGCTTTGTCACCCTGTTCCGGGAACGGGGCCGCAACCTGAATGCCACCAACCTCGAAGGCCAGACCCTCGCCGACATTCTGCGAGACCACACCCAGGCACAAGCCTACCGGGATGCGCTGCTAAAAGACTAACCTTCGCGACTTCACCCCTGGCGACTATACATCCGCCCAGGCACTGAACACGTCATCCAGCCGATTCGCGCCGATCACGGTCATGCCCTCGATCGGCTTTTTCGGCGCATTGGCTTTCGGAACAATGGCCTTGCGAAAGCCGTGTTTGGCCGCTTCGGTGATGCGCTCGAGGCCATTGGGCACCGGGCGTAACTCACCGTTCAACCCCAGTTCGCCAAACACCACCCAGTCTTTGGGCAGGGGTTTGTCGCGCAGACTCGATACCACCGCCAGCAAGGTCGCCAGATCCGCACTGGTTTCGGTGACCCGCACCCCGCCGACCACGTTGAGAAACACATCCTGGTCACCGGTAAACACGCCACCGTGACGGTTCAGAATGGCGAGTATCATCGACAAGCGGTTGGTATCGAGCCCCACCGCGATACGCCGGGGGTGGCCCATGCTGGTGCCATCAACCAGCGCCTGCAGCTCGATCAGCAACGGCCGGGTACCTTCCCAAACCACGGTCACCACCGAGCCGGGCGATGGCTCGCTACTCTTGTTCAGAAAGATCGAGCTCGGGTTTTTCACCTCTTTCAGCCCCACATCGAGCATGGCGAAAACACCCAGCTCGTTAACCGCGCCAAAGCGGTTCTTGATGGCGCGCAGGGTACGAAAGCGGCTGTCGCCGGAACTCTCCAGCATGACCGAGGCATCAATCATATGCTCCAGCACCTTGGGCCCGGCCAGGCTGCCATCTTTGGTGACATGGCCGACCAGAATCAGCACGGTACCTGTCTGCTTGGCAAAACGGGTCAGCCAGGCGGCCGATTCGCGCACCTGGGAGACACTGCCCGGGGCCGATTCGACATCTGGTGCGTGCATCACCTGAATGGAGTCGATCACCAGAATCCGCGGCCGGGTTTCCTGAGCCGTCTCGGTAATGGACGCCACCGAGGTCTCAGCCAGAATCGACAAGGCATCCATCGGCAAGTTCAGGCGCTGGGCGCGCAAGGCAATCTGCTGCACCGACTCTTCGCCGGAGACATAGAGCACCGGCAACTGGCGCGCCAGATGGCACAGAGTTTGTAACAGCAAGGTAGATTTACCCGCGCCCGGATGACCGCCTATCAACACTGCACTGCCACTGACCAGCCCGCCGCCCAGCACCCGGTCGAACTCGCCCATGCCGGTCGGAATGCGCGCCTGCTCTTCCAGACTGACATCCGACAGCTTCTGAATCTGACTGCGACTGCCGCTGAAGCCAGTGCGCTTGTCATCCTGAAAATTAGGCTGACGCGCCGCCGCACCGGTGGCTTCACGAAACTCTTTCAGCGTATTCCAGGCCTTGCATTCACCACACTGGCCCTGCCACTTGGAATAGTCGGCTCCACACTCGGAGCATACAAATTGTGTTTTCGATTTGGCCAAGCCATTGCCTCTTTGCTAACGGTATGAATGATGAAGCTGTTGGGCGCTGCACGGCTGACGATGATACCCTATCTGCCATCAACGACCACGCACAGGATAACCAGATGGAATGGGCACAACTGCTAACCACCGAACGCTACGGCCACCAGGCACTGGGCGCCGAAGAAGTGGGGCGCAGCCACTTTCACAAAGACCATGACCGCATCGTCTTCTCCAGCGCCTTTCGCAAACTGGGCGGTAAAACCCAGGTGCACCCGCTGGCCAAGAACGACCACGTTCACAACCGGCTGATTCACAGCCTGGAAGTGGGCAGTGTTGGTCGCAGCCTGGGCATTCGCGTCGGCGAGCGCATTCGCAGCCAACTGCCCGACTGGATCGAACCCGATGACCTGGGCGTGATTGTACAGAGCGCCTGCCTGGCACACGACATCGGCAACCCGCCTTTTGGCCACGCCGGTGAATACGCCATTCAGGACTGGTTCAAGCAACCGGAAAACGCTTACCTGCTCGAGCCGCTAAAAGCCACAACCCGGCGCGACCTGACCCACTTTGAAGGCAACGCCCAGGGCTTCCGCATTATCGCCCAGGTGGAATACCACCTGAACCGGGGTGGTCTGCGCCTGACTCACCCTACCCTGGGCGCCAGCATCAAATACCCCTGGACTGCAGAGCACGCCACCAAAAAAGGCAAGTTCAGCGTGTTCGAACCAGAGCTGGCGATCATGCAGAAACTCGCCCACAGTCTCGGCCTGCAAACCCGTGAATCCAATCATTTTCAGCGCCACCCGCTCAGCTACCTGATGGAAGCGGCCGACGACATCTGCTACGCCCTGATCGATCTGGAAGACGCGGTAGAACTGCACATCATCGACTTCGAAGAAGTCAGCAAGGTGTTCATGAACATTCAGGGTGGCTCAGGACTCGACCTTGACGACGGCGACAACGGCATTTCACCCAATCGCCAACTGGCCGCGCTGCGCGGCAAAACCATCGGCATCATGGTCGATGCCGTGGTCGACACCTTCGTACGGCATCAGTCTGCCATCATGAACGGTATTTTCGACGGCGACCTGATCAGCCAGTGCCCGGATCACATCCGCAACGGCATTGCCCAGGCCAAAGCCCTGGCCCACACCAAGGTGTTTCTCGACACCCAGAAAACCGAAACCGAAATCGGCGCCTACGCGGTACTCAGCACCCTGCTGCAAGCCTTCATGACCGCCGGTTTCGAATTGCACAACAAGCAGGATTATCAGCAACTGAGTTACCGCGCCAAACGGGTTTTCGATTTAATGGGCATGGAAGCACCGTCAGCAACCTGGTCACCGGATGAGATTTACCACCGGCTGATCGATCACATCGCGGGCATGACAGACAATTATGCCAGCTACCTGGCCCGACAAATCGGTGGGCCTTCGCAGCCGCATTTCGTTTAGAGGCTCAAGTTTCGGAGTTCAGTTTGCCAGGTGGCAATGGCACGCGCCGTCTACCTGGGGTACCTCTGAGGGGTCGGCGTGAATCCGTCCATGGAGCCTAGGCCGCAGGATATGAATCCCATCCATGGGATTCACCCTTCGGGCTCGCTGCGCTCATGCTAAAACGCTCCTGGCGTTTTAGTCCTTGCTGCGGACTACCCCTCAGAGGTACCCCAGGCAGCCGGCGCTTGTTTTGTGCGAACTCCGAAACTTGAGCCAGGTTAACGTTAGATCTGTGCCTGTGGCTAAAAGCTCTGGCATTGCTTTCTTACAGTCGCCCAGATGACTGGCCTCCTACGAAAACAAATTCGGTGGCAACCGCCAAGTCGAGTGACGGCTGCCGGGTTAGCTTATCCGGGGAAGTTCGCAGCAGGGATGCTGCGATCTAGGCCCCATGGATGGGTCCACGCCGACCCCGGATAAGCTAACCCGGTGGCCGTCACGAACTCCCGGCACAGACTTAACTTTTGCCGTGTTTGAGTACTTCGGCCAGGCCAGCTACGGCGCCGCCGACGTTTGACAGTTCTGCGGGCAGGATCAGGGTGTTGTTGGTTTTGGCGAGGTTGCCGAATTCTTTGACGTATTGTTCGGCGATGCGCAGGCTGACGGCGTCTTTCCCGCCTGGCGTCTGGATCGCTTCTGCGATTTTGCGCAGGCCTTCTGCGGTGGCGGTGGCGATCAGCTGAATTTCTTCGGCGCGACCTTCCGCTTCGTTGATCTGCTTGAGTTTCTCACCTTCAGACAGGTTGATGACTTCCTGCTTCTGACCTTCGGAGACGTTGATCATCGCCTGGCGTTCACCTTCCGACTTGGCAATGGCGGCACGACGTTCACGCTCGGCGCGCATTTGCTGTTCCAGTGCATCTTTAATGCTGTTGGGCAGTTCGATGTCGGAGACTTCGTAGCGCAATACCTTGATGCCCCAGGGCGTTGCCGCTTCATCCAGTGCGCGAACGACTTCTTCGTTTATTTTGGCGCGCTCTTCGAAGGTTTTGTCGAGATCGGTCTGGCCGATGACCGAACGCATGGTGGTCTGTGCCAGCTGACTGGCAGCGTTGCGGTAATTATCGACACCGTAACTGGCTTTATGGGCATCTATTACCTGAATGTACATCACGCCATCAATACCGACCTGAATGTTGTCTCTGGTGATACAGGCTTGCTGCGCGACATCGATCACTTCTTCTTTCAGAGTGTGGGTGTAAGCGACTTTGTCGATAAACGGAATCAGCAGGTGAAAGCCCGAGTCCAGTGTGCGGGAATACTTACCCAGTCGTTCCACCACAAAGTTGCTTTTCTGTGGTACGACCCGGGCCGTCTTGAAAATAACAATGATCACGGCCAGTGCAATACCGCCCGCGAACCAGGTTCCAAAATCTGCAAAAAGATCCATCTTGCTTTCCTTATTGAGTGTTAAATGCGTTAGCGTAACGAGTGTTTATTTCAGCGGTGAGACTTGTTGCGGGAGACTGTCAGGCGGATGCCTTCGTTGGCGATCACCCAGGCAACCTCACCGGCGCGCAGGTCATCTTCGGACAGGGCATCCCAGGCTACGCCATTGAGAATCACCCGGCCAGCACCCTGGTCAAAATCATGTTCCACCGTTACCCGCTCACCGAGTTCCTGCTGGAAGCTGTTTTGCGCCGAGCCACGGTCGGCGGTCGAGCCGTGAAACCATTGCTTCAGTTGCTTGCGCGCCAGCACCAGGCTCAGCACCGACGCCAGACTGAAGGTCAGCAGTTGCACCGGGACCGATGAGATCAGCCCGATTTGCAGCAGTAACCCGGTTACGATCGCGCCAATGCCGATAAAAACAGCCACAATGCTGGTGGCAATCAGTTCCGTCAGTATCAATACGATGCCGGCAATAATCCACACGAGGGCGGCACTCATGGTGTTCTCCTTATGATTACAGACCCCAGGGCCGGGTCTGGTCGGCTGCCAGTCTACCGCATCGCTCCGGCCCGGGTCATGCCCGATTGGCGTGAGACGACAAGACTGATCGGTGCATCACAGGAGCATGGCCTTACTGACGATTTATTGACCCGCAGTTAAGCGGTTTCAACCAGTGTTGGACGACTCGGGGATCTGGTCCTAGACTCCGGACAGTGATCGCTTACATCCAGCGAGGGACGTAGTAACCAAGGAGTCCGCAACCATGGATGCCAGTCGACTGAAGGAGATACGCCGCAGGACGCGAGACGTTCTGGGCGATGCCCCCGAGGCGTTTATAAAAGCCTTCCCTCCCCTCGACAGCCAACAACTGGGCCAGGTCTTCAGTGAAAACCTGCGCAGCCGTCGTTCCGCACTGGGCCTGTCACAATCGGCCACGGCCCGTTGCATGTCGTTGTCGCTGACGGCGTTCCGGCGTTATGAAACCGGGCATTCACTGCCCAAACTGCACACGGCCATTCGCTGGTCGCTCAGCTGTGGCGTGCCCACCGAATGGCTCCTGCTCAACCCACGCCAGTTGCCTGAATTACCGCCGATTCATGCATTGAAATGGCAGCCACTGGTCAGTTACATCAGCCTGGCCAACCCGGATCAACTGCACAGCCTGAGTACGATGATCCGCCACCAGCACCCCGACTTCCCGGCCAACCTTGCGGCGCCCGAAGAGCGACCTCTGGCGCTCTTTCCCGATGCCCCGAACTACTATCGTCTGGTTGCCGAGAACCTCAAACCTTTTCGCCTGGCCATTGGCCTGTCGCAGTCGGAAGCCGCCAGTCTGATCGGCATCAGCGAGGCCAGTTACCGGCAGTACGAATCACCACAACACAACTCGTCCATTGGTCTGCAAAGCATGTATGGCATGGTATCGGCACTGAACATCGACCCGACCACCATGTCGATCAATTCCAGGCTGTACGATTACCGGTGCCAGCAGCGCGCTAACCTATGGCAACTGAACCACTGGGTTTCGGGCCTTGCGCCAACACAGGCCGACGATATCCTGACGCTGGTGCGCAATTGTCTGGCTCACTTTGAGCTACTGCAGGCCGATGAGCCGGCTGGCTAGTAGCTTATTCTGCCGCAACCTGCGCCCGCTTCATCTGGCGCAGATAGGCGTGCATCAGTTCAGCATCCAGACCATGCAACATTAATCGGAAACCTGAGTGCAGGGTGATCACCGGCACCATGGGGTGGCGGTTATTGACCAGGCCAACTGGCAAGGGGTCATTCAACAGGCGGCTCAGGTAGATGGCGATGGTCTCATCGAGCTGCAACGAATTGGCGGCGCGCCAGAAATCGTGGTCGGTCAACATCAGGGAGTACATGGGCACGTAGGATTCAATGGCCGTTTGCAGGTCGATCACATTGAAGCGCCCTTGCTTGCCCGGGTCCATCTCGAACTCGCCGTCGGTAATGGCATCGAAATTCAGCCGCTCCGGGGGTTCAAGTACCCGGCCCTCGGTTTTCAGTGTGCTGTTCAGTTCCAGCAGGAAATTGTAGATATTCAGGTCGTGCACCAGAAAGGCGTCTTCTTTCAGATCGGCCAGGGTACGCGGGCGCAGCGGGTCCGTCGTGGTGATGGTGACCCCGGCGTTGTCGGCGATAAAGCGCAATATTTCCGTGCCGATGTGAAAATGGCGCAAAATCAGGTAGTTGCTGTCGCGCCGCACAAAGTGCTTCAGCCCCCAGTAGATGGTGCGGTGCAGTGCACGCGGCCAGGCCCAGTGTTTTGGCAGTACCATGCGCACCAGTTTGACCAGAATGATACTTAGCCGGGCGAAAGGGCGGACCAGCGGCAGCAGATACCGGCGGGATTTGGAATTATAGCCACGCAGCAAGGCTCGTTTGGCCGGTTCGTGCAATTCGAGGCTTTGATCCAGATACAGCGCCAGCCAGGGGTTGGGGTCGTGCGGGTCGATGCGCTGATGTTCAAAATCGAGATCCCAGTTCATCCGTAGTGCCCCACTTCTTCCAGTTGCAGCAAATACAGCCGTGCGGTCACTGCTGCGGTTTCCACCAGGGTGTCGGCCATGCCCGGAAGATCGAGTACGCCACTGCCCAATACTTCTTCCAATTCGGCCAGGTGGTCCGGGTCGTGATCGGCGTGGTAGCGGTAGAACCCGGTTTGGGCGTCACTCAACGCCAGGCTTTGTGTTACCGCCTCGGCAAAGGAGCGGGCGAACCACTGGCCCAGTCCCTCGATGATGAACATGGCACCGAGCAGGTCGAAGGGGTTGGGTTGACTGGCGCGGTGATACATCCAGGCAGACAGGGCCATCGAGCCGAGGTTCTTGCGGGCATCGGTGAGTTCGTTCGGGTCGCCCTCGCAGGCGGCGAAATCCCGCGCCAGCATTTCATAGTCCCGGTGTTCGGTAACAGCGTGTCGCAGAAACAATGACCGCTGCTCCAAGTAGGGCCGGCTAACCGAGGAAGCGGCCCGGCTGATCCAGCCACTGCCCTCTATGACCTGGGCGTAGTGGTCTTTGAGCAGGGTGCGGTAATCGGCCAGGCGGATACGACCCGCATGGGCATCGGCGATAATGGGGACTGCACGCAGGCGCCCTTCAAAATCACCCCAGATACGGGTGAGACGGCGAATCACCTGCTGAACTTCCGGGTTGGAGGTGCCCGAAGCGCTGGCCGGGGGCGTTGCACTCTGGGTCAATCCGGTATCGATTTGATTTGTTATCGTCATGACAGACTCCCGTTTCAGACCACAGTCAGGTGCATAAAGGCCGCCAGTGCACGGCCGCTTTCCGGCACAAAACACAGCAGGCGTTGACCGGGTTGCGGCTCGCTCCGCTCAAGCCAGTCGTTCAACATCACAAACAACGACGCAGACCCGGTATTGCCACGCTCGCTCAGGGTGTTGAACCAGCGCTCTTGCGGGATCATGGCGCCGGTCGCCTGCAACAGGCGCTGCATTTCCTGCCCGAGAGACTCGGCCGAATAGTGTGGCAAAAAGACGTCGATGTCGTTCGGGTTCAGCTGGCGCCGGTCGAGCAGTTCCAGGTAGTAGCCGATCCAGACCGGAAACAGTTCGTAGAGCAGTTTGAAATCCTGTTTCAGGGCGATGGCCCCAGCCTGGTGCGCTTCGCTCGGCGAGGCGTACACACTCCAGGGCGTGGCCTCTGCCGCATTGGTGGCAGCCCCGGCGTACATGCAATTAGGGAAGCGGTCGGCGAACGAACGCTGTTCGATCCAGTCGATGCGCAATGCGCGCCGACCGGGTAACGGCTCGGGCTCAACAATGACGGCCGCACCGCCATCGGACAGGGTATAGCGCAGGAATTCGATGCCCGGATCCGGGTTATTGCGGTAGTCATCCGCGTAGAACGAGGGTTGAAACCAGCGACTGGAATACTCGCTGCCACTGACGGCAGCCGCCTCTGACTGACCGGTCTGCACCGACATCATGGCGGTTTTAAGCGCCATCAGACTGCTGGCGCAGACCGATTGAAACGAGGCCACTTCCAGATTGCTGATGCCCAATTCAGCCTGAACGGCACTGGCAAACCCCGGCACCAGCAAGTCACCCTGGGTAGTACCGGTACAGAGTAGATCGAGCCGGTTATCCCGGCACCGGGCCGAGTGCAGCGCCGCGCGAATCGCAGCCGTGGCCAGTTTTGCATTGGTGTGGGTAGTTTGCCCCTCGGCGGTGCGCGCATAATGGCGCTGCTGTATGCCATTGTGACGCAAGGTGGCCCGGCCCAGCCGGCTGTGTGCCGGGCTGAGTGTGCCAATGTAGGTTTCCATGGCATCGTTACCGATGGCCGGTCCGGGCAGGCAGGTGCCGGTTCCGGTGATGTAGGCGGTTCGCATCCCTGGCGTACTCCTGTTCACGGGCTAAGGACTTAATGGATAGCCTGACTATACCATTTCAGGCGAGCATTCGATAAAGAGTGATATTGAGAATACTATTGTGCCAAAAAGTCCCTTCCAGTTGCCCAGGCCGGATCAGGTGTGCTGGACCTGTTCGATCTCGTATTCCACATCGCCACCCGGTGTTTTAACCACCACAACATCCCCTTCTTCTTTGCCGATCAGAGCGCGGGCAATGGGGGAAGTGACCGATATCTTGTTGACCTTAACGTTGGCTTCGTCTTCACCGACGATCTTGTAGGTGACGCCCTTGTCGGTATCGAGGTTCAGCAGGGTGACCGTGGTGCCAAAGATGACCTTGCCCGTATGTGGAATATCGTGAATGTTGATCACCTGAGCATTGCCCAGCTTCATTTCGATTTCCTGAATACGGCCTTCGATGAACCCCTGCTGTTCCCGTGCCGCGTGATATTCGGCGTTTTCTTTCAGGTCACCGTGTTCGCGTGCTTCGGCAATGGCCTTGATTACCCGCGGCCGCTGATGGGTCTTCAGGTCGCGCAGCTCATTTTGCAGAGCCAGTTCGCCCTCTAGTGTCATTGGATAGCGTTGCATACAGTTACCCTGCCTGATGAACCGGCCGCCTTGGCCGGTGTGGTGAACTCGGGCGGACAGGCGAGTAGCTTTCTACCCGACTATCCGGTTGTTAACAGAATAAAAAAAGGGCGCCGTTAAGCACCCTCTTGTAACGCCAGCTCGCCGGTCAGGCGGTTGACGTTTGGGTGGCGTGCAAGTCCTGCAGCCGACGTACCGGTGTATTCTCGGCAAGGCGCATGGCCATTACAGACGCTTCAGCCCCTGCCATCGTCGTAGTGTAATAAACCTTGTGCTGCAATGCACTACGACGAATTTCAGAACTGTCGATGATCGACTGACGCCCTTCTGCGGTGTTGATGATAAACGCCACTTCGTGGTTCTTGATCATATCGACCAGGTGCGGACGGCCTTCCTTAACCTTGTTGACCACCGACACTGCCACTCCATGTTCCTCGAGGTAACGCGCCGTGCCCTGAGTAGCGCGAACATCGAAACCCAGCTCGCTGAGAGACTGGGCGACGCCGAGTATGGCTTTCTTGTCGCGGTCTTTCACCGAAAGAATCACTGTGCCCTTCTGCGGCAGGGTGGTGCCTGCGCCCAGAATCGCCTTGGCAAAGGCTTCGGCAAAGGTATCGCCGGTGCCCATGACTTCGCCGGTCGACTTCATTTCCGGGCTGAGGATCGGGTCGACTCCCGGGAACTTGTTGAACGGCAGTACCGCTTCCTTGACCGAATAGTATTGCGGGATGATCTCGGTGGTAAAACCGATTTCAGCCAGCGTTTTGCCGGTCATCACCTGAGCCGCGACCTTGGCCAGCGACACACCAATGGCTTTGGACACAAAGGGCACCGTGCGCGAAGCCCGTGGGTTGACCTCGATGATGTACAACTGCTCATCCTGCCAGGCCATCTGCACGTTCATCAGGCCGATCACGTTCAGTTCCAGCGCCATGTCGGTGATCTGCTGGTGAATCAGATCCAGCGCTTTTTTGGGCAGGCTGTAGGGCGGCAGTGAACAAGCCGAGTCACCGGAGTGCACCCCGGCCTGTTCGATGTGCTGCATGATGCCGCCGATGACCACCTGCTGACCATCGCTGACCGCGTCGATGTCGATTTCAATGGCTGAATCGAGGAAATGGTCGAGCAGTACCGGCGAATCATTGGAGACCTTTACCGCGTCACGCATGTAGCGCTCAAGCTCGGCTTCCTCGTAGACGATCTCCATCGCCCGGCCGCCCAGTACATAAGACGGACGCACCACCAGCGGGTAGCCGATACGACGGGCAATGGTCAGTGCCTGCTCCAGGCTGCGTGCGGTGCCGTTCTCCGGCTGCAGCAGGTTCAGCTTTTCGATCATTACCTGGAAGCGTTCGCGGTCTTCCGCCCGGTCGATCGCATCCGGCGAGGTGCCGATGATGGGTGCGCCGGCCGCTTCGAGTTCCCGCGCCAGTTTCAGTGGAGTCTGGCCGCCGAACTGGACGATCACGCCCTTGGGTTTTTCCAGATCGATGATTTCCAGCACGTCTTCCAGCGTCACCGGCTCGAAATACAGGCGGTCTGAGGTGTCGTAATCGGTCGATACGGTTTCGGGGTTACAGTTGACCATGATGGTCTCGAACCCGTCTTCTCGCGCGGCCAGGGCCGCATGCACACAGCAATAGTCGAATTCGATGCCCTGGCCGATCCGGTTCGGGCCACCGCCGATCACCATGATCTTATCGCGATCACTCGGTGCCGCTTCGCATTCCTCATCGTAACTGGAATACATATAAGCGGTGCTGGAGGCGAATTCAGCCGCGCAGGTATCTACCCGCTTGTACACCGGGCGCACGCCCTGAGCCCAGCGTTTCTTGCGCAGTTCTTTTTCGCTGACGCCCATCAGGTGGGCCAGCCGCTCGTCGGAAAAACCCTTGCGCTTGAGACGACGCATCGCATCGGCATCCAGGTCTTTCATGCCGGATTCCTGCAGGGCTTTTTCTTCGTTGATCAGGTCTTCAATCTGCACCAGATACCAGGGGTCGACGCCAGTCAGGCGATGGACTTCTTCGACGCTGAAGTCGGCCCGGAAGGCATCGCCGATGTACCAGATGCGCTCGGCACCGGGTTCTTTCAGTTCGCGCACGATAATGTCGTTGGCTTCGTCGGTATTCAGGTCGACCTTGCTGTCAAAGCCAGCAGCGCTGACTTCGAGACCGCGCAGGGCTTTCTGCATCGATTCCTGAAAGTTGCGGCCAATGGCCATGACTTCACCGACCGATTTCATCTGGGTGGTCAGGCGGTCGTTGGCTTGCGGGAATTTCTCGAACGCGAAGCGTGGAATCTTGGTAACCACATAGTCGATGCTCGGCTCGAACGACGCCGGGGTAACACCGCCGGTGATGTCGTTCTGCAGTTCATCGAGGGTATAACCCACCGCCAGTTTGGCGGCGATTTTGGCGATCGGAAACCCGGTTGCCTTGGATGCCAGCGCCGAAGAGCGACTCACACGCGGGTTCATCTCGATCACGACCATGCGGCCGGTTTCCGGGTTAACGCCGAACTGAACGTTGGAACCGCCGGTTTCCACACCGATCTCACGCAATACCGCCAGGGAGGCGTCGCGCATGATCTGGTATTCCTTGTCGGTCAGCGTCTGGGCCGGAGCAACGGTAATGGAGTCGCCAGTGTGTACACCCATGGCATCGAAGTTTTCGATGGCACAGACGATGATGCAGTTGTCCGCTTTGTCGCGCACCACTTCCATCTCGTATTCTTTCCAGCCAATCAGGCTTTCATCGATCAGCAGTTCGCGCGTCGGTGACAAGTCGAGGCCGCGCTCGCAGATCTCGACAAACTCTTCGCGGTTATAGGCAATGCCGCCGCCGGAGCCACCCATGGTGAAACTGGGGCGAATGATGCAAGGCAGACCGATGTCTTCGAAAATTTCCCAGGCCTGTTCGATCGAGCGGGCGATGCCATGGCGGGGGGTTTCCAGGCCAATGGCAATCATGGCGTCGTCGAAGCGCTCGCGGTCTTCGGCCTTGTCGATGGTGTCGGCGTTGGCACCAATCATGGTGACGCCGAATTTCTCCAGTACACCTTCGCGCTCCAGATCCAGGGCGCAGTTCAGTGCGGTCTGGCCGCCCATGGTTGGCAGCAGGGCATCGGGGCGTTCTTTTTCGATGATCTTGGCGACTTCGCTCCACACCACCGGTTCAATGTAGGTGGCGTCGGCCATCGCCGGGTCGGTCATGATGGTGGCCGGGTTGGAGTTCACCAGAATAACCCGGTAACCCTCTTCACGCAGGGCCTTGCAGGCCTGGGCGCCGGAGTAGTCGAATTCGCAGGCCTGGCCGATAACAATAGGGCCAGCGCCGAGGATCAGAATGCTTTTGATGTCAGTACGTTTTGGCATGATTCGCTTCGCTCATAGCAGATGGCTGGACGGAATACGGGAGACGTTCACAGGCGTCTGGCGTGAACCGTTCATCGGCGATCCGCTTGCATCAGTTCGATGAAGTGATCAAACAAGGGGGCGCAATCGCGCGGCCCGGGACTCGCTTCCGGATGCCCCTGAAAGCTGAAGGCGGCTTTGTCGGTGCGGTGCACACCCTGAAGCGAGCCGTCGAACAGGGAGCGGTGAGTGGCGACCAGGTTGTCTGGCAGCGTATCACCGTCGATCGCGAAGCCGTGGTTCTGGCTGGTGATCATCACTGTTTTATCCGCCATCACTTCTACCGGGTGGTTGGCACCGTGGTGGCCGAACTTCATCTTCAGCGTTTTGGCGCCACTGGCCAGGCCCAGCAACTGATGGCCGAGGCAAATACCGAAGACCGGAATGTCGGTTTCCAGCAGTTCGCGAATGGCCGTGATGGCGTAGTCGCAGGGCTCCGGGTCGCCGGGGCCGTTGGACAAAAACACGCCGTCGGGTTTGAGTGCCAGTACTTCGGCTGCCGGAGTTTGCGCCGGCACCACGGTCAGCCGGCAACCGCGGTCGACCAGCATGCGCAGAATGTTGCGTTTCACACCGTAATCGTAAGCGACAACATGCAGTGGCAATTCATCGTCGCCGCGCACCTGGTGGCCATCATTAAGCGACCAGCTGGTTTCCCGCCACTGATAGGTCGTGTCGGTAGTGACTTCTTTGGCCAGATCCATGCCTTTGAGGCCGGCAAAGCCGCGCGCCAGCTCCAGCGCCCGCGCCTCATCGAGATTGTCACCGGCCATAATGCACCCGTTTTGCGCGCCCTTCTCCCGCAACAGACGGGTCAGGCGACGGGTATCGATGTCGGCGATGGCCACTACGTTGTTGTCGAAGAGGTATTCCTGCAGTGACTGCTCACTGCGGAAGTTGCTGTGCAACAGGGGCAGATCGCGAATGACCAGACCGGCGGCCCAGACATGATCCGATTCTTCATCTTCGGAATTGGTGCCGGTATTCCCGATGTGCGGGTAAGTGAGGGTAACGATTTGGCGGGCATAGGAGGGGTCTGTCAGAATTTCCTGGTAACCGGTCATGGCGGTATTGAACACCACCTCACCGACCGATTCACCCGGGGCGCCAATGCTGACCCCCCGAAACAGACTGCCGTCAGCTAGTGCGAGTATGGCTGGCGTACTCAAAGATCCGTTCCTCTATCTTGCAGTGCGAGTGGGCAATGACCCGAAAGTCATTGGCAAGGCGCGACATGGACGGTTACGGACGCTGACCGCTAAAACTGACCAGTCAGACAGTTCCACCAACCCCTTTCGCAAAAAAGCGAGATGAAGAAACCCCCATCTCGCCCATCATTCACTTCTGCGCTGTCGTTTTTCCGGATTGGTTAACCGCTGTGCTGATTCAATAAACGATCGGTGTTCGCAAACGCCGTGTATAAAACCATCTGGGTGCCGCGCCCAAATTTCGGGGATTTTACCGAACATGCACGGGTAGTGTCCAGGCAATTGACCGCCCGGACGATAATCCAGGAGGCTGTCAGCCTCAGGATCTCAAGTTTCGGAGTTCACCCCAGCAGACTAGCGCCGGGTGCCGGGTGTACCCCTGTGGGGTAGTCCGCAGCAAGGATGCTGCGGTCTAGGCTACATGGATGTATCTACGCCGACCCCACAGGGGTACACCCGGCGCCCGGCGTGGGCCAATGCCTCTCAGGCAACCGACTAATCGAAATAGTTCACCATGCGTTCCCTTACCGAGCGTGATCCGCCGAGCTCATCCTGTTGCAGAATGGCATCGGCCAGGCGCCCCAGTGGTTGTAGCCCCATGGCAATTACGATGCCATACAACCAGGCCCAGGGCCCTAAAAATATCGCCAGTGACACCCAGATCACGGCATGATTGATCAGATACAGCGGCCCCAGCCAGGCAATCTGTCGCTCGATTCGCCATTGCTGGGCGCTGTGACTGACGCCATAGGCAACCAGCAATGGCACAGCATTGAACAGGGCCGAGATCAGCGCTCCGGGTAACCAGAGCCAGGCGACCGGTTTCGGCCAGCGCCAGCGACGCTGCGCCCGAACCTCGTGCCAGGACAACAACAGGCTGGACGGCACCCGGCCAGACTGGGATATCAGCGGCCATTGCGGCAGCGTCTGGTAACCCTTGATCGACCAGGCCAGCTTCTGCAAGCGTTGTAACTCTTTCAGGATATGCAGCGGTTCAACCACCATATCAATGGCACCGGGACGCCAGATCCAGTGAATCGGGCTGCCCAGGGTGTGGCGGAAATCGTAATTGAAGGTCAGCACCTGCACCCGCAAATGGCGGTGATGATCGTGCAAACCACGCAGCAGTCGCTGGGTGTAGTCTATTTCTTCGGGCGATTCGCCATTAATGGAGATCACCAGACAGCGACCCGCATTTAAAAACGCAGCAAGACGCTCTTCCATAATGCCTCCGCCGGTTCGCGGGTTGCGTCCACTTCCCCGCCACCAGCGACCCCAGCCGTTAGAAGTCTGGCCATTCTCCACAAACAGCGGCGGACGTTTCAGGCGAGACCAGAACAACCAGCCGTCGGCGGGGCTCAGACTGCGCGGCATCAGTATCACATCGACATCGGTTGTTCTCGGGTCACTGCCATGCACATGCACCGGGCCCAATAAGGCACGACTGATCAGCCGCCCCAGCCCTGTCATTATTCTTAGATTCAGCATGGTTCACTCCGTAAGACCTGCCGGTCGCTCACAAACAGCACTGTCCGGTTGTGCGGCCTGAAAAAGGGGCTTGCTTGATGGTTGCAAGCCGCCGTGTCGGTGCAAGAGATAGTAGGCGTGTTCAGGGTAACCACAAGCGCTGTACATGAAGTTGAAAGATGTGCGACCATTGGTAGCATATTGCGCTACCTTCACCAAGGACGTCATGTCTCAGACTGTACAACTCGTCGACACCCTTAAGAAACTGCTGCGTGAGCGAAAAATCACCTACGCCGAAGTTGCCGAGAAACTCAATCTCAGTGAGGCCAACGTTAAACGAATGTTCTCCAAGCGCCACTTTACGCTGAACCGCCTGGAAGAGATCTGCGACATGGCCGGTGCCGATCTCGGCTACCTGATGGCGCGCATGCATGAAGGCACCATGGTGCTGGATGAACTCAGCGAAGAGGACGAACGGGAGCTGGTATCCGACCCCAAGCTGTTGCTGGTGGCGCAGTTACTGGTCAACCGCTGGGAATACGAAGACATTATCTCAACCTATGTGATCGACGAATTCGAAGCAACCCGCCTGCTGGCCCGGCTCGACCGGCTCGGCATCATCGAACTGCTGCCCGGCAACCGGGTAAAAACCAAGCTGTCACGCGATTTCCGCTGGATCCACAACGGCCCGGTTTACCGCTTTTTCGAACAGAATGTGGCGCGCGACTTCTTCAACTGCAAGTTCGATCCCAAAGCCGGGGAGTTGCTGGTGTTTGTTGCGGGTATGTTGTCGCGTCAGTCGAACATGCATCTGCAAAACAGCATTCGCCGGCTGGCCCGGGAATTTGACGAACTGAGCAAGGAAGACGGCAAACTGCCGCTGGAGGATACCTTCGGCACTGGCATGGTATTGGCCATGCGCCCCTGGGAACTGAGTATTTTCGCGGAAATGCGGCGCGGACCCAATCTTAAGAAGTTCTGACCGGGCCAGCAGTACCCGCCCCGGCAACTACACCATGAAGTCGAGCTGGCGACCCAGAGTGTCGGCCCGGGACTGAGCCTGATATTGCGCATCGAGCAAGCTGCGGGTTACCGCCGCCAGATCGACACCAGCGCGCGTAGCGTCGGCCTCGCGCTCAGAGGTGTCTTCATCGTCATTCGCGTCCGAACCGGACCGCTCAGCACCTGAAATGGCCGGCGTGCTGTCATTGCTTTCAGAAACGGCATCGCCCTCGGCTTCGGCTTCTTGCGGTGCCAGGTCTTCGCGGCGTTCCTGGCGCACTTCAATCTGGGCTTCCATTTTCAACTGCATGGCGGCGGCGGCGACGGACCGATCCTGCGCTGAGGGTTCAGCCGGCGCCAGTGCGGCCCGGCGAACCTGCTCGGCCTTGGCCATAGTGGCCTCCGGATTGCCAGGCACCGGACTGATATCAATCGGCACTTCACCGGCCACTGCATAACGTTTGCCATCCGGCCCGCGCTCGAAGGTCAGGGACATGCCACCGGCATACTGACCACCAACGGCCTGGTGCGCCTGCTCGTGCGCCCGAACCTCACGGTCGCGTGCCGCCAGCTCGCGGATGGTTTCCAGATCCTGATCCAGCTGGCGTTGTTCGGCCTGTTGCCGTGCCGCCCGGCCTTCGTCACGCTGGCGTGCAAAGGCACTGGTGTCGTCGGCCGGCGTGGTTTCACTGGATGGCTGGGCTTCGCCTTCAGACGGGGAAGACGGGGCTGTATTGGCAGAAGCGGACCCATTGGATGGCGCGCTCTGGCCGGGCTGGGGCTGGGTATCGCGCCGGTCCGAACGATTCTGGCCCGGTGCCGTTGTTTCGGTTTCCTCAACCGGGGCAAACACCGCCGCGTCGTTATCCCGGCGCTGTTGCGCGCGCTGGGCCACATCCCCGAACGGACTGACCGTCGGGGTAATGGCATTGGGATAAAGACCGCTGACAGTAGACATCGTTATCGCTTCGCTCCGCTAGACCCGGATATCAATCAGGGTGCCCAGGGTTTCAGAGCCCGCTTCAACGACACGCGCACTGGCCTGGACCTGATTTTTAGCCTGAATCTGATTAACCAGAGGTTCCACAATCGACTCTGGCCCGCCTTCACTCGGGGGCACATTTGCCTGGGCAATCTGCTGACCACTGCGGTTCAGCGAGTACAGACCTCCCTGAATGCCGGCAACGCCTGCGTTCATGACTGAGCTGATCATTCCACCTCCACTAGTCCGCCCTGACCGGGGCGAACTGACTTCCGTTCCGTGGCCCTGATGCGGGATACAGATACGGTCATTTAAACGGATAACATGGTTACATTTTAACCAACCCACCTCACCAAGCTGTAACATTTTGTAAAAACTGTTCACAATTGCCTGCAGGTGGCCGACACCTTTGAAGCTCCGCCCCATTTTGCGGGCGGAAACAGCCACCGGAGGTCAGGGAGCACCCCGGAATGACAGGGATTCATTTCAAACAGCGGTCTTTCAAAGCAGTCGTTACCCCCTTACTGGACCAGGTGATGAGCAGCCTGTGCCCGATGTGCGAGCAGAACTCAGCCCAAAGCCATCTCTGCGATGTGTGTGCCGGCTGGCTACAGCCATTGCCCGACCCTTGCCCGGGCTGCGCCGCCCCCAACACCCTGAGCACACTGTGCGGTCGATGCCAGCAACGACCACCGCAATGGCAGTCGGCGACGGTCGGCTGGGTTCTGGAAGGGGCAACCCGTTTCCTGATTCATCGCATGAAGTACCACCGGGATCTGGCCAGCGCCCGGGCTCTCGCGCACCAGTGGTGGTTGCATCAGGGTATGCATGACCCAGGGGTAGACGCCCTGGTGCCGGTTCCCCTGCATCGGGCCAAGGCCCGCAAGCGAGGTTTCAACCAGGCAGAATGGCTGGCTGACTATTGGGCCAGACAGGCTGGCCTGCCGGTCTGGACCAGCCTGGTCAAGCAACGCCCAACCCCACCCCTTGAAGGCCTCAACCGAATTCAACGCCGCCAGACACTCAGAGATGCCTTCCGTGTTCTGAAGCCACCCCCAAAACGGGTCGCCATTGTCGACGATGTACTGACCACCGGAGCCACGGCCGCCGAGCTGACCCGCACCCTGCATCGGGCCGGGGTCATGCATGTCGAACTGTGGGCGCTCGCCCGGACACCATTGGGAAACCAATAACCGAACGCCAGTGGTCCGCTGCCCAAAGGAACAATGACAGGCGCTGCAAATACTCTACAATGGGCGCTCTTTTCAGTCTGGGTTCATCATGTCTACCTCTGCACACCCCTTCGACACCCTCAGCCAGGACCGCATCATCGACTGGCTGGAATCGCTCGGAACCCTGTCCGATTACCGCATCTACCCACTCAACAGCTACGAAAACCGGGTCTACCGGGTGGGCATTGAAGATGCCAAACCGGTCGTATTGAAAGCGTACCGGCCAGGACGCTGGAGCGAAGCGCAAATTCGCGAGGAGCTGACCTTTACCGAACAATTGTTCGAGGCTGAAATACCGGTGGTGCCGGCGATGAAACTGGGCGACGACATCGTTCACCTGCGCGATGGTTTCTGGTTTGCCTGTTTCGAAATGCGCGCCGGCCATGCCTTTGAACTGGACAACCCGGACCAGATGTACCGCATAGGCCAGCACCTGGCCCGGCTGCACAATGTTGGCGAGACGGCGGTATTCAAGCATCGGCCCAGCCTGTCACTGACCGAGCCCATCCTTCAGGCGCAACGCTTCTTTGCCGACAGCCCGCTGCTGCCCGATGACCTGCGCGCCAACTATCTTGCCACCCTGGCCCCCATCGCCGAGCTGATTCAGCGCCGCTTCGAACCGCTGTTTCGAGAGGCTGCCTCGATTCGTATTCACGGTGACTTTCACGCCGGCAATATCCTCAGCCGCGACGACCAGCTACTAATAGTCGACCTCGACGACACAGTCATGGGCCCCGCGGCCCAGGATATCTGGAAGCTGCTGTCGGGTGACAAGCAGGAACAGGCACGGCAGATCAATGAACTGGAAGAAGGTTACGAACAGTTCCGGGCCTTTCCGCGCAAGGAGCTGTCGCTGCTAGAGCCCCTGCGTACCGTGCACATGATCCGCCACACCCTCTGGATTGCCCAGCGCTGGGACGACCCGGCCTTCCCGCGCGCCTTCTCCTGGTTCGACAGCCAGCGTTTCTGGAGCGACCACCTGCTCGCCTTGCGCGAGCAATGGGCTCTGTTGCAGGAATAAGATACTTCAGGTTCGCACGATTCGAGCGTCGGCTCCCAGTGGCGCCTCTGCGGGGGAGTCCGCAACATGGATGTTGCGGCCTAGGCCCGAAACGTCGGACCGCCACGGACGGATTCACGCCGATCGAGTGTCGCACCACCCGAGAGGTTCCACCGGGTGCTGACGCGGGCCATAGCCACTGAATCGAATTCCAAAAAATGAGAACCACTGATCGAACCGGGCCAGGGCGACTGGACCCGACTTTAAAAGCGCCCTATAGTGCCGATTCTTGCCCGGTGGTGCTCCGACTGCATTGGGTTGTCCGGTTTGAGCGTGTGACCAGGAAGTCAGACGAACTCCTTACCCGGCGGCTGGCCTGACCGGAGTGCCGACTGAACAGGCAGGTTTTCAAGTAACGTATGGAGACGTAATAGTGACTCATTCTGCACCTCGATTTTCCCCCGGCACGGCCCGCTGGCTGCCCGCCCTCACCGCCCTGGCAGTGGCCAGTGGTTGTGCGACCACCGGTTCCGACCGTTTTGTCGATGCCCCTGAACTGGTCAGCGGCGAAGGCCTGCAATCAGAACTGAATACCGCCAGCCCCGCCAACCTGAACAATGGCGCTCGCTACTCGGCACACTGGTTCTGCGCCACCGATGCCGAGCCCCGGGCTTTCTATCGCTTCCAGGCACCCTTTGCGGCCGAATTGACCCTGTTTAACGAACAAGGCTGGTTGATTGACCAGGCCAGCGTCGATCCGGCAACCAGCGAATCCGTCAACATTCTGATGGGGCCGGACGCGGGCCAGTGCTCGCTGCTGGTCGTCAACGGCGTCAGCGACGAAGCCTATGGCCCCTATCGTTTGATCGACCAGCCCATAGCCGGACGCAGCGATACACTGAGTGCAGACCAGTCACTGGTCGGCTCCCTGGCATCAGACAACAGCCCGACTCGCTACCCGCTGAGCATCGACTCGCCCACCCAGATCAGTTTCACCCTGAACGATGCAAGTCGCTCACTGGGCATGCAATTGACCGGACCGGCCGTCAACACAGAAGCCACCGCCTGCGGCGACAGCACCCTGACACTCGATGCCTATCTTGAACCCGGTGAATACGAACTGGTTCTGCAGCCCGGCCGGCGGCCGACGTCTGAATTTGAAACCTACAGTGAATATGACTACTACGACGTCGAATCGCCCCTGTGCGCCGATGCCCTGGTCGATGAAGGCCAGTTCTACCAGCTGGACACCGCCAGCACGACACTGCCGGAAGGCATTCGCAACGGCGGCCTGCTGGAAGCCGGTGAGACGCTGACTGGCCTGATGCTGTCGGCCGAAGGTAATCGTTACACCCTTGAACTGGAGCACCCGTCAGAAGTCGTCGTCAGCCTCGCTTCCGAGGATTTCGACACCATGTTGTCGATCACCGGTGACGATGTTCAGCTTGATAACGATGACTATGGTAGCGGCACCGATTCACAGCTGTCGTCCATCCTGATGCCGGGCAGCTACAGCGTGACCGCACTGAGCTATGGCAGCTACCCGGTCGACGGCATCTACACCCTGAACACTCAGGTCACTCCGTTCGAAGGCGACCTGCGCAATAGTGGCATGATTGCCCCGAACAGCAGCCTGCTTGGCATGTACGCTAACAACGACAACAACTATTCCCTGACCATCGACGAGCCATCGGAAGTCAGCATCGCGCTGAATTCTTCCAGCTTCGACACCACCCTGGAGCTGACAGGCAATGGTGTGGATTTCCGCGATGACGATGGCGGCGGCGGCACCAACTCGCTGATCACCACCCTCCTGCAACCAGGCACCTACACACTCACCGTCGGCGCCTATTCCGGCAATGGCCTGTATGACCTGACCGTCGACAGCAATGCCATCGAGGGCGAGATGATGAACAGCGGTGACCTGAGAGCCGGAGACATCGTCTATGGCAACCTGGAGGCGGGCGGCAGCCTGACCTACACCATCAGGCTGGACGCAGCGCGTACAGTGACCATCGATGCCTCATCATCAGCCGTTGACACCCTGATCTCGCTGGTTGGACCAGGCCTGTCACTGGAAAACGATGATGGTGGCGACGGCACCAACTCACGCCTGGAAGAGTATCTGCCAGCAGGTACCTACACCCTGGACGTGCGCGGCTACAGCGGCTCGGAAAGCGGCCAGATTCGCGTCGAAGTACAAATGGATCTGTCTGACGCCCAGTCCTGAGAGTAAAAGCGTTAGCCAAAAAAAACCGCCAACTGGCGGTTTTTTTTGGCTTGCCGTTTGGGTTGGCCGGGTGACATTGGTCCGCAACGGCAACCGGGCACTCAGCCCCGGGGAGCCCGCGAAGCGGTTACTTCGGTCGCCCGAAGTCGCTGCGACAGTTTGTCCAGCACGCCATTGACGTAGCGGTGTCCTTCACTGGCACCGAAGAGCTTCGACAATTCAACGCCTTCGTTGATGATGACCTTGAAGGGAACATCGATGCGGTGCACCAGCTCGTAGGCACCCATGCGCAGAATCGACAGCTCGACCGGAGTCATCTCACGGACCGAGCGATCAGTAACGGACTCAATGTAGCCATCGAGTTCCGTCAGCGTGCTGGGCACGCCGCGCAGCACTTCGCTGAAGTATTCCTGATCGACCTTGGCCATATCGTGATCGGTGATGAACTCGGCCTCAATCTGATTGACCGGTGACGACGACAAATGCCACTGATACAAAGCCTGCATGGCCAGACGGCGGGCCTTGCGGCGGGCTGCCATGTTAGGACGCTGCTGGGTCATGCCTTAACCCTCGATCTGTTTGAACAGATTGACCATTTCCAGCGCCACCAGGGCCGCTTCGGCGCCTTTATTACCGGCTTTGGTGCCCGCACGCTCAATGGCCTGCTCGATCGAATCGACGGTCAGCACGCCAAACACCACTGGCATGCTGGCGGTCAGCGCCACTGAATTGAGGCCACCGGCGGCTTCACCGGCCACGAAATCGAAATGCGGTGTGCCGCCGCGAATTACCGCGCCCAGGGCGATGATGGCGTTATAACGCTCGGTTTCCGCCAGCTTCTGGCAGACGATGGGCAGCTCATAGGCACCCGGCGCACGGATGACCGTCAATTGGTCGTCCTTGATGCCGTGGCGCTTGAGCGCATCGAGTGCGCCGTCGAGCAGGCTTTCAACCACGAAGCTGTTCCAGCGGCCCACCACGATGGCGTACTGGGCGTCGTTGGCGGAAAAATCCCCTTCCAGGGTAGTAATGTTTGAAGTCATTGCAGTCATTGTCTGATCCTGTCTGAACGACGGCCCAGCCAGGGTCGCCGTCGGTTAATCATGAGTCGGTTGTGAACAGCTTAGTCGCCTTCAGGCTTCATCGCCCGCGGCAGGAATGTACTCGACCACTTCCAGGTCGAACCCGGAAATGCCGCCAAACTTGATCGGTGAACTGAGCAGGCGCATCTTGCCCACACCCAACTCGCGCAAAATCTGAGAGCCGGTACCAATGGTCGTGTAGGTGCCGTACTTGTCGACGTTCGGGTTGCGCGTGTTGGCGCGATCGCCCTGCATCATCTTCAGTTCAGTCATCACATCGGGGGCTTCCTGAACATCCAGCAAGACCACCACGCCAGCGCCTTCTTCAGCGACCCGGTGCATGGCGGCATCCAGCGTCCAGCCATGGCCACGGGCCGGGTTAACCCCCAGCAAGTCGCGCAGGGTTTGCGCCACGTGCACCCGCACCAGTGTCGGGTTTTCGGGCTTGAATGGCCCGCCCAGCGTCAGTGCAATGTGAGTGCCACCACACAGGCTGTCGCGATATACCTGCACGTTGAAGTCACCGGCGCGCGTGCTCAGCGAGCGCTGCTCGACTTTCTCGATGGTGCGCTCGTTCAGTATGCGGTAATGGATCAGATCGGCAATGGTGCCTACCTTCAGCCCATGCTCTTCGGCAAAGGCTTCCAGATCGGGCCGGCGCGCCATGGTACCGTCTTCTTTCATGATCTCGACAATGGCCGCCGCCGGAATCAGACCGGCCATGCGGGCCAGATCGCAGCCCGCCTCGGTATGGCCGGCCCGACTGAGTACACCACCGGGCTGGGCGCGCAGCGGGAAGATATGCCCGGGCTGCACGATATCGGTGGGCTCGCTGTTCGGGTCGACCGCGACCTGAATGGTGCGGGCCCGGTCAGCCGCAGAAATGCCCGTTGTGACGCCCTCAGCCGCTTCGATCGAGATGGTGAAGGGCGTGCCATAGGCCGAGCCATTGTCTTTCTTGACCATGGATTCCAGGCCGAGAAAATCACACCGCTCGCCGGTCAGCGTCAGGCAGATCAGTCCACGGGCCTTGCCGGCCATGAAGTTAACGATCTCAGGGGTGATTTTTTCCGCCGCGACGATCAGATCGCCTTCGTTCTCACGGTCTTCATCGTCCATCAGGATAACCATCTTACCCTGACGAATGTCTTCAATAATGTCTTCGATGCTGTTCAGCGCCACGTTCAATTCCACTGCCGGGTCCATCGTCACCGCCGGCGCAGATAGCCCGGCGTTCACAAGTCGTCATCATACCAGAAGCGCCGGCGATTCGCCGTGCCAGGCTGCGTTTTGGGGTGTTTTTCCTGTGTTACAGTCGATCGCCTTTCGGGCGCAGCTGCAGGCGCAGATCCGGCCCGACCACCCTGGTGTCCACCACAGAAAAGGACAGGCCCTCTGATAGCTTGTCCAGATTCGCCGAAAACAGCGGCCGGGTTGCCGCCCCCAGCAGCACGGGTGCCTGATAGAGCCACAACTCATCCACCAGATTCATCTGCAACAAAGTGGCTGCCAGCGTAGCGCCAGGCTCGGCCCAGACCTCGTTATAGGCTTGCTGGCCCAGCCAGATCATCACCGCGGTCAGATCCAGATGCCCGGCCGCATCGCGCGGCAATACCACAAGGCGCGCGCCTGCTTCCGCAAGGGCTGACTGGCGCTCTTCAGGGGCTTCATGGCCATGCAACACCCAGGTTTTCCCGGGCAGGGACAGCATTTTGGCGTGAGCCGGTGTGTTCAGGTGGGTATCGAGGATCACCCGGTCCGGCTGCCGGTCAATGCCCTCCAGTCGAACCGTCAGGCTGGGGTCGTCTGCCCGAACAGTGCCAACGCCGGTCAGAATGGCGCAACGCTCGGAACGGGCCCGTTGTACATCGGCACGAGCAGCCGGACTGGTTATCCACTGACTTTCGCCACTGGCCATTGCCGTTGCCCCATCGAGACTGCTGGCCAGCTTGAGCGTCAGCCAGGGCTGACCCGTGCGCATGCGTTTCAGAAAACCGCGATTCAGGGCTTCGGCATCCTGGCTCAGTACGCCGGAACGCACCGCCACGCCTGCCGCCTTAAGCCGTGCAAGCCCCCGGCCGGCAACCTTGGGGTTCGGGTCTTCGATGGCGCAGACAACGCGAGCGACCTTCGCGGTGATCAAAGCCTCGGCACAGGGCGGCGTGCGGCCGTGATGACTGCAGGGCTCCAGTGTCACATAGGCGGTGGCGCCGCGCGCCCGATCACCCGCTGCCGCCAGCGCATGCACTTCGGCATGGCCGGTGCCGGCCAGAATGTGATACCCCTCACCGACGTTCTGGCCATCGCGGACGATGACGCAGCCGACTCGGGGGTTGGGCATGGTCGTGGTGACACCGCGCGCCGCCAGCGTCAGCGCATGTGCCATCCAGAATTCGTCAGACTGCGTCTCCGTCACACTACCCTCATTCGGTCCGCTTTTTTTCGAGTCGGTCAATTTCGCTTCTAAATTCGTTTAAATCCTGAAAACTCCGGTATACCGACGCGAACCGAACATAAGCAACCTGATCCAGTTCACGCAGCTCATTCATCACCACCTCGCCCAGCCGGCGTGACGGCAGTTCACGCTCACCGGTTGCCCGCAGGCTTTGCTTGATGCGCGCCAGCGCCGCTTCGACTTCTTCGACACTGACCGGGCGTTTTTCCAGCGCCCGCTGCAGGCCGGCACGAAGCTTCATTTCGTCGAAGGGTTCACGGTTGCCGTTTTGTTTGACAATGCGCGGCATCACCAGCTCGGCCCCTTCATAGGTAGTAAAGCGCTCGCCACACTGAAGGCATTCGCGACGACGACGCACCTGCTCTCCTTCGGCAACCAGCCGGGAATCGATGACCTTGGTGTCTTGTGCTTTACAGAATGGACAGTGCATCGGTTAGAACTCATTCGGACAATAAGGAAGGACGGTGTCTGAACCGTGTTTCAAGCCGCTAAAGTGTACTCTGCTACCGACTATTTGGCGACACGCCTACTACTACAAAATCGTTGACTTTTTAGGAAGCTGACAACCACGCGGGTTCCGGTGAGGGTGTTTATTCACAAAACCGAATGCACTCAAATCGGGCGCTGCGAGCGAAGCTGCCTGACCAGAAAATAACCAGAACAGGCCTATAACTGTTTGTTTTTATTAGTATTTTTTCAATGTGTCTATTTTTTAACCAAGCCCGGGTAACATCACTGTCATGCCGATTCGGGCCAGCTGTAAAGAGTATACCCACAGACTTATCCACAGTAACTGTGGGCACCTTATTGGAAGCCAGAGCCCATCGGGCCGGACATAAAAAAGGGGCGCCAACGCACCCCCAGAGCTTAAGTTCGATAGTCACACCAGGTACCGCTAAAACACCGCCCGTACCTTTTAACCGCCAGCAGGCAAACTCGCATAGTAAGCGGCCAGGTTGGCAATATCCTGCTCCGACAAGGGTGCTGCTATGCCCCACATCACCGCCGCATTGGCCCCCTGGCGTTCCTTGGATTTATAGGCCGCCAGCACATTGACCAGATACGCCTCTTTCTGACCCGCCAGATTCGGATAGATGGGCACCGACGAAATGCCATTAGCACCATGACAGGCTGCACACACCGCTGACTTGGCCTGACCGGCCGCCACATCGCCCTCAGCCCAGGCACTGGCCGCCGCCAGAGTCGCCACACCCACCAAAATCGCCTTAACAGATTGTTTCATCAATAGTTTCTCTCAGAGTCTGAGCGCACTTTCACCGCGCTGGTTGAAGGTACTTTCGATTGTGTTCCGGATATTGTCCAGTGCCCTGGCTAGCGTTCGCGCCGGGCACCAGCAGACCTACCCGGCACTTACCCGGGTGGCAAATCCAAACCCGGACTTATGCACACCTGCCATAAAGCCAATTTAACGCAATTCTGTGCCGGCAATGCTCCAAACCTAGAACCCGGTCACCGTTTCGAACTCAGTAAAGCATACAATGACTTTACCTTCACACCTTGATGTAGAGCATGCTTACCATGTCTGATCGCCCTTACTTGCTGTCAAAGGCGTCTACCCTGGCCATTTCAATGACCGCCCTCCTGCTGGCTGCTTGTGGCCCTGAATCCAATAGCCGCTATGGCGATCAGTACTGGGACCCCTGGACCACGAAGGACACCTTCGACCCCATTGTCGCCCCCGAATTTTCCGTAGAATTCGTCAGAACCAGTGCCGAAGGTGACGACCCTGAAATTTACGAAGCTCGCGTCACTCTGGATGCCAGTGAAACCTACGAACGGCTCTATGCCTACAGCTGGGGCTTTCTGCGCGGCAACAAGGAACGTGAAACCTTCAGCTCACTTGGAGCCAGCAGTGATTTGCAGCTGGTCTATGCCGAAGACCCCGATGACCCGGGCAACGATGAGCGCCTGGAGGCAACGGTACCCGGCGATTACCGCATTTTCCTGATTGGAGAATCCGACGGGCCACTGGGTAAAGTGACGCTGCGCTTTGACGATATGGCGTTTTCACTGCCCGGCTGTCCGACCACCGGCAATTATTACGAAGACTACATCGACGATACCCTGGAAGTCTGTGCCGAGTGCCATCAAAACGGTGATGCCAACGCTCAGCTCAGCCTCCCGACCAATAGCCTCAACAACCGGCGCAACAACTTCATGGAGCACGTCAGGAACCGCATCAATGCCCCCGACGGTGAGCCAGGGCTGACTATGCCCGAATGGATCGTCAACCCCAGCCACGATGGCAGTAACACCATCAGCGCTTCCTCGGAAGCCTATCTGCGCATTGCCGACATGGTGGCTATGCTGGAGGCCATTGAAGCGGACCCGGATGAAACCATTACCAATAACGGCAGTAACACTGTGCCGGCGGACTTTTGCATCGCCAAGCCAGCGGGTTTTGCGTTTACTGTTGAATAGAGATTTAACACCGACACAAAAACGCATTGCCTAGTAGCAGCCAGGAGTTGATCAGAGCAACCACTAAACCAAGTGCTGGCTGCCGGGTAGGCCTACCCGGTTGCTAGCACGACCTCCTGGCACTATATATCAACAAACCACCACATTGACCGCGAGCCCGCCCTGGGCGGTTTCCTTGTATTTGGAGGCCATGTCTTCGCCGGTCTGACGCATGGTTTCGATCACTTCATCGAGCGATACGCAGTGATCGCCCGGTTCCCGCAAGGCGATGCGTGCAGCCTGTATGGCCTTGACGGCACCAAAGGCATTACGCTCGATGCAGGGCACCTGAACCAAACCGCCGATGGGGTCGCAGGTCATGCCCAGGTGGTGTTCCATCGCAATTTCCGCCGCATGCTCTGCCTGGGCCGCTGTGCCGCCCATCACTTCAGCCAGACCGGCTGCTGCCATTGAACTGGCCACACCAATCTCACCCTGGCAACCCATCTCGGCCGCGGAAATCGACGCATTGCGCTTGTAGAGCCAGCCAATGGCAGCCGCCGTCATCAGAAAGCGGCGCTCATCGTCTGCGTTTAACCGGGGCATATGATGGTGAATGTAAGCCAATACCGCGGGGATCACACCGGCTGAGCCGTTGGTAGGCGCCGTGACCACCCGACCGCCTGCCGCGTTTTCCTCATTGACCGCCAACGCGTAAACACTGACCCAGTCGATTACACCGAGCTGATCCTCTTCGGCCTGCTTGCGCAGCGAGCGGGCCATGCGGGCCGCACGACGCTGTACCTGAATACCGCCCGGCAAAGGGCCTTCCAGGTCCATGCCCCGGTTCATGCAAGCGACCATGGCCTCATTGATGTGATCGGCCCAGGCCAATACCTGCCCTTCCGGCGTGCCCAGCCCCACTTCATTGGCCAGCGTAATATCGGCAATGGTCAGGTTATTGGCTTCAGCCTGATGCAATAGCTCAGTCGCATTAAAGAACGGGTAGGGCCGCTGATCCGGGAACTCGGTCAGCAGGTCACGTTTGGCCGAATTTTTCGCCAGCTCATTGGCAATTGCACCGCCGCCCACCGAATACCAGGTTTCACTGAGCAGCACGATGCCGTGCTCGTCTTCTGCGGTAAAACGCATACCATTGGGGTGTTCGGGCAGAAAAATATCAGTGAAAAACCGGACGCATTCCCCCATGGTGAAGCGCAATACCGGCCCACCGGGCAAAGGCAGCCGCTCATCCGTTTTCACCTGCAAGAACGTATGGTCCGCCACTTCCGGATCGACTGTCGCGGCATCCAGCCCGCACAGACCCAGCACGACCGCTTTATCAGTGCCATGGCCAATGCCCGTCAGCGCCAAAGAACCATAGAGATCCGCCCGGATCTGCACCACCGCTTCCAGCTTGCTCTGCTCTTTCAGGTGTTGCACAAAACGCTCAGCGGCCCGCATAGGGCCGAGGGTGTGTGAGGAAGACGGCCCCAGGCCGACTTTAAACAGATCCAGTACTGAATAGGGTTGCACGCTGTCATCTCCGCCGATTGGGTCGAGCCCACCTAAGGTGACCCAGACCCTCCCGCAGGGCAATGCATTGGCGCCAATTAGCCGTGCCCGGCATTGTCCCGACGATTTTACAGCGCTTTATGGCACCGGATAACTCGCCCGCTTAACCCGTCACCGGCGGTGGCACCTCAGGCGGCAACCGATGACTGCGGTCCTGACTGAGAAAGACACCGACAAACACCAGCCCGATTGCCAGCCACTGGCTGAGCACCAGTCGCTCACCGAGCAACAGCATCGAAAACAGCAGAGTGAAAACCGGCAAAAGATTGGTGTAACCAGCAGCAACCGTTGCCTTCAGATGCGTCAGCGAATAGTTGTAGAGGCCATAGGCACCCAGGGTAATGATCAGCCCCAGGTAAATCAGCAGGCCAAAGGTCGACAGGGAAATCTGTTCCGGCCAGGGCGATGCCAGCGCCAGCGGAAAAAAGAACAGCGTACCGACAAACGACTGCAGGGCGGTCAGCAAAAAGGCGGAATAACGCCGGGTCAGATGCTTGACCAGCAGGGTATAGCCCACCGCACTGACCATCGCCAGAAACTCCAGAAAGTTACCCAGCAAGGCATTGGGAGCCTGCTCACTGTCTTCACCGGTCAGGGTCATCCAGATGACACCGACCACGGCAATGCCAAACCCCAGCCACTGGCGCCAACCGCTGCGTTCTTTCAGAATAAAGAAGGCGGCGATGGCCACCATCAGCGGTAGCATGGCGGTAATCATCCCGGCCTGACCGGCGCTGGTGTAACGCAGTGCCTGAGCTTCGAAGATGAAATACAAGCATGGCTCGAACAGCGCCATACCCAACAAATACTTCCAGTCACCCGCCTGGTACACAAAACCATGCCGCAACCAGGGCCAGACGGTCAGAAAGGCAACCGCACCAATCGCCATCCGCATGAAAATCACGATCATTGGCGACAGATCATTCACTGCCAGCTTCAGGGCAATAAAAGAACTGCCCCACAACAGCATCGCTAACAGCAGCGCCAGATGGCTGCGCAATACCAGGTTATCCATCGTTTCTGATGTCCTTGGTTCAAGTGACTCAAGTCCCGGAGCTCGGGTTAGCTGGGTGGCATTGGGCCGCGCCGGGCACCGGGGAAACCCTTGCGGGGTCGGCGTAAATCCATCCATGGAGCCTAGGCCGCAGCATCCATGCTGCGGACTTCCCCGCAAGGGCTCCCCCGGCACCCGCCGCTGGTCTAGCCTGGCGAGCTCCGGAACTTGAGAAAAGCCAAAATCAAAAAAGGGAGGCCGCTGGCCTCCCTTCGTCTAACTAACCCCTGAGGCAGGTAATCAGCGATAGACCGGCAGTCGTGCGCATATGGCCAGTACCTTGGCCTTCACCTCGGTAATGGCGGCTGACGCATCGCCTTTTTCCAGGCCATCGAGCACGTCACAGATCCAGCCGGCCAGTTCACTGGCTTCGGCTTCCTTGAAGCCGCGGCTGGTGATGGCCGGAGTGCCGATGCGCAGGCCCGAGGTCACGAAGGGGGAGCGCGGGTCGTTGGGAACGGCGTTCTTGTTGACGGTGATGTTGGCTTCGCCGAGGGCGGCATCGGCTTCTTTACCGGTGTATTCCTTGCCGATCAGGTCGACCAGGAACAGATGGTCATCGGTACCGTTGGAAACGATGTTGATGCCGCGCTCGATAAAGACACTGCACATGGCCCGGGCATTTTTGACCACCTGGGTCTGGTAGGCTTTGTAATCATCCGACATGGCTTCTTTGAAGCAGATCGCCTTGGCCGCGATGATGTGCATCATCGGGCCACCCTGGCTTTCCGGGAAGACAGCGAAGTTCAGTTTCTTGTTCAGCTCTTCGTCTTCACGCGCCAGAATCAGGCCGCCGCGCGGGCCTCGCAGCGTCTTGTGAGTGGTGGTGGTAACCACATCGGCAAACGGTACCGGGCTCGGGTAAACCCCGGCGGCCACCAGGCCGGCAACGTGTGCCATATCAACCAGCAGGTAGGCACCCACTTCATCGGCAATGGTACGGAAACGGGCCCAGTCAACGATGCGGGAATAGGCCGAGAAACCGGCGATGATCATCTTGGGTTTGTGTTCGCGCGCCAGGGCTTCCATCTGCTCATAGTCGATCTCGCCGGTGTCGGCGTTCAGACCGTACTGCACGGCATTGTAGATGCGGCCCGAGAACGAGACCGAGGCACCGTGCGTCAGGTGACCACCGTGCGCCAGGCTCATGCCCAACACGGTGTCGCCCGGCTCGCACAAGGCCATGAACACGGCGGCATTGGCCTGTGAACCGGAATGCGGCTGGACGTTGGCGTAGCCGGCACCGAACAGTTGCTTGGCGCGTTCGATGGCGAGGTTTTCAACCACATCGACGTGCTCACAGCCGCCGTAATAGCGCTTGCCCGGATAGCCTTCGGCGTACTTGTTGGTCAGTTGCGAACCTTGCGCCTGCATGACTCGTGGCGAGGTGTAGTTTTCTGAGGCGATCAGCTCGATGTGCTCTTCCTGACGCTCGCGCTCTGCTTCCATGGCATGCCAGATGTCGGCATCAAAATCGGCGATGGTTTGGTTTTTCTCAAACATGTCACTCTCCACAAGTATAGATGGGCTGCCGATACCGACCCCGACCCGGGTCGCAACAACTCAATAATCACTGACTGAAACTGACCGCAAAGACAGCTTTAGATCAAGGATCTCAAGGGTTTCAGAGGGCGGCTATTGTACCTAAAGCGAAGCGGTTTCCCACCGCCTGGGCGGGAAATTGATCAAACAAAGACCAAAAAAATCAGCCGTTCCATGGCAATCTGAAGAAACTGACAGCGCTGGGTTACCCGGCAGAGAGCGAGGCCGCCATATCATCGGGTTCAACCACTACACCTTCATCGTCCTGGCTTGGGAAGACGGCCAGCGCAATGCCATCGGCCTGCAAGCCGGGCAACCAGCGTTGTTCCCAGGCGGCGGCATCAATGGCCATGGGCGTGCAATCGGCCCAGTCGCCGTTAACCCAGGCCTGAGCGCATTCAGTGTGTGGCCAGATGGGCAGGCAATCCTGACCCTCGCTGGACATCAGTACGGTGCCCTGGTCGCTGCGCAGCGTCCAGACGCTCTGGCCTGCCTGTATCAGCTCGATCAGGTAGTCGTAACGCTCCGCGGGGGATAGTGCCTGGAGGTCGTGAAGGTCTTCCGGGGAAAGGGAGTTGGTCATCTGCAGAGTCCTGGTGGACAAGTGAAAAACGGTCGGTGTTCGCCCGAAACGGGTAGCATCACCAAAAGGGCGGCCATAGTAGCAGCAGACCGGGAAATTGCCACGGGCAAATGCGCGGGAAACAGTGAATAAAAAAAGGGCCGCATTATGCGGCCCCTGGTCTCTATTGGGTTGTTAAACCCGCTTAGCGACGCACCACAGACAAGCCGGGGTTGTAATCCGACGCCTGCAGTGGGCTGTTGTCTTCGATGTATTCGACAATCACATCGGCATCAATGAAGCCGGTGTTCACGAAGTTCGGGTGATTGTTGATCTGTGGGTAGCCGTCACCGCCCGAGGCCATGAAGGAGTTCACCACCAGACGGTAGGTCTGGGATGGGTCTACTTCACGACCGTTGACGATAGCCCGGGTCACTTCACCGTCGGTGATGCGCAGGTTAATGCCATCAAACTGGGCGAAGGCACCGCTGCCAGCCTGCTTGGACGCAGCAACGTCCAGGTAGTCCAGCAATTCAGCACCGCTGAAGTCGACGTATACCAGGCCATTGGCAAACGGCTGTACGGTCAGGACGTCTTTGTAGCTGATGTCGCCACCTTCCAGGTCAGCACGAATGCCACCCGAGTTCATGATGGCCACGTCACCCTGAGCCTTGACTCGCTGGGCACGGGCAATCAGGGTGCCCAGGTTGGTGGGCTGGTTGCGCACAACGCTGCGATCGCCGATGAAATCGCCGTCAGCAGAGCCAATCACGGTGTCCAGAGCGGCACTGCCGGCTTGCTGGTAAGGTGCCAGCATGGCCAGCATTTCCAGGTTCTGGGCAATTTCCGGACGCAGCAGCTGATCATCTTCTTTCAGGTTGACCGGAATCAGGTCGTATTCGTAGCTGGCGATTTCGCCATTGCGAATGGTCAGATCCAGACGGCCAACATATTTGCCCCATTCGTGCGCCTGCACGATCAGGGTGCCGTTCTGCACATCAGGTTCGAACAAAGGGTTCTGGCTGTGGCCACCAACGATCACGTCGATGCCTTCCACACTGCGGGCCAGGGTCACGTCACCGGGAGCATTGCCACCGTAGTTGCCATTGGCATAGTGGCCCATGTGGGTCACGGCGATGATCAGTTCAGATTTCTCGTCCAGTTCCGGAATCAGATCCTGGGCAACCACAGAGGGTGTCAGGAAATCGAGGTCGCCGATGTACTCGGGGTTACCGATCTTGACGGTGTCTTCGGTGGTGAAGCCCACCACCGCCACGCGGTTGCCCTGAACGTTGAACATTTCATAGGGCTCGAACAGGTGACGGCCATTGTCTTTATAAACAATGTTGGCCGACAGGAACGGGAAGCCGGCCCAGTCTGCCTGCTTCATCAGTACGTCGCGCGGGTTGTCGAATTCGTGGTTACCCACAGCCATGGCGTCATATTCAAGCATCGCCATGCCCAGGAAGTCTGGTTCGGCGTCTTGCAAATCCGATTCGGGAACGCCGGTATTGATATCACCACCGGACAGCAGCAAGACTTCACCCCCTTCAGCTTCCACTTCGGCGCGGATGGCGTCGATCAGGGTCTTACGGGCCGACATACCGTATTCACCGTCGCTGTTGCGCCAGAAACGGCCGTGGTGATCGTTGGTATGCAAGATGGTCAGTTGATAGTCGGTGTCCGGCTCGTAGCTCGGACCCATCATGGCGCAGCCGCTAAGAAGGACGACCGTCAAGCCCAGCGAGGCAGGTACTAGCGTTTTCATGTTTGAGTCTCCTTTCATTCTTTTTTTTGGCAGGACCTGACCTTTTGGTCAACCCTGAAATTCCACTTTAACCCGTTCTGTGGCAAACCGAAACCCGAAAATGACGGCTTTGTTACCAGGCCTCAGAACGGTGCAAAGCATTCAGTCTGTAGCCCCAATGCAGTGCTGAACCCCGGCATTGGATGACCCTTCGGGTGATCCCCTGTCGGGAACTCGCCCCCGGGCCAGAGCCGTGGCGTACGATCATTCTGTCTTGTGCTTTTGGGTTGCAGCAACCAGAGTGCCGGGCCGCCCCCAGAGTGTAGGCAAGAACCCCGCCAGCGCCAGGGAGGCTAACCCCCTTTCATGTCAGCCTGGTGACAAGGGACGCCGGTCTGGAGCTATTCAGATCAGGGTAGGTTGCGAGTGCCTGCTTGCGTGACCGGCTGAGCTTGCGCACGACGGCTTCCCGCTGACCGGCATGACTGCGATCACGGCAGGGCTCCTGATAAACGAGGATGACCGGCCGGCGCGGCCGCGTATAGCGGGCACCCCCGGCCAGTTCACCATTGTGCTGGCGCAGTCGACGCTGCGGGTCAGTAGTGATGCCGGTATAAAAGGTGCCATCACGGCATTGAACCAGATAGACCCACCAGGGCGACGCTGGGTCCTGCTGGCGACATGTTTGTGTCGGCAAGGCTGGTTCATCCCTGTCATCAGGGACGTTAGAGGGGCTGTCTACTGGCTTCACAACGGCACTCGGTGATCAACGGCACATGGACTTCAGACCGTTATGGTTACCGTCACGGTCGCCGCCGTCAATTAACGGGTGCCAAAACGTCAATTGCGACTCAGTTTCAAGAAGCAGGGGTTTCCTTCAAACGCTGCTTTACCCTAAACTGCGAGAACTCAATCACAAACTTGCCCAAAATATGGCAGTGAGCATTCACACCCTCCTGATTCAAATCGACACTGACGATGGCCTGGCTCAATTGGCGGCGCTTCAGAAAGCGATTGAGGACGACGCTCGCCTGCTCATTCTGGCTTTCTCCAGTGTACAACCGGACCAGCTTGCCAGCCTCCTGCCCTGGGTAGAGGCGCTTTGGCCCATGGCTACCGTGGCCGGCGCTTACGGCCCGCAACTGATACACGACGGGGAAGTCCGCGAACGGGCCTTGCTGTTGCAGTTCATGACGTTTGAACGAACCGACCTGCGCCTGAACTACCTGCGCTGGGAAGGTGACGAACGGGAACTTGGTGAGCGGCTGTTTGACCCGGTGTGCCGAACCGACAGCCGACTGGCGCTGACCTTTATGAGCGCCGAACAGGGTGACGTGCCCGCCCTGACGCACTGGGTCAACCGGCAGTATCCAAATCTGGCGCTGATTGGTGGTTGTTGCTCCATGGATGGACAGGGATGGCTCTATGCCGACGGTCAATTTCTGCAGCACCATGCTCTGACCATCACCTTAAGCAATGAAACCCTCGACGTCATGACCCAATCCTACTCGGAGTGGCATTTAATCGGCCGAACCTGGAGCGTCACCAAAGCCGTCGGCAATACCCTTTATGAACTCGACCAGCAATCGGCGCAGACATTGTATGAGCGCTACCTGACCGAGACCCTGGTCGATGACCGGATGAGCAGCCCGGCCCCCGCCGAGGATGTGCAGTATGAAAACTTCCCGTTAATGCGCGTCAACGACAAACAGAACACCCTGAGCGCCCCGATACGACGACTGGATGATGGCGGCCTGATCATGAGCACGCCATTGCTGGAGGGAGATCGGGTTCGCTTTGCCTACAGCCACCCCTCAATGACGCTGGAGCAGGTTAACCGGGGCGCCGAGGCGTTGCACTTGCGGCGTCCCGAGCTGATATTAAGTTTCAATTGTGCCTCCCGGCAGCGCTTCGACCACCGGGAGACCGCGCGGGAACTGCAACCGTTTCAGGCCATGGCCCCGCTCAGCGGGGTCTTTTGTTATGGCGAACTGATGCATGAAAAGGGGCGCACCCAATTGCTGCAACACAGCCTGGTTACGGTCGCCATTGCCGAAGACCCGGCAGTGGAGCGCCCCATGCCGGTGCTGGAACGCCACGCCCTGGCTCCGCTGTTTCGGTTAATACAAGCCTCGGTCGAAGACCTCGACCAGGTCAACCGCAACCTGGAAGATGACATACGCCGGACCACCCAGGAACTGCTGCGCAAGTTCGAAACCGACAGCGTTACCGGGCTGGCCAACCGGGTGGCCCTGTTGCAGTGCCTGCGTGACGACGACCCCTGGCCCATCGTTCAGGTCTGCAGTCTCAAGATCAACAATCTGCGCCAGATCAACAATCTCTATGGGTACAGCGTGGGCGACCAGCTGCTGCGCAGCCTCAGCGCTTCCATCCAAACCGACATCACCGAATTACTGCCGACCACGGCGCTGGTGTTTCGCGGCTCACCCAACGAGTTTCTCGTTGTGGCGCCCGATGCCTGCCCGATGAACAGTTTCTACAAAGGCATGGCCCAGCTCACCGAACGCATGCAGAACCAGTCGGATCTGTTCAGTGATAAGGTGGTGCAGAACGTATTGCCCATCCTGCTGACCGCAGGCACCGCACACCGGGCTGAATTGCCTGCAGATATGACGCACAGCACTGAAGACTTGCTGATCAAGGCCTCCGAAGCACGGCGTCACGCCTACCGGCACCAACTCCCCATCGCCCGGGCAATCGATTTGCCGGGAACCGACCGGGGTAAACGCGACGGGCTGATCTGGCTGAGCCGCATTCGCACAGCGCTTGGCAGTGGTGACATTCTGCCCTATGTGCAGCCGCTGTTTGATCGCCAGGGTCAGGTTCACCACGTCGAGGCGCTGATGCGGGTGCGCCACGAAGGCGTTATTTACAGCCCGGCCAGCTTCCTCGATCTGGTCAAACCGACACAGCTTTACCCGCGCCTGTCGATGGTGATGATCGACGAAACCTTCCGCCTGATGAAACCACATAATGTTGGCTTCACTCTGAATTTTACCGCCCGTGACCTGGCCAACGAGGCCCTGATAGACCGTCTAAAATACTGGTTAAAGGGGCGCGTTGACGCCGATCGGGTGACGTTGGAGATCGTAGAATCGGACAGTCTGCGCGATTTCGACCGCTTCACCTACACCTTGCATGAACTGCGACGACTCGGCTGCAAACTGGCGATTGACGATTTCGGCAGTGCCTACTCTAATCTGGAACGGGTGATGCGGTTAAAGCCGGACTGGATCAAACTCGATGGCAGCCTGATCCGCCACCTGGTCGACAGCGAGGTCAACCGCATCCTGGTCAAGCGGGTGGTGCAGCTGTGTCAGGATCTGCACATTCGCACCGTGGCCGAACACGTGCACGATGAAGCCACCATGTCGATACTCATGGGCATGGGCGTGGACTTCTTCCAGGGGTTCTATCTGGCCCAGCCGGAACCGGCCGACACCTTCAATGTGCATAAACTAAAACAACCGGGAACCGACTACGAGGAGAGTCTGGCATGAGTGGCGCCAGCAAAGGACAGCACCCGACAACAGCGCTGGTGGTGGGCGGCACAGGCCTGGTCGGCAACGCCCTGCAGCGCCATCTGACACCGGCGCTTTTCGACCCGGTCTGGCTGCTGACGCGCCGGCCCCAGCCCCAACGCCAGCCCCATTTGCACTGGGTAAACACCGACTTTGTAACCTGGCCCGATGCCTCGGCCATGGATCTGCAGGGCGGCACTCTGTTTTGCGCGCTGGGGACTACGCTTAAAAAAGCAGGCTCGCCCGACGCCTTTGTCGCACTCGACCGTGACCTGGTGGTCAATACCGCACACTGGGCACGGGATCTGGGCGTTCGCAACTGTCTGTTCGTCTCCAGCCTGGGGGCCAACCCGCAAAGCCGCCAGCTGTATTTGCGCACCAAAGGCGAAGCCGAGCAGGAGCTGATTGCCCTCGGGTTCGATCGCCTGGTGATCATGCGACCCTCGCTGCTACTCGGCAACCGCGAGGAATTCAGGCTCGGGGAGCGCCTGGGGGCAGCATTCGGTGCCGTGATCAAACCGGCGCTGTCTGGCCCCCTGCTGAAATACCGGCCCGTAGCGGCCGACCAGGTCGCCGCTGCCATGGTCGCGGCAGCCAGCAAACCCGGCCCGGCGATTGATATCTGGGAATCGGAGCGGATCAGCCGGTTTCGCAGCGACTGATTGAGGTCCAGCGCCAGTCTGCGTCCTCGGTGCCAAGATCGCGCAGGGTCAGACAAGTGTCACCCACCGCCAGCTCCCAGTGATCGGCAGCAACAATAGTACGCACCCAGTCGTCCTGCGGCAGGGCGAGCAGACGTCGTGTCAGCGCTGCGAGCAACCCGTCCTGTGTTGCCACCAGCGAGACGGCCCCCGGCGTCAGCAACGCCACCGCCTGGTCCGGTTCGGGATGCGGCGTTTGCGACAGATCCTGTGCCAGCAACTGGCGGATGCGCGCCTCCTCCTGCGCCCGCAATCCGGCCTCGTCCAGATCCTCTGCCTGCAAGGTACCGTCGCCCGCCTGCACCGCCATCAGCCGTTGCTGCAAGCGCTCAGGTGCGTGGGTCTCCCGTTCAAGCCGGTCCTGATAGCGCTGAACACTCCAGAGAACCAGCAATAACAACACAGCGCCCGTTACGGCGGCCGTCAGCCCCCATTTGATTGGTTTGGTCACAAAAATTCCTTTACGTCGGGGTGGACTACCCGCTGAAGTGAAAACAGACGTCATCATACCAATGAAGGTCGACTCGATCACAGAGCCAGGCACCCTGACTTGCTCACCCGCCCGGGCTGACGTAGCGTTCGGACCAACGAACACCATTCAGCCTATTAGTCAGGGAAGAAGATGACACTCGCCGTCCTGTACAGCCGGGCCCGCGTCGGGATGGACGCGCCGCTGGTTACCATTGAGGTTCACCTGTCGAATGGCCTGCCCGCCTTCAATATGGTTGGCCTGCCGGAAACCGCCGTCAAGGAAGCACGCGACCGGGTTCGCTCCGCCATCATCAACAGCCAGTTCGACTTCCCGGACCGGCGCATCACCGTCAATATGGGTCCGGCCGACCTGCCCAAGCAAGGGGCCCAGTTCGACCTCGCCATTGCCCTGGGCATACTGGTCGCCAGCAATCAGTTGCCGGCCGACAAAATCGAGGAATTCGAATTCCTGGGCGAGCTGGCACTGTCCGGAGACCTTCGGCCCGGCCCCGGCGCCCTGCCCGCTGCCATCGCCTGCACCGACGCCGGGCGCAGCCTGGTCACCAGCAAAGACAACGCCGCCGAGGCCGCACTGGCCAGCGACAGCGACGTCCGTTACGGCGAACACCTGCTGCAGGTCACCAGCCATTTCAGTGGCCAGAAGCCCCTGCCGCAGGCCCAGTACGAGCCCGCCAGCGAAAGGCTGCCGCAACCCGACCTGGCCGATGTCAAAGGCCAGCACAGCGCCAAGCGCGCGCTCGAAATCGCCGCCGCCGGACGCCACAACTTACTATTCTTCGGCCCACCGGGCACCGGCAAAACCCTGCTCGCCTCGCGCCTGCCTGGCTTGTTACCCGCTTTGAGCGAACGCGAAGCGCTGGAAGTCGCCAGCGTGCAAAGCATCTGCGGCCTGCCCCTGAACTGGGGTCAACGTCCGTTTCGCTCGCCTCACCACACTGCATCGGGCGTCGCGCTGATTGGCGGCGGCTCCATTCCACGACCCGGCGAAGTCACCCTGGCGCACCGGGGTGTGCTGTTTCTGGACGAACTGGCCGAATTCCCGCGCACGGTGCTCGACGTGTTGCGCGAACCCATGGAAAGCGGTGAAGTGCACATCGCGCGGGCTGCGCGCCAAACCAGCTTCCCGGCCCGCTTTCAGCTAGTCGCCGCTATGAACCCTACACCGGGCGGCTACAGTCCGGACGACCCGCGCTCGCAACGCTATACTCGCGAGCAAATGCAACGCTATCTGGCCCGCCTGTCGGGCCCCTTTCTGGACCGCATCGACCTGCACATCGAAGTGCCGGCCCTGCCCAAGGCACTGCTAACCCGCAATACCGAAGAGGAATCCAGCGCCGACGTACGCGCCCGGGTAGAACAGGCCTGGGCCTGCCAACTGGACCGCCAGGGCTGCGCCAATGCGGAATTGTCCGGCAAGCAGTTGGAACAAGCCTGCCAGTTGGGCCAGGCCGAACAAACCCTGCTCGACTCGGCACTGGACAAACTCGGGCTCAGCGCCCGCGCCTACCACCGCGTACTCAAAGTAGCCCGCACCCTGGCCGACCTGAACGGCCGCCCGACACTGGAGCGCACCGATTTAATTGAAGCGCTCAATTGCAGGCAGCTGGAAAAATTGATGCGAGTGTGACGAGTAGAGGGTGAATTGTTGATTTAACCACAGCCCAAGCGCTGGCTGCCGGGTATGCCTATCCGGGGTAGTCCACAGCAGGGATGCTGCGGTCTAGGCTCCATGGACGGATATACGCCGACCCCGGATAGGCATACCCGGTCGCCAGCGCGTACGACCGGCTAGAAGGCAAAATAAAAAAGCCCGCGTCAGCGGGCTTAATGGGGTTTGATCTTTAAATGGTCTAAAAATCGATGTCGTATTCGATGACCACTGGCAGGTGCGGCGAAATTCGTGGCTCGCGCAGAATGCCGACGTCCAGCACAAAATCAGCAATATTGGGGGTGATCATCTGGTAGTCGAGTCGCATGCCGTTGGCCTGGGCTTCATCGAAGGGCCACCAGGTGTGCTGGCGATCCTTGCGGTTCATCAGGCGGAAGGCATCGACAAAGCCGATGGGGCCGGTTACCTGGTCCATCCAGGCGCGTTCTTCGGGTAAAAAGCCCGATTCACGCTGATGGGTTTCCCAGTTGCCAAGATCGATTGACCGATGAGCGATCTGATAGCTGCCCGCAAAGATAAACTCGCGACGCTTGCGCCGGGTTTTCTTCATGTGCTGCTGCAACACCTCCAGAAAGGCCAGCTTGTGTTCAATCTCGTCTTCAGTCTGAGCGTAGGGCACGGCAATGGACGCGATGCTCACGTTATTGAAATCGGCCTGTATAAAACGGCCTTCCAGATCCCATTGCGGCGAGCCCAGCCCGCGAATAATGGCTTTGGGCATAACCCGGCTATAGATGGCAGTACCAGAGTAGCCGTCTTCCTCGGCATCGAAGAAAAAGGCATGGTAGCCCGGCACGTCGAGAAACGCCTCGGGCAACTGATATTCCTTGGCACGGACCTCCTGAACACACACCACATCCGCATCCAGTTTTTCCAACCATTCGAAAAAACCGCGCTGGGCAGCGTTCACCAGGCCATTTACATTAAGGGTGACGACTTTCATCCTGTCTATCCAGTCAACAAGCGCGCGTATCATATCGGCGCAAACCCGCACTGTCACGGCTTTGAACGGCGATCGCGTCACTGATTTTAAAGGTTTTTCCGGCTTTTACCTTTTGTTGGGGCAAAACCGCCGTATGCAATCGGCATCGAACCTGTCCCGGTGCCCCGGGGATAACTTTTTTTATTTTTTGTGCGTTCTGTCATTCTGCTTTTTAAACGAAACCGCCTTTCCGCTATACTGCCGCGCCCAGCGGGAGTCCAAAGCCTCTCGCCAGCAGGTCCGACCGGGCCTCGTTCGAGATCAGCCGATACAAGGGCCTAACACCATGGATAGACCATTTTCGACCGGAAGTACAGCCTCGACCGCTCAATGGCAACAAGATTTCATCCGCTTCGCCATCGATGCCGGCGCCCTGACCTTTGGTGAATTTACGCTGAAATCGGGCCGTGTCAGCCCCTATTTTTTTAACGCCGGCCAATTCCAGACCGGCGAGGCACTGAGCCGGCTGGGCCAGGTCTATGCACGGGCGCTGGTCAGTTCCGGGCTCGATTTCGACCTGGTGTTCGGCCCTGCCTATAAAGGCATCCCCCTGGCCACCACCACGGTCGTGGCATTGCAGCGCGACCATGAACGCAACGTTCCCTACGCCTTCAATCGCAAAGAAGCCAAAGACCACGGCGAGGGCGGCCAGATTGTCGGAGCGCCGCTGGAAGGGCGCATCGTCATTGTCGATGATGTCATTACCGCCGGAACCGCAATACGGGAAGTTCAGGCACTGATGCAACAGTTCCCGAAGGCGCAACTGGCCGGTGCGGTGGTAGCCATGGACCGTCAGGAAAAAGCACCTGGCGAAGAGCGGTCGGCCATTCAGGCGCTTGAAGCCGAGTTTGGCTTGCCCATCATTCCGGTGATCACCTTCAGCCAGGTCATAGACTACGTTGCCACCCAGCCCGATTTCACCCGGCACCTGGCCGCCGTTGAAGCCTACCGGGCGCGTTACGGCGTGGTGTGATTCAGGCTGAATTCAGCAGACTGAACTAAACTGATCAGCAAGCCGGAACCCGGTGGCTTGGCCGACCGATGACAACGCCGGAACTTCTAGGCACAATGGAATTATCAGGCTCACCGGTTAACAGGCGCACAGGCGGTGTTTCCCACACCGACAGCCCAGCCATAGCGGCCCGGTGGCCATCCATGATCTGAATACACACGAGTCAGGATCCTATGTCCAATCGACTGATCGCCCTGTTGCTGACGCTGAGCCTGATTCCCCTGGCGGCCGAGGCGCGCCAGTTTTTCCGCTACAAGGATGCCGACGGTCAGACAGTCATCAACAGCAGCATCCCGCCGGAATTTGTTAAGAACGGTTATGAGATCATTGATGACAAAGGCGTTGTGTTGCGCGAAGTCGCGCCTCAGCTCAGTGATGAAGAGATACGCAATCGCCGGGCAGAAGAGCAGCGGGTTCAGGAAGAGCGGGTGCGCGACGCCGAACTGGTCAAACTCTACCGCAGCCCGGGCGATGTCGACCGGGCCATGCGTACCTGGCTGAGCCGTCTGGATATGGAGATCCGGCTGAAAGACAACCGCATCGACATTTTGCGCACCGAGTTCAATGCGCTGCAATCGCAGGCAGCCGATCAGGAGCGGGCCGGGCAGGCGGTGGATGCCGAATTGCTGACGCAGATGACCGGGATAGAAGCGGAAATCGCAGATTATCAGGCCGAAATCGATGAAGTTGAAGCACGCAAAGCCGAAGCCCGGGAAGACTTCACGGCCGATCGCGAACGCATGGAAATCATCTACGAACGCCTGAACGGCCGCCCCTGGGAAGACACCAGCGCCTCAAACTAAAGCGGCCTTGCCCTGCGTCCTAGTAGTGGTACTTCAACACCAGGCCATGAAAATTCTGCCCATTGTTGGGCTTCTCGATACTGCCGTTGGAGATGTGCTGATAGCGCCAACCCAATTGCCAGTTTCGATAGACATACCCCACCCCCAGGATCTGACTGAAGTGCCAGTAGGTGCTGTATTGGTCTGGCCCCAGCGAGGTTGAGCTGAGATAAGCCGCACCCAGACCGGTTTCCAGCACGGCATGGCCCGGGCCGGCTGGCAGTGACCAGTCAAACAGCGGCGTCAGGTTTGCCATGGGTTGCTCTTCGTCTTTATAGGTACTCGAACCCAGGGCCAGTTCCAGCCCGGTCGTGACCTGCAACGGCCCATAGGTGCGCTCAACGGGCAACGGCCAGTTCAACAACAGCCGGGCGCGTTCCTTGCCATCGTCCCAGCCGATATCCAGCCCCGCCTGGCGGGCGTTGACCAGATTCACCACCAGGGCCGAACCGACCGAGGCACCCACCGCCAGGTTGTACAGTTTGATTTCTTCAGCCAACACACCGCCCGAGCCCAGTGCCAGTGCCGCGCCCAGCCCAATCGCGGGCCGGGAAATGCCCGTTCGACTTGCCCTTAACATGGTTCTTTCTGCTCCTTAACCCTGTGATACGAGACAGTATAACCGGCCCGGGCGCCGAAGGCGTTGGCCTTGAGCCAGAGCGTCTCAGCAACCAGTTCTGAACGGGTTTCTATCTGCATTGTCAGGGTGGGCGAGGCCCGGGTGCTCGCGTATACTCCTGAGTTACAGACATCAAGCCAGTCTTACGCATGAAGCACCGGACCCTGACATTGCTCGCACTGATTTTTAGCACTACCGCGCTGCTGGTTGGCTGCGGGCAAAAGGGTGACCTGTACCTCCCCGCCGACGACGCCCGGACCACCCTTACACTGACTTTGGACACTGACCAGCGACCATGACTCAAACAGCATCACCGACCAGCCCCGTCTCTGCCTTCGCCTATCAACAGGGTCAACTGACCGTTGAAGCGGTGCCGCTGATGCATCTGGCCGAGCAGTACGGCACACCGCTGTATGTGTATTCCCGCACGGCCATCGAGTCGCAGTTCAAACAATACCTGGCCGGCCTGGGCGAACACCCGGGGCTGATCTGCTACGCCGTTAAAGCCAACTCCAACCTGGCGGTGCTCGATGCGCTGGCCCGGTGCGGTGCCGGCTTCGATATTGTCAGCATTGGCGAGCTGGAAAGGGTTCTGGCCGCGGGCGGCGATCCGGCCAGAGTGGTCTTCTCTGGTGTGGCGAAGCAGAGCCATGAAATGCGCCGGGCACTCGAGGTGGGCATCCATTGCTTTAATGTTGAATCCGAGGGTGAGCTGGAACGGCTGAACCGGGTCGCCGGTGAAATGAACACCACCGCTCGTATTTCGTTGCGAGTCAATCCGGATGTCGACGCCCAGACACACCCCTATATTTCCACCGGTCTGAAACAGAACAAGTTTGGCGTTGCCATCGACCAGGCGATACCCGTGTATCAGCATGCCCAGCAGTTACCCAACATCGAGGTTGTCGGCGTAGACTGCCACATTGGCTCGCAGATTCTGAACACGGCGCCTTTTGCCGATGCCCTCGGCCGGTTGCTTGCGCTGATTGACGACCTGGCTGAACTCGGCATCCGGATTCGGCATCTCGACCTTGGCGGCGGCCTGGGCGTGAAGTACCAGAATGACGATGTGGAACCCGATGTCGCGGCCCATGTCCGCTCCATTGTGACGGCGCTGGGCGAGCGATCCCTGTCGCTGATTCTCGAGCCCGGTCGCAGCATCGTAGCCAATGCCGGTGTCATGCTGACCCGGGTGGAATACCTGAAATACAATGGTGATCATGCCTTTGCCATTCTTGATGCGGGCATGAACGACCAGATTCGCCCGGCACTCTACCAGGCCTGGATGGACGTCAAGCCGGTGGTTGAAGCTCGCCAGGGTACCGAGGCCCGCTGGGATCTGGTTGGCCCGATCTGTGAAACCGGTGACTTTCTCGCCAAAGACCGCCGCATGACACTGGCACCCGGCGATGTACTGGCGGTGATGTCGGCCGGTGCCTACGGTATGGTCATGGCCTCAAACTACAACACCCGGAACCGTGCGGCTGAAATCATGGTGCAGGGCAGTGAATACCAACTGGTGCGCAAGCGCGAGACACTGCAAGATCAACTGCAACTCGAATCGCGGTTAAGCTGAGGGTCTATGCGGCTGAAATTCACCAAAATGCACGGTCTCGGCAATGACTTCATGGTCATTGACGGCGTCACTCAGCCCGTTGAATTCAACGCGGCCGATATCGAGCGCTGGGCCGACCGCCATATGGGCATCGGTTTCGATCAGCTGTTGCTGGTCGAACCCCCGACCCGGCCGGATCGTGACTTTCGCTACCGGATATTCAACGCCGACGGCACCGAGGTTGAAAACTGCGGCAATGGCGCCCGCTGCTTTGCCCGCTTTGTCGTGGACCGCCAGCTGATTCATGCCGAGCGCATTCGCGTGGAAACCGCCGGCGGCGACCTCGAACTGATCCTGCACGCCGATGGCCAGGTGACCGTCGACATGGGCCGGCCACGCCTGTCGCCCGACCGCATCCCCTTTGAGGCCGATAGTCGGGCCAGCCTGTACCCGGTTACGCTGAATGATGGCAGCGAGATCAGCCTGGCCGCCGTCAACATGGGCAACCCGCATTGCGTGATTCGGGTCGACAACGTCGACACCGCGCCAGTCGAAACGCTGGGCCCTGAACTGGAGAGCCACGCCCGGTTTCCGCAACGGGTGAACGTTGGCTTTCTGCAGGTGATCGACACGCACAACGCCCGCCTTCGCGTCTTTGAACGGGGCGTGGGCGAAACCCTGGCCTGCGGCACCGGTGCCTGTGCCGCCATGGTAGCCGGCGTGATCAACCACTGGTTCCAGGACCATGTACGCATCACCTTGCCCGGTGGTACGCTGCTGATTGAATGGTCCGGTGAAGGCAACGTGCTGATGACCGGGCCAGTAGAGACCGTATACGAAGGAGTGATCGGGTGACTGAATCGGTGAATACCGAAACACTGGACCTGGAGGCGATCGTAACCTACCTGCGTCGCCACCCCCGCTTTTTTGAAGATCATCCCAATCTTCTGAAAAAGCTGCATCTGCGCCATGAAAGCGGCGACGCCATTTCGCTGATCGAGCGTCAGAACCAGATATTGCGCCAGGAAAACCGGCAACTGATCGACCGCCTGAACCAGTTTATCCAGGTGGCGCAATGCAACGACCGGCTGTTTCTGAAGCTGCAACGACTGATTCTGGAGTTGTTACCTGAAACCCGCCTGAATGGCTTGCTGGAACGACTGCAACGGGGCCTGCAACGCGACTTCGACGTTCATGAAACCACCGTCATCCTGTTTGATCGCGCGCCCGGCGACGGTGATGGCTGGCTGCAAACCTCCCGCGATCAGATCGCTGAGGCCTTTCCGGCCGTCGTCGATCAGGGCAAGGCGGTCTGTGGCGCACTGGAACCAGCGCTGACCCAGCTACTGTTCGCCAATACCGAGGTCGGCTCCATTGCCCTGGCCCCGCTCACCCGAGATCAGGCGGTGATCGGCGTGCTGGCGCTTGGCCACACCAGCCCGGAGCATTTCCGCAGCGGCACCGAAACCCTGTTTCTGACTCACCTGGCCCAGGTCACCAGCTTGCAAATGGAGCGCACGGAGTAGCAGCCTGGGGATATAGAGTTCGGAGTTGGCGAAATTGACTAGCAGCGGCAGCCGGGTATGCCCCTGTGGGGTAGTCCGCAGCAGGGATGCTGCGGCCTAGGCTCCATGGATGGATCTACGCCGACCCCACAGGGGCATACCCGGTTGCCGATGCGGGCCAATACCAAACAACCAGAACCAAACTCCGGATCTGAAGTAAGCAAGACGGTTGCCAAACTGTCATCTAGACTCAGGGAATTGATGTTTCAGCGGTGCTGATGTGGCAATCTGTTGCCTGTCTATCACCCTGCCCTTGCGTAAGGATCTCTGGTTTCATGCGACATCGCTTTACCCGACCCGCCGGACGCATCGCCCTGACGTATCTGGTTATTGCCTTACTCTGGATTGCCTTTTCCGACCGGGCTGCCGAAGCGCTGTTCAGTGACCCCCGTCTACTTAACCGGGTGCAGACCATTAAGGGTGGCTTCTTCGTACTGGCCACCGGTTTACTGTTGTACATCCTGATGCACCGCACCCTGCATCGAATTGAGATCGTCGCGCTCGAAGACAGCCTGACCGGTCTGCCCAACCGGCTGGCCTTCACCCGGGAGCTGACTCAACGCTGCCATAACGGCCAGGCCCGCGATCAGCGCTTTACCCTGACCCTGCTGGACATCGATCAATTTACCGATCTCAACGACGAACAGGGCCACGCCCGGGGCGACGAGCTGCTCAGGCTGGTCGGTCGGCAACTCAGGCACCTGCTGGGCAACGACTGGTACATAGCCCACCTCGGTGGTGACGAATTCGGACTCTTGTCGCCCGCTGCGCTTAGCACTCAGGAAACGCGCGAACGACTCGACTGGCTGCAACACAGCATCATGCGCAGCAGTAGCCACGACTTGATGCTCAACCACACCCTCAGCGCCGGTTCCTGTGAATTCCCCAAAGATGCCCGCACCGGGCAAGACATGATGCGCCAGGCCGATATGGCGCTGTCACGGGCTAAGCACCAGGGCCGGGACCGGCATTCGTTTTACCATGAAGAGCTGAAACGCACCTTACTGGAACGCCTGTCGCTGGCAAAAGACCTGCGCGATGCCATTGAGCAACAGGCCTTTACCCTGGTGTATCAGCCGCAATGGTCGGTGTCGACATCGCAATGGGTGGGTGCGGAAGTGCTGGTGCGCTGGCACCACGCCACACGGGGCTGGGTACCGCCCGACCAGTTCATTCCGCTGGCAGAGCGCGAGGGCCTGATACACCGGGTCACCGAATGTGTGGTGGAAAAGGCACTGACTGAACTGAACCGGGCCGGGTTGAGCCGGGCTTCACTGCCCTCGCTGTCGATCAACCTGTCGCACCTGACCTTGCTGAACGACAACACCATGACGCTGTTGCATCATCTGATCGATCAGCGCAGAACGGATCTGCCCGCGGTGATGTTCGAAATCACCGAAACGGCCACCATGGAGAACCTGGATCGAACCCTGAGAGCCATGCAAAGCTGGCGAGAACGGGGGATCGATTTCTCCATTGACGACTTTGGCACCGGCTATTCATCGTTGTCCCGGTTAAAGCAGTTACCTCTGAAAGAGCTGAAAATCGACCGGAGCTTTATTATGGACTTGCCCGGCGACCAGAACGACGCGGTCATCACCCAGGCGATCCTGGCGATGGCAAAAACACTCTCGTTGAATGTTGTGGCCGAAGGGGTGGAAACCCTGGAGCAATCGGATTTTCTGCAAACCCATGGCTGCACCATCATGCAGGGCTACTACTACGCCAGGCCTATGCCCATTCAAGAACTCTGTGCCCTGCTCACCGAACCGGCGGATTCACCGGTTCGCTGAACCGACTGCACTCAGGTCGAGCGCCATGACCAGTGCATCTTCAACGCCCTCAGGCGAAACGTAATAGCCACGACGCTGGCCAAGGGTGTCAAAGCCGAGCGACCTGTAGAGGGCAAGGGCTGCCTGATTCGACCGTCGGACTTCCAGCAACAGGCGTTGCTGACCGGACAATCGCTGCTGTGCCAGCCAGCCTTGCATCATCTGCCGCCCCCACCCCTGGCGCTGGTGTTCGCGGGCGACCGCCAGGTGCATCAGGGTGGTTTCGTCCAGAACGGGCTGACTGACCAGAAAACCTACCGTGGCGCCGTCGGCGATGGCGAGCACCAGTTCACCGCTCTGAAGGGCCCGCCGGAGTGCCGATTCTGGCCAGGGATGGGGACCAGCCCCGAGATCAATCTGCAACACCCGGTCGATCGACTCCGGGTCGGCCTGAACCAGTTGCATCAGGCAGGCCGGTCGATGGACCGGACCAGTGGCTTGATCCGATGCCAGCAAATAGCCTTTTTCATCGGTTCGTTCAGCATCTGGTAAAGGGACGGCAACCCCACCCAGGGCAAATCCCCATAGTCGCCCTGCGGCTGCTGCCAGCCCTGAAGTTTCGGCATTACCGCGCCGAACGAGAGCATCATAGAGGGCTGATACTGGCGGATGAACTGGTCGAGTTTTTCATCGACATACACCCGGGCCTGGTCCAGCCCCTGGTCCACCTTGCGGTTGGTAAACAGGGGCCATTGCACCACGTGATGGGTGCGCACGTCGGCCGCGCCCACCCCAAGGGTGGCCAGGATGTTCAGTAACAGCTGCTGGCCGCTGTCGGTCGGCTGGCTGAGGCCACGGGCCAGGGTATCGGCAATCAGGTATTCGCCGACCACACTCAGCGACAAGGCAAACCGGGGCACCGGTGCTGCCTTGCTGCGCACCACCTGGGGACCCGCAGGCTCCGCACCGGGGTTGACAGCACTAGCCGGCCCGGTTGGGGTTGTCTCAGCCGGCACCTCAGCTGGTCGTTGCGACGTGGCTGGCCTTGCTTCCGGCACCGGTTGAGCCGTGAGCGAGCCGGTTTCGACTGGCGGTGCCACGTAATCGGTGTCATCCAGATCAAATACCAACGGCTCCGGCGCGGCCGGCAGCCGCACTCTGGGGTACCAGCTGTCGATACCCATCGCCGCCAGATACTGCTGGCGACTGGCTTCTGGCAGGGGCGTAAAATCGGTCATACGGTGGTTTGCGGATGAGGTTTGGCGGGGGCGTTGAGGATGAGGTTCAACGCCTTGATGTACGCCTTGGCCGAGGCCACCACGATGTCGGTATCGCTGCCTGCCCCGTTCACAATACGCCCGGCCTTCTCAAGACGCACCGACACTTCACCCTGGGCTTCAGTGCCCGCGGTAATGGCATTCACCGAATACAGCTGCAACTGGGTGCCGGAATGCACCAGGCTGTCGATTGCCTTGAAGCTGGCATCGACCGGGCCGTCTCCGGCGGCGGTGGCCTCGTGCGACTCGCCTTCGATGTCCAGCACCACGGTTGCCAGTGGCGATTCGCCCATTACGCTGTGGCTGACCAGGTGCTTCAGTTGAATCCGGTCGGGTACCGCAGTGTCTTGCTCGACCTGTGACATAAGGGCGTGCAGATCTTCGTCGAAAATGTCGTGTTTCTTATCGGCCAGCGTCTTGAAGCGGGTAAAGGCGTCGACCAGCTCGGCATCCGATTCAAACTGGTAACCGAGATCGACCAGGCGGGTTTTGAAGGCATTGCGACCCGAGTGCTTGCCCAGCACCATGCGGTTGGCGTTCCAGCCGACCGCTTCGGCCGACATGATTTCGTAGGTTTCGCGGTGCTTGAGCACACCGTCCTGGTGTATGCCAGACTCGTGGGCAAAAGCATTGGCACCGACAATGGCCTTGTTCGGCTGCACCGGAAACCCGGTCACCGAGGACACCAGCCGGGACGCCGGAACGATGTGCCGGGCATCGATGCCGGTATCGACCGGGAACAGATCCTGACGGGTACGCACCGCCATAACGATTTCTTCCAGCGCGGCGTTACCGGCGCGCTCGCCCAGGCCATTGATGGTGCACTCAACCTGGCGGGCCCCCTGCAATACGGCCGCCAGTGAATTGGCCACGGCCAACCCCAGATCATTGTGACAATGCACTGAAAACACCGCCTGGTCGGCATTGGGTACGCGGTGCATGATGTCGTGAATCAGCTGGCCAAAGGCTTCGGGTACGGCGTAGCCGACGGTGTCGGGAATATTGATGGTGGTCGCCCCGGCGGCAATGGCCCGCTCGATGATGCGGCACAGAAAGTCGAGTTCACTGCGCCCGGCGTCTTCACAGGAAAACTCGACATCATCGGTATACTGGCGGGCTTTGGTCACTGCCCGCACAGCTTGCTCGACCACCGCATCCGGCTGCATCTTCAGCTTGTATTTCATGTGAATGGGCGAGGTGGCGATAAAGGTATGAATGCGCGCGCGCTCTGCGCCTTCAAGCGAGCCGGCGGCCGCTTCGATGTCGGCGTCGAGCGCCCGGGCCAGGGAGCATACCGTGCTGTCCTTCACCGAACGGGCAATGGCATTGATAGCGTCGAAATCCCCTTTGGAGGCGGCCGCGAAGCCGGCTTCAATGACATCGACCCGCATTTTCTCCAGCGCCCGGGCAATGCGGACCTTCTCGTCCCGCGTCATGGACGCGCCAGGGCTTTGCTCGCCATCGCGCAGGGTGGTGTCGAAGATAATGAGATTGGAAGTCGGGGCAGTCATGGCAACACTCCGGTCGGCCGGTTTACAGACCGCTAGTGTACACCAGAATTGCCCCTCGCCTCATTGACTGCCGTGCTTTTTAACTCGCAGCCGGCCCGTGTCGCTGCCAGGCGTCTTCACACAAATCGAGCAGCGATTGCCGGGTCTCAAACGATTCACGGGTCCAGAAAAACGGATAGACCTTGCGAGCTTTCCGGTCGAACCAGAACTCGCCTGCGGGCAGTTCCCGGCCCTCGGCCAGGCACCAGTAGATGGTATCCGCCCCTTCCTCGCTGGTGCGCAACCGGTCACCCATTTTATTGGAGAACCCGGGCAAGGCTTCACGCAGCGCCTCGGTGCCTACCCAGCCCGGATGTGAGGCGGAAAAGGTGTAGTTCGGGAATTGCCGGGCCAATTCCTGGTTCAGAATGACCTGGGCGCGCTTGGCGTTGGCATAGGATTTTACTTTGTCGTATTGACGCTGCTGCCAGCAGAGGTCGTTCAGCTCAAGTTTCTGCAAGTACATCCCGCCACTGGCGGTTAAATGCACCGGCGCGCCTTCGGGCAACAGCGATTGCTCGATACAGCGTCGAATCAGCAAGTAGTGACCCACTACCTGAGAGGCGAAGATCACATCGTAGCGGTCTTCAACCAGCATCAGTTTGTCGGGCATGCCACCGGCATTGCAGACCAGGGCATCGAGCTCGGGCAGCGGTTGTGACAACACCTGATCAAACCGGGTCATGTCGAGCTCGATAAACTCTACACCGAGCTCGGCCAGCCCCGACTCATCGAATTTCCCCTGCCCCCGGCCCGTTACCAGGACCATCGCACCCGCAGCAGCCAGCCGCTGCGCCAGAGCCGCACCAATACCGCTGGTACCACCGGTGACCAGCACCCGCTTACCCGCCAGTCGCGCGTCGTCTATCTCACTGAAGTGCCGGGCATGACGCTGATAACCGGTCCGGTCAAATGAGTAGACAATGCTGTAATCCTTCAGGGTGTCGAACATGCAGTGCTCCTCACTTGTCGCATTGATTGTGTTGCCGTTCACTACGGGCCCCGGCCTGCCATGGGTCACTTTATGTCAGAGGTGTAGCTTAGGTTTGGGAGTTTGCTGAGATGACAAGCAGCGGCTACCGGGTGTGTCACTGTGGGGTAGTCCGCAGCAGGGACTAAAACGCCAGGAGCGTTTTAGCATGAGCGCAGCGAGCCCGAAGGGTGAATCTCATGGAGGGGATTCATATCCTGCGGCCTAGGCTCCAGGGACGGATCTACGCCGACCCCACAGGGGCATACCCGGTAGCTGCTGCGGACCAATGCCATCAAGCTACCCCAAACTCCGAAACTGGGGTTAATAGTAGCGTAAGGCTGACAGTTACGCAGAAATCACACCCGACAGGGGTAATTCACACCGGAAGGTGACCTTGTTATGGTGAGGGCACACTTGAACACCAGGAGACTCCACCATGACAGACGCCTACACACCGGTTGAATGCAAATCTGAACTGGCCGCGCTGAATACCGATCTGGAGTTCCCCTGGGGACTCGAAGACGACAAGCTGACCAAAACCTTCACCTTCTCGAATTTTGTCACCGCCTTCGGCTTTATGACGCAGGCGGCAATGGTGGCCGAGAAGAGCAACCATCACCCGGAATGGTTCAACGTGTATAAAACGGTAAAAGTACAACTGACCACTCACGATGTCGGCGGCATCTCGGAAAAGGATTTTGACCTGGCCCGGCGTATGGAAAAACTCGCCACCGGACAACGCTGAAATGGGGCTGACGCTGCACCTCAATTGCCTCGGCGAGATTGTCGAAGGCAATTATTACCGCGGTTTCTGCCTGCTCAGCGAGGACCCCGATGAACCCGGCGCGCTGTTTCTGGTGGTCTACGCCGAGCCGGACCGCGCATCGGACGTTCTGTTGAGCGAGTGGTTTCCGTCGATTCAGGCAGTCAACCACTTTGCCCGGGATCAGAACTGGTCGATTGAGTGGCGTCAGTAACGGGTTCACACGCCTCGGGCCGGGTGTCGCAAACGGCTTCTGTCGCGATGCGCACATCGATCAGATAATACAATGAATCAAGCCCCAGGCTGATGCGCCCCATATTGTGAAACACCAGCCCCAGAGCAATGTCTTCGGCGCTGTAGCGTTCTGCATCGGCGGCAAACTGCTGGGCGGCAGTTCCCGGTTCTTCGTCTCCCAGCAACTGCATTAATCGCCCGATACCACCGTGATAGGCCTGTACCAGCAGCAATGAATAAAGCTGCTCACGCTGAGCGTCCGGCAAATGCCCAAAACGGTCATTAAAAACCGGCCGTAGGTTCCGGTCGTTTTGCTGATAGAGCCTGACGGCGCAATCGACCTGTGCCATGCGGTGCAGGTGAAACCGTTCATCAATTTCGCAATCGGCCAGCACTTCCGGCCGCAACTGCAACAAGCCAACGGCCCGGGCTGCTGAAAAGCTTTCTTTTCGGGCACCGCTTTCTATCAGAATCTGGCCAATAAACGACTGCACAACGGCCTCATCCGGCTGATAACCCTGACGTTCGGCCTTGTCGTTGAACACTTGCCGGACCAGCTCAATCAGCGGAATCGGCTCGTCCTCGGAGCCGGCCACCATACCATCCCAGGTGCCCCACACCCGATCCGCCGGGTCGGTTCCCAGCAGGCGATCTATAGCGGCGCTCAAATCAACGTGAGGCTGGTCGCATCGCAGCGCAAAGGGGTAGCCCGTTTCCGTGGCCGACCCTCCGATCCACCGGTGTACCCGTTCGTCACGATACAGGGTTTCGCGAATGCGGTTTAACCGCTCCTGGTTTTCAGCGACCGTGTCTTCGTTCTCAAACCAGGTCAGGAAGCGGCCGCGCTGGTCAAACAGGATGTGGCGGTCGGGCTGTTCGCAATAACTTTGTTCAAGCAACACCCAGCGTCGAATGATGGATATGTTCTGGTAAAAGCCATCGCTGAATACATAGGGCGTGTCGCGAATAACCTGCAACCAGGGCGCAGGGGGTTGCACGGTATCCGATTCAGCGTGCAGCACGCCGGCAGCAAGCACCATCATGATGCCGATCATCCACCGTTTTAAAAACCCAAAAAAATCGTCACGCATAACACGCTCTCAAACCAGACAGAGTGAACAGTCTACTTGAGACGGCTGTGGTTGCCAGCGCCTACCAGAAACCAGGTAGCGTTCGCGCAAACCTGTTCTGATCGCACAAAAAAAACCCCGGCACGGGCCGGGGTCAATCGAGTGTACATCCTTACTCACTCACTGGGCTGTCACAAAATCACTGTAGATGCCATTGCTGTCGAACGTTGCCACCTGAAACTCGTAGTCAGCGCCGGGCAAATCTTCAATCAGGTACTGGTCGGTCCCGGCGTCGTCGATAACCAGTGTGACGTAGTCTTCAGTACCGGTTTCGCGGTAACGAATCTCATAGCCACCGATTTCATCGAGACTAAGCGGCTCACCATTGGCGCGCTCCATCGGTACACTCCAGTACAAGGTGACCGACAGGGTATCCGGCTCTGGTTCTGGCTCGGGTACTGGTTCGTTCATTACCAGGGTCACCGTTGAATGGGCAACCACGGTGCCATTGACGCGAACTGTCAGGGTGTTGGTACCCTCTTGCAAGCGGTTCAATGGCAGTGCATTGGCAGAGTCGTAATTGCCACCGGCGAAATCGTAGGGATAAACCATGTCTTCACCAAACCAGCCGCCGTTGACATAGAACTCTACATGGCCTGCGTCGATGTCATTGGTCGTCAGCGTCAGGTAGTAGGCTTCGCCTTCCATCAGCGTCAGCCCTTCAACTTCCTGACCGTCACTGCGTGAAGCCTCCAGCGAATAGTCCAGAGAGTAGCTGATTGGTTCCGGTTCCGGCGTCGGTTCCGGTTCTGGAGTCGGCTCTGGTTCCGGTGTCGGTTCTGGTTCCGGCGTCGGCTCTGGTTCCGGCGTCGGCTCTGGTTCCGGAGTCGGCTCTGGTTCCGGGGTCGGTTCTGGTTCCGGCGTCGGTTCTGGTTCCGGCGTCGGTTCTGGTTCCGGAGTCGGTTCTGGTTCCGGAGTCGGTTCTGGTTCCGGGGTCGGTTCTGGTTCCGGAGTCGGCTCATCGCTTTCTACTACAAAGCGAGAAGTCGCCACAATTTCCCCATCGACGCGCGCCAAAACGGTATTCTCGCCGGGCTCAAACCATTCCATATTCTGAACGTTGGCAGCAATATTATTGCCACCATTCAAATCATACGGGTAGCTTGAATCGGCATTCATCAAGACGTCGTTGACGTAAAACTGGACAACGCCAAGTGCCGTGTCGTTCGAGGTTAAATAGACATAGTAGCTGCCCGATTCATTCAGTTCTGCATTTTGCAAACTGGCACCGGATGCGCGGTCTGCACGGACCGAATACATCAGGTCGAAAGATCGGGAATCTGTGTCTGAGTCATCGCCGATAAATTTAGAAGTTCCTTCTTCTAGTTGGCATCCTGCCAGCGCCATCGAGGCGACGACCGAACATGAAAGAGTGAACTTCGTCATAAGCTTTTCAGTTACCTTTTGCGGTCATGGATGAAAGTGAGCGCATGGTAACGAGGCAGCTAACGAATAAATGTGAGCGAGTTCCGACCGAATTATTTATTACAGTGACAGTATGATTTGACGGTTTGCGATTAAAAAACCGTCAAATCGAAGCAGCATTTTTGAAAAAGTTCTCTCATAAAAATCTCTGTCACAGAATTCATCTCGACCCTGTCACACGAACGAAGCAGCCCTTTCAAAGTTTTGACGGTTTTTAACCCGGCCAAGCCTTCGTACTGCGTTCAGTTCTTGCAGAGCGCCGGGGCAGACTGTGATGGTGATCACCAATTCACAGCATCTTTACACAGCGTCAGGCCGACTAACGACGATTGACCTTGCCCGAACGATCACTGACAATCCTTGAAAACGTTATCAAAGCTCTGGGTACCCAGGCGGAAAACCATGACGAAGACACTGAGTACCGGCACAACCCCCTGAAGGAGTAGGCTCAATGAGTACTTTCACCGACCTGTTGTCACGCCGCGACTGGGAAAACCCCCTGGTCACCGGTCAGAACCGGCTACCGGGCCACAGCCCGCTGCGTGCCTATGCGAGCCACGACGACGCCCGCAACGACCTGACGTCGGCCCGGCAGTCGCTCAATGGCGACTGGGATTTCGTGCTGTACGACCGCCCTGAGCTGGCTGACGCCGCCTTTTTCGAATCACCGACCGCCGTGCCCACCGGTCACAGCGTGCGCGTTCCGGGCAACTGGCAATGCCAGGGGTATGACCGGCCCATCTACACTAATGTTCAGTATCCGTTCGCGGTCAACCCGCCCTTTGTGCCGGCAGATAACCCGACCGGGGGCTACGCCCGCACCTTCGCGCTTCCGGCCGAAGCGATCGACGGGCAAACCCGGGTGGTGTTCGACGGAGTGAATTCCGCTTTTCACCTCTGGTGCAACGGCCGCTGGGTGGGTTACAGCCAGGACAGCCGCCTACCGGCTGAGTTTGACCTCTCCGACTTTGTTCACGCGGGCGATAACCGCCTGGCGGTCATGGTGCTGCGCTGGTCGGATGGCAGTTACCTCGAAGACCAGGACATGTGGTGGTTGAGTGGCATCTTCCGCGACGTCACCCTGGTGACCAAACCCCGGCGCCAGATCACTAATGTTCATTTCGCTACCGAACTGGATGCCTGCTACCGCGATGCCTCGCTGAATCTTTGCGCTGAAGTGTCTGACCCGGAAACCCACATCCGTGCCTGCCTCTACGACGGCGACCAGCTGGTGGCCGACGTCAGTGACATCGCTCCGGGCCAGCGTGAGGTTGACGAACGTGGCGGATTCCGTTGCCGTGCCTATGCCAAACTGGCCGTGACCGCGCCTCACCTGTGGTCGGCAGAAACGCCTTACCTGTACCGGCTGGTGGTCAGCCTGAGCGATGCACAGGGCCAGGAACTGGACCATGAGGCGTACTGGGTTGGTTTTCGCAGCGTGGAGATCAGCGACGGGTTATTAAAGGTCAACGGCCAGCCCGTGCTGATTCGCGGAGCGAACCGGCATGAGCATCACCCTGAGCGGGGCCACGCCGTTAACCGGGCCGATATGGAAGCCGACATCCGGCTGATGAAGCAGTTCAACTTCAACGCCGTGCGCACCGCCCATTACCCTAACCACCCGGAATTCTATGAGCTGTGCGACCAGTACGGGCTCTACGTGGTCGACGAGGCCAATATAGAAACGCACGGCATGAACCCGTCGAGCCAGCTGTCGGATGACAGTCGCTGGCTATCGGCTTATATGGAACGGGTGACCCGCCTGGTGCAGCGCGACCGCAACCATGCCTCGGTGATTATCTGGTCGCTCGGCAACGAATCCGGTCTGGGCGCCAACCATCACGCCGCCTACCAGTGGGTTAAACAGACCGACCCCAGTCGCCCGATTCAGTACGAAGGAGGCGGTGCCGATTCTGCCGCCACCGACATCATTTGCCCGATGTATGCCCGGGTTAACACCGACATGCCATTGCCGGAATCGGTCCCCAAGTGGGCGATTCAGAAATGGATCGGCCTGCCTGGTGAAAACCGGCCGCTGATTCTGTGCGAATACGCCCATGCCATGGGCAACAGCCTGGGCAGTTTTGATGAATACTGGCGCGCCTTTCGCCAGTACCCGCGCCTTCAGGGCGGCTTTATCTGGGACTGGGTCGACCAGGGCCTGACTCACACCAGCCCGGACGGCCATCGCTACTGGGCCTACGGCGGCGACTTTGGCGACCAGCCCAACGACCGACAGTTCTGCATCAATGGCCTGGTCTTCCCCGACCGCAGCGTGCACCCGACGCTGTACGAGGCAAAACGGGCCCAGCAGTTTCTGCAGATCAAACTGATCAGTACCGACCCGCTAACCGTTCAGGTAAACAGCGAATACCTGTTCCGCCACACCGACAACGAGCAGCTTAACTGGGCCATACTGGAAGACGGCCACCTCATCAGCCAGGGGCAGATGCCATTGAGCGTTGCACCCCGGAGCCAGGCCCAATACACCCTCGACGCCGTGCGTCCTGCTGCACAGCCCGGCTGCGACTACCACCTCGACATCTGGATTACCCAGCCACAGGCGACCCCCTGGTCCGAGCCCGGACATGAAAGTGCACGCCAGCAACTCAGCCTGCCGGTTAGCGCAGAGCTGGCTGATGCGGTAACAACGGCAGCCCCGGCGCCGGCTTACACAGAAACAGACGACCTGATCATCGTTGAGCATGAGGGTGGCCAGTGGCAGTTCGATCGCGCCACCGGCCAGTTAACCAACTGGCAACATGGAGATCGGACATTATTGCGAGCCGCACCGCGCGACTGCTTCTGGCGTGCCCCACTCGACAACGACATCGGCATCAGCGAAGCCGACCGGGTCGATCCCAATGCCTGGGCAGCGAGGTGGGCAGCCGCCGGTCTGGATCGCCTGGCAACAACCAGCCTATTGCAGGCGGTCACCCCTCAAGCCGATCGCATCGAAATCAGTGTCATTCACCAGCACCGGGCAGACGACGAAACCCGGCTGCGCAGCCACTGGCGTTACGGTTGCTTCCAGGATGGTTCACTGACGTTGCAGGTCGAGGTCGAAGCCGCCGCAGGCCTGCCACCGCTGGCCCGAATCGGCCTTGAATGGGCGTTAACCGAAGTACCCGAAACCTTCACCTGGTGGGGTCGCGGCCCGCATGAAAACTACCCCGATCGGAAACTGGCCGCCGACCTCGGTCGCTATTCGCTGCCGCTGAGCGCCGCCCATACGCCCTATATTTTCCCTAGCGACAACGGCCTGCGCTGCGATACCCGGTCGTTGCAGCTGGGCAGCCTAAGCGTCAGCGGTGACTTCCACTTCAGCCTGAGCCGGTATTCCCAGGCAGCGCTGGCAGCCGCCAGGCACCAGTACGAACTCTCAGAGGAAGATGGCGTCTATTTGCACATCGATACCGAGCACATGGGCGTTGGCGGGGATGATTCCTGGAGCCCGAGCGTGCACCCTGAATACCAGATAACGCAGCATCGCCAGACCAAACGACTGTATCGGTATGAGGTTACGCTTAAGGCGGGTTAAGTTTGCAACCGCAGCGGAGTGTCAGGTGCAGGGGGTACCTATCCGGGGTAGTCTGAGGCATGGACTAGAACGCCTGGAGCGTATTAGCATGAGCGCAGCGAGCCCGAAGGGTGAATCCCATGGAGGGGATTCATATCCCGAAGTCTAGGCCCCATGGATGGGTTTACGCCGAGCGATGTGTCGCACCACCCGGATCAGTCCCCCCCGGTGCGTGACACGGACTCATGGCACCAATGAACAACCACCGGACTCTTAAGACGATTAGGTTAGCGCAACCAGGCGCCCCATCAGTTTGCCTTTGGGGTGCCAGACCGGGGCTTTTTGCCAGCGCACGGCCGGTTTCGGGTCGCGCTCGATGCGTACCCGGGCCAGTATTTCATGCAGAATGCATTTGATTTCCATCTCCGAGAAATGCATGCCGATGCATTTGTGGGCGCCACCGCTGAAGGGGGCGAAGAGAAACGGATGCTGTTTGTCTTCCTGACGTTCGGGCGAAAAACGCTCCGGATCAAAGCGTTCCGGCTCGCGCCAGTATTCAGGCAGGTAGTGATTGTGCACCGGTGATACCGAGACGATAGTGCCAGCCGGAATCCGGTAGCCTTCGTAAGCGACATCGTGCAGGGCGCGGCGGGGTATGACCGCACCCGGAGTAAAGAGGCGCAACACCTCTTTAAACACATTAGCGGTATCGGTCAGCTGCCCAAGGTCATCATAGGTCAGGGGTTTAAAGGCGGCGTGTTCTTCGCGCAAACGCTCCTGCCATTCCGGATATTCGGTCAGGGCATAGAGCAGACTGGTCAGGGCGCTGCTGGTGGTATCCTGAGCGGCCATCATCAGAAAGATCATGTGATCGGCGATGTTCTGGTCGGTGAAATTGTGGCCGTCTTCATCCTTGGCGCGGCACAACTGCGCGAACAGGGTATCACCACCCCGAGCCCTTACTTCGCTTACCTTGTTCAAAAAATACCGTTCCAGAAAAGCCCGCCCCTGCAAACCGCGGTTGTACTTGGTGCCTGGCCAGGGTTTGCGCACCAGCGCCATAGTGGCTTCCACGTTGTTGCGAAACGCCTGCTGCAGTTGTTGCAGCTGTTGATGATCGGTCTCGCCGATAAACACCCGGGAGGCCATATCCAACACCGTTTGCCGGGCCAGTTGCGCCAGATCGACCGGACTATCCAACGGCCAGCGTTTGACAATATCGGGCAAGGCACAGGACATCAGCGCCTGGTAAGCCACCATGGCGTCTTTCTTGAAGGCAGCCTGCATGATGCGACGATGGTAGCGATGTTCCTCGCCATCCTTGAGCATCAAACCGCGAGGGAAGAGTTCACCAACAAAGCTGGCCCAACCCTGGGCAGTGGAAAAGTGGTTGCCACTATCCTGCAACAGGAACTGACATCCCTGCGGGCCGGTCAGCCGGATCCAGGTTTCACCCAGAAACTGTGTCGAAAACACCGGGCCATAACGGCGGGTTTTGCGATCGAAGAAGGCCTGAATATCCTGCAGCACCTCCAGGGTATGGCCCACGAGGGGCAAGCCCTTGTCTCCGGGTATTTCGATCAGAGTGGCCTCTTCGTTGACATCGATCGGATCACCTGCCAAGGAGGCCTCTCTCATTGTGCGGGGTATTGACGACTGCGCCTTCATGCTCGGTCTCCGGCAAAGGCATCCAAAACTTGTCACCGGTTACAGTGACGACTCACTCAGAGTGAGTCGTCCTCCCGCCAAGGTAAAGGCTTTCGCAACAGGAGTGTGAACTGGTTATCGTCAATATAGGCGCTAACTCGCGAGTTGGTTAACTCTTGAGCTTATAGCCAGTCTTGAAGATCCACCAGACCAGACCAACAAAGAGCACCAGAAAGCCAAAGGTCATGCCCGTGCTGACGGCAATGTGCACATCCGATACGCCATAAAAACTCCAGCGAAACCCACTGACCAGATACACCACCGGGTTCAACAGGGTCACGCCCTGCCAGAAGGAGGGCAGCATGTCGATGGAATAAAACGTGCCACCCAGAAACACCAGCGGCGTTACGATCATCATCGGCACAATTTGAAGTTTTTCAAAACCATCGGCCCAGATACCAATCACAAATCCGAGGAAACTGAAGGTGATCGAAGTCAGCACCAGAAAGCTGAACATCCAGATCGGATGCTCAATGCGGTAATCTACAAAAAAGGTCGCAGTGACCAGAATGATCAGACCAAGAATGACCGACTTGGTCGCGGCCGCACCAACATAGCCGAGCACAATTTCGACGTAGGAGATCGGCGCCGACAGCACCTCATAAATAGTGCCCGAAAACTTGGGCATGTAAATGCCAAAGGAGGCATTGGAAATGCTTTGCATCAGCAGCGTCAGCATGATCAGTCCGGGAATGATAAAAGCGCCGTAACTGACCCCGTCGATGTCGACCATGCGTGAGCCAATCGCCGAACCAAAGACAACAAAGTACAGAGACGTTGAAATCACCGGCGTGGCAACGCTTTGCAAAAGCGTGCGCCAGGTGCGTGCCATTTCAAACAGATAAATGGCGCGAACAGAATAGAAATTCATCTAGGCAGTATCCTTTATTGACCGTGAACCAATCCCACGAAAATATCTTCCAGCGAGCTTTCCCGGGTGCGCAGATCCCGGAATTCAACGCCCTGACTGTCGAGCTCTTTCAGCAATTCGGAAATGCCACTGTGTTCCTGCTGCGAATCAAAGTTGTAATTCAGCTCGCGGCCATCATCACTGAGTGTCAGTGGCATCGACGCCAGTGACTCCGGTACTTTCGTCAACGGATCACGCAGCGACAACGTCAATTGCTTTTTACCCAGCTTGCGCATCAATGCGGTTTTTTCCTCAACCAGAATAATTTCACCCTGGCTGATGACCCCAATCCGATCGGCCATTTCCTCGGCCTCTTCAATGTAATGGGTGGTCAGAATGATGGTCACACCCTGTTCGCGCAAGCCACGCACCATTTCCCACATATCGCGTCGAAGTTCGACATCGACACCGGCGGTCGGTTCATCGAGAAACAGGATTTTCGGCTCGTGCGACAGTGCCTTGGCGATCATCACCCGGCGCTTCATGCCGCCCGACAGCGATTTTATTTTCGAGTCGCGCTTATCCCACAGAGAGAGTTGCCGCAGTATTTTTTCCAGGTGCTCCGGGTTCGGCGCCTTGCCGAACAGGCCTCTGGAAAAGTTCACCGTGGCCCAGACCGTTTCAAACGCATCGGTCGCCAGTTCCTGCGGAACCAGCCCGATTTTGGCACGCGCCTGACGGAAGTCGGTCAGAATATCGTGTCCATCGGCGGTCACCGTGCCCCGGGTAGGGTTGGCAATGCCGCAAATAATACTGATCAGAGTGGTTTTACCGGCACCGTTGGGGCCAAGCAACGCAAAAATCTCACCGGTATTGATGTCCAGGTCGAGGTTCTTGAGGGCTTCAAATCCTGATGCGTAGGTCTTGTTCAGACCCTGCACAGAAATAATAGGGGGCATGAGTGCTCCTAGTGGTTAGCACTCAAGTTTCGGAGTTCGGGTTAGCTTGGTGGCACTGGTCCGCGTCGGCTACCGGTGGCGCCTCTGCGGGGTCGGCGTGAACCCGTCCATGGGGCCTAGACCGCAACATCCCTGTTGCGGACTTCCCCGCAGAGGCGCCACCGGCATCCGCCGCTCGCATTATGCAAACTTCGAAACTTGAGCTAATAAAAGGTGCCGGTCACTTTACAGTAATCCGGCTTCTTCGTAATAACGCCTTGCACCCGAGTGCAAAGGGGCCGACAAACCGTCCTGTATCATTGTGGCCGGGTCCAGATTGGCAAAAGCCGGATGCAGCCGGGTCAGGGTGTCGAAATTTTCAAAGACGGCCTTGACGATCCGGTAGGCAACGTCATCGGGCATATTACTGGTTGTGACTACCGTTGCCGCCATTCCCAGTGTTTGCACCGGATCCGGATTGCCCGGGTACAAGCCGCCGGGAATGCTGACCATGCGGTAATAGGGTTTCTGATCCAGCAGCCGCTCAACGGCCTCGCCTGTCACCGGTACCAGAACCGTCTCGCACCGCTGGGTGGCCTCCAGAATCGCCGGGTTGGGGTGACCTGCCGCGAAGGTGATCGCATCGAGGCGATAATCGCACAAGGCTTCGCCCTGACGTAGCGGCGGTAACTCGGCGGTGCGCTGGAAATCGTCATAGGTCCAGCCGTAACTGGCCATCAACACGTCCAGTGTACCGCGCTGACCGGAACCTGGCTCGCCCAGGTTCACACGGCGGCCTTTCAGGTCACTGAAGGTGGCAATACCTGAATCAGTTCGCGCCAGTACGGTAAAAGGTTCGCTGTGCAGTGAAAACAGGGAACGCAACGAGTCAAACGCTTCGCCTTCATTGTATTCAGGCTGGCCGGTGTATGCGTAGTGTTGCCAGTCGGACTGGACCACAACGAGGCTAAAGCGGCCTGCCCGCAACCCGGTCAGATTATCGATAGACCCGCCGGTCGCCTCAACGTCACAGCGTTCTTCAGCACTGGCTTCACGTTCATAGAAACGACAAATAGCGCCGCCGGTCGGGTAATAGACCCCGGCAACCGAGCCCGTGCCTATCACCAGATTCGACTCAGCCTGAACAGTGGCGAAAGCGCCGAGAGTGCCCAGCACGGCCAGCAAGCCCGCCTTCTTTAACGCATTTTGAATCACCCTGTTACCTCAGCGTTGAATCAACACTTTCAGTGTAGTGTATTACCGGCATTATTCCGTTTTGTGCTCTTCACGACCGTCGGCATGGCGTGCGAAACGCCCGCGCGCCCGGTCGTGCACCTGGTCATGTCGCGGCCAGGGCCAGCCACCGAACTCGTCTTTGCGGAAGTCCGCAAAGGTCTGGCGAATTTCGGCTTCGGTATTCATCACAAAGGGACCGTACTGAACGACTGGCTCGTTGATGGGCTTGCCCTGCAACAGCAACAGACGCACTTTCTTCCCGCCAGCCTGCAAGGTTACCGCCTGGTCCGGAACCAGGCGCGCGCCCTGCTTTGGTGACAGTTCGGTGTCGTCCACCTGAATCGCGCCACCTTCGAAACAATAAAGTATTCGATTAACGCCGGCGCGGGTCGCGGGCAAGGTCCATTCGGCACCCGCGTCAACGTCGATGATCCACACCGCAACGTCGTTGGCCGGGTCCGATGCCCAGGAATCCGGTGGCGGTGGCGGGGCCTTGTGACCCTCGAGCTCGCCCGCTACCACGGTCACCGAGGTACGGTTACCCTGCGCATCCTCGGTGATCACCACCGGCGTCTCTTCGCGCCAGAGCATCGAAAAGTGCGGCGGTACTGCCTTGTTCTTGGCCCGCAGGTTGATCCAGATCTGGAACAACTCCATCGGGTTTTCCTCGGCTTCACTCAACAGCGGAAACATCTCGGAGTGCTGCACGCCGTTACCTGCCGTCATCCACTGGGTGTCGCCGCCGCCATAACGCCCGGCAGCCCCCAGGGAGTCGGCATGGTCAACCATACCTTTGGTGACGACCGTTATGGTTTCGAAACCACGATGCGGATGCGCCGGAAAACCGGGAATCCGGTCGCCATGGTACATGCGCCAGTCCTGACTCCAGTCGAAATCCTGACCGATCTGACGACCCGCCAGCGAAGCCTGAGGGCCCATCTCGGCGTTGCCCTTGGGGAACGCATCGTTGTGATGGACACAAAACAGAAAGGGATCGGCCGTCTGCCAGGGAAACCCCAATGACAGCACTTCTTTTACCGCGTTACTCATCTGACACCTCACTTGATCGGCTGGGTGCCACGCCTTTGGCGGCCCGGCCCCGGGTTTGTTCAGGCTGCATCGTCAACCCTGTTTACGACAGTCACTATGGGGGCACCCAAGCCGTATTTCACTACCCCTATCCAGGGTGACCTCCCGGGTAGCGGCGGCGAAACTTTGACAATAGTTAAACTGTCTACCAAAGTGAGGTCGTCGTCAGTCTTGATTCAGATCAAGACCTGCACCAACCAACAGTGCCAAAGTAGTTTCATCGACTCGACTCTACGGGCGTCAACCACCACCGGATGACGTCTGCCAAACAGGAGAGATCACCATGAGCAAACTGATACTGGTTCCCGTTGACGGTTCAGACCCTGCGAAAAAAGCCATTGAATTTGCAGCCGACTGGGCCATGCACCACGACGCTGGCCTGCTGCTATTGCACGTGCCCGAGCCTGCGGTTGGCGATGACATCATGGTGATGGGCGGTGCGTCCATCTACATGCACGCCTCGCCCGAGGAACTGAAGAAAGTGGGCGAGTCCATCGTTGAGGCTGGCGTCAAGCTGGCCAACGAACTCGGTTGCAAAACCGTGGAGACCGCTGTCGAGATCGGCGATCCGGCCCGCAAGATCGTCGCCGTCGCCCAGGACCGCAAGGTCGACATGATCGTGATGGGCACGCGCGGCCTGGGTGACTGGAAGAGCCTGCTGCTGGGCAGCGTCTCCCACAAGGTCACCAACCTGGCTGAATGCACCTGCGTGACGGTGCGCTGACACCTAGCGAACCGTTTTTTACTCGCGCAGCATCCTAAGGTGACAAGCAGCGGATGCCGGGGGTGCCCCTGTGGGGTAGTCCACAACATGGATGTTGTGGCCTGGGCTCCATGGACGGATCCACGCCGACCCCTCAGGGGCATCCCCGGTAGCCAGTGCGGACCAATGCCACTTAACGAACCCGAACTCTGTAACACGAGTTTTACCGCCCCATACATGGTCAATCCCGCCCGGGCTTTGTATCCTTAGGGGACATTGTTTAGGCGGGGTTGCCCCTTGTCCGACCGGAAACTGACGACACGCTCCAACACTCAGGCGATAGATCAGTTCATTGATCAGGCCGCCAAACTCCCGGTTGCCAGTCAGCAACAGGGTAGAATTCTCTTTGCGCTCGACGCCACGGCCAGCCGCCAGCCTACCTGGGATATGGCCTGCAACCTCCACAGTGAGCTGTTTCTGGCCACCGAATCGGTCGATGGCATTGCCATTCAGTTGTGCTATTACCGCGGGTTCCGGGAATTCAAGGCGACCGACTGGGTCACCCGGCCCGAGCGCCTGCTCAATGCCATGAATCGTGTTCAGTGCCTCGGTGGCCAGACCCAGATCGGGCGCGTGCTTCAGCATGCCCTGAAAGAAACCCGGGTAAAGGCGATCAGGGCGGTGATACTCATTGTCGACTGTTGCGAGGAAGGCGTTGACCCGCTCTGTCAGCAGGCCGGTGAACTGGGCATGCTCAATACCCCACTGTTTATCTTTCAGGAAGGCAACGATGCCCAGGCGCGCAACGCCTTCCAGCAGATGGCCAAGCTTTCCGGCGGTGCCTGGATGCCATTTGATAACCGCGCAGCGGCACAACTCAAAGACCTGCTCGGTGCCGTGGCGGTGTACGCCAGTGGCGGCCAGCGCGCCCTGGACGACCTCGCCCGCTCCGGCTCGGCCGATGTTAAACGTTTGACCCAACAGTTGAAGCGCTGACCGTGACACCCATTTCCATACTCTTCCTGTTTGTTATTGTGCTGGTCTTCGGCATCGCGCTTAAGCGCATGTCGCCGGCACAGCGCAAGCGACCCATTATCGTGGGTCTGATCACGCTGCTGGTTGCGGGCCTGTTGTTTCTGGCGGCGACTCAGCGTCTGTATTTGCTGGGTGTGTTGCTGGCCGCACTGCTGCCCTGGGCCCGCCGCCTGCTGCCGCTGCTGATTCGTTTTTTACCCTCGATCCTGTCTCGCCGCCAGTCGGGCAAGACGACCGGCGCCAAAGGCCAGACCTCGCGCGTTCAATCGGCGTTGCTCGATATGGAGCTGGAGCACGACAGCGGCGTTATGCACGGTACGGTGCTGGCGGGGCCCTTTGAAGGCAAAACCCTGGCCGATCTGGAGGAAAAGGAGTTCATTGACCTGCTCGCCTATTGCCGCCAGAACGATGCCGATTCGGCCCGCCTGCTGGAAACCTACCTCGACAAACGCTTTGGTGACCGCTGGCGTCAGGATGACCCGGGCGCCCGGCAAGACGATACACAGCCGCCCCCGGAGCACGATTCAGGCTCCATGACCGACGCCGATGCCTACAACATCCTCGGTCTGGAACCCGGCGCCGACCGGGATGCGATCATCCAGGCGCACCGCCGACTGATGCAAAAGGCCCACCCCGACCGAGGCGGCAGCGACTGGCTCGCCGCCAGAATCAATGCGGCGCGCAGTCACTTGCTCGGGGACTAGGAGGCGGTAGTCCGCAGCGGCCACCGGGTGAGCTCCTGTGGGGTCGGCGTATATCCATCCATGGAGCCTAGACCGCAGCATACCCGCTGCGGATTTCCCCACAGGAGCTAACCCGGCAGCCGCTGCTTGTTTTCTCGGCTCGTTCAGAAACTTGGGGGTATCAGATCCCCTCAAAACTCAGCGACAACGCCGAAGCCGACTGCCCGGTAACCTGCTCAACATCGTGCCAGTGGCTGCTGGCAAAGCTGAGCACCTGCTGGAATCCGCCTTCCCGGTTTAGATCCGCCAGGGTGTAGCCCGTCTTTCGGGTCAAATATGGCCGCTCCGGATCGAGGCCGTCAGACTGCACGGTCGCCCTGACCTCGACCCGCTGTTCCGGCTGTGCCACGGCAGAACGCCCAATCCAGTTCACCTCCAAGCGCGGCAGTGCTTTCTGCTGAAGGGCTCTCGCACCGGCCGCTACCCGGGCGGCATCGGCCAGCAGGGTTGCATCGAGCTTTAACAGGGCTGCCCAGCGGGCAATGACATTCGAATCCATACTGCCATTGAGAATGAAGTCATCCACGTCTTCGCGGGAAAAACCGTGATCGGGTGAGAACATCAGCCGGCTGCGCACCACGTTGTGGACGTTGTCCAGGCTGGCACAGCCCAGAACCTGAGCCAGAAAGTGGGAAAACAGCGTTGTCATGAAGCACCTCGGTCGCGTCGGCAATGTCGTAAAAGTGGGACCAGGGCTGATCGGGAGAGGATACAGGTGCAGAAAGGCTCGGAGCGGAGGCGCTTTAGCTGCATTTGTATACCGCTCGCAAGTTACACATTAAATCAGCGGGTCGTCTGGGTGAAAACTATATCAATATATTTTGATATAGCAACAGTCTCGGGTCGATGAAACAGAATTGTCATGAAAAAGTCATAGGCTCCGGCTTCAACCTGTCCGGGAGTATGATGTGCGCTTAACCGTTCGAGTTCGTCTGTTGCTGTTTTCCGGTTTATGTCTGGCTGCCGTTGCGAGTGTGTCCTGGCTGGCGTTAACCATCGTGCAGCGCACCGAGCAGGAGACCCAGTCTCTGGTGCGTGAACAACTGGCCGACGTGGTCTTGCTGGCAACCTTCGATCAGCACCTGCGTGATCTGCAGGACCTCGCGTACCGGATAAAAGCCCAGCTGGTATTCTGGGATGAAGTCGACGAGCGTTTCGACTTGGTTACCCGGGGGCTGGCCAATGACTGGGCCAACATCGAAGCCAACCCCAGACTGGCCGACTGGGCAGCCAATCATCAGGAAGCCTATCAGGGCGTGCTCGCCCTGAGTGATGACATTCGCTCCGGTATCGAACAGCGCAGCTACTATACGGTGGGGCAAATCGTTGACCGCGCCCTGTACCCGGCGATGGATCCCATTCTGTCGGCCATTCTCGACCGTCGAGACGCTGACGGCGCCCGCACCGAAGCCGGTGCTGACGCCCTGATCCGCTTCCTTGATCAGCAGCAACGCCGGGTCATACTGGGCATTGTCGGCTTTGGTCTGCTGGTCATCCTCATGACGGTGTGGCTTGCCCGCTCAGTGAGTTTCCGGCTGCAGCGCATGTCGTCTCGCCTGGCCGTTATTGAACAGACGAGCGACCTGAGCCAGGCGTTGCCGGTCACCGGTAACGATGAAGTCAGCCAGGTCGCCAGTGCTTTTAATGGCCTGATCCGTCAGTTTGGCGACTTCGCCGGGGATGTTCGCAACACCTCGGCCGTGCTGCACCGCCAGTCCGAGCAATTAGACCAGCAAGCTGGCGCCGTCGACCGGGCCAGCCACGACACCGGCGAGAAAATTGGCGTTATGGCTGAATCGCTGGACATCATTCGCGAACGGACACAGCACATTGAGCAGTCATCCCGGGCGTCGTCCGAACGCATTCTGGCTGCAGTTGACAGCAATCAGGCTATCGAGATTCAACTGGCCGAAAACGAGCGTCAGACAAAACGCACTGTAGCGATTATTCGCGACGCCAGCAGCGCGTTGCAGTCGTTGCGCGGGGCCAGTGACAACATTGGCCAGGTGGTCAGTGTGATCACGGAGATCGCCGACCAGACCAATCTGCTGGCACTGAATGCCGCTATCGAAGCGGCCCGGGCCGGAGATCAGGGGCGGGGCTTTGCAGTGGTCGCCGGTGAAGTTCGCAATCTGGCGCAACGCACGTCCGAATCGACCACCTCCATCCGCGCCCTGGTCGCCGAATTAACCGGCGAGGTAGACAACGTCGACAACCTGCTGACCGAAACAGCCCGGGCCGGCGAAGACAGCGAAATCACCCTGAATGCCCTGAAAGCCCACCTCGATGGACTGAAAGACACCTTTGAAGGCCTGCAACAGACCAGCCAGGATATCGAGCTGGCGCTGAGCCAGCAGCGCGATGAAACCGACCGCGTGGCCGCCCAGTCTAGCCTGCTGACCCGCAGCGCCGAAGGCTTGCGCCAGACCGTTGGCGACACCAGCCGCATCAGCCAGAAACTGCGCGACGAGTCGCAACAATTGCAACGCATTTGCGGGCGTTTCAGAACCGGAGAGAGTGATAACAAGGTCATGATCACCCGGTCGTAAAAACTGCTTGTGTTACGACCGGTTCTGGCTATTATTTCGCCACTTCACGCGATGAGCCACCATGAACCTGATCTCCTTTGATGTGTTTCGTACCCTCGGATTACCGGATATTCAGGTCATCAAGCCCGAGCACTTCTTTCAGCACAAAGACGCCATCCGCAGCGCCGACTGGGTGCTGTTCCCTCAATACTGGCAGCTCAATGCTCTGATCTATGGCCTGAATGCCCGGGTGTTCCCGAGCGAGGCCAGTTATCGCATCGGCCACGACAAGGTGGAGATGACCCGCGCCTTTGAAACCGTGGCCCCGGCGAACACGCCCTATACCCTGATCGAACCCAACGGCCCGCTGCAACAGGAGCAGCTGTGGGACCTGATGACCCTGCCATTCGTCGCCAAAAACCCCAAAGCCAGCATGGGCGAAGGCGTCTGGCTGATCAAAGACCGGGCCGACTGGCGCCGCTATTGCGACCAGGCCAGCGTGCTTTATGTTCAGGAATACCTGCCGATCGAAAAAGACCTGCGCATCGTCGTGATCGGCGACCGGGTACTGACCGCCTACTGGCGCCACCAGGCCGACCAGGGTTTTTACAACAACGTTGCTCGTGGCGGCTGGGTTGAATATGGCGAAGTTCCCGAGTCAGCGGTTGAACTAGCCCTGACTGTAGCGCGCGACCTGGGCGTCAACCACGCCGGTTTCGACATCGCCATGGTCGGCGACCACCCCTACCTGCTGGAATTCAACCGGCTGTTCGGCAACCAGGGCCTGAACAAAGGCTCCGAGCTGCAGGATGCCATTCTCGGTTACCTGCGCGATGCCCACACCCCCAGAACCCCGGATGGGCCGACTACTCCACCGCGGACTTTCCCGGTCGCGGTTTAACCGGCCAGGTACTCAGTGACATGAGTCAGAAATTCGCGCTAATTTAACCACAAATTGATCGAAGGACTGCCGGGTGCTTCTACTGGAGGCCGTTAGACAACATGGACTAAAACGCCTGGAGCGTTTTAGCACGAGCGTAGCGAGCCCGAAGGGTGAATCCTATGGATGGGATTCATATCTTGTCTTCGAGCCCCCAGGGAAGGGTTCACGGCGTGCCTCCAGTAGGAGTACCCGGCAGTCCGACTGGCACCACATTCAGAAAAACCACCGAAACAAATTACCCGCCGAATTTCTGACTCATGACACCAACACCAGCCACCGGCCAGTTACCGTCTTGCCAGCCTCTACCCTTAACGGTGCGGTCTCATCGTACAGGCAGCGGTGCGGTGGCAGTGACGCCATCAATTCATCGCCATCGTGCTGAATCCGCCCCTGTTTGTGGATTCGTTCATGATGGCCCTGCTCCAGCGTAATCACCCAGCGGCAGCCTTTTGGCATTGTCGTCATAGCGTTGGCCAGCCACCGGCTGGCATCCGGCACATAGATCAGCACATCCATCAACAGCACTAGGTCCGGTGCTTGCTGATCGGCTGGCACGACATCAAACAGATGAGGGTCCCGGATATCCAATTGATGCAGGGCCCGGTATTGCCCTTTTTGCCTGGCCTGCTCCAGCATGGCCGCACTGAGGTCAAAGCCAATCAGGTCTGCCTCGGGATAAAACTGTCTTATTGGACCGGCAGCCAAGCCCGTGCCACAGCCAAAATCCCACACCCGGTTTACCGGCGCCCACTCTGGCAAATGACGGGTGAGCCAGGCGGGTGCCTGATAATCCAGAGGGCCTAGCAAGTGCTGGTCAAACTGCTCCGCTGCGCCGTCAAACACGGCGGAAACGTAGGCCGCATTCGCCTCCCTGGCCACCCGACCGGTCAGCGCTTCCAGCAGGTAGCGGGCACTGGCGTCGTCCGGGTGGCGCTGTAGATGCCGCTGGTAGTAGTCTTCTGCGGGCTCGAACTGGCCCGCTTTTACCAGAGCACCGGCGATGGTGTCCCAGTCACCCTGACACTGTGCTTCGGTGCGGGCTACGGTAGCCCGGTCACCGCTGCTATGAGCGAGAACCAGTGTTTCCGATAACACATCCTGGTCGGTAAGCGGTAACGGCGCCAGCGCGGCGCGTGCTTCGGCCCAGTGTTGCAACTGGCGACGTGCTCTGGCGATCGCCAGACCACACTCGTGCGGATCGGCTCCCTGCGCCAGCGCCCGCTCGAATGCGTCTGCCATGGCGACATAATCCCGCAGCGCTTCACAGGCGTAACCAAGGTTGGCCAGGAACCCTGGCTCGCCTGGTTGCCGGGCAACCGCCGCTTCCGCCTCCCGTCGACTGTCATCGGCCCGGCCCAGGCGCAGTAATACCAGCGACCGGTTATTGCGCGCGTAGGCATCTTCCGGCCTTAATTGAAGCGCTTGCTGCAGCGCGGCCTCAGCCGCGTTATAGTCGTGGCGGTGCAATTGAACGACACCGAGCAAATGCCAGGCTGGCGCACTGCCCGGGTCTTTCTTGAGCCACAGCTTCAAACGAGCCAGCGCCGGGCTTAAACGCCCTTGTTGTATCAGAGTCAGGATTTCGGCAGATCGGTCAAGCATAGGCAAAGGCTCTGGCAGTCGGTGAGTGATACATTTAACTGTTTGTTTTTTAACGTCTTTTCGCAACAAGCACAAGCATCGCCTGAACCGGTTTGGCTACCAGTTTGCACACAGCCTTATCCACAGATTTTGTGGGTAAGCGCAACGCAAACAACCTTGCAGCAAAAGCCAGTGACCCCCATAGCTTAACCCACATGACAATAGAGACCGCTAAATGAACCTACTGACCCCCACCAAGGGGTATTGGCTTACCCCGGCCATTATCTACATCAACGCTGCTTTGTTTGTACTGGTTGCCCTTTATACCCAGAGCATCCTATGGTTTCCCGCCCGGGAGCTGGTGGTGCTGGGTGGGAATTTCGGGCCGCTGACGGTCGATGGCCAATGGTGGCGCTTGCTGACCAGCGTCTTTCTGCACGGCGGATTGTTGCACCTGATCTTCAACGCCGTGGTACTGGCCAATATTGGCATTTTCCTCGAGCCGCTGCTCGGCCGGGTATCCTTTGCGATTGTCTACCTGGTAACGGGCGTCCTTGCGAGCCTGACCAGCCTGATGTTCAACTACGGCGTCGTCTCGGTCGGTGCGTCTGGTGCCATTTTCGGCATGTACGGGTTCTTTCTGGCCCTGCTGACCACCAAACTGTTCAAGCCGGAGTTTCGCAATACCTTTCTGAAAAATACCCTTGGCTTCATCGTGCTTAACATCGCCATTGGCTTTTTCGGACCGATTGACAATGCCGCCCATATGGGCGGACTGGTCAGCGGGTTTATTCTGGGCTTTGTCTGGCTGCCCTTTGTGCGCAGACGCGTTTTGAAGACGGCGCGCGCTTAGGAGTCCGACAGACTCCTACATCTGGCTGCGAACCCAGCGCACAATATCATTCATGCCCATCGCACCGGCCTGGCGTGCAACCTCGCGCCCGCCTTTAAAAATGGCCAGGGTTGGAATGCTGCGAATATTAAAACGGGCACCCAGCGCCTGATGGGCTTCGGTATCCAGTTTGGCCAGCCGCACGGCAGGTTCCAGTGACTGGGCCGCCTGCTCATATTGCGGCGCCATCATCTTGCAGGGCCCGCACCAGGGAGCCCAGAAATCCACGACCACAGGAATATCACTGCGCCCGATGTGTTTTTCAAAATTGGCAGCGGTCAACACCAACGGCTTGCCGGTAAACAGCGCTGACTTGCACTGACCGCACTTGGGCCCATCGGCCAGACGCGCCGCCGGAATGCGATTCACTGCATTGCAGGCAGGGCAGACCACATGAACAGAGTCACTCATCGTGAATACTCCCGACTAATTCAAATAAAAAAAGCCACACTCCAAACTCGCAGCTCTAAGCTCTAAGCTCTAAGCTCTAAGCTCTAAGCTCTAACTTAATATCCCAACATCACAGACCACCATCATGACCCAGATCAATCCAGACGCTGGTCGGCTGAACGGCCTGTTCCATCACCGTGTTTTGTCAGCATAGCGTAACCTGTGCTAACGTTAACCACTCTTCCGACGATGTGTCTCATCGTTTAGCGGTCAACCGCTGTATTCGCCCTCTGTGGCACTCATTATTCCAGGAATTTTCTCGTGATACGTGGATATGTTGACGTGCTTCGGTCGTACTGGCCGATGCTGGTGTTCGGTTTGCTGACGGTCTTCTTCGGCAACTTTGGTCAGTCGTTCTTTATCAGCTGGTTCGGCGCGCCGATTCAGGAAAAGCTCGGCTTGTCGGCGTCTGCCTACGGGTCGGCCTATTCGGTCGCTACCCTGGTCAGTGGCCTGACCATCATGGCCATCGGTGGTCTGGTCGACAAGCTGGCATTGCGGCTCTTTGTCACTCTGATCGCACTGGGCTTGTTTACAGCCAGCCTGCTGATGTGGCAAATGAATTCGCTGTTCAGCCTGGTCATCGCCCTGTTCATGCTCCGCTTTTTCGGCCAGGGCCTGATGCCCCACACCGCCATGACGGTCATGGGTCGCTACTTCTCGGTGAACCGGGGCAAGTCGATCAGCATTGCCGGTAACGGCGTCCCGCTGGGTGAAATGATTCTGCCCAGCCTGCTGGTACTGATCATCGCCCTGGTCGGCTGGCAGAATAGCTGGCTGGTGGTCGCTGTAGTAATTATTGCCGTCTACCTGCCAACTGCCCACTGGCTGCTATACCGGGCAGGCCCTAGCGAAGTGGAACGGCTGGGTATGGAAAAACGACTCCGCCCGGATAATGTACCCGATGGCTCCCGTCGCACCGTTCTGAAAGACAAACGCTTCTGGCTGGCCTTGCCACTGCTATTGGCACCCGGTTTCATTGTGACCGGCATCTTCATTCAACAGGCGTTTATTCTGAGTGAAAAAGGCTGGAGCACTGGCCTGTTTGCTACCAGTTTCATTGTATACGGCGGTGTTCACTGGATAGCGTCGCTGATAACCGGCACGCTGGTCGACCGCTTTTCAGCAGCCCGCCTGTTGGTATTTCTCGGCATTCCGCTGTTTGTTGGGTTGGGGTTTGCCGGCACCTTTGAAGGCATCTGGGTCGTCTTCATAATGATGACCATGCTCGGCACCGGCATCGGCATGACGGGCACGATCATGAACGCACTCTGGGCTGAAATTTACGGCACCACCCACTTAGGCGCGATCCGCTCACTGGTCACGGCCCTCGGGGTAATCAGCACAGCAGCCTCACCGGCGTTATTCGGACTGATGATCGACGCAGGCATCAGTGCTTCTGCACTGCTCTGGACGATGGCAGCTTATGTTTTGGTCGGTTTGATACTGGCGCGGCAGTCTTTTCGGGTTTAATGACCACAGGCCTGGCTGACTTTGTTGCCTATCGTCCGTTCTGGCAACCGGGTACTCCTATTCGGGGTCGGCGTAAACCCATCCATGGGGCCTAGGCCGCAGCATCCATGCTGCGGACATCCCCGCATAGGAGTACCCGGCCGCCAGAACTTGAACCGTTGCAAACGCTGTATTACAAGAAAGAAAAGTACCGTTACTCAGGCAGGCAACTGCTCAGTAAACACAGCTAAAAACGCCTCCCCATAACGCTCCAGTTTACTGTCGCCCACGCCCGACACTGCACGCAACTCATCAAGGCTTTGTGGCCGCAAGGCCAGCATGTCTTTCAGGGTTTTATCGTGGAAGACCATAAAGGGAGCCAGGTTGTGTTCGAGTGCCAACTGGCGACGTACTTCGCGCAAGGCTTCCCAGAGTGGCTGGTCCTGCTCGCCGATGTCGTCACTGACCCGGGGCTTGCGTTCACCACTGGATTTTACTGGGGCTGCATCGCGACGCAGCGCCAGGCTTTGTTCGCCTTTGAGTACGGGCCGACAGGCATCCGTTAGTTGAAGACCACCGAACCCTTCCGGGTCGACATTCAAATAGCCCAAGGCAACCAACTGGCGCATGACCGATCGCCAGTCGTTGGCGCTGAGGTCTTTGCCAATGCCGTAAGTTGAGAGCTGGTCGTGGCCGAAGCGGCGCAGTTTTTCGTTTTCGCTGCCGCGCAGCACATCGATGATGTGGTTGGCACCGAAGCGTTGGCCAGTCCGGTATACGCAAGACAACGCTTTGCGAGCCGCCTCGGTCGCATCCCAGGTTTCAACGGGTTCGATACAGGTGTCGCAATGCCCACAAGGTTGCTCAAGATGTTCATCGAAATAGCGCAACAACACCTGGCGGCGGCAAGTGGTTACTTCGCAGAGGCCTAGCATGGCATTCAACCGCTGCTGTTCGTAGCGCTGGTGCTCATCGCTGCCGGTCGACTGAGCCATCATCTGGCGCAGTTTGACCACATCTTCAAAACCATAGAGCAACAAGGCCGTCGAAGGCTCGCCATCGCGACCGGCACGGCCGGTTTCCTGATAATAGGCTTCAATGCTTTTGGGTAGGTCCAGATGCACCACGAAGCGCACATCCGGTTTATCGATGCCCATGCCGAACGCAATAGTCGCCACCATGATGATGCCGTCTTCCCGCAAAAACCGGGACTGGTGATCCTGGCGAACATCGGCCGACAAACCCGCATGATAAGGCAAGGCGTTATAGCCCTGGGTACGCAACCAGTCGGCGGTTTGCTCAACTTTCTTGCGCGACAAACAATAGACAATGCCCGCCTGCTCTTCGGGCGTTTGCTTCAAAAACGCCAGCAATTGTTTGCGCGGTGTTTGCTTGGGCTGAATCCGGTAAAAAATATTGGGCCGGTCAAAGCCGCTGATAAAGGCCGGCGCATCCAGCAAACCCAGCCGTTGCTGTATGTCTTGCCGGGTACGCTGGTCGGCGGTTGCCGTCAACGCGATGCGCGGCACCGTCGGAAATTCACGCTGCAACACATCCAGCTTTAGATAGTCAGCCCGAAAATCATGACCCCATTGCGATACACAATGCGCTTCGTCGATGGCAAACAGGCTGATATTGGCAGCCTTCAATAATTCAAGCGTTCGCGGCTGCAACAGACGCTCCGGCGCGATATAGAGCAAATCCATCTCTCCGGCGAGCAAGGCGGTTTCCGTTTGCTGCACCGCATCGAACGAGAGCGTCGAATTGAGAAAGCCGGCGCGAACGCCTAGGGTGCGCAAGGCGTTTACCTGATCCTGCATCAGGGCAATCAGCGGGGAGATCACCACGCCGGTTCCCGGCCGAACCAGAGCCGGGATCTGATAACACAGGGACTTGCCACCCCCGGTAGGCATTAGCACCAGGGCATCCTGCCCCGATACCAGCGCATCAATCACGGCTTGTTGCGGGCCACGGAAGGCATCGAAGCCAAAGACGTGGTTGAGAACGGAGAGAGGAGTCTGTGTCATAAGGGCAGTATACCGAAAGCCGGGGTCGCCAACAGGGCCGCAACCCAGGTATTCGTGTCAATTCGATCACAGGACTACACTTAAAACTGAAGTTTTGGCGGCCGCACATTACCAGCGTCGGGTGCCGGTGGTGCCTCTGCGGGGGAAGTCCGCAACAGGGACTAAAACGTCAGGAGCGTTTTAGCATGAGCGCAGCGAGCCCGAAGGGTGAATCCCACGGATGGGATTCATATCATGCGGTCTAGGCCCCATGGACGGGTTCACGCCGACCCTCGCAGAGGCACCACCGGTAACCGACGCGGACCACAGCCACCGAATACAGACGAGAGGGGGCATACCATGGGCATCGCAGGCGTAGGCGCCATCATGCTGGTCCTGGTGCTGATCGTTTATCTTCGATCGATCAGCAAGGGACCGCGCAGGAAGGACCGGGCGCGACAGAATGATCGCTGGTTGCTGGATCAGGTCGATGCGCTTGAGGGCTTTGGCCGTCGTCAGGATGCCATCAAACTGCTGGAAAGAGCTCTGGAGTCCGACCCGAAGAATGCCGTACTCAAAGCCCGGCTCGCATTGCTTGAAAGCGATTCAACCAGCCATTCCTGAATTCGCCAAATGAAGGATTTCTGGCATACTGCCGCCTTTCAAAACCATCACCTCGTGGGTAGCCATGAAAGGACTCAATCCGTTTTCCCGTATTTCAGCCTCTCCAACGCGCCCTGCGGCAGGCAAGCCAAAGGAGGCGGCCTTTGACGTGACGTCGCTGGTCAATGGCCCCTTCGGCGAGGCTGACGAAGCCGAAGAGGGTATTACCGCCCCGCTTGATGAAAAACTGCGTCAGGCGTACTTCTGGATCGTTAATCACGCTGTCATCAGTCCGCATTACGACGTTGAATACAACCTGTCTGCGCCCCAGCCCATTCAGTTCGGTGACAGCCAGACGCCACTTTACCTGCCGACGGACCAAAGCTATTCCAGTTTTATCCTGCTCCCGCTGCTGACCTTCGCCGCGCGCAGAAAATGCCTGTTTATTGGTGGCCCGGGGCGGGGCAAGACGGCCTCTGCCTTATTGATGGGGTTGCTTGGCGGCTACAGCCCCAAGGAAGTCCGCCGTGCCATGCAGCACGGGCACCCGCAAATGACCGTCGCTGACTTGCTGGGCAACCCCATGCCCATGGATCTGATGCAGGCCGAACAGGAATCCGACATCCGCATCAGCTGGCGCCGCTGGCTGAACATGCGCGTCAAGATCGTCGATGAATACAACCGCATTCCGACCCGTACCCAAAGTGCCTTGCTGACCGTGATGGGCGACAACTACGCGGAAATGTTCAACCAGATTCACGAGTGCCCGCCCGCGGCCTGGTACCTGACCGCCAACGACGACCAGGGCGGTGGCACCTACCCGGTGATCGAAGCGCTGAAAGATCGAATAGACGTTGTTGTGCAGGCACTGCCCTTCAACCCGAGGTTTCTGGATGAATTGCTGTTGCGCATTGAAGAAGGCGTCGACCCGGCCGATTGCCTGCCCGATGCCCTGCAATTTTCCGAAGCGGAAATGGACCAGATGGAGCGATCCATTCGCGCCGTTACCCTACCCGCTGATTTGCGCCAGCGACTGGAATTTTTCGCCAGTCAGTTCGAATTCAGTGAGTATTCCGGGCAGCAGTTCGAATACAAAAGCAAAGATACCTCCCGCCTGGCCGGTGTACCCAGACACCAACTGGCCATGCTCGAAGACGGCCGTGACCGCCTCGCCGATCTGGGCTGTCAGACTCGCAATGGCCTGTCGGTGCGCAGCCTGATGTCGCTGATTGTCTACGCCAAAGCCATGGCGTTTTTCCGGGGCAACACCGAAGTTGAACTCAACGACCTGACGCAAATGCTGCCTTTTGTGCTGCACTCGCGCTTGTTTGCCGATGCCGATGCACCTTTTTTTCAACAACCGGAAAACGCCGCGTTGCTCAGCGATAAAATCGGTTGGTTGCGCCATCTGTTCCAGCTCAGTTGCGCCGAGTTTGAGCGTCAGGGGCGGCACCGGAAAGATGAGGTGGCCGAGCTTAAAGCCGAACTCGACGAAGGGCTTGAAGGCGTTTCCGACAAGCAATGCCGCAAACGGCTGGAACAGATTGAACGCGCACTGCATCAGATGGCGGCCGGCAACAAACTCTCGGGGGCGGTGCACGACGACGCGATGACGCTCAAATACCTGCACCAGCGCTACAGCAATTATCAGCGCTGGCTGAGCAGTCAGGGTTAGTTATCAATGCACAGCCTACGGTTAAACTGCAAAGGTGCCACCACAGGGTCACGGGTGTCGGGTAGTTGCCATGAAATCTGAGTGGCTGGCACACTATCTGACGCGACAGGCCGATCCGCTTAATCAGGCTTACCGACTCGCGCGCCAGGGTGACCCGGTGCAGTTTGCGAGCGCCTTTGGCCGCTTTGTGCAGCAAGATCTCGATTCGTTGCTGGCAAGCCTGGATCACTGGTCAACTGCAAACAAAGCCGCTTTGTGCGAAACCGCCTACCAGTGCGGTCTGACACTGACTCGCCACGGCTGGCTTAGGCCCGGGCAACAACCGGTAACCGACCGGCTGTTCCAACAGCTGATGCCAACCTGGCTGGCGCCCTACCCGGAGGCCGCACCCCGGCTGCTGACGCAGCTGTTAAATGCATTGTCCCATCTGCCCGGGCCCGGTCAGCGAACCGGATTGCTTGATCACTGGCACTGCTGTTTGCCAACACCCGACGACACCCCGGATGCCCTGCTGATGTTCAGCTGGATGGCCGGGTTGCCGCAGTATCGTGACGCCGCCCTGCACGCCTTACACCGACATCCCGACTGGCTGGAAACTCTGGCTTTGGGCGACCCGCAAGCCTTCGAACACCCCTGGTGGCAAGGGTCAACGTTGGGCTGGCACAGCGCCCCGATCCACCTGGGTGCTTCCCACTGGCTGGGTGGTGACTTCACCGCCAGGCCCCGGTTGCTGATTGCCCCTGGGCAGACGCTGGTTCAGGCAGGTCATGAGTGCTGGCATCTGTACATAGACGCCTTCGGCCAGACACTGCTGCCCACGGCGAGCCACCACCCAATGCTGCTTCCTGTCCCGGAGTGCAAGCGACTTCCGACCGCTCTCGCCCCTTTATTGCAGGAATCCGAACCGCCACGCCAATGCCTGGAACGCCGCCATGACTGGATCGTCAGTTTTCACGACAGCTACGCCCTGCGGGTGATCCCGAAAACCGGGGAGCAGCCATGAGCGAACTGGACACCTGGCAACACACTTGGCACCCGGCGTTGCAGTTATGGAGCGAGCATCTGCAATTGCAGGAGCCGCTCTGGTTGTTTGATGTTGAAGCAACACAGTCAGCCGGGCTGACCGACAACATTGCTGCCATTCGCCTGGCCTCACAACGCGTTATGGTCAACCTGCCAATGGTGATTGAACGCAACCTGACCGACTTCGCACTGGAAATTCTGGCCCACGAAATCGGCCACCATGTGTATGCTCCGGCCAACATGACCCGGCATTTGCAGTTACTCGCTGTCATCCGCCAGGCGCTGCCCAGCGTCGAACAGCAGGCGCCTCTTGTGGCCAATCTGTACACCGATTTGCTGATTAATCACCGCCTGCAGCGCCATACCCGCTGCCGGATGGACCAGCTTTACCAGCGACTGAACACAGGCCAGGGCAGCCCGCTCTGGGCGCTGTATATGCGTATTTATGAGCGCCTCTGGCAACTGGCTCCCGGCACGCTGACGCCAGCCGACATCAGCCCCGAAATGGAAGGGGACGCCTGGCTGGGCAGCCGAATCATCAAGGTCTACAGCAAGGACTGGCTGACCGGCGCCAGCCGCTTCGCCAGCCTGATGCTCAGTTATCTGATCGACGAAGCGGAATCAGCCGCTGAGACCTTTGCCACCCTGCAGGATACCGCTGAAGCGGGGCAAGGGTATCAGGGCACCGGCGTACTTCAGGTGCCACACATCGATAGCCTGCACCCAAGCCGCGATTCCGAACTAACCGACTTGCCAGCCGCAACAGGCGGGGAAGACCCGGCGCAAGATGACGAACAGGGCGCGAGCTCCCGGGGCCAGGCACTGGAACCTCAGGATGCGTTCGAGATACTCCGGGCCGCCGGTGTCGATATAACCCGGCATGATGCAGCCGTGCGCTATTATCGCGATGCGGTCCGCCCCTATTTACTGCCGTTTCCCGCCCGGGTCACGCCCAGCCCGGGCGAGTTTCTGCGCGAAGGCGTCGAGGTCTGGCAGGCAGGAGACGACCCCGCTGATATCGACTGGTTCGCCACCCTGCTGGCAGGCAACCCGCCAATTCCGGGTTTTACCACCCAGAAAGCCGTGTACGGACAAGACAGCCCCGATGCACAGCACCATCAAAGCTGTGATCTCGACCTGTACGTCGACAGTTCAGGCTCGATGCCCAACCCCCAGCGGCGCATTTCCTACCCGGCGCTGGCAGGTGCTCTGCTCTGCGTATCCGCCCTCAGGGCCGGCGCAGCGGTGCAGGTAACCCTGTGGAGTGGCGCGCATCAGTGCCTGGCCACCGAGGGTTTTATTCGCAACGAAACCGCTGCCTTGCAGGTGCTGACGGGTTTCTTTGGCGGTGGCACCAGCTTTCCGCTGAAACAGCTGCGCACCACCTACGCCCAGCCCCGGCAAACCCCGACCCAGGTGGTTATGCTATCCGACGACGGCATCAGTTCGATGTTTCAGGATGACGAAGCCGGCACGCCCGGCGAACAGATCAGCGCCCGGACGTTGCAGCACTGCCAGGGTGCCGGACACTGGGTGCTGGACTTGCCATACGACCTGGATGACCCCCGGTTGCAACAGTCATCCTGGCTGAAATCGGCCATGGAACGCATACAACTGGGCCAGCAACAGGGCTGGCAGGTTTACCGGGTTAACGGGCTGGAACCCATGCTCCAGTTCGCCCGCGAGTTTTCCAGACAATACTATGGCGTCGACGCCACATCACAGGGAGGGCGCTAAGGCATGTCTGAAATGCAAAGCGGGCCATCGATGCATCGCCTGCACCAGCGTCTGCTGGCTTACCCCGAATCCCCCAGCCCACAAGGACTGGACTTGCTCGCGCTGTTGCACGACCTGGTGCGACGGCTAGACCCTGAGGCTACGCCGGATGCACTGGCCCCGCTGGCAGACTTGCCGCTGTGTCAGTCAGGCACCGTTGATAGCACTGTCGTCGACCTGGATGAAGCCGAGTTCGCCCGGCTCTATCAGCAGTACGAGAACCTCGATGCCGCCACACTCGACGCCCTGGAAAAACAGTCACGAACAGCCCTGGATCAGTACGACCTGGCACCGCATCAGCCCCTGGCGGAAACACCCGAACTGCCCAGCACGCTGCTGCAAATGGTCTGGCTACTGGCCGATGACGAGTTTACCGAAGCCACCCTGTTCGCTTCAGACCTGATCAGCTTACTGCTCACGGCCGACACCCTGATGGCCCAAACCCACCCCAACCGGCACGATGAAGACCAGCGCGAGGAACTGATTCGGCTGACACTCAAAGGGCTGCGGTTAAAGCCACAAGGTGAAACCGATCGCGAAGCCCGGGACCGACTGTTGATGGTCAGCTCAACCGAACGCGCCCGCGTTGTAGCCGCCTCGCGCGCCGCCGAAGAACGCGCCGAAGCCATCCGCCAGGCACTGGCAGAGCAACGAGCGCGCGAAGCCGCCGACAAGTACACCCGCGAATGACGATGAACCCGGCCAAACGACCTGTAGAAGCCGACCCCTGGGTAGACACCGAGCGCCTGCCCGGGCTAACGCCGCGGGCGGCTACCCGTTTGCGCCAGTGCCTGGAGCACCCGGATGCACCGCGGTTTACCGGACGCAGCGGTCATCGACTGTCTGCCCAGGCTGTCAGGCAATTGCACGCCGACAAAGCCGCCATGCAGCAACCAGATCCGCTCTGGTTAGCAAAATTTCTGGCCCGATGCCGGCAGCAGGTGCCGCACTACCGGAACTACCCCTGGCATAACAACTTATCGGCCCTGCCGACCACCAGCCGCCATGACCTGAGCCGCAACCTCACCGCCTTCGTCCCGGATGACATCGACCCGGCGCAGCTGATCGCCTATGAGACCAGCGGCACCACCGGGCATCCGCTCACCGTGCCGTCATTGCCTTTGGTCGCAGCGCGCTATCACTGCTTTCACGAACGCATCCTCAGCTGGCACGGCATTGACCTGCAATCGCTCACAGGCGACACCGGCGTGATGCTGGTCGGCGACCAGCAACGCTGCTTTACCTATGCCTCCGTCCTGCCCTACTGGGACGATAAAGTCCTGCTGAAAACCAACCTGAACCCGGCCGACTGGCCCGAACCGGACGCCCGGGGCCGCTACATAGATGCCTGCAGACCCCTGCTGATCACCGGCGACCCGCGCAGCCTGAGCACACTGCTGAGCCTGGAATTCAGGCATCGTCCGGTGGCGATACTATCGACCTCCATGACGCTGCTTCAAGGCCTGAAAGATCGGCTGGTGCAACGGTTTCAGTGCCCGGTTATTAACCTGTATTCGATGAACGAAGCGGGGCCCATCGCGGCGGATGACGGCCGCGGGTACGGCCTGCGTCTGGTTCAATCGACCCTTCAGGTCGAGATTCTGGATCGCCAGGGTCAGCCGGTAACGACGCCGACCGAGCGCGGCGAAATCACCCTGACCGGTGGCTTCAACCCCTGCCTGCCCCTGCTGCGCTACCGTACCGGCGATTACGCCTGCCTGATCGAAGACGCACAGGGCCGACGCTATCTGCAACAACTGGATGGTCGCCCGCCCGTCCGGTATAAAACGGCCACAGGCTGGCTCAACAACGTCGACATCACCCATGTGCTGCAGCCCTTTGGCCTGGCGCAGTATCAGCTGCATCAGGATCAGCACGGCGGGCTGATACTCGGCGTGCTGGGAAACGCCGATTACTCAGCTCTGGAGCGTGCACTGGGCAACACCTTTGGTGCCGGTTTCCCAATTCGCATCAGCCGGCTCCAAACCAAAGCCGACAAACTCATTCAATACACCAGCCACTACCCCGGAGCCCACAACGGATGACCAGCCTGACCCTGCTGGAATACAGCGCCAACGCCTTTTTTCTGAGCAGTGTGTTTCTCGCCGCTCGCAACCACCGCCACACCTGGACACTCGGCATCGTCGGCTGTGTGCTCTTTGGCGTGCTGTTCTACCAGGTGCAACTCTATGCCGATGCTACCCTGATGGTGTTCTACATCGGCACCAGCCTGATTGGCTGGCAACAATGGCAACGCGGCGGTGCTGCGGCAGAGATTCAGCGCACACCCTGGCCTATGCTCGGGGTGTTCAGTCTGATCGCCATTGGCACCTTACTGGGCTACGGCTACATCCTGCACCTGAACACCGATGCCTATGCGCCCTTCGCCGACTCGGCGGTGCTGACCTTCAGTGTGCTGGCGCAGCTGTTGTTAATGAAACGCCGCATTGAGACCTGGTGGTTCTGGCTGATCGTCAACACCATTGCCGTTCCGCTCTATGCATCGCGCGGCCTGAGCCTGACGGCGATTGTTTATGTCGGCTTCTGGCTTAATGCCTGTTACGGCCTCTGGCGCTGGCACCGGGAACTGAGGGCCACATGTCTCGCTTCCAAACCGGCCTAGTCGTCGGCAAGTTTTCGCCCCTGCACGCCGGTCATCGCTACCTGCTGGAATGCGCCGAATCGGCTTGCGATCAGCTTATCGTGCTCAGCTATTCGCGGCCCGAATTCGCGGGCTGCACCGCCGACCTGCGACGCCTTTGGCTGGCACAGACAATGCCCGGAGCCAGTCATCAGGTGCTCGATGCCGCCGATGCGGTTCGCCTTGGTCTGTCGATGCCTTTTAACGATGCGAGCGAAGAAAGCCAGCGCCAATTCTGCGCTGATCTGATCGACCGCAGCCTGCAAACGCCGGTGGATGCGGTGTTCAGCAGTGAAGACTACGGCCAGGGGTTCGCTGCCTTTCTCTCCACCCACTGGCAGCAGCCGGTCGAGTCTGTGGTGGTTGACCGGCACCGGGTCCGGTTTCCGGTCAGTGGCTCGTCATTGCGCATTCAACCCAACACAGGCTGGGTCGAACCGGCCGTCTACACTGCCCAAACCTGTCAGCGCATTGCGCTGATCGGGGCAGAATCGACAGGGAAGACCCTGCTGAGCCACTGGCTGGCCGAACAACGCGGCTGGCCCTGGGTTGCTGAATTCGGGCGCGAGTTCTGGCATGAGCGTGGTGGTGTTCTAACGTCGGATGACCTGCTGACCATCGCCCGCACCCAGGTAAACCGGGAAAACCAGGCCGTACAATATGCCCTGGCCAACGGCCAGGCAGGCATTGTCTGCGACACCACGCCGCTGACCACGCTGATTTACCATCAACTGATGTTCGACGAGCCCCCGCCTGCCGAACTGGTGGCACTGGCCGAACGCCCCTACCACCGGGTATGGCTCTGCTCTGCCGATTTTCCGATGGTGCAGGACGGCACCCGCAGCCCGGAAGCCTTCCGTCAGCAACAGCAAGCCCGATACCAAATCGAACTGGCTGAGCGTGACCTGGAACATCATCACCTAACGGGTTCGCTGCCGGAACGCCAGCACCAACTGCTATCGTGACAAGGGAAAGGCCCCGGCGTTAGGATGAACCGACCCGAGCCGAACAGCGAAGCCGACGATGAAACGCCCAGACTCACAGCCCTTCGACCGCGACCACCACCTGGCTCAACCGGAAACGCATGAGGTGTTCAACCAGCCTGTACCCCTGGCTAACTACAACCTCTACCAAAGCGACCGCGCCCTGCAACACTGGATCGGCATCTTTGGCGGCAACTGGGCCGAGGCGGACTTAACCACCTATGGCGCCCGCTGCGGTGGCGACCTGATCGACGCCGGCTTTGCCGCCAACACCGTCGAACCGACCTTTCACTCCCATGACCGTTTCGGCCAGCGCATCGACGAAGTCCGCTTTCACCCGGCCTATCACGAGCTGATGAAGACCGCTATCGAAGCGGGCGTTCCGTCCCTGCCCTGGCGCGAACGCAAAGCCGGGGCCCACGTCGCCCGGGCCGGGCTTGAATACCTTCACATGCACGCCGATGCTGGCTCCGCCTGCCCGTTGACCATGACGTTTGCGGCGGTACCGGCCATCGCCGGCACAGAGTCGGTCGCCAAAGACTGGCTACCGAAAATAACTGCACGCCACTACGACCCGAGAAACGTTCCCTTCTTTGAAAAAGCAGGACTCACCATCGGCATGGCGATGACCGAGAAACAGGGTGGCTCCGACGTGCGCGCCAACACCACCCGCGCCTATCCAGTCAATGCGCGCGGCCCGGGCGAGCGCTACGAACTGATCGGCCACAAATGGTTCTGCTCCGCCCCGATGTGCGATGCCTTCCTGACCCTCGCGCAAACCGAAACGGGCCTGTCCTGTTTCCTGCTGCCGCGCTGGCGGCCCGATGGCAACAAGAACGCCCTGTTTATTCAACGCCTGAAGGACAAGCTGGGCAACCGCTCCAACGCTTCTTCGGAAATCGAATTCCGGGGCGCCGAGGCCTGGCTGCTCGGCGAGGAAGGCCGGGGCGTACCGACCATCATAGAGATGGTCGCGATGACCCGCTTCGACTGCACCGTCGGCTCCGCAGCCCTGATCCGTGCCGCCACCGCCCAGGCCCTACACCACACCTCGGGCCGGTCAGCCTTCGGCAAGCCCCTGCACGACCAGCCGCTGATGCAAAACGTACTGGCGGATCTCGCCATCGAATCCGAAGCGGCGCTGGCACTCGCCCTGCGCATCGGCCATTCACTGGACCAGGCGGCCGACTCAGAACACGAAAACCTGTTGGCCAGACTGACCAACCCGATCGGCAAATACTGGGTCTGCAAGCGCACACCACATCTGACCTACGAGGCCATGGAATGCATAGGAGGAGTGGCATATGTAGAAGAAAACGTCTTGCCGCGTCTCTACCGGGAGGCCCCGGTCAACGCCATCTGGGAAGGCTCAGGCAACATTCAGTGCCTCGATGTACTGCGCGCGGTCCAGAAAACCCCGGATGCCCTAACCCCCTTGTTCAAGGAACTCGAGCAAGCCCGCACCCAATCCCCCCGCTACGACGCCCACCTGGATCAACTTAAACAGAACTGGGCCAACACCTCAGACCTGGAATACCGAGCCCGCGCCCTGGTCGACCCCATGGCCCTGGCCCTCCAGGCCAGCATCCTGCTGCGCGATGGCGACGCCAACATCGCCGACGCCTTCATCGCCTCACGGCTAACACCAGGCACCCAGGTAAACCTGGGCGGGCTACCCACGGGAATCGATTGCAAGGGGATCATTGGCCGGGCGATGCCTGTAGTAGGCTAGTGGCTGCCTTCGTTGCGGCGCGGTTCTATTCAGTGGCGGGGAATTCGTGCGGACCACCGGGTAGGCCTGAGCGGGGTCGGGCGGAATGCCGCCCACTCAACCCTTCCATGGGGCCTAGGCTTCGGGATATGAATCCCCTCCATGGGATTCACCCTCCGGGCTCGCTACGCTCATGTAAAACGCTCCCGGCGTTTTAGTCCATGCCTCAGACTGCCCCGCTCAGGCCTACCCGGTGCTCAGCACTTGGCTCAGGGGTTAAATTAAATATCGGCAAAGCAGTGTTCAACGGCAATAACCACTAACGAGTACAGGCCACCGTCGTCGCATCGGCTTCATTAGTCCGTTCTACAAGACGATTCCGGGTCAGTTCAACAATGGTGCGTACCGATTCGGACTCCTGCATCATGCCGGCTTCCATCTGCGGAATCATCATATCCACCATGGGGTTGGGTTCACCCAGGTTTCTGGCGCTGACTTCCGTGGTGGTCGTGGTCAGCTGATCGCCCCGCAGCGACCAGTTGCCGCTGCCAGCCACGCCCAGGTTCATCGGGGCCATCGACGGCTGTTCCATGTTCATGGTCATGTCATAGACAGCGGTCCGGTCAGCGCGATAATTAACCTTCAACTGCAACTCGAGCTCCACGCCTTCGGTGGTTTCCGAGTAATCACAGTTCCAGGTGCCCACCAGCAGATCAGGGTCGGGCTCAGCCAGCGCCAGAGGGGCCAGTGAGGCGATGAACAGGCCTGCGGTGAGCTTTACAATCGGTTTCATGGGTCTTCCTTAACGGATGAATGAGCCCGGAGTATAACCATTCAAGCGTCAAATGTTCAGGACCCGCCTCACAATAGTCGCTTTCGGATCCGCACCTTTATATCACCCTTTCTGGGGTTGATTCTGCACAAGGTTGAGCGATGGAGGCTTCATTTTCCGGGGCAGCTTCATTACCCTGCGCTCAACTTGGCTTTCAGATCAGTCACCGGTGGCCCTATTATTTGAATTCCGGAGTTGAATTTGATGACGCTCCAAGTGACAGGCGCTGGGTAGGCCTATCCGGGGTAGTCCGCAGCAGGGATGCTGCGGTCTAGGCTCCATGGAAGGATTGAGTGGGCGGCATTCCGCCCGACCCCGGATAGGCCTACCCAGTGTCTGGCACGACTTTCAGCCAACGGGTTAAAAGCAACCACAGTCCCGAACTTGTTTAACCTGCGCGCGTTCTTATCACCGGTCACTTAAACGCAACGCCATAACCTCACAGGAACACCACTTGAATACAGCTCTCCCAACTCAGACATACGATCGCACCTGGTGGAAAGAAGCCGTGGTGTATCAGATTTACCCGCGCAGCTTTATGGACAGCAATGGCGATGGCATTGGTGATCTGAACGGCATTATCAGCAAGCTCGACTACTTGCAGGAACTTGGGGTTACCGTGCTCTGGTTGTGCCCGATTTTCTCGTCACCGAACGACGACAATGGGTATGACATCAGTGACTATCAGGACATCATGGCCGACTTCGGTACGCTTGCTGATTTCGATCGACTGCTGGAGGAAGCCCACAAACGCGGCTTGCGTATTTTGCTCGACCTGGTGTTGAACCACAGCAGTGATGAACACCCCTGGTTTCTTGAATCACGCTCATCGAAAACCAACCCGAAACGGGACTGGTACATCTGGCGCGAAGGCAAGAATGGCCAGCCGCCCAATAACTGGGAAAGCATTTTTAACGAATCGGTGTGGGAATACGATGCCGCGACCGACGAATATTTCATGCACGTGTTTTCACGCAAACAGCCCGACCTGAACTGGGAAAACACCGAGATGCGCGCCGCCTTGTACGACATGGTGCGCTGGTGGCTCGACAAGGGCGTCGACGGTTTTAGGATTGATGCCATCTCCCATATTCGAAAGCAGCCGGGTTTGCCAGACATGCCGAACCCCAAAGGGTTGCCGACCGTGCCCTCCGCCGCCGGCCACATGAACGTCGACGGCGTGATGGATTACATCAGTGACCTATGCGCCAACACCTTTGCCCACTACGACATCATGACCGTTGGCGAAGCCAATGGCGTCAACGTCGACCAGGCGCCCGAGTGGGTCGCGCCCGAACAACGCAATTTCAACATGCTGTTTCAGTTCGAACAGCTCAAACTCTGGCAAACCGACGGTGCTGCCGGGCTCGACCTGCCGCACCTGAAACAGGTGCTGACGCGCTGGCAAAAAGGGTTGGAAGGCCAGGGCTGGAATGCCTTGTTTGTCGAAAATCACGACATACCGCGCATTGTTTCAACCTGGGGCGACGACCAGTGTTACTGGCGCGAAAGCGCCACCGCCATCGCTACCCTGTATTTTCTGATGCAGGGTACGCCCTTCATTTACCAGGGCCAGGAACTGGGGATGACCAACTACCCCTTCACCGAATTGCAGCAATTCGACGACGTCGCCATTCACAACCTGGCCCGGCAGCGCCGCGAACAGGGCTGGGGCGAAGAGGATATTCTCACCAGCATTCGCGACAACGCCCGCGATAATTCACGCACCCCCATGCAATGGAACAGCAGCGAACACGGCGGCTTTACCACCGGCACCCCCTGGCTGGCCGTAAACCCCAATACCCGGGATATCAACGTCGCCACGCAACAGCAGGACCCGAATTCGGTATTGGCTTATTACCAGCAACTGATTCGTTTGCGTCGCGAACACCCAACGCTTATTTATGGGCAATATGACTTGTTGCTGGCAGAGCACCCGCAGATTTTTGCCTACCGTCGCAGCGGTGACGAGCATTTCATTGTGCTGTGCAACCTGAGTGACCGACCCGCAGACATCGACCCGGCATTGGTTCAACTGGACAGCGCGGCTCTGGTGCTTGGGAATCTGCCAACCGACGATGCACGCCAGTCATTAGCATTGGCGCCTTTCGAAGCACGGGTGTACCGGATTAGCGGAGCAGACCATGCGTAACAGGTTTAACCGAAGACGAACCGAAGTGAGCGCGATGTCTGACGACCGGAAGCATCGCACTATACCCTGCTCCTAACGCCTTCCCCGCCCTGCACTCAAGGGGCTGGCACTTGGCATTCTACTGGGGTTTTCACAGGCGGCTGCATGGGTTGAACCTGCTCCGACGATTTGGCTGGCACCGGCGACAACCATGCCCCGTTTTCCGACGAGAACCGACTACCTGACGATCATCTACCCCCGTCAGATGCCTTCCAGCTCGGCGCCGTAATCCGGCCCCCAGCGCTTGCGAATGCGGTCCATCACCTCGGCCAGGGCCAGAGAATCGGCCCAGCTGTGTTCTTCACATTGCTGCAAACCAGCCGCCAGACTGCGGTTCACCGCACTAAATTCATAGTGATAGCCGCGCCCCAGCAATGGGTATTGCTGCTGACTGACCGGTGCCTTACCGACCTGCCAGCGGGCCGCCTGGCTGGCAAACCAGGGCGCTTTGATTTCTACCCAGCCGTCTTCACCACTGATGGTCGCCTGCGTCGGCAACGGAAAGTCCAGGCTGTACGACAGTGATGCACGCGCCCCGTCTGAATACCGCAACACCAGATCGGCCGAGCGGTCGACACCGCGAACACCAAGCGTCACGTCACCTTCAATGTCCGCAGGCGCACCGAACAGATCCAGTGGCAACAACAGGGGGTAAATGCCGATATCCAGCAGTGCGCCACCGGCGAGTTCCGGGGCGTTCAGTCGATGATTCGGGTCGGCCGGTGCCGCAAAACCGAAGCTGGCCTGGCAATGACGCACCTGGCCGATACGGCCGGATCTCAGATCCGCCAGAACCGACCGGTAAACCGGACTGAAGCGCGTCCACAGCGCCTCAACGCACAGCACCTGGCACCGTTCGGCGGTCTCATACAGGCTTCTGGTCTGGGCCGCGTTCACGGTGGCCGGCTTTTCGACCAGTACGGCCTTGCCCGCCTCCATGGCCGCCAGGGCCTGCTGGCGATGCTGGGTATGGGGGCTGGCGATGTAAACCACATCGATGTCATCCCGCGCCAGCAGGGTATCGAGGTCGTCGAACGCCAGTGCGATTCCATGGCGGTCGGCAAAGGTCTGTGCGCTGGCCTTGGAGCGCGAGCATACGGCGACAAACTCACCGCCGTTTCCGTGCCGGGCATCAGCAACAAACTGGTCGGCCATGCCACCGGTGCCTACAACGGCCCAGCGATAGATTTTAGAGGAGGAGTCATGGTTCATGCAGGGCATTCCCCGGGGTCACTCGGGACCCTTCTTGTTGTTGGTTAGGATGCGCGCGGTTATTCAGATGCTGACACCAGCCAGGCGCTCATTGCAGAGGCGTAACCCGGTTCATAAACCGCTGAGCCCGGGCTTCACGCTCTTCATTCTGGCCTTTGTACAAGACCGATATTTTTACCCAGCCTGAGTCGACCGCATAGAGCCGGTGGCGTTGAATCCGGTTTTCGGCGTCAAACAGAGCGTAGCGGGCGGTCGATGCACTGCTTTGCAGTGGCTCGTATACGCTTCCCGCCACTTGCTCGCGGTCAATCTCCAGCATGCGGCCTGCCAATTCGGGCAGAGGCTGAGTCAGATCGCCGGTTTGCACCAGAAAATCCATCCCCCGGCGCCGTAAAAACCAGGCGTCGTTGTCCGCATCCGGCTGGGCACTGGGCGGAGCTTCCCATTCAACGACAATGGCGTCGTCGATCGTGGTCGTCACGTAGTCGGGCTGATCAACTGGTTTCAGGCGGGTCGGCCATTGCAGATAGACAAAGCCGACCAGTAAAACGACCACAACCCAGAAGGTGGGCCGGCGTATGGTATCGCGCCAGCCGGTGACCGGGGCGCGGTCGGCTGGCGGATCATCGGGGCGGTTCGACACAGTGGATTCTCTTTGGCAGACGGGCTTGAATGGACTGGCCGCACTTTACCGCAATGCACGGGCACGGGCCAGTCAGACTGCCATGCCCGTTAATCCTGAATTCTGGAGAATTCCCGGTCCAGTTCGTAGCGCCTGGAGGTCACATACTGCTCCATTCGTTCGACCCGGCTCAGCACACGGTTCAGACGCTCCTGAGCCGTACTGAGCCGTTCGCTGGGGCTTTCACCATAGCGAAACAGGTTCCGCGGCCGGTCCTGATGGCTGTTCTCGTCGTACTGGTATTCCTGTTGCACCGGGCCTTTGGGACGAGGTGCCATGGCGACACAGGCGCCGATGTAGGCCAGCATGGTCAGGAATCCAAAAAACATAAATCCCGCCACCACGATCAACCGGGCAATCCAGGGTTCAATGTTAAAGTGGTCGGCCAGACCCGCACAAACACCGCCGAGCCAGCCGTCTTTCTTGTTCCGGTACAGGTTCATGCCGAAGCCTTCGCGGCGACGCTGCCAGAATTCTTTCTTAGTCATTAGAGTCTCTCCGACGTATCAGCGTTCCCGCTTCCAGCGGGGGCTGCGTTCATCCAAAATACCTTCCAGGGCATCGACCCGGTCGACAACCTTATCGAGGGTGCGCAGCAGGTCATCCAACTTAACCTGGTCATCCTCAGACAGCCCCTGTCGGGTTCGCCCCTTGTGGCGATAGTCCAGCACCAGCCAGATTGGCATCACCACTACCAAAAACAGAATGGTTGGGACAAACAAGAATTCAAAGAAATGCATGCCTTAACTCCTTGTAGGCCAACCAATCAGGCCGGCCCGCGGCTCAGTATTATTCCGGGCGATTTTTCATTTTTGCCTTGAGGCGTTCCAGCTCAAGATTGATGCTGTCGTCCCGAACCAGGCTGTCGATTTCGCCGGCCAGATCTGTGCGGTCGCTCTTGCCCAAATCCATCGCTTCGATCTCGCTTTCCATCGAATCCATGCGGCGTTCGTAGCGCTCGAACTTGTCAAAGGCATCCTGCAGCGACTCGCGCGACAGTTGCTCTTTCGCCCGGCGACGCGTCGACACCGTCTGATGCCGCATAACCATGGACTTCTGCTTCGCTTTGGCGTCGGTCAGCTTCTGCTGCAACTGCCCGATCTCTCCGGACAACTGCTTCAGATGCTCATCCAGCGCCTTGAATTCCTGCTCAATAATAGCCTCTTCTTCCTGTAAGACCTGTTTTTCCGCCAGCGCAGCACGAGCCAGATCCTCACGGTTTTTCTCCAGCGCCAGGGTCGCCTTGGCTTCCCATTCAGCCACTTCCGCATGCAAGCGGTCGAGCCGGCGCTGGGCGTCTTTCTTGTCGGCAATGATACGCGCAGAACTGCTGCGCACTTCCACCAGCGTTTCTTCCATTTCCTGAATGATCAGCCGAATCATCTTCTGCGGATCTTCAGCCCGGTCCAGTAAGGCGGTCAGATTGGAATTAATGATGTCGGTCAGTCTTGAAAATATACCCATAGCTCGTACTCCTGATTACCAAATAGTCTTAACTAAGCTGGCTGAAACAAGCGTCCAGCGTTGTTCTAGCGTTCGTCGGACGACCGCCCGAACAGATGCGTAATGCTCTCGTAGAGCAAGGTCATCCAGACGAACGTCAATATTCCGATGCCCAGGTGCGTCACGACGGCCAGGGCGCTGCTCAGCGTAATCATGCCCATATACAGTGGTGCGCGCGGGTTCAACATAAACATGGTGTGTCCCTCTGCCTGATAATCCCTGGCTACAGCAAATCGTCAGTGATTGGTTGCGTTACACCATTGCTATTACAGATACCGTGCCAAGTCGGTAACCCATTGATTTATAGCAACTTTATGGATTTCACCTCACACAGCGCTAGACTTTATTAGCCTCCAGGGCTAATTTATTTAGCCATATAAACCAATATATCGAGAAAAGACATGACCGAGCGCAGCCCACAGCGAATCCTTGGCGAAAGCCCGGCCCTGTCTGACCTGTTAGACCGGGTATCCCAGGTCGCCCCGCTCAACCGCCCTGTACTGGTCATCGGCGAACGGGGTACGGGCAAGGAACTGATCGCCGAACGGCTGCATTTTCTGTCGCAACGCTGGCAACAGCCGTTTCTGAAAATCAACTGCGGCGCCATCAGCGAATCCCTGCTCGATGCCGACCTGTTCGGCTACGAACCCGGCGCCTTTACTGGCGCTACCCGGCTGCATAAAGGCCGCTTCGAGCGCGCGCACGAAGGCACCCTGTTTCTGGATGAAGTGGGCAACATGTCGCAGGCGTTACAGGAAAAATTGCTGCGGCTGATCGAATACGGCGAATTCGAACGCCTCGGCGGCCAGCAAACCCTGACCGTCGACGTTCGCATCATCGCCGCCACCAACGAACACCTGCCGGGGCTCGCCGCAGAAGGCCGCTTCCGCGCCGACCTGCTCGACCGCCTCGCCTTCGACGTACTCACCCTGCCGCCACTGCGCCACCGCCACGACGACATCACCCTGCTTGCCGATCAATTCGGCATTCAGATGAGCAGTGAACTGGGCTGGGAGGTCTTTCCGGGGTTTACCGGCCGGGCACTGGAGCAGCTAACCAGACACCCCTTCTACGGTAATGTCCGCGAACTCAAAAACGCCATCGAGCGCAGTGTTTACCGCTGGGGCAATGAAGCCGAACCCATCGACGACCTGGTGCTCGACCCCTTTCACTCACCCTGGCAACCCGCACCGGAGAGAACAGAGACTGGCTTTTCAGCCAACCCGGGCGAGAGTTTCAGTGAACAGGTCAGTCGTTACGAAGTGGCATTACTGGAGGGCGCACTGGATGCCAATGGCCGCCACCAGGGGCGGGCGGCTGAAGCGCTGGGGCTTAGTTACCATCAGTTTCGCAGCCAGTTGCGTAAGCATGGGTTGATAGAGAAAAAGGCTGGGGGCCGGTTTCGTGATTAAACAGTTTCCCCGGGACCCTTCGACAAGCTCAGGGCGAACGGGGGTGGTGTTGAGTACCACCTGCTAATTCCGTTAAGGGTGTAGTTGCGGTCGCCGTGCACCATTCCGTTCGGGGTGAGCCTGTCGAACCCCCTTGGGGCCAGGGTTTAACCGGTGGTTTGTCATACCTCCAAACAGGCTCAGGGGGAACGGCGAGGTACTGCAGCAAAACAGGCAGCCGTTAATACCTAACCAGGGGAAACAGTCAGGCAGCGGACCGGCCTAATGCAAAATGAGACGTTATACCGCGTCTTCGCCCGTTTCGCCGGTGCGGATGCGGATGACCTGCTCCAGGGAGGAGACGAAGATCTTGCCGTCGCCGATCTTGCCGGTGTTGGCGGCTTTGGAGATCGCATCGATAACGGACTCGACCTTGGCGTCGTCGATGGCGACTTCGAGTTTGATCTTGGGCAGGAAATCGACCACATATTCGGCACCGCGATACAGCTCGGTATGGCCCTTCTGGCGACCAAAGCCCTTGACCTCGGTGACGGTAATACCCTGAACACCCACTTCAGAGAGGGATTCACGAACATCGTCGAGTTTGAACGGTTTGATAATGGCAGTTACAAGCTTCATGCTGAACTCCTCAGAGTAACGGAATAGCCGATAGATGCTATGAGCATACCCTACCCGTCCGGCCGTTCACAATTCAAGTTAAGCAGATTTCAAACACCTGTCAAAACCGGCGCTCAGTATAGCCGCCAACAAAAAAGGGCCCGAAGGCCCTTTTGGAGTTTAGATCAACTTGCCGGAGATCACTTGGAGCCGGTGAATTCCGGGTAAGCGTCCATGCCGCACTCGGCAATGTCGACGCCTTCGTATTCTTCTTCCTCGGTGACACGAATGCCCATAACCGCCTTGAGGATTCCCCAGACAACCAGTGAGGCAACGAATACCCAGATGAAGATGGTCAGCGCGCCGATGATCTGGCCGGTGAAGGTTGCACCATCGTTGGTGAACGGCACCAGCAACAGACCCAGCAGACCCACGACACCATGAACAGAGATGGCACCAACAGGATCGTCAATCTTCATCTTGTCGAGTGTCACGATGCTGAAGACCACAACCAGGCCACCCAGGGCACCAAACAGCGTGGCGACCAGCGGGGTTGGTGTTGAAGGTTCAGCGGTAATGGCAACCAGGCCAGCCAGGGCACCGTTCAGAGCCATGGTCAGGTCCGCTTTCTTGAACCACAGGCGTGCCAGGATCAGGGCGGCAACAGACCCACCAGCGGCAGCAGCGTTGGTGTTCAGGAACACCAGGGCAACGGCGTTGGCGCTTTCGGCGTCAGCCACTTTCAGTACGGAACCGCCGTTGAAGCCGAACCAGCCCATCCACAGGATAAAGGTACCCAGGGTAGCCAGCGGCAGGTTGGAGCCCGGAATGGCATTGATTTCGCCGCTCTTGCCATATTTGCCCTTACGAGCACCTAGCAGCAGAACACCGGCCAGTGCAGCAGACGCGCCTGCCATGTGCACGATGCCAGAGCCAGCGAAGTCACTGAAGCCCAGGTCGCCCAGGGTGTACATGCCAAACACGGCCTGACCACCCCAGGTCCAGGAACCTTCCAGCGGGTAGATCACGCCGGTCATCACAACGGCAAACACCAGGAAGGCCCACAGCTTCATCCGCTCGGCAACTGCACCGGAGATGATCGACATGGCCGTGGCAACAAACACCACCTGGAAGAAGAAGTCGGAAGACGGTGAGTAGTAGCCGTCGCCAATTTCAGTAATGCCGGTCAGGAACAGGCCACCGTCGTACATGATGGCGTAACCGCAGATCAGGTACATGGTGCAGGAAATGGAATACAGCGCCACGTTCTTGGTCAGAATTTCTGTGGTGTTCTTGGCGCGGACCAGGCCGGCTTCGAGCATGGAGAAGCCCGCGGCCATCCACATCACCAGAGCGCCGCAGATCAGAAAGTAAAAGGTATCGAGTGCGTATTGTACTTGCGTCAATTCGTTCATTGTTCAGTCTCTCCCGTTAGTCAACCCGGCTCAGATCGCGTCGTTGCCAGTTTCGCCGGTACGAATGCGAATCGCCTGTTCCAGCGGGGTCACAAAGATCTTGCCGTCACCAATTTTTCCAGTGTTGGCGGCCTTGGTAATCGATTCGATGGCGCGGTCGAGCAGTTCGTCTGAAATACCGACCTCAACCTTCACCTTGGGCAGGAAATCCACCACGTACTCTGCGCCGCGATAGAGTTCGGTGTGGCCTTTCTGACGACCAAAGCCTTTCACTTCAGTCACGGTAATGCCCTGCACGCCAATTTCTGACAGCGCTTCGCGGACGTCGTCCAACTTAAAGGGCTTGATAATGGCTGATACGAGTTTCATGTCGTTCACTCCTGTTGATTCCACCGTTGCGCTGACAATCAGCACCGGCCCGAGGGTTTGGCTGCCACCATCAGTGCGGCAGCCGGTTACCCGAGTTACAATGTCCAATGCAACGGTTGGCTGCGATTGGTTTCATCCGTGGAGGGTCTATAGCGAAGCCCGTGCCAACTCGACTAACCCTTTAATATCAAGCAGTTAGCTATTGAACTGCGTCACATACCGAGTTGTGATGCACTGATTTGGAGCGCTGCACAATAAGTGTGCGGTATGAAAGCACCCCGATGGAGCACAGCCATGAAACTGCCCGAAGACCTACTCGACCAGATCAGCCGCCAGGCAAGTGAACTGTTCAGCCAGGGCCAGCAGGCCCGCAGCGAGGTGCGCCAGAACCTGCGCAGCCTGATGCAAGCGCAACTGAGCAAACTCGACGTCGTCAGCCGCGAGGAGTTCGAAGCGCAACAGGCCGTGCTGCAGCGCACGCGCGAGCAACTGGCCGACCTTGAGCAACAGCTGGCCGATCTGGAAAGCCGGCTCAAGCCGTGACTTCCGCCACTGGCCCGGGCCAGGCACTCGCCTACACTCACTGACATCTGGTTCCTAGCGGAGAGACACAATGCGCACTAACCCGTTGATCGCCCCGGCCCTGGCCGGCACTGCCTTATTGATGCTAAGCCTGTCTGCCAACGCAACTGACCACTCAAAAACCGCCCTGATCGATATGGAGGATGCGCGTTCTGGGGGCTTTGGCGGGCCTGTGGTCAAGCTGGGAACGATCAACGGTGATAATGCCGTGATGATCGGTGGCGAGGGTGGAGCAACCTTCACTTCCGGCCCCCATTCACTGATCATCGGCGGTGCCGGTTATGGACTGGTCAACGAGCTGGAATGGGACGACACCGGGCGCAAGCTTGAGATGGGTTATGCGGGCTTGTTGATGGGCTATACCCATCAGCCCGACCGGGTCGTGCACTGGGAAAGCAAGGTATTGCTCGGGGCGGGAAACGTGTCCATCGTTGAAACCGGTGGCGGCAACGATGAAGATGCCAACTTTCTGGTCAGCGAATTCAGCCTCTCAGGCGAGGTCAATGTGACCGATTTTCTGGAAATCGGCATCGGCGGTGCCTACCGGCTGACCAGCGAACCACTGATCGACAACCTGGATGCCAGCGACATTTCCGGCCCCAGCGTATTCATCAGCTTCCAGTTCGGGCAGATTTAACCCGGCAATTGGATTTCAATCTTACGCATCAGGCTAAGCCCGATGTGCTGATCATAGTAAGCCGCTTCATTGATGAAGGCCCCGTACAAGGTTTCGGTGCCTTCATAGTTCAGGGCTTCACCCTCCAGCGTAATGAACAGCGGGTCGCCCGGTTGAATGGGCTGGTAGTCGGTGTCTTGCCGATCGGGATGAATCATCGCCGTCAGTTCACCACGTTCGTTTTCCGGCAGTTTCAGCTTTTCGACGAATTGGAACCCCGGCAGAGACGCGGGCAATTCCGGCTGATTGCCCGCTCGCACCGCCGCCAGATAGTCCAGCCCAAAGCGGGTAGCCTGGCGCGTTTTGTCAAACACATCCCAGCGCAGCATGCCCTGTGGCACTGGGCCCACTTCCACCAGCAAACCATGATGTTTGCCCAGGGAGATCAGGAAGTTATCGCTCAGGCGATCTTCCGGTTCATAAAACAGCGTGACCTCAGGCATCTGCTGTTTGATGTAGAACGCCATGCCCACCACCAGCGCATCGTCTGATTTGATCACCAGAGTAGTGCCCATGTTGGCAGTGGTAGTGTGCAGATCGATGATGAAATCGACGCGGGGAGCGTCTTTTGGGCCCAGCAAAGTGTTCAGTGATTTGGCCCGGTTCTGCTCGTAGCCACAGAGGCTGTGGTCGGAGAGGTCTGCCCAGCTGAACTGCCGGTTAAGATCCTGATCCAGGTAGCGCCGGTTGCAGCCATTGGCCTTGGGGTTGGCCAGATGCAACTCGGTCACCAGCCCGTCCCGGCAGATTTCTTCGGGATTATTGCGCCAGTGTTTGAGCAAATGCACCCCGGTAAGTTCATTACCGTGAGTACCGCCAGTGATGGCTATGTGCTTGATGGATGGCATAGTAAACTCCACGTTAGTAATGCAAATGCGCCTGAGCCCGCACCTTATAAATTCTAGTGACTCTACCTCATGACCGACCAATGACGATCAAGCCTCACACTGACGGGCAAGCCATTGACGGCCCATTGCTCAGCAATAGGTTCCAACGGTTCCATCGTAGCCATGATGCCACTGGGTCGCTCGCCAAACGGTCCACTGAATTCACTTGGAACCCTTGCCGCAGTTTGCGGCAAACGAACGATACGTGCCCGGAAGGATGCATCGTTCGCGAGCGAGACAGTACCTTCCTGACCAAGATTGGCGTAAGCAATGTGTTCAGTGGGAATATAGACTCGAACCTCAATCTGGTCACGGTTTCCAATTTCAAGGAGCAAGGTTCCAGGCCCCACAACCTCCCCTTCGACCACACTGACATTCAATATCTGACCGGCACTTTGACTTTCAACAAGCAACTCTGATCGCTGGTCATAAAGGCCCCTTAGCCGTTCGCTCAGCAACGCAAGGCGCTGTGAATTTCCAAACGCCTGTTCTGCGTCCTGCCTTGCTTCAACGAGCGACTGTCGCACATCCGCTTGCTGCCTTTCCTGAAGCACGGCTACTCGTTGTTCTGCTTCGAGCAAAGCTCGCTCAGCCGCCAGCAACTCGGTTCTTGTCGCGGCTCCAATCTCAAGCAATCGAGTAATCGTGTCCAAATACGATTTCTGATTATTAAATGACCGGATGGCTTGCTCATATTGATAGTCGGTTACAGTACTTGTCCTATCCTGAACAAAACGCTGATCAATCCAGGTATTCAAACTGTTTTGCTCAACCAAAAGCTGACGAATTTCACGGTTTAGATTTTGATCTGAAAGTTGCACAAGAGGCTGGTCAGCCATCACACGATCACTGGCCTCCACAAACAGCACCTCCACTACGCCCCCGGTACTGGCGCGATACGTTTGAGAGGGAAACGCAATATTGCCAGGCACTTCGATCAGCGCAACGTCTCTTACCAAGGTCCAGACGAAGTAAATCAATGGACTAAAAACGGCCAGCAAAATCAGCCACCACCGGACTCTGGGCAGTTTCTTGCGCCCCGGACCGTAGGGAACCTTAATTCCGTTTTCACTGCCCGGGTCACGTTGCTTTTCAGAATGAAACTTTATTTTCACGGTGCCATCATCCTGAAACTGTCCCAGCTCTGAAGATGAAAACCGACAAATCGAGGTGACGTCAGTCCGCCGGCTATACGAGCCAGTCCAAGCTCTAACGCTACCATGCCGCTACTGTAAAAACTGTTCTCGGCCGGTAGCTCAGATTCTACGCTGACTACGAGACTGAACGTCATCACTGACGGTGCGTTCAGCAATGATTGTGCTCTACGAATCACTGTCTCAGGGGCGGTGGAGAATATCATCAAGGCGACTTCCTCCACTCCCGTGGTTTCAATGGTACACAACCGGCACTCATCGTCAGTCCCTGAGAGATAACGATCATGCGTAATCCAAGCCACGGGCCAATCGGATTCTTTAACGACGACGGTGAGCGTCTCCACCAATTCGCGCCAATGCCCTTCACCCTCCAGCTGCCCTTCAGGAGCCAGTTGATTGAGCTCCAAATCAAGATAGAGCCGTTCGAACGGAAGACCTTTGAGTTGACCCAGGATATCAAGTAGATCCTGCCGCCCCTCTGGCAGTATCCAGAGGGGCTCACCCAACAGCAAATTCACCGTCACTCCTGCTTTTTCTGCTTCAAGAAATAAAGGCATCAGCTTGAAGGGCTGGCCTGAAAAAGTTCCCAGTTCCTCTGACGTGAATGAGATAGACACTGACGTCACACCCGAGTCTCGACGCAACTGCGTGAACAGCGTTGGATCCGCTTCCAGTCTGGCGAGCCAGTCCGTCGCTTTCCAGACCAGGAGCCCCCGCGACTGATACCCACCTGGATCAATCCCCACCAGTTGGGGAGCCCGTCCCACCCTCAGCTCGGCCACCGTCAGGTCACCCAAACTCGTAGTCGGGTTGAATTGCCATTGATCCTGACAACGAAACTCAGCCATTGGGCGCCACTGATTTACTGCCAGTGCCAGACCTGAACGCGCGTCCAACCAGCCTATAACGGCCTGGTAATAACCCACATGTGCATTAATGAAATCCACCAGTTCTATCGATTGAGAAGCATCAAAACGCAGTTGTACTTCACGCAACAGCTCATTTTGAGCCAGGAGTTGCTTCAATGAGGTTCGGTAACGATAACGCTGCTGGGAAAGATTCTCGTAGCCGTTAAACACTCGTTCCAACTGACTTACCTGCTCCGCCTCAAGCGCTGTACGTCCCGCCACCCAGGCATCGATGCGACTGCGGGCAGCGTCGCGTCGATACTGATTCCAGTTTAACGGGAACGTAATATCGAAGCTGGCCCGGAGCTCCGATTGCTCAGTGTCGTCTTGCCGATTCTGAAACCGATGTTCAAAACTCTGAACCAGAGAGAACTGGCTGTCGACACCTGACCAACGACTATCTGCGACCCTGTTTGCCTGGTAAATGAGCTCCTCTTCGGCCTGTTTGAGCCGGGGTGCCTCAGCGAGCCAATACGCTTGCACGGCCTGCACATCCACGCACACGGCAGGATAATCCGGTGCCCGAGCATCAAACTCCGTTAATGTTCCAGTGGTCAGCCAATTCATCTGTGCCAGAGCGCGTTGGCTGCTGAGCTCAAATGCGGCACGCTCACGGTCGATTCGAGCCATCACGGCGCGGAATTCATAGTACTCTGAGGCCAGCAACAATTGGGCATCCAATCGGGCCTGCAACTGTTGGTCATAGCGGGTAAAAGACGCCTGGAGTCGGTCCAGTGCGGCCAATTGCTGCTGACTTGTCCAATAAATCACATAGTAATCGCGCAGCGATCGCAGACTTGCACCGGTCTGTAGGTCAACCTGAGACGACTGTATCGCCACGTCTTGCGCCGATTCAGTCAAGGCTCGCCGTTCTTCAGCTCTCGATCCCAGTAAGGGAACCGATAGCCCAATGTAAGCACGTGCGGGTTGGCTGTTGTTCCACTCACTGTCAATAACGCGATCGATCTGGTGAGACAATGAAACACCGCTGATAACGGACCAACCTGCGCCAGCCAAATCCCTGGACAGCAGACTGGTCCTGTAGTCCAGTTCAGCCTGAGCTGCTCGCACAGAAGGTGCACGCAGTAACTCACCTTCCAACTGTTCCAGTGTAACTGGCTCGGCCTGGCTACTTAGCATAACGACGCAGCCAAGCAGAAAAACACCAGTGCGAACCAGCATGCATTTGCTTTTGTAAATCCGTCTCACATCCAACCCTTAGTATTTATTCCGCTTGAGCACCCAAAAAGGAGCCATCGTTGAATACCGGCTATTGTGCAAAAAAAGCTCTGATAGCACCGCAACGGTTGCCCAAAGCCGAATAACCAGCATGAACGCAGGAAAGATAGGAACCAGCCAGGTCTGCTTAAGGTCGGCTCGTGGTCGCTCAGAAATGCCAGCCACGCCCACTGTGTAAAATACCGTGGTAACGAGCAAATAGAATCCATAAACAAGCAGTAAAATGGCCACTACCTGAGGCAATTGATAGACAAAGAATGAATAGACAAGATATATCAGGATCATAAATGGCATGACTATTTGAAACAGAACGCCGTACCAGAGAATGCCAATAAAATTCGCCCACCCCAGAAGTCGAGGTACAAATCCGGACGAATGTTTACGAAAGTACAACCAATACAGATCCCCATCCCATCTCAGCCGCTGCAGAAGGAAATCACGCATGGTCTCGGGAACATCGGTATGCCCGATAGCCTTGGGTTCGAAGATAATCCGTAAATTTTTATGGCGGCCAAAGTACTGCTTGATGCGCATTGTTAAATCAAGATCTTCCGCCGTTCCTGCATCCCATCCACCGACAGCCCTAATAAACTCAGTACGAAAGATCCCAAACGCGCCCGATATGTTGTTTACAACGTTAAACTCACTCAGGCCCACTTTGCTGGTATGTATGGATATCAGGTACTCAATCGCCTGCAGCCGGGTTACCCAGCTGGCGTCCACGTTGCGGACCCTAAGAGAGCCTGAAACGGCAACAATGTTTTCGTTGGAAAAATGCGGAACGCTATTGGCGATCATGTCGTTATCAAAAGATGTATCGCCGTCCAGGACCATGGTTACCAGGCCCCGACACTTGTTAAAACCTGCATTAATGGACGATACCCTACCTCCGCGCTGCCATTTTGGCACGAGTATAATGTCTCGTTGCGGCCAGTGTTTGAACCGCTTTTGGGCCGACAAGGCCACCTGATAGGTGGTGTCATTCTGAACAGCACCGTCAATCACCACTATAATCTGAACATGACCTGAGTATTGCTGCTCAACCAGTGAACGTATACTCGCCAATATACCTTCACCCTCAGAGTAACAGAGCACAATGCAGCTTACCGTCGGTCGAAAGTTGACTTGCCGGGGAGTACTAAAATGCTGGCGAGTGATGTATTTAGCCAGCCCCAGCAGTACCAGGCTGTAAAATGGGACTTCAATAAACAGAATAAAGGGAACAAACCTCATGGCGAATTCCATACCGGAATCTGCCATGAACAATATCTCTGCCAGTGTTTCGATGACATCGGAAACGAGCGAAATCACTCAAGCCGTCCTGTCATCTCTGCCATCAGCACCTCGGCTTCATGGGGTGGGTCTTCAACAAGGTCGCTGGCAAAGAACTCTATATCCAGTTCGAGCGAAACACCGCTACTTTGCTGAGTTTGTTGCTGGAACGTCTTGAGCCGCTCGAGCAAACCCGAACCGGCTTTGCCATCAGTGAACGGGAGCAGCAACCAAAACTGGTTTTCAGATGTCCGGGTGCAGACATCGGTCGTTCGGATGAGATCACGTAGTCGGTCTGCAAAACCATGCAATAGCATGGATACCCGTGCCGGGCCGATGGAGTCGATCAGTTTTTGGATATCGCGGATACGCAGCAAGACAACGCTAAACTCCAGCGCGGCGTGACGATGCTCCAGTGCCAACATCCAGTCCAGGGAAAACCTGAAAACAGAGGGGCGAGCAAAATTGACCTGATCAAATACATCTAACAGGTCTTGGCTTCGACCATATTCTGCCACCAGACGGCCCTGATCAGAAACTGTCATAGACAGCACGTCTCTTACTACCAGATCAGACGGAGTTTGCCGATGATCACAGTGTGCACACCGCGCGATAACTTCCGGCTCACTGAAGGCGAAATGGCAGACTTGGCATTCATGATCTTCAAGCGGCCGGTCGTAATCACTGCCAATGTGTCTCAACTTCGTCTGGCAACGCGCGCAGGTTAATCGCCCGGTTGCCATGAAATCGCGCTGCGGCGCAACGTTTCCACATGTAAAGCAGTGAATGAACGGAACCTGCTGAATATCGAGGTCGTGGCAGTTTGGGCAAGTATCGACGAACACCTGATGTGCAGCCCCACACTGTTTACAATCACGGACCCGGTCTATCAACTTGACACGCGTCAACCAACCCCGGTTCTGAAGCCGACCAAGCCAGGCCCAGCAGTCAATATCCCGCCCGCCCAGCGCTTCCAACAGTGGGTAACGATACAACCTAGGGGATTGCCAGAAAGGTATCGGCCTGAGAACCCCTTCGGGTCGGGACGCCAGAAAGGCCAATACTCGATTATCAATATCCAAAGTTGGATCAATAGACAATTGACCAGTCCGCTCATTAATTGCGGCCGCAGACTGGATCGCGGCGTCCAGCGTGGACACAACCCCATCGATGAGTGGATACAAAAGTGACTGGGTGTCTACAGAAACGCAACTGTAAACCGGAAGCAACCACAACGCCTCGTCTTGACGGATGGCCATGGCTATATCGACAGCCTCTGTCTCATCCGCAAGCGCCAGCACAATCCCATCAGGGGAAGCTAAACCAGAATTCTTAAAGGCACTAAACGAAGGGTATCTGTGAACACTGTTAGTGAGAGCAGACGTAAGCGCAAGCCCGCCCGTGTCGTTGCCTATGAAAAGTATACTGGGCCCTGTAACATCACCGATGATGATGACCTCTATCATAAATTAAATGGACAAGGACAGACTTCTACCAGCGGCCAGCATCAACAAGATTTTTCACGGCCAGTAGTGATCAAAACCTGACCTGATGGTCTTAGCTTGCTTCTAACGTGACAACCTGGCGAAGTTTACTTGACAAGCCCAATCTCGCGCAACCGCTCCATCAGGTACTCATCGCTGGTGATGGCCGGGTAGCGTTTCGGGTTGTCCTCGGTGACGCACTGTGGCAGTGCATCCAGCGAAGTACCCGGGTTCGGGTGGACAAAGAACGGAATGGAGAACCGCGATACCTTCCCGGCCTCGCCTTTGGGATTAACCACACGGTGCGTGGTTGAAGGCAGCACGTGGTTGGTCAGGCGCTGCAGCATGTCGCCCACGTTGCAGATGATGGTGCCTTCAATCATCGAAATGCCGACCCACTCGCCGCGCATGTTTTTCACTTCAAGACCTTCCTGCTCGGAGCCGACCAGCAGTGTGATCAGGTTGATGTCTTCGTGCGCACCTGCGCGCACATTGGGCAGATTCGGATCAGTGATCGGCGGATAGTGCAGCGGCCGGAGAATGCTGTTGCCGTAGTTCACCTTTTCGTCGAAATAGTGCCGGTCTTCGCCGATAAACAGGGCAAAAGCCTGCAGCAGTTCCTGCGACAGCGCATCCAGCTCGTAGTAAAGCCGCAGCATGGCGTCTTTGAATTCCGGCACTTCTTCCGGCCAGACATTCGGGGTCAGGTCTTTGTGTGGGGCTTCGCCTTCGATCTCGCGGCCCACATGCCAGAACTCTTTCAGGTCGACGTGTTCAGCGTTCTTGGCAATCTCGGTACCAAAAGGGGTATAGCCCCGGGTGCCACCGTTGTTTTTGAAATAGGCTTTCTTGGTTTCATCGGGCAGCGCGAAGACTTTTTCGGCCGCACGCAGGGCGTTAATGGCTACCGAGGAATCGATGCCATGGCCAGTAATGCCGGCAAAGCCCCAGGCCTGATAGGCCGCGCCCATTTCCTGAACAAAGCCTTCGGGATCGGTTTTAAAACGGCGTAAATCGAGCGTAGGAATGGCATTCATATCGGAAGTCTCTCGTTCAGGCGATGCCTGATAATACGGTTATCCCCCACCACGGTCGCATTGCCGAAGCGGGGGATGGTCTCAGTGAGATCCCGAATCTTGTCGGGCGAGGCGTTTATTCGCCTTCTGATCTCAAGTGTGTGACTGACCCGGCCGGGTATCACCCGGCCCGATGATCAGGCACGTTCTTTCACGTAGGGCTTGCCAATGGCCTTGGGCGCAATAGCGCGGCCGATAAAGCCACCCAGCAACACAACGGTGAGGATATACGGCAACGCCTCTACCAACTGAACCGGCACTTCAAAGCCAAGGATAACGGCCCCCTGGCTGCGGTCGGCAATGGCCAGCAAAGCCCCGAACAGCAAACAGGCCAGCATGGTGGTTTTGGGCCGCCACTTGCCGAAAATCAGTGCTGCCAGCGCCATGTAGCCTTTACCGGCGCTCATGTTCGGCGAGAACTGGGCGGTCAGTGCCACGGCCAGATACACCCCGGCAAAACCAGCCAGCACGCCACACACCAGCAAGGCAAGGTAGCGCACCTGGGTTACGGAAATACCGGCCGTATCAACGGCCTGGGGGTTTTCACCCGTGGCCCGCAAGCGCAACCCGAAGCGGGTACGAAACAGCACGAACCAGCACAGCGGCACCGCCAGAAAGGCCAGATACACCAGAATGTAATGGCCACTGAGCAGCTCGGAATAAATACCACCGATAATAGGTACATCGGAGAGCGCTTCGGCGAAGGGGAACACGATCGGCTCGAAGCGGGCGTTCAGTTCCTCGGCCCGGCTGACAAGGTTGGGGGTATTGCCGCCCTGGCTGAACCAGTAATTCCCCACCGCCGCCGTCAGGCCCGCGGCCAGAATGTTAATGGCCAGACCCGAGACCACATGGTCACCGTTGTGGGTGACGGTGGCAAAGGCGTGCAGTTGAGCGAACACAACCGAAGCCATGATGCCCGCCAGCAGGCCCATCCACGGCGAGCCGGTGTAATAAGCCGCCGAGGCACCGGCGAAGGCACTGATCAGAATCTTGCCTTCCAGTGCAATGTTCACAATGCCAGAACGTTCGGAAAACATGCCGGCCAGAGCGGCAAAAATCAGCGGCGTGGCATTACGCAGAGTGGCGTCCAGAATCAGAATAATACTGTCGAATAGTTCCATGATCAGGCCTCCGCCGCGAATTCTTCAGAGGTCTTTCTGCGGTTACTGGATAACCGCAAATAGAGCCGTTCAATCGGATGCTTCATCATGTTCTGCAAGGCGCCCGAGAACAGGATTACCAGCCCCTGCAACACCACGACAATGCGTGCGTCCACCGAGTATTCGAATTGCAATTCACTGCCGCCCTGGGTGAGAAAGCCGAACAGCAAACTGGCGATCACGATGCCGACGGGGTGGTTACGCCCCATCAGCGCCACCGCAATGCCGGTAAAGCCCATCTGGTTCACCAGGTTCAGCTTGATCTGGTGCGCTTCCCCCTGCACCACATTCAGTGCCATAAAGCCGGCCAGGCCACCGCCAATGATCATGATCATGATGACGGTTCCCGGAATGCTGATGCCGCCGTACTGGGCACCGGAGGCGTTGCTGCCCATGGCCCGTACTTCATAGCCCCAGCGGGTTCGCCAGAGAAAGAACCAGACGGCAAAGGCAACAAACAGCGCCCAGAACATCGACAGGTTAAGCGGTGAGCGATCAATGGAAATACCAATCAACGCCAACACTTCATGCATCTTTGGAATCCAGGAAGACGGATCAAAGACCGCACTTTCCACCGACATGGTGCCGGCCGGCTTCATAAAGTTGATCAGCAGGTAGTTCATCAGCGAGGCGGCGATGAAATTGAACATGATGGTGGTAATCACGATGTGCGAACCGCGCTTGGCTTGCAGCCAGGCGGGAATCAGTGCCCACAGACCGCCGAACACAAAGGCCGCGATGATGCTGATCGGCAGCAACACAATAAACGGAACATGACCGCCGAGCCCCAGACAGACCAGGCCTACGCCCAGTGCGCCAATATAAGCCTGGCCTTCACCGCCGATGTTGAACATACCGGCCTGAAATACCACTGCCACAGCCAGCCCGGTAAAGATGTAACTGGTCATGTAATAGAGAGTGTAGCCCCAGCCATAGGAGCTGCCAAAGGCACCATAGACCATGGCCTGCAAGGCATCGAGCGGGTTAATGTTCAGATACCAGAAGACCAGAGCCGCTGCCAGGGCAGACATGGCCACGTTGGCCAGAGGGATGACCCCTACGGTGATCCAGGCGGGTATACGCTGTTGGCTCATGCTGATTCCTCCGCCTGCAACGCCTTGATTTCATCGGGAACAATGTTGGCCATCATCAGGCCAAGGGTCCGTTCGTCAGCTTTGTCAGCCGGTACTTCACCGACGATGGTACCGTCGAACATCACCAGAATACGGTCCGACAATGAGCGAATTTCATCCAGCTCAACCGAGACCAGCAATATGGCCTTGCCCGCATCGCGCATTTCAAGAATACGTTTGTGGATGGATTCGATCGCGCCGATGTCGACGCCCCGTGTCGGTTGCCCGATCAGCAGGACATCCGGGTTTTGTTCAATTTCACGGGCAATCACCAGCTTTTGCTGATTACCCCCGGAGAAGTTGGCTGTTTTCAGATAGGGATCCTGCGGGCGAACATCCCAGCGCTCCATCTTTTCCTTACAGTCTTCAATAATGGCGCCTTGCTTCATTTGCAGGGCACCGTTGTATTCATGGTTGCGGTGGTAGCCCAGCACAAAGGCTTCATAAGCCGAAAACGTATTGATCAGACCCATGCGATGCCGGTCTTCCGGAATATGCCCGATGCCGGCCTTGCGCACCTGCGAAGGGTTCATCGGGTGTTGGGCATCGAGCGTATGGCCGTTCAAATCGATGGTGCCACTGTCGACCGGGGTAATGCCCGCAAGCGTCTCTAGCAGCTCGGACTGGCCATTGCCGGAAACGCCGGCAATACCGACGATCTCGCCGGCACGCACATCCAGTGAGACGTTATCGAGGCGTTTAACCCCGGCACTGTCAGTCATGCTTAAATTACGCACAGACAGTTTTACATCACCCGGTGCGGAATCGCCTTTGTCGACGCGCAACAATACCTTGCGCCCGACCATCAGTTCCGCCAGATCTTCCTGGGTGGTCTCGGCCGTTTTAACGTGGGCGACCATCTCACCGCGACGCATAACCGATACGTTGTCGGTCGCCGCCAGAATCTCGCGTAATTTGTGGGTAATCAGAATAACCGTGGTGCCCTGAGCCTTCAGCGAGTCGAGAACCTTGAACAGATGCTCGGTTTCCTGTGGGGTCAGCACGCCGGTGGGTTCGTCCAGAATCAGAATTCGCGCGCCGCGGTACAGCGCCTTGAGAATTTCGATGCGCTGCTGAAACCCGACCGATAATTCTTCAACGGGCTGGTCCAGCGGCACCGACAAGCCGAATTCATCCGACAAGCGGTTCAGTTCAGTGCGGGCTTTATCGAGGCTGTCGTCAATCAGTTCACCGCTCTCGGCGCCCAGAACGACGTTCTCCAGCGCGGTAAAGTTCTGAATCAGCATGAAATGCTGATGGACCATACCTATGCCCGACGCGATGGCGGTTTTGGAATCTTTGATCTTCAGCACCTGGCCATCGATGGCAATGTCACCCTGGTCGGCTTCGTAAAAGCCATAGATGATGCTCATCAGCGTGGACTTGCCAGCACCGTTTTCGCCGACGATGCCGTGAATGGTGCCTTTTTCGACCTTCAGATCGATGTTTTTATTGGCATGTACCGCACCAAAGTGCTTGTCGATGCCGCGCAGCTCAAGGGCGTATTCTGCAGCAGAGTGGGTCTGGGCAGTCATGGGTCACCCGGTCAGTAGAGGTTAATGGAAACGCTGTATGCTCTGAGAGTAGCCGAACACGCGTCGGGTCTCACTCGGTTCGGAAATCGTCCGAACCGGACGTCGCCCTCCTCCTGGGATCCGACAGACTCCAGGGGGAGGGCGTTAATAATACGTCGGCCGGAACCGGGGCAGGCCCGGGAACCGGCCGAAAGGGATGTGACGGACAAGCATCACCACCCCAATAAAAAAGCACTTGCCGACAGGCAGGTGCTTTTAACAGCATTGAGCTGTGATCAGATATCGCAGCTGCCAGTCGCGCTGTAATCGTGAACGTTGATGGAACCGTCCACAATACCGGCGCGGATTTCAGCCATACGAGTCTGCATTTCTTCGGTGATCAGGTCTTCGTTGAACTCATCCAGTGCCCAGTCAACGCCGTTGGCACCCAGATCCAGCACCTTGATGCCACCTTCCCACTCACCGGCCTGAGCTTCTTCCCAGGAGGCGTAAGCCGCAACACCCACACGCTTGACCATGGAGGTCAGCATGGTGCCGGGCTGCAGGTAGTTCTGGTTAGAGTCGACGCCGATGGCGTAAACGCCTTCGTCAGCCGCTGCCTGGTAAACACCGATACCGGTACCACCGGCCGCAGCGAAGATCACGTCTGCACCCTGGGAAATCTGTGACTTGGCCAGTTCAGAACCACGGGCCGGGTCGTTAAACGCCGCCGGGGTTGAACCGGTCATGTTCTCGAAGTACTCGATGTCGCTGTTCACGTACTGGGCGCCTTGCTGGTAACCACAGGCGAACTTGCGAATCAGCGGAATGTCCATGCCACCGACAAAACCAACCGCGCCGTTCTCGGACGCCATGGCAGCCAGCGCACCGACCAGGAAAGAACCCTGATGCTCGGCGAAGACGATGGACTGAACGTTTGGCAGATCAACAACAGAGTCGATGATGGAGAACTGAACATCCGGATACTCAGCCGCTACTTTCTCAACCGAGGATGAGTAGTTGAAGCCTACCGCGACGATCGGGCTAAAGCCACGATCGGCCAGACGACGCAGGCCCTGCTCACGCTGCTCTTCGTTCTGCGGTTCAAATTCACGGACGGCAATGCCCTTGTCCATGGTGAACTTCTCGGCACCGTTGCGATAGACCGCTTCGTTAAAGGATTTGTCGAACTTGCCTGCTGTGTCATAAACGACCGCAGGTTGGAAATCTTCCGCTGCGGCGATGGCAGCAGAAAAGGACAGCACAGCTGCAGCAGCCGCTTTCAGCATTGGTTTCATGGTGAATCCCCTTTCAGCGTTAATGTTATGGTTGTTTTGCATACGCCCAACGAACCCCTCGAGGGGTCATTGGAAGCACTCTAGGCAAAGCTGACCGTTTGGTCAACCCCGCAAAGCTCGTTTGCAACAAACTGTTGCATTATACACAGCCGCCTCGGCGTTACATCGCTAGAATCACAGCTGATTCATCCTGGATTCATCTATCGCGAACAGCCCCGGCACCCGTGGCTTAGTCAACCTCCCAGCAAGGGCACCGGGCACTGGTTGTTGGAGGCATAGTCGTGCACCTGAATACGACCGTTAATGATGCGCTCACGCAACTGCGCCATCTCTTTTTCCATATCCAGCGTGACCAGCTGGCGATTGAAAATATCCAGCGACCAGTCCACACCGTTTTCTGCCAGGCCCAGCTGTTGCACACCAGGCTGCCACTGGCCGTTAACGGCCTGCTCCCAACTGGTGTAGGCCGCAACGCCCACCCGCTTGACCATGGAGGTCAGCATGGTGCCCAGATGCAGGTAGTTCTGGCTGGAGTCGACCGCAATAGCCAGCGTGCCACTGTCTTTGGCGGCCCGGTACACACCCACGCCGCTGCCACCGGCGGCCGCGTAAATCACTTCGGCGCCCCGTTCAACCAGCTCCAGCGCCAGCTCGTTGCCACGATCGGGGTTCGACCAGGCCTGGGGAGTATCGCCGATCATGCGCACCATAACCTGGGAATCATCGTCGACGTAATGCGCGCCCTGGGCATAGCCGCAGGCGAAGCCACGGATAAAGGGCAGATCCATACCGCCGACAAACCCCAGCGGCGCACCGTCGGTTCTCATTGCCGAGAGCGCGCCAACCAGAAACGACCCTTCCCACTCTTTGAAGATCAGTGACTGAACGTTCGGCGCATCGACCACGGCATCAATGATGGTGAACTGGATATCCGGAAATTCAGGAGCCACGGTAGTCAGTGCAGGGGCGTAGGAGAAGCCAACCGCGACGATCGGGCTGCGCCCCTGGCTGGCGAGGTCCCGCAGGGCCGACTCAAAGGCGTCGGCGGTCGAGGGGTTTACCTCCACAACATCGATATCGTAGGTGGACTGAAACCGGGTCACCCCTTCGCGGAACACCGCTTCGTTAAAGGAGTTATCAAACTTAACACCGTCGGAGTAGGCCACGGCAGGCAATACCTCGGCGCTTGCCCAACTAACGCTTACAGCCAGAACAACACTGAACATACGAACCAATTTCATGCAAACCTCATATTTGACCTAGCGGTTAGTTTTTACACAGTATAAGGACTCTTGTCTGCCTGATCGAGCCTTGTCGACAACAATAATCAGCGACAACTCCGGCAGATAAAGGGCGTGCTCACAACAGCCGCACCCAGGTGCAGGAATCCGGGTCTATCAATTAGGTTCAGTCGGTTTTCAATAAGAAAGGGCCAGCCGATCGGCTGGCCCTTTCCGTTGGGCGGGATTTTTAAAGCGAGGATTGTACCAAGTTGACCAATGAGTCAGATGTTATGCCAAAATGGGCATACAGATCACCGGCGGGAGCCGACTCACCAAAGCTGGTCATACCCAGCACAGCCCCATCGAGACCCACGTACTTGTACCAGTAGTCGGCAATGCCGGCTTCAACTGCAAAGCGCTTGATGCCCTGTGGCAAGACGGCATCGCGGTAGGCGGCGTCCTGGGCGTCGAACCGCTCGGTGCAAGGCATTGAGACAACGCGTGTCGCCACACCCTTCGCTTCCAGAGCTTCAGCGGCTTCAACCGCCAAACCCACTTCGGAACCGGTGGCGATCAGAACCGCAGCCGGCGTACCGTTGCTGTCTTTGAGCACGTAACCGCCCCGTTCGATGTCAGCCAGCTGCTGCGCTGACCGTTTTTGGTGCGTCAGCCCCTGACGGGAGAACACCAGGGCACTTGGCCGGTCGCTGCTTTGTATCGCCGATTTCCAGGCAACGGCACTCTCCACCGCATCGGCCGGGCGCCAGGTATCCAGGTTCGGCGTCAGACGCAGTGACGACAGCTGTTCAACCGGCTGGTGCGTCGGGCCGTCTTCGCCCAGGCCGATCGAATCGTGGGTGTAGACGTGAATCAGCGGCTGCTTCATCAATGCCGACATACGAACCGCGTTGCGGGCGTATTCCATGAAAATCAGGAAGGTAGCGCCATAGGGGCGGAAGCCGCCGTGCAGAGCCAGGCCGTTCATGATGGCGGTCATGCCGAATTCACGCACACCATAGAAGCAGTAGTTGCCATCCGGCTCGGCCTGGCTGATGCCACGCGCGCCGCTCCACAATGTCAGGTTGGAACCGGCCAGGTCAGCTGACCCGCCCAGTAGTTCAGGCAGGTTGGGCGCCAGTGCTTCAATGGCGTTTTGCGACGCCTTGCGGCTGGCGATGGTTTCCGCCTTCTCGTTGACGCTGGCGATATAGTCGTTGGCGATCTTGTCGAAATCGGCTGGCAGGTCACCTTTCATGCGGCGCTCAAATTCAGCCGCCAGGTCCGGATAGGCTGCTTTGTACTCGGCGAAACGGTCATCCCACTCTGCCTCGGCCTTGCGGCCCTTGCCACGGGCATCCCAGGCGTCATAGATGTCTTGCGGGATTTCAAAGGAGCCGTGAGTCCAGCCCAGCTTCTTGCGGGCCAGCACGATTTCGTCGTCACCCAGGGGCGCACCGTGGCTGGATTCCTTGCCTTCTTTATTGGGTGAACCGAAGCCGATGATGGTCTTGCAGCAGATCAGCGTTGGCTGGTCGGTGTTTTCCCGAGCGGTTTCGATGGCCTGTTGAATCTCTTCCGGGTCGTGACCGTTCACCCGCGGAATCACTTGCCAGCCGTAAGCTTCAAACCGCTTAACGGTATCATCGGTAAACCAGCCAGCGACTTCGCCATCAATCGAAATGCCGTTGTCGTCATAAAACGCAATCAGTTTGCCCAGCCCCAGTGTCCCTGCCAGTGAAGACACCTCGTGAGACACCCCTTCCATCAGACAGCCGTCACCGAGGAAGACGTAGGTGTTGTGGTCAACAATGGTGTGACCCTTGCGGTTGAACTGAGCCGCCAGGGTTTTCTCTGCCATGGCAAAGCCAACCGCATTGGCCAGGCCCTGACCCAGCGGGCCGGTGGTGGTCTCTACGCCCGGCGTATAACCGTATTCGGGGTGGCCCGGGGTGCGTGAATGCAACTGGCGGAACTGTTTCAGATCGTCAATGCCCAGGTCGTAGCCTGCCAGGTGCAGCAGTGAATATTGCAGCATTGAGCCATGGCCGTTGGACAGGATAAAGCGGTCGCGATCAACCCACTTCGGGTTGGTCGGGTTGTGCTTGAGGTGGTCGCACCACAGCACCTGAGCGATATCGGCCATGCCCATCGGCATGCCCGGATGTCCGGATTTGGCTTTCTGCACGGCATCCATACTCAGGGCACGGATGGCATTGGCAAGTTCACTACGTGACGGCATCGAAAAGTCCTCGGCTGTTGGTTTTCGGGCGCGGCAAACACCCGGGTAAGCGGGAAAGGGCGTGAATTGTCCCAAAAATAACCGGTGGGGGCAAAGCGTCTGACGCATCCGTGCTGATTAATCGCATAAATCTATATCAAAATATATTGATATAGTTATTGAGAAAGCCGGGGGGCACTGCTAGTCTTGCCGCCATGAAACTAGACCTCGTACCGTCTTTCTTTAAAGCCATCGGTGACCCGACCCGCCTGACCGTCCTGCAGGCGCTGGGCCACGGGGCCTTTGGCGTGCTTGAACTGAGCGACCTGCTCGACGTTCGCCAGTCCGGTATGAGCCATCATCTTAAGATACTGAGCAAGGCCGGCTGGGTGGAAAGCCGCCGCGAAGGCAACAGCATTTATTACCGCCGGTCGCTTGGCGATGCGCTGTCGATTCAGCAGCAACTGTTCCGGGAGCTCGACCAGTATGAACTGCCTGACGATTTGCAACGTAAACTCGCCGACATACGCGCGGCCCGCCTGAACGCGGCCCAGGCGTTCTTTGCCAACCACGCCGACGAGTTTGAACTGCACCAGGAGCGCATCGCCCTGTTCCACCAGTACGGCCCGGAGACACTGCAGCTGCTGGACAGCTGCCGCCAGCAATCGCACCAGCGCGCACTTGAGGTCGGGCCCGGCAAAGGGGAGTTCCTGACCGCGCTGAACGACCGCTTTCGCCAGGTAGTCGGCATTGATATTTCAGCCGCCATGCTGGAGCAGGCACGCATTCCGGCACAGCAGCTGAATCATGTGGAGCTGCGCGAAGGCGATACCGAGAGCCTGATGGCAGAGGATGAACAGTTCGATGTCGTGGTCTATAACATGGTGCTGCATCACGTGCCCGCACCCGGCCAGGAAGTGGTCAATTGTGCACACCTTATGGCACCGGGGGCCTTGCTGGTAATTACCGACCTGTGCCGTCACGACCAGGAATGGGCACACCACCAGTGTGGTGACCAGTGGCTTGGTTTCGAGCCGGATGAACTGCACCAGTGGGCCGACTCGGCCGGGCTGGATCACGAACAGGGGCGCTTTCTGGCCCTGCGCAACGGTTTTCAGGTGCAGACCCAGGTCTACCGCAAGCCGCCGCAAACACCGCTTTTTACTGATACCAGCGAGGCAAAAGCCGCTGCTGGACACCCACTCACGTCGCTGAACTGAGGAACACAGCCCATGAGCGAGTACAGCCTCTTTACCTCCGAATCGGTCTCTGAAGGCCATCCGGACAAAATGGCCGACCAGATATCCGATGCCGTTCTGGACGCCATTCTGACGGAAGACAAAAACGCCCGCGTAGCGGTTGAGACCATGGTCAAGACCGGCATGGCGATCATCGCCGGTGAAGTGCGCACCGACACCTATGTCGATCTCGAAGACATCGTCCGCGGCGTGATTCTCGACATCGGTTACGACAGCTCCGACGTCGGTTTCGATGGTGCTTCCTGTGCGGTACTGAACGCCATCGGCAAGCAGTCGTCCGACATCGCCCAGGGCGTTGACGAAGCCGACAACAAAGACCTCGGCGCCGGCGACCAGGGCCTGATGTTCGGTTATGCCACCAACGAAACCGACTCTTACATGCCCGCCCCTATTTATTACAGCCACCGCCTGGTTGAACATCAGGCCAAGCTGCGCAAAAACGGCGTGCTGCCCTGGTTGCGGCCTGATGCCAAATCCCAGGTCACCCTGCGCTACGAGAACGGCCTTCCAGTAGCCGTCGACGCAGTGGTGTTGTCGACCCAGCACAACCCGGAAATCAGCCTGTCCGACCTGCGCGAAGCGGTGATGGATCACATCATCAAGCCGGTGCTGCCGGCCGAATGGCTGCACAGCGACACCCGCTACCACATCAACCCGACCGGCAACTTCGTGATCGGCGGCCCGGTAGGCGACTGTGGCCTGACCGGTCGCAAGATCATCGTCGACACCTACGGTGGCATGGCCCGCCACGGTGGCGGCGCTTTCTCCGGCAAAGACCCGTCGAAAGTAGACCGTTCTGCTGCCTATGCCGGACGCTACGTCGCCAAGAACATTGTCGCTGCAGGCCTGGCCGACAAGTGCGAGATTCAGGTTTCCTACGCGATCGGTGTATCCGAACCGACCTCGATCTCGATCAACACCTTTGGCACCAACAAGGTTGATGAAAAGCTGATCAGCGACCTGGTACGCGAACATTTCGACCTGCGTCCGCGCGGCATTATCGAAATGCTCGACCTGCTGCGCCCCATTTATCGACCCACTGCAGCCTATGGCCACTTCGGCCGCGAAGGCTTCAGCTGGGAAGCCACGGATAAGGCAGCGGCGCTAAAGGCCGCTGCCAAGCTCTAAGCTAAGAGCTACGAGCTGTTAGCTGTTAGCTGTTAGCTGTTAGCTGTTAGCTCAAGACTCGCAGCTCGCAGCTCGCAGCTAAATACTCGCAGCTCAAAACTTTCTTTTCAGGAGATTACTATGACTACTGCCGTGAATCTGAACACCTTCACCGACTATAAAGTCGCTGATATTTCGCTGGCCGCCTATGGCCGTAAAGAAATCAACATCGCCGAACGTGAAATGCCGGCGCTGATGGCCCTGCGCAACAAGTACAAGGCCGACCAGCCGCTCAAGGATGCGCGCATCATGGGCTGCATTCACATGACCATTCAAACCGCCGTACTGATCGAAACTCTGGTCGAACTGGGTGCCGAAGTGCGCTGGTCATCCTGCAACATTTTCTCGACTCAGGATCACGCCGCTGCCGCCATCGCCGCTGCCGGCATTCCGGTCTTCGCCTGGAAAGGCGAAACCGAAGAAGAGTTCCTGTGGTGCATCGAGCAGACCATTCTGGCTGAAAAAGAAAGCAGTGAAGTCTGGAACGCCAACCTGATTCTCGACGACGGCGGTGACCTGACCGAGATGGTTCACAGCAAATACCCGCAACTGCTGAACGACATTCACGGCATTTCGGAAGAAACCACAACCGGCGTTCACCGTCTGCTGGAAATGCTGGAAGCAGGCACGCTGAAAGTACCGGCGATCAACGTCAACGACGCCGTCACCAAATCAAAGAACGACAACAAGTACGGCTGCCGCCACTCGCTGAACGATGCGATCAAGCGCGCCACCGACCACCTGCTGGCCGGCAAGAAAGCCCTGGTCATCGGCTACGGTGATGTGGGCAAAGGCTCAGCCGCATCGCTGCGTCAGGAAGGCATGATCGTCAAGGTCACCGAAATCGACCCGATCTGCGCGATGCAGGCCTGCATGGACGGTTTCGAAGTGGTATCACCGTACAAAAACGGCATCAACGACGGCACCGAAGCCAGCATCAATACCGACGTTCTCGGCACCACCGATCTGATCGTCACCACCACCGGCAACACCAATGTCTGCGACGCCAATATGCTCAAAGCATTGAAGAACGGTGCTGTGGTCAGCAACATCGGTCACTTCGACAACGAGATCGACACAGCCTACATGCGCAAGAACTGGCGCTGGGATGAAATCAAACCCCAGGTCCACCAGATTTTCCGTTCCGACGACGCCGATGACTATCTGATTCTGCTGTCCGAAGGCCGTCTGGTAAACCTTGGTAACGCCACCGGTCACCCGAGCCGCATCATGGACGGTTCTTTTGCCAACCAGGTACTGGCCCAGATGTACCTGTACGAGCAAAAATTTGCCGACCTGCCGGCCGATCAGAAAGCTGAAAAGCTGTACGTGAAAATTCTGCCGAAGAAGCTCGACGAAGAAGTAGCGGCAGAAATGGTGCGCGGTTTTGGCGGTGTCATCACCACCCTGACCGAAACCCAGGCCAAATACATCCGGGTACCGGTTGAAGGCCCCTTCAAACCAAACGACTACAAATACTGAGTCGAGGCTGGCGTTTGGGTTGCCTGGGAGGTGTTTGCCCGCAGCGGCCACCGGGTATGCCCCTGTGGGGTCGGCGTAGATCCGTCCATGGAGCCTAGACCGCAACATCCAAGTTGCGGACTACCCCACAGGGACACACCCGGTACCCGCTGCTGGTCTCCCTGGCGAGCCCTAAAAGTTCAGAAACTAAGCTAACATTTGATGCTAGCACCCAGCATAGTGACAGCTGCCGGGTGTGCCTATCCGGGGAAGTCCGCAGTATGGATCGGTCCGACGCCTCGGCTGCGGTCTAGGCCCCATGGACGGGTTCACGCCGACCCCGGATAGGCATACCGGTGGCTGTCACGGACTCCTGACTCCTTAGCAGGAATGACCAGAGAAGATAACTCATGCCTAATTCCGTTCCTGTCAGCTTCGAGTTTTTTCCACCGAAGACAGACGCTGGCTACGAAAAACTGCTGAACGTTCACAGTGAACTGAAGGCTGCTGATCCTGAATTTTTTTCGGTTACCTACGGTGCCGGTGGCTCCACTCAGGAGCGTACCATCAGCACGGTGATTGAACTGAACCAGCGCGGCGTGCAAACGGCTCCGCATTTGTCGTGCATTGGTGCGACTGAAGCGACGCTGACTGACCTGCTCGACCGTTACAAAGACGCTGGCATTCGTCGCATTGTTGCACTGCGTGGTGACCTGCCTTCGGGTATGGGCGGTACCGGCGGTGATTTCCGCTACGCTGCCGATCTGGTGCGGTTTATTCGTGAACGCTACGACGATACGTTCAAGCTGGAAGTGGCTGCCTACCCGGAAATGCATCCGCAGGCGCCCAATTTTGATCGCGATGTCGATAACTTCGTGGCAAAAGCCAATGCCGGTGCCAACACGGCCATTACGCAGTATTTTTACAGCGTCGATGCCTATGTGCATTTCGTCAGTGAAGTGCGCAAGCGCGAATGTTACATCGATATTGTGCCCGGCATTATGCCGATCACCCAGGTATCGAACCTGATTCGTTTCTCCGACGCCTGCGGTGCCGACATACCACGCTGGCTACGCAAGCAACTGGAAGCCTGCGGCGATGACAGCGCCCGTATTCAGTCGATTGGTTTGGAAGTGGTGAGCAGTTTGTGCCGCGAACTGATCAATGCCGGCGCCCCGGCCCTGCACTTTTACACCATGAACCGGTCCGAACCATCACTGGCGATTATCGACCGGCTGTAGCTGGCTCTTAAGCCCTTACCGCCGGCCGCAACAGTTCGACCGGCAGCCCCAGCTTGACCGGGTCTGCCGGCCCTTCCACGGAAATGCCCTCTGCTTCGATATCGATGTCTTTGGGTGGCAGGGGCGACTGTTCGCTCAGCTTGTACAGCTGACGCACCCAGCTGGGCTGGTTTTTATCATTGTGTCGCAACACAAGCCCGGCGCACCCATTGCTTAGCCGAACACAGGACCCGAGCGGGTAGAGACCCTGAGTCGCGATCAATTGTTGAATCAGCCGTGCATCGAAAGTCGCCTGCTTGTGCAGCGCACCAAGCGCCGCCGTCGGCCGGTAAAATACCTGCTCATCCACCACCTTGTAGGCCAGTCGATCCACCGCTGCTATCAGCTTTGCCATGGGCTGCTCTTTGGCACCCAACCGACGCAACAATGCATGCGTCATCCAGGGGGTGATGCCCGCATCGGCATAGGCGTTTTTTGACGAGGGAGACCGCACCTGATGGTCGGCCTGCACCAGGCTGATCGCCAGGCGCTGTTCAATGTCGGAATTCTCTTCGCTGCGAATTCGGCTGTGTACCAGCAAGCCGCAGCGGTCCTGGTGCCAGACCTGGCTGAGCGTTCGCAGCGACTCGACCAACTCGGTACTGGCTTCGGCCTTGTTATGCGCCTGCTGTTTGCGCACGGCGGCCAGGGCATTGCGCCAGGTCGCGGCGATGTCGAGTGTTCCCGTCAGTTCCGGTGTTTTTGAGGTTGCCCTGGACGTGGGCGCTGCCTTGTTGCTGTGCGGTTTAAAGCGCACCGGCACCTCGCCATTGGGCAACAGAAACCGGGCGGGGATTTCATCCCGGTTACCGCCGTTTTTAACGAAGTTGATGTGGTCGCGCTGCAGGTCGGTCACGACCGCTGAAAGTTGCACTTCGGTTTGTGGCAGCAGCGCGGTGTACTTGCAACCTATGCCGGTCACGCCGGTCGAATCATCGTAGTCTGAGCGCAGCATATCCGCCTGAAAACTCAGCTGTGTTTCGTTGGGAAAGGTCAGTTCGACCGACAGCGTTTCGCCCTGCGTGTCATAAAGCTCGGTCAGGTCGCCCTCAAACTCCAGCCGGCAACCTTCTACCGACATATCGCGCAGCACGCCGTAGCGTACCTCACCGCTTTCATTGAGCGCCCGGGCGTCGATGATCAGGCTGCGCCGGGCCAGCGCGCGGAAGCTTTTGCGGCGTTGCAGGTAATACAGTTCTGAAGGCAGGGGGCATTGGTAGCGCGGGTCTGCCTCGGTACCGATCGATTTTGCCTGTAACTGGCGGGCACGAATGCGCACGCCGTCGAAATAGGTTTCGAGCGTAAACGACTCGCCTGCCGCCAGGTAGCGGGCCATGACTTTGGGAATGGGCTCATCGAGCACCAGCATGCGCTCGCGGGGCCTGATCTCCACCAGGTAGGTGGTCAGGCTGCGATGTCGTTCGGGGAACACCAGCGTAACCGGGGCCATCTGCTGCTTCGCCTGTCGAAACATACGCAGAATATCGGCCTCTTTGGTTACAAACTCACCCTCTGTATCGGTCGTCACCGAAGCCTCTTGGTATTATCACTATGTCGTCAGTCTACCATTGTCTGCAGGGGGGCTGAACAAGCAACGGTCCGGCACCCACCGGCCGGCTTTGCACGCTCCATTCACCCTGCCCGGCTACCGCCGCAGGCCAATCAATAGTACCCTTGGCGTCTGGTTCACTGGCACGGAATTCTCGCATGGCACACAAGGTATTCATCGACGGACAGTACGGCACCACCGGCCTGCAAATCCAACAGCGTCTTGAAGCTCACCCCGACGTCGACCTGCTGACCGTCCCGCAGGATAAACGCCGCGATGCCCTGCTGCGCGATGAATGCCTGAACGAAGCCGATGTGGTGTTTCTGTGTCTGCCAGACGATGCCGCGCGCGAAGCGGTGGGCCTGGTTACCAACCCCGATACCGTCATCATCGATGCCTCAAGTGCCCACCGGGTGTCACCGGACTGGGTATACGGCGTGCCGGAACTGCCCGGTCAGCGTGAATTGCTGCTCAACAGCAACCGCATTGCCAACCCGGGCTGCTACCCGACGGGCATGACGTTGCTGACCAAGCCGCTGGTCGATGCCGATCTGATTCCCAAAGACTACCCACTCGCGGTTCATGCCATTACCGGCTACAGCGGCGGTGGCAAGGCCATGATCGCTGACTACAAAAGCCGCAGCGGCGCAGACCTTGAAGACATTGCCGCCCGGCCCAAAAACCTCGACCTGATGCACAAGCATCTGCCCGAAATGCAGCGCATACCGGGCTTCCAGTTCCCGCCCGTGTTCGTGCCCACCGTCGGTAATTTCGAGCAGGGCATGATCGTTCAGGTGCCGTTGCACGCCCGCCTGCTGGGTGGCCCGGCAACAGCCCTTCATGAGCGCCTGGCCGCCACCTATGGCGGTGAGCCCTTCGTACACCTGTTCCCGCTGAATGATCAGTCCCAGCTTGAAGACGGCTTCCTGAAGCCCACCGCCTGTAACGGCACCAACCGGATTGAACTGTTCGTCTATGCGGCCGACAACGGCCTGATCATGCTGATGGCGCGGCTCGATAACCTGGGCAAAGGCGCATCCGGTGCGGCGGTACAAAACATGAACCTGCGCCTGGGGCTCGATGAGACCACAGGCCTGCTGTAACGCGCTGACCATACGATGAGAATCTCCCGAATCTACCTGCCCGACGCCGACGGCCCGGGCACCCTGTTGCCCTTGCCCGAGGGTGCCCATGGCCATCTCGTGCGTGTGCTGCGCCTGGGCGATGGCGCACCGGTTGAGGTGTTCAATGGTCGTGGCGAGCGCTTTGCGGCAACGCTTGCTGAAGTCTCCAAACGCAGCGCGTCGGTCAGCCTGGCACAACGGCTTGAGCCCGTTGCACCCTCGCCACTGGCAACGCACCTGGGCCTGGTAATGTCGAAGGGCGACCGCATGGACATCGCCCTGCAGAAAGCGACCGAACTCGGCGTCACCGAGATCACACCGCTGACCAGTGAACGTTGTGACTTGCGCCTGAAGGCCGACCGGCAGGATAAAAAACAGCAACACTGGCACGGCGTCATCACCAGCGCCTGTGAACAATGCGGCCAGGATACCCTGCCGGTTCTGCACCCCATTACCTCATTACACGACTGGGCCAGCACCCGGCAACAGCCGCTCAAACTGGTGCTGCATACCGCCGCCCAGCGGCCAGACTGGCCAGGTGAAGCCCCGGAATCCGTCGCCTTTCTGGTCGGCCCCGAAGGCGGTTTAACTGACGATGAGGTTGCCTACGCCCGGCAACAGGGCTTTCAAAGCTGGCAACTGGGGCAGCGCATTCTAAGAACTGAGACCGCGCCGCTGGCCATGCTGGCCATTCTTCAGCACCGTTGGGGCGACTTGTCGTGACCTATGGCGTCTGGCCGGGTTAGCGTTGCTTGGTTAGACTGTCGGATACTGACTAACAGGGAGGCACCCGCATGGATGTTTTTGTATTTGTACTCGCCATTATCATCATCACCACCATCGCCGGACTGATCAAGGAACAGATGAAGCAGCGCCGCAAGATGGACAATGCCGCCGGTGCCGACCAGCAGGCCCGCATCGACAAACTGGAAGAGCGCGTCGCCACACTGGAGCGCATTCTGACTGACGACAAATCCCAGCTACGCCAGGACATCGACGCCCTGCGCCATGGCTAACGCCATTCGGGCCTGGTGCGGCTTGTAGCTTAAATTTAGTTTGGTGCCCTGAACCCGCGCTGGGTGGCAGGGCTGCTCCTGCGGGGGCGCCATAAATACATCCGTGTAGGCTTAACTTCGGGATATGAATCCCATCCATGGGATCCACCCTCCGGGCTCGCTTCGCTCATGCTAAAACGCTCCCGGCGTTTTAGTCCATGCCTCAGATACCCCCGCAAAAGCAGCCCTGCCACCCGGCGCTAGTCTATTGCGATCTCCACACTTAGGTATTACTGAAAGGCAAACAACCGGCGCGCGTTGGCGTAGCTCTGGCGCAGCACCTCAGCGACCGGAACCTGTTTCACATCCGCGATTTTCTCAATAATAAACGGCAAATACTTGGGCGCATTCTCACGGCCCCGGTAGGGGGCGGGCGTGAGGAAGGGGGCGTCGGTTTCAACAACCAACTGGTCCATTGGAGTCGCCGCCAGCACTTCGCGCACGTTTTCTGCTTTGTTGAAGGTGATAATGCCGTTGAAACCCAGCATAAAGCCCTGTTCAAGACAGAACTGCCCCAGCTCCAAACCCGAGGTAAAGCTGTGAATCACGCCCTTCTTCGCCAGACTGGGCGCGAACTCCTTCAAAATGGCCTGGGTATCGGCATCGGCTTCGCGGGTGTGGATGACCACGGGCTGATCGAGCTCGGCGGCAATGGCCAGTTGCTCGGCAAACACCCGGCGCTGAACTTCCCGGTCGGCATGATCGTAGTAATAATCGAGCCCGATCTCGCCAATGGCCACAATGCGCTCGTCGCGACCGTGGGCGCGCAGCTCTGCCGCTGTCTCGGCGGTGTAAGCCTCGGCATCGTGCGGGTGCACGCCCTGAGTGGCGTGAATCATTGGGTCGAGGTCGCGCAGCTCCCGCACTCTGGCCAGGTTATCCGGCGATACCGCGATGGTCACCACCCGCTCAACGCCGACGGCGCGCGCCTGGGCCAGCACCTCGGTCAGGGCCTCGTCTTTCAGGTAATCGAGATGACAATGGGTTTCGATGATCGGGTGATCAAACACCGGTATATCGCGCTTGTTTCGGCTCATCAGAGGCCTCGATCGGGTAGCTTGGGTGGAGGGCCGCCAGTGTAATGATCCGAACACCGTAACGCCAATCGATAAAAGGCGAATAATGGCACCGCCTGACGGGTATGCCGTAAACTGGCCCAAATGACGTTTAAATTTCCGTGTTTCAGATTCCAAAGAGGCCTCATGACCCCGATCAAACACCTCGTTTTCGACATGGGTGGCGTGCTGGTGCGCATTCACTGGCACCAGGAAGTCAGCCGTATTTTGCAGAAAGACGTGCCGTTCGAGCAGATTCACGCCCTCTGGGGTAACGCCTACTCGACCCACGCCTTCGAGACCGGCCAGCTCGACTTTGAAGCCTTCACCGATGCCTTTATCGATGAATTCAAACCCGCGCTCGACCGTGAAACGTTCCAGACAACGTTTCGCAACATCCTCGATGACGACTTCCCTGGTATTACCGACTTACTGCACCGCCTGCGCAAGCGTTACACCCTGAGCCTGCTCAGCAACACCAACCCCTGTCACTGGCAGATGCTGGTGGACCGAAATACTTTTCTGCCATTGATCGAACACCACTTCACCAGCATGACCCTGGGCGTTATGAAGCCCGACCCGGCTATTTATGAAGCGGTGCAGTCAGCCTTGAATGCGAAGCCGGAAACCATCCTGTTTTTTGATGATGGCCTTAAAAACGTCGAAGCGGCCCGTGCGCTGGGCTGGCACGCCGAACAGGTCTTTGGACCAGAGGACATTCGCCAGCAACTGAGTCGTTACCAGCTAGACTGAGTGTACAGACATTAGCAAGGACAGGTCATGGCTACGGTTCAATTTCTCGGTGCCGCTCAGGAGGTCACCGGATCCTGCCATCTGGTGACCATGCCCGGCATCGGCCGGGTTCTGCTCGATTGCGGCATGCACCAGGGTGGCGATGCCGTCGACCGGCTGGGGGATGAAACCTTTGAGTTTGATGCCGCCAGCATCGATGCACTGGTGCTTTCCCATGCCCATATGGACCATTCCGGCCTGTTGCCATTGCTCGCCAAACAGGGGTTTCGCGGCCCCATTCTGTGTACGGCAGAGACCGTTGAGCTGTTGCCGATCATGCTCGAAGATGCCGCCGGGCTTTACGAGCGAGACCTCGAACGCAAAAACCGGAAACTGCTGCGCAAAGGCAAGCCACCCATCGAACCGTTGTACACCCAGGCCGATCTGGAGACCGTCTTCTCGCTGTGCGTCGGACAACCCTATGATGAGCCGTTTTCGCTGTTGCCCGGCCTTTCAGTCACCCTGTTCGATGCGGGCCATATTCTGGGCTCGGCCATCGTGCAGCTTGAATTCAGCGAACGAAACCAGTCTAAGAAACTGGTTTTCAGCGGTGACCTCGGCAAGAAAGACACGCCACTGATGAACGACCCAACCCATCTGACGGACGCCAGTATTGTGTTAATGGAAAGCACCTACGGCGACAGGAATCACCGTTCTCTGCCCGATTCCATTTTGCAGATGGAGCAGATACTCAAAGAAACCTGGGAACAGGGCGGCAATGTGCTGATTCCGGCCTTCGCCGTTGGCCGCACCCAGGAAGTTCTGTACCACCTGGGCGCCATGCATCAGCGCGGCACGCTCGATGGCTGGCAAATCTACCTCGATAGCCCCATGGCCCACAAAGTGACAGAAGTCTATGACCACTGGTTGCACACCCTCGATTGCGGCAGAGTTAAGAAGCTGTGCGACACTGACATCAGCTTCCTGAAAGACTTCCTGCCCAGGCTGTCGGTTACGTCCAGCACTGATGATTCCATGGCCATCAACCGGATAAAAAGCGGCGCGCTGATCATCGCCGGCAGCGGCATGTGCACCGGTGGCCGCATACGGCACCACTTTAAAAACAGAATCTGGGATCGCAAAACCACCGTTGTTTTTTGTGGCTATCAGGCTCGGGGCACCCTGGGCCGACTGCTGGTCGACGGTCTGAAAACCATCAAAATGTTTGGCGATGAATTCGTGGTTAACGCCCGCATCGAAACCATTGGCGGCTTCTCTGCCCACGCCGGCCAGAAAGAACTGTTGAACTGGGCAGCCAGCTTCACCAACCAGCCGGATCTCTACCTGGTGCACGGCGAACCCGGTGCTCAGGATGCCCTTGCCAGTGAATTGTGGAAACGCCATGAGATAGCGGCCACCATTCCGAAACAGGGGCAAACCGCGGTCTTTTAAGACAGGAGTAGCCCTTCGAGCAGAGATCAGAGTTCTGGTCTCACCCGAAGGGCTTAATGGTCCGTTGGGCTATTGCGCTTCCAGCGTCAGCATTAGCCGGCTGGGGTTGGTGGCATCGAAAGTGAAGCGGTAATCACCCGCTACCGGAATAGTCGCAGCGATGTTCAGGCCACCAAAGCCATCATCTTCACTGCTCAGTGGTAACCCGCCGTTTTGTTCAACGCTGGCAAACTGTATTTGCAAACTCCAGTCGTCGTTTACCAGTTTAAACAGGGCTTCGCCCGCGGGCAGTGTTAGCGTATCACTGTACTGAACCCCGTCCTGCTCCACCGGCACACTGTTGCTCCAGCCATTAAAGTTCCCGCGCAGATACATCGGCTGGCCAAAGCGGTCGCCGTAGGTGAATTCTGTGTTGGCAGAAAGGCTGAGAGTGGGCGCACTGGCATTGGCTGATGCATCCAGCAACAGGTCGTAATAGGCCGGGCTAAGACTGGCATCCAGGCGGTTATTGCTGCCTACGGTATCGCTCAGCGTGACGCTGGCACCTGTCGTAAGCACGTCACCTGCGCCGGCCAGCTTGAACCCCCAGCCTGCGTTGGCAATGGCGAAATCTATGGCGCTGGCATCGTCACCGCTGTAGTCAATGACGGCAGGGTCAATACCGACCGTAGTGCGGTACAAACCTGCGCCGACATAATCAAACCGATAGGCGGGCAAGTTTGCCCAGCCGTTCAGTTCGCCCTTCAAATACAACGCACCCTGAGCCTGATACGGAGCCACCTCGCTGGATGTCACCGACAACACAGTGTTGGCCGGGTCGCTGGCATCCAGCACAAAGGTGTAGTCGTTCGCAGCGGGAACCGACAGGCCAATGTTTCCGTTTCCGGGGTTGGTGATGCCGATTGAGTCGGCACTGACCGTTACGTCACCATAGCCGAGGTTAATATCTGCCCAGTCGCCGTCGGCGAATTTAAACTCATACTCGCCTGCGGCCAGATCGGTCAGTATCAGTTCATAGCGGTCATCACCGAGATGCGCCAGGCGACGTCCCTCGTTCCAGTCAGTCAGCGTGCCTCGCAAATACACCGGTTCTGCAAGTACACCGGCATCGATGGCCACGATGGGTATTATTCGATCGAGCTCGCCATCGGCGTCTTCATCGGCACCAATCACCCAGAAATCGTAGACCGAATCGGCTTCAAAAAAGCTGAGCAGATTGGCCGGGTTTGCGCCCCAGGTAAGGCCCATGTCGGTAACCGGCGCACCAAGATTTATCGCCGCCCAGAGGTCATCGGCAAACTTGAATTCACCGTCTCCGCGCAACACGAACGCTTCGGTGTGGTAAGTGCTGTATTCGGTGTTGTTCATGTCAACCGCACTGCCCTGGTCCCAGCCGACAATACCACCGCGCAGGTTAAGGCCATCGATACTGTCGTCAGACACTCTCGCCTGTTCAACCAGTTGATCGACCCGGGTCCCGCTCTGGCTCAGTTCTGGCTGTGCGTCTACCGTCAAATGAGCGGTTAGGCCACCCGCACCATCCTCTTCTGCCACTGCAAACACGGCACTGCGCGTCAGCGCAAACGGCTGGTCCAGTTCTGCTACGCCGGTGGTGTCATCCAGAGTTGCCCAGGTCAGTGTTTGTCGGGTATCGGTCGGGCCCCATGAGATCGAATAAACGCCATCTTCTTCAACAATGGGTCCCTGAAAACGACCACTGTTGCTGACCGCGTACAAGGCATCCCGCTGGTTGGCGTTGGCGTAATCGAGTGTGACCGTTTCCGGGTAGCGACTGTCTACCCGCAGTGTACGGGTTGCGGTACTCATGTCGCCATCGCCATTGCTGACGGTTACCTGCACCTGAACATCGGTGCCGTCTGCAAACTCGTTCAGGCGGAAATAGGCGCGGTACGGCGCATCGAAATCATCCGCAATGCGATGCCAGCTGTGGCCGTCATCGGTGGAATACTCAAAACGTGCTTCGTAGTCGGGCAGTGCAATATCCTCAAGCCCGTCAATGTCAGCCAGCAAGGTGACACGGCCGGTAAGCGGTTCGTCAGCATTAAAACCCGTCAATTCAACCTCGGGGGCAGGAGACACCGGCACAGGCTTATTGCCCCGGTAAATGGCCATGCCAAAGGGTTCAAGTTCCAGTTCAACCTGGTCGCCATTGCGCCTTGCAGCCGCCCGCTCCGGGTAAACCCCCAGATAGGCTTTGGCAACTGCAGGCAGGCTGACCACAACCGGTTCGGCCGACGTATTGAACGCGACCAGATACTCTTCACGCTCATACACACGGGATACAACGAAGGCGCCTTTGCCCCCGGTTTCGACATAACGCTCATGCTGCACACCGCGCCGCAACGCCGGGTGGGCACGCAGTACTTCGGCGTATTCAGCAAAGGCCTGGTACAGCGGGTGTTCGGTATCAAAATTATCATCACCCGGCGTGGCGGACGTACCTATGTTGTCGTTCGCCAGGTACTCATCCACCTGGGAGGGAAACATGTTTTGGCGCGATGCCTGGTCGCCACCGGTGCCGGTAAAGCCCTGTTCATCGCCGTAATAAATAACGGGTACGCCGCGCAGAAAATACATCATGGCGTGTGCCAGTTTCATTTTTGCGAGATTTTCGGGCGTATCCGTTTCACCCAGAAAATAACCAAAACGACCCATGTCGTGATTGCCGGTGAAGGTCATCAGGGTTGATGCATCGCTGTCGGCATCGCTGTATTTATCGTCATCACGAAACAGGCTGGCCAGCGTAACCGGTGCGTCGCCGCCGGAGACCGTTGCCGACACCGCTGCCTGGAAACCAAAATCCAGCACCGATGGCAATTTACCTTCAGTGGTGTACATGCTCAGCAGATCGGTATCGGCACTGTAGACTTCACCAAAGAGCGTGAAGTTTTCAATGCCCTCACTGCGGGCATGCTCGATGATGGCCGGCGAAAATTCTTGCCAGAATTCAGTATGAACGTGCTTTACGGTATCGATGCGGAAGCCATCGGGTTTGAAGTCTGTAACGATGTTTTTGAAGATTTCGGTCATGCCTTCGATGACCGCAGGGTCAGACGTTGCCAGGTCATCCAGCCCTACAAAATCCCCATACACCGAGTTTTCACCGGAGAACAGGCTGTCACCCTGGTTGTGATAATACCGGGGGTCGTTCAACCAGGCCGGTACTTTGGCATTGGCTTCAGCAGCGGGCAAAAAGGGTGTGTAGGTATCGCCTGCGGCCAGGTCTTCAAGGGATTTGTAATCGCACAGTGTCTGGCCTTCGGGAAGATTGCCCTCGCTGTCGTGACACTCTTCGTACTTGATCACATCGGCCGTATGGTTGGTGATGATGTCGAAGAATATTTTAATATCCCGCTCGTGAGCGGCATCAATCAGTTCTCTTAGCTCTTCGTTGGTGCCCAGATGCGGGTCGATCTGCGTGAAATCGAGTGTCCAGTAGCCATGGTGCGCCGCACTGGCATTCGGCGGTGTGCCTTGCACGGCTTTGTTCTTGAGAATCGGGGTCATCCAGATGGCTGTAACACCCAGGCCTTCCAGATAATCGAGTTTGTCGACCAGGCCGACCAGGTCACCACCGTGGTAAAACGCCTTATCGGTCGGGTCGAACCCGTGGGTGTACTTGTCGCCCCCCAGGTCCCCGTAATCGTTGGCCGGGCTGCCGTTACTGAAGCGGTCTGGCATGACAAAATAGAACACATCGTCACGTATATCGCGTTCCTGGTAGGGCGCCAGGTCCTGAGGCGGCTTGCAACCTGCCACCAAAATGGCAGCCGACAAAGCCGTTACAACGGCCAGTTTTCTGATTGGTAGCTTTCCAAGTGGTAGTAGGGGCTTGCCTGAATTGTGCGTCAGCATGGTCATCCTGTCCCTCGACTTTTTTGTTGTTAGACGGTTTCACTGAGCGGCGCTCAGCAGAGATGGGAAATTACAGCCGGAACAGTCTTCAACAAGCAGCCAGTAAAAGGGAGGCTGAAAAAGAGGAGGGATGGGTTTCTTGCACGCCGAACAGGGTTTAAATGTGAACTGCACGGCACTTTTGGGCCCGACAGCAGCGCAGACAATGCCTGATTATCCGCAATCGAATCGCCCGATATTTTCCACCCCGGGCTAACTGGATCCCGGGCGTTCTGGCTGGCGGGTTAATTCAGCTTACGCCAGTAAAGCCACCAGCAACCCAAGTAACAGCGATGCCACCATCGGCACAATGACCAGGCGCCACAACCGGGCGCTCCCCAGCCATACCGTTAGCCCGGCCTTTACCAGGTTATTCACCGCCGAGGCGATCACAATACCCAGCACAGCCGTATCGAGCCCAATGCCATTCACAGACAAGCGGGTCAGTGACAGGGTAATGGCATCGACATCGGCAACGCCGGAGGCCGCCGCCAGCAGATAAATGCCGGCATCGCCAACTGTGCTGCGCAGCCATTCACCCAGCAGCAGAATGACGGTGATCAGCACCGCAAAATACAACGCCGCACTCAGGTCAAGCGGGTTGCGTTCCAGCACGGGCTTTTCGAGACTGACGGTTTGTTCGATGCCCCGCCAGATAAAAACAGCAGGCACATACAGGGCAAGCGCCATGGCGATGACCGGCACCAGCAACAGCCCAATCAGCTCCGGGTTGATCAGGTAGGCATAAACCAGCAGGCGGGGAAACATGGTACCGCAGGCGATCAGTATACCGGCGGCCAGCAACCGGCTGGCTTCCGGCGCCTGGCGTGAGAGCCGGGCAAAATTCAGGGTGAGTGCCGTCGTTGAACTGAGCCCGGCAAATAAACTGGTAAACAGAATGCCCCGCCGCGCACCGGCCATGCGTACGGCAAAATAACCCACAAAGGAAATACCGGCGATCAGCACCACCAGCCACCAGATCTCATAGGGGTTTATCGCCGCGCCCGGCCCGTAACCCTGATTGGGTAGCAGCGGCAATATCACCACTGAAATCAGCAGCAGCTTAAGCCCGGCATCCAGTTCATGCTCTTCCAGTTTGGCGAGCAGCCCGTGAATTTCGGCTTTGTAGTCCAGAATCAGCGCGGTCACCACAGCACCGGCGGCGGCCAGGAAGACACTGACCGAGAGCGCAATGGCGCCGAGCATAAAGGTCAGCAACAGACCGATCAGGCCGGTAATGCTGAAATTACGCTCATGCTGCAAGCGCGCCCGGTAAGCCACCAGCGCAATGGCGGCCACGCCAATAAAAGCGACCGGAAATACCCAGGGCGTCAGTACAGCTGACAGCACGGCCGAGAAACCGCCCAGCAGCCCCACCAGAGCATGAGTACGAATGCCCGCTATGCGTTCACCCGCCGCCAAATGCCGCGCAACCCAGCCCCGTTGCAGGCCAATCAGGGCACCAAGCAACAGGGCGGCGAGTAAGCGAAACGCCAGGTCGGTTTCTGACAGTGAGGACAGCGTGGTTAAATCCATGAAGGTGCTTATCTGCAAGTTGTACGCAGAGTGTAGCCAACATCGACTACACAGGATATGGCGAGACAGGCGCTGGTCGCTTTGCATCCCCGAGAGGGTTCGACAAGCTCACCCCGAACGGAATGAAGCCCGGTGGCAACTTACTTCAACTCCCGTTCGCCCTGAGCTTGTCGAAGGGCCTTGGGGAGCAAAATCCGCCACCGGTTAAACAACATCAGGCCAGTTGCTCGTCGGCCACCGCCAGTTCCCGATCCAGCCGGTCTTGCTCTTCCTGCTGCGGTTTGCTGAAACGAGCCAGCAGCAAGTAGGCAACGGGCGTTAAAAACAAGGTCGCCACCGACGCCATGCCCAGCCCCAGCACAATCACCCACCCCAGGGCTTCGCGGGCCTCGGCGCCCGGGCCGGTCGACAACACCAGTGGCAGCGCACCCAGCACCGTAGACGTCATGGTCATCATTACCGGGCGCAAGCGAATAATGGCGGCTTCTTCAATCGCTTCACGAACCTGATACCCCCGGTTACGCAGCTGGTTGGCAAACTCGACCATCAAGATCCCGTTTTTGGCCATCACGCCCACCAGCAACACCAGCCCGATCTGGCTGTACACATTTAGGCTGATGCCGGCAAACAACAAGGCAAAAATCGCACAAGCCAGCCCGAACGGCACCGTAAAAATAACGATCAATGCACTGACAAAACTTTCAAACTGAGCTGCCAGAACGAGAAACACAATCAGCAACGCAAAGCCAAAGGTGAGCACCAGCGCATTCGACGTTTCATCGAGGGTCGCCGCTTCCGACAGTGGCAATATACGCATGCCATCCTGCAACAGCGGTTCAGCAATTTGCTCGGCCTGTTGCAACGCATCGCCCAGCGCAAAGCCCGGCGACAGGCTGGCGGTTATGGCAACGGAACGCAGTTGGGATTCACGGCTCAACGAAGGCGCAACGGCTTGCTCTTCCAGAGACACCACCGTCGCCATCGGTACCATGCGGCCATCACCGGTGCGCAGAAAAATGTTCTGCAAGTCGGTCGGGTCCCGCACCGGGTGCGTGGTCGACAGCATCTTCATCGCAAAGCTGCGGTCTTCAATAAACACCGACCCCACTTCCCGGCCTTCGAGCAAGGCCTGCATGGCCTCGGCCAGGCCATTGATGTTAATGCCCAGGTCGTCTGCCCGGTCCCGATCGATGGTCACTGATAACTGGGGCTGAGTGGTTTCATATGACATACTGATGCGGCCGAAACGGCGGTCCTGTTCCAGCTCAGCCACCAGAGCCTCGGCCGATTCACCCAGACGATCGTAATTGCTGCCTACCACCGCAAACCGCAACCCCTGGCCGGCACCCCGAATGCCCAAACTGTTGGGCTGAATGGCAAAGGCACGAATGCCGGGAACGGTGGCCAGCAAGCCGTTAATTTCGCCAACGATTTCCTGCTGGCTGCGCTCACGTTCTTCCTGCGGCGCCAGCCCCATCACCATAAAACCCCGGTTGCCCGAGCCAATCCCGGTAATTGAAAAGGTATTCTCCACTTCACCGGAAGCCAGCAAGGGTTGCATCAGTTGCTCGACGCGGCGCATTTGCTGGTTCGTGTAATCCAGACTCACCCCCTGCGGTGCCGAGACCGACAGTAAGGCAACGGACCGGTCTTCCTGGGGCGTCACCTCCTGATCCAGCTGACCCCACAGGCTGATCGCCAGCGCAAACACCAGTATCGAGATGGTCAGAATCACCAGCGGTGCCCGCAACGAAAAATGCAGGATGCGAACAAAGAGTGCCTGCAGTGCATCACCGATGACATCAAACAAGCCCCGACTGCGTCGCTCACCTTCTTTTGGTTCAACATGAGCCCGCAACAAACGTGATGACAGCATCGGGCACAGCGTCAACGCCACAACGGAACTCAGCACCACCGCCATCGCCAGCGTAAAACCGAACTCGCGGAACAGGCCACCTGCTTGCCCGGGCAAAAACGACAGCGGAATAAACACAGCAGCCAGCGTCGCTGTTGTGGTGACGACGGCAAAAAATACCTGCTGCACACCGAGCACGGCTGCTGCACGCGAGCCCATGCCCTGGTTGCGTTTACGCACAATGTTTTCCAGCACCACAATGGTGTCGTCGACCACCATGCCAGTCGCCAATACCAAGGCCAGCAAGGTCAGAATGTTCACCGAAAACCCGGCCATGTAAATCGCCGCCAGCGTACCGATCAGTGCCACCGGAATGGTGATGGCCGGAATCAGCGTTGCGCGCCAGTCGCGCAAGAAAACGAAGATAATCAGCGTGACAATCGCCACCGCCATCAGCAGCGTTTTTACAGCCTCGGAGATCGCCCCGCCTATATAAGTAGCATCATCACTCGACACCCGAATGTTAACGCCCTCTGGCAGAATGCCGCGAATGTCGTCAACCGCATTGCGAACCGCCGAAGAAATTTCCAGTGTATTCGACTGTGCCTGTCGCACAATGCCAATGCCCACACCGGCGGCGCCGTTGGCACGCAAAATACTGTCGCCCGGGTCTTCACCCAGGGTCACGGTGGCGACATCGCGAATGCGCACATCCGGCCGGATGCGCAGGTTCATAAAATCTTCCGTCTCGGCGATTTGCGCCGAGGTCCGCACCACCAGGCTCTGGTCGTTGCTCGACAGCGCACCGGCGGGTGAATCAAACGACACGTCGCTCAACGCCTGGCGCACATCCGCCACGGTCAAGCCAAAGCTGGCAAGCCGGTACTGGTCGATATCGACCCGGAAAATGCGTTCACGGGCACCAAATACTTGTAAATCAGCCACACCCGGCACAGCGGCCAGGCGATCCAGCACATCGTTTTCAACCAGCAACGACAGATCCTGAATGGATAACTCTGCCGATGTTACTGATAACCGCATCACCGGCGATGCATCGGAGTCTGCCTTAATAATTTGCGGGTCATCGACGCCACTGGGCAAACGGCCAACCACGCGGCCAATGGCATCGCGAATGTCGGAGGTTGCGGTATCCAGATTGGTATCGCTGCGAAATTCCAGCGTGATTCGGCTGCGGCCAAAACTGGAACTGGAAGAAATGGCATTAATGCCGGAGACCCGGGCCACCGCACCTTCCAGCACGCCGGTCACTTCCCGGTCAATTGTTTCAGGCGCGGCGCCGGAATAGGAGGCTACGATGGTCACCACCGGCGAATCGACCGACGGCAATTCGCGAATTTCCACGCCGGATAAACCGGCAAAGCCAGTCACCACAATCAGCGCACTGACCACCAGCGCCAGCACCGGGCGCCGCACAAACAAGGCCGTAAAACCGCCCATCCGGGCCATTCTGGGTTCCGCAGACATACTCAGCTACCCCCCGCCTGGCGCACGGCCGCACCGGCACGAACCGATTGCACGCCTTCGGTCACTACCTCGTCACCTGGCTGCAACGGCGCATCGACCAGCACCGCATCCGAATTGCGCTGAATAATGCGCACCGGCACCTGCTCAGCTTCGCCCTCGCTATTAACGCGCCAGACGTAAGCGCCTTCCGACCGCCACTGAACCGCCAACGGGTTCACCGTTGGGAAGGTGTCACCAGCGAACTGCAGATCCAGAATAAACGACATGCCCGGACGCAACCGGTCGGCTTCGTTATCGACCCGGGCCTGCACCCGAAGCGTGCGGGAATCGGCTTCCAGCCGGCTGTCGATCGCCGTAATTTCACCAGTCACTTCCAACGCCGGGTTCGACACCGGCGTTACATCAATGGCACGCCCAACAGCAATGGCCCCCACAAACCGCTCCGGCACCCGGAACTCGACCAGTAGATCCGACCGGTCATCCAGCCGCGCCACTTCATCCTGCGAGCCAACCAGACTGCCCGGCTCCAGCGACATGATTCCCAGCACCCCACCGAATGGTGCCGTTATGGTACGGCGTGACAATGCCAGCTCAGCCTCACGCACAGCCAGCCGGGCCGACTCCAATGCAGACTCGGCTTCCACCCGCTCAACCTGAGTAATGGAATTACCCTGTTGCATCCGCGTTAACCGCTCCACCCGGTTTTCAGCATCGCGCACCGCCAACCGGGCCCGGTCGAGCGCAATTCGTTCAGAGCTTGCGTCCATACGGGCAATCACATCCCCGGCTTCCACCCGATCACCCGAGCCACGCAACACCTCGGTAATGCGCCCGCTGACTTCAGGGTTAATCGACACCGACCGCAACGCAGCGCCATCGCCAATAGCGGTCAGCCGGTCATTAATGACACCTTCACCCACCTGGTCCGTCACCACCAGCGTCCCGCCACCACCGCCAAACCCAAAGCCAGGCCGCCCGCCACCACTGGATTCAGACGCCTCAGCCAGACCCAGCTGCACGCGCGTGCCTTCTCCAGCCGGATGCCAGACCAACCAACCGCCACCGGCCAATGCAATTAACGCCAGCGCCAGCGCACTTTGTTTCCAGAGAGACATGCCACTACTCCTTAAAAATCGGATGGGATAGGTACGTCACCGGCCCGAATTCAGGCCAACCCAACCGAACACCTTATTGTTAGACAGTACAATTTATTGAAAGCACAACAGAATGCCCTGTTCAGTTACCGGCTTCCAGTGGATTTACCAGGGCTTAAATCAAGGGTTTAATCAATTCCCCAAGGGGGTTCGACAAGCTCACCCCGAACGGAATGAAGCGCTGAGGCAACTTACTCCAACTCCCGTTCGCCCTGAGCCTGTCGAAGGGCCTTGGGGAGCACAACTAACATCGGATTCATCCTTCAACTCCTACAAACCCGGCCACCTTGCTACACTGTCCAAAACCCCACGAGTCTGCTTCATGTTTCACGTTCTGCCCGGCAACCAGCTCGACACTCTGATCGACCCGCTCGCCACCCTGCTTGCACTGCCGGTCGACAACCCACTGCAACCCGACATCATTCTGGTGCAGCATCAGGGCATGGCGCACTGGCTGAACATGAAACTCGCCGATCACCCCAGCCGCCAAATCAGCATGAACCTGGCCTTTCCGCTGCCCATCCAGCAAATGTGGACGCTGATCCGCCAGGTTCTGGGTGCAAGCGAAGTGCCAGAACAGTCCCCCTTCCGACGCGAAGTGCTGGTCTGGCGCCTGCACGATCTGCTGGGTCAGGGATTCATTACCACCGACCCCATGTTTGCCGAACCCAGCCGCTACTGGCAGAACCAGTCGGCCCGTCAGCAACCGCTGCGCCGCTTCCAACTGGCCGAGCAACTGGCCGACTTGTACGAACAATATTTAATGTACCGGCCCGACTGGATAGAAAGCTGGGAAGCCGGCCAGGGAGACCACTGGCAAGCCCAACTCTGGCGTCACCTGGTGCGGGATAACCCGAACCACCCGCTCGCCTTGCTGAAACGCGCCATGCAACAACTCGACAGCCCGGCCGAACCGCTGCCCGAACGGCTGTTCATTTTCGGCATCAACAGCCTGGCCCCGCTCTGGCTCGATTTCCTGAAAGGCCTCTCCGACCAGGCCGGCCTGGACATCCACCTGTTTCACCTCAACCCCAGCGACGAGTACTGGGGCGAAACCCAAAGCGAAAAACAGGCCGAAAAAAAACGAGCCGACTGGGTGTTGCAGGGCCACGACAGCGACGACCTGAACATCGAAGTCGGCAACCCGTTAATCGGCAACCTGGGCCAACAGGGCCAGGCCTTCGTCAACCTGCTCAGCGACCGCGCCGATATCGAAACCCCGGTGTTCGTAGAACCCGAAGGCGACACCCTGCTCAACCAACTGCAACGCGATCTGCTGAAACTGAAAGATGGCCGCGAACAGCCCAATGAAAAGGCAGGCGATGTAAGCGATCACTCCCTGTGCGTACGCAGTGCCCACAGCGCCCTGCGCGAAGTTCAGGGCCTGCACGACTGGCTGCTGCACCAGTTCAATGCCGACAAAACCCTCACCCCGAAAGACGTGCTGGTGATGTGCCCCAACGTCGAAGATTACGCGCCTTTTGTAGAAGCCGTGTTCGCCCGCCGCTTCGACGACATCGGCGAAGACGTACCGCCCTTGCCCTGCTCCATCGCCGACCGCAACTTAAAAGACGCCGACCCGACCATCGCCGCCTTTCTCGACCTGCTCACCCTGCCCGACGCCCGCTTCCAGGTAACGCAGGTGATCGGCTGGCTGCGCGTCCCGGCGATTCAGCAGCAGTTCGGTTTAACGCAAGACGACCTCGACCCCCTCGCCCGCTGGCTCAACGCCGCCTGCGTGCACTGGGGGTTGGACGACGCCCACAAACGCCAGTACATCCAATCCAGCGACAACGCCATCAACGACACCTACAGCTGGCAACAGGGCCTGGAACGCCTGCTCGTCGGCTTCGCCTGGGGCGATACCGAAACCGTGGTGGGCCAGCGCCTGCTGCTGCCCAACGTAGAAGGCAGCGACGCTCAACTGCTGGGCAAACTCGCGGGCTTCGTCGATGCCCTGAAACACCTCGCCGCCGACCTGCACACCCCGCGCACCGCCCGCGACTGGCAAGGCTTTTTGCAAGAGCGAGTCCGCCTGGCCCTGTTCGCCACCGACGCCCGCTTCGAAGCCGCCCAGGACGACCTGCGCGATGCCCTGCGCGACCTCAGCGAACACAGCCAGCAAGCTGGCTTCACCGGCACCCTGCCGCTGGCCGTGGTGCGCCACGCCCTGCAACAGATGTTCGCCAGCCCGGCCCGCACCGGCCGCCAGTTCATGACCGGCCAGATCACTGTGTGCTCCATGGTGCCAATGCGCTCGGTGCCGTTTAAAATACTGGCCATACTCGGCCTGAACGACGGCGACTTCCCGCGCCAGCGGCCACCACTCGGCTTCGACTTAATGGCCAACGACCGCCCCCGCCTGGGCGACCGTTCACGCCGCGGCGACGACCGCTACCTCTTTCTCGAAGCCCTGCTCTCGGCCCGCAACGCCCTCTACCTGAGTTACCAGGGCCGGGATGTCAACACCAACACCGAACGCCAGCCCTCCCTGGTGCTGACCGAACTGTTCAGCTATCTCGAAGGCGCAACCGGCTGGCGTGCCAAAACCGGCATCCAGGCGCTACCATTACAGCCCTTCGCACAGGAAAACTACCTCACCGACCCGGCGTCAGAAAACGCCACCCCCTGGCCAAGTTTCGACAGCCGCTGGCTACGCCTCGGCCAACCGCTGCCAACACCCAACAACACACCGTTGCTAGCCGAACCCGACTGGCCCGAAGAACTGAGCATTGAAGACCTGCTCCGCTTCGCCGAACACCCGGCCCGCGCCTTCGCCCGCCAACGCCTGGGCCTGTTTCTCGACATGAACGACACCCCCGAACTGGCCGACGCCGAACCCTTCGCCGCCAACCACCTGGATCGTTACCAGCTACAGCAAGACCTGATCGCCACCCGCTTCGACCCAACCCTGCCGGATGCCGACACCCAACTCATGGCCGCCCGCCTCTCCGGCCGACTACCGGATAACCCCCTGGTAGACGACACCCTGGCCGACTGGCAAGCCCAGGCCGACGCTTTTAGTGAGCATTTACTATCACTCGGCGCCGCCCAACTGGTGACCGAACCGGCCGAACGCGTCTTCAACGACACCCTAAAAGTAACCGCTAACCTACCGCGCCTACCCGGCGGCGAACTCCTGTTCTGGCGCCTCGCCGATGCCAAAGGCAAAGACCATCTGCGCCTCTGGCTCCACCACTTACTGGCCAACACCCAATCGGAAACGATCACGATGGGTGTCTTCCGCGAACGCAAAAAAGACGAAGTCTACGCGATCAACTTCGCCCCAATGACCGCCGACACCGCCAGAACCGAATTCAACCGCTGGCTCGACTTCTGGCGACGCGGGCAGTGCGAACCCCTGCCCTGGCACACCGACATCGCGATGGAAATGGCCAAACCCCGCGAGCGCCGCGAGTACAACCCGGGCGATTTCGACAAAGTCTGGTACGGCGACGGCTGGTTCAGCAACGGCCTCAGCGAAGACCCCTACATAGCCTGGTTCTGGCCCGAGCAACCCGAACACGATGCAATGTTCGAAGGGGTAACACCGCTCTATGAGCCCCTGTTTGAACACCGGGCGCAGGAGACGCTGCAAGTAGCAAAGGATTAGCAAATGCGCTTATTTCGTGAATATACGCTACAATACTTACTTATTAGATCAAAACGTGGCGTATATTCACATGTTGCTCAGCGAGCTTGGCTTGTTTATCCGAAAAGAACGCAAAGCGGCGGGCTTGTCTATTCAGTCTCTGGCTGAGGTAGCCGGTGTCGACCGTACCACTCTGTCGAAGCTGGAGAACCAGCACCTTCCGGAGATGGGATATGCCAAACTGGAACGGGTATTAGCGGTGCTGGGGTTCGAACTAACAGCCCAGAAAGCTCAAGGCCTGCCAACGCTTAACGACCTTCAACGCCAGAATCGGGAGAGCCAGTAATGGCAACTCAACACCGGGCTCAGGTAACCGTCGATGACCATCCCGTGGGTGAACTGACCAGCCCGGCGAGACCGGACCCTTCCGTCTTTCTCTATAACACTGGCACCGCGCCCGACAACGCGGTGTCAGTTACCATGCCCGTGCAGAGGGATGCCTACCTGTATCACGGTCTGCATCCGGTTTTTGCGCAAAACCTGCCCGAAGGGTATCTCGGTGACATCTTGCGAAAGACCATCGCCAAACTGTATGGCCCCGGAGACCTCACGCTACTTACCGCCCTGGGCCGGTTCCAAGTCGGTCGGGTTGCAATCGTCGATCCGGATAAAGCTGACGATTCCACACAAGGAAAGGGCGAGTCACTCAACGAGCTACTAAACTCCAACAACGGGGCGTTGTTCGAGGAGTTGGTCGAAAAATACGCACTGCGCTCCGGTGTTTCTGGCGTTCAGCCCAAGGTCATTGTGCCAGCCCTGACGGCTGAGCGAACTACTCTGAAAACTGGCGGCTTCATCGTAAAAAGCTGGGGTGATGATTTCCCGGAACTGGCCGCCAACGAATATTTTTGCATGAGCCTGGCCAAAGCGGTTGGCCTGCCGGTTCCCGATTTCGATTTATCCTCCGACGGTCAGCTATTCATCATGAAACGCTTCGACCGAACCGGAACCGGCCAATGGCTTGGCTTTGAAGACGGCTGCGTGCTGCAAGGCCGGGCACCCGAAGACAAATACTCTGGCAGCTATGAGCAACTGTCGAAATCCCTCATCGCGTTCCTCTCGCCTTTACATCGCAAAAGAGGATTGCACGCCTTGTTCCTGTCGGTCCTGGTCTCCTGGGCAGTTCGTAATGGCGACGCCCACTTAAAAAACTTCGGCATCCTATACGACCAGCCCTTCGGCGAACGCCAACTGGCACCCACCTACGATATCGTGTCGACCGTGCCCTACCTGAGCCAAGACGTACCGGCCCTGACATTGGCCGGTCGCAAAGTTTGGTGGCCGCTAAGCTACCTGGTCGCTTTCGGCCGTAGCTCATGCAGTCTATCGCACTCAGAGATTCGCAACGCACTGCAAACCACCGGTAAAAGCCTTCAGCAGCATACACAGCTCATTCAGCAATACCGTCAATCCCACCCTAGTTTTTCCGAGGTGGGGGCTGCCATGGAGGCGATTTTTCAGACCAGTGCCAGAGATATCGACCAATACCTCAGCCAAGGCAGCCACTAGATAGCCCAAATTACTTGCCTGCGCAGACGCCATTGAAACAGCCAGTGACCTTTGCTGATTGTTTCCATTACCAACACACCCGAAAACCGCCAAAAGGAAACCCGGCTTTGTTCAAAACCATCGTTTTTGACCTCGACATGACGCTTTGTTACCCAACGGAGCGTTTTGATGATGTGTTCAACACCGTATTCGGCACGACTTTGGAGTCGGTGATGCCCACCTGGATGGAGATGGTCTCCATCGATGGAGCCTGCACCGGAATCGAAGCCATTGAGAGCTGTTTTCCTGAACGTGACTACAAAGAGAAGGAGGCATTGTTTACCACCTTCACTCAGCGCTGGGCGGAAGTGCAAACACTGTATCGGGGCGTTCATTCCCTGCCAGACCGGTTGCGGGAACAGTACCAGTGCCGGGTTGGCATCATGACAAACGGCCCCTCTGTTTTTCAGCACAGTGTCATTGAAGCCCTGGGTCTGAATAAGACGTTTGATTTCTGGTATTCGAGCGGTGACGCAAACATTGCCATGAGAAAGCCGAATAAAGCGCTAATCCGGTTGCTTGAGCAAAAAGAAGAGATTGATCCGGCCACTGCCCTGTTTATTGGTGACTCACTGGAAAAAGACATCGCTCCGGCAATTGCCTGTGGCTGGTCCGGGTTGCACGTAACCCCAACCAATTCTGAAACGGGCCCGATGTCTTTTAATGCGTTCGAACAGCTCATGGACGCTGGTCACCGTGTCCCGGTCAACTGGGCACAGCTATCGTAGGTGGACCTGTGGCAGCATTAGTCTATCCAGTGTTCACAGGTTAAAAGAATTTTTTCATCTTTCTGTCGATTTTGCGGCTGCCGGTTCGACTATCCGATAAGAGGCGCGGCGGAACCAGCCCGCTGACGTCCTGTCGCCATTCAGGTGCGGTGACCCCGCGCTGGAATGCACTGAACTGTCACTGCAAGGAGATACACCATGAGCACACCCTCCAAAAACACAATTTGCCTCTGGTACGACGGCGGTGCCGAAGAAGCGGCCCGTTTTTACGCCGAGACCTTTCCGGATTCATCAGTGCAGGCGGTGCATCGCGCCCCGGCGGACAATCCATCCGGCAAAGAAGGCGATGTACTGACCGTGGAATTCACCGTCATGGGCATCCCGTGTCTCGGGCTTAACGGTGGGCCCGCATTTAAGCAAAGCGAGGCTTTTTCGTTCCAGGTAGCCACCAACGACCAGGCCGAGACGGATCGCTACTGGAACGCCATTGTCGGTAATGGCGGGGAGGAGAGCATGTGCGGCTGGTGTAAGGACAAGTGGGGGCTGTCGTGGCAGATAACGCCGGTCGCGCTGACGAAAGCAGTCACCAACCCCGACCCTGCCGTCGCCAAACGCGCCTTCGAAGCGACGATGGAAATGAGAAAGATCGATATCGCCACCATCGAAGCGGCTTGTCGCGGCTGAACCTCTGAAAAGTAGTTCGTACTATGGATGTTGCGATCCAGGTGAAGCCACCAAACAAGTGTCAGGTGCCGGGTATGTCTATCCGGGGTAGTCTGAAGCAAGGATGCTTCAGTCTAGGCCCCATGGACCAAAACGCCTGGAGCGTTTTGGCATGAGCGAAGCGAGCCCGTAAGGGCCAGCCCCAGGGATGGGGCTGGTACCGGTCTACGCCGACCCCGGAGAGGTATACCCGGTGCCTGACACGACCTCCAGGCACCAGATGGCAAGCTGCCACCGAACTTGGTTTTAACAAGCCTCCCAATTCATTTGCACACCCACCCCCACCTTGCCAGAATGCCCTGAACGCTACCGGTACCCCGAACGCTGATGTTGGACCAAGCCCCCAAGCAACTCAAAGCCGAGACGCTGCCCCTTCAAGGCCGCCAACTCATCGAGGCCAGCGCTGGCACCGGCAAAACGTACAACATCACCCGGCTTTATCTGCGCCTGCTGCTCGAACAGCAACTCAGTGTCGAACAGATACTGGTGATGACCTTCACCAAGGCCGCCACCGCCGAACTGAAAGGCCGACTGGGCCAACTCATTCGCGATGCCCACGATAACTGGGGCGAAATCAACGAACCGTTCTTTCAAACACTCGCCGACCGCATCGAACCGCAAAAAGCCCGCGCCCTGCTGCACAAGGCCCTGCTCAACCTCGACGAAGCCGCCGTTTATACCATTCACGGCTTCTGCAAACGCGCCCTCACCCAGCAGGCCTTCGCCAGTGGCATTAGCTTTCACGCCGAAATGGAAGCCGACAGCAGCGCGCTCATTCTTGAAGCCCTGCAGGACTGGTACCGGCGCGAAGCGCGCGGCGAACAGTTCGAACAACTGCAAAGCTACTGGGCCACACCGGACGACTTCGCTAAAGAATGGGGCCGCACCATCGGCGGCAGCGAAACCGTCGCCGAACCGGAACTGACCGAACCGCACGAAGCCTGGAACGCCTTCTGCCAGCACTGGGCCAGTGAGGCCGAAGCCTTTTACACCCTGAACGTCAAACCCCGCCGGGGCGAAGCCAGCACGGCCGAATGGCAGGCAAAACTCGATGAACTGACCGAATTGGCCCAACACCCCTGGCCCGGCGCAGTACCCGAGGTGTTTACCGGCAAATTCAGCAAAGACGCCTTCAGCACCGCCAAAAAAGAAGCCGCCCTGCCGCACCTGCACACCCTGGCGCAGCAACTGGCCGGCATGGCGAAAGACGTTAAAGCCTGGTGGGCCTGGCAAGGCATCACCTTCGCCCGGGCGCACCTGCTGGCCAGCAAAGACCGGCTCGACCAGCTCGACTTCAACGACCTGATCATCCAACTGCGCCAGCGCCTGCAGGATGCCGACGCCGGCCCGGCCCTGGCCGCCAAACTCGCCGAACAGTTCCCGGTCGCCCTGGTCGATGAATTTCAGGATACCGACCCGGACCAGTACGCCATTCTCGATGCCCTGTACCCCAAAGGTCAGCCCGGCCTGCTGTGCATGATCGGCGACCCGAAACAGGCCATTTACGGCTTTCGCGGCGGCGATGTGTTCGCCTACCTCAAAGCCCGCGACAACGCCGACCAGCAATGGCACATGGACACCAACTTCCGCTCCCACCCGGCGGTGGTGCAGGGTTACAACCGGCTGTTCTACGGCGAACACCCGCTCGATGCCGACGGCGAGGTACTCACCCGGAAGGCCAGCGCCGAGGTCTTCGGCTTCGGCATCGATTACCTGCCGGTCAAAGCTGGCAAAACCGACCTGCCCGACATCGACGACCCGGCCGGTCGCGGCGCCGTGCAATGGTGCCTGCTGCCCGCCACCGAAGACGACCCCAAAGGCTACACCCGCGCTGGCCTGGAGGTACTGGCCGACTGGACCGCCCGCGAGATCCGCCGCCTGCTCGCCGAGGCCAAACTCGATGGCCAACCGGTACAACCCGGCGACATCGCCCTGCTGGTGCGCAGCAAACACGAAGCCGAAGTCATTCAGAACGCCCTGCGCACACACCAGCTTGCCTCTGTTTACCTGAGCGCGCGCGACAACGTACTGCAAAGCGCCGAGGCCGAAACCCTGGCCCGCGCCCTGAACGGCATACTGAACCTGGAGAACGACCGCGCCCTGATCGCCGCGCTCGCCACGCCCTGGTTTGGTTTTGATGCCGAACGGCTGTTCCAGCTGCAGCAAGACGAACACGCCTGGGCTGAAGCCCTGTTCGAACTCACCGAACTGCGCGAGCGCTGGTTCAGCCAGGGCCTGATGAGCATGGCGCTGCAGCTGTTCCAGCGCCACGTGCGCCCGCACCCGCAACGCCACGAACGCACGCTCACCAACAGCCTGCACCTGCTCGAACTGCTGCAACAGGCCAGCCAGCAACACCGCCAACCCTGGCAACTGCTGCACTGGTTCGACCAGGCCCGGCAAGACGACACCCTGGCCAACATCGCCCAGCTGCGCCTGGAAAGCGACGCCAACCTGATACAGGTGATCACCCAGCACGGCGCCAAGGGGCTGGAATACCCCATCGTCTTTCTGCCGTTCGTCAGCTACGGCCGCAGCAAACCCAAGCAACCGCCGATGCTGATTCGCTACCACGACCGCGAAGACTACAACGCCGTACTCGCCCTGAACCCGAGCGACCAGGAACGCGACCTCTATGAAGAAGAACAGGCCGCCGAAGACATCCGCCTGCTGTACGTCGCCGCCACCCGCGCCGAACGCCGCCTCTATGTGATGGCCGCCGAGTTCAGGGAACTGGACCGCTCACCCCTGGCCCGCTGCCTGAACACAAAAACCTTCGACGCCCTGACCGAACAGCTGACCGACTTCGCCAACCAGGGCAACGGCGCCGTACTCACCCTGCCCGACACCCCACTGACCGACGCCGCAGCCCCCGAAGCCACAACCACCAGCACCGCCCGCGCCGCCCAGTTCCACGGCCGTATCGAACGCGACTGGTGGCTCAGCTCCTTCTCGGCGCTGACCCGCAACGCCCGCCACGGCGGCCTGACCACGCCCGACCGCGACCAGGACGACCCCGAACAAGCCCCCACCGCCCCGCAAGACCGGCCATTGCGGTTCCGCCTGGCCCGGGGCGCCGAAGCCGGTAACCTGCTGCACGATCTGCTCGAACGGCTCGATTTCGAAAACCCGGATTTCACCACCGAACTCGCCTGGGCCGAACAACGCTACCCCGCGCTGCTACCGAAAGACGCCCAAGCCAACAACCAGGCCAACAACCATGAACCCGCAACACCCAGCATCAGCCCGCTGCGCCCGGCACTCGCCACCTGGCTCAGCGACATCCTCAACACCGAACTGCCCAGCGGCGCCCGCCTGGCAGACCTGAGCCAGGCGCACACCCAACGCGAAGCGGCTTTCTATTTCCCAATGGCCAGCAAAGGCCAGGGCCTGGCCCGCATCCTCGCCCGGCACCGCAATACCCCGGGCGTCATCCTGCCCGAACCGCCGCGCCTGAAAGGCATGATGCACGGCTACATCGACCTGATTTACCAATGGCAGGGCCGCTATTACGTGGTCGACTACAAATCCACCTGGCTCGGCGAACGCCTGGGCGACTACAACCCAACTGCCCTGACCGAGAGCGTCCACGCCAGCTTCTACGACCTGCAATACCTGCTCTACACCCTGGCCCTGCACCGCTACCTGCGCACCCGCCTGCCCGACTACAACCCGGAACAACACCTCGGCGGCGTACACTACCTCTACCTGCGCGGCATGACCCAGGGCCAAACCACAGGCATCTACCACCGCGACCCGGACCTAACCGCCCTACACGCCCTGGACACCCTGTTCACCGGCACGGAGACCCCAGCATGACCACCGAACCAACCAATGGGCAATCTCCAAACCAACCTGGGAACTCTCTCAATGTGGGAGGCCAGTCCCCTGGGCGACAGGAAACCAACCAACCACAGAACTCCCCCAATGTGGGAGGCCAGTCCTCTGGGCGACAGGAAGCATCCCAACCACTGCTAAAAACCGCGCGCCAGCGCCTAACCAACATAACCCAACTAGACCTACACCTGGCCGCCCAACTCTGCGACTGGCTCAACACCCACACCGACGACCTCTTCCACAGCATCGCCGGCGCCAGCCACACCCTGCAGCAAGGCCACAGCTGCCTCTACCTGCCCGCCTGGGCCGGCCGCACCGAGTGGCACAGCGACGACAAACCGGGCTACACCTTCCCACCCCTGGAAGACTGGCTGACCCAGCTAAGCCAACTGCCCATAGGCCCCGAAGACAACGCCCCCATCGTGCTCGATGGCGACCGCCTCTACCTGCGCCGCTACTGGAAATTCGAACAGGAACTGGCCACCCAACTGCGCCAGCGCCTGCAAACCGACGCAAACGCGGAGGCCATCGATACCAAAGCCGCAAAAACCGCCCTGCACACCCTGTTCCCGGCGCTCGCCAAGCAAGACACCAACGCAGAACCAGACTGGCAAGCCATCGCCGCCGCCAACGCCCTGTTCAATGGCTTTAACATCATCGCCGGCGGCCCCGGCACCGGCAAAACCTACACCGTCACCCGGTTGCTTGCCCTACTGGCGATGACCAGCCCGCACGACCTCAAAATACGCATGGCCGCCCCCACCGGCAAAGCCGCCCAGCGCCTGGCCGAATCCATCCGCGATGCCAAAAGCGAGCTTGCCGGCCGCATCGACCTGCTCGCCCTGAACAGCATTCCCGACGAAGCCACCACATTGCACCGACTACTCGGCGTCATCCCCAACCGGCTCGACTTCCGCCACAACGAACGCAACCCACTCGACTGCGACGTACTGCTCGTCGACGAAGTCTCCATGGTCGACTTACCCATGATGACAAGACTGTTCCGCGCCCTACCGGAACACACCAAAGTCATCCTACTGGGCGACGCAGACCAATTGCCGAGCGTAGCCGCAGGCTCAGTACTAGCCGACCTAGCCCAACGCCCCCACCCAGGCTACAGTCCAAAAAGAGCAAAAACCCTCAAGACTCTGGGCTTAACGGTTCCTACTCGAAGCTCAAAGCTCGAAGCTCGCAGCTCAGAACTCGCAGCTCCCGACTTTCTAACTTTCCTAAAACACAGCCGCCGCTTCCACCAACACAGCGGCATCGGCCGCCTGGCCACCCAGGTCATCAACGGCGAAGCCGAAGCCAGCCTCGCCACCCTGCAAAGCGACGCCGAAGACCTGGCGTGGATCCCCACCGAAAAAGCCCAGCAACAGATCAGCCACTGGGTCGACCACTGGTACCGCCCCATCGCCACGGCCGCGAGCAAAGCCGACGCCTTCAACGCCCTGTTCCAGTTCCGGCTACTCTGCCCCGCCCGCGTAGGCCCCATGGGCGTAGAAGCCCTGAACGAACGGATACTCAAAACCCTGAACCCAACCCGAGCCCCCTTCTTCAAGGGCCAACCGATCATGATCACCGAAAACCACTACGGCATCGGCCTCTACAACGGAGACATTGGCCTCATCTGGCCCGACGACACCAGCGGCCACCTAATGGCCTGGTTCCAGACTGGCGACACCGACTACCGCCCCTTGGCCCCTGGCCGTCTGCCCCGGTTCGAAACCGTGTATGCGATGACGATTCATAAAACTCAGGGGTCTGAGTTCGAGCGAGTGGCGATGGTGTTGCCTGAGCAGGCAATGGGGCTGTTGAGCCGGGAGTTGATTTATACCGGGTTGACGCGGGCTAAGCGGGAATTGTTTGTTGTTGGAGGTGAGGGGGTTTGGTGTGAGGGGGTTCTGAGGAGGATTGAGAGATATTCAGGTCTATCCTTAAATATAACAACATTAGGTGAAAGCAACAAAATTTTGTAACATCGTTAATTAAGTAACAAGTTGAAATTATAACTCTATCTAAATAACATTGCAGTTCGCTAATATAGCGACAAAAAACGACAAATAGTTCAAAACCCGCAGCGACCCTTTCAATGACGTCATGTAAGCGTAACTTGAGAACTTTTTTAAAGAGCCTGTAATACCAACTGAATTTCGTGGAGTAAGTGTTTCAGCGAATGCGGGCTTACCATATGATCTAAGTACATTCACGAAATAACTAGGTCAACCAAACCAAATGATCAAGTAAAAAATGAATTAGGCTGTGATGATAGAGAGTTTTAAAAAGCTACAACACACTACATACTATCTCGAAAATTACGAGAAAACGATAATCATAAAAGGTATGCGACTGCCTTCCATCAACATGACTGGGAAAGCCAAATAAATGAAGGAAAAATAACGTCTGACATCTCGATTTTTACCGGTTCAGTTCAGACATTCACTAGCAAAAAACTACTGCATCAAATCAATAAATATTAGGACGACGATCGAAAGTAATGCCAAACCAATTCGCAAACTAATACTCTTCAGCGATATGCTGTACACTTCCACTAGCTTTTTAGCGTCTGTCAGTATTGCATAGAACCTTTTAATAGCGAAATATACTAGAATCACGAAAAATAACATCATGACAGGAATCATAAATGAAAAAGGCGTGTCCACCTTAATTTTCTCTGATGCAGCAAAGATAAAATTAGCTGTCCCCCAGAGACTAATCAAAATAAAGCCTAATATAACCTTCGATTTTGATTTAATAGACTCAGTATTGAACTCAGTACGCAAGATTGAATTCTCTAGCCCTTCAAATGATTTCAGAATATTTTCAAAGTAAAGCAGCTCTTTCTCAACACCGTCTTTAGAAAGTAGACCTTCATCTCGCAAGCCTAAAAGCAAAGATTTTGAATAAGCAATAATACCTTTGGCATCACTCGTTGCATGAATACGGTTGTCCAATTTTTGCTCTCTACTCAATGACGTTAGTTCTCTCTTCAATTGGCAAACGAGCCTTAGACCAGCATCTGAATCATTCTGAGTTATTGTGGTTAATGAATCTTGTTCATCAACATGATGTCGGTGACTATGAATAGAGTACTTAAGGTAGTAAAAAGCTTGTCTCGCAATTATATAATCACTATTGTCATCAAGCTCGCAGGAATCATCATTATATCCAAGCTTAACAACCCCATTACATGAAATCGTGAACTTCAGTGAACAAAACAAAGTATCATCTTTCAAACCTGTAACTTCACTTGGATTATCAATCAGATTTTTAATTTTATAAAAATTCTCTACTTTTCCTGAGCACTCTAATTCGTGGGCCAATTCATGAGTTAATTCATGAATGTTCATTTTCTTTTTTTCTTCGCTTTTTTCAGGTTCCGCTTCTAAAGGGTAGATTAGAATACTCCCCTCTAGGTGGCGCTTATTCATGTTTTGTGAAGCGGCTACTTTAGCTCCAACAAATATCCTAAATCGCCCCACATATTCATCTGTACTTTTCGAATCACGCCAGTCTACTTTGGACTGTAATAAAACCATGCGGTCATGTTTAGACGCAACGCCTGTAGCCGAGAAATTTCTCTCTAATATTTTGTCATCGTTATATTTCCTATCAGTGAATCCCCCTCGAATACCCACTTTCATCAAGCCAAAATCAAGATGACCATTGATGCAAGGAACCCACCCGATATACTTATATTCAGTCATAAAAAATCCCGCCATTTGACGGGATCATAATCAAACAAAACTACACAAGCAAATCAAGTATTAAGCTAATCGGCTATACCATGAGTCACTAGGCTTTTCATCATGTTTTACTCGACGCTTGCTTTTCCTGTCCAAAACCATGCCGTGACAAAGACCGGAGCCATAAGGAGTCACTCCATTCTCAACTAGCAATTTCTCTTTTTTTCTCATACTGCGACTTTTCAAATATAAAGCTGCAAGAAATGCTATATATACTAAGAGAGCCAGAACAGTGCCGTATATACCTAAGCTCAACATTTATGTGCCTCCTAGCGCCTATATTAGATCATTTTACCGCTAAAAAAATGCGGTCGAGTATTCTACTAAAATATATCTAAACATCAAACTAATGCATAATTTAATCTAATCTCCAGCAACTAACAGAGGTTGTCAATAGACTTGCACAACAAATACAGCATAAAAACGACTAATACAAGATCAAAAAGGAATATATAGGACATGTGATTTATATCCCTTATATACGCTCATCAATCCTAAACGCAGCTATAGCGGTCTTCTTAGAGTATATTAATTACACTCGAACAGCAGAAAAACTGCATTTAATAAGTCCTTAGACAAAAGGTGCAACCCCCTTAAAATTTGTACTATGACCCAAAAGGAGGTCTGAGTAGATAAAAGCATGATGGAAAGAGGTGTCTAAGAATGTATGTGTATTGAAATTGCGAATTTTCGAACATCTGCATGTAAATGATGGGCTCGAAAACAAAATGCCCGAGTTGATTTATGGTCCATTCCTAGCCTTTAAGCCGCCGCCAACACACTAAACCCCTCAAACAACCGCACAGGCAGTTCACTGCCAAGCGCCAGGGTAATGCTCATCGGCTTCTCGCCATGGCTACTCAGCACCTGCGCCGGCCCAAGAGCCCTATATGGCGCCCCCTTCTGCATCCTCACAAACAACTGAAGCTGCCAGCCATTGGTCTTCTGCTCCAGATACCGCTTACCCGCCTCAGTGCTGGGCCCCGCCGAGTTCTGCGTCTGCCAGTGAAAACGATCCCGACTGATGGCGTAGTCGTGGTAGGCCACGCCTTCGTGGCGGGCTTCGCTTTTATCGAGGGTGATGAAGATCAGTTCGGTTTTCTGGCTTTTTAGGCGAACGACGCCTTCCAAGACGATTGGTTTGGCCTCCTCGGTCCAGTGACCTGTTGCAGTGAGTATTTCACTTTTCTGGTATGCCGCGTGCAGGCGCAGTGGCGTGCGCTCCAGGCCCGGTAAAGGCTTGAACGAGTGGAAGTGCCGGGTTTGCTGTACGTCCGCCAGGGCTTTGAGCTCCTGGCAGGTATAGGGCTCATTCGCGAGGCGGTTCAGGAAGCTCTCTGCCGTGCCGGTCGCTTTGGTGTTGCTGTCGATCTGGTAGGCTAGCATTTGCAGGCGCAGGCGGTCCTTGTCGCTGGTTATGCGGTAGTTGGCTGGGTCTTCCGCTACTTTGGCCAGCAGTTCCCATCGGGTCGGGTCGTCTTGGTGCAGTAAGGCGGCGAAGCGTTTGCTGAAGTAGGTTTCTTCGGTGCTGCCATTGCCGGTAATGAGCCCAGCGGCCCGCAACAGGTTGGTCCAGCCGCTGTTGGTGTTGGTGCTGTGAGACCGGTAGATGTCTTCCAGCTCCAGGTCGTTTTCGGTCAGGAAGGTGCTCAGGCTCACCTGGTTGCTGCCTTTCAGTGCGGCATAGCGGGCGAGCTCGGTTTGCAGGCGTCGCCAATTCTGGGTAATGGCCTGCTTCAGGCTGTGCAGTATGTGTTCGCGGGCGGTTTTATGCAGTTGCAGGTGGCAGCCGCTGGGCAGTTTGGCGAAGCCGTGCTCGACAGAATCGGCAATCTCACGGCGCGAAAGGCCGGTGATGCTGCTGTACAGGGTGTCGAACCGGAAGCCATCCTGATACTGGCCCACAAAATCGAGCACCAGGCAGCTTTCCTTGCCCTCATAGAGCCGCAAACCGCGGCCGATCTGTTGCTGGAAGACGGTGGCGCTTTGGGTGGGGCGCAACAGCAACAGGGTATCGACGAAGGGTAAGTCGATGCCTTCGTTGTAGAGGTCGACGGTGACAATCACGTTGATCTCGCCGTTCTGCAGTTGGCGCGGGGCGGCGTTGCGGTCGTCTCTGTTGGTTTTACCGGTCACTAGCCGGGCCGCAATGCCCGCCTGGTTGAATTGCGCGGTCATGAACTCGGCATGCTCGATGGAGACGCAGAACGCCAGGGCTTTGCACTGGCGGGTATCGGCCACCAGGTTGCGCCAGTTGCTGATGATGGTGCGGGCGCGCATCTGGTTGCCCGTCAGCAGATTGCTGAGTTGCTGCTGTTCCAATTGCGGCTGCCCCCAGCTGATTTTCCGGTAGTCTTCGCCGTCGTCGCAGCCATAGTATTCAAACGGGGCCAATAGCTGCAGGTCGAGTGCGTGCCACAGGCGCAATTGGGCGGCGGGTGTGCCGTCGGGCCGGTTGTGGAAGTGGCGCAGGATGTTTTTGCCATCGTGGCGTTCCGGGGTGGCGGTCAGGCCCAGTAAAACGGCAGGCTCCACCGTGGTCACAAACTGCTCGAACCCTTTGGCTTCGATGTGGTGGCATTCGTCGATCACCACTACTTGCCAGTAGTCAGCCCCTAGTTGCGCCAGCAATGCCTGACTTTGCAGGCTCTGGATGGTGGCGAACAGGTGGTTGTGTTGTTCGGGGTCGTGGTGGCCGGTCAGCAGATCTCCGAAATTCGGGTCGTGCAGTACCTGGCGGTAGGTGTGCCGGGCCTGCTTCAGAATCTCTTCCCGGTGGGCGACAAACAACAGCCGGGGCTGCCCGCCCTGTTGCCGGGCAATGCGCCGATAGTCGAAGGCGGCCATCACCGTTTTACCGGTACCGGTTGCTGCCACCAGCAGGTTGCGAGTGCGTTCGTGCGCGCGTTCGTTATCCAGCTGTTCGAGAATATCGGTTTGAAACGGCTTGGGCACCAGGTCAAAAAAGGTCGGCAGGCCAATGGGCGCGTCGTACTGGGTCGACTCCCGTTTCAGGGCGCTGCGCAGGGCGGCCTGGTGGTCGCTGTTGTTGGGGTCGTAGGGTTGGAACTCATTGTCGAGCCACAGGGTTTCAAAATGCGCCTTGGCCCGGCTGAACAGATCGGGCTGGCCATGCTGGGTGAACTTCACCGTCCATTCCAGCCCGCCCATCAGCGCGGCGCCGGAGAAGTTGGCGCTGCCGACATAGGCCGACCCAAAACCGGTATCCCGCTCAAACAACCAGGCTTTGGCGTGCAGCCGGGTACGACGCCCATCCAGCGAGACCCGCACTTCACAGTTCGGTAACTCGGCCAACTGGTTCAGAGCTTTCTGGTCGGTCGCGCCGGTGTAGGTGGTGGTGAGCACGCGCACACTGGCCTGGCTTCGGCCCTGGCCATCGGTCGCGGTAATGGCCTTCAGGCGGTCGAGCAGTTTGCGCACACCGGATACGGTGATGAAGCTCACCAGAATATCCACATGGTTGCAGCTGTTCAGCTCGGCCTGCAGTTCGTGCAGCAGCGCCGGGGAATCTTTGCCTGCTGTGAACAGCCAGGGCTGGGCCAGGCCAATGGCTGGGAGTTCTGGCTTAAGCCCCTTGGGATGAACCGCGCGCAGGGCTTTGGCTGGGGAGCTGATGGTATTGCCGGGTGCTGGGGGATGCTGCAGGGTCGCCAGCAGTTGGTTAACCCAAGCTACTTGCTCTACAGCCTTGCTGTTCGATTTCGAAGCCTTGATGCCATTCAAGCTCTGCACCAGTTGCTCGGCTAATGCCGTTGCCAGGCGCTCCGGCAGGTTCGCTTCGCTGATCTTCTCGAAGGTGGCTTCCAGCAGGGGATCGTCCACTTGCTGGTGAAGGTCATCGGTTGCCAGAAGGTCGTAGAGGCCCTGGTAAAGCTCGTCCATCTTGGGTTCCCTGGGTTACAGCTGTTACCAGGTTCGCATGGTTTGGAGGATGATGCCAATACTGTTGCGCTGAACCTCTATTCACTGACATCCTTTTCAGTGGTCAGCGTAGCACCAATCTTATCAATGATTGGAACAGGCCATGAAACATAGGGGATGTTACGAAAGATCTTGTTTTCGACACCGTGCTTCTGGGCTTTCTCAGTCGCGACATATGCATCTCCCTCTTTTAGCACCAAGCCAAAGCTCTCAGCTTTGGTTAGGAAATCCAGAGTGCTCAGCTTTAATCGCCTCGCCGCCTTGGATGAAGACAGTCGCTCTGAGAGTTGAGTATTCTCACCAGTGGGCTTCTGGAGGAATGGTGTCTTCTTATATACTTTTTTATCTGCCGATACCTCTTTGCTTTCAACAGCAAGTGCATTCTCCGGCTTTTCCAGCCCGTACCTGGACCAAACATCCATTTGCAGAACAGAGTGCATTTTCGCGAGTTTATCGCCATACTCTTGCAGTTTTTCAGGGGTCAATGCCTTGCCACTGAATAAACGTCCTACGCCTTTTAATCCTGCACTCAGATCACGTAGGTTTAGTGGCTTTTCTTCTTCTTTCTTCCAAACTTCCTCTAGCCTGTCTGGCCGACAAACATTATCAAACTTTCTTTCTTTAGGTTTGATTAGCTTGGCTTTATAATCGACCAGCACATAATGGCTAAAGTGCAATGGCTCGTAGCCAATGGCATTAAGCGCATTTTTTAGCGTCACTTCGTGCCGTTGCGATTGAAGAATTGGCGAAGGTATCTCAATGTACCGTTTCGCATAGTCATCCCATCGCCAGAAAACCCCATCATCGTCGATTTTAATACCCGTCGAGAAGGACTTGGTTTCATACAGCTTCACAAAACCGTAACGATTAATTGATAGGTGATCTATTTGGGCAATGTCACCGTCTAAATCCAAGCGAAGATCGTGCAAAAGGATGCTTCTATCAGATTCCTGGAATAGCTTATCCAGTAGATAGGCGGCTGATTTTTCTGCTGAATGACCGGCTTTCAGTTTTAGAATATCCCCCTTAACCTGCTTTGCGATACGTTTGTCTATGTTGCTCACATGCGCGTGTATTTCTTCCAGATCGGCTAGTCTTTGATCAATCATGTCCGTCTGCTTTGCCGCTTTCATGTTTATCTATTCCCAAATTTGTGGAGTACTAAGGCAGATTACCAACTTTACTTCGCTATCTGAACAACAAACGACTTGGAGCCTATTGTCCGCAATGCCTACGGAAAACTCCTACCCGACAGACTCAGCTAACAGTCTACCTCGCCCGATTGTCACGAATGTGTACAGTTTTGTTGTGAGTCTGCACTTCAAACAGCTCCGATGCTTTAACCAGTTCACTCAATTTTTTATACCCATAATTGACTGGTGAAAAAGAGCTGTTGTTGGATATGTAGGATCCAACACCCCCTAAATGTGCCCACCCTTCCTCATCTGAGGTTTGTTCTACGGCCGTTCTCAACAGCTTCACAAGCGCCGTATTCATCCTCAGCTCATTTCTGCTTTGCTTTTTCGGTGAAGGATGCGCTTCAGCCTTTGTAACGGTGTTTGCCGCCGGCTCCAGTTCTTCTGCCGTCTCTAGATTCTCCGTATAAATAAACTGGGAACACGCATCCACAAACGGCTGGGGCGTCTTTTTCTCCCCAAAGCCGTATACCGTGAACCCACTCTCCAGCAGGCGCATGACCAGGGGCGTGAAATCGCTGTCGCTGGTCATCAGTGCAAAGGCATTCACATTGTCACCATACAATAAATCCATTGCATCGATGATCATGGAGGCATCGGTGGCGTTTTTGCCTTTGGTGAGGGCGAATTGCTGAATCGGGCGGATGGCGTTGGGGTGAACCTTCTCGATCCAGCCTTTCATGGCCGGGTTGTTCCAGTCGCCATGGGCGTGGCGGACATTCACTTTGCCGTATTTGGCGAGCTCTTCCAGCACGCCCTCAATGGCGCGGTGGCTGACGTTGTCGCAGTCGATCAGCAGTGCGATGTTCTGGTTTAGAGCCATTGAGCGCTTCTTCCCTGAAAAGGTTGTAGTGATTCAAGCATAGCGGGGTGTTGCTGAAGCAGCAGGGTTAAGCTGTTTTCGCTACCTGGCCCGAGAGTCGCTCAAGGGCAAGTGAGATACTTCTGTCATCGAAGAGCTTTTGCTTCCGTTGTGCCCATTTGGCACCTGCAGGCCAGGCCGCCACCCCGCCTTTAACACCTTCCACGGTGGCCGGGCAGCCCTGCTCTGATACCAACCAGTCTACGGTAGACAACAGCTCCATTCCGAAAGGGGATTCGAAGCCTTCAATAAGAGCCGTTACCTCTTCCAGCGCTGGCAGGAATGGCTGAGCTTCCGTCTTCAGGTAGGTTTGCACTTTGAGCTTCTTGTCGTCATTAAAGCGTATCAGGTCCGAGGGTTTGGCATCTGAGATTCGCTTATCGGCTTGTAAGTAACTGCCATCCAACGCATCGAGCAGCTTATCCAGATTATGCGCGTACGGGCCATAGTTTTTGGGCTGGAAATCGAGATTCAGCGTGTGCTTTATGCTATTCTTGTCGAGCCCTCGCTGAAGAAACCACGCCAGCTTTTGTATTTCGAGCAGGCTGCACTCCATGCCAAGTACGGCGTACCGTCGCACCAGTTCTGCTATTAGGGCACGAGGGGCGGTTAGCGCTTCGACCCCCCTTTTTTTAGCCACGTTCTGGTACTTCTCGACCGGTTCGTATATCACGATATCCACATTTTCGAGATCGGCCAGCGCGGCTTCAATTCTGGGCTTAACGTCCAACCATTTCAGTCCGCCGTTCCCGGCACCCAGGGGAGGAATGGCGACGGAACGCACCTGGTTGTCGATCAGGAAGGCGTGAAGGTCTTCCAGACCCTGATCAATCCACTCAACCTTCGAATTCGACCGCCAGTGCTGCTTTGTAGGGAAGTTGATGATCCAGCGCGGCCCCATGAGTTCATCCGAGCTGGTGACAAACACCTTGCCCGTTTTGACATCGCCTTGTTTGCAGGCAAGCTCATATTCTTTATTGTTATTAGGAAACCTCTCTTTAAACATCAAAGCGATACCCTTGCCCATGACACCGACGGTATTAACGGTGTTCACAAGCGCTTCGACGTCTGCGTCCAGAAGGTTGCCTGTTGTGTATCTAATCATTGGAAATACCAGTTAGGCCGGGTATAAACCGGCAGATTCAACCCACTCGTGTTGATCATCAATTCTAGTTCAGATCTTACCGTGTCCGAATGGCAGATGACACCCAACAGCCCGCCAACCGGGCACCGGCCGTACACCAATGCTTCCGCCTGATACCGCTCGAACTTGCCTGGGTCGTCCAGGTCGCGCCGGAAGTCCTTGCTTTGCAGCAATGGCCAGTCAATGACATTAAGATCCGAAAGCTCGGTATAAAACCTGGCCCAAGCATAGTAAGCATGGGAATCAGTAAAAACGAAGGGAATGTTTTGCTTAGCCAACTCGTGCAGGCTAGACACCAGGATGACGATGTCGTCATTCGCTCGCCTTACAATACCTCCATAGCCTGTACGAATATTATTCAACATAGGCGAGAAAGGCGTGAAATAGAACGGTACATAGTCGTTAAGAACGCCTCCGGGCCCCACCGGAATGGGGTGATTGGCCCGTTTATCGATTAACTCAGGGTTCCCGATTGACACCCAATTGTCAGCCAATGGGCCACTGTTGACTGCATGCAATCCGTTTGTGATGACCCAGGGCATGTTGTGCCGGTGAACAATTCTCCAGATGAGTGCCTTGGAAGGGTTCAATGTGTTGGCGTGGTTGGAAGCCATCTACTTAGCCTTTCATGGCCGGGTTGTTCCAGTCGCCATGGGCGTGGCGGACATTCACTTTGCCGTATTTGGCGAGTTCTTCCAGTACGCCCTCAATGGCCCGGTGGCTGACGTTGTCGCAGTCGATCAGCAGTGCGATGTTCTGGTTTAAGGCCATTGAGCACATCTTCCCTGAAAAGGTTGTATGTATTGGTCCTAGCATAGCGGCGAGAGAGCCCAGTGAATACCCGATGTGGCGGGTATTCGCCTCAGGGGTAGGTGCCGCTACCTGGGTTGGGCTAGTTGAAGCAGTTGCACGGTCGCGTCATTTACCGGTGTGCGGATTACGCTGATGTCTTGCTCTGCATACCAGTGGGCTGCCATTAACTCGCGCCCTTCAAAATGGACGCTGAACCGCGTGCCTCCGGGTTCAGTTGCCAGCTGAGTATTAACTCGTGCCTGGGCTGGCTCGGTCAATTGCAACCAGAGCGTGTCTTTCTCTACCAACCAATCGTTAATATCTTCGATTGAAAGGTCTATGAGTATCTCTTTGGGTGCATCACCCGCCCAGAGGAATGCGCTGAGCATCAGTATCAGGCCGGATAGGGCAAGAAAGCTGATGCCTGGATGGTTAAAGCGTAAAACCATGATGTTGGCCATCAGGTAGTTCAATGTCGAGTCGCACCTTACCGCCACCCGCCTCAACATAGCGCTTCAGGCTGGAAAGTTTCAGGTCTTTCCCTGCCTTCTCCATGCCGGCAATCGTCGGCTGTTTCACACCCAACGCTTCGGCCATTTCGTTTTGCGTCTTTTCCATAAGCGCGCGGATTTCACCCAGGCGGATGTTAAGCAGAATCGCGTCTGCTTTGTCTCTGGCTTTGGCAACCACTTCCGGCTTTTCGGCTTTCAGAATCTGATCTAGTGTTCTAGTCACAATAATCACCTCATACAGGCCCCAGAATATATAGGTTTAAACCTATAGTCACCCTTCACTACATGGTTCCATGCCCCCAGAAATGAAAAGACCGCCCGGGAGGCGGTCTTTTCGCCCAAACCAGAAGCCAACTGAATGACGCTGCAAAGGGTGAGTTGTGATTACACTTTACTATCCAAAAGCTCTACAAATGTAATTTTATGTAACGGAGATCAATCCTTCCAGGCATGCGCTTTGATCACTCTTCAGTTCCCGCGCATGTCCAAACTAGCTCACTCGACAGGGCGGTTGACAAGAATCGGTAATCCGGCCAACATTTCATGCAAATGGATTGGGCAATCCCGGTCGGCGTCTGTACCTCGGTGGTTTCACCGGGGTTTTTCGCTTTTTGGAGGCAGAAGAATTTTCATTCTTTCACCCTCGCAACCACTCCCTACCGTTTTACGCTCTAATCGCAGTCGAATTTCCACATTAGTGATCCGGTTAATTTCCGCTCGCGACATGCACCGCAAAGAGAGTGCTAACTATGCGAAAGCCAAAAAAGTTACCTGAGTTCAAAACTGAAGCAGAAGAACGCGCATTCTGGGAAAGTCACGACTCGTCAGACTACGTAGACTGGAGCCAGGCAAAGCAAGTTACGAAAGCCAGTATTTTCCCTTCTAACCAATCGACTAGAGCTATCGACGCATCGTTGTTCAAGCCAACGGCACAACGTTTGAAAGCCATATCGGACCAGGGGTACGATCGCCTCACAGAGGCTACCGATGAACAGTTGGGGGATTTCAAAGAGTAATGGATATATCAACAAGAAATTTCGCGCTAGGAATTTCTAGCCCAAATATCTCGATTTGTAAGTTCGATAAAGCTAAACCTTAAATAAATCCGTCCGTCTATTTGTGACCAACGCCTCACTCGCCATAGCCGTAGTTCGATACACTGTACGAAATTTCGTCAAAAGGAGTTGGTAATGTCGGAGCTTCACCCTGCACGAGAAGCAATCAATGAGCTTTTTAATGCTGCTGGTATTCAATATCGATACCGTGGGGCCTTGAACGATGAAGTTGCAGCCGTTTATTGGCAGATCGTGCAAGAAATTCAACGATGCTCCAGCGCATTGCGCTGGGTGCCAAGACCAACAGGACGCCCCAACCTGCAGTGGCTGACAAGGCACCTTGGTAAACAGGCTGTTTCCAGTATCAAATCCGAAAAAAACAGTATCACTTGCGCTAAGGTTAGGCTACTTCAATTTAGAACGTCATTCGACGCAGCGGGGCTGGGTTTATGAGAACAGTAATTCTCACTTTATTACTAATGTTCAATGCCAGTTGGGCGTCCGAGACATTTGAAATTGATGAAAGAAACTGGCCTTCAGAGGCATGCGCCGAGGCCTTTCAGCTTTCTATTTATCCAATTAATGTGTGCGTTCCAATTAATGACGTTTCAAGGATTACCATCGTCCAATCCGAACCTGTAGCTTCAGAAGTGGTATTTCACTCTGGCGAAAGCTTGATCTTTCTGCAGCAACCAGCGGACATGGTGTTTGGCAAGTCTGTGGCGGAGCTCACACTTTCTGGTTACCAGGGTGATTCGACCGAATCTGTGTTTAACTCGCTGATATCCCAGCAAGCTAGCAACACGGGTTTAGCGCAAGTTCTCGGTTTATCGGGCGGAGCTTTGGTGAAGTTTGAAGGCACCGATATTGTTGCCTACTGGGTCGATAGCCTGGAAGGCGAGGACTCGTTATACATTTATCGGGAGCCTGAAGTGGACTCTCCAATGCTGGTGTTTGGTGAGTGGGATAACGAGTCAATATCTGACCTGCTAAGCCGAATTTCTTTCTAGTCAGACAATTTAAATACGGTTTGCCTAGCCGGTTGCTCACTAGCAAGCTAATCAAATTTCAGTCGCCGATCGTACTGGCACGTGTCAACCTGTGTTGTGTCCGGGACATTCGTCCTGCACTGCCACTCCGTGGACATCCCACCCATAACTGTTTTAGGGGCAAGCTCCAGTGTGGCCCGTGCGCCCAAACGGGCATCTACCAATACTTTGATGCGGCCGCCTTCGGCCAGATACAGCTCCCGAAAGTACTGGCTGTCGCGCATCTGAGCTTCAACCAAGCCCAATTCTTCAAGCGAATCAGGATAATGCCCCTCCACCATCGCGTACTCAGTCATACTTACTCTAAGCGGAGCCACTGCAGCCAAGGCTTGGGTTAATAATGCACCTCGCTGGTACGGATTCGTCACTTCAGGGACTGTATCGGGCAATGTCTGGCAAGCGACCAGGGCAAAGGCAATACAGGGAAAAACTACAACTGAGCGGACTTCCGTTAACATTGCAGCTCTCTATTTTGGTTTAAGGGTATCTGACAACGTTAGAATGCCATACATTGCCGAACTGAACCAAGATGTCGTTTAGTGGGGTATCTTATCAATCGTTCTCCTGAGTCTGATATTCTTGCGCATGCTGAAATGCTCATTGCCCAGTCGGATTCCGGTCGGGTAGTACCAAAATTCGCTGCGAGTCTGAAAAGGGGGCTAATTTATCCGCCCTTTCGAGCGGTTTACCTAAAGCAGCTGAACGACATTATTTTAATCCGGGTATGGCGAAGTGAGCGTTCGCTTGAATTGCCAGACAGTGATTGATGATTTCCGCTCTCGTAATCCATCGCAGATAGATGGTGTGAGTTTGTACTTAGGGAAGCGAAACGCCGGGCACCTTTGCCGATCAGACCTGCTCAATTTGACTTGAGTTTGGCTTGGGGACAACCTGTATGCCGTATCCCAATTGATCAAGAACTTTAAACAATGTCTTGATAGTCGGGTTACCTTCAGGCGCCAGTGCATTGTTTAGTGAGCTTCGATTCATATCGAGGTCGTTACTCAACCCTACGATGCCACCGTTGTAGTTTTTGGCAATACGACGCAGTGCTACCAATAAAAGTGATTCGTCACCATCCTCAAGCACTTCGTTTAAATAGGCTGCTACTTCGTCGGGGTTTTGCATCCACTCTTTTGCGTAGTCGTCCAGTGTGTATAGTGTGCTGTTCATAGTGTCACCTGGCGGTTGCCAATACTGGTATTTTACCTGGTTTTATAGCTTTCAATTATAAAGTCGCTTTTTAATGCGCTTGGCTCGCTCAATGTCCTTTTTCTGAGTTGCCTTATCTCCAACGCAAGCAACGATGACAAGCTCATCCTGGTGCTGGAAGAAGTAGATTCTATAGCCAGGCCCGTAATGAATCCTGATTTCTGAAACTCCTTCTCCAACTGCTTTGACGTCGCCCGGGTTACCAAGCTCAAGCCTGTCTAATTGCACCCTGACTTTTCGTTTCGCCTTTTCATCGCCTAGCTTCTCAATGTCGTCGATAGCCTCTTTGGTTAACTTAACAATCAATGGCAGGTCCCCTTTGCCAATGTCCAGTAGAATAGTCACTCAATGATTTTTTGTCCAGTAAAGTAGACACACATCCCATAAGCTCCCTACTTTGACCACTGAATGATTAAGAAGCCAGAGCCTTTCCTTCTTTCTGTGATTAATTAGCCATTTGTATTAACAGTTAATTGGCACGCTGTTAGAAGAGCATTCAGTGAAAATAAATTACGGATAGAATGCTTGGCAAGTCTGTGCCGGAGCTCACACTTTCTGGTCACCAGGGTGATTCGACCGAATCTATGTTTAACAACCTGGTATCCCAGCAAGCCAGCAACGCGGGTTTAGCGCAAGTTCTCGGTTTGTCGGGCGGGGCTTTGGTGAAGTTTGAAGGCACTGATGCTGCTGCCTACTGGGTCGATAGTCCGGAAGGCGAAGATTCGTTATACATTTACCGGGAACCTGAAGTGGATTCTCTGATGCTGGTGTTCGGTGAGTGGGATAACGAGTCAATGCCTGACCTGCTAAGCCGAATATCTTTCTAGCCAAACACCATAACCATAGTTCGGCAGTTACTGTACTCCAGCGACAACATTAGCTGCCACCTCAACACAGTTTCTCCCTGCGCTTTTAGCCCGATACAGCGCCTGGTCGGCCTGATGAACCAGTTCTCTCGGGTTCAGTTCGCTTTCGTGGTGAGTCAGCGCGATGCCCAGGCTAGCCGTCACCGGGGTTTCCCGGGCAATGGTTTCCCGTAGCCGTTCGGCAATCGCCTGGGCGCCGGCAGCGCCCGTTTTTGGCAGAATCAGCGCAAACTCTTCCCCGCCATAACGGGCAACCCGGTCTCCGTGTCGGCTCAGGTCTTGCGCACACCGGGCAACCGCTTTGAGTACATCATCGCCGGCCTGGTGCCCCTGGGTATCGTTCAATGCCTTGAAATGGTCGAGATCAAACAGGATCAACGCCAGGCTGGTGCCTGACCGGGCATTATCTGCCACTGCCCGGTGCAATTGCTCATCGAAACTGCTTCGGTTCAGTAAGCCGGTCAATCCGTCCACTTCCGCCCGTTCGCGCAATAACGCTTCGGCGATGACTTGCTGGGTCTCGTCCTGAATCAGTATCAGGTAGCCCAGGTGCATCTGGTGCTGCTCTAGCCAGGTTAGTTGCACACGGTAATGGGTGCGGTTGTCGGGAGACCACATCAGCCAGTGGTCCCGCTCATTCAAGGCTTCCAGAACATCACCAAAGCCGGGCAAGTCCTGATAAATGGCTTCAATGGACTCACCGGTTTTCAACTGGGTTAACCCCGGAAACATCTGTTGCGAGGCGGCATTGCAGTCCAGCAACCGGCGGTTGTGATCGACAATTATGCACCCCGAGGGGATGGCCCCAAATACCGTGCGCATCACAATGGGCTCCAGCCCCAGCAATCCCCAGTTAAGCACGCCAAACCCCAGCACCAGTGCGCTGGGCACAAAGGCCAGTGGAACGATGTCGAGTTCAGTCGAGAGTGAGGCGAAATCCCCCACCAGGGCGAACACCCAGGGAATGATAATGCCAATGAAGACGGCAACGGCCTGAGCTCTGAACAGGCCATACACTTGCAAGGCTCGGCGCCCTACCAGCACTAGAACGACAGCGGCATTCGAGAAATAAAACAGATCGAACAAATGGTAAAACGGGCCCGGGGTGAAACTGACGGCGGCAATGTCATCCACCTCGATGAACGCAATGTCCCGATAATAGAGGTCATGCCAGGGGCTCGACCAATGCAGTAATGTAATCAGCAGGGAAAACCCGAAGGATCCAATCAGCACGGCTTTCAGCCAGGGGCGCTGGAACGGCAAGCCGACATATCGGCCCACCACCAGCAACATAAGAGCCGGCAGGAAGGGAATGCTTAGATACTGGATGCGGCTCCAGAGCCAGGCGCTACTCAGGTCGGTCGCGAGCGATTCGAACGCCAGCGCCAGGCTGTATGTGGCCATGGCCAATAGCAGCAGGATGAAACCAACGTTCTTGCGGCTCTCTGGCCGTTGCCCGGTAAAGGAGGCCAGTAAGACCAGCAGTGCGGTCCCGATCAGATTAAGGGTGGCAAACCAGTGCATGACAGGCAAGGGCGATAGATTTGCACGCATTTAATCATGTTCACAGTAAAAAACCTATACTGGGCCAGGCGCGACGAAGTGGTGGCCAATTGTCGTGCCAGGTCGGGCCGCTCATTATGCATCGCCAATTGTGACACTGTGGCTACTGAGGTGCTCAGCGTGAATACAATCTAGCGGAGCCAGGTTTGTGGTCACTGGCCGTCATGCAGAGGCGGTTGGCTCCTGGAACTGGGATATGATTACCTCTAGTTCCGGTAGGTGCTGCACCAAGTCTTCAATTTCCAGATCACTTTCGTCAATAGCCTGTGCCCGCACGCCACCTCGTTCAATAAAGACAACGGCAAAAGGGTCTGCCGATCCATTGAGCCACAGGAAGCCGGGTTGCTGAATGCTGTTTAGCTCGATTCGAAACAACGGTATTAGCGTTATGTCTCCTATCACCGTCGCTTTGCCGATTCGCAGTTCGTTCATTGGCTACCGGCTCTCATGGCGCGGAAAGCACGCAATGTGTTGAACGACAACAGAAAACCCAGCATTAAGCCGACCAGGCGCAGCGGAACCACCTGAATACGGCCATCGGTTTCGAAATCGAACACTTCGTCATAAAACTCGGGCTCTATGTAAATTCGGGCTGCCCTGGGCTGATTCAACAAAACGCTGAGCGGGCCGACGAACCCCCACAGTCGGCCAGTATCGGCAGCGTCGCCGAGCCCAAGCCGGGCGTTCAGGTTTAGATGGTGAACGTGAATGGCCGACAAGAGTCGTCTAACCAGATGCAGCACCCGCCTGACAAACCCGTCAACGGTCATTGCAGCTAGGGGCGAATGGCGGCGTTTTGCCTTTGGCTTACCGGGCTTTTTGGAGGTTCGCGCTTTGCGGCTCGATTCAGCATCGCCAGAGCCCGTGGTGCGCACTTTCACCAGCCCGAACAGCCAGCGAATGTGGCTGTCGGCGGCTCGCTCGCCTGCTTGAAGGCGAACATTGAACGTCCATTCCAGCGGCACGGCTAACAAAGCCACCAGAATGACGACGACACCCAACAGCACCCAGAAGAAAGCCACTGTCTGCCCTCAGCTGGTGCTCTTGCGAGGGGTCTTTTTCCTTTCGGTTGCCGCGGCGCCAACCACTTCAACCACTTTGTCCATAACGGCCATGGCACCGCCTTTGATGGATTCCAGACGCGTCCCATTTTTGTCGACAATAACCACGGCAACAGGCTTAACACCGCCGCCACCGCCTGTGCCCAGGCCAGAGCCCTCGCCAGCTTCGCCCGAAGTAAGGTTACCGGAGCCACCACCAGCGCCAAAGCCGAAGCCGACACTGACCAGTGGAATAATGGTGGTATCGCCAGCGGTAATTGGTTCACCAACGACTGTTTTGGTGTTGAGCAGGCGCTCAATCTCGCTCATCGAGGCTTTCATTAAATCGGCTACATTTTCCATAGGGTACTCCTTGTCTCGTGGTCGATCGTTTTCGTTTTCAGGGCTCAGTAAATCTAACTGAGTGAAGTGCAGCCTTCATCATAGCTCCAATCTACCCCACTTCATTGATGTGAGTCACATCATCCCCCGGGCTGATTTTCCCCAACGGATTACAGCATGAATCACAGAATGTCAGAACGCGCCTGCTTAAAGTCATTTAATGAGTAACACTGCCGCTATTCGTTTCGAATCAGTCCAACTGAATTCGCCGACCCCACTCCCAGGCCTGCTCTGCCGTAAAGGTTTTTGAAAGCCGGAAATCTTCACCTTCACCTTCGCCCAGAGTCAGCAGCAGGTCCAACACAGCAGGTTGTTCCAGTTGTTTGTTGTGAAAGGCTGTGACGAAAGGGTCTATGCTTGCCTGAATAGCATCGTACTCGGTTTCCGGCATGCCAGAGGGCTCAATCAGCCCAACCTGTGCGGCGTGCATCAGTTTTTGCGTAAATGAAGGCGACGTGGAAATGAATTGCACCATACCCCGGTGCATGGCCGCCGGCAGCGATTGCAGATAGTGCCAGGTATCGAGGTCGCGCTGGTGCAGCAGGGCTTCGCTGTCGCGCCAGGCGGCTTCAACCAGTGGCCGCACCACCAGTTCGCCGTTGGCGCTGTTGGTTAGAATCACCAGGCCATCGCCCGTTGCCGGCTCAACAAACACCTGTGTGCGGACGCCGTTTTCCCGGCCATCGTGTTCGAGAATGGTTCGGCCTTCAGGTTGCACCAGCCGCCAGCCAAGGCCGAAGTATTCCCAGGGGTTCTCGTGCTGGGCTTGTGGCGCTGTCATGTCGGAAAACAACGCAGGCTCAAGGCCGGCACCCCGGCTCACCCAGGCGGCAAAGCGGGTGTAATCGGCCAGGGTAGTGAAGGTATTGGCGGCGGCATTCGCCGAACGCTGCTGCAGATAGCCCATGTCGATGGGTGATGCTTGTTCGTCGTATCCCCGTGCGATCTGCCCTTCCAGTGAACGCTGCCAGCCAAATTCTGTATCGTCCATTGTCAGCGGCCCGGTGATGTACTGTTCCATCAATTCACTCAGTGTCTGATCTGTTTTGCGTTCTATAGCCCGGCGAGCATATTCAAACCCTTCGCCGGAATACTCGTGCCGGGCGCCCGGGTCAAACATAAACGCAAGTTTGCGGTTACCACGCCAGTTGGGAAAACCGGTTTGATGGCTGAGCGCCAGCCGGGCAGTCAGTTGCAGGTGACGCGGGTCCTCTTCCACATCGGGGTCAATCCAGTAGTAGGCCAGGGGGTCATCGAGTGTAAAGCGCCCATCCTGAACCAGGTGCATCACCAGGGTGGCAAACAACGGCTTGGTCAGCGATGCCACATTGAAGCGTGTGGTGTCGTTAAGCGAGCGGTTTTCATCCGCCTGGCCAAAGGTACCCAGCCAGGCGATTTCACCGGCTATAACACGCCCGATAGCCAGACCTGGCACGTCAAAATCGGCCATGGTATCTGCCACGCTTGCCTGCACTGACTCTGGCACTGGCGAGGTGGTTTCCGCAACAACACTGGTGACTATAAAAACAGCCGGAACCAGGGAGTGGCGAATGTTTTTCCATAATTTGTCCATTGCAGTGTGCTCCTTTTAATACCTGAATAAGATCGATAACACGGCCTTACCGGCCTGCCATGGCCATACTTGCAAAGGACTCTTTTCGGAACCCCCGTGCCAGCAAATAGACCGCGAACGTTATTTCCTGGAGCGCCAGCGGCACGTTCAATATCAGATAAACCGGAGACGACACTCCCTGCACAATGCTCAGCATATAAAGCAGTGTGGCAACCAATGTGAATACAATGCCGGCAATGCCCCACGCCGACAGCCAGCGGGGAATAAGCCGGGTTTTCAGAAGCGCGTGGTAGAGGAACAGGCCGCCAATCACCCAGGGCAAAATCATGCCGACGTGGTTCAGGCCATCGCGGGTTTGGCGCAGTAGCATGCCAAGCGTTTCGTAGTAGGCGGGCGGGTTCAGTCCCGCCTGAGCAATCTGCTGGCCCAGCGTATGAAACAGCATCAGAGTGACAATACCGACCACCAGAAACGCCGCCCCGGTCAGGCGAAACGCCAGATAAGCCACGGCATGAACAGGGCTGACTGTTTTCACGATCGGGTAGGTAACCACCACGATGGCCACATACAACATCGCCATCATGGCCTGAAACACGATGGCTACATTGATCTGTGGCCCTATCGACGCCAGGGTGGCCAGGTAATCGCTTTTCTCAATGGCGGGTACAGAGCTGAACAGGCCGCACACCAGAGCGGCCAGCAGCAATAACCCCAGGGTTCGCGCTGTGGATACATTCATTGTTGTCGCCCTTTTTGGCTTGACTGTGATCAGGCCAGTTTAGGGACGATTCAGAATCGGCCATAGCGACTAAAGTACTGTTTTACCGTCAGTACCCCACCCCGGCATAGCGAACGCCGGTGAGTTCGGCCATTTCTCGCTTCCAACTGGTCAGGTCTTCCGGGTCGAAGTCGGCCAGGCGTGAGTGGCCGCAGGCACGGGCGAGCACCTGCATCAGCTCGACACTGGCACCCAGATAACGCGCAAGGCGTGCGGCACTTTCATCAACGTTTAACCGCGCTCGCAACTCGGGTTTTTGGGTGGCAACGCCGGCCGGGCAATTGTTGGTGTTGCACATACGCGCCGCCACACAGCCGACGGCCTGAATGGCGGAATTCGCAATCGCTACAGCGTCGGCCCCTAGCGCCAGGGCTTTTACGAAGTCTTCCGGCATGCGCAGGCCACCGGTGATCACCAGGGTGACATCGCGCCCGACGGTGCGGTCGAGGTGTCGCCTCGCTCTGGCCAGCGCCGCCATACTGGGGATGGAAATGTGATTGCGGAATATCAATGGCGCTGCGCCGGTACCGCCGCCCCGGCCATCGAGAATGATGTAATCGGCACCCGCCTCCAGGGCGAAGTCGATGTCGGCTTCTATGTGATTGGCCGATAGCTTAAAACCAATGGGAATACCGCCCGAGCGCTCACGCACTTCGTCGCCCAGAGCTTTGAAATCCGCCGGGGTAACCAGGTCGGTGAAGGTTGCAGGGGAAATGGCGTCTTCGCCTTTTTTCAGGCCGCGAACTTCTGCGATTTTGTCGGTGACTTTATTGCCGGGCAAATGCCCGCCGGTTCCGGTTTTGGCACCCTGGCCACCCTTGAAATGAAAGGCCTGAACCCGGGCCGCAGTGTCGATGTCCCAGCCAAAACGGGCAGAAGCCAGTTCGTAGAAATACCGCGAATTGGCGGCTTGCTCTTCGGGCAGCATGCCGCCCTCGCCCGAACAAATACCGGTGCCCGCCAGCTCGGCGCCTTTGGCCAGAGCGACTTTGGCTTCTTCAGACAACGCCCCGAAACTCATATCGGACACAAAAAGCGGAATATCGAGCACCAGCGGCTTCTTAGCACGGGGCCCGATGACGACGCGGGTGTCCACCTCCACATCGTCCAGTAGGGGTTTGCGGGCCAGCTGGGCAGGCAGAATTTGCAGATCATCCCAATGCGGGAGGTCTTTTCGTGGCACCCCCATGGCGCCCATCTCACCATGGTGGCCAAGCTTGTTCAGACCATCGCGGGCCAGTTCGTGGATGCGGGCGACGGTGGGCTCTTCGGGCGTGGCCTCGGCTTTTGGTGCGCCGGTTTGAATCATCGAGGGCGAAGGGTCACCCACGTTATGGTCACTCAGCTTTTTATGGGTACCATCGCAAAACGGCGCATCGCCCGTGGCTTTGCACTGGCACAGCCAGGCATCCCCGGAAGACTCGGCCTTGAAAGTAATGGGGGTAATACCGGTACCCTTGTGGGAACCGTCGCAAAACGGTTGGTTGGAAGAGCGCCCGCAACGACACCAAGTGTAGGATTCACCTTGCTCCAGTTCTACTTTCGCGGGTTTTTTAGCGGCAATAAGGGGTTGTTCAGCCATGGGGCCTCCAATGCAAACTTCGGATCAACGTCTGAACAGGTTAGACGCTGAATCCGAAGCTTGCCTGGGTTACTGGAAGGGAGCCTATCGCCTACGACGCCACGCCTGCCACCTTAGCTCTGAACGGGAGGGCGTACCGCAGCTTTTCTGCCCAAAACCAGTATTGCAGCCAGCATAGCCAGCCACCAGCTCATGCCGCCACCGCTACCTCCGCCACCGGAACTGCTGGATGAATTGACCCGCTCATAGGCGCCAATATCGCAGCTGCGACCGTTCTGCTGTCGCTGGGTACCGCGCTGATCCACATCGGGGCAGTTATCGTTATCACCGGCGTTGTCGCCAATGCTACCTGTAATTAGCGCATGCGTCAGTGTAGGTCCGCCGTTGCCGGCCAACGGCCCAAGCAATTCGTCAAATACCGCCGGTGCGTTTATGGATTGGTCTGACGCCTGAGTGGGGCAGCCCGTGCCATTGCCAAGCACATTAAAGCCGCGTGACAGGGTATTTTGTTCAACCGAGCAATCGGCATCCGATGTCGCTGTGTTACCGGCAATAATGCTGTTGTTATAGGCAAGCAGTGACCCGGTATCGTCTTTGTAAATACCCCCTCCCGACCCGGAAGCTGTATTATCAACGAGGGTAACACTGCGCAATTCCGCTTGAATATCCGTATCCAGATACAAGCCGCCACCGCCACCGTTGTTGACACTGTTGCCACTCACGGTGGTGTTGGTCAGAGTTATTGAAAGTTGGTAATTAGCGTAAATACCACCGCCTCCGGTTTCGGCAACATTGTCTCTCAGGATTGATTGTTCTATACGCAGGGGCCCACCTTCGCTGAATATTCCACCTCCCTCACCCATCGTTGAAGTATTGTCGGCCACACTGACATCCAAGAGCGTCAGTGGCGAGTAACTGATGAAGGCACCACCCCCATCATCGGCCGCGGTGTTACCCATCAGTGACGTATTGGTAAGCGTTGCACTTGCTGGGTAAGACAGATAGAACCCGCCGCCAAGATTACCACTGGTGTTGTTGTCTATCTGGCTGTTAAGAGCGTTTAATGTGGCTTCACCGATGTATAGGCCACCGCCGGAAGACGACGCTTCATTGCCAGCCACACTGGTGTTTTCCAAGTCTACCGTTGTGGAATAGTAAACGTAGATTGCACCGCCGTCGAACGCTGATGAATTGTTATCAAGCTGACTGTTACGAACTGTCAGCAGGCTGTAATACCACATTAGAACAGCCCCACCACTTCCTCCAGCTGTGTTACTGGTAAGCGTTACGTCATCGAGTTCTGTCACACCGTAGGCAAAGGTATATATGGCACCGCCACCTGATGACGAGGTGTTACTGGTGAGACTGGATTCCTTAATATCCAGTAACCCATATTCATTATAAATGGCACCACCCTCGCTCGATGCCGAATTACCGGAAAAAGAACTGCCTCTTATCGTGATCGTGCTGAAGTCACCATAGACAGCACCACCATCGGTTCCGGAATTGTTGGTAAAGGTACTGTCGTATATGTTTAAGAATGCGAAGTTGGAAAATATGGCACCGCCAGTGTTTGTAGCGGCATTACCGCTGAATTGACTGTCCCGAATCGTCACGACTGAATCGGTGGTCGCGTATAAACCCGCCCCTGGGTTGGCTGAACTGCCATTCGCCACTCGAAGCTGGATGATCTCCAGATTCGCGCTATTGGCCAGGTTCAAGACGCGGACCGAATTACCTCCATCGAGCACTGTATCCGTTTTATTGACACCTTGCAGAATAAGGTCTTGGGCTATCGTGAGTGTACTGCTCAGATTAAAGGTGCCGGCAGGCAGGACAACACGATCGGTTACCGCTGAATCACCAGCTGGGCATTCGCCGTTAGCAGCCCCTGAAGCAGTATTGTTATTCGCCGAGCTGATGGCTTCCCGCAACGAGCAAACACCGTCGTTTGCTGTGACATCACTGATGGTAGTAACGGTTAGGGTTGCACCTTGGGCAAAAGCTAAAGGCAGTATAAGAAGAAGGAGTGCTTGGCTTATTTTTCTTAACACCATGTGGGCTACTTCCTGTCATTCATCCGGTTAATATGAATGTACTTTCAACCCCTCTCGCAACAGGCAGATACCACGGGCTACAACGAGCATACACATTCGTTGGGCCCCAGCAATTTCCAAGCCAGCGGTTCGCGTGGCCAATAAAATCAGTGAATTACCAAAAAGAAAAACCAGCTTAAGAAAAGCAAACACTGGTAGGTGTAAAAAGGGCCGACATCCATGCTGGCCCCTACCGATGAGATTGCTTAACGGAACTGAATCGACCTCACCGCTTTTTCTCGTTCTTGGCGTTTTGCACGCTGCGAGCCATTTTCCCAAAGGCCTTGTAACGTTGCCTGCGCTCCCAAACCGTTTGCTGCGCGTTGGCTGTTTCCCGCTTGAGCTTCAGAAACCGCTTCAGGCGATCCGGGTCCAGGGTTCCCTTTTCAACGGCAGCTTCCAGTGCACACCCTTTGTCGCCCTGATGATGGCAGTCGGCGAACCGGCAATGGCTGGCCAGATCGACGATGTCGTCAAACACACGATCAACACCCTCGCTGGCATCGCCCAACCGCAGCTCTCTCATGCCCGGTGTGTCCACTATCCATCCGCCGTCGGGCAGGTGCACCATTTGGCGGGCGGTGGTTGTGTGTCGCCCTTTGGCATCCTGCTCGCGAATGCCGGCTGTGCTAAAACGCCCCTCTCCCAGCAAGGTATTGGTCAGCGTGGTTTTACCCACGCCAGAGGAGCCGAGTATGGCCACCGTCTGGCCGGGTGCCAGCCAGGGTTTCAACAGATCAACGGCACTGTGGTCGAGCGCGTTCAACACTACCACCGGGGTCGCGGCATGCAGTGCTTGCGCAGCCTCCCGGTAATCGTCAGCCTCGCTGCTCAGGTCAGCTTTGGTCAGCACGATGACGGCCATGGCACCGGCCTCCATCGCCAGGGCCAGATAGCGCTCAAGACGCGCCGGGTTAAAGTCGGCGTTACAGGACGACACAATCAACAACGTATCGATGTTGGCAGCCAGCAGTTGTGGCTTGGGCTGGGTGCCCGAGGCGACCCGCTGCAACAGCGTCTGGCGTGGCAGCAAGGTTAGAGTTCCGGGCACTTCTGGCTGCAACCAGACCCAGTCGCCTACGGTAGGACGCTCATCAATAGGCACTTCGTGCCAGCGTTTTTCCAGCGGCTCGTGCCATTGGGACTGTTCGCTGCAAAGCAGCAGTCTGTCCCGGTCGACACCCAGAACGCGCGCAATAACGCCGCTTTCCAGTTGCTCCAGAGTAAGGGCTTGTTGAAATAGGGGGCGCCAGCCAAGGTCGGCGAGCGAAATAACAGTAGTCATCGATTTCCATACCTGTATTGGGTCTGGCGATGGGCCCTGTCAGGCAATCGCCAGGCAATAACAATCCGTACACAGCCACAGGGCCGCGTTGCTTGGGATCATGTGTGAGGCGTAACGGGAAATCGACGTTAGAGAATCAGCGTCTAGCCGATCCAAACATCCATCGGGGAACTATTCATGGACAGGTGCGTCGTATCAGGCCCGTAACGCCTTGCAAGCAATTGCCAGGGTGTGAGACATAAAGAAACCTCCTGTTGAACGTTAATGGGCGGGCGTCGGCCCGACCAAACAAAGTTTGCCACAGAGATGCCCTATTCAAAAGAATAATCTGGTGCCGTCCGGTTTAAAGCGCTGGAACAGGGGTATAATGAGGTCAAAGACCAAGATCTAATACGTATCGTTTGTGCCGGCACGCAGTGACGCAGGAATAGGCTTGTAGATGACCGGCCCGGATGTATCTGTCGCTGCGCCCGACCCTCCCGGGGCAGGCACGTAGTGGCTGGTTAAAGGTTGTCTTATTCCATCGCCAAATCGAAAAAACGTCGGCCGTTTGCTCTGAAGTCATTCAGGGAGGTGGTGGTATCCGCACTGGTGTTTTCGACCCAAACGCGATAGAGCGTTAATGGTTCCAGTTCATAGACTTGCGTCAATTGCCCGACTGACTCGTCCGACGACTCAGCGCCAATGCCGATGAACCCGGAGCCGAAATTATTTTCATAATACTCTTCCACGTGCAGATCCAACGCTACGGCACCGCTGTTGTCGTAGCCTAGCGAGAACTCAACATCGGAAGCGCTCTGACTGAAGTTGCCGTAGAACATGTAGGCGCGGGTCGACGACAACTCAATATTCGCCGTTGGATTTTCATAGTTACCCACAACGCCGCTGAATTGCTCACCCTTGTCAAGCAAGTACATTCCGCGGCTCGTCTCACTGTCGGTTCCGGTTGCGACCTTGCGAAAATTCAGCGTTGCCTTTTGTACCAGACACTCATCCCGGTCGAACCGCACTTCCAGCCGATACAGACCCTGAATCAGCCGGCGACCGGAGATCAGCTTGTGGCTTACTCTGTCAGTCGTGCTGTCACTGGCCATACTGGTGTTGCTGGTTTCACCGAGATACGATGTCCAGTTAACGTTGCAGTTTTCCTGCATCGACACTTCCAGCGCCCACATGCCAGTTGCTCGGGGGTGGAAGTAGAGGGTTTTGGTATAGGTACCGTCCCCACTCGGGATGACCGCCTCAATGGTATCGCGGTCTTCGCCCAGGCAAACGATGGTGCTGCTTGAAAACACCCTGGCCGCCTCACACCCGCTCAGCGTGCGTGCAAAGAGCTGCCAGTATACGGGGCTGTCTTCATCGCTGAAAACCCGCTCCAGTCTTGAAATGGCTCTGTCTGCGTAAAAATGGGAACGGCTAGACAGTGCAGTGGTCATGTCAAACAGAGAGCCGGTATTCAGCGTCAGTCGTGACTGTGCGTAGTCGCTTGCAAGGGTGTTGAGCAGTGATGGGTTATCTGGTGTGAATCTGGAGACATAGGATGACGCCGCCAGCAGCTTGGCGTAATCATCCAGCTCTGCGACCGGGGCATCCGGTTCATAAAAGAAATGCAGTGCTTCCGGTGACAGCGTCAATGCCCAATCTTCCGAAAACTCCTGTCTCGCCTGTGTCATGGCGGCTGAAACAGATTCCGCTTCACTGTTTAACAATAGCCACTTGGCACGCTCTGCAACCAGGTGCGTAAACAAATGAACGTTAAGTCCCCGGCTGCTTTCTTCGGTATCAAGAATGGCACTGACACTAGCCGGCGCGTCTTCGGTATAGCTTGTGCCAATGGTATAAAGATCCAGATAATCACTGTTGGCAACTGCCTCAACCCAGCGAGCATTCAATCCGGGTAACGTATAGGCACCGCGTTCATCAACGGTCACAGTAGCGACGGGATCTCCGGTTGTACGCTGACCCGTCATTGGGTCCAGCTCATAAAATTCGACGGTCGACCCTGACGCCAAAGGACCCAGCCCAACATAGGTTTCACCGGTCACTTCCGTGCCACTGCTGCCTCCGCCTTCATCGCCGGGTGTTGCGTCATTGTTGTTGCTCTGCCCGGAATCTGATGAATTACACCCAAGCAACAGCAGTACAGTAAACAGCCCGGCCACAGCGGTAAACCAGTGTCTATTGCGCATTTCTTATTCCTCCTCAATCAATCGCTTGAAGAGGCGATTACCGTCGCCTCGCATCAGTTGCGCACCGGAAATGTCCACGGCATCAAACAGGCGATGTGGTGCATATTCCGGCTCCCAGCTCAGGCCATCGATACTGCTCCAGAGCGTGTAGCCGTCGGCATCGTAGAGAAAAAGGGTGTAATCACTCACCGCGAGTACACCACCGCGAACCTCAACCCCACCGCTGAACTGCGGAGATTCCCAGGTAACACCCAGGTCTGTGCTGACTAAAACCTGATCGTTCGTATTGTTGTTGAATGAGCTGGCCACCAAGGCCTCGGTGTTCGCCACGACAGTCGACAGGTTACCGTCGGCTGTGAACACTCTTGACCATTCATTGCCATCAACGCTGCGGAAAATACCACCACTGAAATTGACCGCTATGTAGTTATGCCCATCGTGTACGATCTGATTCATGCCCAGGGCGGGGGTGTTTTTGTCGAGCGTTTCGCAATCGGTAACCAGCGTGCAGACGGTGAGAAAATTGTTGGACAGGGCTACCCAGCCATCAATGGTTGCCGCAACGGAATCGTAAACCATGTCGCTGTCGGGGAAATCGGTCTGCTTGAAACCGTCTTCAACCGTCCAGTTAATGCCATCCGGGCTGGTGGCCATAAAGCCTGTGCCAACGGCCACGAATTCGTAACCGGAAAACGCCAGGTCGGCGATGGCGTGGCCTGCGAGCACGGTGGTAGCCGTCCAGGAATAGCCATCATCGCTGGTGAGCCATACCTTGCCATCGTCCGCTCCGAGCAGGATGTTTCCTGAATCATCCTGAACCATGGCGGTAAAATCAGCCTCTCCCAGGGGAGCACTGTGCAGTTCTTCCGGAGCATAGCCTTCACGCACCTGAAGCAGCCCGCCGTCGTTGCCTACCGCCAGCAATGAGTCGCTCCGGGTGGCCATCGAGGTTATGTTACCGAAGCTGACGCTGGCCGGCTGGGTCCAGTTTGGGGCGTCGTAGTCGCGCACGTGGAGGTTGCCGTCGAAATCACTGACCCAGTATTCATCGCCAAAACGGGTGACTGAGGTAAAGGTAAAACTGTTGAACGGGCTACCCTGGAAGTTGTAGGCCCGGTCGTCCTCGTCTCTGCTCCAATTGATGCCGTCAGCACTGGTGACGAAGCCACCCAGGTTTTCATCGCCAACGCCGATGAACTGCCCGTCATCGTATTCAAGCTCTCGAATGGGTGTGTTAGACGTGATGACACCCGCTACCGGCGCCCAGGTTGAACCGCCATCCTGGCTATAAAAGGCACCCGATGATTGGCCACTGACCAGCAGCGAACCCTGATTGGCCAGCGCAACGGTGTTGCCCGTCTGGCCATTATTCAACAGAGTCCAGTCGATACCATTAGGGCTGGTAGCCACTTCCCCAGCCCCGGAACCCATGGCGACAAAAGCGTTGCCGGTCCAGACCACCTCATTGAACTGGGCGGGACTGCCAGGCAGCTGCGCAGGTTGCCAGTCGACCCCGCCGTTGGTGCTGTAGGCTATCAGCCCCTCGTTGCCCAGAAGCTCGCTCTGCCCGACCGCAACCAGGGTATTCGAGCCATCCCAGGCTATGTCTTGCAAAGTCCCTACCGGAAAATGCCTGATCGTCCAGGTGTCGCCCGTCGGCGATGTCATGTAGGTGCCACGCGAACCCACCGCATGAAATAGCTGACCGTCGGAGATAACCGACTGCAAGTTGTAGTTCTGGGGCAGAGGGTGCACCCAGCTCCATCGCTCCTGAACCTGGGTATCAAAGCCGGCTTCACTGAGGCTGATTCCGGCACTGCCCGAATCGTCACCCGAGCCAGAACCGCCTCCCGAGTCACCCGAACTCCCGGCGCCACCGCCACCACTGCTTTCGCCACAGGCGGCCAATAGAGTACCCAGCGCGATCAGCGCGGGCATTGCAAGCGTATGTCTGGTGAGCATGACGGAACTGTCCCTTGTCTGTTTTATACCCGCTTAAGGCTACGGCAGCTCAACACACTCTGTTATACGGCAAATGCTGTACCCCACTGGTGCTTTTTTGAACAGGCTTTGCTAACGTTGTCCAAACGATCAGTTTTCACGGGGAACAGACCTCGTGGCAGTTCGGGCCAGGACGCGCCCGTTAAAAACCTAATTGGGAGTTCAGAATGGTGTCTGACTGGAGTGATTTTCTACTGGAAGTGCACCACGACAGCGCCCGGCTGTCGGCCGCTGATTTTCAGGTCACCACCCTGCAGCGCATTCGCACCTGCCTCGATTTCGACTTTGCCATCTGGGGCGAAGGCGATGGCACCAGCCGGGAACTGCATACCGCCACCGTGCTCGACCAAACCCCCACCCTGTTTGAAACCTGGGAACCGGTTAAACACGAAGACCCTTTCGCCAACCTGGTAATCGGCAACACCGGCCAGACCTGGGCGCTTTCGGAAGTTCCCCGCGTATTCCACTCCAAGGCTTACAGCGAACACTGGGGTCGCTACCACGCGCGCGAGATGATTTCGACCATGCAGATCGACCCGCGCACCGGCTTGCACGTGTTTGTCACCCTGGCCCGGGAACGCAACCAGGCCGACTTTTCCCGCCAGGACCGGGCGTTCAAGTCGCTGGTTACCCGACATCTGTTTCTGGCGGCACAAAACAACGATCTGGCGGCCGTCACCAGAGCGCAAGGGCACACTGCCCTGGTCGACCGGCTTGGCGTGTTGCACGCCAGTGACGACCGCTTCACCGCCCTGCTGATTGAAGAGTGGGGCCTCTGTGCACGCCGGCGTCTGCCGGCTTCGGTGATCGAAGCACTGGCGTTGCATGGCCGCTACACCGGCCACCAGCTTGAACTGACGGCCGAGCCGGTCGGCAGCCGCTGGATGCTGCAGGCCCGACCCGTCTCCGCCCTGCCGCTGAGCCCGCGCGAACAGCAAATCGCCTCCGCCTTCGCTGCCGGTCTCAGCTACAAACAGGTCGCCCAGCAGCTGGGCATTGCCCCTGGTACGGTACGCACCCACCTGACTCGCATTTATGAAAAACTGGGCGTCAGCGACAAGGGTGCCCTGGCAACCCGGGTAAACGGGCGCCACCTGCCGCCTGCCCACTGAGCTTTGCCTTCCAGTCCGTCGCCGCCTCGTTTATTGTGGGCTCCCGAGACACTGTTATAGGAGACACCCATGTCTATTGAAGTCGGCGGCTTTTTTGGCCTGATCTTACTGATCTGTGTTATTTACGGCATTTTAAAGACGGCACAGAGTGGTGCCGGAACCGGTAGCAAAGTCCTGTGGATCCTGATTCTACTGTTGCTGCCTTTGCTGGGCTTCATTCTCTGGTTCCTGCTTGGTCCCAAGCGCTGACCTGACCAAACACCTACCCCTTACTGCTGTGAGAGCCAGCCGATGACCAGTTTCCTGTTAATGGCCTTTATTTTCCTGTGTGCTGGCGCCGTGGCCGTACCGCTGGCCACTCGTTCGGGGCTGGGCTCGGTGTTGGGCTACCTGATTGCAGGTATCGTGATCAGCCCGCTGCTGACCCTGCTGCATGTTGATGTCATCTCGCTGCAACACTTTGCCGAATTCGGTGTGGTGATGATGCTGTTTCTGGTGGGGCTGGAGCTGCAACCCAAAAAACTCTGGGCCATGCGGCACCGATTAATCGGTCTCGGCGGTCTACAGGTGGGTTTGTCGGCACTGGTTATTACCGGCATCGCGCTGGTGCTGGGCCAGCCCTGGTCCATCGCGCTGGCCATTGGCCTGATTCTGTCGCTGTCTTCCACCGCCATCGTGCTGCAGACTCTGAACGAAAAGGGCCTGTTTAAAAGCGATGGCGGCCAGTCGAGTTTCTCGGTGCTGCTGTTTCAGGACATCGCCGTCATCCCCATGCTGGCGCTGTTGCCCTTGCTGGCCATTTCGGGCCTGGATCCCGCAGGCGCGGCTCACGGTACCGATGACCATGGCGCCACCCTGAGCCTGGTCGCGGGCCTGAATGGCTGGCAGACGGGCCTGGTTACTCTGGCGGCGATTGCACTGGTCGTGGTTGCCGGCAATTACCTGGCCCGCCCTCTGTTCAATTTCATCGCCCTGGCCCGGTTGCGCGAACTCTTTACCGCCGCGGCGTTGCTGATTGTGATCGGCATCGCCCTGCTGATGTCGCTGGTCGGGTTATCACCGGCGCTGGGCACCTTTTTAGCCGGTGTTGTGCTCGCCAACAGTGAATACCGGCATGAGCTGGAATCCGACATCGCCCCGTTCAAGGGTTTGTTGCTCGGTTTGTTTTTTATGACCGTGGGCGCGGGCATCAATTTCGGCCTGCTGGGCGAGCACTGGCTGGTGCTGCTGACACTCACGGCCGTGCTGATTCTGGTAAAAGCTGCCGTACTGCTCGTGCTTGGCCGGATGTTCAATGTATCCGGTTCTGATCGCTGGTTGCTGGCGCTGGGTTTGGCGCAGGCCGGCGAATTCGGGTTTGTGCTGATCTCCTTTACGGTAGCCAGCGCTGTCATCCCGCAAGCCATTGCCGACCCGTTGCTGCTTATTGTGGCGCTTTCAATGGTGATCACCCCGGCCCTGTTCATCGCCTATGAACGGTTCATCGTGCCGCGGTTCGAGCAGAGCCAGGAAGACAAGATGGACGACATCACCGACCATGGCGAGGTGCTGATCATCGGTCACGGACGGGTGGGCGGCATGGTGAACCGGATGTTACGCGCCGGCGGCGTGGAAACCACCGTCGTAGACTACAGCTCATCGCAACTGGAATTGCTGCGCGCCTTTGGCTTGCGCGTCTTCTTTGGCGATGGCACCCGGCCCGACTTGCTCAAGGCGGCGCATATTGAAGACGTGCGGCTCGTGGTCATCGCCATCGACGATAAGGAAAAGATCACCGAACTGGCACGCTACATCATCGCCACCTACCCGAACGTGCACGTGCTGGCCCGCGCGATTGACCGAGTGCATGTTTACGATCTCTGGTCGATAGGGTGTCGGGATATCATCCGCGAAACCTACGACAGCTCGCTTCGCATGGGCCGCTCTGCTTTCGAAGCGCTGGGGTACGAACCCGCCCGGGCGCAAAGCATGGCGGCCGATTTTGAAGCCATCGACCGTGCGTCTATGGTTGAACTGGCCGGCCTGTACGATATCAACACGCCCATTGCCCAGAATACGGCCTATGTTGAACGGGTTAAGTCGCTGTTGCAGGAGTGGGAACACCAGTTGCGCAAACCGGACCCGGAGGCCACAGAAGACGACCTTGGTGATGAGCCACCTGACTTGTCACGGTCCAACTGAGCGCAGCCCTGCTAACCTTTGTTTTTCAACGCCTCCAGGGTTAGCTCGTACCCCAGATCGATCATCTCTTTACCCCGATGAAAATCGAGAATACCGCAGGCATCGACCGGCACTTCAATCAGCAGATCCGGCTCGAACGCCGCAAGCTGGTAGCGGGCAATCCGGTCCTGCATGGCTTCTACCGACTGGGCAAAAATATCGACAACCGAGTTGGAGTTGCTCTGGCTTTCGTTTTCAAACCCCAGCGACTGACGGGTTTGCTGAAACCATTGCAGCAGTTTGTTGGACGGTTCATCTTGCGGGTCTGCCTCATCCGGCACAGGCTTTTTCGGTTCAGGCTGGTGCGCGTTGCCGTTCAGGGAGACGACGACGTTGAATTCGGCGTCGTGATACAACAGCGGTGTCATCGGCAGCGGGCTTAACAAGCCACCATCGACCAGCAGCCGCCCGTTTCGGCGCACCGGGGTAAAGAAGCCGGGAATGGCGATGGAGGCACGAATGGCCTCGAACATCGACCCCTGAGTGATCCAGACTTCTTCCCGTTTCTGAATATCGGTGGCCACCGCACTGAACGGCATGTTGAGGTCATCGATCTGGGTGTCGCCGACCAGTTCGGCCAGGCGATCCATAATGCGGTCACCCTTGAACAGGCCAACCCGGGAATAGGAGAAGTCGAGCAGCTTCCAGATTTCGCCCAGCGACAGCTCACTGACCCAGTCGGCGTAGTCGTCCATCTTGCCGGCCGCATACAGGCCGCCAACCAGCGCACCAATGGATGAACCGGCAATGGAACTGATCTGGTAGTCGCCGCTGTCTTGCAGCGCCCGGAGGATCCCGATGTGGGCCAGACCGCGGGCACCGCCACTGCCAAGCGCCATGGACGTTTTCTTCACTCTGTGTTCCTCTGCTTGAAATCACGGCCCGTAAAAACGGCTTTTACAGGGAGCCTACACCTAGCACAGAAGTATGACCACAGGGTTAACGCAGCCCGGTTAAAAGTACCAGTTGAAGTCCAGTGTAGCGCTGCTCTCAAGCGTCTGGCCCTGGGTTTTCGCCGCCAGTTGGAAGCGAACGGCGCGGTGGGTTGAGAGCACCCGGTTATAGGTTGCGGCCAGCCTGGCCGAGGGTTCTTCCGCCAACACATCATGGACTATTCGCGCCTCGAGGCCGAAGCGATCGTGAGCGGCAACGTCGACCAGCCAGCCGGCATGCAGCCCGGCCAGCAGTTGCGGAGCGGTTGTGGCTTCGGCCGTCGCCAGCAGAAAGCCCAGGCTGTTGCTTCCCGTGCTTACCGCTCTTCCCAGGCCAATTTCGGCCCCGAACGGCAGGGTTTTTTCCTGCGGGCCCTGGCGCAACCAGCCCAAACGACCCGCCCAGGCCAGCGAGGGCGTCATGGCGTGATAGGGGTTGAGCGAGCGAAAATCGACCAGGTCGAGCCGGTCGAGTGCCAGATCGGCCTCGTCGTCTTCGTCGACCGATAGCCGGACTTCGGCTTGCAAGGCATTCACCTGAGCGTTATCGAGAAAGCCTGCCTGTCGATCGTAGTTGTCGTGATAGGCCGGGCGAAACCGGAACCGGGCATGCACTCTGTTATCGGCCCCGTAACCCAGCCCAACACCAGCACGACGAACACCATGGCCCTGCATGGGTTCGGACGGCCATGCTTCGGGAGGCGGCGCTAACTGACCAGCAGCTTGTTGCGCGCGCAAGCGCAACAGACCATAGGAAACCTCTGCCATGCCCGAACTTTCTTTTTTGGCTTTGAAGCGCGAATACTCGTAAGCCAGATCGACCACCAGGCGCTGCTGCTCTGCAGGCAATTGCGCCAGTGCTTCCGTATCGGCCGGAGCGACGGCGTCATCGACCAGACGTTGCGCCAGTTCGACCTGTGCCTGTGCCAGTTCACCAGCCAGAAAATGAATGCGGCTGGCAATCGCAGGGCGGAACCGTGGCGCTTCGAGCAGGCCGGCACGCCCCAGAGTTCGCAGGGTGTCGACGGGCACCGCATACACATCAAAGTCTTCGACCAGATCGTACTGCGGAAACGCAGCTTCCAGTAAACTGAGTAACCGGTAGGAGCAGTTCTCCAGCAGGTAGGCGTAATTGATGTTGATGTCTTTTAAATCCCAGCCCGCCTTAATGAAGGTTTCGGCCTGGGCCGGCGAGAAATTCATCGGGTATTCCCAGATATCCCGGGATTCCAGTTCGTTGTAATTCTGCACCTGTCGATAATAAGGATGTGAACGCACCGACCCCGGGTACAACCCGGTAAGCCCTTTAAACGCATAAACAAAGCCGTTTTCATTCGGCTGCACATCAGCACCGTAGCTGACGGTTAATGCCAGCAGCGCGTTTCGGGTTTCGCCCTCGCTTTGCCCGTCGATGCGCACAAAGGTATGGCCAAACATGGACGCCGGGTTGTTCAGATAGGCGTTGGGGTAAATTAACGTCATGCCCGAGGGCGCCGACTGTTCAATAAACGCAGACAAAGCCGGGCACTCAACCTGCGGGAAAACAATGTCTTCGGGGAAGTTTTCGAGCACCCATTCAAAGCGTCGCGGGTACCGGCACTGAGCGGCGTCATCGCCCAGTTCGGGCGTGTCGGTCATGAAGGCGCGCACGCTTGAAAACAGTTCAGCAACCGGGTCGAACCGGCCGGCCGGGGCAAAGAAAAAGTCGGCATCTTCCACATCGCTGCGCGCACCGCCCGATATGGCCCGGTAATGCATGACCTTGTACCAGCCATCGTCATGGTACAAACGGTTCTGTTCAACCCAATGGATCCAGCTGGTGTTAAATGAGGTACTGGTAGCGGTTGCAGCTGACCCAAGTAGCAGCAACACCAGCGCACCACTGAGGGTGCGGGCAATTCCGGTTTTCACGGTAAGAAAGCCTTGAATAACAAATACAGGGAAGGGGAAACCGGGGAGCCGACGACTCCCCGTAGCAACGCCGGGTTTAAGCGTTCAGTGCGTACACGGCCAGGTTCTGGTCTTCACGCAGCACTGCCATCAGTGAATCAACCGCGGTTTCGCGAGTTGTGTCTGCAGACGGGAAGATGCGAGTGAAGTTGGCTTGTGCAGCGGCAGAAAATGCAGCGCGGTCGCTTGCCTGTACGTCGAGCAGGGTTGCCAGACCGTCCAGTGCTTCACCTTCGCCACGCGCCATATCGACCGCTACCTGATCCAGGTTGGTGTCGAGATAGGCCGCAACCTGAGTGTATTCGATTGACTGGCTAGAATCGCAACCCAGGGTACCGGTAGACATACCGAAGGCCTGGTTGGAATAAATGCCGTTGGTGATGCTGGCCAGAACATGGTTAAAAGTTCCGGTTTTTTCTGCAAAAATCATCGACCCCAAACCACAACCCGGGCCACTTCCGGCCATGGCAGTACCCGACAATGCAACGGTCAGACCAGCGGTAAGCAACAACTTTTTCATGGTACTTCTCCTTAACGAAATATCCTTAATAAATGAAACTAACACCTCATTCCGAGGCGCGCGGAGTGTAACCAAGGCATGCAGAAGGGTCGCTTGCCGTCGCTGGCATTTGTGATCGATATCATAAAAATGACCGTTGTAATCACGCCACTGATTACAGAATAACCAACCCAGTTGACTGGACATCCATACAGTTGCTGCCCATACTTTCAGACTTGCTGTAACCACCCGACGCTACACCATGCGAAAAATCCTCCACAGCGATGCCGATTGCTTTTATGCGGCCGTTGAAATGCGCGATAACCCGGCATTACGCGGCATCCCCATCGCCGTCGGGGGCGCGGTAGACCGGCGCGGGGTTATTGCAACCTGCAACTACGAGGCGCGCGCTTTTGGCGTTCGCTCGGCCATGTCGACCGCCATGGCGCTGAAAAAATGCCCGCACCTGACCCTGGTGCGCGGCCGTATGGAGGTATACAAGGAGGTCTCCACCCAGATCTTCGATATCTACCGCCGCTATACCGACCTGATCGAGCCGTTATCACTCGACGAAGCCTATATGGATGTCAGCAACAGCCCCGCCTGCCAGGGCAGCGCCACCCGCATGGCGGAGGCGATTCGGGAAGCGGTGCAACAGGAAGTGGGGCTGACGGTATCGATCGGCGTTGCACCCAACAAATTTCTCGCCAAAATTGCCAGCGACTGGAACAAGCCGGACGGCCTGAAAGTCATTCTGCCCAATGAAATAGACGCTTTTGTGCTCGACCTGCCGGTCACCAAACTTCACGGAGTCGGGCAACGCACCGCCGAGCGACTGCACGCCCAGGGGCTCTATACCTGCGGTGATGTGCGCCAGCAATCACTGCGCACCCTGCTGGAACGCAATGGCAGCTTCGGGCAACGGCTGTGGGACCTCGCCCACGGGCGCGACGAGCGCAGTGTTAAGGTGACGCGGCAGCGCAAGTCAGTCAGCACCGAAAACACCTTCGCTCAGGATCTGCCCGACCTGGAGCACTGCCGCAACGCCCTGCCGGCACTCATCGACGATCTGGAGCGCCGCTTTGCTCGGCTGACCGGCTATCGTATCGAAGGAGCCGTGGTTAAGGTGAAGTTCAATGATTTCCAGCAAACCACGGCAGAACACAGCCATACCGCCCCGGATGCCGCTGTTTTCAACGCCCTGCTGGACGAAGCCTGGCACCGGCGCAGCGCCCCGGTACGCTTGCTGGGCGTGGGCTACCGCCTCAGCCAGGTGCCAAACCAGGATGCACCGGCACAATTGCCCCTGTGGTAAGGCTAGTGGTCCATGCGTGAAGTTCGAACCCAACTGACACAGGCTTAATATCGGCTACCCTTATTCCCCTAAAGACTTCATTCAAGGGTTGGTTGTGACCGACATTAAGCACCCCCTCACCCGCCGCCACCTGCTACAGCAAAGCCTGGCGCTGGCCGGTGCAGCCATGCTGCCGCCCGGTGGTTGGGCAGATGCTGTGCCCGCGGTAAGAACCCGCGTCATTCCTTCCTCTGGCGAGGCCATGCCCATCGTTGGCCTGGGCACCTGGATCACCTTTAACGTCGGTAACGACACCACTCTGCTGAACGAGAGCGCCGCCGTCATGGCGGCTTTCTTTGAAGCGGGCGGTCGCATGATCGATTCATCGCCCATGTACGGCTCGTCTCAGAACACCCTGGGTTTCGGGCTAAATAAACTCGGCGAGTCGACACCGGTTTTTTCGGCCGACAAGGTCTGGACCTCCAACGCCAACAACGGCGCCAGCCAAATAGAAACCTCAGAACAACGCTGGGGCGTGCCGCGTTTCGATTTATTGCAGGTACACAACCTGGTGAACTGGGAATCCCACCTGCGTTTGCTACGACAGATGAAAGCGGCGGGCGAGGTACGGTACATTGGCATTACCACCTCGGAAAGCCGCCGTCATGCCGAGTTTGAAAACGTCATGCATGGGCAGCCGCTCGATTTTATTCAGGTCTCCTACAACATACTCAATCGCGACAGTGAAGACCGCATTTTGCCACTGGCGATGGACAAGGGCATTGCCGTTATCGCCAACCGGCCGTTTCAGCAAAAGCAGTTAATTCACCAGTTGGAGGGCAAACCCCTGCCAGCCTGGGCCCAGGAATTCGACGCTACAAGCTGGGCCCAGTTCTTGTTGAAGTACGTGATTTCCCACCCGGCCATTACCTGCACCATACCGGCAACCACCCGGGTCGATCACGTGCGGGAAAACATGGCCTGCGCCGCCGGGCCCCTGCCCGATGCCAAACAGCGCGAGCGCATGGCCGCTTACGTGCGCGATCTGTAATGGACGCCTGGTTCAGCTACCGCCTGAGTGATTTTATTCTGTTCTCTGAACGGGTTTACTGGCGCCTGTTCGATCAGATCAATGCACTGGTCGGTGCGTTTCTGCCTGCTGTAATTGCACTGGGGTGTTTGCTGCTGGTGGGCGTCTGGTCACGCTACCGGGCGGTACAAATCGCAACGGCCGTGTTGCTCGCAGCATTCTGGATAAGCAATGCCTGTTTATTCCTGTGGATCTATTACGCACCGGTGAACTGGGCAGCACGGTACGCGGTACCGTTCTTCTTGCTGGAAGCGGGTTTGATCTTGCTGGTCGGTACTAACCCACAACTGAACCGGCCGCTGGCCAGGCGGGATGCAAGAGGGTCGGTGGGCTTTGCGATGCTGGTTTACGCCGTTATTGTTCATCCCTTTACCAGCCTGATGTTTGGCCGCCCGCTGGGCAGCGCAGAGTTTGTCGGCCTGGCGCCCGATGCAACGGCACTGGCCACTCTGGGGTACGCGCTGATGGTTGCCAGCAACAAAGCCCTCTGGTTACTGCTGCCCATTCCTGTAGCCGCTTTAGCCTTTAGCGGTTTAACGCTGTATACCCTGGGCACGCCGGAGGCCTGGGTTATCCCAGTCGCGCTTTTGGTTACTTTAACAACGCTGTTTTCAACCAAACCACCGGCCGACGCCACTACTGCGACGCCAGTCACCCGCCCCTGAATCCCTTTTCTGTGACTGACGGCGGTAACCCGCCTCTGGTTTTTCTGGCAAACTGCATGGCAACTTCCCAACCTGGCCGCCCACCCGCCATGCAACCGACCAGCACACAGAACCGGATCGACAGCCTCGACCTGATACGCGGTGTTGCCATTCTCGGCATCTACATCATGAACATCTACTCGATGACCGCCCCAGACATCGCCTACTCGGTACCGCGCTGGCACGAGACGAGTGGCCCGGTCGATGACTGGGTGTATCTGTTCCAGTCGCTGTTCGTCGAATCCCGCTTCATGAGCCTGTTCAGCCTGCTGTTCGGGGTTGGCCTGGCGGTGCAGTGGGACCGAATGGAACACCGCGGCACAGCTCCCAAATCCTGGATCAAGCGCCGGCTGGGCTGGTTGCTGGTTATTGGCCTGTTGCACGGTTTCTTTATCTGGTTCGGCGATGTGCTGGCGTTGTATGCACTCTGTGGTTTCTTCGTGATTCGCCACCTGGGCGATTCCGTGCGCCGCCTGGTCACCACCGGCATTGTGTTTCTGCTGATCGGCCAGCTGCTCCTCGGCTATACCCTCTTTGGCTCATTGATGACCGGCGAGAACCTGATGCAGGTACCCGATCTGCCTTACAGCCAGGAAGCGCTCGCAGAGCTGCGCGCCAGAAACAGTGAACTGGGCGAACGAACGCTATTCAACATCACTGAAAACGCCTTCATGCTCATGTTGATGCCGTTCATTACCTTCTGGTTCAGCACCGGGCTAATGCTGATCGGTGTTGCACTGTACCGTGTCGGCTTTTTTAACAACCCGACTGCCTGGCGCTGGGCGCTGCCGTTGTGGGCGCTCGGGTTTCTTTGGGGGGCCGGGGTTTTGGGGTTGCGTTATTTCTGGGGGTTGGACTCCAGCGCGGCACAAGCGACCATCAGCCTGATGATGATAGCGGGCCCACCCATGGCGATCGGTTATGCTTCGCTGCTGGTGCCACTGGCGAAATCAGGGCACTGGCTGGTCACCGCGCTCAGAAACACCGGCAACATGGCTTTTACGCTGTATCTCAGCCAGTCGACACTCACCGTGTTGTTCTTCTCGCAAATTACACCCGGCCTGTGGGGCAACCTGAACCGGCTGGAAACCCTGCTGATCGTCGTTGTGGTCACGGTATTGCAGATTGGGGTCGCCCACTTCTGGATTACCCGCATCGGCCAGGGGCCGCTCGAGCGCCTGTGGCGCTGGCTGGCCTTCCGGCGGATGAAGGCCGGTTGATATAGCAGAACTATCAGCCAGATAACTTCGATACCCTTTAACTTTTAATGAAAGCGCTTATCATTTGCAGTATCAATGAATGTCACAGGTAAGCGCACTCATGTACCTAGCACTGCAAAAAACCAGAGCCCTGACCCATAATCGCGATCTGGTCAAAACCGTCACCTTCGCCGTCATGCACTTCACAGTCGCCTTTCTGGTGACCTGGGCGCTGACCGGCGACATCCTGATCGGCAGCCTGGTGGCCATGGTGGAACCGGCCATCAACACCGTTGCTTTCTATTTTCATGAAAAAGTCTGGAGCCGACTTAAGCACCCCAGGAGCAACAACGCAGACCTTGAGGCACTGCGCGCCTGAATGTCGGCAAGTTTTACAGTGTCGACCCCTTTTCACGGCAAAACGGCTGATCAGACATCGGCCACTGGAGCCCACGGGCCGCTTAAGACAATGGTGTGATTAGTGCACGCTAATATAAAGCCATGTGAATGGTGCAATAAGGAGTAAACGTTTCTCTCAAAGGATAGGGTGCAAACATGTTGAAAATGATAGGTCTGACACTGGCGGGCCTGGTGACGAGCATTTCCGTTGCCCACGCCGGTTTGATCACCGATACCATCGAAAATGACCGGTATCTCTCCACCTGGCAGTCGTATTCCTACACTCACGATATCAATGACGATGGCTTTACGCTGGGCTCTGCGGTCAGCGGTACTTTAAGCATCGACATTCGTGACGACCAGGATGGCTGGTGGGAAAGTTTTGAGTGGACTCTGGTGATTGTCGAGGATTTCGATTTCGATACCGACGGCTTCAGTTTCTACGCCAATGACTTTAGCAACGATTTGGGGCTTAAAGCCCTGGCCTCACTGAATACCGATGGCTTGCTGGATGTAACCGTGGTGTCGCTGCTGGGCGACTTCTACGTGGGCAAGTCTGTTTTATCGGTTATCTCTGAAGTCCCCGAGCCGGGTACCATTGCGCTGCTGGGCGCAGGTGCCTTCGGGTTGTTCGTGGCGCGCAGGCGCAAAGACGCCAACGCCTGAGATAAAGGTCATGGCAACGGAAACCCACTGAAAGGTGGGTTTTTTATGCCAGGACACCCCCTGGCCAACCGTTAAAAACCGCCTGCAGCTCAGTTGGGCCCGCCGGGCTCATTCCAGGCTGCCGGCAGCCCTGTTCAATGTCGACAAGTTTTACAGGGCTGAATATATCAGGCTACTCCTTTGCCACCAAACACCGGAATGCCGGGCCCTAAAGAGGTTGGCCCGAGCTTTGCACCTGTTACGCCAGCCATGAAAATGGAAACGTTACATCTCTCAAAGGAAGGGGTTCTTTCATGTTAAAAAATATAGGTTTGACTCTTATCGGCCTGGTAGCGAGTGTCTCTGTTGCTCACGCTGGCCTGATCGTTGATACCGTCGAACAGAACCAGTATCTGTCTACCTGGCAGTCGTTCTCCTACACACACGATCTGAACGACGATGCGTTCACCCTGGGCACTGCAGTAAGCGGCACCCTGAGCATCGATATCCGTGACGATAACGACAAGTGGTGGGAAAGCTTTGAGTGGACTCTGGTTACCGTTGAAGATTTCGACTTCGATACTGGCGGTGTTACGTTCCTCGCCAACGACTTCAACAGCGAACTGGAACTGCAAGCCCTGGCTTCACTGAACGCCGATGGCATGCTGGACGTGACCGTAACGTCCTTGCTGGGTGATTTCTACGTCGGCAACTCAGTACTGTCGGTCATCACCGAAGTGCCTGAGCCAGGTACCATCGCCCTCGTCGGTGCTGGCCTGCTGGGCTTGTTTGCTGCCCGTCGTCGCAGAGACACCACTGCCTGATGTAACCATCAGCGCATTTGGAAACCCACCTTTTGGTGGGTTTTTTTATGCCCGACTTCCAGGCCCCATGCCACGCCAAAGCATTGAGAGATCCGCTCTGCTGTGAGAAAGTGCGCTTTCCCAAATTCACGGATCTCAACCGCCATGAAAACCGTTTTCTCGCCCCTGCATCACCGCCGTACGGTCAAGTCTGAACTCGATGGCGGCATTCTGGTCGACCCCTACGAAAAACCCTCCCGGGCTGAGACCATTCTCGCGCGGGTGATTCATCAGAAGCTGGGCGATGTCATCGAACCCGAAGAATTCGGTCTCGATCCGATACTGCGTATTCACGGCGCCGACTATGTCGACTTTCTCAAACAGTGCTGGGACGAATGGACCGCCGCTGGCAAGCCCGGCGAAGCCATACCCGCCATCTGGGCCGGGCGGGGCATGAGACACCGCGAACCCAAAGACATTGATGGCCGCCTCGGTTACTTCAGCTTTTCAGCCGAGTCTTCCATTACTGAAGGCACCTGGGATGCCGCCTATGCCTCCGCCCAGGTAGCGCTAACGGCACAGAAGCGCGTCGCCAGCGGCGACCGGGCGGCATTCGCCCTGTGTCGCCCGCCCGGCCATCATGCGGCTTCCGACATGTACGGCGGCTACTGCTTTTTCAACAACGCCGCCATCTCTGCCCAGGCGTTTCTGGACCAGGGCGCGCAACGCGTGGCGATTCTCGATGTCGATTTCCATCACGGCAATGGCACTCAAAGCATCTTCTACAACCGCAACGATGTGCTCACCATCAGCCTGCACGGCGACCCGGACTTTGCCTTCCCGCATTTCCTCGGTTTTGAAGACGAAACCGGTGAGGGCGAAGGCGAGGGGTATAACCTGAACATTGCCTATCCACCCAACACCCCATTTAGCGTCTGGCAGGAAGGGCTGGAAAAGGCGTGTCGGGAAATCGAACGGTACGCGCCGGATGCCATCATCGTGGCGCTGGGGGTAGATACCTTCGAAGGAGACCCGATCTCCTTCTTTAAACTGACCTCGGCCGACTACCTGACCATGGGCCAGCGCATCGCCAGCCTGAACCTGCCGACCCTGTTCACTATGGAAGGCGGGTACGATGTCGACGCCATCGGCATTAACGCCGTTAATGTTCTGGAAGGGTTTGAATCGAACCAATGAGCTATCAGTACAGACTCGACTTCAAAGTCCGCGATTATGAATGCGACCTGCAGGGCATCGTCAACAATGCGGTCTACCAGAACTACCTGGAGCATTGCCGGCACGAATTCCTGCTGGACCGGGGTGTCGACTTCGCCGCCCTGGCCCGCGAGGGCATCAACCTGGTGGTCGTGCGGGCCGAACTGAACTACAAGCGCTCGCTCACCAGCCAGGATGAGTTCTACATCGGCCTGAATTTCAGCATGATGGACAGAATCCGGTTTGTATTTGAACAAAGCGTGATCCGGCAGTCGGACAATGCCCTCTGCCTGGATGCAAAAATAATCGCAACAGCGTTGAATCAGCGCGGTCGGCCCTCGATACCCGAGGGCCTGATTGCACAGCTGTCGCACCGGCAAGAACAATGATTGTGTCGGTTCATTTTACAATCTGATCTTTCATTTGTGACACAAGTCACACCCAGCAAGACTTACATCTCAATGGCATAGCCTTTGCTCAGCATCATATTGCCCGACATAACTCCCATAGGATGGTGGTATATGATGTCTTCCAAGCAGTACGTGAGCCCTCTAAGCTCCGCTAAACCCTTATTTAAACCCCTGGCAACATGTTTGTTGTTAGGCGCACTCGCTGGCACCACTCAGGCTTACGTCATCACTGATGCCGGTAGCTTCAATGGCACTGACGTTGGCGAAACAGACTCGGTTCTTGCCATTACCGATTCACTCGACAATTCCAACCCTACGACAGAGACGTCCTGGGTGAACTCGATTCTGAACAGCTCGCCCGAGCTTCAGTATTCGGTGAAAGACGAGGATGTCGGCCTGTTCAGTACCGATGGCGATAACGTTTTTGCCTTCTCTCTAAGCCAGGAGCCAGCCTACTACCTCATCAAAAATGCCAAATCGTGGGCATTGATGTCCAATACGGCTAGCCTCGACTGGGGCGTCTTCCAACTGGCTGACCTGGAGCCTCTGGTCGATAAAAACGGCAATGGAAAACTGGATGGCTGGGTGATCAGTCATGTCACCCAATTTGCGGTAAGCGTCCCTGAGCCTGGCTCAATTGCTCTGGTCGGACTTGGCCTTGCAGGCTTGATGTTCAGTCGCCGCCGTGTGAAGTCGCTCTCTTGAAAGGCCGTTATTGAGCCAACCAACCCCGGTTGGCTCAACTGGCTAGGGGCTGTTCAGGCCCCCTCTTTTCCCAATACTAAAACCGGGGGTTTAATACGGGTAAATGGCAGGTACAGAAAAGTCAGCACTTTATTGAGTGCCACCAGCCTGGCGATGTAGATTGGCACAACAATACTCACCACGAATGACAGCAGCGCATAATACAGCTCATATTGGTCACCCCAATAGCGCATCATGGCCTCGAACAGGCTTCGCCCAATGAACATATGAAAGATCAGAATAAACAGGCTCTTCTGGCCATACAGAATCAGCACCCGGCTAACCCTGTCGGTTTTTAATAACACCCAGGACACACACAAGACGATGTAAATACCGCTGAATGCACCAAGTAAGGCAAACACCGGCTCATTCAGAATTCGTTTGAACAACACCAGCTCTGCCTGGGTAAAGTACGCAACACCAACCAGCACAAGCAGTGCAAACACCAGCGCCGGTGACACGGGCTTGAACTCAACGACCCGGTCTTTCAAAAAGAACCCCATCGAGAAGAAAGCACTGCTGATCAGCACCAGATCGAGGCTAAAAGGCAGGCCGGGAAACTCAACCGCTCGACCCAGAATCGAGATCGACTTGTTCCAGAACACATCAATCAGCAGGCTGCCTGCCGACAGCAAAGCTACCACAAACACGACTTTCAGGAAGAAGGGCCAGGCGCTGATGCGGGTGAACCGGAAGATCAGATACAGCAAGACATGTAACGCAAACAGGTGTGTCAGAAACCACAAGGGCTCCCACTTGGTTATCTGGCCATTGCCATAAAGAATTACCTTTATTTTGTACAGCATGGCACCCGAGTCTGCCATGAAGAGCACAAGCAACACCAGCAGCATGGTAATGGCATAAGGCTTTAGCAGCGTATCCGCTTTCTTCATCAAAAACGGCCTGAAGCTCACTGCCGTGGTGAAGAAAATGCCCGACAGGAAAAAGAACAGCGGCATCCGGAACAAGGCCATGGCAGTCGAAAATTTGGGGGCAAAGTAAATAAAGTTGCTGTGCGACAAGGCCACCAGAATGATGGAAATGCCTTTTGCGACATCAATATGCAAGCTACGGGCTAGGTTGTTCATACACATCCCTGGGTGACGGTAATGGTTAATACCAGTCACCCGGTATTGTGTTTTTCCTTGCTAACTGGAGCAAAATTTCAACGTTTAATCTGCTACCGATAGCACCCGGTTGCATACACCGGGCCCGTCTTCATCTGCAAATGCCTGAAACAGAGAACCAACATACCCATCGCCGGGCAATTCGTCTTCATCGAAATAGACCAGTGCCATCTCGTTCAATTCTTCGTTCAACAGTGCCTGGTAACGCCCTCCGGTCGCCTCTTGGTAAGTATCGAAATACACCGATATTGCGCTGCGCTCGAATTCCAGCGGGTTGTTCGCAGTTGATGTTAACAACCGGGAATTGCTGATCTGTACATCACCATCCAGTACTGACAAGGTAACAAACTTAAGATCGTTACCAATCGCATCAATGGTATAAATCAGCGGGATCGTAGCATCAACAACCTCTGGGTGATCAATAGACACGCCACAGCTGGTACGAGATGTAAAGCCGAGTGCATCCGGGTTCAATACCACACGGTCATCTTCACCATCACAACTGATGGTGGTGGTGCCATCGTCGTTGTCTGTCCACAAGCAGCTTTGTTGCTCGCATACATATTGGGTCTGGCTGCCAATTTCAGTTTCTGACAGGCTGCCGTTACCGTCAGCATCCAGGCCACTGTCAATACGGGTTCCGCCATAGGGACAATTCGGGCCAGGTAATTCAACATTCAGTTCGACCAGGTTTACCAGCCCGGGCGTACCATTTACGCCATCAGTTCCATCCACGCCGTCGGTGCCATCTTCACCATCCGCACCGTCTGTGCCATTGGATCCATCGGTACCATTTGTGCCATGGCAAACTTCCTGAGTGGTCTGCACTTCGTCATCATCCAGGATGTCGTTTTGGTTTTTGTCGAAACCGAGCTCCAGCAGCACACCACCGTTCGGGCACTGTGTTGAAGACTCAAAGGAGGAGGTACGCAGCGCTGTGCCGGGCGATTGGGACTGGTTGTTGACGCTGCCGCCAGAATCGGAGCCGGAGCCGTCTGCACAGCCGGTAGCGAGCAGAACCAGGCTAAAGGTGGCGAATAAAACAGAGGAAGTTTTGGTGGTTGCGCGCTGGGCAAGAAAAATTAACCGTGAAAAAAATACAGCAGGAAGCATTATCAAATTCCTTTTTGATTCAAACAGTCTACCGGGGCGGTGGCAGCGATGGTTCCAACCACTCCGCCCAGATTCCCTTTTTCTAACCCCGGTTTATACCATCTATTTACACAACTGACTAGCCATCACCCCCAAAAAGGGGCGATGGCTGATTACCTTACTCGACAGTGACTGACTTGGCGAGGTTACGGGGCTGGTCAACATCGGTACCCTTGATGATGGCAACGTAATAGCTCAACAGCTGCAGCGGCACGGTATACAGAACCGGCGCCAGTATGTCGTCGATCGGTTCCAGTTCGATCAGTTTAAGCCCTTCGCCCGCGGTAAAATGCGCGCCTTTGTCAGCAAACACGTAGAGCTGACCGCCCCGGGCGCGTACCTCTTCCATATTGCTGTGCAGTTTTTCCAGCAAATCGTTATTCGGCGCCACCACGATCACCGGCATGTCGCTGTCAATCAGCGCCAGCGGGCCATGCTTCAACTCGCCGGCGGCATAGGCTTCGGCGTGTATGTAGCTGATCTCTTTCAACTTCAGCGCACCTTCCATCGCAATCGGGTACTGGGTGCTACGGCCCAGAAACAGCGCGTGGTGTTTGTCGGCAAAGTCTTCGGCGAGGTTTTCAATAGTCTCTGCCAGGGTCAGCGCCTGCTTCATTTGGGCAGGCAAGCCGCGCAAGCCCTTAACGATCCGGCCAATCACGGCCTGGTCGACGCCCCGGTGCTTGGCAACACTCAGCACCAGCAACATCAGGCCAATCAATTGGACGGTAAAGGCTTTGGTGGAGGCGACGCCAATTTCAGCACCGGCCCGCATCATGTACGCCAGGTCCGACTCGCGCACCAGCGATGAACCGGGCACGTTGCAAATGGCCAGGGTAGAGGTGTAACCCAGGTCTTTTGCCAACCTCAACGCGGCCAGGGTGTCGGCGGTTTCGCCCGACTGGGAAATAGTGACAAACAAAGCATTCTTTGCGACAACCGATTTGCGATAACGAAACTCGGAGGCGATCTCTACCTGGCACGGCACACCGGCGACTTCTTCAAACCAGTAACGCGCCACCAGGCCAGCGTGATAGGACGTACCACAGGCGACGATCTGAACGTTTTCAACACCGGCGAGAATGTCGTTGGACCCCGCGCCGAAAGCTTCGGTAACCACATCGGTATCGGTAATGCGGCCTTCCAGGGTGTTGTTGATGGCGTCGGGTTGTTCATGAATTTCTTTCAGCATGAAATGCTTGAACGGACCCTTGTCGCCGGCATCGTGCTTAATATCGCTGGTCTGGCTGGCGCGTTCGACCACCTGGTCGTCTGCATCCACAATGTGCACGCTGCGCCGGGTAATTTCGGCAACGTCGCCCTCTTCCAGGAAAATAAACTGCTGCGTAACCGGCAGCAAGGCCAGTTGGTCAGACGCAATGAAGTTCTCACCAATACCCAGGCCAATCACCAGTGGCGAGCCGGAACGCGCGACGATCAGCCGGGACGGGTCACGCCGGTCCATCACCACCGTGCCATAGGCACCGACCAGTTGTTTGCGCGCGCGCTGCACGGCCTGTAACAGAGAGTCGGCCGTGCGCAGTTCTTTCTCGATCAGGTGGGCGATGACTTCGGTATCGGTTTCCGAGGCAAACGTAAACCCGTCCTGCTCCAGTTCGCGGCGCAAGCGGGCGTGGTTTTCAATAATGCCGTTGTGCACCACGGCCACGTTGTCGCCCGACACATGCGGATGAGCGTTGCGCTCGTTCGGCTGGCCGTGCGTAGCCCAGCGGGTGTGGGCGATGCCGGTACCACCGGAAAGCGGCGACTCGTCCAGTGCCGCAGCCAGTTCACTGACCTTACCGACACGACGCACCCGGTGCATCTGTTCGTCATTAATGATCGCCACGCCAGCCGAGTCATAGCCCCGGTATTCGAGACGACGCAAGCCTTCGACCAGAATTTCTGCCACGTCCCGTTGTGCTACTGCGCCTACAATGCCACACATAGTTTTGCTCCTTGTGATTCGCCGCCCTTTATCGGTTGGGCCGTCATGAATCGGTTGTGAGTGCCCGGCCAGTGCTTAAGCCGCCCGGGCTGAATTCAAATTTAGTCAGTCTCTTACTTCGTATCAGCCCGACGGGCGTTGTAGTTACTGCTTGGCCGGACGCGTCCAGCCTTTTACCGTCACCTGGCGGGCACGGCCAACCGTCAGCTGGTCGGCCGGTGCGGTTTTGGTCAGTACCGACCCGGCACCGACAAAGGCACCGGCTTCAATGGTAACCGGCGCAACCAGCGTGCTGTTGGAGCCAACAAAGGCACCGGCGCCAATGTCGGTTACGAACTTGTTCACGCCGTCGTAATTGCAGGTAATGGTGCCAGCGCCAATGTTGGCCCCTTCGCCTATCACCGCATCGCCAATGTAACTGAGGTGGTTCACCTTGCTACCGGCACCGAGGCGCGCTTTCTTGGTTTCAACAAAGTTACCAATCTTGGCGCCCTCATCCAGCTCGGTGCCCGGGCGAAGCCGGGCAAAGGGGCCAACCGTGGCGCCAGCGCCCAGTTGGGCACCATCGATCAGGGTATTGGCCTCAACCACAACGTCGTCGCCCAGCCGGGCATTGCGAATCACGCAATTCGGCCCGATGCGCACACCGGCACCCAGTTCGACCTCGCCTTCAAACACCACGTTGACGTCGATCAGGCAATCCTGGCCGACCCGTACTGTGCCGCGAATGTCTACCCGGGCCGGGTCCATCAGGGTTGCGCCTTCAGCCATCAGGGCATTGGCCGCCCACTGCTGGAACCAGCGCTCCAGCACTGCCAGTTGCTGCCGGTTATTCACCCCGAGCGTTTCTTCGACGTCCAGCGGCTGTACCGCCTGAACCGCTACCCCCTCGCTCACCGCCATGCTGATCAGATCGGTCAGGTAGTATTCGCCCTGGGCATTGTTGTTCTGCAGCCGGGGCAACCAGGCGTGAAGCATCCAGGCGGGCAACGCCATAATGCCGCTGTTGACTTCGGTAATGGCCAGTTGCTCGGCAGAGGCGTCTTTGTGTTCAACGATGGAAGCCACTTGGCCATTCGCATCGCGCACAATGCGGCCGTAGCCTGCCGGGTCTTCCAGTTCCACGGTCAGCAGCCCCATGGTCTGTTCGGTTACTTGCTCAATTAGGGTTTTGAGTGTCTCGGCGCGGGTCAGCGGTACATCGCCATACAACACCAGCACGGCACCGGTCTCCGGCACACCCGGCATTGCCTGGGCGACCGCATGGCCTGTACCCAGTTGTTCTGCCTGCAGCCAGAACCGGGCAGCGGTGTCACTGAACTCTTGCCGAACCTGGTCGGCGCCATGGCCTACCACCAGGTGAATGTCACTGCTGAATTGACATGCAGTCTGATAAACGTGGCGGGCCATGGGCACGCCGGCAACCCGGTGCAGCACCTTGGGCAGGCGGGATTTCATCCTTGAGCCCTGACCCGCCGCTAAAATAATTACGCTGACATCCATTTCTTTCTCCTGTTACCCAATCATTAACGATTCGCTGCATTCTAGCGTCAAGTCTTCAGGTCGCAAGTGAGCAATTGTCAGAATTTTCCTGACAGGCGAAACCAACCCGAAACCAGGGTGTCGACCGTTCAGCCCTTACTCCCGGCCTGCGCCATAAAAAACACCACAACAGGTGCCCTAAGTCACGGCCAAAAGCGGTTTCAAAGCAATGCGACGCCGTCAGTTTTCCGGCAAGCGGTATTAGTTCCCCGAATAACGTGAACTGGTTCCGAAAACATCATCGATCACGTCAAATTAATCACGGAAAAACCTCGAAAACGCGCCATTTTTGTTACCGATGTCGGCATTTTTGTCAGCGTTTTGCAGCTTATGAACTCCGTCACAGGCGGGGCCATCAAGTCTCCGTATAGTGCACTCACTTCAACTTACTCACCGCACTCATCCAGAGGTTTCTCCTACATGACGGCACGACTACTGATTATCTGCACCACTTTGCTGGCGCTGTATGGTTGCCAGATTGAACCCGCCGACTTTGGCTCCCCCGATACCACTGCCAACAATGGAAATTCAAACAGCGGCAATGCCAGTTCCGGTGACAGTAACAATAACGGTGACGATTCTGCCGCCCGCGCATTGACATTGTACTGGTCCGCTCCGATAGAGCGCCTCAACGGCGAGCCGATGGATTTCACCGACATCGGTGGTTACGAAATTCGCTACCGCGCCATGAACTCAGGCGACTACACCAATATCGTGATCGACAACCCGGCGGTCGAACAATACTCCTTCGATTCGCTGACCAACGTGAATGACCTGGTATTCGAAGTGGCCGTTTTTGATGCCAACGGCATTTACAGCGAGTTCGTCGTTGCCCAGGGCAGCTAACCGATTCTGCTTTCGGGGCATGACCCGATTTAAAAGGCATTAATTGATTACAGGACCAGGGATCTGGTCACCTGCACCAACCAAGACCGACCCAGCCCCACCCTCTCTTTTCAGCTCTGAGTCCGCTCTATCCTAGCCAGCGCAGAACCTGCACAACCTAAACCTGGTGCGTCGATATTCTTAACATTCCGCTGTTTACCCGATGCAGTTTTTTCGTAGCCGGCGCAGTGGCAGAGGTATTTACAATGCCGGGTCTGTGCCCGCTGTAAAATGGGATTGTCCCCATACAATAAAGCCTGGCGACAAGCAGCCAGTCAGTTGTGGTATCGGCAACGAGTAGCGAACGACCTTTCCTCCCTACCCATTAAAGACCGTCTTTAAAGCCTGGCACGATAATCGCTATGAGTCTGTCATCACGTCGCTGAAACGCGACCATGACCGGGCGTTGCGGTGTATTTGCCACGCTGTAAGAGCACTGAATTGTCTTCAGTCGGTCTTTTCTCAGGGATTGAATATGCGTAAATCAACTATCTCACTTACGGTTGTCATATCCTCTCTGGTTGCGGCTTCCAGCGCGCAGGCTGCCATCATTTACTCCAATGTCAGCTACGGCTCAGTACAGGCAACCCAGGCCGAAGCCGACTACCTCAGCAGCCTCGCCAGTTACCAGCAGGAAACCTTTGATAACCTGGGCACGGTATCCGCCACGGGGGCTACGTCACTCGGTGCTGTGCAAACCGGTAATCAGCAAAGCAGCTGGGTGATGGCGTCTGAACAGTTCAGCACGGCGGTTGGTACCTTCACCATGGTGAAATCGGACGGCGCCGCCAACAGCAGCGATGTGCGCCCCGACTTACTGATGATCGAAAACAGCAGCACCGGTGAATTCGGACGTTCTCCATCGCACGCGACCAACTGGCTCGACAGCAACGATGCCGATATTGTCAGCTGGGATATCTCGGGTGTCGGCTTTTTTGACAGCCTCGGTTTCTACCTGTCAGACGTCAACGACCAGGGTGCGTCGCTCAAACTGGTGTTCGATGACGGTACCGAGCACACAACGCAGTTGAACAGCTCACTCAGTAATGGCAATCTGATGTACGTAACGTTGATGGCCGATGTCGCGATCAGCAGCGCCTCATTGCTGTTCGACAACGGAACCAACAAGAACGATGGCTGGGGTATCGATACCATCACCGTCGGCTCGCTTCCGGTACCGGAGCCTGCCACGCTGGCATTGTTGAGCCTTGGCCTGATCGGTGTCGGAGCAGCGCGTCGTCGCCTACGCCACCAATAAGGGTGTTTGGCGGTTTGGTCTGAACTAGACCGGCGCTTAAACGGATCCAGGTATTAATCCTGTTCAGAGCTGACGCATGCCGTGTGGCGCGTCAGCCCTCCTCCGGAAGCAGTAATGGCAGTAATCGACCCAGTGAAACATGTTGTACTGAGCCGACGGCCCGGTGTATTCCACCTGGGCCTGTTCGCGTTGGTGTTGTCGCTTGCCGGCTGTATGTCGCCCCAGGGTTTCAGCCAGGGCGATGTCATGCTGTATTGGGAAACCCCGCAAGAACGCACCAATGGTGACCCGCTTCCGCCAGAAGAGCTCGGTGGCTATGAGATTCGGTACCGCCAGTCCAACGACAACCGGTTTACCGTCGTGCTGATTCGCGACAATGGCACCGACCAGTATTTGCTGAAAGACATCAGAAACCCAGAATCAGCCATTATTGAAGTCGCTGCATTCGACCATGAAGGCATCTACAGCAACTGGGTTCGGGCACGCTGAGAAGCGTCAGTGCTCACCTTGCCCACCCCAACCTGCGCCTCCCCCTTTGCATAGCCGAACCAAATTGTAAAGTTTTTCGTCTACCCGCCTGACCCTGACCCGACTTAGCGCTATACTGTAGCCTTATTCAAGGATGAACAGTGTTCTGCCAAGAACCGCTCAGGGAATGCAATAACGGACTATGAACTACCTCTCGGTCACCTATACGGTCATCAGCACGGCTACTCTCATGACGGCCTGCTTGCTCATGGCTATGGCCTATCGGTCTCGCACCCAGCGCTGGCAATGGTCGCTCACGCTCGGCGTCGCGGCACAACTGGTCTGGCTGCTCGCCATGCTGGGCAGTTATTCGCTCTCCACCAACGTCACCTCCTGGTTATTGTCTGCTGAAGTGCTGCGTTTTGCGGGCTGGTTTGCTGCCATGAGCTGGCTACTGCAACGGCATGCACAATGGTCCCAATGGCCCCGCGCCACACTCGGGCTTGCTCTGGTATTTATTGCGCTGGTGTTAACGGCGCTACTGGTGATCTGGCAGTTCAGCGGGGCCACCTGGCTGACCGCTTCGCTCTATATCGCCATGGCCATTTCGATCCTGGTCATGACCGAACAAACGGTGCGCAACGTTCGGCCGCACCGGCTGATCAAACTGCTTGCCGTCTGTCTCTCCCTCTCCCTGGCCGCCGATGTGCTGGTGTATGGCCAGCAATTGTTCTCCGGCAGCATCTCCACCCTGGCCTGGCAAACGCGCACCGCTGCAGCCTGGTTACTGGCCGTGGTGTTGCTGATCGGCACGCTGCTGTTTCGTGACTACCAGAACCACCGGCCGCAGTTGCAGCTCTCTCGCCCGGTGTTTTTCTATTCCGCCTCTGTTGTGTTTACGCTGGGGTTTATGGCACTGGCAGCCATTGGCGGGTCTTACGTAAAAATACTGGGTGGGTTCTGGAGCGGTTATATCTACACCCTCTTCACCCTGATAGTACTCTTGCTGGCCGCGGCGCTGTTCATTTCCAAAGAGCTGAGACAACGCTTCGAAGTCATGGCCAGCAAGCACTTTTTTAACCAGAAGTACGATTACCGGCAAGAATGGCTAACCCTCATCCGCCGGCTATCGGAACTCGACCCTTCGCACCGCCATTACCACCAGCAACTGTTGTCGGTGATCTGCACCGCGGTAAAGTCGAACGCCGGTGCCTTGTGGATCAACACAGGCCCGTCGCTGTCTTTCAAAGCTTCGACCATGAGGCGGGAATCACTGCCGCGGGAGCTTTCTCTGGGCGAGCCCTTCGTGCGCACCATGGTCAAACACGCCTGGATCTTCGTACCCCATACCGACAACCCCAGCCTGGCCATGTACAACGACACTCTGCCAGACTGGGTGCAGGAAGATTCACGTATCTGGATCATGGCACCGCTGCTTAACCAGATGAAGATGACCGGCTTTGTGGTTCTGGAGCAACCCATCGCCGCCCCCAACATCACCTTTGAAGACCTGGATTTGCTGACCAACGTCTGCACCCAGATCGCCAGCCACATCCGGTTGCACGAGCAGGAAAAACTCATCAGTGAAGGCCAGCAGATGGAAACCTACCACCGGCTGTCGGCGTTCATCATGCACGATGTGAACAACGTGGTGGCCCAGCTCGACTTGCTGCACCGCAACGCCGAACGCCACAAAGCCAACCCGGCCTTCATTGACGACATGATCAAGACCGTGGCCAGTTCAGTGCGCCGCATGCAAGGGTTGATGTCGAAGTTCAACCCAACCGGAAAAGAAGACCGGCGCCAGTTGCAGGTTCAGGAATTATTGCGCGAGCTGGTCAGCGAATGCAGCGACCGCGATCCGAAACCCGAGCTGCTGACTGAAGAAGACTTTTCCATCGATGCCGACCGGCAGAAATTCATGCTGGCGATCAAAAACCTGATTCGCAACGCCCAGGATGCCACCCTGCCCGATGGCCGCATTACACTGTCGGTCGGGTTATCGCCGACCGGTGCCCCCATGCTCAGTATTAAAGACACTGGCACCGGCATGCCGCTGGAGTTTATTCAGGACCACCTGTTCAAACCCTTCAGCACCACCAAAACCGACACCGGAGTAGGCATTGGTGCCTACCTGACCAAAACCTACCTTGAACATATTGGTGCCCACGTGCGCGTTAACAGTGAGCCGTTTCAGGGTACCGAATTTGCCATTGTGTTCAGTGACAATGGCCAGTAAACCAGGAGGAGAGCCCATGGAAGCGCTCGATCGAACGATACTGATTGTAGAAGACGATGAAGGCTTGCAAAGCCAGCTTAAATGGCACTTCGATGACTTCGAGTCGACGCTGATTACCGCAAAAGACAGAACCGAAGCCCTGAATGCCGTGCGCATGTACAACCCCAGCATCATCATTCAGGACCTGGGTTTGCCGCCGGATGACGAAGGCGTCAGTGAAGGTTTTGCCTGTATACGCGACATTCTCACCATTGCACCCGACAGCAAAATCATTGTGATGACTGGAAAAAACGATCACAAGAACGCGCTCGATTCCATTGCCGCCGGAGCCTTCGACTTCTATTTGAAACCAGTCGACCCTGAACGCCTGAGCCTGGTAGTAGACCAGGCCTTCCGCATTGCCCGACTGGAACACGAAAACCGTACCCAGCAAGCCTTTTTCGAACCCATAGCCGGCCTGGTAACGGCCGATGCAACCATGAAGCGTGTTTGTCGCATGGCTGAGAAAATTGCCCAGTCTCCGGTTACTTCCACTCTGCTGGGTGAAAGTGGCACCGGCAAAGAAGTGCTGGCCCGGGCCATTCACACCATGAGCGACCGGAAAGAGCGCCCTTTTGTTGCTATCAATTGCGCCGCGGTGCCGGAAAACCTGATCGAAAGCGAACTGTTTGGTTATGAAAAAGGCGCCTTTACCGGGGCGGGAAAAACCACCGAGGGCCGCATTGAACAAGCCAACAGTGGCACCCTGTTTCTTGATGAAATTGGCGATATGCCACTGCCACTGCAAGCCAAGCTGTTGCGCTTCCTGCAAGAGCGGGTGATTGAACGGGTCGGCGGACGCAAGGCCATTAATATCGATGCCCGGGTGATCTGCGCAACCAACAAAGACCTGAAAACCATGGTAACCAATGGCCAGTTCCGCGAAGACCTGTATTACCGGATTTGCGAAATCGTTGTAGAGATTCCGCCCTTGCGCAGCCGCGGAACCGACGCGCGCTTGCTGGCCAATTTCTTCCTGCAAAAATACGGTCGATCAATGAAGCAGCGCAGCCTGCGCTTTTCCGACGATGCCCTGGCCGGCATTGACGCCTACGAATGGCCCGGCAACATTCGCGAAGTTGAAAACAAAGTCAAACGTGCGGTCGTGCTGGCCGACAACCACATTTTGAACGCCGAAGACCTCGATCTGAAAAGCGAGGGTGACGGGCTGTTGAACCTGAACCTGCGTAAGATTCGCCAGTCGGCCGAAGTGGAAGCCATTGAACAGGCCTTGGCACTGAGCGAATACAATGTCTCCATGGCTGCTAAAATGCTGGGCATTACCCGCCCGACCCTCTATGACCTGATTCGAAAATATTCTCTGAGTACCGACAAGAAAACCGAGGAAGATTCGCTGTGAGTACCGTGACATCGTTTTGCAACAGCGCATCCAACTGCCACAAAAACAAGGACAGCAACCCCATGAACAGGATTTCCCAGCCGATCAACACGGCAATGCAGCGCCCCCTTTGGTGGCTTGCCGGTTTCACCGTTACCTTGCTACTAGCCGGTTGCAACGACACTACTGGCAACGAAGCCAGCAGCACCCATGTGCAGCGCAGCCAATCCTATGAAGAACAGGGCCAATACCGCGCGGCGATGATTGAGCAGCGCAACGCTATTCAGGCCAACCCGGGCGACTTGGAACAGACCCATCGCTATGCCCGCTTACTGTTGACCATTGGCAGCCCCAGCAGCGCCCAGACGCTGCTGGAATCGGTCAGCGACCGACACACCGATGAATCCCGGCAGTTACTGGCACAGGCGTATTTGAAACAGGGCAAGTTTGTTTCAGCAGAAACCGTGCTGGCCAGCGTGGAAGCACCCGATGAGAACCCGGCAACCCAGGGCCGGTTACTGGCGCTTGTCGAATTCCAGAATGGCCGCACCCAAACGGCCGTACAACGCCTGACCCAATTGCATGCAGACTACCCGGATAATACCGACATAACGCTCGACCTGATCACCACCCTCACCGATACCGGCCGCTACCAGCAGGCCAATGCCCTGATCGACCAGTTGCCTGAAGCCCAGAAGAGTTTGCCCGAGGTTAATTACCTGGCGGCCCGGGTGGATTACCAGAACAACCAGCTGACTCAGGCTGAAGCGCACCTCACTCAGGCGCTGATCGACCTGCCCTCAACCGACATGATGCTTCAGGAGCGGATACAGGTGCTGGAGCTGCTGTCGTCGGTGCTGACAGAACTGGGACGCCCGGTTGAAGCAACGGCTTACAACAACATCGTGCGCGAGGCGAACCCCGAAGCTTATTCCGCCCAGCAGCAATACCGGGAGGCCATTACCGCCGCCAGCCGGGGAGATGTGCTAAGCGCCAAAAACGCCTTTCAGGACATTCTGAACCAGTTCCCGGCCAACCGGAACGCCGGCATGATGCTGGGCCTGCTGACCCTGCAGGACGGTGAAGTCACCGACGGCGAACAACTGTTGTCGGAACACCTCGACCCTGAAACCGCACCAGCAACCTTTGTACAAGCGGCAGCGCTGGCGCAAGTTGAACTCGGCCGCAGCCAGGAAGCGCTCGATGTACTCAACACCGCGTTACTGGCCCGCCCCGACGATGCCGACCTGCTGGCGTTATACGGCGCCTTGTTGTTACGCGACGGCCGCAGCCAACTGGGCATTCAAACATTAAGCAAAGCACTGGAGCTGGAGCCAGACCGCACCCGACTGATGCTGATGCTGGCGCAATACTACGCCGATCGCGATCAGCCCCAGCTAGCCCTGGGCCACCTGCGCAAAGCCTACTCCATTAACCCCGCCGACTGGCTGACCACTCAGTTCTACGTGACCACCCTGGTGGCTGAAGATGAAATGGAAGAAGCACAGCGCATTGCCAATGAGCTCACCGAAGCATTTCCGGAAGAGCCGAACCCTTACTGGATCAGCAGCATGCTCGACTATCGCGCAGGCAACGCCAACCGGGCCCTGGTGCAAATGACCTCACTGCTGGAAGACCACCCCGAGTTCACCGAAGCCTACCCGGCCACCGCACAACTGATGCGCCAGCAAGGCCAAACGCTGGCCGCAACCGACTTACTGATGCGCGGTTATCAGGCCATTCCGGAACGGCCCGACTTGCTGGAAGCCGCGCTGCAATGGCGTACCGATGCCACCTCAGCCACCGATACCCTTGCCTGGTTACGGGAGCAAGCCGCCGCCAGTCCACAAGACGTTGCGCTGGAATTGAACTCGGTCGCCATGAACCGGTTGCTGACGCTGGCCGAATGGGACCGGGCAGGTGAACTGGCCAGCCAGTATCAGGATTCAGAACAACCGCGAGCCCGCGCCATGACCGGCCAGTACTTCCGGGCCCGGGCGCAACAAGCCGCCAGCCAGGGCAACTGGACCGATGCCAGCCGCTGGATCGAACAGGCAGAACAGCGCCAGCCGAACGACTTGCAGGCGCAATTTCTGGCCGCCCAGATCGACAACAACCAGGGCAACAGCGAAGACGCCCAGGCCCGACTCGACACCTTGCTGGCAAGCCGGCCAGATAATCTCGATATAGTCGCGCAGAAAGCCCGGCTGATGGCCGCCAACAATAATCGTTCCGGTGCACTCGACTTTGTACGCCCCTATTGGTCCCGTTCACCCAGCCGCGAGCTGGCTGCCACCTACACGGCGCTGATCAGTGATCTGGAACCGGAACGACTGGTCGTTGCACTTGAGCAATGGCACCAGGTCGACCCCGATGCAGCCGCACCCTGGTTCATGAAAGGAAACTATTACTTGAATCAGCAGGCCAACGCCGAGGCCATCAGCGCCTACCGCGAAACCGTTCGGCGGGATTCAAGCCACGTTGCTGCCTTGAACAACCTGGCCTGGCTGCTGCGCGAAGACAGCCCGGCCGAAGCGCTGGACCTGGCGGCCCGGGCCGCCGACCTTGCCCCGGAAAACCCCGGCATTCTGGATACCTACGGCTGGTTACTGCACCTGAACGGGGAACATCAGCAAGCCGTTACCGTACTGACGCGGGCGCGCCAGTTGGCACCGAACAACGCAGACATTGAACAACACCTTCAAGAAGCCGAGGCGAGTAACGCCGCGCCGGCCTGAAGTCGGCCAGCTAGGAGTCTGCCGGGCTTGAGGGGATAGACGCGAGGGAGCGGGACAGCGTGTTTATGATGCGCTCTATAACCGGCCGGGTGATACCCGTATGAACCGGCAACGTAATCAGCCGGTCGGCAAATTGCTGGGCATTGGGAACCAGTGAGCGTTCGAAGCGCCCTTCCAAACCGGCGATGTCTGGCAACGCATGCCGGTACATCGCCGTAGCGCCCAGCCCTGCCTGCGTCAGCGAAGCCAGTGCGGCATCCCGCTGTTCACGGTTCGCCAGTAACACCGGGTAACGCAACAAACGCCCCCGGTTAGCGGTGTGTCTGCCCTGGGTTGTCAGCCCTGGCACCTGAACCGCACTGATGGCGGTGAAGGCCTCATCGAAACAGGTTTCCCGCCAGGTATCGAACTGCTGGTAACGCTCAATGTTCGCTGCGAGAACTGTTCTAGGCTGCGGATCCATTTCCATCAAGGTTTCCAGAGCGTGATAGCGCGTCTGCCCCAACGACAGACCCGGCAACCTGGTCACCAAACCGTACAAAGCCGGGTGCAACAAGGCGTTATAGAGTCGGGCTTTTACCGGCCAGCGTTTATCGGTAACGGGCGATAGAACGTCCATCGGCACAGGCTGAACTCGGGCGGCAACCAGGCCGCCGCTTAGAAGCCCGATGGCTTTGCCACGGCCAAACGAAAAGGTGAGGTAATCAGCCTCGGTTGTTACGGGCCGATCGGGTTCCGGAAACCACTGAGCGTTGTCTTCAATAATCGCAATCGATGACGCTTCGGGCAGCAGTGCCCGAATGGCGCTCACGTTGGCCGCCAGCCCCAGAAAGTTAACCGCCAGTATCGCCAGGGTGTTTTCATTGACTGCAGCCAGCAGGGCAGCAGCATCGTATTCACTGGTGCCTTCGGCCAGGTCTACCAGCCGGGGGGTGTAGCCAGCGAAATCAGCAGCAGCGACCAGATCAGGGCAACCATAGGCGGGGATTAGCACTTCCGGCTCTGCAATCTCGGGGTGCAACAACCGTTGCTGGCACAAACACCACGCCAGTGCCGCGGTTCCCGATTGCAACCAGACCAGATGATGAGCAGGGAACAGATTTGCAACATCCAAACCAGACGACCGCAGCACAACCGGATTGCCGGCTGGCGGATACACTGCCCAACTCATCGGGCCGATGGCTTCCAGGTGGTCATGCGCGTGCCTTTGAAAAACTGAATGGCGGAATCGGCCAGGGCCAGGTTAACCTGAACAAAGAAATACACCAACCGCACGGCGCCATTTTCACGCCCGCCACGCCCCCAGTGCCCCCAGGCTGCAATGCCATAGAACACCGCCTGCGCCACCAGGGCCAGGGTGTAGATCCAGCCATCATTCGCCAACACCAGAGTGACAACAAGCAACGCCAGCAAAAACCAGGGCACGCCCCAGCGCATCAGCTTGTGGCTGAACACCTGGAATGAAAACAAACCAAACCGAACAGGGTTCAATACATCCGGGTGGCGTGCCAGGCCGGTCATGCCCCTCAATACCGTGCGGACTTTACGGGCGTACTCGCGCGAGGCGTCTTTCAAATCTTCATAGTAGCCAAGTACATTGGGCGCGGTGACTGAGCGCAGCCCGAGGCGAGCGCAATTCAGGGCGGTATTGAAATCACTCGGTGAATGGATATCCCACTGTTCACACACCTCCGCCCGGGCGGCAAAAAACGAGCCGCTCAGGCCTACCAGGCCCCCGAGCTGGCTTTCTTGCTGGCGCAACCACATTTCATACTTAACGTAGGCGCCTTCACCGGCCACTTTTCCATTCTTGCTGATGAACCGGTCTTCACTGGAAACGGCGCCTACTCTGGCATCGGCGAAATACAGGCTCAGGTTCTGCAAGGCTTCCGGGTCCATTTGAGTGGCGACATCGGAAAACACCAGCACCTCGCCTTTAGCAGCCTGAATAGCCGCTAACTGTGCGTTCTCCTTACCCAGACGCTGCTCGGCCCGCACCAGGCGGATGCCCTGTTCGGCATAGGTTTTAACGAGATCATCAGTACCATCATCGCTGCAATCGGAAGCGACAATGAGCTCCAGCCGATCGGCCGGGTAATTCAGCGTTAGAACGTTCTGAATTTTCTGCTCGATGCGGTGTTTTTCATTGTAAACGGTGACGATAAGGCTCAGAAATGGGGGTTCGCCAGTGTGACTTTCGGGTGGCGCTATGGCTTCGGGGCGGGTAATGGCGCGCAGCGCGATCAGCGCCAGCGGGTAGAGAAAATAGCTATAAACGGCACAGACCGCCAGAAGCCAGAACAGGGCAGGTAACATGGTCAACTCCTTGGACCAGGGTGGTAACGATTAGCCATAAAGACCGGGAAAGGCGCTTTAAACACAGCCTTCCCTGATGCATAATGCAGCACAGTATAACCAACACGGATGTTGAGTACATGTCGATTTCCCGATCCACAGAAAAGATCCGGGTCCTGCATATTGTTTCAGGAGACCTTTGGGCGGGCGCCGAAGCCCAGGCCTATGCCCTGATCAAACAACTCAATAAAGACTGCACTGTAGCCGCCGTTCTGATGAACGAAGGCGAACTTGCCTCCCGCCTGCGCGCCATCGACATCCCGGTTACCGTATTAGACGAAACACGCTGTTCTGCCTGGCAACTGTTCCAGGGCATTCGCCGGGCCATAAAGGCATTCAAACCAACCGTTATTCACACCCACCGCCAAAAAGAGAACATTCTCGGCAGCCTGGCCAACCTGACCACTCTGCGCGCTCGGTGTGTGCGCACCGTACACGGCGCCAGCGAATTCAATGGCGGCCTCAAAACAAGCATTCAACGCTGGGTAGACCACGCCTGCGGCCGCTGGCTGCAAGACGGCGTCATCGTCGTATCCCGGGAACTGATGGACAAGCTCAAAGGCCACTATGGCGCACAACACCTCTATTGCGTACCCAACGGCGTCGACCTCGAAGAGCTGACCGAAAAGGCCAACGCCGGCACCGACCTGGTGTTTGAACCCGGCTGCATACACATCGCCATCATTGGCCGCCTGGTGCCGGTAAAACGAGTAGACCTGTTCCTGGAAGCCGCTAGGCTTGTTCTGGACCAATCCAACCAATACCGCTTTCACATCGTTGGAAATGGCCCGTTAGAAGCCACCCTGAAAGCCCAGGCCGACACACTGAGCCTGGCCGAACCTCAGGTTCAATTCCATGGCCACCGAAACGACATTCCCGCGATTATTCAGGCATGCGATGCCGTCGTGCTGTGTTCAGACCATGAAGGCATGCCGATGGTTGCCCTGGAAACGCTTGGGTTGGGAACAACCTTACTCACTACCGATACCGTGCATCTCGCTCAAAACGGCGTTCAAACGGGGCTTTCTCCCGTCGCACAGACGCCACTTGCACTCTCTGCGGCAATGACTGACCTGATAAGCACGCCTGATCAAACCTCCCCCGTTCGGGATCGATTCAAACTTACGGCTGATCAATGTGCCAAACAAACCATTGGGGTCTATTGCTATGAATAACCAATGCACACGATTAACCCTAACTTCAGCAAAAGAGAACCTTTTATTCTCGTTAATATATTTTATAAGAACTTTCTGTATCAATCGGCAAATAGCAGCAGACGAGGAGGGAATGCTAATGTGTTTCATACACTATTCAAATAATTTCATCAAAGCGCAAAAGCTAAGAAAGCAATGTCACGAAATCGGGTTGAGTGCAAAATGAATAACAGCGGTAAAAGCCTATCTATTAAAGACTACATAATGATGGGGCTCAGTCTTATTGAGCGATCATTATTCTCAAAACTAGCTTTGCTACAGGCTCTCTTTATGGCGTCAACACTGTTTCAGCTTGCCGGCATCGCATCTATAGCACCCTTCATCGCAATTATAACGACACCCAGCCTTATCCAGACAAATGAATTGTTAAAATGGTCATATGACTATTTTCAATTCGAGAGTAACAACCAGTACTTTGTCGCTTTCGCTATATTTGCTGCAACGACCATACTTATTAGCAACACCATTACCGCGCTATCGATTTGGTTTTCAATAAGATTCTCAGTCAGAGTTGGTGCAAACCTTCAAACACGCCTGTACTCAAACTATGTGCTCTCACCATACGTTTTCTTTGCGCAACAAAATTCGTCTAAACTTATCTCAAATATAACGCAAGAGATCCCTAGATTTATTTACATGGTAGTACAGCAAGCATTGAATTTCGTCGCTCAAACGCTAACAGCCGTATTCATAATTGGCTCTCTATTCTACGTAAATATAACTTTAGCAGTTGCTGCAATCGGTCTAATCGGCACAATTTACGTAACCATATATCTATTTACAAAGAAACAGATCACCATACATGGACAAGCAATAGAAAACCTTAACCAACAAAAGCTAAAACTTCTGAATGAAAGTCTTCACGGAATAAAAGAAATAAAGCTAATACATGCTGAAAGTTGGTATTCGAAAACCTTAGGTAAGCTTGCTTTAAAGACACTTAATTCAGCTTCATTCATTGAGCTTGCGGGTGAACTACCAAGATACATAGTTGAAACAGTAATTTTTTGTGCGATTTTAGGACTAGCTATTTTCATGTTGACAAGTAGTATGACAGATGCAAACCCTATAGCAGTACTTAGTTTTTATGCTATGGCGGGGTACAAACTACTTCCAGCAATACAGGGTATATACAAAAGCACTTCGACGCTCAAAGCTCACTCTGTAGTCATACCAAGCATATACAGAAAACTAAACGAAACTAACAATAGCAGAAAGCAAGGTAGTGCTGAATTAAAAGCAGACCTACCTCCACTAGACCCTTTTTCAGACATAGTATTTAAAAACGTTAAATACATCTACCCAGGCAGTAAAACGCATGCTATAAATGACCTATCACTCCAAATTAAACCTATGGCTGTTAACGCGTTTGTGGGCGCTTCAGGTGCTGGTAAAAGCACAGCTGCTGACTTACTTCTTGGGTTACTTGAACCATCTTCTGGCTCAATTGAAATTGGAGGACAAGCACTAGAAGATAAACATATGTATATCTGGCAACGAAAGATAGGATATGTACCACAGTCGATTTTTTTAACCGATGAATCGATTCGACAAAACATTGCATTCGGAATCCCACGTGAAGAAATTGACGACAAAAAAATTACAGATGCAATAAGACTCGCGCAACTGAACAAAGTAATTGACGCTTTACCAGATGGAATTGACACGAAAGTGGGTGAACGCGGTACAAAATTCAGTGGGGGACAAATACAGCGAATCGGAATTGCTAGAGCACTTTACAATAACCCTGACATTATAATCTTTGATGAGGCGACAAGTGCATTGGATAGTGTTACTGAATTAGAGATCATGAATTCGATAAAAGAAATATCAAGTTCAAAAACAATAGTGATTGTTGCGCATAGACTGTCCTCGATAATCGCTGCAGATAACATAATACTATTCGATGGTGGAGTAGTAGAGAAGCAAGGAACTTATGAGTATTTATTCAAGCATAGCAGTAAATTTCAAACGATCGTCAATGCAAGCCAAGGAAATTCAAAACCAAATAAAAGCCACATTGAAGACATAGGTGTTAAGTGAAGACAATTTCCAAAACCAAACAGCCTATTTTATTTTTCATGTTTCCCAAACCATTTCAAAGGGACTTAGAGTTAATTAAAATGAAAAAGGCACCCTCAGAAAGACTATATGGTGCTTATGAACTACTAACGAAAAATTATGAAATAATTTTTTGTGATAGCAGGTTTGAGGGTTTATCTAAGTCAATCTATGAATTTTTCCAAAAGATAAGGTTAAGACACCTACCAATAGATACGATCCGGAAAATAGCCAGCTGTGACTACCTCATCTTAAAAGATGACTTCTATACATTGGCAGCAATAACCGGTTTTCTATTAAGAAAAAAAGTAATATATATGGATAGCTTGTTTAACCTTCCGGCAAATGCATTCAGAAGACTAGTAACCAGAATAAATTTAAGACTAGCATCAAAAGTACTTGTCTATTCTTCCGTACAGGCAAATATTTGGTTGAAGGCTTTTCCTGAACTTAAGAAAAAAATTAGTGTTATCGAGTATCCGATTGATCGGGATTTTTACAATCGGAACATAGCAAGCCCAAAGAGCCCAAAGAGCCCAAAGAGCCCAAATTTGCTTAAAGCCATATCAGTGGGCAGGGATTTAGGAAGAGATAACTCTACTCTTATTGAAGCATGTAAATCAATAGGATTGAACTTGACACTTGTTACACTACCTTACTTGGTTCCAAAAGACTTGGAGCAAGAAGGTCTAGTCAAGATTAAAGAAAACCTAAGTTATGAAAAGTTATTCGCAGAGTACAAAGAATCCACACTGTCGATAGTACCATTGAAAAAAGGATTAATTTATCCATCAGGCATTAGAGCAATTTTAGAAAGCATGGCTATAGGTGTCCCAGTAATTGCTGCACGCACACCTATTATTGAAGAGCTATTTTTAGACAATAAAAACATTCTACTATATTCTCCTGAAAATATTGAAGACCTTTCCCTTAAAATTATAACCTTGTTGCAGAATGATGAACTCCGAGCTGAACTTATAAGAGAAGGCCTAAATACAACAAAAGAACTAGATATCAAAGATCACGCTGAAAAGCTGTACAAAAAGATACTTCAATAGTAGCTTGGTAGAATGCTTGGCTAAATTATATCATGTGGAAGTGAATGACAATCGGAGAACATGACCTAGATTTCATTTTCTTTAACTTAGATAGAAAAGAGTTCTAATGAGCGGACACAGAATCCTCGAGAGATATCAAACGTACGTTCTACAGTTCATTATTGACTAAGCAGCTAAGCTCTTATAAAAGGTTTGAAGAATGGATTATCGACGTGAAATAGATGGACTAAGGGCTATTGCAGTACTTCCCGTAATCTTCTTTCATGCGGGATTTGGAATCTTTAGTGGTGGCTACGTAGGTGTAGACATCTTTTTTGTTATTAGTGGTTATTTGATAACTAGTATAATTCTAAAAGATTGCGAATTAGGTACTTTCACTGTAAAGAATTTCTATGAGAGGCGCGCCAGACGCATACTTCCAGCATTATTCTTCATAATATTTGCCTGCACTCCACTTGCCTACTATTGGATGCTACCCGTTGATTTTCGTGATTTCTCACAAAGCCTTGTCTCTGTTATTCTGTTTTCCTCAAATTTTTTATTTTGGATAGAAAGCGGATATTTTGCCCCTGATGCTGAGTTGAAACCACTACTTCACACCTGGAGCTTAGCAGTTGAAGAGCAGTTTTATGTGATATTTCCGCTTTTCCTAATCTTTTTCTGGAAACTGGGTAAGCGTAGCCTAGCTTTAATCATAAGCATAAGTGTAGTAATAAGCTTTTTACTTGCCGAATTTTCTTCACGCTATTACCCTGACATGAGTTTCTATCTAACACCTATGCGAGCATGGGAACTTCTAATTGGTTCATTAGTCGCATTCATGTCGAGTAAATCTACTGTACGTCCCAGTAATTTACTATCGACCATTGGTCTATCTTCTGTAGTTGTTTCCATCTTTATTTTTGACCACAACACTCGATGGCCCTCTGTTTTTACGTTACTACCAGTAATTGGGACCGCATTAATAATACTTTATACATCAAAGAATAGTTGGAGCTATAAAATATTGTCTTCAAATATTTTGGTAGGTATCGGGCTAATTAGCTATTCAGCATACTTATGGCACCAACCATTAATCGCGTTCACGCGCATTAAGAGCATCTATCAGCCATCAGAGTTTACTATGGGGATGTTAGTTATCCTCTCTTTAGTACTTGCCTGGTTTACATGGAAGTATGTTGAGAAACCTTTCAGAAAAAATAGTAAAGGCGGCATTGGCTTGGCCAAGTTATTAACAATTTTGAGTACATGCACGGTTGTTGTATTAATGGTCGGAGTATATGGTCATGTTTCTAATGGAATGTTTGAGCATTGGAAGCATAATAATCCCGAAAAAGCAGAGGTATACTCAAGACTTGTCGAAGCTCGTACAATAGCACAAGAAGCGGAAATCACGGAAACAGTAATAGAAAAGTGTATTTTTCGTATTAACGAAATAGATCAAAAGGCACTTAGCACCCTTAAGGAGTGTAAGGCAACTTACGGTGAAGGAATTGCCATTCTTGGGGACAGCCACGCAATTGACCTTTTCTTTGCAATCGTCGCAAACAACGCAGATAAGAATTTTATAGTTGGCGTTAGCCAAACAGGATGTCGTCCACACACGACAGATCAAAGCTGCCACTACAATGATTTTTTAAACAGTCAGACAGAACATAAGTTTTTCGAGACAACTATTTTTAACCAAGCGGGTTTTTATCTATTACAGAACCCATCAAAAAACATTAGCGAATCTAGAACTATTTTTGAGATGGAGCCACCTAACTCTGAACTATCGATGATAGAAGTCAACCTGGAAAATATTAATTTAGTGACTGAGTATTTGGTAGAACTCTCAAATGCTACTAATTTAGTATGGCTCGGTCCGCGTATTGAGCATCACACTCCGGAGCAACTTATCCTGGATAGAGGGTGTGATGGTCTGTACGACGTAAGACCAGGCACTCATCGCGTATTTAAAATGTTAGACCAGACAATCGATGAATCTGTTGATGAATACCAATTAAGCTCTCTTTCATATATTAGTCAGAGTGAATTTTATATTTTTGATGTGAGACGAGACTTAATAAGTTGTGATGCCTTCCTTTGGTCAGATGGTGATCACTGGTCAAGTGCCGGAGAGCTCCATTTTGGGAATTTTATCTATAGCGGGCTAATTGATCTTGGAGTGTTATAAAACTTGTAAATAATCTATGGCTTTATGGTTTTACCCTTGTGTAGGGAAACTTACTTGAGACAATAATAACGTTAGAAAACTGGAACCTATAAATGGCACTAAATACTGGGTCGAGATTAAAAATATATATTGTAAACCTATCTGACTCGAAAGTGCGTCGGCGACATATGGTTAAGCAAATGACGGCGACCGGTATTCCTTACACTTTTGTTACTGCAGTGAGTAGCAGCTGTATATCCAACTCTCAATTAAAGCTGGCTAATAGTGGCTCAGTTAGGGGAGGCGTACTTGGTAAAGGTGAAGTTGCTTGTACTTTAAGTCATCTTAAAGCTTGCGAAGCTTTATCGAATGATACGGATATCGACATTGGTATCATTCTCGAAGATGATTTAATAGTGAATAGAGAACTATCAACCCTAGTAATTAATGCTTTTAACAACTGCACAGATATGGACATGCTGCTCTTGTACGCTCAAGCTTTTAGACCATTAAAACTGTGTGTGAAAGCTAGAATAGATAAAAATTATACTATCAGTACTACCAACAGCCTCCCAAACCTCTGGGGTACTCAAGGCTATGCAATTAAACGACAGAATGCTATGAAGCTTGGTAATTCACTACGTTTATTACAGTCTAGGGCAGATGATTGGCTTTTTCACAACAAACATGGTCTTGAGAGTATTGCTATACTGTATCCATTCCCAATACTACATGCTGAATTCAACAGCGATATAAATATTTCAGGGTACAGCGAAGCATTGGTAAGCAAGGCATCTAAGTTAGTCTTCAGGTATAGAATAACACCTTTTTATCAAATACTACTCGCACTTAGAAGATGGCGAGTAGAAAAAAGACAAAAAAGAAACATCCATCTGGATAGGAGAGTAACGACTAATAGAACCTACAGAATCTAAAGCCTATCTAATATCGCAGCTTTTAGACTTATTGAGTTGATTTCAAGCCAAACTAGCCATTACAATGACACTAGTAATTTAAAAGGAATTAAAAAATTGGATAACTGCAAAAAATATAATTTACTAATAATGGCTAACTACAGTCCTTGCACAGGTTTTGCCTGGAACAACATATATGGTCTATTTAACGCGCTCGCCGGCAAGCTAAAATCTAATGACAACATATGTACTATTATTTCCTTTGCGGAATCATGTAATAGTGCCTCTAATGATCGATTCAGCAATTTAACTGGTACAGAATACTTACTACCCAATTCATTAAGAATAAAACAACTCTATTTATTCTGGAAAACCGTTAAAGAACACAAAATTTCGCATCTCTACTTAACAGACCAAAAGCACTATCATTTAGCATATTTATGCTACCGCCTACTGGGAATTAAAAAAATAGTTGTACACAATCGGATATCTGTGGCTTCTCCTGACATTCCATCAAAAGAGTTTTTTCTAAAACGTTCTATAAAATCAATTATGTCAAGAATGCCACTAGTTAATTGTGACCATGTAATTGCTGTATCTGAGTTTGTGAAGTATCGGTTGGTACATAAATCTAGGCTGCCAAGCGCACGTGTATCAGTAATATTAAATGGTATAAATACAAAAATTTATTACCCCGATGAGTCTCAATCTAAATCTCTTAAAAAGACCTCTGATCCAATTGTTATTTTTGCTGGAGGCAGAGCATCGATTCACAAGGGATTTCAATACTTATTTAATGCCATTCAACTATTAAAAGAAAAACATAACATTAATAACATAAACCTTAAATATGCTGGAGGTGGACCAGACCTTGATAAATTAAAGTCTTTAGTGAATTCACTTGGGATTAGTGAACAAGTGGAATTTTTAGGTGAACTCAAGAACACTGCAAGCTTACAAAGGTCTTCAGATATAATCGTAGTTCCCTCTTCATGGGGTGACGCTTGCCCAAGTGCAGTAATGGAGGCGATGGCTTGTGGTAAACCATTAATTACTACTAATGCAGGTGGAATTCCAGAGATTGTTGGCACTAATAGTTCTGCAATAGTAGTTCAGTATGAAAGTTCAGTTGAAATTGCCGACGCCATAGCTGCTATAATTAATAATAGCTCTCTTGCTACAAGTTTAGCTAGCAATGCGCGAAAAAGAGCGGTTAATAACTTCAGTCTTGATAGATATCACGAAGAAGTATACTCTAAATTGTGCGTGCAGTATGGCTATAGAAACTCTAAGTAATTCGCATAATTTGACACGTTAATAAAATAGTCTCAAAACCATATAAGTATTGAATTTATTATAGCTTTATAAATACTGCTTTGATAAACAAGTTCCTTATCAAAGCAGATACAAAGTTAAAATTTGATTTTTATATATTACATTTTAAAGCTACCTACATTATTACGGTAACTGTCACTATTCATTGACGACTTTGGTGACTCCTCGTAATACTGGGCGAATAATGTCAAAGGCCACATCTTCGTTACTCGTCCCGACCTGAAAATCATCAATGTATATTATAGTTTCCTCATCAAAACCAGAATTTGCCCAACCTAATAAATACCCATAATTCCATCCATCGCCTTCACCTCCAGCATCAGAAGACGTCCCGCCATAGTAGTTGTGAGCATTGGAGATATTGAGGATGAGTTCGCCATTTTTCCAGACTCTCAAGGCACCGTTACCTTCACCGTCTTCTCTACCATTAAAACCGACTGGTATAGTTGATGTTTTTACGTTCATGACCCAATCAATCCACGTACCTCTATCCTCGAGAGCAATGCCTGTTGCTGCCTCAGAGATAGATCCGCTACTCGTTAAATGATCTGGTTCAAAAAAGTTAAACGTAGTTGAACCATTTACACGCCAAGCTGGATAGAGATAAGACTCGCCATTACTGCCCTTTCTTTGGAAGTGAAAGCTTAGAGCTGGAGTATATCCTGAATAGTTTTCTCCCCATAAGTTCAAGATCCCCTTATTATTTCCGGGTCCTTCAGCATTCCTATGAGCGTAATTTTCAGGCACCCACATTCTGTATCTAAACCATAGTTCGGTGTACTTCCGATCCAATTTAAATCGCTGTTCCGACCAAGCATCGCTTGTTGGATCGGGGTTACCTTCAAATGTGAAAGCTAAAGAATTATTGCCAGTATAAGCGCGTTCATTGGAAACCCTGACACTGGCAGTGTCCGTCCAACTAAACACATTCGTATTAGCGTTACCAGCTCTACTGCCAGAAGTATCTTGTTCAAAAGAATCCTCAAAACTCATAGCAAAGCTGACAGCTGGGAATGCTACTAATACACCTAAAAAAAATCTATTCATAAATAACTCCACGTTGGATATTGATCTAGTATCGTTTACAAATACTTCTGCACTTGCGTCGTTCTTTTACTAGTGCAGAACCATCTCAAACTGCATCCATTGCATCTACTCTATTAATACAGGAGCTCTTCACATACTCCACCCATATATTGGATTGCTCCTTTGTCATATATCCTTCAGTACACCTTTTGCATACAAAGATCATACTTAACCTCACTCCTCGACCTTTACTGGTGCACTTTTTTTTTACTAAAGTTGCGATCTCAGCTTGATGTGACCAACATATATACTATATACCTTAGCCCGTATTGGCTGTACTAACTTGCTGAGAGTATATTCGACTTTTTGAAGGTATCTTGTGAACCCATACTCACCAAGAACAAATGCACACAAAAATTTAACTTTGTGGGGTAAAATGGCTAAAACACATAATTTTCAGTTACATTTGCTTACGAAACATTCTCTTAGCACCAAGAAAGGACAGAAAGCGCGCCATGAAGTAGGCATTAAAGACCAGCGTTCTAACAAGTAACCCTTTAACACCATCAAATGAGCCAAATTTTCTAAGCGCTATCAAGAATAGAACCACTTGAGTTCCAAGTATGATAAATAAACCTACAACCGGGCTTAGTGAGATGCTCGAAAGCCCCATTATCATAGCAAAGAAGTATGCAATTGCTGCGAATAGTACTTTAGACGGCCTAGTAAAACTGAACGTTTGCCAATCACCTGTACCGTGCCACATCTCTCTTTTAAAAAACTGACTCAATGCACGCGGATAACCATTGTGGTATACCACTAATTTCTCGTTCTCGACTACCACACCGCCTAGCTGTTTCGCTCGACTGCAGAAATCATAGTCTTCACCTGTTGTAAGCGTATCATTGAAACCTTCCAATCGCTCAAATAGGCACCGGTGCAGGATCATATGTCCAGTACCAACGTGTGAACTTGAGTTAACTTCAATTGCTTTGTACCAGTACTTAAACAACCACTCATCTGTGGGAGGAACGCTGCAATGAGATCCTAAAATATCCTTTTCTTCTAAATTAAGCAGTGCATCAATAAGCTCCGCCGCCCAGGCTCCGGTTACTTCGACATCTGCATCTAGAAATATTAGTATGTCTCCTTTGGCATTCTTCACGCCTGCATTTCTAACACCAGCAACAGTGTTCGAGCTATCCTTAATAACCCTTACATTATACTTCTCAGCGAGCATGACACTTCGATCTGTAGAACCGTTGTCAACCACTATAATTTCTGCTTCGTACTCTATAGGAAGATACTTTAATAATGATGAAAGTGTGCTATCAATAACTTGCTCTTCGTTGAAACAAGGGATAACAACAGTCAATTTCATAGCAATTCCTTAGCGACTTTAACAACACGCATCTTACCAGAAGCTTCCCGAGGAATTGATTCCACTATATTAATCTTAATGTTCATACTCCCAGATATCGTATTCTTAATTTCCTGTGTAAGTTGAAATCGACCGGCATCAGACCAATTACCTGTAGGCACCAAGTTAATAACTAAATCGTCTTTCGATGTTTGTATTATCTGGAAATGTCTAAAATAACTAGATTCTCTTTGAAGCCCTTCGAAAATATAGATGATTGATTCGGGATGTATTCTACGACCTTCAGGTGTCTTAATGATGTCATAAGCTCGCCCTCCAATACTGCTAAGAACGGGTAATCCTACACCACAGCGACAATCAGCACTCCCGATTTGAGCAAAGTCACCTACCTTATATCGAATGAGTGGCATAATCGTATTATGCAAATCAGTTACAACTAGTTCACCATCTTCAGTTTGCTCAAGGTATACATTTTCAGACATGATGTGCATAGATCCGAAAGCGCATTCGTGGGCTATTGATCCAACCTCTCCGCAACCGTATTCATTAAACACCTTGCAATTAAATGCATTTTCAATAATCAATCTATCATTTTGACTTAAAACTTCAGAGGTTGTGATTACACATTTCATTGGCCAGGCTCTTCCGCACATCCCTTTTTCACTAGAAGTAAAATCAGCAAGCTCCTTTATTGCAGATACGTATCCATACAAGTAGTCTGGCTTAAATTGTGAAATTTCATTGGTGATTTTCTCTAATGATCTAGTATCGAGATCAAACGCTGAGAATCGCTTTCTATTCGCCACGAAATCTATCAAGCTTGCTTTAAACTTATTCTTTCTTGAGTGAGGAACTCCCCAAAATCGAGCCTGCTTAGTTCCAATAGTAACTCCTGCCCATTCATAAGCACGCCATGTAGCTGCCCGCTCTTTTGCCAATCCAGTTGAGTTTTTGAAGACAGTTACTGGCTCCCCAGTAGAGCCACCTGTTGTCTTCTGAGTTGATCTACTTCGACTCTGAGTTTTCATAGTCGACTTACTTTCTATCAAGTCCTGCTTTACAAGCAGAGGTACTGTATCAGAGAAAGCTTTAAAGAAGTCTTTTCCAGTCCTTACCAACAGATCATTGACATTAACTCTATCCTTATAAAATTCAGAAGCGCATGCTATTTGTAGCAGGCTCTTAAGCTTCTTTTCTTGGTATGCTTCAATTTCATTCACTCCCCAATGCTGAGTGCGCCGATACAATGAAAGGTATCGATATACGTTTTCTCCGTTCAACATAGTTGTAGGATAGTAGAATAGGTATTTAGACAGTACGCTGTTCATATTTTTTAACCTTGATTTCACTATTCTTAGCTATTGCTTGAAGCCCAAGCTTGAAAGCCACTGCGATCCATAGAAAAGGATAGTATGCTACTGAAACAAATTGCCCAGCTATTAGAAACCCTAGCACTCCAACTGATATGCCTTTATCTATATTGTAGATTACAACATCCTCTCTATGAGATTTAAGGCCTAAGCTACTAATCACTATCGCAATATAGAAAAGTATTGCAGGAATACCCCCATCAGTTCCTACCTGAACAATTATATTATGCGGAAGCTCTGCAATACGTTCACCCCGTTGGTTCACAAAAAGTACATCATCTGGATAGAAGTCAGAAAAGTAAGGAATGAAATTGTAGTAGCCGACGCCGGTAAATGGGTGTTCACTGATCATTTCCAATCCTCTTGTCCAGTATAGTAATCGCTGTTCAGAGGTTCTATCGCTCCCCATACCTTGAAATCTATTCTTTTGCTCGTCTGGCAATAATTGCCATGTGGCAATACAAACAAGTGAGAACACTAAAAGGTATTTAATTTTAAATATTCTAGTTCCAGCGAGTAGAAGCATAATAAATGCTAGTGCAAGCTGAGATCCTCGACTACTAGCACCTAGCACTGTGAGTACTGGAGTTACAATAGCCAAACCTAAAATTAAGAACTCAATTTTACTCAATGGCTTTGTTCTTGCCTGAAACAAATAGTAAGCAAGTGCGAAAGCAACTAACATTTGAATGGCAAGTTCGCCGGAATTTTCGAAAAATCCAGGCGGGCCTTTAATACCCCAGTTTGTAAAGGCAAACCCTCTTCCTGCCCATATTAAAGCAGTGCCAAATGAAAGTTTGAGAGAACAAATGAAAAGAACAAGGCTGAAAATATACATTCGCTCTCGTGTTACTACAATCCGACTTATAGCCAGAATTACAATGAACCATTGCATGGCATTTATATAGTAGAAATCTGACCACCAGGAATTGTAGGCAAAAAGAATTGAAACATTAAGTTGGATAAAGAAAGCACAAAGCCAAAAATGAAGTAGCGACCAGGTTGTCTTGCTTTTCTTATCTACAAATGAAAGAGCAATGCTTCCTAATAGAAATAATTTAGCCCAGGGTAAAAAATCTATCGCCGGGTATATTGATTGTGGCCTGAAATACTCGACAAAAAGATATCCACAGATACACCAGAACGCGGGATGTTCGCTCCAGAAGTAGCGCCACATAGGCTTAAACTTCAAGAAGTAGAAGTCTTCGACCGTGTAGGAAACCTGTTTACTGGACATAGTCTAGAAGTGCTTCAGTTGCTTCCAACACTGTTTGTTCACATTGAGCGAAGTAACAACCGTTTGTGTTGTAAGGGTCGTGTATATATGCGCTGGGCTTTGCTCTATAAATCCCAAGTAGAGTTTCCAGAGCATTGGACTTGTTCTCTCTGATGAGCTTTAGATGTTTTGGTTCCATTCCAACTATTAGGTCCCCATTCTGCTCATTATATTCAGCTATCCTTCTGGTTCTATGGCCTGTTAAATCCAGGTTATTTTGAGCCGCAAACTGAATCGCTCGGGGATCAGCACCATCATTACCTCGGGTATCTAGCCCGTATGATATCGCGTTATACCCTCTCGATTTTGCTAAGGCTTCTGCCAAGGGGCTCCTGCATATATTTCCTACGCAAACGAATACTATGCGCTTAGGGTTTGCATGCCTATCAACTTTCAAAGAGGAATAGAAACCCACCAACCTCTTGGCTTCATGCAGACTGTAGTTCAACAACCCTTTTTTTGAACCATAATTGTCGTTAATCCAGTTATTAGGAACGGGCAAGCTACCAGCCGTCGTCATTATGCTTCCTTTTAGATTTCTTCCCCGCTCTCTTGAACGGCATCTTGTGGGTGTTTCATCTGCGCGGCGTCCTGCCTGCAGTAGGGTAATCCCAGGTGTTTGTAATGCTTCAGCATGGCTTGCAGACTGAATGTTGCTTCCACTCGGCTGTGAGCGCTTGCAGTTTGTGCTGTAAGTTCTGGGGTGCGTTGTAGTGCTTCACTTATTTTCAGAGCAAATGCCGCTGGTTTGCCAGCCGGCACCAGGGCACCATCAACATCAGCCCGAATAATTTCTTCGGGTCCACCGCATCGTGTTGCTACAACGGGTATGCCACTGGCCATGGCTTCTATGGTCGCTATAGAGAACCCTTCACTGGATGAAGAAAGCGCAAATACATCCAGTTCGGCCAGAAAATCAGCCGTTGAATCAATAAAGCCGATGAAGTGAATATGGTTTGTAATGCCAAGAGCCTCAGCTTGCTGGTTTAATGCCGACATCAATGGTTCTTTTTGATGCCCGGCAATCACAAAGTGGGCCTGTGGCTGCTGATCTATAACAACAGCTGCCGCATTCAACAGGTTAGCATAGTCTTTTGCAGGTCTGATGTTGCCCAGGCTACCCACCAGCAATGCTGCTTCGGGCAGGTTGAGGGAGGTTTTCAGAGCTCCGGTTTTGGTGCTGTGATAGCGGCTGGTATCAATGCCGTTGTGAATAACGGCCACCTGCTGTTCTGTGAATACCCCCCGGTCAATCATGCTGGTTGCCAGGCGCTGGCTTACCGCCACTACCTTGCGCAGGCCATGCTTCATTAACCAGCGTTTTATGGGCACAAACCGTTCGTTCGGGTTCACATCGACCTGGCCGTGCAATACGCCTATGGCGGGCAAACGGGTTAGCAGGCCAAGCAGTGAGAACGTCAGCGCTGAACCCAGCAAGTGGGCGTAGGCCAGACGAACGTTATGTTTTTTTATCAGCCGGAACACTTGCCAGTAATAGGGCAGGCTTAAGAAGCCATGGGGCTTTAGTATTTGGTAGGGTATGTTGCGCGCTACCAGCTGGTCGCGCACCCAGCCCGGGCCTTTAATCAGCGCCAGCGTTTGGTAGCCGGGCATGTGCAGGTGTTGGGCAATATCCAGGAACACAGTTTCGGCGCCACCCGGGCCGGTGGTATCGATGGTGTGCAGTATGGTAGGGGTGGCAGTGGTGCGCACGCTGGTCATTTCCTTTGATCCAGTGAAGAATCAACATTCTAAACCCTGCACTTACTCCCGGCTAGTGCTGTTCAAGGTAAAATCCATTTTGTACACTCTGTGGGCTTAATTCCAAGCAGTCACTACTGGAAAGCCTCGAATGGATTCGAAATCGATCAGCGTTCTGATACCAGACGCCAATCAACGCAGTGCGCTCGCCGTTGTACGCAGCCTGGGCCGTCAGCCCGGCCTGCGCGTTATTACCTGTGATTCCACCCCTACCGCCCTTGCCGGCCAGTCACGTTATTGCGATTTGTATGTTCAGTGCCCGTCTTCCGAGCATGAGCCCATGCATTTTGTGGCCTGGCTGACGCGGTTTCTGGAAAGCGAGCCCTGCCAACTGGTCATGCCGGTTACCGAGGTAACCAGCCAGCTGTTGTTACAGTTTCAGGAAAGTGTGCCTGGCCTCAGGCTGCCGTTTTCGCCGTTGTCGACGGTATTGCAGCTAGCCAATAAATCCCACCTGGTGGCCCTGGCCGAACGGTCTGGTGTTCCGGTGCCACACAGCCAGCATTTTGAAGGGGCGCATCAGGTGGATGTGCAGGCCGTGTCGTACCCGGTGGTGGTAAAACCCGCACTTTCGCGCCTGTTCGATGGAAAACAATGGCTGGCAACCACCGTTCGAGTTGCCCACACCCCCGAAGACCTGACACGTATTTTTCAGCAGAATGCCTACCTGAACGATCACCCCTTCATGCTACAGGCGTTTATTCCGGGTACCGGTGCCGGTGTGTTCGCCCTGTTCAATCGCGGCGAGCCGGTGCAGTTTTTTGCCCACCAGCGGCTGCGTGAAAAGCCGCCGGAAGGCGGGGTCAGTGTGCTTAGCCAAAGCTGCCAGGTACCGGCTGATTTACAGGCGCACGCCCAAACATTGCTACAGGCTGTCAACTGGCACGGTGTTGCCATGGTTGAGTTCCGCATCGGTGAAGACGGCACGCCCTACCTGATGGAAGTAAACACTCGCTTTTGGGGCTCGTTGCAGTTGGCGATCGATGCGGGGGTCGATTTCCCGTATCAGTTACTGTGTGCCGAGCTTGGCTGGCCAATTCCCGTGGCCGGGCAGTACCGGGAGGGGCAGCGGTTACGCTGGCTGCTGGGTGATCTTGATAGTCTGTATCTGGTGTTCAAGCGCTCGTCTGGTTGGCCTGCGCGGCTGCAAGGGCTTGGTCAGTTCATGACGCCCAGGTTCAGACACCAGCGCCACGAGATCAACCGCTGGCGCGACCCGGCTCCAGCCTGGTTTGAACTGAAACAGTATTTAAAGGCCCTGAGGTGAACCCCGCATGACGTCGCTTGTCACCAAACTGAAACAGACCGTCAAGCAGCCGGTAAAGGCCGCTCTTAACTTCGGGCGGGATTGGCGTGGCGCGCACCGTGCCCGGCCAACAGAGCCCACCCTGTGGGTGCTGATGTACCATCGGGTGTTACCCGTCGATGATCCGCGGTGTAAAACAGAAGAGCCGGGCATGGTCGTCACCCCTGAAACCTTCAGCATGCATCTGGAGGAATTGCAGCGCTGGATGCCCGTGGTGGCACTGGCAGACTGGGTTAAACGCTACAAAGCCGGCGAACCACTGCCAGAAAAAGCCTGCGCCATTACGTTTGACGATGGCTGGCTCGATAACTACGAATACGCCTACCCGGAACTGAAACGGCGGGGCCTGGTAGCGTCTATTTTTGCCGTGGCCGATAAAGTCGGCCAGGCGGCGCCGTTCTGGCCCAACCGCATTGCGGATCTGGTGTTGCGCCAATCACTTCTGCTGCGCCAACACCCGGTACTGGCACCGGCGGCTGAATTACTGGGGCAGCCTTACTCGCGGGACGCCGTGTCGGCCTGCATTCAAACGCTGAAGCAACACAGTGAAGACACCTTGAATGCCGCGCTGGATAGCCTGGGCGAAGACGCCAGGCCCGAAAATAGCCCCTCGCCCGACTTAATGCCCTGGCCGGCCCTGCAGGAGATGGATGCCAGCGGTGTGTTCGCCATTGGCTCGCACACCTGCACTCACCGGCGCTTGAACCACGCTAGTTCTCAAGAACAACGGCAGGAAGAAATCGTCGGGAGCCGACAACGTCTGGAACAACAGCTGGGTCATGAGGTGCCGTTATTTTGCTTTCCGAATGGCGATTTTGACGACGCCAGCTTGAACCTGGTGCGGGAACACTACCAGGCCGCGGTGACCACCAGAAATGGCCTGAACCGCCACAGCTCGCTGGATCTGCACCAGCTAAACCGAATTGGTGTGCACGAGGGCAACGCCAGAACACCGTTGCAATTCAGGGCCCGGTTGTCGGGCCTGGCTTAGGGTACCGCTGCTATTTCGAATACAGGCTGCGCTGGTCGAGCCAGGTATCCAGCACCGCCAGGTCGTCACCCAGGGCGGCGCGTTCAGCTTCACAACCGGACCGGGTGCAAGGGGTTTGCACATAGAACAGGGCGGTTACCTGCCGGCCTTTTATCCACTGCACCAACTGCTGATATTTTGCTGTCAGTTCCGTAACAGCCGTTGCCTGGCCCAACTGGTATGTCCAGATCACCAGCCTGCGTTCGCCCCGGTCATTCAGTTCCAGCACTTGCACTACCCGGCCGCTTTCCAGTTGCCGGGTGTCACGCTGTTCAATCTGTGTGGCAGGGGCTATCCGGTTGCCATACCCCACCAGTTCTTTACCCTGCGCCTGGTCGAGGTACACCCGTTGACCCAACTCCAGGGCCAGGCCGGAATGGTCTATTCGCAGGTTAGCTTGCAGATCGTAATGGTGAAACTCGGGTTGCCAGGCCGGCGAGCCTTGCTGGGTCGCAGCCGTGGCCGACCATTGCTCAGGAAAGTGCCAGTTGTTCTGCCAGCGTTGTTGGGCCAGCCAGGGGGTGCCTGCGATAACAACCAGCACAATCGCCCCTGTGAGAACCTGGGCTAATGGAGAAACCGCTGCGGGAGCATCACTGCTAGTAGATTTATAGGTGCTGGCACTGCTCGCCTTTGGCTGATGCGCTTTCAACCGGTGCGCCCAGACCAGAAAGCCCAGGTAGAACACGCAAAATATCGCCCAGCCAAACAGGCCGTGTTCGGTCACCAGTGCGCTGTTCATCTCACTGTAATAGGCGATCAGAATCAGAGCACTGACTCGCACCCAGTTACCCACCATGCTCAACACCAGCATCACCAGCACGGCAAGCAATGTCATGGGTGCGGAAAGCCGCCGCTGGTGTGCATAGGCCAGCGCCAGCACGATGGCTACCAGACTGTAGTTCAAGCCGGAACACCCACCCGCCACTTCCACAATGCCGTATGGCAAATGAATGAAATAGCCGTCAATAAAGGCGGGAATAGAGAGCTGTGCAATGGCAAAGGTGCTGACTGCTGTGGTCAGGTTCTGCAGCGGCCCGGTGAACACATCCCAGATGGGAATGGCCAGGTACAGAGCCAGTAAGGGTGCCAGCGTTAGGCGCAGGGCCGCCCAGCCGAACCAGGTGAGCACAAGGCTGCCCAGCAAGGCGGGCAACACCAGTTGTTGCAGCAACCCCAATTGAATAACGAAACCTGCCAGCCAGGTGACGGCACTGAGTACCACAGCTGCCGCGCCGAACAGGCTGGGCCGGGTGTGAAACGCCCCCGTGGCCAGCCGATAGACCACCAGGCCCAGACAGACGGGCACCCACAAGTAGCCGTGAGAGTAGGTGCCGTTTAATTCCGTCCAGCGGCGATGCAAGGCGCCCAGGGTATCGGGTGCCAGGGCCAGAAACAGGGTTGCCCCGAACAGGCAGAGAAAAAGCGGTAACCCGCGCTGGGCCACAAAACCCGGTCGCGAACGGGTTGTCGACCATTGATAAGACACAGCCATGCAACCTTCCTTTGGTTTGTAAGGGCGATCCATTACACTGCGCAGTATCACGACAATTCTGTGTCGTGTAAATGGACCTCAACAAGACCGACTGGATCTGACATGGATGTGAACGACTTGATCAAACGGCCGGAGCAACTGGCCGCCTTTTTGTCCGACTTGCCGTACGCCGCGCACACGCTGGATGAAACCCACCAGGCTGCCTTGCTGGCTCAGGCAGACGCCTTGCGTCAACGCCAGCCGGAACTGAAACAGCGGCTGGCCGAGAAAAAAGCCATTGCCCGCCAGTTCCGGGATGCCACAGAGGAAACCCGGGCTGAGCTAAAAGCAAGCATGGCCCAAGCCAGCCAGTCGCTTGCTGCTCTGGAGAGCGATTTAAAAGCACAGCGTCAGTCACTCATCGAACAGCTAACCGTTCTGGCGCAACCCCCGGAAGCCGATGCCATCGCCCAGTTTAAACCCTGGCCCGACGATGCCGCACAGCCCTTTACGGGCGAGATCAAAACCACCACCTGGGATGACCCGCTCTGGGCCGACTGGTGCCTGAGCCAGCCACAGCGCTGCCAATATCACCACCCCGAAATGGGCACCGTGATTCAGAGCGCAATGGGGCACCAGGGCCCTGTGTTGCTGGCTGTTGAAGAGAGTAATGTGGTCGGCGCCTTGCCGCTGGTTATTCAGAGCAGCCGTCTGTTTGGTCGCTTTGGCACCTCGGTACCTTACTTTAATTACGGTGGCCCGCTAACCCACTCTAAAGCTGTTGCCCGGGCTTTAATTGAAGCAGCACGGCCATTATTGGCGGAAGATGGATTAAGCCATATAGAGGTTCGTACCACTCAGCCCGGCTTGCCCTACCCTTGCAGCGAACAAAAAGTCTCCATGCTATTACCACTGCCAACAACAGACGACCGACTAGACCAGCAATTGGGCGCCAAGGTTCGTGCCCAGGCAAACAAAGCAGAAGAGCACCAGCCGGTTATTCGCTTTGGGCAAAGTGAACTGCTGGATGATTTCTACCGGGTATTCGCGCACAACATGCGTGACCTGGGTACGCCCGTCTACGGGAAAGACTGGTTTCGAGCGCTGCTTCAAACCGAGGCGTTTAAAGCGCAACTGGCCGTTGTTTATCAGGCACAAAAGCCGGTGGCGTGCGGTTTTCTAATGGGCCAGGGCAACGTACTGGAAATACCCTGGGCTTCAACACTGCGCCGCGCCAACCCAATGAACATTAACATGTGGATGTACCGGCAAATTCTGCGTCGCGCCATCGAACAGGGGTACGACTGGTTCGATTTCGGGCGTTCCACCCGAGATGCTCCAACCTACCAGTTCAAAAAACAATGGGGTGCCAAACCGGTTCAACATTACTGGTATACGCTTTCGGCAGAAAACCAACCCGCTGCCGAGACCCGGCCAGACAGCCCCAAGTTCAAATTGATGATTGCCGTCTGGCAGCGCTTACCTGTCTGGCTAACCCGGGTAATTGGGCCGCCCGTCATAAAACATCTGCCCTGAAAACCAGGCAATCAAAACCTGAATCTGAAGCAAAATAAACGGCTGAGAAAAGAGTCGACTATACTGGCCCGTGGAAAGGCGAATAAATGTCTGTGGGCAAGCTAGGCAGAGTGACAGTTAGTTGATAAGAATCAATCGTTTGCACAGTGTTTGCCAATAAACTGAATTAACCGGACTGGCATTTTTTGAACACCACTCTGGCAAACAGGGGTTGCAAACACCTCTGAAAATCGCTTTAAAAAGCGTTAAAAACCCTTCCGCTGGCAGCCAAATTGTGACAAAGTTGGCGTTGTTAAGGATAACAGCAGTAAAGACGAGATGTTACGGATGACCGTCAAAAACACTCTAATTCAAGCATTGACCAGCGCGCCCATGAACCGCCTTATGGGTGGCTTGCGCAACCAGTGCCTGCCCATATTCATGCTGCATCGCATGCAGGATAAACCCCTTGGCGTCTATGGCCACCAGCCAGACACCTTGCGCGCGGCCTTGTCTTACGTCCGTCAGAATAACTTTAAGCCCATTTCGATACGCACGCTGGTCGACCACCTGAGCCAGGGGACTCCCCTGCCCGAAAAAGCCGTCGCCTTTACCATGGACGACGGCTTCTACGACCAGGCTGAAATTGCCGTGCCCATCTTTCAGGAATTTCAGGTTCCGGTCACCATCTTTATCGCCACTGGCCTGCCAGACAACGAATGGTGGTCGTGGGATTATAAGCTGGAATACCTGATCATGACGCGCATGCAAAGCGCTCAGAAGGTGCACATTGGCGACCAGACCTGGCATCTGGACAACGCCGACCGCGACACTCGCCGGCGCTGCATGCGGTCTATGCGCAATTACATCAAAGCGCAGGATGGCACCGGGTACGATGCCTTTGTGGAAGACATCAGCCACCAACTGGGATGTGATCTGCCGCCCTTGCCGCCACCGGCTTACCGGGCCATTTCCTGGTCGCAAGCCCGGGCGCTGGAATCCCAGGGTGTGGAATTCGGCCCCCATTCGCACCGACACAATATTTTACAAGCGCAGTCGCTGGCCGATGCCGAGCGGGAAATTCGCCACAGCTGGAGCCGTCTGAAAGCCGAACTCAAACACCCACTGCCGGTTTTCTGTTACCCCACCGGGCGCAGCGGGGTGGATTTTGGCCCGCGTGAAATGGCCATTGCCCAGCACATAGGCCTAAAGGCCGCCATGTCAGCCGATGCGGGTTACATTGACCTGGGTGCCGATGCACATAACAATCTGTTCGCGCTGAGGCGATTCGCCTTTCCCGACAAGCTCAGTGACTTTCGCCAATACTGCAGCTGGCTGGAATGGTTCAAAGAACGACGCTACGCTTTCTGACAACGTTAGAGCGTGGAAATTTACCTAAAACTGAATATACTCACTACAGATGTAGAAGGGAGCATACGCCGTGTACCAGGAAAGGATTCGCAGTATTGTCGCCAAGTCCGTCAAGCTGTCCAAAGATATCAATGACATTCAGGATTCAGACGACCTGTATTCCGTCGGGCTGACCTCGCTGACCACCGTCAATCTGATGCTCTCTCTCGAAGACGAATTCGACATCGAATTCGACGATAACCGCCTGTCCCGGCAAACCTTTGAAAGCATTGCTGCGTTAAACGACGCGGTAGAAGAGCTGAGTGCCTGACCGCAAATGTCGGTGGCATGTTCAGTTCTATTGTAGAAGAACAGGAGAAAACGCATGGAAGCACACGCACTGAGAACCTTCGCTCAAATAAAAGCCGCCGTTCATGAACTGGGGCAGAGCGTTGTTGCCGCTCACGCCGACGACGTAGACCAGCAAGCCCGTTTCCCGCACGAAGCCTTTGCTGCCTTGCGCAGCGAGCGCCTGTTGTCGAGCTATGTACCTACAAGCTTTGGCGGCGACGGCCTGAGCCTTACTGAAGTATCCGAGCTGTGCCGGATTCTCGGCCACTATTGCTCGTCGACCGCGATGATTTACGCCATGCACCAGATTCAGGTGGCCTGCATCGTTCACCATGGTCAGGACTCCGCCTACTTCAGCCGTTATTTACGTCAGATGTGCGAACAGCAGCTGTTGCTGGCATCGGCCACAACTGAAATGGGCGTGGGCGGTGATTTGCGTTCCAGCATCTGCCACGTTGAAGTTGCCGATGATCAGTTCACCCTGACCAAGCAGGCGCCGGTTATCTCCTACGCTTTGCATTCCGATGCCATTCTGGTTACCTGCCGCAGCCATAAAGATGCCCCGGCCAGCGACCAGGTTCAGGTATTGGTGGAAACCCAGAAAACCAACCTAACCCCGCTGACCGGCTGGGACACTCTGGGCTTTCGCGGCACCTGCAGTGCCGGCTTCACACTGGAAGCTCACGGCCATAAAGATCAAATTCTGCCTACCCCTTTCTCGGTGGTGCTGGCGCATACCATGCACCCGGTATCGCACCTCACCTGGGGTTCTCTCTGGACTGGCATGGCCCAGGGTGCGACCAACAAGGCCCGGCTGGCTGTGCGCGATATGATGCGCCGCAGCGATGAACTGCCCCAGGTGACCGCCTTGCGCCTGGCCGAGCTGGATGAAGTTCTGTTCAGCATGAAAGGCGGGCTGGCTGGTGCCATGCAGGCTTACCAGGCGATGCTCGATGACAATAACCTGTTCCAGGCCGAAAAGTACGGTTTTGCCATTCAGGTGAACAACGTAAAAACCCGCTGTTCGGAAATGGTGGTCGATGTCGTCAGCAAGGCGTTGCAAATCGTCGGTATCGGCGGCTATCGCAACGATGGAAAATACAGTCTGTGCCGCGAACTGCGCGATGCCCATGGCGCCGCACTGATGGTCAACAACGACCGGATACGCGGGCACAATGCCACCATGCAAGTAGTGGTTAAGGAAAGCTAACACCCGGAACGCAAGGAGAGGCCGGGCTGTACAAAGCCGGCCAGCGCTGCTTATGAAACACATAGTGTCTTTGGACCCAAGCACCTATCAGCGTCACGCCCTGCACGGCGAAGACCGGGTGTGGTCGGAAACCAACTGCTACGTCGATGTGCTGATCGAACAAATACACGCCCTGGGTTTCGACCCCGTGGCCGGTCTCGCCTTTACCCTGGCGATCGATTTTGAAGTCGATCAGTGGACATTTTTCAAATACCCCCATGTCGACCTATGGCAGCTTTACGGCTTTGAAATTCAGGAAATGAACCCCTGGCACACCCTGGCCGAGCACGTCGAACGGCAGGTTGCGGCCGGGAGGCCGGTGCTGGTGGAACTGGATTCCTGCTACCTGCCCGATACCCAGGGCACGACGTATCACACCGAACATGTGAAATCGACGGTGTCGGTTAACAGCATTTCCGTTGCTGAACGGGCCATGGGTTACTTTCACGGCCAGTCTTACTACCAGGTCAGTGGCGAAGATTTCGACAAGCTGTTCCAGACTCACGGTCTGGTACACGAGCGCATGCTGCCGCCCTATGTCGAGTACATTAAGCTGCACCATACACCCGGCACGCTCGATGCCGATACGCTGACACAGCGCTCGCTGGACTCGCTACGCCGCCAGTGCACGATGATCCCCAGGCACAACCCCTTCACGCTGTTTATCGAAGCCTTCATTAACGACCTGCCGGCCGTTAAAGGCGCCGGCATGGCTCATTTTCACCTTTACTCCTTTGCCACCCTGCGGCAATTCGGTGCCTGTTATGGGTTGGCCGAGGCCTATTTACGCTGGTTGAACCAGCGAACCGACTTGCCCTTTGGCGACGCGGCAGCGGCGTTCGGGCGCATCAGCCAGGGCGCAAAAACCCTGCAATTTCAGCTGGCCCGCGCCATTGCGCGCGACAAGCCGCTGGATTTAACCACACTGGAACAGATGGCAGGCGACTGGCAACAAGCGGTCGATCAGGTTCGCACACTGATGCGGGAATGATCCGATGAGCGCTGTGTCTCTCACTCACGCCGCCGGGTGGCACCTGGCCAGCACCGAACCCGATGCCGCACCAGCCGGGTCAGACTGGATACCCATATCTGCAGCACGGACCGTTAATGCACTTTTGTGTGACGGTGAGCTCGACGGTATGCCCTGGCAGGCGGTTAACCAGCCTGGCGAACGGGACTGGTGGTACCGGCTAGACTTGCCCGCAGAACGTCCCGACCAAGCCGTGCTGCGCCTGGCCAGCCTGGCGACACTGTTTGATGTGTGGTTCGACGACCAACTGGTGTTCTCGGGCAGTAACTCCTTCACAACCGACTATTTGCCCATGCCCGCGAGCGCCCGGCAACTAACGCTGCGGTTCCGGTCTCTGGCCAACGCACTCAGTGCGCGCAAGCCCCGGCCCCAGTGGAAAACCGGACTGGTTAACAACAACCTGCGCTGGTTCCGCACCTCATTGCTTGGCCATACCGTCTGGTCGGGGTCGCAGTGGGCGACAGGGCCCTGCCAGCCGCTTGAATGGCTGACTGAAGCGCAGGCCTGGCTCGATCAATGGTCGCTGTGCCCGCGGGTACAGGGCGACGACTGCCAGGTTGTAGCGCGGCCACCCGAAGACGCCGCGTTCACCCTGCACGACCAGCAGCTGACGCTGCAGTTGGGCGATGCGGCGCCGGTTATCCTCTCTGGCAATGGTAAAACGCTGTCGTTCGGTGACCTGACACGCTGGCAGGTCCACAGCCAGGGCACTCCGCACCGGCACCCCGTTACCCTAGCACTGTCGCAGGGCGGCCGGTGCCTGGCGGAGCGACGCGTTCAACTTGGGTTCCGGGAACTGACGGTTAGCCTGAGCGGGAAAGCCCCAAGCTTCCACATTAATCAGCAACGGCTGTTTATGCGCGGTGCCTGCTGGTCACACAGTAACCTGGCTGGCTTTGAATTCGATGCCGATAAGGCCCGGCGCATTCTCACCGCAGCCCGGGATGCAGGCATGACCATGCTGCGCATCGGCGGCACCATGCAGTATGAAGCCGATGCGTTTTACGACCTGTGCGATGAGCTGGGCGTGCTGGTGTGGCAGGACGCCGCCTTCGCCAATATGGACTACCCCCACGACGACCCGGACTGGCTGGCCTCGGCCTCGGCCGAACTGCGCCAACAATCACGCCGACTCAGCCAGTATGCCGCCGTGGCTGCCTGGTGCGGCAACAGCGAAGTCGAGCAACAGGCCGCCATGCTTGGCCAGCCCCGTGAACGCTGGCGTAACCCCTGGTTTGCAGAACACCTGCCCGCCCTGCTGCGCGATGCCAACCCGGACTGGCCCTACTGGCCCTCAACCCCGTGCGATGGCGCCTTGCCGTTCCACACCGATACTGGCCTCGCGCACTATTTCGGGCTGGGCGCCTACCGCCGGGATGAACAGGACCTGCAACTGAGCCAGGTGCCGTTCAGTCCCGAATGCCTGGGGCACTCACACTTGCCGGACGATGCCTTTACCGCCCGGCATTTTGGTGCCACACCGCCGCTGACCCACACCCCGGCCTGGAAAGCCGGCGTGCCCCGGGATGCCGGCTGCGGCTGGGATTTCGAAGACATTCGCGATCATTATTTGCACCAGTATTTTCACTGTGACCCGGTGCAGTTGCGCTCCGTTGACCCGGCCGGCTACGCCCAGCGCAGCCGCCTGCTGACCGGCTACCTGCTGAGCCAGGCATTTCACCTGTGGCGCAGCAACGCCAGCCCCTGCCAGGGTGCCCTCATCTGGTGGTTGAACGACCTGGTGCCCGGCGCAGGCTGGGGGTTATTCGACAGCGACGGCGGTGCCAAACCGGCACTGCACGGTGTTGCCACCGCCTGGCAGGCGGTGCAGGTGAGCCTGGTACCGCAGGGCCTGAATGGCCACGGTCTGTCGTGTATTAATGAAACCCCCGCCACCATCGATGCCCGGGTTAAGGTTAGCTTGCTCAATACTGGCCGGGGCAACACTCTGGAACACGAACAGGAAGTCACGCTGGCACCGTACTGCAACACCCTGACCAGTCTGGACTCAGTGCTGGGCAGCTTTCAGGACACCACCGCGAGCTATCACTTTGGTGCAGAACCCTGGGATGTCATTGCTGTGTCGCTCTATGGCGAAAACGACGCCCTGCTCAGCCAGCACTGCCACTTCCCGGCCGGGCTGAATTTGCCCGTTGAATACGACCGCGACCGCCTCGGGCTGAGCTGTGACATAACCCGCGAAGGCGACGACGTCTGGCTGACCCTGAGCGCCGAGCGCTTTGTGTATTTTGCCGAAATCACCCTGACTGGCTGGCAGGCGGCGCGCCAGGGTCTGCACCTGCTGCCGGGGCAGGTACAGCGCGTGAGGCTGATACCCGATGCGCCGGGCCAAACCCGCTTGCGCGGTCACCTCAGCGCCCTGAATCTGGCCAGTACCGTGCGCCTGGCCGCCGAGGTCGACACGTTATGACCACCGTCTCTGAAGTAACAAAAACGACCGTACTGTCGGCCACATCTCCTACCCCGGCCATTCATCGCCAGGCGGGCTGGCTGGCGCACAACGACGACCAAACTTTCTACTGGTTGCATCAGCCGGCTGATCGGCCCGCTACCCACCTGGTGGTGCTGTGCCCGCCAATTGGCTACGAGTATGTGCACAGCCACCGTACGCTGAAATTTCTGGCCGATCAGTTGGCCGAGGCGGGCTGTTGCGTCGCCCGACTCGACTACCCGGGCACCGGCAATGCCGGATCAGACCTGACTTCCCCCAACCTGATTAACCGCTGGATTGACGCCATAGGCGCCGTTCGCAATGATCTGAAACGTCAGCGCCCCGACCTGGCGTGCACTCTGATGGGACTGCGCCTCGGAGCAACTCTGGCCGTGCAGACCGCCCAGTCTGGTGACGACCTGGTGTTGATTGAACCGGTGGCCAGCGGCAAGCGCCTGGTGCGTGAACTCACCGCCGCATCGCGTTTTTCTGAAGTTCAAAGCCAGAGCGACTTTATTGAGTCGGGCGGGTTCATCTACACCGAAGCAACACTGGCCGCGCTCAGTGCGCTGTCCATCTCCGGTGCCGACCTGCAGCCGGCCAAACGCGTGCTGTGCTTCAGTGAACAACCTGCCAAAGCCTTGCAGGCCAGCCTGGCGGAAGTAGACGCCGTCTGCCAGCCGTACCAGGGCTATGCCGGCATGATGGCCGAGCCGCAATACACGGAAATTCCCGTCGATCTGTTAACGCAGATCGTCAGTGCCGTGGTGCCCGCACCCAAAGACACAACAACGCCCCCTCAGCTCGAACGCATCGCTATTGCAAACCATCAATGGCATGAGGGCCGCTTTACAGAGACCACCACGCGCGATCAGCAAGGTCAGTTTTATCTGATCACCCAGCCGGTTAACGAGGCCCCGGGGGCTTCGGTTCTGGTGCTGATCAACTCAGGGTCGGTGCATCATGTTGGCCCGAACCGCACTTATACCGAGTTCTGCCGCGCAGCAGCGATGCAGGGTATTCCATCGGTCCGGCTCGATCTGTTGAACCTGGGTGACAGTGCCCGGGCAACCGTGGCCGAAGAAAACCACTGTTACCCGGCCGACGCCAATGACTATGTTGCTTCCCTGCTCGCCGACATCCGGCAGCGTTTTCCCGGGCACGAGATCACGCTGGGCGGCATTTGTTCCGGTGCCCACCACGCCCTGCACACCGCACTGAAACAACCCGGTCTGGTGCAGCGACTGGCGATCATCAACCCGCTGACGTTTTACTGGAGACCAGGGCTGTCGCTGGATATCCCCCGGGAATCAACCACGCATCAGGATACCGCCTACTACCGGCAGGCCATGAAAGACCCGAAACGCTGGTTAAAGTTATTGAAAGGCCAGGCCAGCCTGGGCTATATCGCCGGCTATGCGGTTCGCTTCACACGCAAACGCCTGGCGGCCCTGGGTGATCAGATCAGCGGGATTCTCAAGCCCATTCCCGAAACGCCACTCAACCGGGATTTGCAACAACTGGTGCGAGCCGGCATTGAGGTGAACTTCGTGTTCTCGGACCGGGACCCGGGCTGGGACATTTTGGCCGACGAAACCCGGCTACCCAAGACCAGACTGGCGCGCAAGCTCGGGGTTCGCATTCATCCGGTCACCGAGGCCAACCACACTTTTTCCTGGTACCGCAGCCGCGAAGTGGCAGCGCAATTACTGGCGACGCTGGCAGGTGCAAATACAGCCCAGTCAGCCCCTTCTGACCGTGGAGCCGCACCCCATGGCTGAGCCAATAAACCCTCACTGGCGTGCAGCCTTGTCAAGTTATCGGGCACTGGCGTTGCTGATAGCGGTGGCCAGCCTCGCCTGTTTCGATCTATTAAACTGGTCAGGCCATCGAGCCACAGAGCGCTGGCTGTTGAACCTGTTCAACAATGCACCGGTGTTTTTTGTCTTTCTAACCGGCCTGTTGCTGACGCTAAAGCGCACTGAGCTCAGCACGGCAACCGCTTATGGCCGATTTCTGACACGGCACGCCTGTTTCATAGGGGTGCCTTATCTGGTCTGGCTGGTACCGGGGCTGGCCTACGAATATTTTCCCAACGGTGAGCCGAGTGCGAATTATCCGCACCTGGCCGAGTGGCCCCTGTGGTTGCAATTGGGCTGGTACGTCATTACCGGTGGTACGACGGCGAATTACCCGCTCTGGTTCATACCGATGCTCGCGCTGATCTACCTGTCGCTGCCATTGTGGCTTGCTCTGGCAAGACGCCCTGCCCTGCTGCTTTGCGTTTTTATCGCAGCTGTGATCTGGGCCAACATGATTCAACGCCCCCACTACCCCAACCGGGAAGTCTGGTGGCTGTGGATGTATTTCTGGCCCGGTTTGTTGCTGGGAATGCTGGCGGCGCTCTGGCTTGAACGGGGCCAGCCGGGTCATCGCACCATTGTGTGGGTAAGTGCCGTGCTGGCCACTGCATCCTTTCTATGGATGACGCTGGTGGAACAGCATGCCGGGGTTTACCGGGTGACTGAATGGTTTGGGCCCGAGCGTGCTTTAATCGATTTTCTGTTGATCAACAAATTATCACTGGCCGTGTTGCTACTGAGTATTTGTCTGTCGTTGTCGGCAGCATTGCATCGCGTACTGCGGCCATGGGCCGCTGAAAGTTACGGCATTTTCCTGGCGCATACCTATGGCACCCTCGCGGTTGCCATTGCACTGGACCATGGTCTTATTACGGGCAACCTGGGTACCTGGCTGATCCGGGTGGTGCTGAGTCTGGCTGTCTTTTATGGCGCCATGCTAATTACCCGCCGCGTTTTCTCGCACCATGCAAACTGGCTGATTGGCCAGCCACGGGGGAGGGTATGAAGGCTTACTGGTTTTCCGCACCGCTGCCACGGCAAGACATGCGATTGCCCGCACTGGATCTGCTGCGGTTTTTTGCGGCCCTGATGGTGCTGTTGTACCACTACACCGCCAGTGGTGTTGGCAACACGAATTTTCCCAATCGCTACAATCTCGTCGCCTCGACCGAGTTGCTGCCGGGCTGGTCCAACGTTACCCATTTCGGGTTTATGGGCGTTAACCTCTTTTTCCTGATCAGTGGCTTTATTATTTTTGCATCGGCCAGTGGCCGCACGGCGCTCGATTTTGCGGTCTATCGCTGGATTCGGCTGTTTCCAACTTACTGGGTTTCCATTCTGTTTACCCTTGCCATGCTCTGGTTCTTTCTTGGCGCCAGCCTTGAAGTCAGCGCTTTCGAGGTCGCCGCCAACCTGACCATGGTGCAGTCTTACCTGGGCGTCACCCATCTCGACCCGGTTTACTGGACGTTGCTGGTCGAACTGCATTTTTACATTCTGATCGGGCTGGCGTTACTGACTCGTCAGCTGGGTGCCTACCGGTTCTGGCTGAGCCTCTGGCTGATCTCCGCCATCGGCTACCGATTGGTGGGCCAGCCGTTTTTTCTGAAGTACCTGATCGCGCCCGACTACTCCGCCTATTTTATTGCCGGTATGACCCTGTGTGCCTTGCGCACCGAACGGCGGGACCCCTGGGCCTGGCTAGTGTTGCTGGGCAGCTTTGCGCTGGCCTGCAGTTACCTGCCCGAGCAGATCGCGTTTTATAACTTTGGCACCAGCACCGGCTTCGACTGGCTGGCCGGCAGCCTGTTGCTCGCACTCGGCTTCGCTGCGTTGACGGCCATTAGCCTGGGTTACTGGAACCCGGCCAACCGCCCCTGGATCCTGTTGCTCGGCAGTCTGACTTACCCGCTGTACCTGGTGCATCACCAGTTGGGCCGCTACCTTATAGACGCCTGGTACGGGCAAATGCCGGGCCTGGTGATTCTGTTGCTGTGCACCGCCCTGAGCCTGCTATTTGCGTTGCTGGTTCACCTGCTCGGTGATCGCTGGATCGCCGGTGCCTGCCGCCAGGTCTATAAACATCACATCAGACCCAGACTCACTCATCGACCAAAACCAAAAGGACCCGCGCATGGAAGCCTCCCTTCGTGACGACATCGACGCCATTCTGAGCAGCATCATCAAGCTCGACACGGCTGAGGGCGTGCATCGCAGCCAGTGTGAAACCTGGGATTCAATGGCACAGGTGGCTCTGGTATCGGCACTGGAAGGTGAGTTCGATCTGGCCTTAAGCCTCGACGACGCCATGCAACTGAATACGCTCGACGATTGCGTCGAGCTGGTGAACCGCTACCTCTAGGCCGCTGCCATGAAATATCTGCAAGCACAACGTACAGTCGCTGCGCTCCCCGACGACGCACCGGCATCAACCGTCCTGCTGGCAACGTCGTTTCAGAGTGAGAATCTCGATCTGTACTTACAGGCGCGACACGCCCTGGCAGGGCAACGATTAACGGTTGAGCATTTGCCGTTCAATACGCTGGCGCAACAAAGCTATACCGCCGCCAGCCACGATGAAGTCTGGCTGATGCTGCCCTGGGACTGGTTGCCGGAAACCGACTGGCGCACCGGGCTGCCCGCCCAACCGCTGGACCTGGCCGACCTGGAGGCGAGACTGACCGCACAGGAACAACGCCTGCAGCAACGCGGCGTGCCCATTCTCTACCTCGATGCACTCATGCCACCGGTTATGGCCAACCTGGCACTGCACGCCCAGCTTGCCCACCGGCTGCGCGAAGCCGCTTATCGGGCTGGTGCCCGGCTGCTTGATGGCGAGGCCTTTGATCTGACCAGTTTTCTGAACACCGGTGTTGCCATCGCAGGCCGCGGTGCCGATGCCGTTGCCGAAGCCCTGTATGAGCTGCGCTACCCAAACCCGAAGGTGCCGCGCAAGGTGCTGGTGACGGATCTCGATCAGGTGATGTGGCGGGGCATCATCGGTGAAGACGGCCTGGAAGGCATTCAGTACCGGCCCGAAGGCGCCGGCTACCCACACTTTTTGTATCAGCAGGCGTTGCAGCGCCTGAAGCACAGCGGCACCCTGATCGCCGCGGTCAGTCGCAACGATGCCGACCTGGCCCGGGCTCCGTTTGAAGCGGGCAATATGACACTGAATGACGCTGACCTGGTCGCTATTCTGGGCAGTTATCAGCCCAAGTCGGCCCAGATCCGTCACTTGCTGGAACAGCTGGATCTGGGTCTGGATGCCGTGGTGTTTGTCGACGACAACCCGGTCGAACTGTCGGAAGTCAGCACCGCGTTGCCCGAGGTTCAGTGCCTGCAATTTCCAGAATCCGTGGCCGCTTTCCCGGATTTTCTGGCCCGGCTGCTAACGCACTTCGAACAGGACACCACCAGCCAGGAAGACCGGCAACGCACAGAACTCTACCGGACGCGGCTTAAAGGCATGGCTCCGGTAAACGCCGAAGGGGCCGATCTGACGGCCTTTCTGAGTTCACTCGAGATGCAGCTCACCTGGCACGACCGCAGCCAGACACAGCGCGACCGGGCCTTGCAACTGATCAACAAGACCAATCAGTTCAATTTGAATGGCAAGCGCTGGACGGACGACGAGCTCGATCTGGTTCTTGGCCAGGGTGGCCGACTGTACTCCGCCAGCCTGGCCGATGCGCACGGTGCCCATGGCGAGATCATGGCCTGTCTGATCGATGTGGAGGGCTGCATTCGTGCCTGGGTGATGTCGTGCCGGGTGCTGCAACGTCAGGTCGAAGCAGCGTTTTTGCATGTTCTGACTGAACAGCCGATCGCAAGTGAAATACTGGTTTTCGACCGGGTGAACACCGAGCGCAACCGACCCCTGCAGGATTTTCTGGACACACTGGCACTGGACCATAACCGCATTGAGCGGGACCGGCTGGCGCAACAAACCCAGACTGCGCGCACCCTGTTCACCCTTCATTCCGCCACCGAAACGAGCCCTACATGAAGCAGCACACCTTCTGGCTACCCACAGATAACGACGGTGCTGTTTTTGCGCACTGGTTCGATGTAGAGACACACCGTGCACCGCCTGTGGTGCTGTGCCACCCGATCGGCCCGGAATACATGCACTGCCACACGACGCTGCGTCAGCTGGCGTTGCAATTGCAGGCCTCCGGTCAGGCAGCGCTGGTACTTGATCTGCCCGGTTACGGCAACAGCAGCGGTCAGTTAACCGAACCCATGGCACTGGACAACTGGGAACAGGCCCTGATCGCCGTCACCGACTGGGTGCACCGGCACAGCGGTCTCGCCCCTGTGTTACTGGCCATGCGGGCCAGCTGTTTGCTCACACCAGCGGTTATTTCCCGATGCCCGCTGGCGGGGCTGGTGTGGTGGTACCCGCACACCCGGGGCCAGACGTTCGTTCGTGACCTGAATCTGATTGACCTGCAGCTGCACAGTCAGGCACCGGACGATGCCCCCTGCCTGACCGGGGGCGGCTACCCCATGCACCGCGACACGGCGGCGCAGCTGGAGCAACGGTCGCTGGCGGTTGAACCCGACTACCCACTGAATACCCTGGTGATTCACACCCCGGAACAGAAGCGCATTGCCGCGCTGGCCGGGCTTGAGGCGGCCGGTGGTCAGGTAGACCGCCTCGGCTCTTCTGCGCTATCGGCCATGGCGCGCCAGGCTGAGGCCTCGGTGGTTCCGCAACAGGACATTGAGCACCTGATCGCATGGCTCGGCTCACAACCCGTCACCGCCAACGCCCACCCGCCCGCAAACCCGGCCTCCATAGAAAGCTGGCAATCCTCCGGGTTTACCGAAACCCCACTGAGGGCCGGCGCTGTTTTCGGCATTCTGACCCGGCCGTTACGGACCAGGAGCACAGCCCCCTGGGTGCTGATCCCCAATACCGGCGCGGGCCACCATGCGGGGCCAAACCGGTTGCACGTTGACCTTGCCCGGCAGTTGGCGGTGCAGGGCATTGCCAGCGTTCGACTGGACCTCGCGCATTTGGGTGACAGCCCGCAACACGCCCAGGCATTGAGCAATGAAGCCTACAACCTGAACGGTCGCGATAACCTGGCAGACATGGCCCGGGCAGTGATCGATCTTGGGGCGCCCGCGGTAACCTTACTTGGGGTATGCGCCGGAGCTTACAACGCCTTTCAGGCGGCTCTTGCGCATCCGGACATTCCAGTGGCCGGGCTGACGCTGATTAATGTGCAAACGCTTTACTGGCAGGAAGGTGACGACAGCCGTATGCCTTCGGGAGCTCAATCGGCGCTTACTCGCGCGCAGTATGCGCAGTCGACCAGCGACCCCAGGGCCTGGCTACGCTTGGTCACCTCGCCGCAGAAATGGCTGAATGTGGGCCGTTATCTGGTGAAACGTGTCGGCCGGGTTGCACGTGCGACCAGCCATCGCTTTAGCCGACAACTGTCGCCACTGGCGCGGGATCTTAACCAACTAACGGAGCGTGGTCTGGTGGTTCGTTTTGTGTTTTCGCCAGATGAGCCTGGCATGGCAGCTCTGCGTGAGGCGGGCGGACGCACCCTGGCCCGGCTGATCCAAACCGGACAGGTTAGCTGGGACCAGGTCGAACAGGCCGATCACACCTTCACCACCGGCGTTAGCCGGCAGCGGCTGATCGACCACCTCTGCCAGCAGTTAATCCCTGCCGATCATTCTTCAAGTACGCTATCGACGGCGGGTCTCAGGGCGGAAAGCCAGGCATCGTAACCAGCCTGATTCAGATGAATGCCATCGCCACTGTGCATGGCCACGGCCAGGTTGTCGCTGTCGCTCTGCGGGGCGTGGGGTGAGGCAATCAGTTGCACCTGATCAGAGCCCGCAAAGGCCTCCTGATAGGCTTCATTCCAGCGGCGAATATTGCGGTTGTACCCCACCAGCCCAACGCGCTCATCCATGGCGTGAATGGTGGTCAGTATGACCGGTGTTTGCCCGGGCAGTCGCGAGACAATATCGCGCAGGTTGTCTACGCTTTGGTTGACCCGGTAGCCATTAGCAATGTCATTGGCGCCGAGGCTGATGATCACAACACTGGCCGTTGCCAGGCTCTGGTAGCTGTCCATTCGATCGAGTACGGCGGCCGTGGTATCGCCACGAATACCAAGATTCAAGGAACCCGGCCAGCGCTGTTCGTTGTCCATCAATTCCAGATGGCTGTCGCCAAGCAGTACGATGGCACCGGCGTCGGTGGCGCTGTCCTGTTCCAGCAACAGTTGCTGACGCTGTGCTGCATGCTCATCAAACATCGCATCTCTGAGCGGCAGATCCGTCTGCCTGAAAAACGCGATCGCGACCGTTGCCAGCGTGGCCAGCACAACCGCGGTGATCAACAGCACCCATTTAAGACCCGGGCGCCGGCGTTTGATCAGGGGGTTAACAATCATGCGGCCTCCGTTGTGACAAAGCGTTTCAGAATGGTTTTCCGGTCGTACTTGCCATTGGGCGTGCGCGGAAACGGCTGGTCGGTTCGTTCAATACGGGTAGGCACCATATAACCGGGAAGGCGTGCCTTCATGGCTACGATCAGATCGGTCTGGCTGACGGCCGGGTCGGCGTGAATCAGGGCGGCAATAAAGGGCTCTTCACCTTCCTGTTCCGGGCTGAACACCACAACGGCCTCTTCGATGGCCTCCAGACTGTTCAAACCGGCTTCTATTTCACCCAGTTCGATACGATACCCGAGGTACTTGATTTGGTCGTCCAGTCGGCCGAGGTAGTGAAGCAAACCGGCGTCGTCGATCTGAACCAGATCGCCGGTGCAATACAGCGGGTCGTGGAAGCGCTGGTGCCAGGGGTTTTGAATGAACACCTCGGCGGTCTTTTCGGTCAGCCCCAGATAGCCATAGGCGACCGAGGTACCGCGCACCAGCAATTCTCCCTGGGCACCCGGCTTGCGGGTCAGCTCGCCCAGCTCGGTTCTGACCCAGATGTCCATGTTGCGCCGTGGCTTGCCAATTGGAATAGAGCGGGCGTCAGCGGCCGGTACCTCGTCGATGATGTGATAGGTGCAATCGACGGTGATTTCTGTGGGGCCGTACATATTGGTGAACTGAATGTGGGGGTACATCAGCATCCACTGACGCACCACGGTCGGTGGCAAGGCTTCACCGGCGCACAGAATATGCCGCACCTGGCGAAACGCCTCCGGCTTCAGTCGACGGGATTTGAGCAACAGGGTCAGCACCGACGGCACGCAGAAAAAGGTGGTGATGGCATGCTCGTCGAGCCAGCGGATCAACCTGGGTAAAACAGCATTCAGGGCATCGTCGACCAGATGCAGGGTCGCGCCTGTTTTGAAAGCGGTGTAGAGATCGAAGGTCGAATTATCGAAGTAAAGCGGTGCGTGGTTGGCAATCTCGTCCTGGTCGGTCAGTTCGTAGGTTTCAACACACCAGTCGATGTAATCCACAATGGCCTTGTGCGGAATCATCACGCCCTTGGGCACACCGGTGGAACCGGAGGTAAACAGCACATAGGCCAGGTCGATCGATAAATTGGTGCAGGCTGGCGGCTCAGAACTCAACGACGCATCAGCAAGTTGATTGACGTTGATGATGTCGATGCCGGTATCCTCCGGCAGACGCTCTCGCAACAGGGCTTCGCTGGCATCGCTGACCAGTATGACACGGGAGTCGAGACTCTTAAGAATCGATTGCAGCCGTTGCGCGGGTGAATTCACATCAATGGGAACGTAGGCACAGTCGGCTTTTAAAATGCCGAGGATACAGTGCATCGACTCCAGGCTCTTGGGCATGAAAAACGCGACCATGGACTGGGCTGGTACACCGCACCCTGAAAGATGACGGGCCAGTCGATTGGTTGCCTGATCGAGTGCCTGGTAAGTGATGGACTGATCGGCGCAACGAACGGCGATCTTGTCGGGGAAGCGGCGTGCCGAAGCGGTAAAATAGTCCTGGACCAACTGCGTCATGGTGTCCTCCTTAACGGTCGATATCCTGCTGCTCTGATAGCAGAGCGCTTGTTCCTGAACAAGGCGGTCCGATCACACCCGGCGGTGTTATTGACCTGCGTCGATCAACTGCACCCTCAGCCCGATCAGCCATTGCCATTCCTCATCATTTTCACTTTCGGTGTACTGCACTTCTGCCTGACTTTGCCAGCGCGGACTCAGCACCCGCGTCCAACCCAGGTTGGTTTGCCACAGCGATTCTTCCAGCCACTGGTACGAGGTATCCAGCGTGGTGGTTGAACGCTGCGAGGCCTGATATTCGAGGCCAAGTTCAACCCGGGCCGTGCGCTCCCGGTCGTCGGCGACATTGCTGCCGGCAAGCGTCAGTTCCTGTTCCTGATCACCCAGCTCCAGCAGTGCCGAGACCGTCAGATCCCGCTGCCACTGTACGTCGGACAGACTCAGGGTGAACTGGCGGGTAATGGCCAGCGCTTGCTGGTCAACCGCGGTGTTCTGGTTGCCAATGGCCTGGGAGCTCAGGGTGTCATCCACCGATCTCGCCAGTTGCGCCTGCCACAAACCCAGGTCGGTTTCGCGCTGCCACCGGGCCGACAGGCTGTAGGTTTCCAGTTCCTGCTGTTCGCGGCTGGCTTCAATCCACTGGCCATTCAGGTTCCAGGTATTCACCTGGGTCTGATATTGCCAGCCCAGACCATAGCGCCATTCACTCAGCCCCGATTCGCGTTCCTGGAAGCGGGTCTCGGCCTGCCACAGAGTTTGCTGGCTCTGCTGAAAAGCGGGGGCATAGCCCGCCTGCCAGCCCTGGTCTTCCACCTCCGACAACACCAGATCATCATCGACCTGGCGATTGTTCTGCCAGTCCCACTCTGCTTCCAGCCGATGTATCAGCCGCTGGCCCTGTCGACGCTGCAGGGCTACCAGAGTAGCCACTCGGTCATCAATGGTCCGGGCCTGGCTGAAGTCGACCTCGTCTTCGGTATGCTGATGTTCCAGCGCCACTGACAACACCTCGTCACTGGAGGACCAGACAATGTCGTTTTCTGCCTGCCAGGGGGTGGTTGGTTGCCACTCGTCGAGGGGCGATGTGACCGCTACGTTTGCTGCGGATGTCCAGTCAACCCAGGGTGTTTCCAGTTCGAACTCGAATTCCGGCGTTACGGACCCGGTTGTTTCGGTGCCGTCGTCAGCCACGGCGCCTGTTGCGGCCGCTTCCAGTGACCATTCGGCCAGCGCCGGTTCAGCCGCAGCGATCAGCGCCAGCATCGCCACCCACCGGCCAACCTGCCGGGGTGTTGAACACCCTGGGTAATGGTTGTTATTGCTGGTACACAACACCGGTCACCCGTTCAGCGCCTATCGCCTCCACCGCGTCTTCAATGGCGTCCATGCTGGCCCGACCATACGGCACGGTAATCACCGACTGGTCGCAGAACTTGGACAGAACCCGGGCTTCGCTGTTTGCCAGCACCGGCGGTGTATTGATAACGATAAAGCGGTCCGGGTAGCGGTTTTTCAATTCGTAAATAAGGTGTTCCATGCCCTGGGATGAAAATTGCTCCACGCTGATGCCGGTTTCATTACCCGCCGGAATAACCGCCACCCGATCAATGCCCGAAGGATAAATAATTCGATCCAGCCCCAGCGAACGGTCTTTCAGGTAATCGGTAACACCCACCGACAGCGGGGCGGTCACCAGGCGTTGTAAATCGGAACCGTAGGGGTTGCAGTCGACCAGCAATGCAGAGGAGTTAAGGTCGAGCGCAAAGGAAATGGCGAGGTTCATCGGCGTCAGAATTGAATTGCTGCTCACGTCAACCGAGGTGAGCATGACGACGATGTTGCCACCATTGGTGTTGGCGCTGCCGGCCGTGCTTTTTTCGATGAGTTTGATGCGCAACTCGCGGTAGGCATTGAGCACGGCGCGGTTTTTCATGCCGGAGTAGACGAGCTTGTTCTTTTTCATATCGGCCTTCGACATCGGATCCGGGTTGGGCATTAATTCAAGCGACGCCTGGCGGGTCAGTCGATGCTCCTGGGGCAGCAGGTCGGTAATGATGTCTGCACCCCGAGGCTTTTCGCGTACGGGCTTGGTTTCACTTTGCAGCTCGAAATCAGCCGCCTGGCTGCGTTCCGCCTTGTTTTTCTCCAATGCTCGCAAGAGCTTACTGTTATCCATTCAAACTCCGGCTCGGCCTTACAAGGTTGGCAAAATGGTGCTGATCAGTTCGGGCGATGCACCAAATACAACAAAGCCATAAACTGCCAGATACAATAGCACCAACAGCGCCAGAAAAATCAGGCTGCGTTTGCTGGCCACCTCACTGACAGCACTGTTGTACAGCGGAATGCTGGTCACCAGTTGCACATGGGCCGGGAGTTGCGACTCCATGTAACTGGCCGAGCGCACCCGGGGGTCAAACAGCACCAGTGCGCCGGTAAGCCCCAACGGCAACATCAGGCCAAGCAAAGGCCCCAGAGCGGCGAAATGAACCAGTTGCAAGCCGTCCCATCTTACCGGGTAGGAGGGCGGCTCGTGAATTTTATAGGTGACGCCCTGGCCTTCGATATCCAGCGTCATCGACAACCGGGCATTCTCGCGGGTTTGCAGCATGTCTTCATAGACATCTTTGGTGACCGAATAGTCTCGTGTCAGCTCCTGCAGTCTGGCCTGTTTCGCGGCAACGGTTTCGGCGTTGGCATATTCACCTTCAAGCAATTCGTTCAGGTTACTCAATCGCTGACGCGCGGCGCTCAGCGTTGCTCTCTCGTTGCTGATCATTTCCTTAAGGTTTGTCATCGCCGGGTTTTCCACCCGCTCGACGGCACTGCGACCCGGGTTGTTGACACGCTCCTGTTCTATCTGGGTTTCCAGAACGGCCATTTGCTCCATCAAATTAACGATGTCCGGGTGGGTGTCGCGGTAGCTCAGGCGCAGTTCAGCCAGCTGCTCTTCATAGGCTTCCATGCGGCGCTCGCGACTGGTGGGCTCAATGTCCCGCTCTACCGTAAGGAACTCGGGCTCGGTCAGCATCTGGGCTTCGAAGCTGCGCAGCCGGGCTTCACTGTCCTGCACTGAAAGACGCAGGGTTTGGATTTCGTTCTTGATGCCGTTTACCCGGTTGGTCACGCTTTGTTCTGTGATATCAATGTTCTGGCTGTTGAATTCTTTCAGCCGGTTTTCGGCCGCTTCCAGCTGGCGCTGGTAGGAGGCCACCTGAGAGTCAATAAACTCAAAGGCACCCCGGCTCTCTTCCCGCTTCTTGCGTGAGGTCTCTTCAATGAATTCCTGAGTAACCGCACTGACCACCTTAAAGGCCGTATCGGCATTACTGGTGCGGTAGCTGATTTCAACGTAGTCGCCGTTAGCCGAGATTCGCAGCCCATTGCGCAACCGGGGAATGCTGTCGTCAGGCTGCTCAAAACCGCTTTCAATGGCGACTGATCTCAAGATGCGATCGGTGAAGACGATGTCTCGCGCTTCTTTGGCGCGGTCGATCCGGGTTATTTCCGCCTGGCCTTCCAGCAGGTTGCCAATAATATTACTGACGTCCGCATAGAGTATGACTTTGGATGAATAGGTTTTGGGCATCATGAAGCCGGCGACCAGCACGACCGATGAAACGGCAATGAATAACGCCGCGATGACATAGCGGTAGCGCAGGGCTTCCATTTTCAATGACTGTAGTAAATCTTTAATGTTACTCGGATCCATCAGAGCTCTCCTCGAAACACAGATTTTTCAGGTACGGTCAAAATATCGGACGGCTGCAAGGGGTAGTTGGTGCGAATGTCCCCCTTGTTTAGGATATCGTCGAGTCGAACCGGGTATTCGACGTATCCATCAGGCGTTTCCCGGTTCAGCACGGCCCGGTTACCGGCACCGAATGGGCTGATTCCGCCGGCGGCAAGCACCAGGTCGACCACCGTCATGCCATCGACAAAGGCGATCGACACGGCTTCGTTCACCTGCCCCATGGCTCGCACCCGATACTGATAGGCAACGCTGACCGGGTTGGTCACCGTGACGCTGACTTCGGGTGAAATAATGATAACGCCAAGCTCATTTGAAATGGCCGCGGCCAGTTCTTCAGGCGTCTCCCCCTCGGCCTGCATGTCACCCATCAGCGGCATGGTGATCAGGCCATCGGGTCTTACGACCAGATCCCGGGTTAGTTCCTGGTTGCGCCAGACATCAACCCGCAACTGGTCGCCAATACCAATGACGTAAGCCTGGCGCTTGTAGGTTATTTCCGGTCCCTGCCCTTCGTTCACGCCGGAAGAGGCACACCCGACCAGAACCAGTGCGCACACCATACCAAGGGCACCCAGCAGAGAACGTTTGCAGCCTGAAACACTCATCAATGAACTCCTTTGCCAAGCAGTACCACTTCAACGGTTTGGATCATAATCAGTATGTCCATCACAAAGCTGTGGTTCTTGGCGTAGTAGAGGTCGTACTCAAGTTTGCAGCGCGCATCTTCAACCGACGCACCGTAGGGGTAATTCAACTGTGCCCACCCCATCAGCCCGGGTTTAACCGCGTGACGGTGAGTATAGAAGGGAATGCTGTTTTCGAGATCCACAACGAATTCGGGGCGCTCGGGCCGGGGGCCAACGAAACTCATGTCACCGCGAATTACGTTGTAGAGCTGGGGAATCTCGTCCAGCCGGGTATTGCGAATAAAGGCACCTACCCGGGTTACACGCGAATCCTGCGCTTTGGCCCAGACGGCCTTGCCGTCTTTTTCGGCATCCTGGCGCATGCTTCTGACTTTGTAGATTTTAAAGGGCTTGCCGTGCTGCCCGGTGCGTATCTGGCTGTAAACAAATGGCCGGCCCGATTCAAGGTAAACCGCTGCAAAGACAAACAGCATGATCGGAGCCAACAGGATGGCCAACGCTAAGCTGACCACCAGGTCGAACAGGCGCTTGATGGCATCGCGCGCTTTGGACGCCTTGAAGCCGTCTGAGAAGATGATCCAAGACGGTTGCAACAGGGTCAGGTCAATGCGGTTGAGCTCACGTTCGTAAAACGCCTGGGCACTGGAAATTTGAACGCCCCCGAGCTTGCAGCGTATCAGGTCGTCGAGCGGGAACTGGGCACCCTCGGTGCGCCGGCGCTCCTGTGTTGCGACGACGATCTCGGAGATACGGTTGTTTTTACAAAAGGTAAACAGATCGTCCGGTGTTGGCATGCAAGCGTGGGCCGGTAACGCTTCTTCCTCGCTGCCCAGGTATCCGAGAATGCGAACCCCCAGGCTACGCCGGTAGCGCTCGTACTCACGGTGAATCTGACTCGCCAGCTGGCCGGTACCAAGCACCAGGATTCGGCGCGACAACTGGTCTGAATCGACCAGATGCACAAAGGCCCGCCGCACCAGCAGGGTGATGCCGGTTGATATCATTACGGCCCAGAACAGGTTGGAGCTGCCCACATCAAGCGCGGGCCAGATAACCGTGACAACCGATAACCCCAGCGACCCCAGAAAACAGAAGGCGACCAGAGTTCGAAAGAACATGGCGGCAAAGCCTTCACGCATCATCGCCAGGTACACGCCCATGGCAAGGGAGCCGGCGCTGAGCAGGGAGGCATATAACAGAGACGACCAGAGACTGTAGGAGACCGGCACCAGATCGAGTGCCTGCTGAATCTCGCTGAGTACGTAAAAACTCAGGAACAACACCAGAAACTCGAGCAGACCGAGCGCCAGGTAGGGGACGTGCAGATAGTGTTTTCGAATACGGATATACGACACAGTAGCTTCCTTGCCCAATGATCTGGAACGATGACCCAATGGCTAGCACCAATGGGACAGCCAACTCCGATGGCTATCGCGCATTATGGTGCTCTTTTTCCATGAAAATCACAAGTCCTGCCCTAGTGCATATTGTTACCAGAAGCAGTAAACTCGTCCTCCAAAGGATAGCCAACCCGGTGGCGTTGTTCCAACGTTTGATACCCGGGTACGATGTTACAGGATGTAGCCATGCTTGCCGGAACCACCACAGTCAAACCCCCAGCGCCGATTAACGCCATGACCATCGATGTGGAAGACTATTTTCACACCCTTGCGCTGTCTGGTGCGGTTTCCCGGACCGACTGGCACCGCCTGCCCTCCCGCGTTGAAATGAACACCGATCGGCTGCTAGAACTGTTCGAGCAGCAGGATGTAAAGGCCACCTTTTTCATTCTCGGCTGGGTTGCCGAGCGGTTTCCCAACCTGGTGCATCGCATTGCCGCGGGCGGCCACGAGATCGGCTGTTATGGCTACCACCATGAATCGGCTCACGATCAGCTACCGGCAACCTTTCGCGAAGAAACCCGCCGTGCCAAATTTCTGCTCGAAGATCTGACCGGACAAAACATAGAGGGCTATCGCGCCGTCAATTGCTCGGTCACCCGCAGCTCGCTGTGGGTTTTGGATGTATTGGTCGAACTTGGGTTCAAGTGGGATGCCAGCATCTACCCGATCTACCACGATCAGTATGGCCTTCCGGAAACGCCTTCAGAACCTTACACCATCATTACCCGGTCGGGCCGCAGCTTGTCTGAATTTCCGTTTACAACCACCAATTTCATGGGTTTGCAGGTGCCGGTATCCGGCGGCGGATCGTTTCGGCAGATGCCCTACCCGCTGTTCCGGTATCTGTTTCGGGCAGCCGGCCAAAGTGGCAACACCCCGCGGGTGTTCTATCTGCACCCCTGGGAAATCGACCCGGAGCAACCGCATTTCAGTGGCTTGAGCCTGGTGTCCCGGCTGCGTCATTACCGCCACCTGAAGCCCTGCTTCAAGCAGTTTAAGCGCCTGCTCGATGACTTTCATTTTACTACGCTGAGCCAAAGCCTTACCGGCCACCGCTGGGCAACGACTTACACCAATCTGGACGGTTCGCTCGTTCAATTGACCTGACTGACCACTGGCAACCACACTCTCACAGGATGTGACTATGACTCAAAAACACTCAAACCCCGCTCGTGATGTAGCCTCTGCTGATCATTTACCCCACAACCGCCGCATCTCCATCATCGGCCTGGGGTATGTTGGCCTGCCGGTCGCCGTTGCTTTCGGGCACCAGCATGGCTGTGTTGGTTTCGACGTAAACACCAGCCGCATCCGGCAGCTACAGCAGGGCGACGATCATACCGGCGAAGTGGCCATTGAGGATCTCAACGGTGCCGACATTCTGTTTACCAGCGATGCGGCCGATCTTGCTCGGGCCGATTTTCACATCGTCTGCGTACCGACACCAATCAACGATTCCAAGCAACCCGACCTGACGCCGCTGATCAAAGCCTCTGAAACGCTGGGGCCGCATTTAAAAGCCGGCGACATCGTTGTGTATGAGTCGACCGTCTACCCTGGTACTACCGAAGAAGACTGTGTTCCCGTGCTCGAACGCACCTCGGGTCTGACCTGCGGGGTGGATTTCTTTGTCGGCTACTCGCCCGAGCGGATCAACCCGGGTGATCGTGAGCGTACCTTTACCAATATTCTGAAAATTGTGTCTGGCCAGACACCGGAGATTCTCGACATCGTCGCCCGGGTTTATGAATCGGTGGTGACCGCAGGCGTGCACCGGGCACCCTCAATTAAAGTGGCCGAAGCAGCCAAGGTGATCGAGAACACCCAGCGCGACCTCAATATTGCATTGATGAATGAGCTGGCTATCATTTTTAATCACATGAACATCGACACCACCGAGGTTCTGGAAGCCGCCGGTACCAAGTGGAATTTCCTGCCCTTCAAACCCGGCCTGGTCGGGGGTCACTGCATCGGTGTAGACCCTTATTATTTGACACACAAGGCTGAGAAACTTGGCTATCACCCGGATGTTATTCTGGCCGGTCGCCGAATTAATGACGGCATGGGTGAATTTCTGGCGACTCAGATTGTGAAACAACTGGTGGCAAGAAATCAGCCGGTGAAAGGCGCACGTCTCGGTATTTTTGGCATTACCTTTAAAGAAAACTGCCCCGACATTCGCAATTCGAAAGTCATTGATGTTATTCGCAGTTTGCGCAGCTGGGATGTTGAGGTGTTCGTTCATGATCCGCACGCCGATGAAGCCGACACCTTGCATGAGTACGGCCTGCCACTGGCTAAAATGGAAGACCTGAACCAGCTGGACGGCATTGTTATCGCTGTCGCCCATGACGAATACCGGGCCATGACGCCGGCCGACCTGAAAGGCATGCTGGTTCCGGGCGCGGGCGCTTTCGATATAAAATGCATTCTTGATCGGGCCCGGTGCGCTGAACTGCAATTACCGGTCTGGCGTCTGTAACCGCGGCACGCCGCAGGAGAGTTCACATGAGCCAACACAACAAGCCCGACCCGACCCGAGCCGTTCACGCGCTGAGCATTGATGTTGAAGATTACTTTCATGTCGCGGCGATGGCCAAGGTGGTAAAACCATCCGACTGGGATGCGATGCCCTCCCGGGTAGAAGCCAACACGGAGGCCATGCTCCAGTTGTTTGAACGCAAAGGCGTCAAGGCGACGTTTTTTGTGCTCGGCTGGGTAGCCGAGCGTTACCCGCAGCTGATTCGCCGCCTGGCTGACCATGGCCACGAAATCGCGTCACACGGTTACAGCCATCAGCTTATTTACAATCAGACACGCGCCGTTTTTACTGAAGAAACGCGGCGCTCAAAAGCCTTGCTTGAAGACATTGTTCAGCAACCGGTAACGGGCTATCGCGCTGCCAGTTATTCAATTACCCAGCGCTCGCTCTGGGCACTCGATGTACTGACCGAACTCGGCTTCACCTGGGATTCCAGCATTTTTCCGATCCGCCACGACAACTACGGCATTCCCGGTTCCCCGCGCGAGCCTTACCTGCTGCAAGCGGCCAACGGTCAAACCTTGCGTGAGTTTCCGTTAACCACCGCACAGGTTATGGGCATCTCGATTCCCGCCGCCGGTGGTGGTTATTTTCGCCAATTTCCTTATCCTGTATTCCGACAGTTGTTTCGCCAGGCGAGCCAGGGAGACAGTGTTCCCCAAATGTTCTATCTGCACCCCTGGGAGATCGACCCGGATCAACCCCGGTTCGATGCCGCCAGCTGGTTTTCACGATTCAGACACTACACGAACCTGGACCGGTGCTATGCTCGCCTGGAGCGACTGCTGGATGATTTTCAGTTTGATACCGTGTCGAACAGCTACCGGCAGTATCAACCGGCTGATACGGTGTTTTTTGCCAGTGAACTTGGAAGAGCGGTCTGACCCCGATGACCAGATCTGTCATCACCCCTAAAACTGTTCGGTGCCTGCTAAAGGCACCCAACTGGATGCAATAACATGTACCTCGAACATTTCGGTTTGCAACGTCACCCGTTCCGGATGGCGCCGGAAGATGACTTCATTTATATGAGTCAGCAGCATTCGCGCGCGTTCGTGTATATGGATTCGGCGGTGTGGAGTCCTGAAGGTTTTGTCGTCGTCAGCGGCGAAATTGGTTCGGGCAAAACGACCTTGCTGAAAAAGCTGATGCGTGGTCTGAATCAGGATCTGAAGCTGTTTCACATTGCCTACACCAACCTGAAATCGGATGATTTGTTTCATCTGATTGTTCGCCAGGCGGGCTTGCCGTATGACGATAAAAACAAGGTATCGATGCTGCTGGCCATTAACGACTATTTGCAAAAACTGTCGGACGATGGCGTACCCGTCGTACTTGCGGTGGATGAAGCCCAGAACCTGAGCCGCGAGAACCTGGAAGACATTCGCATGCTGTCGGGCCTGGAAGGCAAAGGCGGCCCGGTGATGCGGGTCATCCTGCTGGGCCAGCCCGAATTGAAAGACGCCATCTACAATATTCCACAGCTGGCACAGCGCGTTAAGCTCTTTTTTCACCTCAACGGCCTGAGTGCGAAAGAGACCGGTGAGTACATTGATCATCGCCTCTTTATTGCCGGTTACGAAGGCGACACCCTGTTTAATGCCGACACGGTGCAACAGGTTTATGCACTCAGCAAGGGCATCCCCCGCTTAATCAACAAGTTGTGTGACGGCCTGATGCTGTGCGCCTATTCCGACGACCGCCCACACCTCAACGCCGCCGATCTGGTCGAAATTCGCCAGGACCTGATGGGTGAGACCTTTATGGCCCATATGGAAGCGGAAACCGGCGATGAACAGAAGCCGTCGGGCGAAGCGGAAAGCTCAAACGCTGCTGCCGACAAGCAAGCGGTTAATGAGCAAGCGTCTGGCCCGATCGACGAGACTGCCCTGGGCCGCATTGCCAGCGCACTCGAACGCATCGATGCCAAGCTCGACCGGCTGGTCAGCCAACAAGACACACCACCGAGCAATGTTAAACCGCTGAATCCGAAGCGCAGGAGCTAGGGAGCCTCTGAACAACTCCCCCAGGGCTCTGCGCGAGCTAAAACGTTCTGCCACAAGGCGCACTTCGCAGCGCAATGGCCGTAGCCCTTGTCAAGAAGTGCAACGCCGGGGCAGGACGTTTTAGCCGCGCCCTCCGGGGCTTTCCGAGGAACGCTGCCACTGCGTTGGACTCATTTGAAAGGTCTAGACATTCCTGCATGAGTCCGCCTTGTGGCAACGTCCCTCGGATAAGCCAGAGCCCCGGGGGAGTTATTCAGAGGCTCCCTAGGGCCGATCAGGCCCAGCCCTGCAACTCTTGCGTGACGATGGTATTTAGCATCTCGATACTCCGGTCAGAAGCATTCAGGCAAGGCAACACATCACACACTTCGCCCCCGGCTTCCAGAAAGCCCTCCCGAGCCTCAATGGCAATCTCTTCCAGTGTTTCAACACAGTCAGACACAAACCCCGGCGTAGCGACGGCAATGCGTTTGATACCCTCTTCCGGCAGCTTTTCGAGCACCTCGGCGGTATAGGGTTGCAGCCACTTGGTTGGTCCAAGCCGTGACTGAAACGTCACCCGCACCCGGTCTTTCGGCCAGCCCAGCCCTTCGCGCAGCAAGCGGGCGGTTTTCTGGCAATGGCAGTAATAGGGGTCACCCTTATCAAAATAGGCTTGTGGCAGACCGTGGAACGACAGCACCAGGACCTCGGGCTCCTGCTCCAGCGCCGCCAGTTGTTCACGGGTTTGTGAAACCAGCGCATCGATATGGGCCGGATGGTCGTGCCAGGGGTGGGCGACCCGGAGAGTTGGCTGCCAGCGCATCTTCTTCAGGGTATCAAAAACCGCATCGGTGACCGAGGCTGAGGTGGTGGCGGAATATTGCGGATACAGGGGCAATACCAGCAAACGGTCACAGCCCTGAGCCATCAGGGCGTCAATGCGCGAAGCGATTGATGGGGTTCCGTAGCGCATGGCCCAGTCGATGACCCACTCGGGCTGCTGCTGTTGCAAACGCTCTGCCTGCTCGCGGGTATACCGCCGCAGTGGGGATTCATCCGGGTTGGTGAGCCAGATTTTCTGGTAGGCAGCGGCCGATTTTTTCGGGCGAAAAGTCAGAATGGGGCCAAACAGAATAGGCCACCAGATCAGCGGGCTGACTTCGATAATGCGCCGGTCCATCAGGAATTCACGCAAATAGCGGCGCACACTGGCGGTATCGGGAGCATCCGGCGTGCCCAGGTTGACCAGCAAGACGCCAATGCGACCGTGTTTTACTGCAGGATGTTGCTCGGGTTTAGACATTCCGTTCCTTCCAATCGGGCGATAGGGGCGAGTAGATCTTTACGGCGAGGGTTACACCATGAATACTGCTAAAACCATGATTACTGATAACGTATTGTAACGCGACAGGCCCGCCGACCAATAATGCACGTCTGGCCTCGGGTTTTATACCACTGCGACTCAGACACTACGGATATCACTGGTTGACGGTTCAACAGCGCCATAAATCGTGCCAGCTACCGGCACTCAGTACGTGGATGCTCAGAATTTAGAATAATAAGAGGTGCAGTACCCCCGTGATGAACCCCTGGTCGTTATTCTCCCTGGCGATCGCCTATGTGGCGGTCCTGTTCATGATCGCCCTCTACGGTGACCGGCAAAAGGAAAAGCGCTGGCCGGGGTGGATCAACGCCAGCATTTATTCAATGTCGCTCGCGGTCTATTGCACCAGCTGGACCTACTACGGCGGTGTGGGCCGTGCCGCCAGCGGTGGCTGGGAGTTTCTGCCCATTTATCTCGGGCCCATTCTCGTGTTTACCCTGGGTGGGCCGGTGCTGATCAAGCTGGTGAAGCTCGGACACCGGCAGAATACGACCTCGATCGCCGATTTTCTGGCATCGCGCTATGGCAAACGCAACGGCATAGCCGTGCTGGTGACCTCTATCTGTACACTGGCGGGAGTGCCCTATATTGCGTTGCAGTTGAAGGCGGTCTCTACAAGTCTGGAAGTACTGGTCGACCCGGTGCTGATTCAGCAAAGCGGCATCAGTGACACGGCGCTGATGGTGGCGCTGGCGATGATCGGCTTTGCCACCCTGTTCGGCACCCGGCAAGTCAATGTGTCGGAACATCACCGCGGCATGATGCTGGCGATAGCGTTTGAATCGGTGATCAAGCTGGCCGCACTGGTGACGCTCGCGCTCTTTGTGATCTATGTCTTTTTTAACGGCCCGTCAGATTACATGACGACCTTCCGGCAAATCGAGGTTTTCGACTGGGATGGGCCATCGCTCAATTTCATTACCCAGACGATACTGGCCGCCAGCGCCATTCTGGTGTTGCCGCGCCAGTTTCACGTGACCGTGGTGGAAAACACCGATCTGAGGCACCTGAACCAGGCCCGCTGGGGCTTCAGCATTTATCTCGTTCTGATCAGCCTGGTGATTCTGCCAATCACGACCGCCGGCCTGATGCTGTTTCCGGCCGATGCCGTGAATGCTGATACCTACGTGCTGCTGATACCGCAGGCAACCCAGCAGAACTGGCTGAGTGCGCTGGTCTTTATTGGCGGGTTTTCGGCCTCGACGGCGATGATTGTGATCACCACGCTCACGCTGTCGACCATGCTCAGTAACGATGTGATCTTGCCGCTGCTGATGCGTGGGCGTATGGCGGAGCCCAGACGCCAGGTTGGGCCAGCGCTGATTATGGTGCGGCGCCTGGCCATTGTCGGGGTGATTCTGGCGGCCTGGTTGTATCACCACAGCTTTGGTGGCATCGATGAACTCTCGACCATCGGCCTGCTGGCATTTTCGCTGGTGGTGCAGTTGATGCCGTCGCTGATCGGGGGGCTTTACTGGCGCAAAGGCAATGCCTGGGGAGCTTACGGCGGCATGCTGATCGGCACCCTGCTGTGGGTGTGGACGCTGATGCTGCCTACCCTGGTTCGTTCAACCATGCTCCCGGAGACTTTTTTGCAGCACGGCCTGTTCGGGTTCGACTGGCTTAAGCCAGAGGCGCTGTTCGGGTTCGAGTTTACCGACCCGCTGAGCCACGGGGTCTTTTTCAGTCTGCTGGCCAATACCGTGGTGTACATCTGGCTGTCGCGTCGCACCCAGCCCAGCCTCAGCGACCGGATGCAGGCGGCGGCCTATGTGAATCTCGATGAGCACCTGCACCACCCCGGGCAAGTGCCGCGCAAGATCAGCATTCGCACCGGTGAGTTGATTGCCATGCTGGAGCGGTTTGCCGGCTACGGCCGTACCCGCACCCTGATCGAAGATTTCGAGCGGGTAAACCACCTTCACCTGAACCCCCAGGAAGCCCCGACGGCCGATTTCATTCGCTACGTTGAACGCACGCTCACCGGGGTGATTGGTGCCAGTTCGGCGCGCGCCATGATGCACTCCGCCCTGTCGGGCCGGCACTTAAACTTTGAAGATGTGGTGACTTTCTTTGATGAGACCACCCAGGCGATTCAGTTCAACCAGAAGGTGCTGTCGGCAACGCTCGAGAACATCGATCACGGCGTTTCGGTGCTCGATGGCGATATGAACCTGGTCGCCTGGAACCGAAAATATCTGGAGATGTACCAGTACCCCAAGGGCATGATTCGGGTTGGTGTGCCGGTCGAGACACTGGTGCGGTTCAATGCCGAGCGCGGTGAATGTGGGCCCGGCTCACCGGATGAGCACGTGCGGCGCCGTGTTGAGCACCTGAAGCAGGGCACGTCGCATCGGTTTATCCGGGTGAGACGCGATGGATCAGTGATCGAGATTCGGGGTAACCCGCTACCAGGTGGCGGCTTTGTAACCACGTTTAACGACATTACCGAGTTCGTAAAAGCACAGGATGAACTGCAGGATGCCAAGAACACGCTTGAAATTCGCGTGGCGGAACGAACCGAAGCGGCGCGACTGATCAATGCAGAGTTGCGCGCTGAAATCGGAGAGCGGGAACGCGCTGAAACGGCTCTGCTGGCGGCAAAAAGTGAAGCCGAGCGAGCCAATGCCAGTAAAACCCGCTTTCTGGCGCTCGCCAGTCACGACATTCTGCAGCCGCTGAATGCGGCCCGGCTTTATACGGCGGCCCTGGCCGAGCAATGGCCAGCGGAGACGACACTGGGCAAGCTGGATCAGTCGCTGCGCACCACGGAAGAGCTGATGTCGACCCTGCTTGAGATCGCCCGGCTCGATGGTCAGGAGGTGGCCCCTGAATCCCAACCGATGGCGTTGGGCCCGCTGTTATTGGGCATCGACAACGAGTTTCAGCCGGTCGCCCGGGAAAAGCAGCTTCAACTGCGGATTCGGCACACCCGTCTGGCGGTGAAGTCGGTCCCCAATGCGCTGCGTCGCATCGTGCAGAATCTGGTGTCGAATGCCATTAAGTACACGCGCACGGGCGGCGTTCTGGTAGGGGCCCGCAAGCGCGGTGACCGGGTGGTCATTCAGGTCTGGGATTCTGGTTTGGGCATTGATGACCGGGATTTACAGCGCATTTTCAATGACTTCACCCGGCTCGATCAACACAGCCAGGAGGCTGAAGGCGTGGGCCTGGGCCTGGGTGTTGTGACCCGTCTGAGCCAGCTGTTGCAGCACCCGATCCGGGTTTACTCGCGCCCGGGACGGGGCTCCTGCTTCGAAGTTGAGCTACCCTTGGCGCAGCCTACGGTGGTGTTGAAACCCGCCCAGACCATAACGGCCAGTTCACGGTCCGATCTGACCCTTACAGTGCTGGTGATCGACAATGAGCCGCAAAATGTGGACGCTCTGGTCACTCTGTTGCAACGCTGGGGGTGCGAGACCCATTTCGCGACCAGTGGCGAGCAAGCGCTCAAGGTGCCCGCTCCTGATCTGGTGTTGCTCGACTACCACCTGGGTGAAAACGAAACCGGGCTGACGCTTTACCCGCAGCTGCTGGCGCACTGGCAAACCCAGGTTCCGGGCATTCTGATCACCGCGCACCCGGACGACCAGTTACGCGGAGAGGCCGAAGCCATGGGGCTGAGTTATCTGCGCAAGCCCGTGAAACCGGCCACGCTGAGGTCATTGTTGAGGGCGATGACAGCGGCTTGAGGCAGGGGGCGGGTTTGGCTATGTTGCCAGTCATCCGTGCTGGTCACCGGGTAGGCCCATCCGTGGTCGGCGTGAACCCATCCATGGGGCCTAGACCGCAACATCCCTGTTGCGGACTCCCCCGGATGGGCCTACCCGGCAACCAGCACTTGGCTAGAGGTTCCCTTGGAGTCACCAACTAGGCGTAACTTGAAATAGGCATTCGGTCAGCAGTTGAGTTAGAACTCAAAAAATTAAAACAGATGTTTTAGGCAATTACTGAAGTTGAGACCTGATGCTCTGAACTGGGCCGGGCATTTCTATAAGCTGAGTGGTTCGAGGAGGATTCACAAGATGCAGAAAATGCACATTTTGACCCAGGTTCCGGAGCACATCTTTAGCGCTCCGAACCAGATCGCCGTTACCCAGCGCTGGCAAAAACGCTTCAATGTGGCCAGTTGGGTACGCTTTGACGCCCAGGACAACAGCCCGGTTCGGTTGCTGCTTCGTTATCGGGATGCCTCTGGCGTGCGGGATGTTGCGGTAGACCAGGGAAGAATCAACAGCAAGACGCTGCTTCTCTCCGGTGTGGCCAATCTGAAATTGACGGGCCGGCTGGAACGCATCGATGTCATTTTGCAGAGCGATCTCGATCACTATGTGGTCGATGAACTCTTTGTCCAGCCTGTGCAGGAAAAATCGACCGAGCGGTCACGGCCTGCACGCAAAGTCATTTGGGGCTCATCAGAAAGCTGATTCGCTGCCCCGGACGATTGCTTACTGCTTTTCTAACGCTTGCCTGCATTGCGCGGCTGCCAGTCCTCAGGGGCTGCTCAGCCGCGACACTCTACTACGTCCGTCAGAATCGGTGGCTCTGAATACCGGTCATCGTCTTCTTTGGCCAGATTCACGTGATTGACCAGACTTTGAGGTACGGAATCGAAATCCAGCCCGGTGGTGCGCTTGAGGTGCGCCAGCGCGAGTTCGGGACGAACCTGATACAGATGCACAACCTTGCTGGCCGAGTCGTCCTGGCTGCGGCGGGTGGTGCTGTGTTTGAACGTGGAGGTCATGTCACTTCCCCTTGTTTCCCACTGGGTACTGAATCAAATACATCGACTTAATTCGTTTACACAGAGCATAGAGCGAGAAGTGTGCCAATGTTGGGAAAGCCGCTCAGTCGGCATTTCAGGGGAGTACTGGTTCACAGCCTTTGCGGTATCGGCCAGAATGTGACGCTTTTTGTCAGTACGTCGCTTGGATCAAAGCGATCAGGTGTTCTCTGAGTCCATTGCCAGGCGGTTGACCAGAATGACCGCCTGGGTCCGGTTCAACACGCCGAGTTTGCGGAAAATGGCGGTTACGTGGGCTTTTACCGTGGCTTCTGAGATGTTCAGATCGTAGGCGATCTGTTTGTTCAGTCGCCCTTGTTGCAGGTGTTGCAATACGCGGCGTTGCTGATCGGTCAACTCCCCGAGCCGGCGCACGATGTCGAGCAGTTCATCGTCTTCTGGGGTGGCATCGACGCCTTCCGGCCAGACTTCATCGCCGTTCAGTATGGCCAGTACTGACTGACGTATGGCGTCTGTCGGGGCTGACTTGGCGATAAACCCCAGCGCGCCGAAGGTACGGGTACGCGCGATGACGGCCGGGTCGTCACTGCCGGAGATCACCACAACCGGTACGTCCGGGAAGGTTTTGCGAATCTGGATCAGGCCAAAGAAGCCGTCGCTGCCCGGCATGCGCAAATCGAGCATCAGCAGGTCGAGGTCATTACGTTGCTCCAGTACCGCCAGCGTTTCGTCCAGCGTGGAGGCCGGGGCAATGGTGCTATCGCTCAGGTCACCCTGCTGCAGGGCCATCATCAATGCATCCCGGAACAAGGGGTGGTCATCGGCGATGAGTAGCTGATATGACATGGGCATTCCTATTGCTGAGGCTGCGTGGCAGCTTGGCCAGACCGGTTGATGGCGCTCCGGGCCTGGCTTGTTGGTGCATTTTTTGTTGTAGTCGGTCAAACAGTCGGTCAGCGATTGACGCGGTTTTCTGTTAACACCTAGTTTGACCTGTTTTTTGGCGTCTGTGAACCAACAAAAACCCGGCGCGGGGCCGGGTTGTCGATTACCTTGGGTTCAGCGGCTACTTATTTCTGATTCAGTCGATGCTCAATCAGATCATCCACCACCGATGGATCGGCCAGGGTTGAGGTATCGCCCAGGCTGTCCTGCTCGTTCGCGGCGATTTTGCGCAGAATTCGGCGCATGATCTTGCCGGAACGGGTTTTCGGCAGGCCGTCGGTCCACTGAATCAGATCTGGCGAGGCGATGGGGCCAATTTCCTTGCGCACCCACTGCACCAGCTCTTTGGTCAGTTCATCGCTCGGTACCACGCCGGCCATGGGGCTGACGTAGACGTAGATGCCCTGACCTTTCAGATCGTGCGGATAGCCAACAACCGCGGCTTCGGAGACCGATGGATGCGCGACCAGGGCGCTTTCGATCTCGGCCGTGCCGAGGCGGTGGCCGGAGACGTTGAGTACATCGTCGACACGACCGGTGATCCAGTAGTAGCCGTCTTCATCGCGACGGGCGCCGTCACCGGTGAAGTAATAGCCTTCGTAGGTGCTGAAGTAGGTTTGGGCGAAACGGTCGTGGTCGCCATAGATGCTGCGCATCTGACCCGGCCAGCTGTCGGTGATGACCAGATTGCCTTCTACCGCCCCCTTCAATTCGCGCCCGGCGTTATCGACCAGCGCTGGCTGAATTCCAAAGAAGGGCCGTGTGGCGGAACCGGGCTTGAGGTCCGTCGCGCCGGGCAGCGGGGTGATCAGGATGCCGCCGGTTTCGGTTTGCCACCAGGTATCGACGATGGGCACTTCATTGCGGCCGTAATGGCTGTGGTACCACTCCCAGGCTTCCGGGTTGATCGGTTCGCCAACCGAGCCCAGCAGGCGAATGGTGGAGAGGTCGGTGCCTTCGGTGGCTTCGTTGCCTTTTGCCATCAGCGCGCGAATGGCGGTGGGGGCGGTGTACAGAACATTGACCTGGTGCTTGTCGATGACCTGAGCAATGCGTTTCACCGACGGGTAGGTCGGCACTCCTTCGAACATCAGGGTTTTGGCGCCGTTTGCCAGCGGTCCGTACAGAATGTAGCTGTGACCGGTGATCCAGCCCACGTCGGCCGCGCACCAGTAAACATCGCCATCCTGATAGTCGAATACGTACTGGTGCGTCAAAGAAGCGTACACCAGATAGCCACCGGTGGTGTGCAGCACGCCCTTGGGCTTGCCGGTTGAACCGGAGGTATAGAGGATGAACAGCGGGTCTTCTGCGTTCATCGCTTCGGCCGGGCAGTCATCGCTGGCCTTGTCTACCGTCTCGTGATACCAGACATCACGGCCTTCTTTCCAGCCCACCTGGGCGCCGGTACGACGTACCACCAGCACCTTTTTAACACACTCGGTACCGGAATGTTCGAGCGCTTTGTCGACGTTCTGCTTCAACGGAATGGCTTTGGAGCCCCGCACGCCTTCGTCGGCGGTGATAACCAGGTTGGAATCACAGTCTTCAATGCGACCGGCCAGAGCATCGGGCGAGAAACCACCGAACACCACCGAGTGAATCGCGCCAATGCGGGCACAGGCCAGCATGGCGTAAGCGGCTTCGGGAATCATGGGCATGTAGATGGTGACACGGTCGCCCTTGTTCACACCCAGGTCTTTCAGGGTGTTCGCCAGCCGGCTGACGTGGCCATGCAGTTGACGATAGGTGATTTCGGTCTTCTCGTCGCTCAGTTCATCGCCTTCGAAGATGATGGCGGTCTGATCGCCTTTGGTCGCCAGATGGCGGTCGATGCAGTTATGGGCAACGTTCAGGGTGCCATCCTGAAACCATTTGATGTGCAGGTTGTTCTTGTCGAAACTGACGTCCCGAACCTGGGTATAGGGCTTGAACCAGTCGAGTCGCTGGCCCTGTTCGCGCCAGAAACCCTCGTTGTCTTCAATTGACTGCTGATACAGGCGGTCATAGTCTTCAGAAGTGACCAGGGCACGTTCACGTGCCGCAGCGGGCACCGGATAGACCTTGCTGTCCATATTCTTCCCCTATGTTCTTGTTTTGAAATGATTCTGGCCGTTTCAGCTGAACTCCCTGTGCGTCAGTTGCACGGAACAGGGAGGAACACGCGGCCATGGCTAATCGAGTGTAGCCTCCTATTGTTGTTTTTGGCGGTTGAACCACAATGCGACATTAGTCGATTCGGCTCGTGACAATCAATGCCTTCCCCGGGAGTGGAGAGAGGACTGACTTACTCTTCGTCGGTATCCTGGTAGTTCTCGAACAGCTGTTTCAGGGCTGCCTGGGCCTGGCCGTTGACCGACTCGGCCGGGAACAGCCCTTTGCTGTCGGCTTCGCCGGGTTGCATGCCAGTCAGCAGCGCCAGTGTCTGGTAAACGTGCCGTACCGCATGAATCTGAAAGCGGCCAGCGCTGACCGCGTCGATGACTTCCTGCTTCAGCATCAGGTGTTTGACGTTATCGGCCGGTATAATCACGCCCTGCTCACCGGTCAGCCCACGAATCTCACAGAGCTTGAAGAAGCCTTCGATTTTTTCATTGATACCACCGACCGCCTGTACTTCGCCCAGCTGGTTCATTGACCCGGTAATCGCATAGCCCTGGTTCACCGGAATCTGGGCAATGGCACTGATCAGCGCGCAATACTCGGCAACGGTGGCGCTGTCACCATCAATGGCGCCATAACTCTGCTCCATGGCAATGTGCGCCGACAGCGTCAGCGGAAACTGGCGACCAAAATCGTGGCCCAGAAAGCCACTGAGGATCATCACGCCCTTACTATGAATAGCCTGGCCGAGCTCGACTTCGCGCTCGATGTCGACAACGCCCTTGGCCCCCACATGCACGGTGCCGGTAATGCGGGCCGGGGAGCCAAAGCGGCTCTCGCCAATTTCCATCACGGTCAAGCCGTTCACGCAACCGACACGTTTGCCCTGGGTGTCGATCAGTACGGTGCCTTCCTGAATTTCCATCAGCATCTGGTCGGCAATGCGACCATTTCGGTATTCCGCCGCATTCAAGGCGCGCTCAATGTGTTCAGCATCGATCACCCGGGCGTCGTCGTGCCGGCATAGAAAATCGGCTTCGGCAAATACCTTGAACACCTTGATCACCTGAGCAGAAAGCCTTGACTGGTGTTCCGCCTCGCGCAGGCTGAACTCGACCAGCCGTTCCAGAGCGGCGCGCGTTAACGGGCGGAAGCCCTTGTCATCGCCATAGGCTTTGATGCGCAGAATCAGGTTATCGACGGTTTCCGAGTTGCGCGGAATGAAATTATCGAAATCGACCGGCACCCGAAACAGTTCATTGAATTCAGGGTCCCATTCCTGCAGCTGGTAATAGATATCACGCGAGCCAATCAGAATGACCTTCACGTTCAACGGAATGCTTTGCGGGCTGAGCGTGATGGTGTGCATCAGCGAGGCATCAATAAAGGGCGATTCCATCTTCACTTGCTTGGTCTTCAACGCCAGCTTCAACGCTTCCCAGGCAAAGGGCTCGATCAGCAGTTTTTCAGCATCGAGAATCAGATAGCCACCGTTGGCACGCAGCAAACTGCCGGGCCGAATCAATTGAAAGTTGGTGACCGGAATGCCTTGCTGGGTGCTGTACTCAATGCGGCCAAAGAGGTTCTGATAAGTCGGCAGCATTTCGTAGACGACCGGCGCACCGGCGTTCATTTCGTGCTGGGTCAGCAAGTTGGGGCGCAAATAGGTTTGCAGTGTTTGCTTGCGCTCCTGGTCTGAACGCACTTCCAGCCCCAGTTCATCCGAATACAATTCGAGAATCAGCGGCGGCAGATGCTGTTTGACTGCACGCAAATAACGCAGCACCGACAGCTGGCTCTGGTAGCGAACTTCCAGTTCCTTCAGCAGTGGCTTGATGGCTTGTTGTACGGTCTCGTTATTGAGTTCTCGCAGCTTTTCCGAACTGGTGCGGCGCCAGGTGGGCATCTCCAGCAGTTGCTCGTTCAGGTGTTCTTCAATCTCACTGATGCGGCGCTGAAATTCGCTGCGTAACTCTTCCGGCAGTTGTGCAAATTCCGTTTCATCGAGGGCTTTGCCATCAATAACCGGCAGCAGCATGACGGAATTGCCATCGGAGACGACGGCAATTTCATGCTGGTTGGCAAACCGTTCCACCACCGCCATGGCGGCGTCGTATTTTTGATTGAATTCCCGGTCGATGGAGGTGCGTTTGCGCTGGTAAGTCGGGTTTTCAAACGCCGCCGGAAAGGTATCCATCAACTCGCCAATAAAACCATTGATGGCTTTCAGCAAGTCGTCACCCCGTGAAGCCGGCAGCTCCAGCGTCATCGGTTCCCGGGCGTTCTCAAAATTGTTGATATAGGCCCATTCGGTTGGCGACTGCTGGGTGTCAGCCAGGTCTTTAACGTATTTCGAGACCAGCGATTGCCGGCCGGTGCCGGAAGCGCCCATGACATAGAGGTTATAACCGGAACCGCGCATGGCGATGCCGAATTCCAGCGAATCTTTAGCGCGTGGCTGGCCTAAAAAGCCACTAACGCCTTCAAGATCGTCCGAGGTTTCGATCAACAGATGCTCCAGGGATACCTGGGCTTTGAGTTGTTCGGGCTGCAAACGGTCTGCTGCCGGGGTTGCGACTGTGTTGGCCATTTTGTTCCTTACTCTACCGGGTTGTTGAAGAAAGCGTCCTGCTTAATTCAATAAACCAAGAGCAAACAGTGTGAGTTATGCTTTGTTACCAGGCTTGATGACGAATCTGTCAGCAAGCTCGCCGGAACCTCCCTGCTCCGGATGCCAGGGGCATGCATCAGACCGAAACCTCGGCCTTGATGTGCGGGTGTGACTGATAATCCAGAATCTCGAAATCGTCGAACCGATAGTCAAACAATGAGTCCGGTTTCCGCGCCAGCCGCAGTTGCGGCAAAGGGTAAGGCTCGCGACTGAGCTGCAGGTCCGTCTGTTCCAGATGGTTCAGATACAGATGCACATCACCGCCGCTCCAGACAAAATCGCCCACGTCCAACCCGGCTTGCTGGGCCACCATATGCGTCAGCAAGGCATAGCTGGCAATGTTGAACGGCAACCCGAGAAACACATCGCAGGAGCGCTGATACAACTGGCAACTGAGCTTGCCGTTGGCAACGTAAAACTGGAACAGGCTGTGGCACGGTGGCAACGCCATCTTGTCGACATCGGCCGGGTTATAGGCAACGACCAGCATGCGCCGGCTGTCGGGGTTGGTTTTCAGAGTGTGCATCACCTGACTGATCTGATCGATGGTATCGCCATCCGGTGTGCGCCAGTGGCGCCATTGCTGGCCATAAACCGGGCCCAAATCACCGTTTTCATCGGCCCATTCATCCCAGATGCGAACGCCGTTGTCTTTCAGGTACTGAATATTGGTATCGCCACTCAGAAACCACAGCAGTTCGTGGATGATGCTGCGCAGGTGCAATTTTTTGGTAGTGACCAGGGGGAACCCCTGGCTTAGATCGAACCGCATCTGGTGGCCGAAAATACTGAGGGTACCGGTACCGGTGCGGTCTGCCTTGCGGGTGCCTTCATCTTTGATGCGTTGCATCAGGTCCAGATACTGTTTCATGAGCGCTTGCCTTTGCCCGACTTCCCGGACTGCTTTTTGGACGGTGTCTTACCGGATTTGGCCGCTGAGGCTGAGGTTGATCCAGTCACGCTCTGCTCAACCGCGGGGGCCGTATCAAACACATTGCGACGGTAGGCCCAGACCATCATCAGAATGCCGATCAGGATCATCGGGATACTCAGTATCATGCCCTGGGTCAGGAAACCCAGTGCGCGAATGCCCAGGTGCTCGTCCGGCTCACGGAAGAATTCGGCGGCGGTACGAAAGACACCATAACCGACGATGAACAGCCCTGACACCGCCATGCGTGGCCGCGGGTTGCGGCTAAACCACCACATCAGAATAAACAGCCCAAGGCCTTCGCCAGCCATCTGGTAGAGCTGAGACGGGTGGCGCACCAGGCCATCAATCTGCGGGAAGATCATGCCCCAGGAAACATCCGTGGGGCGACCCCAGAGCTCTCCGTTAATGAAGTTTCCGAGGCGACCGAAAAAGATACCCGGAGGTACCAGCGGCGCAACAAAGTCGCCCACGGCGAAGATCGGCTTGCCGGTTTTGCGGGCGAACAGAATCACGGCAAGACAGACCCCCAGGAAGCCGCCATGGAAGCTCATACCACCTTCCCAGATGCGGAACAGATAAAGAGGGTTCTGGAAGAATTCGCTCAGGTTGTAGAACAGCACATAGCCGACGCGCCCACCCACTATGATGCCGACGACGATGTAGAACAGCAGATCCTGCACCTGTTCAGGGGTAAAACCGCGCCATGATTGCTTGCGCGCGCGCCATATACCCAGATACAGACCGGCGGCAAAGCCAGCCAGGTACATCAGGCCGTACCACTGGATTTGAAGGGGCCCCAGAGCCAGGGCAACCGGGTCGAATTGAGGGTGAATCATCAGGAGGTTATCCGCTAAAACCGAGTGCGGATGATACCCCACCCTGCAGGACGGAGGAACCGGTGCAACCTAGTGCACGGGTTCCTCCGATACGAGGTGTTCAGCGGTCGAAACGGTCCCGGTCGTGGGGCGCGTCAAAGCTCAGCGCCGGGCCTTTCGGGATGACCCCATGGGGGTTGATGGTCTTGTGGCTGAAGTAGTAATGGCGCTTGATGTGCACCAGATCCACCGTCCCGGCAATACCAGGCTGCTGGTAAAGATCCCTTACATAGTTCTGCAGGTTCGGGTAATCCTGAATGCGCTTGTGGTTGCACTTGAAGTGCCCCACGTACACCGGGTCGAACCGGACCAGAGTGGTAAACAACCGCCAGTCAGCTTCAGTGATTTGCTCACCGACCAGATAACGCCGCGTGCTCAGCCGGTCTTCTAGCCAGTCCAGACTGTCGAACAGTTCATCAAAAGCCTTTTCGTAGGCGTCCTGAGTGGTTGCAAAGCCACTCTTGTAGACCCCATTGTTAACGGTGTGATAAACCCGGTCGTTGACCTCATCGATCTCAGCGCGCAGCGCTTCGGGGTAAAAATCGAGCGTGTTACCGGTGATGTGATCGAATTCGCTGTTCAGCATGCGAATGATCTCGGCACTTTCATTGCTGGCTATGGTGTTTTGTTCGGTATCCCACAGCACAGGCACGGTTACCCGACCGGTATAGTCGGCTTTGGCCCGGGTGTAGAGCTCATGATAAAACCGGCTTTGGTGCAGGTTATCGCCAACAACGGTCGGGCTTTCAAGATCGGGGCCTTCAAATGTCCAGCCGTTCTCCAGCATGTCCGGATGTACAGCTGACAGACCAATGTGATCTTCCAGACCTTTCAGCTTACGAAAAATCATGGTGCGGTGTGCCCAGGGACATGCCATGGAGACATAGAGGTGGTAGCGCCCACTTTCGGCCTTGAAACCGCCACGGCCCGAAGGCCCAGCCTCACCATCTCTGGTCACCCAGTTCCGGAAGTGCGCGTCTTCACGCTCGAACTTGCCACCGCTTTTGCTGGTGTCGTACCACTTGTCCCGCCATTGTCCGTTTACTAACAGCCCCATGGTGTGCTCCTCTGGTGGTTACGGCCTCCACACATCAATTGCATGAAGACACCGGGGTAACGAGCCATTCAGACTCAAACGTATTCAATGACACCATAATAACGGCCTGGCGGGGGTATCACAGCAGAAGAAACTGACGCCGGCCTTCAGATAATTTGAAGGCCTTCACGCAGGCAGCCACAGAGGCGGCTAAAGAAAGGGGGTGTTCAGAAATACAAACAGCCAAAAACAAAACAAGGCGGTATTCCGCCTTGTTGGATGGTTACTTGCCAGTAATACCGCACTTCCGGCTCGGAGCTTGGCTGGCTCATTAGTGGCCAGCCCGGCTAACGCTGTTTACTCGACAGCAGCGATCATGTGATCAACGGCGGCCTGAACTTCTTCATCGCTCAGGCTAGCGTTACCGCCTTTGGCGGGCATAGTGCCAATACCGTTAATAGCACTGGCGTATAGCTCGTTAGCACCTTTCTCAATACGTGCGGACCACTGATCAACCTCACCCAACACCGGAGCTCCGGCAGCACCAGAATTATGACAGGCGGCACAGGCAGCACCATAGACATCTTCGCCACTGCGCGGCTCAGAGCTTTGAGGTTCTGCAGCGGCGACGGTGGCCGTTGTACATTCCTGCCCCTCAACGCAGACATTACCAGCCGGAGCCAGGCGCTCACGCACCTGATCTTCATAAGACTCGCCCCAGGCAAAACCAGCCAGCAGGGTAACGGTGATCAGACCTAGCAGTTTATTCATTATCAGACCCGTATTATGTAATCAAATTCGAAGGTGGGCGAAGTATAACGAGTTCAGACGCCGTTGAAAAACCATTCGCTGTAAAAGGGTATTACCCGGTGCCGCTCAAAGTGTGGCCTCCCACAAAAGATGACTGCAATCCGGAGGCAGCTCACCCGCTGTCCAAGGTGGGAGGCCAGTCCCCTGGGCAACTGGAAGCCTAACCAACCGCTGACACCGACCACGGGCACTCGCTCTATTCACCGGCCCGGCTACTCCCCGTCGCCCACAGAGTGGCCTCCCACAAAAGATAATTTCAAGCCAGAGGACACTCACCCTCGGTCTAAAGTGGGAGGCCAGTCCCCTGGGCGACCGGAAGCCTAACCAACCGCTGACACCGACCACGGGCAATGGCCATAGTCACCGGCGAGGCTACTCCCCGTCGCCCACAGAGTGGCCTCCCACAAAAGATGACTGCAATCCGGAGGCAACTCACCCTCGGTCCAAAGTGGGAGGCCAGTCCCCTGGGCGACTGGAAGCCTAACCAACCGCTGACACCGACCACAGGCAGTGGCTAATGTCACCGGCCCAGCTACTCCCCGTCGCCCACAGAGTGGCCTCCCACAAAAGACGCCCTCAACGACATCGGGCACTTTTCTCACGCATAAAAAAACCCCAGACCATCTCTGGCCTGGGGTTGGTATTAAAAGCTTGACGATGACCTACTCTCACATGGGGAGACCCCACACTACCATCGGCGAGGCTGCGTTTCACTTCTGAGTTCGGCAAGGGATCAGGTGGTTCCACAGCTCTATCGTCGTCAAGCAAACTGGTTGGGGGAGAGAAGCTGTTAGCTGTTAGCTGTCAGTCAGCAGTATGCGCCGTGGCGCCCTGACTCGCAGCTCTAAGCTCGTCGCTCGCAGCTTTCTTTCTCTTCCCCGAATTCGCTCTAATCAAGTCTGTTGCTTCTCAAAATGTCGTTCGTCAGTTCCAAGCACTGTCGCAGTCTTTCTTTATCTATCCATCGGCGACCCAACACCCCTTGGGCGTTATATGGCCAAGCCGCACGGGCAATTAGTACAGGTTAGCTCAACGCCTCGCAGCGCTTACACACCCTGCCTATCAACCAGGTAGTCTTCCTGGGCCCTTTAGGAGACTCGAAGTCTCAGGGAAAACTCATCTTGAAGGGGGCTTCCCGCTTAGATGCTTTCAGCGGTTATCCTGTCCGAACGTAGCTACCGGGCAATGCGATTGGCATCACAACCCGAACACCAGGGGTTCGTCCACTCCGGTCCTCTCGTACT
>JAGYIL010000003.1 GCA_018402545.1 Saccharospirillum sp. | reverse complement strand
GTTTCAGTATCTTTGGAAGACATCGTCATTACTGACGGCGCTATCTCTTTCGGTCAAACTGGTAGCCTGGTTGACGAGACTCACGGATACGCATACGACATGGACGATTCCAGCGATACCGTTGCAATCCGTTCTGAAGGTCGTGACGTTGGCGCTGCTCTGCGTTACACCATGGAAGGCCTGAAAGTTCAGGTTGAAGGTTCTAACCGTAAAGACGCCTCCGGCGACCCAGTTGTAACTGGTATCGATGCTTCAACTCTTGATACTCAAAACTCTGACTTCGGTGTTGCTGCTCAATACATGGGCGAAGCCGACGCGCTGAGCTACGTTGCTGAAGCCCAGTTCCGTACGTCCAGCCTGGGTGGTGATGACGATACCCCATATACCTACTTTGGTTTGGGCGCCACTTACACCATGGATATCGTCACTGCCAAATTCGGCTTGAACCAGTATTCAGCGACTTCTGATATCACTGTTGCTGAGTCTCATGACGAGTCTATCCTTGAGTATGGCTTTGAATTGACCGCTACGCCGATTGATGCACTGTCTGTTTACTTGAAAGGACAGGATCTGGACGCTGGCGACACGTTCACAGAAGAAGCCATGAAGTTGCTGGTTGGTGCTGCTTATACTGTAGACGCACTGAAATTCACCGGTGAATACAAGTACACCGATGTTGAAGAAGCAGGCGACGAAATCATGGGCCGTGTAGACTACACTGCCGGTGCAATCGCTGCTTACGGCGAAGTAACCATCGCTAACTTCGACGCTGACACTGCTAACGCTCCGTTGATCGAAGCGGGCGTATCTTACACCCAGGACAACGGTGTTAAGTATGCAGCTGACTACGACCTGCGCGCTGAAGAGACTGATGCTATCGACACAGCTGAAATCAACCGCTTCCGTCTGACCGCTGCTTACGCGTTCTAATTCAGATTCCTCTGAATGATGAAGTAGAGCCACCCTCCGGGGTGGCTTTTTTTATGGGAGCCAATAAAAGACGTTGAACATGGAAGGACTTAAGACATTAAAAGACGTGGTACAGGAAAGGACGTAAAGCAGGAAAGGACGCACAATATGAAAAGACGATTGACATGTAGACCCGAGAATTCGCTACACTGACTCACAGCTCACAGCTCACAGCTCACAGCTCACAGCTCACAGCTCACAGCTCACAGCTCACAGCTCACAGCTCACAGCTCACAGCTCACAGCTCACAGCTCACAGCTCACAGCTCACAGCTCACAGCTCACAGCTTCAAACTCCCAAAACCTCCGCATCAATCCGTTCCCGAAACCACCCCAAGGCTTTCCCGGTTACTCCGGTTCGCCAGGCAATGACCGCCTCTGATGGCGGATTCGTTTCATTCAGCTTCACCTGCACCAGGGCACCACTGTCCAGTTCCGCCTGAATGCGGTGGCGGGGCAAATAGCCGACACCCAGGCCGGCCAGTTGCGCTTCGATTTTATCGCGCATGGTAGGTACGGTTATCAGTTTATTCTGGCGCGTCCAGCCGATGGTGCGGGGGGCCATCAGCTTGCTGGAATCCCGAACGACGATGGTAGGGTAGGCCTCGATTTCTTCATGGGTCCAGTCGCAGGCATTGCTGGCCAGGGGGTGATTCTTCGCGACGGCAAACACCATGCTCATTTCACCAAAGCGCCTGGTCTCGTAGCCGTCGATTTTAGGGTCCAGTAAGTCAGTCGAAAGAATCAGGTCGGCGTCGCCGTTGATCAGCATTTCCCAAGTGCCAGAGAGTGATCCGTGAACCAGATGCACCTTGATATAGGGGTGTGCTTCGTTGAATTCATGCACCAGAGGGTAAAGTCGTGCCGGTTCGAAGACGGTATCGACACCGATGCGCAGCTCGGGTTCCCAGCCGCTGGCGATTTTCTTGGCCGAGCTGGCAAGGTTGTCGATATCGCGCAGGATGCCGCGGCCCTCTTCCAGGATCAGCCTGGCTGCTGGCGTCATTTTGGCGCGGTGCCCGCTGCGATCGAACAGGTCTATGCCAAGGTCCTGTTCAACCTTTTGCACGGTGTACGTCAGTGCAGAAGGCACTTTATGCAGGGCTTCGGCGGCAGCGGCAAAGCTGCCACGCTGGTCGATTGCATCCAAGGCGCGCAGCAAGTCCAGTGAAAGGGGGTTATGGGCCATAAAGGTTCAGTTTTTTTGAAATGTAGAGGCAATATATTCCGCTTACGGGTCACCCTGCAACTGCCTAGACTGGTCGCTACCAGAAACCGACAAAACATCAGACCAGGAGGTGCTCTCATGACAACATTACGCAGCGTTCGGCAGGTGGCCAAAGGTATACCGACGTCGGATGGGGCCGGGGTGAAGCTGACCCGGGTCATCGGCAACCAGTACGTGAAGAATCTGGATCCCTTCCTGATGCTCGACGAGTTCAAATCCGACGATAAGGCCGATTACATGGCGGGTTTTCCCATGCATCCGCATCGTGGCTTCGAGACCGTTACCTATATGCTCAAGGGCGCCTTCCGGCATGGCGACAACCAGGGCAACACCGGGTACCTGGCTCCTGGCTCCATTCAATGGATGACAGCCGGCCGCGGCATTGTGCACGAAGAAATGCCCAACCAGGAAGATGGCCCGGTGTGGGGCTTTCAGCTCTGGGTTAACTTGCCGGCCAAGCACAAGATGACCGCGCCCCGGTATCAGGATATTCGTCCCGAACAGGTGCCCGAGGTCGAGCTGGAGAACGGCAAGGTCAAGGTGTTGGTGGGTAATTTTCAGGGGGTGATTGGCCCGGTTGAAGACGTGGTGACCGACCCGCTGTATCTGGACTTTCACCTGAACGCGGGTGCTACCCAGCGCATTGATATTCCAGGTAACAAATCGGCTTTTGTGTATGTCTATCAGGGGTCGGCGCAGATCGGCAAAACCGAATTGCCAGAGCGGCATCTTGGCATTCTGGGGGATGGTGAAGGGCTCGAAGTGACGTCTACCTCCGCCGATACTCGCCTGCTCGTGGTCGCAGGTGACCCTATTCAGGAGCCCGTAGTGCAGTATGGGCCCTTTGTGATGAACACAGTCGATGAGGTACAGCAGGCGATTGTAGATTTCAACGAAGGGCGGTTTTGAAAAACAAAGCTGTGAGCTACGAGCTGCGAGTTTTTAGCTCTAAGCTCCTAGCTCAAATAACCTATCGAAAATGCTTCAGGGCGAGGGCAATCACCCCTTTTCCGGACATGTCTTCTGACCAGGAGTAGGGTTCAATCTGTGAACGCCCGATCAGCTCTGGCACCAGAGCTTCGTTTATGCCTTCGTGAATGCCGGGTTCCATCAGGGTGTAGGCTCTTACGCCGGGCCCGGTGACGACGATGCGTTCCGGGCTCATCAGTGCCAGAATGTTGGCTATGCCGTACCCCAGTACCTTTCCCGCCTGGTGAAACAGGTCGACCGCATAAGTGTGCTTCTGATGGCCCAGTTCGGTTAGCCTTTGCATCTGTTTTTCCGATGGATGGCGCCGGTCTGTCGCCGGAAGGTCCATTACCGCGCTGGCGTCGCGATAGAGCGCATAATCGCTTACGTAGGCTTCAATGCAACCTCGTTTGCCGCAGGCACACTGGGGACCTTCATGGCTGTATTTGGTATGGCCAAACTCCGCTGCAGCGCCGAAATGACCGCTGTACAGGCTGCCGTTCACAACCAGGCCGCCGCCAACACCATAACCAATCATGATCACGACAAAGTTATTGCACTGGCTGTATTCAGGGTTCCTTTGAATGGCGTAGGCAATGCTGTTGGCGTCGTTGGCCAGTTCTACCGGGCATTCAAAGGCATCTTCCAGGGCGCGCGTCAGGTTGACGTTCTTAATGTTCAGCGCCGGGCTCCAGACGACATCGCCCTTGTGTACATCAACAAACCCCTGAATGGCGATGCCTACGCTGACCAGCCGGGCGGCGTGTTCCGGGTGTTGGTCGAGGAACCGTTTTGCCTGCTCGACCAGCATCTTATTCAGTGAGGCCTGGTCATGACGCTGGGTTTTCTGCACGACAACGGTCTCGTGCGCAATGTTACCCTTCAAGTCGCCGAGCATCAGCCGCACTTCATTGATCGACAGCTTGATGCCCAGTACAGAGGCATGGGTGGGGTTCAGGTCGATCAGCACGCGTGGGCGCCCGCGGCCGCCTTTGATCTCGGGCCCTTTCACTTCCTGAATGATGGCGGCGTCCGACAATTCAGAGGTGATGGCGGTTACCGTTGCCGGACTAAGGCGGGTGATCTGACCGATGTCTACTCGCGCCAGTGGACCAAAGACGCGCAGGGTATTAATGATGTCTATCCGGTTATCTGCCCGAATCTGTTCGGTATCGTTTTTCTTCATATTTATGAGAGGGTGCTGAGTAGAATCATGCCCGCCAGTGTAAACTCAGGGTCTTCCCCAGTCGACTTCTCAAGCGGCTTTGCCTGAAATGGCCGGTGAGTCTCATCACTCTCTGTAGTAAACCGCTGAAGCCCATAAGCTTTCCCAAACGGCACCGGTCTCTTCAGTGACGTCAGCCGGAGGCTCCTGCATGTGCACGCTGCTGATCAGGTAGGCAGTGTCTGCCCGATGGGGAACGCTGATTTGGCCGTTCTCATCGGTCATCAGCCGGAGTTCTACGGCTTCTTCTTTGCCTGATTTCATGAATACCCGAGCCAGTACGCCGACCGATGGCGCGTCGTTCAGAAAAAGCGTTGCGGTCAGTGGTGCTTGCCCGGTGGTGGTGTAGGGGTTGTCTTCCAGGCGCCATTCCAGCGGGTAGCCAATCAATCGGTCTTCGCCTTGCGCATTGCCGGTGCCAATATAGGTTTTTGCAAAACGCCGGAACACTTCAGTAAAGCCACGCTCTGGCAGGTCGCGGTCTTCATGAGCCTGGCGCACCCAGTCGAGCCCGTCGAGCGTGAGGAAGTTGTCGAACACAGCCGGGTCGTCGTAGGTGAGTTCTGTGTAGGTTGATTCGTAGGTCAGGGTGGTCAGACCATGGCTGTCGACGGCCTGTGCTGCGGCAGGCCGTGCGCCGAGGCGGGAGCTGATAGGGCGTTGCCGGCCGTTGTGGTGCAATTCGAAACGAATAAAGCGATTGGGGAAGAAGGCATAGGTATCGCCCTTGAAGTTTTCTCCGACTTTGATGTCAGCCTGCACGGTCTTGTTGACGTCGATGCGATACTGGAGTGGCTCCAGCCAGAATTCATGGGCATTGGCCACGCTGCCCAGGGTTAGGCCGATCAGGGCGGTGGAGGCAAAGCGTAACAGGCGGAGTGTTGCGGTTCTCTGGGTCATGAAGGGGCTCTGTATGGCTGAATGGAAAGCATACTGAGACTACGTCGGCGAGGCCAGTGCAGATGCGGGCCGATATTAGGGTGGGGTTGTTAACCTAATTTCCGGGCACAAAAAAACCGGCGTAAAGCCGGTTTTTTAGCGTCAGGTAACGCTGAAGGCCGATTAAGCGGCTTTCAGGGCCTTTACGCGGGCGTTCAGGCGGCTGATGGTGCGAGCAGCCTTGTTCTTGCTGATGATGCCTTTACGGGCCATACCATCAACAACCGGTTGAGCGGTAGTGAGTGCTTTGGTCGCCTGGTCGTAGTCTTTGGCTTCGATTTGAGCAACAACCTTTTTCAGGTAGGTACGAACCATGGAACGCAGGCTTGCGTTGTGCGCGCGACGCTTCACTGCCTGACGAGCACGTTTTTTAGAACCAGCAGAGTTTGCCACGGGCAGCTCCTTAATAGTCGGTTACTGGGATTTGGAGTCAAATTTGAGGGGCGCGATTCTAGGTTTTTGAACCCGACCTGTCAATGGCTGATTAGCTGTAAGTGCCTCTGTGTTGCATAGGTGGTTGTTCCGGTTAGGTTAAATTGGGAGGCGAGAGGTCGCGCTGGCCACCGGGTAGGCTTATCCGGGGCCGGCGTGAACCCCTCCATGGGGCCTAGATTGCAGGATATGAATCCCGTCCATGGGATTCACCCTTCGGGCTCGCTACGCTCATGCTAAAACGCTCCCAGCGTTTTAGTCCATGCTGCGAACTTCCCCGGATAAGCCTACCCGGCAGCCATCACTTACCATGGAGTTGTTTCGAACTTACTGCAAAAGGCTACAAGCACCTAAAAAGACGCAAGACCCATTTTCCAGTATCCGGTAGACTGGCGCCCATTCTTGAACTCGCCACTGGCCTTTACTTGCACTCATGACGACGCCTACACCAACAGAGCCTGATCTGCCAAAACAGCCTGCCGCTGCTGGCCGCAAGACCCGGGGCATTTTGGGTAATTCCGTCATCGTGGGTGGCGCTACCGGGCTGTCTCGGGTGCTTGGATTGGTACGGGATACCGTCTTTGCCGTGCTGTTTGGTACGGGTGGGGCGATGGATGCCTTCTTTGTAGCCTTTAAGATCCCCAACTTCCTGCGGCGTCTGTTTGCCGAGGGGGCTTTTAATCAGGCTTTTATACCGGTGTTGGCCTCTGTGCGCGAAGCAGAGGGAGATGACGGGGTGCGTCGCCTGGTTGCCGCGACTCAGTGGACGCTGGGGTCTGTGGTCGGCTTTATTACGTTGGTTGCCATGGTGGGGTCGCCTCTGGTGGCCTGGGTGTTTGCTCCGGGGTTTCATGACGATGGGGTTAAGCTGGACCAGACGGCTGACTTTCTGCGGCTGACGTTTCCTTACTTGTGGTTTATTGCGCTGACGGCGCTGGGTCAGTCGGTGCTTAATACCTATGGTCGCTTCGCAGCGCCTGCCGTGACGCCGGTGATCCTGAATCTCTGTCTGATTGGCTCGGCTTTCTGGCTGACGCCTCAGTTTGATGTGCCCATGACCGGTCTGGCCTGGGGCGTGATGCTGGCGGGATTGTTGCAGTGGCTATGGCTGTGGCCGTCACTGATTTCCGTGGGCGTCTGGCAGCCATTTCGGTTTGGCTGGCACCCCGGGGTACGGCGGATAGGTGTGCTGATGATTCCTGCCTTGTTCGGGGTATCGGTTAGCCAGATAAACCTGCTGCTGGATACCGTGCTGGCCTCGTTGCTGCAGGATGGTTCGGTGGGCTGGTTGTATTATTCGGATCGGTTGTCGGAGCTGCCACTCGGGGTTATCGGCATTGCCATTGCCACGGTGTTGCTGCCCAAGCTGTCACACAGTGCGGCCAAGTCGGATCATCAGTCTTTTAAACAGACGCTGGGCTGGGCGATTCGGGTGGTGTTGCTCATCGGGCTGCCAGCCATGGCCGCTTTGCTGGTGCTTGCCGGGCCGCTACTGACCACCTTGTTTCAGTACAAGGCCTTTACCGTATTCGATGTGCAGCAGAGTAGTGCGAGTCTGATGGCCTATGCGCTGGGGTTGCCTGCCTTTATGCTGATCAAGATTCTGGCACCGGCCTTTTTTAGCCGGCAGAACACCAAAACGCCGGTCAAGATTGGCATCTGGGCGATGGCCCTGAACATGGTGTTCAATCTGATGCTTATTGTGCCCCTGGCCCATGTTGGTCTGGCGCTGGCTACCTCGCTGTCCGCCTGGATTAATGCCGGTCTGCTGGCCATTACCCTGCATCGCCAGGGAGATTTGCCAGGTGTTGAGCTGTGGCGGGGCTCGGTGGTGCGCGCCCTGGCGGCGTCTGTGGCGATGGCATTGGTGCTGTGGTTGCTGCTCGACTGGCCTTTGCTGGATTACCCTGCGGATGTGTTTGGCCGGGTGTGGCGTACCGGATTGCTGGTCTGTGCCGGCCTGGTCAGTTACAGCCTGTTCTGGTTCCTGCTGGGAGGGCGGTTGCGCGAGGTGCGCCATTGAGTCGCGTTTCAGCGACGCTCGTACGGGTAATTATTCAAAAGCTCGTTAAAGACGGGCGCGACGGTTTTTTGTATACTCCGCGGCCTTGTTTTGTCCCTGGTTCGTTTTATGCACATTAGCCGCAGTCCCTACCGCCTGGGTCAGCCCAGCGCCGTTACCATTGGCAGTTTCGATGGCGTGCACCTCGGGCATCAGCATCTGATCGCCGAGGTGCTGCGGGAGGCGAAGCAACGCGGGCTGACCTCGACCGTTGTCACCTTTGAGCCCCAGCCGCGCGAGTTCTTCGACCCCGAGGGTGCGCCCGCAAGGTTGTCGTCGCTGACTGACAAAGTGCGTCGGTTCCGCGAACTGGGTGTTGAACAGTTGGTTGTCTTGCCGTTCGACCGGCGTTTGCGTGCCATGTCCGCTGCTGGCTTTGTTGAGCAGATATTGCTAGAAGGGCTGCAAGCACGCTGGGTGCAGGTGGGCGATGATTTTCGCTTCGGTAACGACCGCAAAGGTGATGCTGCTTTTTTACGTCAATACGATTTCGATGTCGCCGAGATGCCTTCACAGCGCATCAATGGTCAGCGGGTGAGCAGTACGGCCATCCGGTCGCTGTTGGGTGAAGGCGAATTGCGCGAGGCGGCCGCCATGCTGGGCGAGCCCTATACCCTGAGCGGGCGAGTGATTTACGGCCGCCAACTGGGCCGTACTCTGGGCGTGCCCACAGCCAATATGTTACTGGCGCACCCTAAACTGGCGATGGCCGGGGTTTATGTTGCGCAGACCCGCCTCAATAATAAGTGGGTGCATGGCGTCGCCAACCTGGGCCCCAAGCCTTCAGTTAATGACCCGAGATACTGGCTGGAAACGCATCTGTTCGATGTCAGTCCGGATCTTTACGGCCAGAGGCTGGATGTACAGCTGCTGCACAGGCTGCGGGGTATTGAAAGATTTGATACGCTTGACGCCTTGAAACACCAGATTCATGCAGATATCCAGGCCGCTCGTGCCTGGTTTTCCCCATTAAACGGAAGTGATCGAGCTCCATGACAGACTATAAAGCGACTCTGAACCTGCCGCATACGGATTTCCCGATGCGCGGTAACCTGGCCAAGCGTGAGCCGGAAATGCTGGCCCACTGGGAAAAGAACGGCATTTACCAGCGAATTCGCGAAGCCAGTGCGGGTCGCCCCAAGTTCATATTGCATGATGGTCCTCCGTACGCGAACGGGAATCTGCACCTTGGGCACGCTGTTAACAAGATGCTCAAGGACATCATCATCAAGTCGAAAAACTTCATCGGCTACGATGCCCCCTATGTCCCAGGCTGGGATTGCCATGGCCTGCCGATCGAGCACAAGGTCGAGACCATGATTGGCCGTGCCGGCGAGAAGGTCGATTTCAAGACGTTTCGCGCCAAATGCCGCGAGTTTGCGCTGGGCCAGATCGACGGTCAGCGCAAGGAATTTATCCGCATGGGTATTTTCGGCAGCTGGGACAAACCCTATCTGACGCTCGACCATCAAACCGAAGCCGACATCATTCGTGCCTTGGGCAAGATCGCCGAGAGCGGTCACCTGGTGCGCGGGTTCAAGCCGGTCTACTGGAGCGTTGTCGGCGGTTCTGCGCTGGCCGAAGCCGAAGTGGAATACCACGACAAAACCTCGTACAGCATCGATGTGCGCTACGCCGCTCAGGATGAAGCCAAGGTGCTGTCAGCCTTTGGTACCGACGCAGGCAAAGGCGAAGTCTCTGCTGTTATCTGGACGACAACCCCCTGGACTCTGCCAGCCTCTCAGGCGATATCCGTAGGGCCAGAGCTCGACTATGTTTTGGTGCAAACGCAATTTAATGGCGAACCGGCACGGCTGATCCTGGCTGAAGGCTTGCTCGAAGCCGTTGTGGCTCGAGCTGAGCTGGGTGATGTTGAGATACTGGCGCGTGTTCCCGGTACTGCGCTGGAAGGCCTGGTGTTTGACCACCCCTTCTACCAGCGCGATATCCCCATTCTGCTGGGTGACCACGTAACGCTCGACGCTGGTACCGGCTGTGTGCACACCGCGCCCGACCACGGCATGGAAGACTTTGTCGTCTGCGGCAAATATGGCATCGAGACGCTGAACCCGCTGGACGACAAGGGCGTGTACCGCCCCAACGTCGAGTTGTTTGCTGGCGAGCACGTCTACAAAGTCGAACCGCACATCCTTGAAGTCTGTACTGAAAAAGGCCGGCTGCTGCACGAAGAAAAAATCCGCCACAGCTACGCTCACTGCTGGCGCACCAAAACGCCGCTGATCTACCGGGCTACGCCGCAGTGGTTCATCAGCATGGACAAAGAAGGCCTGCGCGCCAAAGCGATGGACGCCATCAAAGGCGTGCGCTGGGTGCCGGGCTGGGGTCAGAATCGCATCGAAGCCATGTTCGAGCAAAGCCCGGACTGGTGTATCTCGCGCCAGCGCACCTGGGGCGTGCCGATTGCTTTTGTGACCCACATCGAAACCGGCGAGTTGCACCCGGAAACCCCGCGTTTGATCGAGGCCGTTGCCGCCCGTGTTGAAAAAGACGGGATGGACGCCTGGTGGGATCTGGACCTGGCTGAGTTGCTCGGAGACGATGCCGTTAATTACGAGAAAGCGACCGATACACTGGATGTCTGGTTTGATTCGGGCGTGACACACGACACCGTGCTGCGCAAGCGCGAAGAACTGGGCCAGTACCCGGCCGATATGTATCTGGAAGGCTCGGATCAGCATCGCGGCTGGTTCCAGTCGTCGCTGAAGACCGCGGTCGCCATGAATGGCAGCGCGCCCTACAAGCAAGTGCTTACTCACGGCTTCACCGTCGATGAGAAGGGTTACAAGATGTCCAAGTCGCTGGGCAATGGGATAGAGCCGCAAGAGGTTTTCGACTCTCTGGGGGCCGACATCCTGCGCCTGTGGGTGGCTTCGACCGACTACAGCGGCGATATGGCGATGTCGAAAGACATTCTGAACCGCTCGGCCGATGCCTATCGCCGCATCCGCAACACCGCCCGCTTCCTGATCTCCAACCTGGAAGGTTTCGACCCGGCTGAACACAGCGTGCACCACGGTGACATGCTGGCGCTGGATCGCTGGGCTGTGGACCGCGCCTACCGGTTGCAGCAGGAAATCTCGGACGCTTACGACAACTACCAGTTTGTGCAGGTGTACCAGAAGATCCATCACTTCTGCGTGCTCGACATGGGCGGTTTCTATCTCGACATCATTAAAGACCGCCAATACACCACCCAGGCGGATTCTCTGGCCCGGCGCAGCTGCCAGACGGCGCTGTACCACGTGCTGGAAGCCCTGGTGCGCTGGATCGCCCCGATTCTGAGCTTTACCGCCGACGAGCTGTGGCAGTTCATTCCGGGCAAGCGCAGCGTTTCGGTGTTCGAACACACCTGGTACGACGGCCTGCAACCGCTGGACGATGATGAACCCATGGGTGTCGCCTTCTGGTCCGAAGTTCAGGATGTTAAAGAAGGCGTGAACAAGGTGCTGGAACTGGCCCGCAACGAAGGCCGGGTCGGTGGTGCGCTGAAATCAGAAGTGACGCTCTATTGCGATGATGCGCTGAAGTCAGTGCTTGCCACCCTGGGTGATGAACTCCGGTTCGTCACGCTGACCAGCGCGGTTACTCTTGCCAACCTGGCTGATGCGCCAGAAACGGCCCATGCCACTGAACTTGAAGGTCTGAAAGTCAGCGTTGCTGCTTCAGAACAACCGAAATGTGGCCGGTGCTGGCACCAGCGTCCGGATGTCGGGCAGCATGCAGATCATCCGGAGTTGTGTGGTCGCTGTGTCGAGAACGTCGATGGTGACGGTGAAGTGCGCCACTTTGCGTAAGGGTTGGACATGGCAATGAATGCAAGGATGAAACAATCGGCCTGGTTGCTGATTGCCGCTGTGGTAGTGGCGCTGGACCTTTGGACCAAGAGTCTGGCAATCCAGATGCTGCAGTATGGTCGACCGGTCGAAATTCTACCGGTGCTCGATTTTACCCTGTTGCACAACCGTGGCGCAGCCTTCAGTTTTCTGAGCTCGGCTGGTGGCTGGCAGCGTTGGGTTTTCACGGTCATCGCTTTGGCCGTCAGCATCGTATTGGTGGTATGGACGTTACAGTTAAAACCGCATGAGCGTTGGCTGTCGGTGACCTTGCCGCTGATTCTGGGCGGCGCCCTGGGCAACCTTTATGACCGGCTGACGCTGGGCTATGTGGTCGATTTTGTTCATTTTCACTGGCAGGGCCGCTATTTCCCGGCGTTTAATATTGCCGATGCTGCCATCACCGCCGGCGCCATTATGATGATCATTGATGCGCTCTGGCTGCAGCCTAGGCGCAATGCGGCTTCTGGTAGGTCTTAAGGTTGTATCAGGTTTCGGAGTTTGGCCCACCTCAGAGGCGCTGGCCCGCACCGGATACCGGGTATGCCTCTGTGGGGTCGGCGTAAATCCGTCCATGGAGCCTAGACCGCAGCCGATACGTCGGACCGATCCATACTGCGGACTTCCCCACAGAGGCATACCCGGCACCCGGCGCTAGTCTCCCAAGCGAACTCCGAAACTTAAGTTGCGATACTCTTTTTCGAACAGGTAGTGACACATGCAGATTCAGGAAAACTCGACCGTCACCTTGCACTTTGCCTTGCATCTCGACAGCGGCGAGCAGGTCGACAGCACCTTTGATCGTCGTCCGGCTACCCTGACCATTGGTGATGGGAACCTGCCAGAAGGGTTTGAGCGTCATTTGATGGGTCTGAGTGCCGGAGACCGGCGCAAAGTGCAGGTACCGCCGCAAGACGCCTTTGGTCAGCACAACCCGCAGAACATTCAACAGTTCAAACGCGACCGTTTTGCCCAGTCTGAACCGCTGGAAGTGGGCATGGTGATGTCGTTTGAAGATGCCGGTAAAAATGAACTCCCCGGTGTAGTTGCTACACTGGATGATGAATTCGTTGAAGTCGACTTCAACCACCCTCTGGCGGGCAAGACGCTGGATTTCGAAGTCGAAATTATCGAGGTAAAAGGGGCGACCGATGGACATTAAACTGGCCAACCCACGCGGCTTCTGTGCCGGTGTGGACCGCGCCATCGACATCGTAAACCGGGCGCTTGAGCTCTATGGCTCACCGCTTTATGTGCGCCATGAAGTGGTGCACAACAAGTTTGTGGTCGATGACTTGCGTAACCGGGGCGCCGTCTTCGTTGATGAATTGCACGAAGTGCCGGACAACCAGCTGGTCATCTTCTCGGCCCACGGCGTCTCTCAGGCCGTGCGTCAGGAGGCCGACAAACGTGGCCTGAAAGTCTTCGATGCAACTTGCCCACTGGTTACCAAGGTACATCTGGAGGTCTCACGTTACAGCGCCGATGGAATGGAATGCATTCTGATTGGCCACAAAGGCCACCCTGAGGTAGAAGGCACCATGGGGCAGTACGATGCCTCAAACGGCGGCGCCATTTACCTGGTTGAAGACGAGAATGACGTCGCTCAGATGCAAGTGCGTGACGAAAAGCGCCTGGCCTACGTTACCCAGACAACCCTGTCGATGGACGATACCGCCCGTATCATCGATGCCCTGCGTACCCGTTTCCCACATATTCAGGGCCCGCGCAAAGACGATATCTGCTACGCCACCCAAAACCGGCAGGATGCCGTGAAGACCCTGGCCCAGGATTGTGATGTGGTACTGGTCGTTGGTTCACCCAACTCCTCCAACAGCAACCGGCTGCGCGAACTGGCCGAGCGCATGGGCTGTAAAGCCTATTTGCTCGATGACGCTTCCCAGCTGGACGCCTCCTGGTTCGATGAGTCCACCGTCATCGGCGTGACGGCCGGCGCTTCAGCACCGGACATCCTGGTCAGCCAGGTGCTGGAAGGGCTGAAAGCACTGGGCGCCAACGCCCCGGTTGAGCTGGATGGTATTCCCGAGAACATCACTTTCTCCATTCCCAAGGAGTTGCGGGTCAAACACCTGGCTTGAAGGGTTAGCTACCCGGAATAACGGCCGCCGCTCGCAAGGAGCGGCAAAAAACGGTCGAAGACCTCTGTCAAAAGTTTGAACCCGTTGGCAATCTCCGCTCCTGCCCGGCCACTTATCCTGCCGCTTGAACCGTCTGTCGGTTATGATGACTAGTCTTTTACAAACCCATTAAGCTACCTGCTATCTACCTGTGGATTTTTCTATGAGCAGTCAGAAGGGCTTTACCCTAATAGAACTGATGATTTCACTGGGCATTCTGGCCATTCTGGCCACCATGGCAGTGCCCAGTTTTCAGGGGGTGATCGAAAACAATCGGGTCACCTCTCAGGCTAATTCGCTGCTTTCGGCTGTGCAGACAGCGCGCAGTGAGGCGGTTCGGCGAGGAGTTCCGGTACGGTTCAGTGCCGCAACCGGTGGCTTTACCAATGGCTGGTGTGTACATACCGGAGCAGCCTGTGCAGCGGCAACTCAGATAAGAGCAGGTGAGACAAACGCAGCGGTTACTTTCGGCGGCCCGACCGTTTTTGAATTTGATGCCCGCGGACAGCGTTCACTACCAACCTTTGCGACCGATGGGGCAGAGGCATCCTTTACCTTGCAACCCAATGGCTGCGCCACAGGTACGCCTAACCGCCAGCGGTCTGTGCAGGTTGGAATAGGTGGTCGATCTGTTGTAGTACGGGGACCCTGCTCATGAATCCTGTTAATAGAATGCAAAACACGAGACACCTGGGAAAGGCCACCCATCAAGGGGGGATCGGCCTTGTCGAAGTACTGATCGCGGTATTGATTCTGGCAATCGGCCTGTTGGGCCTGGCCTCCATGCAAACCAATGGAATGCGTATGACCAATGGCTCGATGAGTCGCAGCCAAGCTGTGTTTTTGGCCAATGATATTGTCGAGCGTGCGCGTGCAAATCGTGACAACCGGGGCGACTATGCCCTTGCACCTGATGCCAATGGCAATGTGGGTGCATGCGATCTGACGCTTGCTTATGACGTCACCCTGACTGTAGCGCAAAACGACATGGCTGAGTGGTTAAACAGCCTGGCCTGTTTACTGCCAGACGCTGACGCCAGTATCGCCCTCGACGTTCCAACCAACCGGGTGACTGTGACTGTCGACTGGAACCGCAGTGAAGGCAACGATGAAGATAGTGTGATGGTGAGGACGCAGATATGAACAGACCATACCAATCGTGTCCCAAGCACAAGCAACGAGGCTTGTCGCTGGTCGAGCTGATGATTGCGCTGGTGTTGGGTCTGGTATTGTCCGCAGGGGTGTTTCAAGTATTTACTAACTCCAGTCAGACCTATCAATTAAGCGACAGTCTGTCGAACATGCAGGAGAATCTGCGGTTCGCAGTGGGGCGGTTGCAATATGAAACCCGGATGGCCGGCTATAGAGGGTGTTTAATAGGGCGCCCTTTTAATAACCTCGATACCGGAGGAACTGGCTACGACGCCTCCCTATACGGCGGGCAAGCGGTTGCCGGCTGGGAGGCAGCTGGCACTGACTTGGAGGATGCATACACCAATGATGACTTTGCCGGTGCTGCAAACTTAACTCAGGCCGCCGCAGGTGCAACGTTACCCGCGGACCTGAACGGCAGAGTTTTACCAGGCTCGGATGTATTGGTTGTTAATAACGCTACAATTGCGAACGTAACGCTAACAGGAAACCCAGGTGCAAACGCCAATACCATTGTGACCGATGGGAGTAGCGGTATTCCGGCTGGGAAAATCATTATGGCAGTCACTAGTGACTGTTCAGGTGGCGATATTTTTCAAAAAACCAATGCGGCTAACTCTGCGTCTCTGACGAAAGGGAGTGGGCAGGATCCCGGAAATCAAACACCGGTGAATAATGGGTTTAACGCTGCTTACGATAACCAGGCAACCATTTACGAATTCACCAGTACGGCCTTTTTCATCGGCACTGGCCTTTCAGGTGACCCTTCACTGTTCATGCGGCGACTGGATGCAGGTGACCCATTTGGTGAGGTTGAACTGGTCGAAGGGGTTGAAAATATGCAGGTACTCTATGGTGTTACGAACCCCGGTGGTGAAACGGTTGTGAATTACGTGTCGGCTGACAGCGTCGCCGATTGGGCTGATGTAGCCAGTGTACGTATAGGCTTGTTGTTGCGCAGTGATGACGGTGTGCAAGACGGCGGTCGGGAGGAGGGTGAAGCCCCTGTTGGCCGTGTGTATAACCTGCTTGGCACCCAGATAACAACCGAAGCAGATGATCGCGCTCGCATGGTGGGCAACCTGACTGTCGGCATTCGCAACCGGCTGGAGTAGATGACGATGGATTCCATACAGTTGAGAACGAATGTGAAATTCAAAGCAGATAGAGAGCAAACAGGCAGCGCACTGGTTATTTCGCTGATTATGCTGCTGATCATCAGTCTGCTCGCGATTGGTGGATTGCGCAGTACCATACTTCAGGAGCGAATGTCGGCGAACTTGCATGATCGGGAATTGGCGTTTCAGGCAGCTGAGGCAGCGCTCAGAGCTGGTGAACGATTTTTGGTCACTACACCGCCAGATACTATCACGAACTCTAATGGGCTCTACGACATCAATAATGCGACCAGGCCAGATTGGCTTGGGCCCGCAGCAGCGGTTACAGCCAATGGTGCGTTTGAACTGACGCCTGGATTAGCCTCGGTGGAACGGCAACCGCAATATTTTATCGAGCGAATTGGTATTACACCGCCCGGTACGGAAACGGAAATTGGTACGGCAAAGCCTCCTGTTTCCTTTTACCGAATAACCGCGCGTGGCTTTGGCGGTACTGAAGATTCGGTTGTGGTGGTTAGTAGTGTGTTTCGTAACCAGTAGCTTACACATTTCAGATTTCAATGCCTGGGGAGAATGGTACCCAGGCGCGTAGAGGGTTAGCACTATGAACGCTTCAATGCTGTCTTCATTATTTCCGAAAACGTCTGGTGCGCTGCAAGGCCTGACGCTTGGGCTTGTCTGCGCGACCGCCTCCAGCATGGCGCAAGCCGATATTGCTCAAGAACCCTTGTTTCTTGGGGGAGGGGGGATTCCAGGCAATATGCTGCTGGTGCCTTCAGTAGAGTGGCCGACGATTGAGAGTGTGGCCAACCTGACTAACACCTATACTTCTGCTACTGAATTTGCGGGGTATTTCGACCCTGGGAAGTGCTACGTTTATGTCTATAGCGCAACCGAATCAGAACGGTATTTCAGGCCCAACAGCCTGACCGGGAACCGGCAGTGTGACGGCAGCGGTGAATGGAGTGGCAACTACCTTAATTGGGCGACTACTCAGACCATTGATCCTTTCCGTAAGATTCTCACAGGGGGGCTTCGGGTTAAGGATACCGAGACGGAAACCTGGCTTGAGAAAGCTCGACATCCGGGTCAAGGTGGTGGCTTCCCAACACGCGATTTGACCGATGATGATGAAATCGAAGGTGCAACGCCGTTCAATTCAGACCGGATACGGGTCCGCATCAGCGGGCTCGGCACTGAAATGCGATTTAGTTTGAATAACAATAATTTCAACAACAACCCAACTGATTACCGGCCTGGTGTTGATAACCCCTACGATAATCGGGGTTTTGAAATGTCGGTTCGCGTGAGCGTTTGTGATGACTCTGTCGGCGTCGAAGAAAACTGCCGCCAATACGGCGATAACTGGAAACCGGAAGGCCTGATTCAGCAAAATGCCGAGTCCATCCGCTTTAGTGTATTTGGTTACCTGAACGATAGTGCCGTACAACGTGATGGTGGCGTACTTCGTGCGCAGCAAAAGTATGTTGGGCCGCGTAAGCTCGTAGCTGGTGAAGGTTTTGTAGAGAACGAAGCGACTGAGTGGGACCCGGATACGGGGATATTTGTTCAAAACCCCGACTCAGATGATGCTGCTGATACCAGTGCGACCATTGTTAACAGTGGTGTGATCAACTATTTAAACAAATTTGGTCAGTTGAACACGGGTAACAACAAATCCATTGACCCGGTTGGTGAACTTTATTACACCGCCACGCGGTACCTTAAAAACCTCGGCAATGTCAGCGCCTACACCAGTATGGGGGGGGCTGACGCCGCGACTCGCAATCAATGGAGAGACGGTTTCCCGGTGATTACCGACTGGGACGACCCTATTCAGTATGCATGTCAGGCCAACGTGTTTCTGGGTATTGGGGATGCCAACACCCACCGGGATAAAAATTTACCGGGGAATACTGCCTTCAGAAATGATGAGCCCACTATGCCGCCGGAAGTGGCTGCTGACACCAGCGTGAATGTTCGTACTCTGACTGCTAGGGTGGCCGAGCTTGAAGGGCTTGGTAACATTGGTGAAACCAACAGCTTTAGCGGCCGAAACAATTCGGCTTACATTGCCGGTCTTGCCTGGGATAACCGGATCAGTGATCTCAGGTCGGATCTCGCCGGTGTCCAGTCGGCTTCAACCCACTGGGTGGACGTACTGGAAAACCGCGTTCTGGAGGCTCCCGCCCGGAACCAATACTATCTGGCAACAAAATATGGCGGATTCCGTATTCCAGAGGAGTTCGATCCTGCTGCGATTACGAGCCTTGAGCAAAACTGGTGGCACAGCAATGGGGATACGCTGACTTCCAACAGTGGTACCAATTTTCTGAGACCTGATAACTACTATCTGGCCGGTGAAGCGGACGCCATGATCGAAAGTTTGCGTGAAGCTTTCTCCAATATTGCTGAAGAGTTGCAGAGTTCTTCAGCCGCCGTGGCAGCCAACTCAACGCGTCTCGATACCGATACCGCAGTATTCCAGGGGTCGTTCAACAGTCAGCGTTGGAGTGGCGAATTGGCGGCTTTCAAGATTCTGAATGACGGTCGGGTCGAATCAGAACCAGCTTGGGTGGCCAGTGAAGAACTTCCTACCGCAGCCAATCGGAATATTTTTACCATTGACCATTTGGTAGAACAAACCGGTGGCGATGCTGATGGTGAATACAGGGCTTTTACAGGTACTGAATTCTTGTGGGACAATTTGACGGATTTACAGAAAGCCGCCTTGCGTGCACAGCCGGACGCAACGCTGTCTACTGTCGCATTTGCTCAGGATCGTTTGAATTACCTGCGCGGTGATATCAGCAATGAACAAACTCAGGCTGATCAGAGTAAGCCTTTCCGTCGCCGTGATACTTTGCTGGGAGACATCATTAATTCCAACCCGCAATTTTCGCACAATGCCAATTTTGGATACGGCTCGCTGGGTAGCATCAGCGCATTTTCCAGCGTGGGGACAAATAGTTATGCAACGTTCCGGACTAATACGGCAAGCAGAACCCCCATTGTCATGGTGGGTGCAAACGATGGTATGTTGCATGCGTTTAATGCCGATCCAGAAAATGGTGGTGAAGAGTTGTTCGCATTCGTACCATCAAGCATTTACAACAATCTTTATCGTTTGACGTTACCCGGTTACTCGCACCGTTATTTTGTAGATGGCACACCGCGTATCGCAGACGCCTGGATGGGCAGTGAATGGGCCACGCTGGCTGTAGGAACAACGGGAGCAGGTGGTAGGAGTGTGTTTGCACTGGACGTGACCGACCCCGAAAACTTCACGGCTGGCGATGTGTTGTGGGAATTTTCACACCCAAACATGGGATACACCATTCAGCAGCCCGCTGTGGTAGCTTTGCCCTCTGGTGAGTTTGGCGTTGTGGTGACCAGTGGGTATCACGATGACCCAACGATTGATCGTAGTGGTTTTATCTGGATCTTAAATGTTAGCGATGGTTCTATTATTCGCACCATCGAACTTGAAAACAGTGGTGAACTGGGCTCGGCTTTGGTTGTAGATCTTGACAGCAACAGCGTGGCTGATCGTATCTACGTCGGTGATACCGAGGGCAAGTTGTGGCGGATCGATCTGGATGACACCGACCCGGCCGACTGGGATGCCCCTGCCGATTTGAAGCCCAATGCCAACACCATTGATCCGCTGTTCACCGAGCCGAATGGTCGGCCGATAACCGCCCAATTGACCTCGGCTTTCAATGAAAACAAAGAGCACATGGTATTCTTCGGCACCGGCAGTTTTATCAGGGTTGGCGAAAACATCGTCGATGGCGGGACTCCAATCGAACGGTTCTTTGGCATTATTGATCGAGGTCAGCCGATTGACGATTTGAGTGAGCTGCTGGCTCAGCGCATTGAACTGGAAGGCAATTTTGGGGGGCCCGGAGGTCGTCGCTTCCGTGTCGTCAGTGATGAGGAGATAGAGGATACACACGAAGGCTGGTATCTGCCGCTGATCTGGGCTGCTGCTGAAGGCGGTTCGAACAGCACAACAGGCGAGCGAGTTGTGGCGCGCGCCATCGTCCGAGGCGATCGGGTTATTTTTCCAACACTGATACCTGATGCAGACCCCTGTGCCTTTGGTGGTAACAGCTGGCTGATGGAGCTGGAAATGGAAAATGGCGGACGACTGAGCTACTCGGTCTTTGATCTGGATGAAGACGATGACTTTAACGAAGACGACTTTGTTAACATTGGCACTGAAGATGATCCTGAATGGGTGCCGACGTCTGGCTTTGACCCTGATGTAGGTATTATTAACACCCCAGCAGTGATAACCGGCGTCGATCCAACCGGTTCAGGCGATGATGATGAAGTGAAGGTCATTAGTGGCAGTTCGGGCGAGCTGATCTCGATTCCCGAGGCCGGTACCCGTTCCAGAGGTAGACAAGCCTGGCAGCAGTTACGTTAGAAACAGGTGTAACGTAATGTGGCAGAACCCTGAGCAGTGCCAGGGTTTTGCTGTTTAAGAGTATGAGATAACACATTTGGGTGGTGCCATGGGTAACGGAAAAAGATTGTCAGGCGGTTTTAGCTTGATTGAGATTATGATTGTGGTCGCTATAGTAGCGATTATCGCCGTGATAGCGGTGCCTAATTATACCAGCTATGTTGAACGGTCTCGGTGCACGGATGCGCAGGCTGATTTGATGGAATTGGCTCAATGGATGGAGCGTCGCTATGCGGCTAACTTCACTTATGAGAATGCAGCAGGTAACATGCCAACCTTACCCTTTTCTCAATCACCGGAAGATGGTACCGCTTCTTTTACGATAGCGGTGACAGGGAGTGCCACCGATTTCACGTTAACGGCGACACCCATTGCGGGCCGAATTCGAATACCGGGTGGCGCTTGTGGAACTCTGACGCTGGACAATCAAGGGTCTGAAGGCGGCTGGATATAACCACCATACCCCCCTTGCCAGCGTCACCCCGCTTCAGGCACAGCCTATCGGCTGGCCTGAAGCCTTCTCCACTACCCCATCACCATTTCGATCTTTCGCCCAACGAATGCGGCCTCCAAAGTTCAAAATCACATGAACCCCGCGCTCGGCCATTTGGCTATCCGGACACCAGGTCAGGTTGCCAATGGTCCCGTGTACGGTTCCGTCTGGTTTGAACTGAAAATACCGGCGCTCTTGGGGCCCTGAATGGCTGGCGATGAGGGTGCCTTTAGGCATTGCTTTAAAGGTGCGGACCAGGTAGTCCGGCTGGGTCAGTTGCTTGAGATTGCCCGGGTCGATAAAGACGGAAATCGGCTGGTCCCAATCGTTACTGCAGACATTGGCGGCATCCAGTGGACAAAACGTAGTCAGCTGCCGTTGGTTGATGGCCGTGTGACGGGCAATCTGGAACAGTGAGCGTAGCTCTTGTTTGGTTTGCCGTGCCTGGTACCGTTCGATCGTGCCTTGCCAATTGGCGGTTGCCATGCCGGCAATGATGACCAGTACGGCCAGTGAGATCATTAACTCAATGATACTAAAACCGGCGTTTTCCCTACGCGGTTGCATGCGGTCGTTTCCTTTTCCCTGTACTGTTGTTGGCCCCAAGCCTGGTGTTTGCATATGCATCGCCAAGCGTGGAGGTGGCTTATTGCTTAATCCTTAAGCAATATCGCCAGAATAGGAAAAGGTAAGAAAGGGAGTCAATCGACAGCCGTCATTGTTGTGATGATGATCGCAAAGTACGGCAAAGGCAGCCTCTTGCTGCGTTAATCCAAGCCCAGCTTCTTCAACCGGTAGCGTAACGCCCGAAAGGTAATGCCAAGGCGTTTCGCTGCTGCAGTCCGGTTCCATCGGGTTTCTTCCAATGCCTGTTCAACCACTTCTCGTTCAACTTCCATCAGGTAGTCTTCTAGGTTCATGTCGCTAGGCCGGGCATAGCGTTCGCCGTTGCCATTGCCGTTGGCCCCTGAAATGGCGGCTGCGGGTGTCTGGTCCAGTTGCAGGTCGCGCAGGCCAATGCGATCGTCTTCGCATAGGGTGTAGGCTCGTTCCAGTATGTTCTCGAGCTCTCGAACGTTCCCCGGGAAGGGGTAATTCATCAGGGCGTTTTCGGCGGATTTGTCGAGTCTTGCCGGTGCCAGCTCGTAGGATTCGGCTATACGGATCAGAATGCGCTGGCACAGCAGTGGGATATCGCTGGTACGCTCGCGCAGGGCGGGTACGGGCAGGTTGATCACGTTGATGCGGTAGAACAGATCTTGCCGGAATTCGCCCGAGGCGACCAGGGCATCCAGGTTTTTATGCGTCGCGCTGAGAATGCGAACATCGACATCGGTTTCCTGCTGGCTGCCGATGGAGCGAATTTTTTTCTCCTGAATCGAACGCAGCAGCTTCACCTGCATGGCCAGGGGTAAATCGGCCACTTCATCCAAGAATAGGGTGCCATTGTTGGCGGCCTGAAAAAAGCCAGCCTTGTCTTCAGACGCCCCGGTGAAGGCGCCTTTCTTGTGACCGAAAAATTCGCTTTCCATCAGTTCACTGGGGATGGCGCCGCAGTTAACCGGTACGAAGGGCCCTTCAGCACGTGGCCCCAGTGCGTGTATTTGACGTGCAACCAACTCTTTGCCGGTGCCCGATTCGCCCTGAATAAACACAGGTGCCTGGCTGCGAGCAAGCTTTCGAATCTTGCTCTGCAGGTGCGTCATCGCTTCGGATTCACCCACCATGGTGGGGACGGCTTGCGCGGGTGAGGCTTGGCTAGAGGGGGTGTTGCTGATTTTAAGTGCCTGGTTAACCAGGGCTCGCAAGCGCTCAATCTCGACCGGCTTGGACACAAAATCGAAGGCGCCGGCTTTCAGGGAATCAATGGCCAATTCCATGTTGCCATGGGCGGTGATCATCGCGACGGGAGTATCCGGGCGCTTGTGCTGGATGTATTTAACCAGTTCGAGGCCATTGCCATCGGGCAGGCGCATGTCGGTCAGGCACAGGTCGTAGGCGTGCTGGTCGATCTGACGGATGGCGGATTTGAGATCCGGCACGCTGAGGGTGTCCAGTCCCATGCGCATCAGGGTCAGTTCAAGCAGTTCACGAATGTCGGGTTCATCATCGACAATCAGGACGCGTTGATTGGCCATGTTGGTGTTTACTCCTGTACAGCAGCGTGCGCAAAAAGGATTCGGAAGCAAGCGCCATTTTCATCGCCGGTATAGAACAGCCGAGCGCGGTTGGCTTCGGACAATTCTTTGGCAATGTACAAACCCAGGCCGGTTCCGGTGGCCTCGGTGGTATAAAACGGCTCGAACAAATGCTTTAACTGGTCTTCGGCAATGCCAGGACCAAAGTCCCTGATGTCCATAAACGGTTGCTCGGTATCTGCCAGTTTACCCAATTGGATGGCGACTTTCCGTGAACCGGTTCTGAGTTCGCTATAGCGTAGCCCATTGTCGACCAGATTGATGACCACCTGCATCATGCGTTTTGGGTCAATACGAACCCGGATGTCCGGGTCTCCTTTGATCTCGATGTTGTCCGACTTGAGGTGGCCCTGGCAATACTCGCTCAGGCAATCATCCAGGAATTCGCGCAGGTAGATGGGCTCAAGCTGTAGGTTCAACTGACGCGACATGTCCAGAATGTTGTTGATGATGGTGTTAATGCGGTTGCTGTGATTGCGGACTATGCTCAGCAGCCGCTGGTCGCCTTCATCCAACGAGGGGTTCTCGGCGAGTAACTGCGAAGCATGGCTGATTGCACCCAACGGATTGCGAATTTCGTGAGCGATGGACGCCGTTAACCGGCCCAGCGAAGCAAGTTTCAGGTGCTGAGCTTGCTGCTGCACTCGGCCAGTGTCTTCAATGAAAATGATCAGGTCGCATTTTGGGCTTTCTTGAAGCGGGGCAAAATTTAACTGGACCAGTGGGTGGTCTTTGTCCATTTGCAACGGCTCAGTGCGCTCAGTCGGTTCTGCCTGCCAGCTTTCCATCCGTTTTTGTACGGGTTGCGGCAGCCAGAACGCCCGCTTTTCAGTCATACCGAGCAGGTCTTTGGCAGCATCGTTCATCAGCCGGATGGCCCCTTCCCAGGTGGTGACAATGATGCCGGTGCGCATCCGCTGAACGATCAGTTCGTTCAGGTGGCGCAAGTCGAGAATGGTGTCGGCCTGAGCCTGGGCCAGTTGTTCGGTCGAGCGTACGCGCGACGTCAGGTATTGCAGCAACAGGGTGACGGCAAAGAAGGCAACCCCCAGCAGGGCCGCCTGAAGCAGGTTGTCTTCACCCAGGGTATTGACCGACAGAATCTCGGTATAGACGGCGCCGGAGGCCGCCATGGCCGCCACCAGCATGCTGTGCTGAAACCGCAATAACAGGCTGCCGATGGCCACACTGACGATCATCAGGTTGCCAAAGCCGGTACCCACGCCCCCCAGGTAGTGAAGAATCAGCGATTGCATCAGGATGTCTGTCAGCAGTAGCACCACGGTTGGAATGCTGCCCATTTGTCCGCGCACCGTTACTACCAGGCCAATGATGCAGATAACCACATAGGCCAGAGTGGCATACAGAAACGAATCGGCGTTGAGCCGGGGCAGAGCCATCATGGTTTCCAGTGGCATCAGCGCCAGCACGCTCAGGGCGCTGGCCAGCATCAGCCGGTAGATGCCGTAGTAAAACAGAATCTGCTGGCGGCGATAGCTTGGGTACTGGGGCGAGAAAATCATTGTCGGTTGCGTTTCCTGTCGCAAAGTACCTGATGGGCGGGCCCGTTTGAGTTGCTCAGTATAAACACCCTTCAGGCCGTGAAAACAACACCCGGTGCTCCCGACTTGTTCTACCCCGGTGAAAACCGGACAATAGCGGGCCTCAGTCATCAGTGGAGAAGGTAATGACGTTGCGTGTGGCCCTGGTTCAGGATCGGTTTCCGGTCGGCGACATTCCCGGCAATACTCAGAAAGTGCTGGAGCGGGCGCAGGCGGCTATAGACCAGGGTGCCGATCTGGTCGTGTTTCCGGAGCTGACGCTGGCGGGTTACCCACCGGAAGACCTGCTGCTTCGTCCCAGCCTTGGGTTGCGAATAAACGACGCCCTGGAAGCGATAAAGGCGGCTGCATTGCCGATCGGCATAGTGGTTGGCTACCCGGAGCGGGAACAGGGTGCCTTGTACAACAAGGCCATGCTGATCGACCGGGGGGAGGTTATTGCCGACTACCGCAAGCAGCATTTGCCGAATTACCAGGTGTTCGACGAGAAGCGCTATTTCACCAAAGGTACCGACACCTGTGTGTTCGATTACAAGGGCGCACGGCTGGCACTGACCATTTGCGAAGACATCTGGTACGACGGCCCGGCCCGTCGGGCGGCCGAAGCCGGCGCGGAAATCAACATCAACATCAACGGTAGCCCCTACCACATTGGTCGTCTGCCCGAGCGTCATGCTCAGGTGGCCAGGGTCTCAAAAGCCTTCAGCGCGATGACCATCTACGTTAACCACCTGGGGGGCCAGGATGAACTGGTCTTTGACGGCGGGTCCTTCATTGCCCAGAGCGACGGTGAGATTGCGGTGATGTTGCCGGAATTCGAACCGGCGCTGACCTGTATCGACCTGCACAAAACCCAGAGTGGCTGGCAAGTGGCAGAACCCTCCAAGGTGCCCGTGCTGGACAATGAAGAGGCGCTTTACGAGGCGCTGGTGATGGGCCTGGCCGACTACGTGAACCGCAATGGGTTTCCGGGGGTAGTGCTAGGGTTGTCTGGCGGCATAGACTCGGCACTGAGTGCCGCCATTGCTGTCGATGCACTTGGCAAAGACCGGGTGCATGCCGTGATGATGCCTTACACCTACACCGCAGAAATGAGTTTGGAAGATGCCCGGGCGGAGGCTGACTTGCTGGGCATTCGTTACGACGTTTTACCCATCGGGTCGGCCTATGAAGCGGCGCTGCAAACGGTTAGCCCGCTGTTCGAAGGTCGGGATGTCGACACCACCGAGCAGAATATGCAATCGCGCATACGCGGTCTGTTCCTGATGGCGCTGTCGAACAAACTGGGCGCCATGGTACTGACCACGGGCAACAAGAGCGAGATGGCGGTGGGGTACGCCACTCTCTACGGCGATATGTGCGGTGGCTTCAATGCACTAAAAGACGTGCCCAAAACCTGGGTGTACAAGCTCTCGAACTGGCGTAACGCCCGCGGCCGGGTGATACCGGAGCGGGTGATCACACGGCCGCCATCGGCCGAGCTGGCACCGGACCAGAAAGACGAAGACAGCCTGCCACCCTATGACATTCTGGATGCCATCATCGAGCGCTACGTCGAGCGGGATGAAAGTCTGGACACCATTGTGAGCGCTGGCTTTGATGCGGCAGAGACCGAACGGGTCATCCGGTTGATCGACCGCAATGAGTACAAACGCCAGCAGGCACCCGAGGGGGTGAGGGTCACCCGCCGTGGATTCGGGACCGACCGGCGTTATCCGCTAACGCATGGCTGGAAGCCGGGCCGCTAGCTCAGAAAGCCAAGTGTCAAAATCTTAAGCCACCAGCGGTCTTGCTGCAGATAGGGGGATTTATACTCGCCACTGGCCAGGGTGGCGTGCCCCGGGTAATCGCGTTGTAACGCCTCCAGCGCCAACGCCCGGTCTTCCGGCAAGCCGAGCTGATTGTAGGATTCAATCAGCACTACCAGGGCATCACCCTGAGCACTGACGCCCGGGTAATGCTGACGCACCACCTGAGCCCGTTCGGCGGCGGCCACCCAGGCATCACGACGCATATAGTAGTCGGCTACGATCAGTTCGTGTCGGGCGAGTGAATCTTTCAGAATAATCATCGTATCGGTGGCGTCTTCACGATAGTCGCTGGTCGGGAAACGCTGCAGGAACCGACTAAGCGCCTCGAAGGCACTTTCACCCTGGGCTTGCGAGCGCAGGGCGAGATCGCCACGGCCGGTGATGCCCGAGTTCTGTTCGTACAGCTTGTAATAGCTCATACCCCTTAGATACCAGGCATAGTCCACACTGGGGTGGTCCGGGTTTAGCCGCGTGAAGCGGTCGGCATCGAGCAGGGCCTGGGCATGGTCGTTACTCATGTAGCGGGCGTACATCAAATCCAGTTGCAGCTGTTTGGCATAGCGGCCAAACGGGAAACGGCTCTCCAGTTGCTCCAGGGTATCGATCGCCAGCGTGTAGTTGCGGTTCTCCAGATGCCCGGATGCCTGCTCATAGAGCGCCTGCTCCGATTCCTGATTGTTGGTTTGGAACAGGCTGCAGCCGCCCAATGTCAGGGAAAGCAGGATAATGGATACCAGTGCTGGCCAATTGAATGATGCAGAATGACGGTGAAACATGCGTTGGGTCCGGCCCTTGAAGTACAATAGGCGGCTATTGTAACCACAGGCACCCAAGGGCTCCAATGACCGATTCCCCCCAGGCACTGGAAGACAGCAAAACAGTACCGCTCGAAATGGGCCAGAAACGGCTCGATCAGGTCGCGGCAAGCCTGTTCAGCGAGTATTCCCGCTCGCGGATCCAGCAATGGATCAAGGAAGGTCAAGTCCTGGTAAATGGCCAGGTACGCAAACCCCGGGACAAATTGATCGGCGGAGAAACCCTCAGCCTGAAGGCCGTTCTGGTCGATGAGGAGCGCTGGGAGGCTGAACCTGTTGAGCTGGATGTCGTTTATGAAGACGAAGACCTCATCGTTATCAATAAGCCCGCTGGCCTGGTCGTGCACCCTGGGGCCGGTACGCCAGGCGGCACCCTGCTGAACGGCTTGTTGTATCGCTATCCGGAACTCAAGTCCGTGCCCCGTGCAGGGATTGTGCACCGCATCGATAAGGACACGACCGGTCTGATGGTGGTCGCCCGTAACCTGGCGGCGCACACCAGCCTGGTGAACCAGCTTCAGGACCGAACCATGGGCCGGGAGTACGAAGCGCTGGTCACCGGTACCATGACGGGTGGCGGCCGTGTGAATGAGCCGATAGGCCGACATGCCACTGCCCGCACCAAAATGGCCGTGACGCCTACCGGCAAAGAAGCCACCACGCATTACCGGGTCACCGATCGCTTTCGCAACCACACCTTCATTCGTTGCAAGCTGGAAACCGGCCGCACCCACCAGATTCGGGTGCATATGGCACACATCGGCTATCCTTTGGTGGGCGATCCGGTGTATGCCGGTCGCAAACGCCTGCCCAAGGGCGTAACACGGGCGGTATCGGAAGCTTTGCGCCAGTTTGAGCGCCAGGCGCTGCATGCCGCGCAACTTGAATTGATTCACCCTCGTACCGGCGAGCGCATGGCCTGGCAGGCCGACACACCCGATGACATGCTCGATTTGCTGGCGCTGCTTGAAGCGGATCACGAAGGTGAGGTGGATGAAGACGATTTATGACCATGGAAAGGCCTTTGTGGCCGGTGCCCACTGCAGTGCAACTGGGCTGGACAACCCGCCAGGGGGGGCACAGCGAGGCCCCTTTCAACGGTAATAACCAGGCACATCATGTCGGCGACGCAACCGCTGCTGTGGAAGCGAACCGGGCCGATCTGCTAGCGGAAATGGCTGGTTGCGAGCGTATCTGCTGGCTGTCTCAGGTGCATGGTACCCGGGTAGTCGAAGCAGAAACGGCTACAGAAGGCACTGAAGCCGATGCAGCCACAGTATCCCAGCCTGGCATTGCTGCCGCTGTAATGACGGCCGACTGCTTACCGGTGTTTTTCTGGCAGGATGACGGTGCCCAGGTGGCCATCGCCCATGCAGGCTGGCGGGGGTTGTCGGCGGGAGTTCTCAGCGAAACATTGCAGCAATTTAAGGATCCGACCCGGGTGCGCTGTGGCCTCGGCCCAGCCATAGGCCCGGAGGCTTTCGAAGTCGGCATGGATGTGATTGAAGCCTTTTCCGACTGGCCGGGGGCCCAGCGCTGCTTCAAACCGGCTGGTTCGCCAGGTAAATGGCTGGCCGATTTGCCGCAACTGGCTGAATTCTGGCTCCAGGAAGCAGGTGTCCCCGCCGTTTACCGCACCCAGGCCTGCACCTTTAACGATGCCGAGCATTACTATTCCTACCGGCGTGATGGCACCACGGGGCGTATGGTCAATGTGATATGGCGCAGCACCCCATCTACCTGAGCCCAAAAATTTTAGTAAAAACTGATCCGGGTCAACTGTTCAAATTTCAAGCGCTTGTTATTAAGCGCTTAGCCCCTATTTTCCTACTAACTTGAACAGATTATTGAGGTTACCTCATGCGTATCGACCGCCTGACCAGCAAATTGCAGGTCGCACTCTCCGATGCCCAGTCCGTCGCGTTGGGCAGAGATCATAATTTTATTGAACCGGCGCACTTGCTGGTGGCCCTGCTCGACCAGAAAGGCTCGGCCATAGCCCCCCTGTTGCGTAACGCCGGGGCTGATGTTGCCCAGTTAAAAGCCGGACTTGCCAGTTACCTCGATGGCCTGCCGCAAATCCAGAATCACGACGGCGAAGTGCATATGTCCAACGACCTGGGCCGGGTCATGAACTTTGCTGACAAGTTGGCTCAGAAGCGCCAGGACCAGTACATCGCCAGTGAGCTGGTGATACTGGCGATGACTCAGGATCGCAGCCGAATTGCCTCGGTTCTGCGCGATGCGGGCGTGACCGCCGAGAAACTCGAAGCCGCCATCGACCAGGTGCGCGGTGGCGAGTCGGTTAATACCCAGGAAGCTGAAGAAAGCCGCCAGGCACTGGAGAAATACACCGTAGATCTGACCTCTCAGGCCGAAGCCGGAAAGCTGGACCCGGTGATCGGCCGCGACGATGAAATACGCCGTACCATTCAGGTTCTGCAGCGCCGACGCAAGAACAACCCGGTGCTGATCGGTGAGCCGGGCGTAGGTAAAACCGCCATTGTCGAAGGGCTGGCGCAGCGCATCGTCAACGGTGAAGTACCGGAAACTCTGAAAGACAAACGCGTGCTGTCACTGGACCTGGGCTCATTGCTGGCCGGTGCCAAATACCGCGGTGAATTCGAAGAGCGTTTAAAAGCCGTATTGAATGAGCTGTCGAAGCAGGAAGGGCAGATCATCCTGTTTATTGACGAGCTGCACACCATGGTCGGCGCGGGTAAAAGCGAAGGTGCAATGGATGCCGGCAATATGCTGAAGCCAGCCCTTGCTCGGGGTGAACTGCATTGTGTGGGCGCCACAACGCTGAACGAATACCGCCAGTACATTGAAAAAGACGGTGCACTGGAGCGGCGTTTCCAGAAAGTACAGGTCAACGAGCCAAACGAGGAAGACAGCATTGCCATTCTTCGCGGCTTGAAAGAACGTTATGAAGTTCACCACGGTGTAACTATTACTGATTCGGCGATCATCGCGGCCACTCGGCTGTCACAGCGGTACATTACCGACCGGCAATTGCCCGATAAAGCCATCGACCTGATCGACGAAGCGGCCAGCCGTATTCGTATGGAGATCGATTCCAAGCCGGAAAGCATGGACAAGATGGAGCGTCGGTTGATTCAGTTGAAGATCGAAGCTGAAGCGCTGAAAAAAGACGACGACAAGCTGACGCGCAAGACGCTGAACCAGTTAGAGCAGACCATTGAACAACTGGAGCGCGAATACGCAGATCTGGAAGAAATCTGGAACACCGAAAAGGCGGCGGTGCAGGGCACCCAGCATGTAAAAGAGCAACTGGAACAGACCCGCATCGAGCTGGAAACGGCTCGCCGCAGTGGTGATTTGGCACGCATGTCCGAATTGCAGTACGGCCGCATTCCGGAGCTGGAAAAGCAGCTCGATATGGCAAGCCAGGCTGAAATGATGGACATGCAGTTGCTTCACAACAAGGTCACCGACGAGACCATCGCCAACGTAATTTCCCGCTGGACCGGCATTCCGGTCGACAAGATGCTGGAAGGCGAGCGCGAGAAATTGCTGCATATGGAAGATAACCTGCATAGTCGTGTTGTAGGGCAGCAGGAAGCGCTGGTGGCCGTGTCCAATGCGATTCGGCGCTCCCGTTCCGGGCTGTCGGATCCGAATCGGCCGAACGGTTCTTTCCTGTTTCTCGGTCCGACCGGTGTCGGTAAAACCGAGCTGTGCAAGGCATTGGCCGAGTTCCTGTTCGACACCGAAGAGGCGATGATCCGCATCGACATGTCCGAATTCATGGAGAAACACTCCGTTGCCCGTCTGATCGGCGCGCCTCCGGGTTATGTAGGCTACGAAGAAGGCGGTTACCTGACTGAAGCTGTGCGTCGTCGGCCATACTCGGTGATCTTGCTCGACGAAGTGGAAAAAGCCCACGGCGATGTGTTCAACATCCTGCTACAGGTACTGGACGACGGTCGCCTGACCGATGGCCAGGGCCGCACGGTCGACTTCCGCAACACCGTCATCGTGATGACCTCGAACCTCGGCAGCGACATCATTCAAACGCTGGCGGGTGAAGAAAACTACGAAGCCATGAAATCATCGGTCATGGACGTGGTCGGCCAGCATTTCCGGCCGGAGTTCATTAACCGGGTCGATGAAGTAGTGGTGTTCCACCCGCTACAACGTCACCAGATGCGTGGTATCGCCGACATTCAACTGGCCTCATTGCGCAAACGACTTGTCGAGCAGGGCATGAAGCTGCACCTGACCGAAGAGGCCATGGACAAGATCTGCGCCGCCGGCTATGACCCGGTGTACGGCGCTCGTCCGCTCAAACGGGTGATTCAGCGGGAGCTGGAAAACAGCCTGGCGCAATCCCTGTTGCGCGGTGACTTCGGCAGCGGCGATGCCATTGCGGCTGAAGTGCGTGATGGTGAGATTGTGTTTTCTGTGGGGCATTGAGGGTAGTGTTGTGCGCACTCAAGTATCAGAATTCGCTATGAGTTGAGTGTCAGGTGCCGGGTATGCCTATCTGGGGAAGTCTGAGGCATGGACTAAAACGCCTGGAGCGTTTTAGCACGAGCGAAGCGAGCCCGGAGGGTGAATCCCATGGAGGGGATTCATATCCTGAAGTCTAGGCCCCATGGACGGGTTTACGCCGGCCCCAGATAGGCATACCCGGTGCCGGACACGGACCCTTGGCAACCAGGCAAAACCAAACTCGGAAGTTTGAATTACTCCGTCGCCCCCGGGTTCAGCGCATCAACCGCCATTTCCGCCATGATCCAGTCCTGAAAGGCTTTCATCGCCGGGGTCAGTGGCCGGTTTTTCCGGTACACCAGGTAAAAGGACTTGGACAATTCCAGCGGGATGTCCAGCGGGGCGACCAGTTCGCCGGACTGGATTTCCTCGCTGATCAAACTGATGTCCGATAGGGCAACACCAAGACCTCGCGCTGCGGCCTGGGCCGTCAGTAGGCCGCTCGACAGAAACATGCCTTTGCGGGTTTCCCGGTATTCGGTGCCGGCCGCTTCGAACCAGGCGCGCCATTCATCGGGGCGTTTGCTGACGTGCAGCAGGGTGTGGCGGGTGATGTCTTCGGGTACGTGAATCGGCTTGTTGTTCAACAGGCTGGGCGTACAGACGGGAATCAGCGCTGAGCGCTTCAGGAAACTGCATTCAACATTGTCCCACTGGCCATCGCCAAAATAGACCGCCATGTCGGTATCGCTGTGCGCGAAATCGATCAGGCCGGTCGAGGCCGACAATTCCAGTTCAATGTTGGGGTGGGTGTCGTAAAACCGGCTAATGCGCGGCAGTAGCCAGCGGTGCAGGAAAGCCGGTGCGACCGAAAGGTTCAGTTCGCCGGTACCATGGGCTGAGACCAGCCGCTGGGTGGCGCGTTCAATGTCTGACAGCGCTTTTTGAACGGTGCGCAGATAGTCTTTTCCTGCTGAGGTCAGCTCTATGCGCCGGGTCTGGCGAATAAACAGCTCTACTTCCAGAAATTCTTCCAGTGACTTGATCTGATGACTGACCGCAGAGGGTGTCACGAACAGTTCCTGACTGGCCTTTTGAAAGCTGCCCAGGCGCGCGGCCGATTCAAAACTCTTCAGACTGTTGAGCGGGGGTAAGCGTTTAATGGTGATACTCCAGTAAGAACAGTCGCTACAAACGAAGGGCAGCGTTTCCTGATCAGGCTTCGCAAACCGCTCCTTGCATAATCAATAGTCGGAATTCGAGCTCACTGCAAGTTGAACGCTGGGTCTCAGTCAGCCCCGGCTGTGTTTTAGTGTTGGCAGCGCTTGCACAGGCCGTGTATTTCTAGCGGTGTAGACCCGATGCGGAAACCACTGGCGTCGGCGCTGTGTTGCAACTCGCTCATCAGGTCGGAGCCCAGGCCAATTTCTTCAACATGGTGGCACTGATCGCAGATGAGCAATTGCGGTACCCGGTGCACATGGTCGCAGGCAATGTGCGCGCAGGCCATAAACTGGTTGGTGGTGGCCAAACGGTGAGCGAGGCCCGCATCGACCAGGAAATTAAGCATCCGGTAGACCGACATGGCGGCCGGGCTTTCGCCATAGGCGCGATCGTGATCGCTGATCAGGTCGTAGGCTGATTTGGGGCCATCGGCTGCCAGTAGCAGCTCGAGGATGCGGCTGCGCTTGGGCGTCAGCCGCTCACCGCGCTGCTGGCAGTGCTGGCTGGCTTTTTCGAGAATGGCCTGGGTTGAAGGCATGGTAACGGGTCACGGTGTTTACATCGGATAGATAGTGTACCGCGACACCGGGCCGATGAGAAACCGCCGAGCGCCGCGCTCAGGCGGCGTTTACCAACTGCTGCAACCGCGCCCCGATCTGGTCTGCCGCTTGCTGATCGAGCATGCCAACTCGTAACCGGCGGTACAGCACGTCGTCTGCCTTGCAGGCTCCTTCATAGCGCATTGCCCAGGCCAGCTCTGCTTCAACGTAAGGCGCGCCACGGACCAGCCGTTCCGGGGAGCCCACCGCCAACACCAGATGGGCCCGGTCGCCATAGGCTTGCCACAGGTAGTCGGCGATGTCTTCCGGCAGGTCTTTTAATGCGGCTTCAGCGGCGGCGGTGTCGCCATTGGCGCCCGGCAGACGCAACTCCTGAGTCTGACAGGCTTTGGCTTTAAGGCCTTTGGTTTTAACGACGATGTCCATGCAGTCTTCAGCCATGCGGCGCCAGGTGGTCCATTTGCCGCCGGTCAGGCTGAACAGTCCTTTGTCTTGCAGGACTACGTGATCGCGGGTCAGACCCGAGGTGGAGCTTTCATCGGGGTCGGAAACCAGGGGGCGCAAGCCGGAGAAAGTGGCGCTGATGTCACTGTGGCTGACCGGTTCATCGAGCCATTCGTTGATGTGCTTGATGATGTAATCAACTTCGGACTGGCTCGCTTGCGGCTGGTCGCTCAGTTCGGCCGGATCGTCGGTGGTGCCGACCAGGGTCTTGCCCAGCCAGGGCAACATAAACAGTACCCGGCCATCGTCGGTTTCAGGGATCAGAATGCCACGACCATCGGGCAGCAGGGTCTTGTTAAGCACCACGTGTATACCGCTGGAAACGGTCATCAGCGGTTTGGCGTCCGGGTCGGCCTGCAGGCGCAGGGTGTCTGTCCATGGGCCGGTGCAGTTGACCACCGCCTTGGCGCGTATGGTCAGTGAGCGCTTGCCGAGCAGGTCGGTGCAACGTGCACCGGCGACTGTGCCGTCGTCGTGCTTGAGCAGTTCATTCACCTCAACATGGTTGGCAACAGCACCACCCTGTTCAACGGCTGAACGCACCATGGCGATGCCAAAACGCGCATCATCGAACTGACCGTCCATGTAACTGACGCCCCCTCTAAGGGGTTTGATGTCGAGGCTGGGGCAGGCTCGTTTCATTTCGGCGGTGCTTTCAATGCGCGATTTGCCCAGTCGTTGTGACCCGGACAAAACGTCGTACAGACCAAGGCCGAACCGGTAGTAGGGCAGGCCGATCAGGCTTTTCACCGGGGTAATGAGCGTCAGCGGCCAGGCCAGGTGCGGAGCCATCGATAACATACGCTTGCGTTCGGCCAGGGCTTCGCGAACCAGTTGATACTTGCCGTAATCGAGCCCTTTGAAGGCCTGCTCCAGATAGCGCACACCGCCGTGAATCAGTTTGGTGGAGCGGCTTGAGGTACCGGCCATAAAATCCTGACGATCCACCAGCGCGGCCGTTAGCCCGCGGCTGAGCGCATCGAGCAATACCCCGGCGCCACTGGCACCGCCGCCAATCACCAAAACATCCACTTCGGCCTCGGCCAGACGGTCCAGATGATCGTCCCGGTTCCAGGGTTGAACGGTGGCGGCTTGGTTGGTTGCAGTGGGGTTGGGCACAGACATGGTCGCTCCACGAAATAGGATGATCGATGAGCGTTAGTCTAAATTTGTTTTCGAAAATGTCAAAATAATTTTCGTTAATGTTCGTTTTGGCTCATTGAATTCTCTTTGTCGATTATGACGTCAGTCCACCCCCGTTCACCCTGAGCCTGTCGAAGGGTCTTGGGGAGCAAGAGCAACCAATGGTTAAACACAATCCCCAAGGGGGTTCGACAGGCTCACCCCGAACGGAATGTGTCGTGTGGCTATTCTGATTACTCCCGTTCGCCCTGAGCCTGTCGAAGGGTCTTGGGGAGCATAAGCAATCAGTGGTTAAACCCAATCCCCAAGGGGGTTCGACAGGCTCACCCCTAACGGGAATGTACGAGGTGGCTATTCAGACTTGTGTTCGTAGCAGCAGTCGATTTATCCCAAGTCCGACGACTAACTCAGTAGTTCCTTCAGATACTGGCCCGTGAAAGACCGCTTGCGTTTTGTCAGCGTCGTGGGGGTCCCCTGGGCAATTACTCTCCCACCATGCTGTCCGCCTTCCGGTCCCATATCGATGGCCCAGTCGGCTTCGGCAACGACATCCAGGTTATGCTCAATCACCAGTACGGAGTTGCCGGCATCGACCAGCCGGTGCAGCACGCGCAGCAGTTTGTCCACATCGGCCATGTGCAACCCCACGGTGGGCTCATCAAGTACATAGAGGTTGTGCTGGGAGCGGCGGCCACGGTTGTATGAAACATTGTTGTCTTCCGGGGTCGTGTTGGCCTTGGCCAATTCGGCAACGAGTTTGATGCGCTGGGCTTCGCCGCCGCTCAGGGTCGGGCTTTGCTGGCCGAGGGTCAGGTAACCTAATCCGACGTCTTGCAACAGACTCAGGGCGTGGTGGACTTTGCTGATGGGCGCGAAGAAGTCGACGGCTTCGTCGATGTTCATCGCCAGCACTTCACCGATGTGTTTGCCCTTGTAGGTGACGCTCAGGGTTTCGTCGTTGAAGCGCCAGCCGTGGCAAACATCACAAGGCACGCGTACGTCGGGCAGGAAATTCATTTCGATTTTCTGTTCGCCCTGACCGCCACAGGCGTCGCAGCGACCGTCGCCCGCATTGAATGAAAACCTGGCCGGAGTGAAGCCGCGCAGGCGGGCATCGACGGTACCGGCGAAGAGTTTGCGAACGCTGTCCCAGATGCCGATGTAGGTGGCCGGGCAGGAACGGGGTGTTTTGCCGATGGGGGTTTGGTCTACCTCCAGAATTCGGTCGATGTTTTCCCAGCCGCCTATTTTTTCCGCGCCTTGCCAGCGGAGTTTGGCTTTGCTTTTTTTGTTCTGGCTGGCAATGGCTTGCTTCAGATTGGGGTAGAGTACGCCGCGTATCAGGGTGCTTTTACCGCTGCCGCTGACACCGGTGATGGCGACCAGTTGGCGTAACGGCACACTCACGTCGATTTGACGCAGATTATTCTGGTGGGCGCCATGGATGTGCAGGCTCTCCTGTTCCCAGAGTTGGCGCATCTCGGTGTTGCGCAAATCCGGCATGGGGTGGCGCAGCGGTTGCGAAAGCATTTTCCCGGTCAGCGACCGCTTGTTGTTCATGATCTGTTTCAGGCTGCCGTAGGCGACGACTTCGCCGCCGTTGACGCCAGCGCGAGGGCCCATATCGATCAGATGGTCGGCTTCGCGAATGGTATCTTCGTCGTGCTCCACCACAACGACGGTGTTGCCCTGCTGCTGTAGTTCACGCAGCGTTTCGATCAGTTTGCGGTTATCCCGTGTGTGCAGGCCGATGGTGGGTTCATCCAGAACACAGCAAACGCCTTGAAGGCTGGAACCCAGCTGTGCGGCCAGCCGAATGCGCTGGGCTTCGCCGCCGCTTAAGGTCGGCGCAGCGCGATCCAGGCTCAGGTAGTTCAACCCGACCTTTTGCAGGAACTGCAAACGGCTGTGCATTTCAGTGAGCAGATCGCGGGCGATTGCCTGTTCCTTGGTGTTGAGCGTCAGTTTGTTGAACCAGTGTTCTGCCCCATCCACCGGCAAAGCAGCCAGATCGGCTATCGAGCGGTCGCGAAAGCGCACGGCCAGGGCGGTGGGGTTCAGGCGTTGGCCCTCGCAGGTAGGGCAGACTTTTTCGGTTAGGTTGTCGTCTTCCGGTTGCCAGGTGTTTTCTTCGCCGGTCTGCTCTTCATCAAAGCCTTTGATCAGGCTGCCGGTGCCAAAGCAGGTGGTGCACCAGCCGTGTTTGGAGTTGTAGGAAAACAGGCGCGGGTCCAGTTCATCAAAGCCGGTGCCGCAGCTGGGGCAGGCACGCTGGGTGGAGAATAGCCGGTCGTTTTTCTTGCTGGCTTTGCCTGTTTTGTTTGGGGCGACAATCACCAGCCCGTTGCCGAGGCTCAGGGCTTGTTCAAGGCCCTGAGTCAGGGCGCGCTCGTTTTTGGGAGAGACAGTAATTTCAAGTAATGGCAGCTCGATGTCATGCTCTTTGTAGCGATCAAGTTGTGGCCAGTTGTCCGTCGGTTGATAGCTGCCGTCAACGCGCAGTCGGTTGTAACCGCGACCCGCCGCCCATTCCGCCAGCTCCCGGTAAATGCCTTTGCGCGCCACCACCATGGGGGCGAGCAAAGTGACGGCCTGGCCGCGAAAGTCTTTTTGGATGCGGGCCAAGATGGCGGTTGGGGTTTGCGGTTCGATGGGGACATCGCAATCCGGGCAATGCTGGGTGCCCAACTTTACGTAGAGCAAACGCAGGTAGTGATAGATCTCGGTCAGAGTGCCCAGGGTGCTTTTACGCCCGCCGCGGCTGGTGCGTTGTTCAATTGCCACCGCCGGTGGAATACCATAAATGGCGTCCACATCCGGACGTGACGCTGGCTGCACAAATTGCCGCGCATAGGCGTTGAGGGATTCCAGATAACGACGCTGGCCCTCGCCAAAAATCAGGTCGAAAGCCAGGGTGCTTTTACCGCTGCCACTGACGCCGGAGATGACCGTCAGCTTGTCGCGTGGCAGAGTCACGTCGATGTTTTTAAGGTTGTGCTCCCGGGCGTGATGAACGCGGATGGTGTTGTCAGCCGATTGCTTCACCCGTGCCGAATAAGTGGCGGCAATTTCCGCAACGCCCTTGCCTCCCTGAGCCAAAGATTGCTCATACTCCTGCAATGCCCGGGCGGTGTAGCCGGTGGTGCTGGCCATTACCTGAGCCGGGGTGCCGGCGACTAACAAATCGCCACCGGCGTCACCGCCTTCCGGGCCAATGTCGATGAGCCAGTCTGCAGCACGCATCACATCGAGGTTGTGCTCAATGACCAACAGCGAGTGGCCCGCCGCCTGCAACTGACGGAAGGCGGCCATCAGCGTGGCGATGTCGGCAAAGTGCAGGCCGGTGGTGGGTTCGTCAAACAGGAACAACGTGTGTTCCCGTGCTTTGCCCTTGGTGCTCGTCGTTGCCAGATGCCCGGCCAGTTTGAGCCGCTGGGCTTCACCGCCACTTAGGGTGGGCACGGCCTGGCCCAGTTGCAGGTAGTTGAGGCCAACATCGGCCAGGGGTTGCAGGCTGCGCTGAATGTCGGTTTCGTCTTTGAAGAAGTCCAGTGCTTCGGCCACGGTCATCGCCAGTATATCGGCAATCGACACGGCGTTTGAGCGTTCGGTATCGGTTGAATTTGGCAGGAGTTTGACTTCCAGAATCTCGTCGCGGAAACGTTTGCCATTGCAGTCCGGGCAGCGCAAATAAACATCACTTAAAAACTGCATTTCCACATGCTCAAAGCCATTGCCCTGGCAGGTGGGGCAGCGTCCCTGGCCGGAGTTGAAACTGAAGGTGCCAGGCGTATAGCCGCGCTCCTTAGCCAGCGGTGTGGCGACAAAGCGTTTGCGAATGGTGTCGAAGGCACCGACATAAGTGGCCGGTGTCGAGCGGGTGGTTTTGCCAATCGGGCTCTGGTCTACCATCACTACCCGGTCGATGTGCTCGAGACCGTCGATGCTGTCGTGTGCGCCGGGTGCTTCGGTTTGTTCGCCCTGATGTTTGAGAATGGCAGGGTACAGTATCTGCCGCATTAGCGTGGATTTGCCGGAACCGCTGACGCCGGTCAGGCAGACCAACTGACCGAGGGGGATGCGTACATCGATGTTTTTCAGGTTGTGTTCGCGAGCGCCTTTTATAACGAGGGCGGATTCGGTTCTCTGGTGGGTCGCGACCGGTGCCGTGCTGACCTGATCTGTACCATTCAGGTAGCGCGCGGTGAGGTTGTTCTTGCGCCGAAACAGGGCTTTGGGTGTACCAAAGAATTCAACATTGCCGCCTGCTTTCCCAGGCCCCGGGCCAATATCGAGAATGCGATCGGCCGCCAGTATCACCTGAGGGTCATGCTCGACCACAAGCAGGGAATTGCCCGCATCGCGCAGTCGGTGCAGTACTGTGACCAGCCGTTGGATATCCCGGGGGTGAAGGCCGGTGCTGGGTTCGTCGAGCACGAAAAGGGTGTTCACCAGGGAGGTACCGAGCGCCGTGGTCAGGTTGATGCGCTGAACTTCGCCGCCGCTCAGGGTACGGGACTGACGGTCCAGCGTCAGGTAATCCAGCCCGACTTCGCACAGGTAGCCCAGGCGTGAGCGGATCTCGGTCAGCAGTAGTTGGGTCGGTTCGTCGGTATCGGTGCTGGCCAGTTGCTCAAAGAAGGTGGCACAACGCGACAGCGGCAGTTGCATCATATCGGCGATGTTGAGGCCAGGCAGGTGCTGAAAAGTATCGTATGTCAGTTTGGATCCTGCGGGAACGAAACGGGGTTGTCCCGCCAACGCTTGCTCTGCTGCCTTCAACGAGCCAACCCGCCACCAAAGCGAGGCGGGTTTCAGGCGAGCGCCGTCGCAGCTGGGGCAGGGGGTGTATGAGCGGTACTTGGAAAGCAGCACGCGAATGTGCATCTTGTAGGCTTTGCTTTCCAGCCAGTTGAAAAACTCCTGAACGCCGTACCAGACGCCCTGGTCCCAATCGCCTTCGCCGTCTATTACCCAGGCTTTGTGTTTGTCGCTGAGTTCGGACCAGGGGGTGTCGATGGGGATGCCGCGTTTTTTGGCATAACGGATCAGGTCGTGCTGCACTTCCGCGTAAGCCGGCGTCTGAATGGGTTTGATAACGCCGTCTTTGAGGCTTTTGCGCTCATCGGGGATCACCAGGCCATAGTCAACGCCGATGATGCGGCCAAACCCCCGGCAGCTCTCGCAAGCACCGAGGGGCGAATTGAAGGAAAACTGGCTGGGGCTCGGCTCCGGGTAGTCGATATCGCACCGGGCACAATGGTGGTGGCTGGAGAAGCGTGCCGGTTTGCCTGTTTCACGGGCATCATCCATGGGGTATGCCAGTACATGGCCTTTACCGTAGCGCAGCGCCGTTTCAACGGCTTCGGTCAGTCGGCTGCGGTTATCTTCGGTCAGTTTGAGGCGGTCCTGCACCACCTCTACCCGGTTACCCTCGCGCCTGTGGATGCGGGCATAGCCCTGCTGATTGAGCAGTTGTGACACCTCGTCATCGCTCAGTCGCTCTGGAACGTGAAGGGGAATACACACCTTCAGTCGTTGACCCGCAGGCCAGTCCTTATAAAGAGCGCTCACGATGCTTTGTGAGGTATCGCTGACGACTTCATGGCCGCAGCTCTGGCAATACAGATGCGCCAGGCGGGCGAACAGCAGCTTCAGATAGTCGTTCAGCTCGGTCATGGTGCCCACCGTTGAACGGGAGGTGCGCACCGTGTTGCTTTGTTCGATAGCGATGGCGGGCGGAATGCCTTCAATGCTGTCGACGGCGGGCTTATCCATCCGGTCCAGAAACTGGCGGGCATAGGTTGAAAAGGTTTCAACGTAGCGGCGCTGGCCCTCGGCGTAGATGGTATCGAACGCCAGCGTCGACTTGCCCGAACCACTCACCCCGGTAACCGCCACCAACTCGCCCAGAGGAATATCCAGATCCAGGTTTTTCAGGTTGTTCTGGCGTGCGCCGCGTATGCGTAGGGTGTCGTGGGGCATGGGGTTTGGCATCCGGTTGGGTGTTTCAGGGACACGAACTATAAAGGAGGCAGGAGGTACAACCAAGGACGTGGGGTGGATGCTGTCCTCAGTGCTTTATCTATCTTTGCGGGCGATCGATCCATCCTACTCGTTTCAGTTCATCCCGATAGGTACGGCCGACCGGCACCTGGCGGCCGTCAATGAGGGTGAGGAAGAGTCGCTGGCCCGCTTTTTCGGCACCGACAACAGCGGTTGTAGCCACCCACCATGATCGGTGTACGCGCTGGCCCAGGTTTTCCAGCTCTTTCGCAGCGTCATCCATCCGGCAAAGGATCAGTTGCTTGCCTGCCGTCGTGTGCACAGCCAGATAATGATCGTGCATCTCCAGACAGAGTAACTCGCCACCCGGGGGCTCGGGTAATCGCTCCTTGAAGCGAGCCCAATTATCGGGTGCTGGCTGAATTGGTTCAGCGGGCGATTCAGGGCTTACCGGCTGGCGAGCCTGGACCATTTCGTGCAAATCCTGGAGGGTGTAAATCAGTGTTGAGATTACGGTCAATAGAAACAGGACCTGAGAGTAAAGTACCAGCAATCGCTCTGGCCACCCTATACCGAAGAGCCCATTGGCAACGGCAACGATGGCAGTGGCAGGTACCGCTGCGAACAGGGCACCCAGAAAAGGGGCGACGATGCGTCGCATCGGCATTTCCCCGGGCAACTGAGCATCAACCCGCCGAATGACCAGGTCAACCAGTGCACCATTCAACGAGGCGACCACCAGCCAGTACCCCAGTCGCGCAAGCGTCGGCAACTGTTCATAGGTGCCGAAAGGCCCTATCAGCGCCAACACGAGACCGATCGCAAGTAGCCCGGCGAGGTTGATGTACAGTCGTTTTATTCGTTCACGCATCGTCAATGTATCCTGGCAATTCGTTCACGAAGGCTACAGGCCTTTGGCGAATTTTTCATGTGATGGCGGTTTTTACTGAGGCAAGCTTCGCTGAAATCACAAACAACCTGGGGAGGTGTCATGACTTTGTTGGTGCTATCTTTTCATATTACAGCAGGTTTTATCGCGTTGGCGATGGCAGGCATTGCGCTGGCCACACGCAAAGGAGGGGTATGGCATCGGCGAGCCGGCAGCGTCTATGTTGGGGCCATGTTCACCGTCTCACTCACAACTCTTTGGTTGGTGAAGGTTCAGCCGAACCCCTTTTTGTTGGCTGTTGGGGTGTTTAGTTTCTATCTCGTCTTTACCGGATGGCGGGCAGCAAGGTTGAGCGATGGCCAGCCTCGTTTTACAGATCATCTTGTTGGCGGCGTGATGGCTGTAGCCGGGCTGGCGATGCTGGTGATGGCCGTGTTTGGTTTTGTGCAGCAAGGCGGAACACAGCCCTGGATTCTCGCTATTTTTGGCAGCATTGGTCTCGCTCTCGCGTTATCCGACTGGCGTGACTGGAATCTAGGGCCAGTCACGGGCAGGGCGCGTATTGCGAGGCATCTGGGTCGGATGATGGCGGGTACCATTGCTACTCTGACAGCAGCGCTTGTGGTCAATGCGACCTTTCTGCCCGAGCTGGTCACCTGGTTGGGTCCAACCGCTTTAATCACACCGGTGATCTTCTGGTGGAATGCCCGTATTTTGAACGGTCAAGCCGCAAGCAAGCACTGAGAGAACTGAAACGCCATCCGAGGCAGAATTAACTTGAAGCTATGAAGTATTAGCTGACCGGCTAAAAAGGGTCATGCACAACAATGGTGTATAAAACGATTATTGGCCACTCCCTACAGGCACCTGAAGATGCTTGCAAAAAGTAACTGATATGCGGTTGGTCGAAAGGAATGGGGGAGGGTTGCCTCCCCCGATGTCAGTGGATGTTTACCTGGCCACAATTAGGCCGCTTTGGTTTTATCCTTGGCTTCCTGATGTTCAATGGCCGTGCTAGACACCTTGCCGTTAATGGCAATAGTCTTCGGCTTCATCGCCTCGGGCACTTCCTTGACCAGCTGAATAGTCAGCAGGCCGTGCTTGAGCTCAGCACCGCGTACTTCTACGTGGTCGGCCAGGTTGAACTTGCGTTCAAATGACCGGTAGGCAATGCCCTGATGCAGGAAACGACGGTTCTTGTCGCCTTCATTGCTGGCTTTCTTGCCGCGAACAGTCAGCACGCCATTTTCAACCTGAAGGTTGAGTTCCTCTTCTTCAAAGCCGGCTACCGCCAAAGTAATGCCGTACTCGTTTTCACCAGTAACTTCGATGTTGTAGGGCGGATAACCGTTGGAGGTTTGTTCGCCGCGCAGGGCGGAATCCAACAGGTTGGCCATACGGTCGAAGCCAATGGTGCTGCGGTAAAGTGGTGTTAAGTCGATGTGTGTCATAGTCATATTCTCCTAACGAAGCAATACAATAGTCAGCCCCTAAGGGCACTGGTTAGATAGCAGACGGGACTCTCATCGAGACGTCCTGCTGCACAACTTAAAATAGGGATGAAGCGGTCGGGTTCAAGTGGCCCTGATATGTAAAAATTTTGTTAGTGCATCCAACCTTCGCTTGGGGGTCGTCTGTGTAGGTAGCTCAGGCGAATTACCGGGAAGATGACGAAATGACTGCTGGTGTCACCCCTACAATAGTCGCTTTATGCGTACCCGTCGCAGACACCGGCTACACACCTCTTTATACTGGTTCAAGTTCATGAACGGAGCCCTACCCTTGGCTACTCCTTCCCGTAGCAGTGATTCAGACCCGGATGAAGCCGCACAAATGCAGCGCTGGCTGGAACGGGTGTGTGCGAAAGACACCCTGGCATTGCGCAGCCTGTATGACCTTACCAGTGCCCGGCTGATGAGCGTTTCGGCACAGATCCTCAAAGATGACGCTGAAGCCGCTGACGTACTGCAGGAGGTTTACCTCAAAGTCTGGCAGCAGGCGGCAGATTACAGCGGCGTAGGGTCTGTCTGGGGTTGGCTGATTGTAACCACGCGCAATGCCTCACTTGATCGGCTTCGCAGCCGGAACCGTAAACGTGAAGAATCTCTGGATGATCTGGACCCTGTCGATGTTGGAGGCCAAACCAACAACGCACTGGAGAGTGGCATTGATCGGTGCCTTGAGATTCTGAACGACAACGCCCGCCAGGCGATCCTGTTGTCCTACATATATGGCTACAGTCACCAAGAGGTCCAGCAGCGGCTGGAGCGACCTCTCGGTACGGTAAAAGCCTGGATTCGGCGTGGTTTACAGGAGTTGAAACGATGTCTCGAAGCCTGAGGTATTCCAACCCCGACGTCTGCGACCAATTGGCCGCCCAGTACGTCGCGGGTGACATGACGGCCCGGGTGCGTCGACGCATGGAGCAACTTATGCGGGAGCATCCGCCGCTGAAAGCTGCGGTTGCGGACTGGGCGCACCGAATGATGCCGCTCCACGATCGCTATCCGGAACAGGCGCCGCCTGCGAGCCTCTGGCGTCAGATCGAGTATTCGTTACCGGCTGATCGCGAACAAAAAGCACAAACAGCGCCGACTCGAAAAGCAGGTTTCCTTGCCCGACTTCTGGACCTGCTTAGCCCTGGAGTCCTGTGGCCAGCGTTGACCGGCGGTGCCTTGGTTGCGTTGGTGATGATCACCCTGAACCTGGGTCTGGTACGTTCGCCTGAATCAATCGGTCCAGCCTATATGGCGCCTCTCAGTTGGGAAGGCGACGTTGCGCTGGTGGTCAGCGGTTATCGCAGCAACGGCGATCAACCTGCCTGGTTGTCAGCACAGTGGTCGGCCCGTCTGGATGACCGACCCGAGGGGGCCACGCACCTCTGGGCAGAAACCGGAGAAAACCGGGAGTGGGTTTACCTGGGCGCCGTTACCCCCGAAAACCGACGCTGGGATCTGGATGCCGAAGGCTGGCAGGCGGTGATGGAAGCCCACAGGTTGGTGGTCAACGACAACCCCAGCACGATTCAACCGCAGTTGGCGTTGATGGAAGGGCCCTGCATTCAATTGGGTAATTGGGATTCGACCGACGGTTAGTATCACCAGTTACGCTGGTGCCAGGCTCGTTGAATTGAACCCGGCACCGGGCCGATGTTAGTGCCGGGCCGTGGTTAGCAGCGGCTCATAAAGCGTTAGCATCAACTGGGCATCCGCTTCTTTTGGATTTTTCAGTTGCTTGCGGGCGTGCATGATCAACTTTTTCAAATGTGTCCGATGTTCAGGTACTTGCGCATTCCAGAAACTGGCCGGGTTGGTAACGGGCTTGGGTGCGCGTTGCCGGTCTTGGCTGACCCTCAGCCATTCGTAGCCCCGCCCGTTTTCGAAGACGACGTCTTCTTCCAATAAGCCAAATGCTTGCTGTTGCAGGTAGCGCCGAACCTGAAAGAGATTGTTCGCCGGTGAGATTAGCCAGTCGGGTTGTGTGCTCGGATTGTGTTCTGAGACAGCACTGATAATCGCCTGGGTGACTTCATCGCCAACACCGGCCAGTACCAGTAAAGGTCTGGTATTGGGTGTTAACACCAGTTCCTCCGCAGGCAAGGTATGCAGTTGATACCCTGTGGCGCCGTAGCGATCCAACCGGTTTTGCAAGTCCATCATAATTGAATCGATCTGATCCACAAAATGCACCTGCTTCGCACGCTGGCTTTCCAGTAGCGCCAGGCCCAGGCGGCCATGGTCGCAGCACAGATCCCACGCCTCGTCATAACCGGGTGGAATGGCATCGAACAGTGCTTTCAGTCGTTTTCCGAGTCGGGTTTTCATGGCGCTATGGTAGCGTCAACCGACCGCGACGTCTGCGCTTTTGAACGGCACCGGTTGTGGCGCGATCAGCGGGTTTTTACGAGCGACCAGTAAGGGCCAGTCCGCCTCCGGGTGTGATAGGCGGTGGGTGTGCAGGGCGAAAGCCTCGACCATGGCTTGCGGAGTGAGGCAGTTTTTGACTGATCCGGCATCCAGCAGGGCACCATCTTTCAGTATCAGCACCCGGTCGGCGTATTGAGCCGCCAGGTGGATGTCGTGGACGATGGCCAAAACTCCGATGCCTTCGTTGGTCAGCGCTCGTACCCGCTGGAACACCTGGTGCTGGTGCGACGGGTCGAGGCTGGAGGTGCATTCATCGAGAAACAGGTAGCGATGTTTGGCCTGTGACGACAATAGCTGATTTAACACCCGAGCCAGTTGCACACGCTGCTTTTCTCCACCGGAGAGCGCTGTGTAGTGACGTTCGGCAAGATGCTCAGTACCGGTCAATTCAAGCCGTTCCAGTGCGGTTTTATGTTCCCTTTTTGGACTGTTCAACCCGAACGGAGTGCGCCCGAGAGCAACGACTTCCCAGGCTTTGAACGGAAAGCTCATCGGGCTGGCTTGCGGCATCACGGCCCGGCGTTTGGCCAGGTCCTGTTTGCATATGCCTTGCACCGGCTCGCCATCGTAACTCAGCTCTCCCTCTTGCAGGCCCCATTCGCCACTGACGACTTTCAACAATGACGACTTACCAGCGCCATTGGCGCCGATCACCGCGACCACTTCGCCGGGTGTTAACTGAAAGGAGATTGAGTCCAGCAGGCGGCGCCCGCCTTTGCACAAACTGAGTTGGGCGACGTTAATCATGTTGAATGCCTTCTGTGGTTTGTCGCATTAACAAATACAAAAAAAAAGGGCCGCCGAGCAGGGCGGTGATGATGCCAATCGGCAGTTCCGCCGGGGCGACCAGCAAGCGAGCCAGAATGTCGGCCCAGACCAGCAGCGCGGCGCCGACCAGACCACTAAGCGGAATCAGCGCACGATGGTCCGGCCCCAGGGCCAGGCGCACCAGGTGGGGAACAACCAGGCCGACAAAACCGATCATGCCAGCCACCGACACCCCGGCGCCGACGGCCAGGGCGGTCAGCACAAAGACGCGGCGACGAATCCGGTTCGGGTCAATACCGAGGTGATCGGCAACGGATTCACCCATCAGCATAACGTTCAGGGCGCCGGCCATCAGCGGAAAACCAATCAGCGAGACACTCATCCAGGGCGCGGCGATGGCCAGGTCCCGCCAGGTCACAGACGCCAGGCTGCCCATGCTCCAGAAGGTGAAGGAGCGCAACTCGGCGTCATCGGCCATATAAGTCAGCAGCCCGGAGACAGCACCGCTGAAGGCGGTTATGGCGACTCCGGCCAGAATCAGCGTGGTGACCTGGCTGCCGCCTGGCGTCATCCTGGCAATGCTGTAGATGACCCAGGTGACCAGTAGCGCTCCCAGAAAAGCGGCAAAGGGCAGAGCCAGGAAACCGAAGGTGGCCATGAACCCAGCCAGTACCGTGTTACCCAAAACAATCACCGCCAGCGCGGCCAGTGCTGCTCCGCTGGAAACCCCAATCAGGCCCGGGTCGGCAAGCGGGTTGCGAAACAACCCCTGGATGGCGGCACCGGCCATGGCGAGAGAGGCACCGATCATCAACCCCATCAGCACTCTGGGCAGCCGGATATCACCCAGTACGATGGCGATGTGCCGAGGTAGTTCCGGCAGCGCCATTGGGCTCCAGTGCAGCGACCAGATACCAAGCTCGCGCAGGCTGACCGGCACCGGTCCGAAAGCCAGTGCGGTCATTAATGCCACGGCGAGCAGCAGGCCGATCAGGGTGGTAAACAGTCGGGTGGTCATGTGCGGTCCGTCATGCGTTCCAACAAAGCCTGCAAGGCGATGCCGAGGCGAGGGCTAAAGCTGAGCAGTTCCAGATCGTCGACGTTATAAAGCTGCCCATTCTGCACCGCCAGGGTGAGGCTGAGTGCCGGGTTGGCGGCCAGTTCGTCCAGACTTTTCTGGCTGTGAAATACCAGAATGACATCCGGATTGGCATTGATGGCCGCTTCGGGAGTCAGGGGTTTATAGCCCTGAATGTCGGCGAAGACATTAGTAAAGCCTGCCACCTTCAAAATACCGTCGGCCAGGGTATCGCGGCCGGCGACCTGAAACCCGCGTGACCCACCGTCCATCACAAACATCACCTTCAAAGGCCCCAGTTGCTCTACGATCGCTGTTTGGGCTTGTTCAACATCGGCTTCAACCTTTGCTGCAAGGTCGTCACCCGCTTCGCGTTTGCCCACCACCGTTGCGGTTGACTGTATTTTTGAGATCAATCCGGGCAGTGATGGCGTGTTGTCGAGAATATCGATCTCAATACCTGCCGCTTGCAGTTGCGACAGTGCATCGGCCGGGCCGGCATCGGCAGTGGTGATCACCCGGTCCGGCGCCAGCGACAGAATGCCCTCGGCCGACAGGGCACGCATGTAACCGACATCCGGCAGTTCGGTTGCGGCGGCTGGGTAGGTGCTAGTGGTATCGACACCCACCAGGTCGGCTTCGGCACCCAGTGCATAGATGATCTCGGTGAGGGAGCCGTCGATGCTGACCAGGCGGTCGGCGCTAGCCTGGCTGGCAAGCCCCGCTGCCGCTACCAGAGTGGCCATCAACAGGCGTGCGCTTTTGGTCCCAATACTCATGCTGCTACCACCGCCTTGCTGACCAGTTCGTCCATCAGGGCGCGCCAGTCTTCACGTTCATGGCGGCCTTCGGCCCGTTCACCGAAAAACTGAACAACTGAGCGGCCCTGTGCATCAAAGCCTTCCAGTGAATGCACCCAGCCATCGACCGTCGGGCGGCGGCTGATCCAGGCGCTGGCCAAGCCTTCGGTGTTCAGGTGCAGGTTAAAGTCCGGGTCCAGAATGTTGAACCAGGGGCCGGTGCGGCGCAGGGTGCCCGGAACCCGGGTGTGAATTTGTACGGCACCTCGGTTGCTGACGAAAGTCATCAACGGGATTTGGCGCAACTGACAGGCGAACAGGGCCGTTTCGATCAGTTGGGTATCGACTTGCAGGGCCAGGTCGTCATCGGCGGCTTCAAAGGCGCTTAACCGGTCGACACCGTGGTGTTTGAGCAGATTATTAAACTGGTGCACATCGGTCAGGGCACGCCAGTCTTGCATCATGGCCTCAGCCGAGCCCGCCAGTGCGCTGCGTTCGTAAGTTGGTGCCGCAGCGAAATCCGGCGTAATAGGGTGCTCACTGCGCTGCGCGACCAGGTTTTCCCAGTTGGCGATCTGGGTGTGTACCAGGCGGTAGAGTTTGATGATGGCCGTGCCGCTTTCATCGAACACCTGAATGCTGTGACGCTCGCCTTCGATCACGGCCAGAGTGTAGCGCCAGTGCCGGAAAAACAGACGCTGGTCTTGTTCCCCCAGCTCTCCAGTCAGGAACAACCCCATCATGCCGCCTCCCTGAAGATCGGCAAAGCGCCCGGTTGTTTCATGCACGGCGTTGTCGTTGCGAACCAGGGCCATGACCCGACCGAGGTCAGGCAAGTGCACGGCCAGTTCGCGGCCGGTAGGTTGCAGCGGAACGGTCTGAGCACCTGGCTGGGCCAATAGCAGTTCCAGTTCGGAAACACCAAGCGTTTCGGCGGCGTTGCGAATGCGCAGTGACGGTTGTTCCTGTTTCAGTTGCAGCCAGGCGCGGGCGAGGGCGGATTCAGTCATGGCGATGTCCTTTGTTGTGGTGTCAGGACCGCGTTGTCCTTTATGCGGACATGACGGCCTTTGGTTTATTTGATATTTAATCTCATTTGAGATTGACGCGCATTGGCGCTTACCTCTATATTAAATAGGAATGATTATTAAATGCAAATAACAATCAAGTAATTTTAAGTTCGGGCACCCTGGTGCAACGAGCAGTCATTAACCAAAGAGGACAAGCGAGCGTGTCAGTCGTTGTAAACACACCCCGAACCATCCTTTGTCTAAACGCATTCACACTCAGGCTGTCGGTTGGCCTGGCAAGTGCGCTGGTACCCGCACTGGCATTGGCCGAGTCGGTAACGCTGCAGCCTTTGGTCGTTACAGGAACCTTGTCGGAGGTGACGGCCGAAGACAGCCCGGTGGCGGTGCGAATGATCGATAGGGCGACGCTGGAGTCCACTCAGGCGGTCACGCTGGAAGATCTGGTGGCTGATCTTCCCGGTTTGCAACTGAAGCAAACTCACGGTCAGACCGGAGCGTCGGTGATGCTAAACGGCTTGTCTGAAAAGCACGTTCTGATCATGCGCGACGGTGTGCCGCTGAATCAGGTTAACGAGTCGCAGATTGATACGCGCACCTTGCGCCTGGCTGATATCGAGCGAATTGAAGTGGTATCGGCCAATGCGTCAGCACTGTATGGCAGTGCGGCGATGGGCGGGGTGATCAATCTAATCAGCCGCGAGCCCCAGGGGCCGGAATTCGAGATAGGCGTTAATGCTCGTCAGTACGAAGCAGAGACCGAACGGCTGCCCAGCCAGATTGACTGGGCCGGGCGTGTCGCGGTGCCGATTCCGGGTGGCTATTCGGCCACCACCTGGTCGCTGACGCAGGATGCCGGTCTGGATAAAACGCCGGAAACCTGGGGGGAAGACCTGCCCAATGGCCTGGGCTGGTCGCTGGCTCAGCGTTTCGATATCTACTCTGAACGGGACCATCGCCTGGGGCTGAACTGGAGTGGGTCTGACATGACCAAGCCCGGTGCCCATGCCGTAACGGGCAATCCAAATCGGAACTCGGTAACGGAACAGCGTGTGTCTGCACAATATCAGGCCACAGGGGAACGACTCGATGTTATTGCTTCCGCTGGTCTTGGCTGGGGTATTTCCGAGCAGGATAAATTAGGCAGCGAAGGGATGGATCTGCGTCGCGAGTATTCGCTTTGGAATACCGCCCTGGAAGGTCGCTGGAGTCTTTCTCAGGGTATGCACGAGGCTGTGCTCGGTGGCAGGCTCAGTGCAGCAGCACTGGCGCAGGAAAAGGCGGATTTGAACGCGCCCAGTGAAGATGAAATTGCCCCGGTCGATCAGCAAAGTCTGGAACTGTTTGCACAGGACAGTTGGTTTGCGACAGACCGGCTCGAACTCGTCGGTGGCCTGCGCGGCCACTGGGATGAAGCCTACGGCGTGCACTGGGCGCCGAATCTGGCGAGCCGATTCGATGTAACAACAAACAGTTATCTGCGAGCGAGTCTCGGGCTCGGCTATCGGGTGCCGGAACTTAAAGAGCGCAATTACCAGTTTGATCACAGTCAGTTGCACGGCTATCGCGTGACCGGTAATCCGGAACTTGAGCCGGAGACATCGGTCGCTGCCCAGCTTGAGTGGGTGATCAACCCGGTTTCCCTGGAGTTGTTTTATCGGGATATCGAGCAGTTGATTGTCACCGCTGAAACCGACAGTGATGAGCCCGGGGTGACGGTTTACCAGTACCAGAATATCGACCGGGCTGAAGTGTACGGCGTGAATCTTTCGGCAGAGCATCAGTTGGGTTCACATCAATTGTCTGCTCATGCTCAATGGCTGCATGCCGTCGCGCTGGCAACCGGCGACCGGCTCGCCCAACGACCGGAATATACCCTTGGGCTAACGCATGAATGGCAGTTGGGTGAAAAACGCCCGGTAACACTGCGCACTCAGATCGCTCACACCGGCCCGCAATTTTACGGGGATGAAGAAACCTTACCCGTCGACCCTTACACCCTGGTGGATCTCTCACTGAGTTATCAGTTAACGCCTGCCTGGACGCTGACAACAGCAATCAACAATCTCACCGATGAAATATCACCCAGCAATGGCACCAGCGATGGCCTGCCCATCGGCGGCCGCCAATATGCGCTGGGCATTCGTTACCGGCATCCGTTTTGAGGGTCGGGTTGCTTAGATGCCATGAGCTCGTGCGTGCTGCCGGGTACACCTATCCGGGCTCGGCGTGAACCCGTCCATGGGGCCTAGACCGCAGCACCCTTGCTGCGGACTCCCCCGGATAGGTGTACCCGGCAACCCGCACTTGGTCTGTCGCAAAGTCAGAAAATTAAACACTGTAGATATGCAGCACAAAAAGAGAAATGTCCCTAAACCCTAGGTCTGATAATTATTTTTAAGGAGATTTTATGAATATAAATGCATGGCTAGTTGCGATTACAGCATCCACCATTTTTCTAAGTGGGTGTAATGTTGACGAGAAAGACGATCCGGTAAGCGGAGACGACTCTTCACAAAATGATGACTTCAAGTCAATTCAGGTTGATGCCAATTCGGAGTGGGCTTATGTAGATTTCTCGGCTGACTCAGAGGTATCGGCAGGCGACGATTGGGATTTGGCATTCCAGTCCACCAGTATTCGAAGTAATGCAGCTCGTACTGAATTGGCATTGGCTGCTCCCCAGATGGATTTTTTTGATGCTGGAGCGCCAAACGTTAACGTTTGGACAAATGCGACAGCCGGTTCTGAACTGGAGCATTTATTAGCCAACTATAGTGTGGATGACCTGGAGTTCTCTCAGGACAGCATCGATGCGGTTGTTGGTCGTGATGGTGTTGAATTTTACGAATTTGTGCCACCGATGTCTTTTTCAGCCAACTCTGATGCCTGGTGGTTGATTCGCTCTGCAGAAGGCGATAGCTACGCCAAAGTTAATTTCACAACAGTTAACTATGATTCCACTCCCGGCGTCCATGCAGTCACTGTAGAGGCCGACTTCTTTGTTAAAGGCAGCGATGATACTGAATTCTCCAGCACTGCAGTTACATGGACACGAGATGAGGACGGCGAGAATTGCTTCGATTTCGACAGCGCCGCTGTTGTGGATTGCGGCTCCGATACCTGGGATGTTCAGTACGCGAGTATTGGTCGTAGCATGATGATCCTTGTCAATGGGGGGTACAGCGGTAGCCAACAGGGTGGCGTATTCATTGCTGATGACAGTGATCCTTCGAATGAACTGTATGCAATGGAAAAGGCTGATATTGAAGCAATCGACGTTTCTACTCTGGAAGAAGGTGATTTTGTTGCAGATGCCGAATCTACAGAGAACATGTTTTACAATCCCAGAGGCGAATTCGGGAGTGACTATAACGACTGGTATGCATATGCTCTGTTAGGTGGACATGGTATTTACCCCAACTTCCGAGTATACGCCGTTAAAGAAACTGATACCGATGATGTAACCTTGGTTCAGGTAGTTAACTACTACAACGATGCTGACGAAAGTGGTCATGTCACTGTGCGGTATCGCGCGTTGGACTGATACAGGATTTGATTAAAAAGCCGGGTGTATACCCGGCTTTTTAATGCCTCGCAATTTTTAATTCACCGATTGAGTTCGCTGCAAAAGGGTATTCGGGGATGCTGTTAAAGGTAGGCTTGATGTTGATGGGGTTAGGTGAGGGTTTGAGTTAGTACCTTTTATTGACTGACTCAGTTCAATTTAAAGTCAATCGGCACAGACACTGCAAGACCCCGATTACCCGCTTCTTCAGGCAGCGCTGGCAAACCGGATATACGTTCAATCATGGCGATGGCTGATTCGTCCAGCAGGTTGTAGCCAGAGCTTGAATCCAGGGTGACGCCAGCAATCGTGCCATCAGTTTCAATGCGCAATGCGATTTGCACCCGGCCTTCCTGTCGGCGGCGCAGGGCGCTGCGCGGGTAATCGAAACTGCGTCTGAGTTCCTGCATTAAGGCGGCGAGATAGGTGTCGTAGAGTTGCTCCCTCAATGCTGCTTGTTGGCTAGCGGCTATGGCTGATTCGGTTTGTGTGTTGGCTGAGCCGGATGTGTTGGGGCTTTCTGCAGGTTCGGTGTTTGCAGGTAATGTTGCGTTCGATTGATTGGCAATCTGAACTGGTTCCAGTTCAATTTCTGGCTCTGGCTCTGGCTCTGGCTCTGGCTCTGGCTCTGGCTCGGGCACTGGTTCAGGCTCAGGGATTGCTTTGGGCTCGGGGGCTGGTTCAGGTACGGGTTCCGGGGTCGGTTCAGGTTCTGGCTCGGGCAAGGGTTCAAGCGTCTGTTCTCGTTCCGGCTGCGGCTCGGGTTTTGGTTCTGGTTCAGGTACCGAAACGGTATGGGTCGAGGGGCCTGAGCTGACGATTACCCGGTGGTTCTCTTGCACTTTTGCTGGTGGGGCTTGTTCCGGTGCAGACCTGGCTGCCCGGGTGAGCTGCAGCGCAATGGGAGACGGTAGTGAGGTTTGGCTCACTGGCAAGGTTGGCGGTGTCTGGGTCTGGGCGATGGCGATTGCCAGTGCCAGATGGGTCAGCAGGGAAATGCCAATGGCCAGGCCTGTCTGTAGGGATTGCGTTGAGGAGACAGGGCCAGACTGACGCATTTTCAGGGTGTCGATTGGAGGCATCGCTGAGCTGAACCGGTCTAAAAACAGGCAGCTATTATAGCGGACGAGATTGCAAATAAAAGTGATTCGCAATAACATTGTGAGACTCGTTGCTAACGGAGTCCGCTTCCCATGTCTGAATCAATCTCCTCCAGGTCAATTCGTTATGCCAGCCGGTTGCAGGGTGAGTCCCTGACAGTCGGTTATGACGCCGCCCCCATTCTCAATGACGTGGATTTTCAGGTGCCGGATGGTCAGGTGACGATTCTGGTCGGGCCCAATGGCAGCGGAAAATCCACGCTGTTGAAAGCACTGGCGCGGATTCTGACGCCGACCGAGGGGCAGGTGCTGCTCGATGGTCAGGACATTCACCGCAGTAAAACCCGGGAAGTGGCCAAGAAGCTGGGTTTGTTGCCGCAGGGCCCTGTGGCGCCTGAAGGGCTGACGGTGCGTGAGTTGGTGGCTCAGGGCCGGTTTCCGCATCAGTCGCTGCTGCGGCAGTGGTCGAGCGAGGATGAGCGCGCTGTTAATGAGGCTATGACGGTTGCCAAGGTTTTTGATTTTGCCGACCGGCCCGTTGACGGTCTCTCGGGTGGTCAGCGCCAGCGTTGTTGGATCGCCATGGTGCTGGCGCAGCAGACCGATCTGGTGCTGCTCGATGAACCCACGACCTTTCTGGACTTGAAAGTTCAGGTCGATTTGATGGAGCTGCTGGTGCAACTGGCCCACCAGATGGGTCGTACTCTGGTAGTCGTGCTGCACGAACTGAACCTGGCTGCAGCCTATGCCGACACTCTGGTGATGTTGCGCGATGGCGCCATCAAGCATTGGGGCCCGCCGTCGGACGTGTTCACTAGTGCGAATTTGAAGGCGGTGTTTGATCTGGATGCCCATGTCATTCGGGACCCGCATTCCAAGCGTCTGATCTGCGTACCGACCTCTGCTCCGGAACCGGCCCAGCATATTGAGGTTGGCGTTCGTATCGCATGACGACCCAGGTTTCCCAATTTGCTCCCACTCCTGAAAGCCCGGAGGATTCATCCGGTGCCTGGTTAGCCTACAGCGCCGGCCTGCCGGTGTTGGTCGCCGTGCTGGCGCTGATGTTCGGCTGGCACATTGCCGTGGGCGCCAAATCACTGCCTCTGTCGACGGTGTTAAACGCCCTGATTTCTTACGACGCCTCCCAGTTCGATCACATGATCGTTCGCGATTTGCGTCTGCCCCGCGCCGTTATTGCGGTGCTGGTAGGCGCCGCGCTCAGTGTGGCGGGTGCTTTGATGCAGGGTGTCACTCGCAACCCACTAGCCGAGCCGGGCATTCTAGGGCTGATGGCCGGTGCATCGTTCGCGGTGGTGATGGCTATTGGTGTGTTTCAGACGGTGCCGACCGTCTGGTTGCCCTGGGTAGCCGCCGTGGGCGCTATGGTAACGGCGGTGGTGGTCTGGTTAATTGCCCAGTGGGCGCCTGGTGGCGCGACGCCACTGACGCTGACGCTGGCCGGTGCGGCAATAACCGCTTTTCTGGGCGCGCTGATTTCCGTTGCACACCTGCTCAATCAGGAGACGTTCGAACAGTTAAGAGTCTGGCTGGCGGGGTCGCTATCTGGCCGGCGGGTCGATGTATTGTCGGTGGCGGCGCCCTGGTTGTGTCTGGCGCTTGGGGTGGCGATGGTGCTGTCGCGCAAGGTGACGGTGCTGGCCATGGGCGACGATGTAGCTCGTGGTCTGGGTGTTCGTACTGGCTGGCTCAAAGTGCAGGTGTTGTTGTGTGTGGTGGTGCTGACTGCCTGTTCAGTCGCGCTGGCCGGTCCGTTGGGCTTTGTCGGGCTGGTCATTCCGCATGTGGTACGGCTTTTTATCGGGTCGGATTATCGCTGGATCGTGCCGTACTCGGCGCTGGTTGGCGGTGCCTATTTGCTGGGTGTCGACATTATTGCCCGCCTGGCGCTGCGGCCCCAGGAGATCGCCACCGGCATTATGACCGCCATGGTCGGCGCGCCGCTGTTTATCCATCTGGTTCGGCAACGGGCGTCCTGATATGACCCTACGTTTATCTCATTACTGGGTACTGCGGCTTCCGGGGGAGCGTTTGTCGCTTCGGCTGCCGGTCAAAGCGCTGTTGTTGGCGCTATTGATGACGCTTGGTCTGCTGTCGCTGATCGCGCTTAGCCTGACCATCGGCAGTTACGAGATGTCTTTGCGCCAGGTGCTCAGTACCTTGCTGGGTGACGAAATCTCCGGACAAATGACGACAGTGGTGTGGGAGTTTCGGTTTCCGCGAACCCTGGTGGCCGCCTTTGTCGGCACCATGCTGGCGCTTTCCGGTGCCGCCTTGCAGAACGTAACTCGTAACGGCCTGGCAGACCCCTCGCTGGTCGGTATTTCCCAGGGCGCGGGTCTGGCCGTGGTCACGTTGACGGTGCTCTGGCCTGACCAGAGTTCCGCGCTGCGGCCCTGGGTGGCGTTTGCCGGTTCCCTAATAGTCGCAGCTCTGATTCAAGGGCTGAGCTGGAATCGGCGCGGTGGCAGCTCGATTCGATTTATTTTAATGGGCATTGGCGTGGCCGCCTTCATCAGCGCCATCACCTCAGCACTGATGACCTACGGCCAGATTGACCGGGCCATGTCGGCGCTGGCCTGGCTCAGTGGCAGCATCAACGCTGCTGGCTGGAGTGAAGTTCGGATGGTGTCGGTCTGGTGTGCTGTTTTAATGCCGCCGTTGCTGATTCTCAGCCGCTCAATGTCGGCGTTGCAAATGGGCGAGAGCACGGCGGTGGGTCTGGGAGTTCGCGCCAGCGTTATTCGTTATGCGCTGATCAGTGTGGCGGTCGGTCTCGCCGCCATCGCCACGGCCGCGGTTGGCCCACTCGGTTTTGTTGGGTTGATCGCACCTCATATGGCGCGGCGCCTGGCGCGCAGCGGCGTTGGAATTCACCTGTTATTAACGGCCTTGATTGGCGCCTTTGTGGTGACCCTGGCGGACCTTCTGGGGAGGGCCCTGTTTGCGCCGATTCAGATTCCTGCAGGCTTGGTCACGGCCATTATCGGGGTGCCAGTGTTCATTTATCTGTTGCAGAAATCTCAGGCCAAAAGCGCGCTGTGATACGCCTGGCCAGGTTGCTCTGAAATTCAGAAACGGGAGTTCGTTTTGACAGCCTTTTGCGCACAAATAAGTCGGGATGTTGCCGAGCCACTGCCGGGAACGGGCGGGCACCCGGGCGCCAATTTGTTGCTGAGCTGGCCCAGTGGGCGTTGGTCGAAAACCTTTAATCAGGCAAAGGATATGACCACCGATGAAGTTGACGCCATTGCAGCATTGGCTGAGGCCGGCCGGCGCCTGAATCTGATTGACCGGAAAGCTCAATCATTAACAACTCACCGCGCTTATTTGATGCCGGAGTCGCGTGCCTTTGATGTGCCGCGCGCTGAGCTGGTTGCCTTTTTGTCGGCATTGAAAACAGGTCAGTCACTGGCTGACTGGGAAGTCTCAGACATACCCGACTCAGTGGTGCTGTGCTGCACTCATGGTAAGAAAGACCGATGCTGCGCCAAGTTCGGTAATGCCAGCTACAAAGCACTCACCGCTACGGCAGAGACACGGCCGGAGGCCATCGAAATCTGGCAGAGCACGCATTTGGGTGGCTGCAGACTGGCCACTTCGATTCTGGTATTTCCGCAGGCTCGAAAATACGGTCGTGTTGATGCCGATCTGGCCGACGCCTTTCTGGATGCGGAGAGTCAAGACCGCCCCTTTTTACCGTGCTACCGGGGTGACCGCTTATTGTCACCGGAGCAGCAAGTCGCGGAAGTAGCGATTCGACAGCATCTTGCACATCAGAAAATCTGGCCGGACAGGCTGGAGCCAGAAAGTGATACCGATCTTGAGGGTGGCCGCAAGACAATCACGCTGCGCTGGCGATCTGGCATCGAGTTTGGTCAGTTGAGTGTGCTGCTGGCACCTGAGACGGTTCAGCGCTTTGGAACCTGCACCGCAATGGACGACGGCGAAGAGCCTGTTGTTCACAACACCTGGCAGGTCATGTCTGTGTTTGCGGAAGACAGCCTGATTGCGCTTACTTCTCAACCTTAATTTATCCTTCCACTGCACAGGGAGTCACCATGCCGATTAAAGTGGCCTTATTGGCCGTTGTTCTGTCATTCAGTACTGCTGTCTGGGCTTTCCCGGAATCCTTTAATCATAAATACGGGACCACCACCCTGACCGAAGCGCCAGAGCGCATAGTCTCCATTGGCTACAGCGACCACGATGACCTGCTGGCCCTGGGCGAAAAACCTCTGGCCGTACGCGACTGGTACGGCGAGATGGATAAAGCCACCTGGCCCTGGGCGGCTGATCTGTGGGGAAACACCGAGCCGGTGGTGTTGCCCTTTGGTGAACTGGATATGGAAGCCATTGCTGCACTGGAACCGAATTTGATTGTCGGCTTGTCGTCGGGTATCAGTGCCGAGCAATATCAGCAGCTCAGTTTGATTGCTCCAACGCTGCCACAATCGGGCGACTATATTGAATGGGGTATGCCCTGGCATGAACGAACGCTGTGGATCGGTCGGGCTGTCGGCAAGCTGCCCGAAGCCGAAGCCATGGTAAACGCGGTTGAGCAGCGGTTTGAATCGGTGACTGAGAAGCATCCGGAACTGGAAGGCCAGCAAGCCGCCATCGCTTATTACTGGGAAGGGCAGTTGGGCGTTTACAGTGAAAACGATTTGCGCGGTGTTTTTCTGGAACGGCTGGGGCTGGAAATCCCCGAGGCCATCAATGACCTGGCGGGTGATCGGTTCTACAGTGAGCTGAGCCTTGAAGAACTTTCGTTGCTGAATGTTGATGCACTTATCTGGCTGTCTACCGGTGATGCGCAGGCCGATGCAGACAAAGTGCCCGGTCGGGAGCTGATGCCGTTTCATCAGCAGGGTCGTGAAATTTATGTCGACAAGGAGCTGGGCGGTGCCTTTTCATTCATGTCGCCGCTGAGCATTCACTTTATTTTTGATGAGCTGGTGCCACAGATTATTCGCGTTGTTGACGCTCAGCGCTGAACGGCGTCAGAGTCAGGGACATCGACAGCAAAAAGGATAACCGATCGATATGAAAGCTGAATCACCGATACAGGCAGCGCTGTTGAAGGGGGAAAAGCCCCGCCTGGACCGGCCGCCGTTTCCCGATACGCCCATGGCCTTCTGCCGCTGGATTGCGCTGAACTTTCTGCCCTGGCGTTTACTGCTGTTGTTGTCGATAACCGTGCTGTCGGTTGCCAGCATGTCGATGACGCCCTGGGTGGTGGGCCGCCTTATTGATCTGCTGCCCGAGGCCATCGAAACCTCGGATGCCACTCGGTTAATGACCTGGTTTGGCTGGCTTTTGGTTGTCTGGCTGATTGGCCCGGTGCTGGGTCGGCTCTATACTTTTGTGAATGCCTTTACGTTGCCGAAACTGACCAGCCTGGTAGCGCGTGAGCTGTTTGATTACACCCTGCGCCAGCCCACCCACTTTTTCCAGAATACCTTTACCGGCGCCCTGACCCAGCGCATTCGCCGGGCCGCGCAAAGCGGGCCCGACCTAGTGGAGTATTTTGTACTGCAGTTCGCCCAGGTCGCGGTCGGCATTCTGGTCGCGGGTATTTTAATATTCCAGGCGGTGCCGGTGTATGGCCTGGCCTATGTGTTGTTTGCGCTGGTGTTCCTCGCGGTTTCGATGTGGATGGCCAAGCGGGTGTTGAAAGTTGGGCGTGTACTGGGTGAAGCCCGTTCACGGGTGACGGGTCAATTGGCCGACTCCATTGGTACCATCGACCTGGTGCACAGCTTTGGCGCCAGCGAGCACGAATCGGACCGGCTCAGCGTGCGACTGAACGAGGAAGCCCTGCGCGGCAAGCAGGCGCGGTTTTGGTTCAGCGCCATGCGCATTGTGCAACTGGCGCTGACTGCGGGCTTTATGAGTATTCTGGTCTGGTTTGCGCTACAACGAGCATTGCTGGGCGACTTGAGTGTGGGCACCGTCGCCATGTTGCTGACCATTGGTTTGCAATTGGCGATGTCGATCACCAGCCTGGGTGATTACATTCTCGATTTTTATCTGCAACTGGGCGAAGTGAATGAATCGCTCGATGTGTTGGCCGTGCCACTGAAAAATCAGGATATACCGGATGCTCAACAATTGGTTGTGGAGCAGGGTGAGATCGAATGCCGCGACTTGACCTTTGGTTATGACCAGCAGAAGCTATTGTTTAACCACTTTTCGCTAAGGTTAAAACCGGGCGAAAAAGTTGGACTGGTCGGTCCATCCGGGGCAGGTAAAACGACGCTGATCAAATTGCTGACGCGTCGTTTCACGCTGAATCAGGGCCAGATTTTGATGGACGGCCAGGACATTCGCGAGCGTCGGCGGGAATCTCTGGCACGCCAGGTTGCCGAAGTATCGCAAACCGCAGAACTCTTCCACCGCAGCGTGCGCGATAACATTCGCTATGGTCGTACCGATGCCAGTGACGAGGCAGTTATTGCCGCCGCCCAGGCAGCACAGTGTCATGATTTTATTCAGGCACTGCCCTACGGTTACGACACTTTGGTCGGGGAACGCGGGGTCAAGCTCTCTGGCGGTGAACGCCAGCGCATTGCCATCGCCCGCGCCATTCTTAAAGACGCGCCAGTGCTGTTGCTGGATGAAGCAACGTCAGCACTCGACAGCGAATCCGAAGCGGCGATTCAGCGGGCACTGAAGTTACTGATGCAGGGCCGTACGGTCATCGCCATTGCACATCGATTGTCCACAGTGGTGAGCATGGACCGCATTCTGTATATGGAAGAGGGTCGAATAATTGAGAGTGGCACCCACTCGGAGTTGCTCGAATTGAATGGTGGTTACGCGCGTTTGTGGCAGCGTCAGATAGAGGGGTTTGCTGAGCAAGCACTCTAGGTCAAGTGTCAGAATTTGCAACCAACTGAGTGTCAGGTGCCGGGTATGTCTATCCGGGGAAGTCCGCAGCATGTACTAAAACGCCAGGAGCGTTTTAGCATGAGCGCAGCGAGCCCGAAGGGTGAATCCCAGGGATGGGATTCATATCCTGCGGTCTAGGCCCCATGGACGGGTTAACGCCGGCCCCGGATAGACATACCCGGTGCCTGACACGGATTATTGGCAAGAAGGCAGAACAAACCACCGAAGTGAATGCCCGTTATTAGGATCGACGCCTGTACAGCAAATAAATAAAGAAGGGCGCGCCGACGCCTGATACGAAAATGCCAGCCGGTAAATCCTGAGGTAAAAAAGCGACTCGGCCGAGCAGGTCGGCCATCAGAACCAAACAGGCTCCGGTTAAACCGGCGCCCAAAATCAGACCAGTACTGGTCTGGCCGGTATAACGTCGCGCCAGGTGCGGTGCCATCAGGCCAACGAAGGCCATGCCACCAGCAAATGCAACGGCAGACCCGGCCAGACCCACACTGCAGGCCAGCAACAGCAAGCGATACCTGCCCACCGCCAACCCCAGCCCCCGTGATTGTTCATCGTTCATGCCCAGCAAGGTCAGCGCTCGTGCTGCGAGCATGGCAACGGGGATCAGTGTGAGCGTCCAGGGCAACAGGCGTGTGACATCCTGCCATTGTGCGCCGTAAACCGTACCGGTCAGCCAGATGTAAGCCTGTACCGTTGTGCTTAGCGGGCTCATAACCAGCACCAGAGTAGCAACGGCTTTTAATGCGGCGGCTAGCGCTATGCCTACCAGTACCAGTCGAATTGGGGCCACCGCTGTGGTGCTGCCGGGCGTCCACGCCAAGCCGTAAATCACGGTGGCGGTGATTGCGGCAGAGGCAATGGCCACGGGTGGCAACCAGGTCAGGCTCACGGTGCCGGCCAGCCAGGCCAGGAACAGCACAGCGCCCAGGGCGGCGCCGTCGCTGATGCCGATGATGTCTGGTGAGGCCAGAGGGTTGCGTACTAACTGTTGTAACAGTGCGCCGGAAACCCCCAGGCCCGCGCCTACCAGTAGCGCCAACAAACCCCGTGGCAGACGCAATGTCTGAATGACGAAGCGATGTTCGCTGGTGTCGGGTGATATCAGGGTGGCGATTACGTCCATCGGTGGAATTCGGGTGCTGCCGAGGCAGAGGTAGAGTAACAACAGGCCCAGCGTTAACCCCAACAAGACCAGGCAACGCTTGAAAGTCTGGCGATGAACGGCAAGCGCCAGGGCCTCTGAGGTGGAACGAAACAGGTAGTGAGTGGTCATAATGTCGGGCTGCGTTTGCGGGCAATGGCAATAAAGACGGGTGTGCCGACCAGGGCCGTCAGAGCGCCGACCGGCACCTCCTGGGGCGGCACGATAAAGCGCGACAGGGTATCTGCGCCCAACAGCAAGCTGGCCCCGAGCATGGCCGCTGACGGCAGCACCCAGCGATGGTCCCGGCCGAACAGGCCGCGCGCCAGATGCGGAATGATCAGGCCGATAAAGCCGATCATGCCCGCCAGCGCGACGGCACCGCCGGCCAGCAATACGATGACCACACCGAGCGCCAGCCGGGTGATCACCACGCGCTGGCCTAGGCTACGGGCGACATCGTCATCCAGCATCATCAGGTTGATCTGACGCACCAGCAGGGCGGTGCCGACTATTGCGATGCCGTAAAAGGGCAAAAAGGGAACGACGCTGCTGAGGGGTTTACCGGCGACTGACCCGCCGAGCCAGTACAGAATGCCTTCCAGGCTTTCCCGGTTAAGAATCAGCAGACCCTGGGTAAAAGCCAGAAACAAGGCGGTAATGGCGGCACCCGCCAGCACGATGCTAACCGGTGAGCGGGAGGCACTGCCGGTCATGCCCAGGCTGTAGACCAGAAGCCCGGCAATGGCAGCCCCAAAGAAGGCGATGTAGATGTAATCTTGCAGACGGGTCAGCGAGAGAAAGGTAAACGCCAGTGCCACAAAGAACAGCGCCCCGGCGTTAATGCCCAGCAGGCTGGGTGAGGCCAGGCCATTGCGGGTCATCGCCTGCATCAGGGTGCCGGCAATGGCCAGGCTGCTGCCGACCAGAGCCGCGAGAACGGCCCGGTTCAGGCGGTTGGCGCGCACGATAATGTGCTCGATCTGGCTGGCATCGTAATTGAACAGGGCGTTGATAACCGTGGCAAACGACATGGCCGTTTGCCCCAGGGCGATGCTGGCCAGGGTGGTTGCCAGTAACAGCGCCAGGCACAGGGTCAGCCCCAGTGCCTTGACCGGCAGTGTCGACAGCACGGTGTGTCCTCTGGGTTAGTCGAGACCGTAGTGTTCAAACACGCTGTCGATCATGCGCTCGGCAGCAATGGGCCCGCCGCCCATGTTCCAGTCCACCTCGTTGACCCGGTAGACCTGGTCATTCTGCACCGCAGTCAGGGTGTTCCACAGCGGGTGGGAGGTCCAGCTGTTGAAGTTCTCCATCACCGTTGGGTCGGTTTCTGTCATGAACATGAAAAACACATCGGCGTTCATGCTGGGAATGCTTTCCTTGGAGGTCAGCTTCACGCCCCAGATGTCTTCCTGATGGCCAGCCGGGCGTTCAAACCCCAGTTCGTTCAGGATATTTCCGGCGAAGCTGGAGTAGTAAATGCGGGCGTGGTCGTTGCGAAAGTTCAGCAGGGCTACTTCCTGCGGCCAGGCGACGTCAGACTCGGACACCTGAGTTTGAAACGACTGAATGCGCGCATCCCACTGGTCATGCCACTCGGCGGCTGCATCGGTTTTACCCGTTGCTTCTGCAACCAGATCAAGCGTTTCCTTGAACTGAAATACCGTCTCGTGCATCACGGTCGGGGCAATCTGGGCCAGTTGGTCGTAGATTTTTTCATGGCGCATTTTGGCGCCGATGATGACATCCGGGTTCAGTGCAGCAATGGCTTCCAGGTTGGGCTGGGTTTCCAGACCAACATGGGTCACCCCGGCCAGGTCTTCGCGCAGGTAATGGTACATCGGTTGTTCGACCCAGGAGTCAACGACACCGACGGGGGTAATACCCAGAGCTACCGCAGCGTCGTTGGCACCCTGGTAAAGCGTGACCACGCGCTGTGCCGGAGCGTCCAGTTCAGCAGTGCCCATGGCATGAGAGATAGTGAGGGTTTCAGCGTTGGCGAATGACAGCGATGCTGAGAGTATCAGCCCGAGCAGGGCGGTTGGAGTAAAACGATGAGCCACAGGCAACTCCTGAGAAAGGTTAGGGGTTGCTGATAGTATTGATAGTTGTTCTTATTATCAACCGCATCTTTTATAGGCAATCGCAGAATCGGTTGTGGTTCAGGAATGTGATCAATTTAACGAAAACCCAGCTTGCAAATGATAATTATTATCATTAATATGGCTTTCGAAAGTCGATTCAGCGTTGGGCCCCGGGGAAGGAGCACGGTCCCGAACCAGGGTAAAAGGAATTCGACTCGTTAACGCCTTTGTTCACCCTCTGTCGCAAAGGCGTTGGCTGAGTGCCAACAAGGTTGTTGAACACGCTGAATGGTTTCCAGCCGGGATTTTTCCCCTCCAATGTTAAATCCCGGCTGGTTTTTTTACTGAGGTGACACCCTTCATGAAGGAGCCCGACACCATCATGGAACTTCGCAGCAAACTGTGGGCACTGATGGTAACTACGCTGTTGTTCACCCTGGCCCTCTCCTTCAATCCCTCCAGTATGACGATATTTGCCGGGTTATAACTCAAGGTTCTGAATCGGCAACAAAATGAGTGTCAGGTGCCGGGTATACCTATCTGGGGAAGTCTGAAGTATGGATCGGTCCGACGCCTCGGCTTCAGTCTAGGCCCCATGGATGGGTTGAGTGGGCGGCACCCCGCCCGACCCCAGATAGGTATACCCGGTGCCTGACACGGACTCTAGGTACCTAAGCAAAACCAAACGCTGAACCTTGAGTTATAACCCGGCGACTGCCTCCGCATTGTTCAGTTCATTGCCACCAATCGGTCCAGACGTTCCAGGTCGTTGATCACACGCCACTGGCCACCGCCTTCCATTACCCGTTTCTGCCAGGCATTCAGACGATTCTCATAGTCTCGTGGGTCGATGTTATCCCGGGTCAGCTTGGTGACATTCAACGCGACGACTTCGATGCCAGCGACATCAATTGGAAAATCGCGCACATGGCCTTCCGGTAAATCCTCTTCCAGATCACTGAACACCAGAATGGTTTTTTCATCGGCCTCGGTTTCGTTCAGAAAATCAATCGCCTGCAACACACCCCCGGTAATGTCGGTATGGGCACTGCCGCGGACCAGTTCGGAAGTAAACGTCTGCACGTGGTGCTGAAACAAACGCTTCTGGTCGTTGGCGGTGCTTGGCCGCACGTCAAAGGTGGCTTTGGCGATGATGTCTTCTTCGTTGAAGCTGGCGCTGTCGATACGCGCCAGCGCCAGGGAATCACCGCTATCGAGCGTTGCCAGCAGGTAGTTCATTATGGTCTCGGCCTTGTCGAGTTGCTCGGTGTAGGTGCCCGAAGTGTCGATCAGCATATAGACCGCCCGGCTTTTGATTGGCGACTCCCCGCAACCGGCCAGAAGGCCGGTGCTGAGCAGTGCCGTAAGCAGCAGCACGGTCATGATGTGACGGCTGAGTCTGGCGGAATCGGTAACGAGTTTCATGGGGTTACCTCCTGTGTGTCGGTGAGTACGGGTTCGACCTTGGTGCTCCGGTTGCGCTTGGATTTACTTGTGGCTGCTGGGGCATCGTCTGTATCCTTTGCGGTCTTGGCGGATGAAGAGGCGTCGCTCAGATCCGGCGCCGTGGAGCGGTGGCGAATCAGCCGTTCAACACCGAGCGGCACCATGATGATCAGGTCATAGAGGTGCGCCAGTATCTTGCAGGCATGATTGGCCAGGTTGCCGACCAAACGCAGCGCTACCGCAACCGTACGTAATACACCGACAACGATCATTCCGAGCACGCTGCGCATCGAATGAATGAAAGACTCCAGCGGGATGGCCACGAAGGCCAGTGCGAACGGGAGGATAAAGCCCATCACCATCTGACCGATCGACGGAATCCAGCGGAACTGAGCTTCAACCACACCGACACCGGCCAGTGACTGTTGCAGAGCCGCCCGGTCCAGAGCCAGCAAATCACGCATGTAAGCCAGCGAGGCTTCGATGGTGGCGAGAATGGTCAGCAGGGTGAGTGTGACCACAATCATGCGTCGGCGCATGCGATCATCCATGCTGCCAATCACTGGAAACATGTGGGTGATGCGTAGCGATTCCAGCAGAAACAAGCCCATCGCAATTTCAATCAGAATGATCACCAGCGCCGCGATATCAGACATGCGCATTGAGCCGATGGTTGCCGTGCCGCCCACCATTTCGGACATGGGCAGTGCGATCAGCTGGAAATTAATTAACCCGCCCATTGCTGCGATGATCAGCACCAGACCAGAGATGAAGAACTGGGTCAGCGAAGACGACAGCAATGAATTGGCCGCCGCGTCTTCATTGTTGCGAATCGATTCATAGCGATCCATCTGCCCATCGATCATGCGGGTGCGTTCTTCCAGGCTGTCGAGCGTGGTCTCGACTTTGCCCATGGTGGTCTTCAGCGTGCGCCACTGCGGGTGCATTTTCGCCAGGTGACCGTGACGTTCCAGCGTGGCTTTCTGAAAGGCTTTCAGGGTTTCTTCATGCGAGTCTTCAATCGCCTCTTTAATGTTGTCGAGGATCTTGTTCAGCGCCGGGTCGGCACTTTTGGGCAGTGCCGAAATGGTATCGACCACATCCGACCAGGCCGGTGGCAGTGGTGCCGACAGCGAGCTGGCCTGATAATCGGCTTCGATCTTTTCGATCGCATCGGCCAGGGTGCGGTGCAGGCTGGGGTAGTGCGCCAGATCCCGGGCCACCAGGGTACTGACCCGGGTGAACTCACGTTCAATGGCTTTTTCCGATGCGGTACGACCCAGGGCCATCAGCACATCGCGATTGCGCTGGCTGAGCCGGTGCTCCAGTTTCAAGACAGAACGCGAGGCCAGACGCAGTGCGGTAAACACCGCGCGACCGGTGGTGGAAAACAAGTGATGCGCCTGCTGGCGCCCGAGATAGAGCACAGTAACGATTAATACCAGCCAGATCGCGGCCGAGATGGCGGCGGAATCAGACCAGACAGTAAGCAGTTGTTGAAACATCGCAAAACCTCCGTTGAGTTGACAGGAGGGAGTGTCGGTCAGGGCGGTGAAAATTCTGTGAGTTTAGTGGGGATGGCCCGCGGCGGATGGCAGGGTTACTCTTGCGGGGGCGCCGTGAATACATCCATGTAGGCTTAACTTCGGCATCCATGCCTCAGATACCCCCGCAAGAGCAACCCTGCCACCCGCCGCTAATCTCCTGGGCGAACGTTAAACTTGAGTACTGAAAACCCTCCTGACGACTACTGACAGAACGTTGTCAGGAGGCCGGGAGCATACTTGGCATCAGCATCGGGATCCGATAGTGACACCGGTGTCAGGACCATGAGCGAGTATTCGCCACTCGTGTGGCTCAACAGAAGGAAAGTGATCATGAATCCTATTCTGAACCTGAATGAAATTGAACTTCATCCACGCCCGGCTGAATACGCTGCGCCGGGGGAGGCCGCCGATCGTTTTGATGCGCGCCTTGGTGAACTGAGCCGGCCATTGGGTGCCCGTTTGCTGGGCTACAATGTCACTCTGTTACCGCCAGGCAAGCGCGCTTTTCCGTTTCATAGCCACCAGCAAAATGAGGAGATGTTTTATATCATTGAGGGGCGGGGCGAGCTTCGACTTGGTGCGCAACGGTACCCGGTGCGTTCCGGTGATGTGATCGCCTGCCCGCCGGGTGGCGTTGAAAGTGCCCATCAATTGATTAATACCGGTGACCAGGATTTGCGGTTTCTGGCCGTCAGTACTCAGATAGCCTCGGAAGTGTGCGAATACCCGGACTCGGGCAACTTCGCGATCAGTACCGAGGTGACGCCTGCTAATGGAGGCGAGTCCCGTGTCTTTCGTTTTGTTGGCCGCTTGGAAAACAGCCTGGATTACTGGGATGGTGAATAGGGCAATTTGCCCACGGGCGAGGCTTGTCCAGGGAGATATTTGATGCGTAGAGCTGATCGGTTGTTCCAGATTATCCAATACCTGCAGGGTCGGCGGTTAACCACGGCCCGGCAACTGGCCGATAAGCTGGAGGTTTCCGAGCGCACCATCTACCGCGACATTCAGGACCTGATGGCCTCTGGTGTGCCCATCGATGGCGAGGCTGGCGTGGGCTACGTGCTGCGCGGTGGTTTTCATCTGCCCCCGTTGATGTTCACGCCGGAAGAGATGCAGGCGTTGATTGTCGGGGTGCGGATGATTGACGCCTGGGGTGGCGAGAAGCTGTCGGCCGCTGCCACTGAGGCCCTGGTGAAAATCGAAACGGTCTTGCCGCCCCGGCTTAAGGCTACGCTGCGCAACCCGCGTATTTATGCGCCGGTGTTTCCCGACAGCAAAGACCTTGCTCCACGGCTGGACGTACTAAGCGCTGCCGTGAATGACCGGCGCAAGCTGCGGCTGCACTATCATCGCGAAGATAGCACTCCTTCTGAACGGGTGGTCTGGCCTTTGGGGCTGGTCTTCTGGGGCAGTGTCTGGACGCTGATGGCCTGGTGTGAGTTGCGTGCCGACTTTCGGATGTTCCGGGTTGACCGCATTGTCGAGTGCGAGGTGCTGGACGAGGAATTTGAGGAAACCACCCGAATCTCCCTGCAGCAGATTCTCAGACAAAATGAGTTGGCACAGTAAAGGTATTTGGTTTAATTGACTGAATTAACCCAAAATGGTTTAAAAATAAAAAATAAACCAATTCGGTTGATTTGTTGATTAAGCGGTCTAAACTGCAACTATGAACCGACTGATTGTAATAGCAGACATCGTTGCCTCCAGAGACATTGCCGACCGGGCCGCTGTTCAGCACGACTTAAAAGCGGCGCTGGACGGCTTGAACCGGCAAACTAAAGGCCTGCTCTCACCCTATACCATCACGCTGGGCGATGAGTTTCAGGCTGTGCTGAGCACGGCTGGCCGGGTCTTTACCGATATGCTGGCCATTAGGGCGGCGGTTTACCCTGTTCGGCTCCGATTTGCCGTCTCGATTGGCCCCCTGGCCACGCCCATCAACCCGGACCAGGCTATCGGTATGGACGGCCCGGCCTTCCATGCCGCCCGGGAAAGCATCGAACAGCTTAAGCAGGGCGACCATCAGTTGGCTCTGGCCGGTGAATTCCCGGACCAGCCACAGGACCTGATGCACAGCACCCTGAAGTTACTCGACCGCCACTGGCAGAGCTGGCAGGCCAATCGCCTGGTGATCTTGCACCGTCTGCTGCAGGGCGATACCGTAGCGACGCTGGCTAAATCACTGAAGATCAGCGAACAGGCGGTCTACAAGAATATTCGCCAGGGCGCGCTGGACGATGTAACGGAGAGCATCCGAACCCTGACCCGATACCTGGATGCGGCCCTGGCAGAATGACCCTGGGTTCAGGTTACGTGGCCATGTCCCGCGTCGGCTACCGGTGGTGTCTCTGTGGGGTCGGCGTGAATCCGTCCGTGGAGCCTAGACCGCAGCATCCTTGCTGCGGACTACCCCGCAGAGACACCACCGGCACCCGCCGCTCGTATTGTGCGAACTCCGAAACTTGAGTGTTGATTGAGGGAACAAACCGGTGACATCTTTATTTCTGCTAACCATCTGGTTGTTAACGCGTCTGTGTTTTATCCGCTACGATCAGCGTCTACCCTCCCGATTGCTATTGATTCTGGTGCTAATCCCCATTGTTCTGGCACCAGTCCTGGCGCTGGGTATGACATCGGTACTTTGGTCAATAGTGGCAGCCCTGGCCCTGATTTTTTCCGAGAAAGTCATTCCTGAACGGCTGCTGGTGCCCGGTCGTCTGATAGGGCTGCCTTTAGTGGTGGTGGCAACCTGGCTGATGCCGTTGCCGGAATTGAGTTCATGGTCGGTAATGGCAATCGACTGGTTGGGTCTGACTACAGAACAACTGACCACGGGCCTGTGGTGGTTGCTCGGGTTTTTGTTGGTTGCCGGAGAGGCCAATTTATTGATTCGGATGCTGTTCCACAGCTTCGATCTGGAACCCATGAGTAAGATACCGGAGCCTGCTGAAACCGGAGATGCCGGGGTTATTGACCAGTCCACGACAGTAAATCAGAGCGCAGAACCGGAGATCGACCAGCGCGAGTACAATGCCGGTCGCATTATCGGCATTCTGGAGCGTTGGTTGATGTACATCGTTTTGGTCGGCAGTCAGCAACAAGGTGCTGCATACGGGTCTCAGTACAGCATCATTGCGGTCATTTTGGCGGCAAAAGGGTTTGCCCGTTTCCGGCAACTTGAGGAGCGTGCTTTTGCGGAATATGTGCTGATCGGAACGCTGGCTTCGACACTGTTAACGGTGGCGGTGAGCTTGTTGATCAGTAGCCGGCTGGTGCCATGAGTCAGGAATTCGCCTTAGCTTAACCACTGGTGATCGAAGGGCTGCCGGGTGCGTCTACTGGGGGGCGTTAGACAACATGGATGTTGTCTCCGAGCTTACAGGGAGGTATTTACAGCGTACCCCCAGTAGACGTACCCGGCGGTCCGATTGGCACAGAAATAAGAGGTGCCACCTACGTCAGCTGTCCTGCGAATTTCTTACTCATGGCACCAGCCAGCCCAATGGCTCACTCACCAATATCCTCATTCCACAGATCAGGCCGCTCGCGGATGAAGGTTTCCATCAGGTGGATGCAGCCCGGCTCCTGGCGTACATCCAGCTCTACACCGCGGCTGGTCAGTAACGCTTCGTCGCCCTGAAAGGTCTGGTTTTCACCGATCACCACTTTGGGAATGCCGTACAGCAGAATGGCGCCGCTGCACATGGGGCAGGGCGATAGCGTAGTGTAGAGCACCGATTCGCGATACACCGACGCTGGCTGCCGACCCGCATTCTCCAGCGCATCCATCTCGCCGTGCAGCACCACGCTGCCTTGTTGAACCCGGCGGTTATGGCCACGGCCAATGATCTGGCCCTTGTATACCAGCACTGATCCGATTGGGATGCCGCCCTCGGCGACACCTGCTTTTGCTTCGTCGAGTGCGGCTTGCATGAATTTGTCCATATCGGACTCCTGTGAATGGGGTATAACCCGCAAACTAGCGGAGGGTGGGGTGGCACGCAAGCGAGGAATACAACCTCAGTCACATTCCGGGGTCTGCTGGAGTGCTAGACTGTAAAGATGACGAGTTTAAGAGTTGGCACAATGTGAGCGGCGGGTGCCGGTGGTGCCTCTGCGGGGGAGTCCGCAGCAAGGACTAAAACGCCGGGAGCGTTTTAGTATGAGCGCAGCGAGCCCGGAGGGTGAATCCCATGGACGGGATTCATATCCTGCGGTCTAGGCTCCATGGATGGATTTACGCCGACCCCGCCGAGGTACCACCGGTAGCTGCCGCGGGCCAAGGCCACTCAACGTACTCTGAAGCTTGAGTAAAAATGCCTCAACTAAAACAGCAAAAAGGCAGTAACGCCATGACCCGGATTGTGTGGGTAGAGGACCAGTCCCACTGGGTCGAGCGGTTTAGACCGACGTTGGAAGCGACCGACTTTAACGGCTCGCCAACCGATGTTCAGGTTTTCAAATTCGCTGAAGCCGCTTGCCAGTACATTAAACAGTGCCCCGATGCCGATGCACCCGACGTCGCGTTGCTCGACGCCCATATGGGTGGTAACAGCCACGCTGGCCTGACCGTGTCGCGGGCCCTGCAGAAGCGCTGGCCGGACTTGCCGGTGGTGTATTTGTCGGAGCATAGCGGTACCGATATCGAACAGGCGGCCTTTGAGCAGAATGGCACCCTGGATTTTATTGCCAAGCACCAGCGTAATGTCGAAGCCGTGCTGTGCTGGCGCATTCAGGCGGTGTTGCGCCAGCAGCGGCATCAGCCCGGCGAAATCGCCAAAACGACCAGCGACACCCTGCGCAGCGGCTCGCTGAGCATCGATACCCGCACCTGGGAAGTGTTCTGGCGGGGGCAAAAACTAATGAACCCGACCAACTCGCGCCGGCCACTGGCGCCGACGCCGCGCAAGATCCTGCGCTTTCTGGTCGAGGCGGCGCCAAGCCCGTTGTCGACCTGGCAGATTGCCGATAAGCTCGATGCCGACCCGGAGCGGTTTTCCTACGCCAACTACCGGCAACACATTCGTACGCTGAGGCGCGCTTTCGACCAGGTCGAAGCGGGCGACGGCGGCTTTACCGACCGTTGCCGGGAAGGTGTTGGTATCGTCACCTTTGGCGATCAGGAAGCCTACTGCTGGAGGCCAGACCATGACCCTGCGCGCTGACACCGACCGTCCCTTCAAGCCAAGCTGGCCACAGCGTTTCAGCGTGCTCAGCAGTTTTTTCGGGCTGGGTCTGGTGGCGTATTTTTATCTGATCACCGAACCCGACTTGATGGCCTATTACCAGGTACCAGACTGGGTGTTGGACCCGCGCCTGAAGATCGCCCTGTGCGCCATATTCGCGATATTTCTGATCAACGATGCGCACCGCTATTCCCAGGCGCGCCGTCAGCAAAAACAGCAAGCCCGCCAGTTGCAGAATGAGTATGACAACCTATGGCAAAGCCGCAAACAATTGCAGCACAAGGTGCATACCTATGCTGGCCATGCCGATAAATTAAAGCTGTTTATCAGCGACAAGCTACTGGAATACATCGAATACGATGAGAAATTCCTGCACTTTAAAAGCATTGCAGCTGAAGTGCGTCACAACGGTGTGATCGGGTTCGATAAAGTGCAGTCGGCGCTGGAGCAAGCCCTCGTCCAGCCCGGGTTGAAAGAGGCTGATCAGTCACGGACCCGGGAAGCCTTGCAGCAGTTGCGCTACGTCTGGGACCTGTTGGATCTGGCGACTACCGACAACATTGCCCTGCACCTGGCCAATCAATTGTGTGATCTGGAAGAACCCTATTACCAGCAATCCCTGAACCCGGATTCGGCAGATTCGCACGAGTTGCAGCCAACGTTTTCACCGGTGGCCGGTCTGGTGCGGGCGCTGACCCCACTGCTGAATACCCCAGACTCCCTGCACCAGGCGGTAGCTGAAGGTTTACCCTGCCAGTGGCAGGACGACCCGTCGTTCTGGTTGTCGATGGAGCCCTGCAGTGTGGTGCTGGGAAATGAAAACCACTGGGTGCTGTTGCTGGAAAACCTGCTCAAGAACGCTCAGTTCTTCAGTGGCAAGCGACCCTACCGGCACAAGTACCGGCGCATCGGTGTTCGTCTTGCTGAGCATTCGGGCAAGGTTCGGCTGCAGGTATTCAACAGTGGGCCGGGCATCAGTGAGGAAGACAAGGCCAAGATCTTTCAACTGGGCTACTCCACACGCCGGGTGAAGGAAAACCACGGTAAGGGGTTGGGGTTGTTTTTTGTTGGCGAGATTGTCAAAGGCTACGATGGCACGGTCGCTATTGAAAACATCGATAACCGGCCCCGCCAGATGACGCTGCGGCTCGAGTTTGAAAACGGCGATGTCCACACCGATTCGTTTTCCATCGACGTTGAAGACGACTTGCCAGTGTGCCAGCGTCACGGCGAGCCGGGTACTGAAAAAACACTGACCTGGTCGTTCGAGCAACGGCTGCGCTCGGTCGAGGTATCGTCGGCCGATGCCCACCAACCAAACAGAACCTTGCTGGATTCTTCCTCCCGCAGCCTTACCTGGCTAGACCCGCAACACCCGGATAACCCGAGTTGGGTGCTGGATATTAATCTGGCTCGCAAGAACTCCGGCATTCAATTCACGCCGCTGGATGTCCGTGGCGTGCAGTTCACGGTGGAGCTGCCACTGGCGGCGTCACGTCTGGCTGAAGACGCGACACTGGAAGACCTGGATACCATTGATGTTGACCGACTGAACCAGCCGTTTCAGGCGCTGGATCTGTATCATGAGTCCAATCAATAGTGGCCTGATTCAGGCTATTTCATCATCTTAACCAGCCGCCATCCGGGAGTCTGACTTTTCTCCATTGTCAGATCCCGTTATTCTGAATCTGAAACTCCCGCCCCTGACGATAAGGATCGACTCAGTGACCCGTCTATTGTGTGTATTTATTCTGTCTTGTGCCCTGGTGTTAACCGGCTGCAGCAACCTGGCCTCTCAACCGGACACCCGAGTCGACTGGCCCGTCGAGCTGGCTGAGCCGGCAACGTTAATTGATCGACTGGATCCCGATGTCATTAGCTACGCCCGGCTGCCTAGCCCTAGCGCCTGGATAACCGCACCAAAGAACAATGAGATGGGCGACTTGCTGGCGACCGATGCCAATCGGGCTGCCGTTACCACACTACTGGAAGCCCTGCGTCAGCGGTTGGCACCACTTGGTACGGACGGCGCGATGGCCGGCCTGTTTCTGGATCGGCTGCGGTCACCGCTTGAACTCGCCGTTCGCTTGCCCGGGGACACCGCCCTGACCGGGGCTGAACTGCAAGTGTCGGCGCGGCTCGACTTTGAAACCCGCCTTGCCTTTGAACAACAGCTCGGTAGCCTGTTGGAGGAAAGCTCCCTGGTACGTCAATTGGTTCCTGCAACCGAAGATGCGCCCGGTCGTCTAAGCCTCGGTGTTTTGCCCGCCTATTATCAGTTCGATCCGCAAACCCGGCGCTTTACGTTGTCGGCCGGGTTTGGCAGCAGTGCACAAACACTGGCGCAGTTGGGTGAGGTGGCAAACCCCGATCACCCGGCTGTCAAGCGTCAGGCCGAACTGGAAGACAGCCGGTATGGGGTGTATCTGTGGGCCAATACTGGCGCTGTAATTCACCAGCTGGAGCCTCTGATACCCGCAGCGCAGGCCAGAGAGCTGGATACGCTGGGAATCATGAGCAGCGAAGAAGTCGCGATGTCCATGGGGTCGCGGGCAGGCAGGGGGCAGACCACCCTGCTGTTACGGGGGAGTGAAGGCCCACTGTGGGATCTGGCGCTACCGGATAGCCCGGCCACGCGCGTGCAAAGTCTGGGCGAGCCCAGTTACTATTTTTCCACCGTGTTACCGGATGAAGACTGGGTACGGCGGCTGGCGTCCGCATCGGACATGTCGTTGCGCGACCTGAACCAGCTAACCACCAAAACCGGCCTGAGCTGGACGGCGGTTGTGGCCGGGCTAACGGGGCGGTTCAGTGTGATTGCGGACGATGCCGGTAGCTATCTGGCACTGGAGCCAACCGATGCCGATGCCTTTGCCAGCCTGCTGGATGAACTTCGCTTTCGCGGCTATACCGAGACATCTTCATTTTCGACTGCGAACGGGCCAATGAATCGTTTGCAGTTGCCGTTGTCAACACTGTGGCTGGATCAGGAAATGCCACTGGCGTCGGACTGGTTGATGCGCAGCCAGGATTCCCAGGGCTGGTATTATGAACAGGCGGGTATCTGGTATTTCGCCACCGTACCTCAGGTGCTACTGGCCCGACAGCAGTCAACGCCAGAGGTGGCACTGGCAAGCTGGAGTCAGCAGGAGACAGACCGGCCGACGCTTCAGTTCACCGGTCAGTTTGAGTCGCTGATTCAAACCAACTATCACTATTATCTGGAAGGGCTGCAAACACTGGCCCACATGCTCGATACCGACATCGATATGCTGGCGTTTCCCGTTGCCCGGGTCGCGCAGTTGCCCAGCCGTTCTCAGGCGAGCCTGTCGCTTACCTATCGCGAGAACACCTTGAAGGCAGTTTATGGCTACGAAACACACCCCTTTGATCCGCTGCAGGGGTCGATGGGCGGTGTAGCCATTATTGGCATTCTGGCGGCCGTCGCCATACCGGCGTATCAGGATTACGTCGACCAGGTCGCGCAGTATTCCGATATTTGATCTCCCTTTCATGACGCCGTTCGACCGGATGCTAGCCACGCCGGTCTGCGGCCGTTACGGCTGAATAACTCCGTTATTGCTCATACTCCTTCACCTTGCTCAAACCAGCTTTAAAGCGTTTTCACCTAAAAGCGTGATCCAATTCACATTTGTAAGCGTATACCGGTGGTTAAGCACTAAAACCAACGTCGATTTCGCTGTTCGAGGTGAGCATGGAAGGTAGTTACGATATTTCGCTGGTCAGTTTGTCCTATCTGGTGGCTATACTGGCGTCATACTGCGCTCTGTATTTTGGGACCCAGCTAACCCGGGTAGAAGGCACCAAGCGCCGGGTCTGGCTGATATTGGGTTCGTTGTCGATGGGTCTGGGGATCTGGAGCATGCACTTCATTGGCATGGGCGCTTACCAGATGAACATGCCGATGACGTACGATCTGACCATGACGGTGGTCTCCTGGATTGCAGCGGTACTGGCCTCTGGTCTTGCGTTGTTTCTGATCAGCAAATCCGTAGCCGGGGTTGGTGTGTTATTACTGGGCAGTCTGGTCATGGGCCTTGGCATTGCTGTGATGCACTATCTGGGTATGGCGGCGATGCGCATTACTCCCTCGGTCAGCTATGACCCATTCTGGTTTACGGTTTCCATTCTGATTGCGGTCGGTGCCTCCGGCGCGGCCCTGGCCATTTGTCGTTACACGCAACGTTTGGTGGGGCGCCAGGCTGTCGGGTTTCAGGGCATCGCCGCCCTGGTGATGGGCGCAGCCATCTGCGGTATGCATTACACCGGTATGGTGGCTGTTATTTACCCGCAAGGTGCAATGCCGGCCATGAGCAACCAGTTGACGGGTTCAGCCATTGGCACTCCGATCATCCTAGCGTCCGTTCTGTTTATTGTGTTTTCTCTGCTGGCGGTTTATAGCGATATCAAAGCGCGCAACAACGAAGAGGAATGGAGCCGCCAGGAAGCCGAGCGGGTCAAGAAAATGGCCTTTGTCGATGAAGCCACCGGTCTGCCGAACCGGTCTCGACTGGAACATCACCTGCTTGAGTCGCTGGTGGAAACCGGAGGTGCGGCGTCGCCATTCACTCTGATCATGCTGGAGATGTCGAACTACCGGGATCTATCTTCCGGAATGAGCAGTGAGACGCTGTATCAGCGGTTACACACGCTGTCGGAGCAGATTCAGAACCGGGTACCGGCCGGGGTCTATCTGGCTCGTTACTCCAATGCAACCTTTGGCCTGGTGATTCACGACGCTATCGATTCCAAGGCAGTGACGCAGACGTTCCGTACATTGAACGAGGCCGCAACGGCCCTGAAAGTCACCGGGTGGAACATAAACTGGAAAGCAGGCTTCAGCCGATTCCCGCAAACCGGGCATTCAAGCCGGATGCTGATTCGCGAAGCCCTAAAAACGGCACCGCTGGCAGAGCTGACAAACGACAGGGCGCCTTCAACGGAGTCGGGCGTGCAGATGCTGATTAACTGAGGCAGGGCGGTGTATGTTTGAAAGGGGCCGCCCCGGACGGAGCGGCCTCAGGCTTTGAAGGTCACCGTCGCATCCACGACCACAACACAACTGCAGGCCAGAATCTCACTGTCACCGCACCAGGCGAGGGGCTCCTGTACGTAATCGACCGATCCTTTCATCAAGACCATGCGGCAGGCGCCGCAATAGCCTTCACGGCACTGATAGGGCACCTTGTACCCCCGCTTTTCCAGTTGCTGCAGAACAGTCACCGGGGCAGGCGAGGGGAACAGGGTAATGCGGTGCGTCTGTGACGCGTTCGGGTTGACCTCTCTGGTCACAACTCGAAGTCTTCCAGAGCGCCGGTGTCGACATCACTTTGCAGGGCGCCGACCAGGTAGGTGCTGATCTCGGTTTCCTGAGGGGCAACCTGCACCTGGTCGCTTTGCAGCCAGGCGTCCATCCACGGGAGTGGGTTCTTGGGCGAACCGAAAGCCGGCTCCAGATCAATAGCCGCCAGGCGCTGGTCGGTAATGTGCTGGACGTATTGAGCCAGAATGTCGGTGTTCAGGCCGATCATTGAGCCATCTTTGAACAGGTAGGCAGCCCACTCTTTCTCCTGCTCGGCCGCATCAATAAAGATCTGGCGTACGTTGTCGCGTTCTTCTGCGGCGATTTCTGCCATGTCAGGGTCGTCGTGGCCGCGTGCCATCAGGTTCAGCATGTGCTGGGTACCGGTCAGATGCAGGGCTTCGTCACGGGCGATCAGGCGAATGATCTTGGCGTTGCCTTCCATTCTGGAACGTTCGGCAAAGGCAAAGCTGCAGGCAAAGCTGACGTAGAAACGAATGGCTTCGAGCACGTTGACCGAGGCCAGCGTTAAATACAGCTTCCGCTTCAGGTCGCGCAGTGCCTTTTTGCCGTCTGCACTGCCCTGCCATTCGTCGGTTTGTACCTGGAAGCGCTGGGTCGCTTCGATCAGCGCATCATAGTAGCGCGTGACCGTCGTAGCGCGCTCGACAATGGCCGGGTTGTGCACGATGTCATCAAACACCTTGCCCGGCTCAGTCAGTACATTACGCATGATGTGCGTGTAAGAGCGCGAATGAATGGTTTCACTGAACGCCCAGGTTTCGATCCAGGTTTCCAGCTCGGGCAACGACACCAATGGCAACAGGGCCACATTGGGCGAGCGACCCTGAACGCTGTCGAGCAGCGTCTGGTATTTCAGGTTGCTCAGGAAAATGTGCTGCTCGTGCGCGGGCAGGGCAATAAAGTCCTTGCGATCGCGCGTAAGGTCCACCTCTTCCGGACGCCAGAAGAACGAGAGTTGCTTTTCGATCAGCTTCTCGAAAATCGGAAACTTCTGCTGATCGTAGCGCGCCACGTTCACCGTCTCGCCGAAAAACATCGGCTGGCTGAACGTATCGAACTCGCGCTGGTTAAACGTTTGGTAAGCCATTCATGCTCCTCAGATCTTGCACGCGCCGCTGGCGCAATCGTCATCGTCCATGGCACTGCCGGCACCGTCGCGGGTGTTGTGGTAGTACAGCGTTTTAACACCCAGTTTGTAGGCGGTCAGCAGGTCGTTGATCAACTGTTGCATCGGGACCTTGTTGCCCTCGAAACGGGACGGGTCATAGTTGGTGTTGGCCGAAATCGACTGGTCGACAAATTTCTGCATCACGCCCACCAGGTTCAGATAACCCAGGTTGTTCGGCTGCTGCCACAGTAATTCGTACTGGTTTCTCAGGTTGGCAATGTCGGGCACAACCTGCTTCATCACCCCGTCTTTCGACGTTTTAACCGACACCAGGCCACGCGGCGGCTCAATGCCATTGGTGGCGTTGGCGATCTGCGAACTGGTCTCAGAAGGCATCAGCGCCGTCAGAGTCGAGTTGCGCAGACCGTGTTGCTTGATACGGGCGCGCAGGTCATCCCAGTTCAGTTTTAATTCAGTATTGCAGACTTTATCGAGGTCTTTCTTGTAGTGATCGATCGGCAGTTTGCCCTGGGCATACTGGGTTTCGCTGAAGCCCGGGCAGGCGCCGACTTCTTCGGCCAGGACGCTGGAGGCCTTGAGCAGGTAGTACTGAATGGCCTCGAAGGTATCGTGCGTCAGCTCCAGTGCGGAGCCGTCGGAATAGCGCTTGCCGTGTTTGGCCAGATAGTAGGCGTAGTTGATTACGCCAATGCCCAGGGTGCGGCGCTTCATGGAGCCAAGCTCTGCGGCTTTAACCGGGTAGTCCTGGTAATCGAGCAAGCTGTCGAGTGCTCGCACAATCAACTCGGCCAGCGGTTCCAGCTCGTCGAGCGATTCGATCGCACCCAGATTGAAAGCAGCCAGTGTACAGAGGGCGATTTCACCGGTTTCATCGTTGATGTCGTGCAACGGCTTGGTCGGCAGAGTGATTTCCATGCACAGGTTGCTCTGGCGCACCGGTGCCTGTTTCGGGTCGAAGGCACCATGGGTGTTGCAGTGGTCAACGTTCTGAATGTAGATACGGCCGGTTGACGCACGTTCCTGCAGTAACGTTGAGAACAGCTCGACTGCTGGAATCTGTTGTTTGCGAATGTCGTCGCGTTTTTCGTATTCGGCATAGAGCTGCTCGAACTTTTCCTGGTCTTCGAAGAACGCATCGTACAGGCCGGGAACATCAGACGGGCTGAACAGCGTGATTGGCTGGTTCTTGATCAGCCGGGTGTACATCAGGCGGTTGATCTGAACACCATAGTCCAGCTGGCGCACGCGGTTTTCCTCGACACCGCGGTTGTTCTTCAATACCAGCAGGCTTTCGACTTCCAGGTGCCAGAGCGGGTAGAACAGCGTCGCCGCACCGCCACGCACACCGCCCTGGGAGCAGCATTTAACGGCCGTCTGAAAATGCTTGTAGAACGGAATGCAGCCGGTGTGAAAGGCCGCACCACTGCGAATCGGCGAGCCGATGGCTCGAATGCGACCGGCGTTGATGCCGATGCCGGCGCGCTGGCTGACGTAACGAACCACCGCCGCCGAGGTGGCGTTGATGGAGTCGAGGCTGTCGTCGCTTTCGATCAGTACGCAGGAGCTGAACTGGCGGGTAGGCGTACGCACACCCGACATTACCGGGGTTGGCAGAGACAGCTTGAAGGTTGATACCGCTTCATAGAACTTCTGAATCGTATCCAGACGGGTAGCATTCGGATAGCTGGCGAACAGGCTGGCCGCGATCAGAATGTACAGGAACTGGGGCGATTCGTAGATGTCGCCGGTGACCCGGTTTTGTACCAGGTATTTGCCTTCGAGCTGCTTGACCGCGGCGTAAGAGAAGTTCAGGTCGCGATCGTGGCGCAGAAAGCCTTCCATCGCTTCGTAATCGGCTTCACTGTAATCGGTGAACAGGTGCGCGTCGTAGCGGCCGTCTTCGACCATTTTCTCGACATGCTGGCGTAACGTAGGTGGCTCAAACTGACCATAGGCGCGCTTGCGCAGGTGGAAAATCGCCAGGCGCGCGGCCAGGTACTGGTAATCGGGGTATTCCTCGCTGATCAGGTCAGCGGCGGCCTTGATCAGGGTTTCATGAATGTCGGAGGTGGTAATGCCGTCGTGCAGTTGCAGCTGGGCTTTCAGCTCAACCTGGGACACGGACACCGAGTCCAGCCCTTCAGCGGCCCAATTCAGTACTTTGTGGATTTTGTCGAGATCGAGGGGTTCGCTACGTCCACCGCGTTTTTTGACTGAAATGGTTGCTGTATTCACCTGCGCTTCCTCCGCTGTAGGGGCTGCATCGGCAAATGGCTGGGAAAACCAACTGAATGACTGCATAAGTTGGTTTTGCCAGTGTAGACCACTTCGCCTGACGCGTTATGTATGGGGTGCATGGGCGGGGGTCTGAAACGGACCGGGAAGGCTGAGCTGAAACACGCTACCAGCTGCGTTTGCAGCCGGTGTTTGGCAGCGCCGGCAAGGGGCGTTGCATGGCCAGAATTCCCTGTAAAGACCCGGTTGATCGGAGTACCCGTGGTAGCCCGCTCAAATCACCGAATGCCTATATATGGTGTTGTTTTGGTGGCGGCCTGTCAATATATAGATGTTTGCAAAAATGTGATGCAAGTATTTACTCGCTCTGGAAGGCCCTGATAGTGGGCTCGTCGGGCGGTAAATTTTCTTCGTAAATATGAGCAGCTAAACACCGGCTATCGTCCAGATACCAAAGCCAATAAACAACAGGCAAGCAACGATGTGGGCGGTGCGAACCGGCAGGCGTTGCATCAGCCAGTTGCCAGCCAGAATGACCGGTACATTGGCGATGAGCATGCCCAGTGTTGTGCCCAGGGTTACCCATAGCGTCGACTGGTACTGCGCCGCGAGCAAGACCGTGGCGATCTGGGTTTTATCGCCGATTTCGGCAATGAAAAACAGTATCAGCGTCGCCGCGAAGGCGCCCATGGATTCAAAACGGCTCGGGCCGCTGTCGTCCTTGTCCGGAATCAGCATCCACAGGCCGACGGCGATAAAGCTGCCGCCGATGATCCAGCGTGCCCAGTCGCCCGGTGTCCACTGACCAAGCAGGGTACCCAGCCAGGCCGACAAGCCATGGTTGACCAGAGTGGCGACCAGAATACCCGCAACAATGGCCCAGCGATTACGAAACCGGGTGACCAGAAACAGGGACAACAGTTGGGTTTTATCGCCGATTTCCGCGAGGGCAACGGCCAGGGTCGAACTGAGAAAGGCTTCCATGATTGCATTCCGGGGGCGGGGAGCATTACCAAAGGCAAACTCCACAGCCCCACCCGGTTCTGTGTCGTTTGCCTCAGGTCTCATCAGTCCAGCGGTCTGCAACAAACGCAGCGCCGGATGCGACCACCATGAACCTTCGGTTCAATTATGTTGATGGCCGCGCCGGCGGGTACCGGCCGATTACTCCCCCAAGACGGCGCGCAGTTTACCCGGCCGCGGCAACCGGGGCAACCTTGGGCCGGTTAATGAAGTTGATGGTGAGCAGCACCAGCATCAGCACCACACCGGCGACTTCGGCGATAAAGTTCGGGTAGAAGATGGCTACCACCCCGAGTGACAACAATGCCCGCATCCAGTTGCGCATGGGGCCAAAGAGGTAGCCTTCCAGCGCCGAGGCAAAGGCGGCCAGTGCCAGTATCGCGATGAAACCATTCCAAAGTACAAGCGGAACGGGCCCACCCATAATGATGGACGGGTTGAACACCATGAACAGCGGAATCAGGTAGAGCCCCTTGGCGAACTTCCAGGCCTGGACGCTGGTTTCCATGGTTTTACTCCCCGCAATGGCCGCCCCGGCGAACGCCGCCAGGGCCACGGGGGGCGTCACGTTGGAGTCCTGTGAGTACCAGAAGACGACCAGGTGAGCGATCAGCAATGGGATGCCGAATTCGTTGGTCAGCGCCGGGCCGACCAGAACGATCAGTACGATGTAGCTGGCGGTCACGGGCAACCCCAGCCCCAGAATCAGACTGGCGACGAGCACCAGCAACAGGGCCAGTAGAATATTGCCACCGGAGAAAGCGATCATCATGGATGAGAATTTCAGGCCCAGCCCGGTCAGCCCAACCACGCCGACCACGATGCCGGCGACGGCGCAGGCAATACTGACCGATACCGCGTTGCGGGCACCCAATTCCAGCCCCTGCAACAGTTTAACGCCGCCGTTACGCAGGGTGCCGCGAACTTCAGTAGCGAGCTGTCCGTTTTGTTGTCCGCGTCTCATTGCCAGCCAGAGGCCATTCAAACCGGCGACTGCCATAATGCTGATGATGGCGTAAAAGCCGACCCGCATTGGCGAGATCCCGAGCACCAGCAGCCAGACCAGCAGTAACAGCGGCACCAGGAAGAACCAGCCGCGTGCCAGCACATCGCGAATATTGGGCAGTTCACTCTTGGTCTGGGGTTGTAGCCCCTGCTTGACCGCGATGATGTGCACGAACAGATACACCGTTGAAAAATACAGCAGAGCCGGAAACACGCTGACTTTAACAATTTCCAGGTAGGGCAGCCGGGTGTATTCGGCCATCAGGAAGGCACCCGCTCCCATCAGCGGTGGCATGATTTGCCCACCAGTACTGGCGGCCGCTTCAATACCACCGGCCTGGGCCGGCTTGTAACCGAGTTTCTTCATCAGCGGAATGGTGAACGCACCGGTGGTCACCACATTGGCAATGGCGCTACCGGAAATGGAGCCCATGCTGGCAGATGCGAGCACTGCTGCCTTGGCCGGGCCACCACGTTGAGTGCCGGTGGCGGAGTAGGCCAGATCGATAAAGAACTTGCCGGCGCCAGTGACTTCAAGCAAGGCACCGAACAATACAAAGATAAACACAAAGGTGGCCGCAACCCCCAGTGGCAAGCCGAAAATGCCTTCCTGACCGAGATACAACTGAGCCGCGACTCGGTCGAGCGAATAGCCGCGGTGATTAAGAATGCCAGGCAGAAACTCGCCCAACCAGGGCAGGTCACCACGCGAACCGGCCAGAGCGTAGGCAATCGCCAGGGTACCGATGATGGTCAGGCCAGCACCCACGGCACGGCGGCTGGCTTCCAGCACGGTCACGATGCAGATAATGGCAAAAATGATATCGGTGTCCGACCAGAAACCAGCCCGGTTGATGATGTCATCGAGAAACCAGACCAGATAAAAGCCGGAGGCGGTTGAGGCGACAAAGAAAACAAAGTCGACGCCCATGGCAATGGGGCCTCTGGGCTTGCCGGGCTTTGGGCCAAACAAAACAAAGGTCAGCATCAGAATCAGCATCAAGTGGATGCCACGCTGGTAAAACAGGCCCAGCGGTTCGATGCCGGCGCCATAGAGATGAAACAGCGACAGGCTGATGCCCAGAACGATGACCAGCCAGCGCCAGACGGCGGGCCCGGGCATCAACTCGGCCTGCCAGTCGCTCTCAACCTTGAAGGGTATCGGGGTATATTGTTTCATGGAGTCATACTTCCAGTGGGTTCGTCAGCGGCGAGGCGAATGATTACACGTTGGTCAAAGGCCAGTTCACTGAGGCTGATCAATTTGTGTTCAATTGCAATGCGGTGATTGACCCGCATTGATCCGACCCGCAGCACGAGCTGATTGCCCGGCAACGGCTGGTTAAAATTGGTAATGCGATAACCGTGCTGGTTATCGGACCCTAAAGCACCGCGTCCGGGGATGTGTCCCAGACCCGCGGCGAAATCGGGTGTGTGGGTGCTGTCGAGCATCAGCGTCTGGCCGTCTACCCGAAAGCAGTCTTCTACCTGAAACCCCTGAACCGAGTGATTCCAGAGCAGGCACCAACGGCCTTCATCCTCGGGCAAGTCGGCCCGGGCCAGAACTTGATCGTTGATGTCGACGACTTCCAGCTGCCAGGCAAAGGCTGGTGTGACAGCGGTGATTAGTCCGGTGAGCACCCCAAGCCCGACTTGTTTAAAAAAACCGTGGGTCTTGCGACCCACGGTTTTCAGACGGGTTAGCCGCGTCATCTAAAATTACTGACGCAGGCGAGCCGGGATGTCGGCACCGATTTCTTCGTAGTACCGAATCGCACCCGGGTGCAGCGGAATCGGTGTAGAAGTCAGTGCGAATTCAACGGTAGTGTCGTTAGCAGCCGGGTGGATGTCTTGCAGATATTCAACTTCCTCGAACAGCAGCTTGGTGATCTGGTAAGCCAGATCGTCCGACATGGCGGTGTTGACGGTCAGAACGTTGGGGATACCAACTGACTGAACGGGTTCGTCCATGCCTTCATACAGACCGGCACGCAAGGTGTAAGGCGCAAACACTGGCTCCAGTTCCAGGGCGTTGGCAATTTCATCCTCAGACAATGACAGCAGCTTGATATCGCGAGTGGTGGCCAGGCTCAGAATGGAGCTGGTCGGCGGGCCTACACTCCAGAAACCGGCATCGATGTCGCCATCGCGAATCGCATCCGCCGTTTCGTTGAAGTTCAGACGCAAGGCAGTGAAGTCGTCGTAGCTGATGCCGTTGCCTTCGAGAATGGCATTGGCGTTCACTTCAGTACCACTACCCGGCGCGCCGACAGACACGCGCTTGCCGCGCAAGTCAGCCAGAGAGTTAATGTTGGAATCAGCCAGCGTCACGATCTGGACCGCGTTCGGGTACAGAGAGGCGAGTGCGACGACGTTCAGTTTGTTGCCATTGAAGCGGTCACCACCGTTGTATGCCTGATACACGGTGTCGGCAAGAGCGATGGCCAGGTCTGAATCTTCGCGATGAACCAGGCCCATATTCTCAACCGAAGCACCGGTCACTTCAGCGACGGCGTCGTAACCATCAATGTTGTTGGTGATCAGTTCCGCCAGACCACCCCCCAGTGGGTAGTAGGTGCCGCCGGTGCCGCCGGTAGCAATGGACAGGGATTCAGCCTGGGCAGCAGAGAAGCCCAGGGCCGCGGTTGCACACAGTGCTAGGGATAGCTTACGCATGAGATCGATACCTCGATTGTTGTTGGTTTTGTACGTCTATTATCGTCGTTCATGAACCCGTGGCTCAGTCGATGTGCCTTTTTGAAAGACACAAGCGTTCGAGTTCCACAAAGGATCCAGGCCCAGGGCCTGTTAATGACCTGATTGTAGTCGTGAAGATGCAGCAAGCACGGGTTGGTTTGGGTTTTTGTAGCCCGGCTGCCACAGGGTCAGTCAGGCTATTGCAACCGGTGTGCCAGAAGCGAGATGCTGTCGAACCCGCGTGGTTTGCGGGGATGGGAGAATCAATCGGAGAGAGTAGGCAATATTTTGCTTATTGGCAGGGGTTTGGTAAGCAAAAAATGGCTGGGTTCGCGCCGTTGAGACGCGACCCGTCAATCAGAAGGGAGAATCAGCGCCGCATTTCAATACCGCGACCGGTCATCACGTCCTTCGCCTCGGCAATACTGTACTCACCGAAGTGAAAGATGCTGGCAGCCAGCACGGCATCGGCATGGCCTTCAAGAACGCCGTCGGCCAGGTGGTCGAGGTTACCGACACCACCACTGGCGATTACCGGAATACGAATGGCATCGGCAACGGCTTTGGTCAGCCCGAGATCGAACCCGGTTTTCACCCCATCCCGATCCATGCTGGTCAGCAAAATCTCGCCGGCTCCCAGGGCCTCCATTTTCTGCGCCCATTCAACGGCATCAATCCCTGTTGGTTTGCGGCCACCGTGAGTAAAAATTTCCCAGTGGTCATCAACCCGCTTGGCATCAATGGCAACCACAATGCACTGGGCACCAAACCGGTCGGAAGCCTGCTTCACAAACTCTGGGTTAAACACCGCTGCGCTGTTAATCGACACTTTATCGGCACCGGCATTCAGCATGGTACGAATATCATCGAGGGTGCGAATGCCACCCCCAACGGTCAGTGGAATAAACACCTGGCCAGCAATGGCACTGACGGTCTCGACCATGGTGTCGCGGCCTTCATGAGTGGCGGTAATATCGAGCATGGTAATCTCATCGGCACCCTGTTCATTGTACCGGCGCGCCACTTCCACCGGATCCCCGGCGTCCCGAATATTGACGAAATTCACACCCTTCACCACGCGACCCTTGTCGACGTCGAGGCAGGGAATAATACGTTTTGCCAGTGCCATAATTTAGTCTCTCGGTTGCTTTGTTCGGGTGCCCGGGCTTGCCTTGATGCCCAGGGGGGGCGTGTCAGCCACCGGGTAGACCTATCCGGGGTCGGCGTGAATCCTTCCATGGAGCCTAGGCCGCAGCATCCCTGCTGCGGACTACCCCAGATAGGTCTACCCGGCACCTGACACTTAATTTGGCGTCAATTCTAGCAATGGTACTACTGAACAATAACGATGGCGTATAGCTACGCCTGAGTCCTGAGTTAGAAATTCGCCTTTAATCAACCTGAAAATTTGTGAAGGACAACCGGGTATGCCCATTGGAGGTCGTTAGACCGCAGGGATGCGGTCTTCGAGCCCCCATGGAAGGGTTCACGGCGTACCTCCAATGGGCATACCCGGTTGTCCGCCTGGCACAAATTCCAAATCGACGCAGTGGTAAATTGATCTGCGAATTTCTAACTCAGGACTCAGCCACAGACTCAACCACGCCCATCGCAGTAAGCCTGAGCCTCTTGCACATCAATGGCGCCGTCGTAGATGGCGCGACCGGTGATGGCGCCCAGAATGCCCTGGCTGGCGACATCGCAGAGGCGTTCTATGTCGGTCATGTTGGTGACGCCGCCGCTGGCGATTACCGGAATGCCGCCGGCTTTGGCAACTTCTACGGTGGCGTCGACGTTGACGCCCTGCATCATGCCATCGCGGCTGATGTCGGTGTAGACGATGGCGCTGACGCCGTCATTAGCGAAATCGCGGGCCAGATCTGTGGCCAGCACGTCGCTGACATCGGCCCAGCCTTCGGTGGCGACGCGGCCGTCTTTGGCATCGATGCCAACAATGATGTGGCCGGGGAAAGCCTGGCAGGCTTCGCGTACGAAGCCCGGGTTTTTGACCGCCGCGGTGCCGATGATGCACCAGCTGACGCCGGCTTTGATGTAGGCTTCAATGGTCTCCAGGGAGCGGATGCCGCCGCCGATCTGGATCGGCAGGTCCGGGTATTTTCTGGAAATGGCAGTGACCGCTTCGGCGTGGATCGGGGTGCCCTCGAAGGCGCCGTTTAGGTCGACCAGGTGCAGGCGGCGGCAGCCGGCCTCGACCCAGCGGGTGGCCATTTCTACCGGGTCGGATCCGAACACGGTGGCGTCTTCCATACGGCCTTGTAGCAGGCGCACGCACTGGCCGTCTTTCAGGTCGATGGCGGGGATGATCAGCATTGATGGTGTCTCCAGATGCACGGGGGCAACCGCTTAGCGGCGGCCATCCCAGTCGACAAAGTTTTTCAGCAGGGTCAGTCCGGCCGGGAAGCTCTTCTCCGGGTGGAACTGGGTGGCAAATATATTGTCCCGGTAAATCATCGCGGCGAAGGTGGCATCGTAGGTGCAATTGGCCGCCGTGTATTCCGGGTGAGTTTCCACGTAGTAGCTGTGTACGAAATAGAAGCGGTCGCCACTGTGAATGCCCTGCAGCAGCGGATGATCGATTTGCAGGTCTACCGTGTTCCAGCCCATGTGTGGGACCTTGAGGGCAAGGCCGCGCTCATCGGTGGCGGTCGTGCTGAAGCGGCGTACCTCACCATCGAAATAACCCAGGCAGTCGACGCCATCGTTCTCATGACTGTGGGCCATCAGCGCTTGCATGCCGACACAGATGCCGAGGAAAGGCTTGCCGCTGTTTACGGCCTCGGCTACCACGGTATCAACGCCCTGACGGCGAATTTCAGCCATGCAGTCGCGAATGGCGCCGACGCCGGGCAACAGAATATGGTCGGCTTCGGCGATGCGGTTTTTGTCGGAGGTGACTTCGATTTGAGTGTTCGGGGCGACGTGCTCCAGCGCCTTGGCGACGGAGTGCAGGTTGCCCATGCCGTAATCAATGATGGTCAGCAGTGTGCGACTCACGGAAGTATCCTGTTCTGGCTTAGGTGTGCATTAGGCGCCCACTGCGGGAGCGGGCGCCGTTGGAGCGACCTTTCGGCGGGTATCAGAGCACGCCCTTGGTGGACGGGGTGATGCCGGCCATGCGTTCGTCCGGCGTCAGCGCCATGCGCAGGGCGCGGCCGAAGGCCTTGAACACCGTTTCGATCTGGTGGTGCGAATTGTGACCCTTCAGATTGTCGATGTGCAGCGTGACCCAGGCGTGGTTGACGAAGCCCTGGAAGAATTCATAAAACAGGTCGACATCGAAGCCGCCAACGCTGCCGCGGGTAAATGGCAGGTTGTATTCGAGGCCCGGGCGACCGGAGAAATCGATCACGACTCGCGACAGGGCTTCATCGAGCGGCACATAGCTGTGGCCGTAGCGGGTGATGCCTTTTTTGTCGCCAACGGCTTTCGCGAAGGCCTGGCCCAGGGTAATGCCGATGTCTTCAACGCTGTGGTGGTCGTCGATGTGGTTGTCGCCGCGGCAGACGATGTCGAGATCGATCAGGCCATGCCGGGCTATCTGGTCCATCATGTGGTCCAGAAAGGGCATGCCGGTGTCGAACTGGGCTGTGCCGGTACCGTCCAGATTGATACTGACCTTGATCTGGGTTTCGGTGGTGTTGCGTTCAACCGTCGCTTGGCGACTCATAGTACGACTCTCTGTTCTTGATGATTCGAGTGATGGTTCGGTCATCGCGCGCGGGGTTGCGCTGAAGTAAACGCCCTGAAACCCGGTTGCGAAGGCGCATTATATCGGTATGCTGCGCCTCAAACCACCCGGACCGACGCCGATGCCTGTAACGCTGGATTTGCTGTCCCGAACACCGCTCTCAGACCTGCCAGAAACCGATGCGCCAGACTTGGCCCGCCTGGCGCAGGACATGAGTGCCTGCCCCTGCTATCAGTCGGCCTGGATCGCCTGGCAGGCCAGTGCCCCGGGCGTGAGGCTCCATGCCGCCCGGTTTAACGGGCGCATCGTCGGCGTTGCGTTTGTTGAGGCTGATTGTGTGTTGAGCCTGGGTGTTCGGGCGCTGACCCGCGGGCGAGGGGTTGGGCAGCGAATGGTGTCGGTGCTGGCGCAGCATTACCCATTGCGCCTCTCGGCGCAGATCCATCCTGAGCTTGCGGCTTTTATCAGTGCCTGTTTGGCGTCGCTGGCAGATCGGAAATAACCGCCTGGTTTTTACCGCGAGACTTGGCCTCGTACATGGCATGGTCAGCCAGGTTGAGCAGCTGATCGACCAGTTTTGGCGCCTGCTCCCCGGTGACCTCAATGATCCCTACAGAACATCCCAGTTGCTGGCCTTCGGGCCAGGTAAATTCCTGTCCGGTGAAACGTCGCAGGAACGCCTGACAGCGAGCCGGGGTCGAGAAATCCTCAAGAATTCGCTGGGCCAGTTGCTGAACAGCCTGGCCTTTTTCATTGGGGAATAGAATGACGAATTCGTCACCGCCCAGTCGAGCTGCCAGATCCTCGGTGCGGGTGTGCTCTTTCAATACCTGTGCAAAGCCGCGTAATACCTGATCACCCAGTATGTGGCCGTAGTTGTCATTCAGGTATTTGAAGTTATCAAGATCCAGAAAAGCCAGTGAGAACCGGTAGCCGGCATTGCGGCGGCCACGAGCCAGCTCCTCTTCCAGGCGCGGGTACAGTGCCTGGCGGTTCATCAGGCCGGTCAGCATGTCGGTAGAGGAGAGGTGGTGCAATTCTTTTTCATGCGCCAGCCGTTGAATGGCAGCCGCCAGTTGCCCGGCCAGCATCGAGGCTGTGCGCAGCACCGATTCTTCAAAACCGGACGGGTTGCGAGTTATCAGGATCATGTCACCAAAATCGTGGTGGGGCAGGGCGATGCGGAAAATGCAGACGTAGCCGCTGTCCATGCCTTCCAGATCGAGGTTGTGCATTCGGATCAGCAGTCGTCCGCGCGTCAGCCGCTGCAATGACAGTGCATGATGCAGCCGCTCAACGTCCAGGTCGGCCAGCCCCCGGGTAATCAGGGTGGCTGCCATAAAGGGTTGCTGGGTCAGTTCGATGGCGACGTAGTCGCAATCGAGATGGGCCTTCAATTGCTGGCACAGGGTTTCGACCAGTTCCAGAGTATCGGTCGCTGCGTTGGTTTGAGCGCTGAGGTGTGACAGCAGGCGGGTGTCCCGCACTCGCTGTTGTATCTGTTCGAGCTCGCTTTCAAGGTCGGCGGCCCGTAACACGGACATCACATCAATGTTGCTGTCGGCTAGCGGCTGGGTAACCGTCTCCCGGGTTTGCATCCATTGAATCTGATAGGCCGGTTTCAGGCTGGAAGGCAGACTGTCGGGCCCTGCTGCGTAACAGGCCAGGTTCACCAGGGTATCCGGCAAATCCGGTTGAGCCTCCAGCGACGTTTTCAATTCTTTCACCAGGGCGGTAACGCCCTCGTAGTCGGCTTCTGCCCGGGCAAAATGCAGTTTCAGGCAGGTGAGCAAAATCTGCCCCCGAGCCGAGCGCTGTTCGGGCCGTTGTCGATAATCCTGCAAGGTATGCTGGGCGAGCACACTGTGCCCCAGATAGAACCGGTACAGTGCCTGTTGCAACATAAGGTCATCGAGCGTGTAAAACGGAATGGTCACAAACCCGCGTATGCGACACAAACGAATGGCAGTAGTGAGCAGTCGCAAGCTTTCCTGAACATTGCCGCTGATCAGGTAAGCCCATGACAGGTTATGCAACGTGACCGCAATTTCATTGTAGTGGGCGACGGTTTGCAATTTATGCAGGGTGTATAAAAAGGTGTCTCTGGCTTCCTCTATTCGGCCCAGACGCATCTGGATAATACCCAGGCCGTTGTACAGCGGGGCTTCATGCCGTGGCGACGCCATGCGCTGGCAACGGCTAAGCGCCAGTTCCAGCAGGCGGTGTGCCCGCTGAAACCGGTGTGCTTTGGTTTGCAGCAAGGCCATGGCTTCAGTCAGCTTGACGGTGGCGATGTCGTTCTTCTGGGCTCTCGCCTGGCCGAGGCCCGTTAAAATGGCGCGCCGCAGAAAGAAGCGCTCCCGATCTGTCATGGAGCCTTCCCAGGCTATCTGGGCCGTGCGCAGGGCGTAGCCATAGTCGTCCTGGTCCAGCATCGGCAGCAGGGCTTCGAGCCGGTGCATTACCGTCGCGGGCGGGCGTTCGTGAAACATGCTGCTGATCATGACCTGCAACAGCAGCCATTCCCGTTCGCGCAATAGCCAGGGGGCGTCCTTGGTCGTAATTTGTTCAAGCGCCGTTTGGGCGTGTGTGGCCATTTGCCGGGCTGTGCTTAGCCTGTGTTTGGTCAGCGCGCACCAGCCGAGGCGCAGGTAGGCATCAAACATCTGGTCGTAGAGATGCTCCTGCCGGGCCTCTTCAAGCAGCTCCGTCAACAGGGTAATGGCCCCGTTATGCTGGTCTTTGTAGTACTGGGCCTCAGCTTCAATCAGTCGCAGAGTGCTGCGATGTTCGGATAACAGCAGTATTTGCCGTTCATCCAGCATCAGCCCGATTTTATCGCACAGCAGGTGAGTTTCTGTATGGCACTGCAAGGCGTGGTTTCTCAGCGCATCCTGAATCAGTCGCGGAATGCTCTGGGCACTGAGTGGCTGCGGCTCGGGCCAGGGCGACGAGTCCGCATTGAGTTCGGGCGACAGGTCTATCAGCCAGTTGGGCGGGTCAATGTCGTCGTCGGCGCTGCGCTGGGTGCTGTGCCAGTCCGGATCGTGAGAGGCCATCAGATCCGTATCGGTCGAGGTGAGCAACAATACTCGTCCGTTTAACTGCTGTTGTACGGTTCTGACCAGGCGCTGCAGACTGAAACTGGCAAAATGGAAGTGCGTAAGCGCCACAACAATGGGGCGCGTTTGCGACAGGGCAGCCAGCAGGCACAGTATGTCGTCCTGAAAGGCGATGGTTTTCTGAATGACGTGGTCTTTCAGTTGCAGCGGATGGCGCTGAATAAAATGATCGTCGAGCAATTGCTGCCAGGTATCGAGATTGGGGCCATAAACACCCTGTTCCTGAAGCCAGCGTCCACAGTCGGTAATGCCCAGCCGGTCGTAGCCATCCTGAATGATGTCGACCAGCGGGTAGTAGCCATTCAACTGACTGTCGGACGTCAGTTGATAGCGAACACACTCAGCGGGCAGGTCTGCCATAAACGCATCCACCAGGCTGCTGAAACGGCGGCCATCGGCATCGGCGAAGAGCAGGCACTGTCCCTGGCCTTTTAACGTCTGCTGCCATGCGTTGTCCAGCAGCCTAAGCGGGTAGGTCTGATTCATAGTCCTTCACGATCTTGCAGCGTTTAGTGAGTATAAACCAAAAGTTCAGGTCATCATGCAGACGAATTGGCAACTTTGCGTATTTAAGGTCGTAACAATGGACCTGAATCACAAACCCAGCAATGCACCATATTAGTGCTAATATGACGTCAGTGGTTCCACTATGGTGCATTCGTGCCAAAGTAAGCCCCGTAATCGTGCATTTCGGGCCTGAAATGACTGGCCTGCTTCTTGCGTATGCCATTTAAAGAACCACAGGGCAGGCCACGGCGGACTCACCGCTGACCCAATTCAGGGTCTGTTTGCTGACTTCCATTGCAACCCGGTGCACAGGAAACCTCATGTGACTGACACGCATTTTTTTCGCCAGTTGGTCGATCACCAATTCACGGCTGTCATACAGCTGGACGACACGCTGGTTGTCGAGCACGTTAACCCTTCTGCTGAATTGTTGCTGGTGCGCTCGGGAAAGCAAATCATTGGTCAGGCGTTTTACAGTCTCTTTGTTAACCCGGCTGAGATTCGGGAGATGATGATGTCGGCCGTCTCTGGCGGCACTACACTGTCGGTGCGTTCCGCCCAGTGGCAGCTGGCTCATCGGGATACGTTGACATTGGATTACATGGTCACGCCCTATATGGACGATGACGAACTGCACCTGATTGTCGAGATGCTGCCCGCCGACCGGGCGATGCGCATCAGCCGCGACGAGGGCCTGATCCAGCAAACCGAGACGACCCGGCATCTGGTTCGCGGTGTGGCCCACGAAATCAAGAACCCGCTGGGCGGCATTCGGGGCGCGGCACAATTGCTGGCCAGTGAATTGCCCAATGCCGACCTTAAAGAGTATACCCAGGTCATTATTGAGGAAGCCGACCGGTTGCGAGATCTGGTAGATCGGATGCTCGGCAGCCACAAGGTGCCCACCCTGTCCGAAGTCAACATCCATCAGATCGTCGAACGTGTCTACGCGCTGCTTCGGGTCGAGTGCGGCGACCGTATCAGGTTAAGCCGCGATTACGACCCCAGCCTGCCCGATTTTAAAGCCGACGAGGCGCAGTTGATACAGGCCGTGTTGAACATCGCCCGCAATGCGGTTCAGGCCTTGATTGAGAATAACGTTGAAGCGCCGGCCATTGAGTTTAAAACCCGGGCTGTGCGTCAGTTTACCATCCGCCAGAACCGGTACCGGTTGCTGGTTAAGCTCGACATCATTGATAACGGCCCGGGCATTGCACCGGAAATGATGGAAAAGATTTTCTACCCAATGATTTCAGGCCGACCCACCGGTACGGGTCTGGGTCTGTCGATCGCTCAGCAAATCATTAATTTTCACAACGGTGTCATCGAGTGTGACAGCAGTCCCGGTGCCACCGTCTTTAGTGTCTATTTACCGTTGGAGGGGCTCAATGGCCAATCATAATTGCGTCTGGATCGTCGACGACGACCGCTCCATACGCTGGGTACTGGAACGTGCCTTTGAGAAGGAAGGTATCGAGTGCCGCAGCTTTGAATCCGGCGAGGCCCTGTTGCGCAAGCTGGATCAGGACCCGCCCGATGCCATCGTCAGTGATGTCCGTATGGAAGGCATCGACGGCCTGGAACTGCTCAGCCGGATTCATGACAATCACCCGCATTTGCCGGTCATCATCATGACGGCGCATTCGGACCTCGAAAGTGCCGTTGCCTCGTTTCAGGGCGGTGCCTTCGAATACCTGCCCAAGCCGTTCGATGTCGACGATGCGGTTTCCCTGGCATTGCGTGCGATCGAGCATACCCGCCAGAAACAGAAAACCTCCGAACCAGCTGTCGCATCGGCCAATACCGAGATTATTGGCGAAGCACCTGCTATGCAGGAAGTGTTTCGGGCCATCGGCCGGTTGTCGCAGTCGAACATCACGGTGCTGATCAATGGTGAGTCCGGTACCGGCAAAGAGCTGGTGGCGCATGCCTTGCACCGTCACAGCCCACGCCGGGAAAACCCGTTCATAGCGCTGAACATGGCGGCTATCCCGCGTGATCTGATGGAATCTGAGCTCTTCGGTCACGAAAAAGGGTCGTTCACCGGGGCCCAGGGCCAGCGTCGCGGGCGTTTCGAGCAGGCCGATGGCGGTACGCTGTTTCTTGATGAGATTGGCGATATGCCGGCCGAGACCCAAACCCGGTTGCTGCGAGTGCTGGCCGATGGCGAGTTTTACCGCGTTGGCGGACACACCTCGGTACGGGTGGATGTTCGCATCATCGCGGCGACGCACCAGAATCTGGAGACTCTGGTGAAAGAAGGTCGCTTTCGTGAAGATTTGTTTCACCGACTTAACGTTATTCGTATCCATTTGCCGCGCCTGGCCGACCGGCGTGAAGACATTCCCCGACTGCTTGAGTTCTTTCTGCACAAGGCAGCCGACGAATTGGGCGTGGAAACCAAGACGTTACGACCGGAAACCGAGGCTTATTTGTCCCGCCTCGCCTGGCCGGGCAACGTGCGCCAGCTGGAAAACATCTGCCGCTGGATCACGGTGATGGCCTCGGGCCGCGAGGTCCTGGTCTCGGATCTGCCACCGGAGCTGATGGACGAAGCCCAGGCACCGGTCACCAGCGAGAACTGGGAGCAGGCACTGCGTAACTGGGCAGATCGGGAGCTGGCCCGTGGCGAGCACCGGCTTTTGGATATCGCAGTACCGAACTTCGAACGCATCATGATAGAAACCGCATTGAAACACACCGCCGGCCGACGCCGCGATGCAGCAGAATTGCTGGGCTGGGGCAGAAACACCCTGACCCGTAAGATCAAGGAGCTGGGCATGGAGTTGGAGACGGTGGCGGAGGACGAAGAGTAAACCAAGATTCGGAGTTCGGGTCGCCAGAGAGGCACTAGTCCACACCGGCTACCGGGTGTGTCCCTGTGGGGTCGGCGTAAATCCGTCCATGGAGCCTAGACCGCAGGATATGAATCCCATCCATGGGATTCACCCTTCGGGCTCGCTGCGCTCATGCTAAAACGCTCTTGGCGTTATAGTCCCTGCTGCGGACTACCCCACAGGGGTACACCCGATACCCGCCGCTAGTCACCGGAGCGAACACTGAAACTTGAGATTTTAAAACGCTACCGGGCGGTCTAGTCCATGCTGCGGTCTCCCCCAACATGGACACATCCGGTAACCACTGCGGATTAGTGCCTCCCACTACCATGGCATCTCCCCGGTCAAAGGCGTAAAATTCCAGCCAGCCTAAAAACCCGCCAACTCGTTGGGAGACAAGATGTCAGATATTAAGAAAGTGGTGCTGGCCTATTCCGGTGGCCTGGACACCTCGGTGATCGCCAAGTGGATCACCGAAACTTACAACTGCGAAGTGGTGACCTTCACTGCCGACCTCGGTCAGGGCGAAGAAGTTGAGCCGGCCCGTGCCAAGGCCAAAGCCCTCGGTATCAAGGAAATCTACATCGAAGATCTGCGCGAAGAGTTTGTGCGTGACTTTGTGTTCCCGATGTTCCGTGCCAATACCGTGTACGAAGGCGAATACCTGCTGGGCACCTCCATTGCCCGTCCGCTGATTGCCAAGCGGCTGATCGAAATCGCCAATGAAACCGGTGCCGATGCCATTGCTCACGGCGCTACCGGCAAGGGTAACGACCAGGTGCGGTTCGAGCTGGGTGCTTACGCGCTGAAGCCGGGCGTGAAAGTGATTGCGCCCTGGCGTGAGTGGGATCTGACCTCGCGCGAGAAGCTGATGGCTTATTGCGAAGACCACCAGATTCCGGTCGATTTCAACAAGAAAGGCAAGAAGTCGCCCTATTCGATGGATGCCAACCTGCTGCACATCTCCTACGAGGGCGGCATTCTGGAAGACCCCTGGGCCGAAGCTGAAGAAGAGATGTGGCGTTGGTCGGTCAGCCCTGAAGCGGCACCGGATACCCCGACTTACCTCGAACTGACCTACGATAAAGGCGATATCGTCGCCATTGACGGCAAGCCGACTTCACCGGCCGACGTGTTGGCGTACCTGAACAAGGTCGGTGGCGAGAACGGCATTGGCCGTCTGGATCTGGTCGAAAACCGTTACGTCGGCATGAAGTCTCGCGGTTGTTATGAAACACCGGGCGGCACCATTATGCTCAAGGCGCACCGTGCCATCGAGTCGATCACGCTGGACCGTGAAGTCGCACACCTGAAAGATGAGCTGATGCCGAAATACGCCGAAGTGATCTACAACGGTTACTGGTGGAGCCCGGAGCGCTTGATGATGCAGAAGATGATTGATGCCTCTCAGGAGCGGGTTAACGGCAAGGTTCGCTTGAAGCTCTACAAGGGCAACGTGATTGTTGCCGGCCGTCAGTCTGAAGACAGCCTGTTCGACGAGAGCATTGCTACTTTCGAAGACGATGCCGGTGCCTACGATCAGAAAGACGCCGAAGGCTTTATCAAGCTGAATGCTTTGCGCATGCGCATTGCGGCGAGCAAAGGCCGCAGCCCGCTTAAGTAATACCGGGCACGAAAAAAAACCGGGCTCTTAGCCCGGTTTTTTTATGGGTTATGCAATCAGTCCCTCAGTTCGGGTTACCATCCAAATAGATGTCGGTATTCCGATTGAACAGGGCACCGATCCAGATAAAAAATACCCACACCAGTGCCCCAAACGGCAGATATCCGAAATAACCAAGCAACGGCATTTCCGAGAAGATATGAATGACGTTGACGAAGGGGATGTCATAAATCCAGTAGTTCGGGTTGGTTGGGTAGCCGATGTCCGGGTGTTCACTGCCGAAGTTCCACATTTCCCAGAGAAAACCGTTGAACATAGAGGCCAGTGCAATCAGCACGCCGGGTGCCCAGTTTCCCTGGCTCAGGGCTGTGAACGGCGACCAGAGCGATTGCCGCAGCAAAACGCCAATAATAACCGCCAGCGGACCAATCCAGATGCCCCAGAACATCAGGCGCGGAAAGAACACCAGGGCACCGATGATCAGGCAGCCAAGGATAATCAGCAGGTTACCTGACAGCGGGATTGCGGAGCCGTTCTGGTAACGTGCGACCAGTTTGGGAAAGGAGTTCAGCAAGTTAAACCATTCGAAGATGGCCGGCCAGACGGTGGTGTAGGCGATCAGAAACAGCACTACGATCACACTGTGGGGCAGGGCGGTCATGTGACCGTTGGGGTAATACCAGTTGCTGAGTACAAAATAGTCGTAATACTCGAAATACCCCCAGCCAACCACGGAAATCACGGCGCTGAAGATCAGCATGGCTGGCTTGGTTGCCATCAGTGACTTGCCGTTGTTGCGGTGGTACACAATGCCATCGAGCATGACGATGAAGCCCCACCACAGTGGGGAAAAGGCGTAATAGACCAGGTCACCAAGCCAGACCGGTCGGGCCCACATGACCCACCAGAAACACAGCATGACGACGGCACCGGCCCAGAACCACCAGGGCAGTGGTTTTTTCGCCGGTTGTGGGGCAGGGGTTGCCCCCTGAAAGCCAAACAGCTTTGGAAATAGAAGCAGTAATGTCACCAGAACGGCCAGCGCGGCGACTACCAGAAAATAGAGCAGCGAAAAACCCGGTGCCGGCGAGGTCTGTATAGGCGGGAAAATGCCAAAGCCGGGTGGCAAATGCGTGCCCGGGTAGGCAAACCAGGCGGCTACCAGGGGAATCAGCAGCGTCAGCAGGATAGGCCAAAGCAGAGCCCATTTATTGGTCGGGTTCATATCAGTGTCGGTTCCTTGTGTTTATTTTTGGTTATTTCCCCTGGCATGCGGTTCCGACTGCTAACGACCACTCCGGCTGTTCAGGGAAGACTGCTCGGTCCATTTAAGAATCATGTTCTCCAGTTGTGTCAGTTTGATGGGCTTGAGCAACACGTCATTCATGCCGGCTTCCAGGCAGTTGTTTATATCGCGCTGGGACGTGTTGGCGGTAAAGGCGATGACCGGATTGTTGAACTTGCGCTGTCGCAATGCGCGGGTCGTCTCCAGGCCATCCATTACCGGCATCTGCATGTCCATCAACACCATATCGGGTTGACGGTAGAGTATGTGGTTCAAGCCTTCTTCCGCCGATTCAAACCCACTGGCACTGACGCCCAATCGGGTCAGCATTCCCAGTAACACTTTCAGGTTCACTGGGTTGTCATCGATGGCAACAATATAAAGCCGGCGCAACATCAGAGGATGTTCGGCGGTCGCGGGGGCTGTGGCTGCCTGACCCAGCAGTCGCCGGAAGGTAACCTGTGTACAGGGCAATAGTTCCAGGCTGACCGGTGGTGTCCACAGCGGCAAGTCAGTCGGTACCCGGTTTACCAGCCAGTGAACCTTGGGGTGCTCGCTGAACCGGTTTGACAGGTCAGCATCGGGTTGTTCGGCAACTAGAATCCAGTGGTCTGCATCCTCTGGCAAGGGTGTCTGCATCGCGGCAGATTGCGTGAGGCTGTGTTGGAGAACGATGCCGAGTCTACGCAGGCTGTTGTCGATCAGGTTTTTCAGATCCGCATCATCGCAGACCAGCCCTACCCGAACGGGCAGCGTGGTAACTGGCTCGGGCTCGCCCTGCATTGGCAGCGTGAACTGGAAGTCGCTGCCCAGTTCCGGTTGACTGAAGACGGTCAGTTTACCGCCCATCAGGGTTACCAGCTTAGAGGCAATTTGTAATCCCAGGCCCGTCCCGCCGTACTTGCGCGAAATGGTTGCATCAGCTTGGGTAAAGGCTGAAAAAACCGATTCGATTTTATTCTGGGCAATACCAATGCCGGTGTCAGTGACATGGAAGGTCAGGACGTTCGGATCCGGTTGAGAGACCGATAATTCAATGGAGCCCTGCCCGGTGAATTTGAACGCATTGCTGAGCAGGTTGGCCAGAATCTGTTTCAATCGATTGACATCGCCGGTAACGCGATGAGGCACTCTGGGGTCTATATCGACCAGAAAACGTACCTGTTGCCGGTCGAACGCGTCTTTATAAATGGTACAGAGCTCATCCAGTGCTTCATCGAGGTCGAAGGGCTCTTCAACCAGTTCAAGCTGGTCGGCGTTCATTTTGGCCAGATCAAGAATGTCATTGATCAGAAACACCAGAAAATTGGATGACGCGTGGATGGCTTCCAGATGTCGGCTGGTTTCAGCAGGCATTTGTTGCTGGCCCATTAATTCCACCGACCCCTGAATGGCGTTTAACGGCGTGCGCAATTCATGACTGACATTGGCCAGAAAGCGCTCTTTGGTGTTCAGGGCATCATTGGCAGCCTGCAGCGCTTCCTGGGTGGCCAGCAAGCCGGCTTCCTTTTCTTTATAGACCAGTCCCACCTGGTGGCTGATAACCAGCGACAGCAGAATAACTTCCATCGAGACGGCAAACATGCCCAGGTGTTCAAGAAATAGAGTATCGGCAACGGGCAAACTGGATGCGCCTATGGAAATGAGGGCGGGAATCGCGAAGGCCGCGTTGGCAACCAGATAATAGCGCGCGGTCCTGTTGCCCTGCAGCACTCGGGTAAGGCCTGCGGTGAAGCCATAAATGGCAAACAGGCCCACGCCCATACGGTCGATCTCCATCGACAGTTCCGGCCGAAGCAGGGCCACTACAAAGCCCAGCACAAAGAGGATGATCAGGCCACTGCCAATGCGGTACAGCCATTGTGACGTATTGGGCTTGATGTTCAGTAGCACCATCACAAAGGCGATGTAGGCTGTGTTTGAAATAAGGATGGGGAAGCTGGTCAGGTAGAACTGGTGAATGCTGAGCAGATCACTGAATACCAGCAAGGATGCACCGGTGAAAAAGAAATTGCCGGTAATAAACAGGGCGTACAATAAATCGGCCGCCCGGCTGCGGCTTGTACCCAGCACAAAATAATAAATACCCAGCGCCAGGAAAATACCCTGGCATATAAGGGTCAGTGCGTTACCCACCTTGATGCTTTGCTGGTATTCGTCCTGTGCAAATACCGTTGGCTGTGGTTGTGCCAAGTAGAACGGACTGTCCATTCGGGTGACGATTTGGTACTGGCCGGGCTCGAATACCTGGTCGCGACCATGGCGCAGAAAGTAGGGGTTGTCCTGCTCCGATTCGATACCGCCAACCATTCGGTCGATCAGCTCTCCGGTGGTGCGGTCAAAGACCCAATGTTCAAAGTTCGCAATAACCGAGGAATTGCGAAAGTCGATAACCTGATGCGTTGTTTCATTAAAAGAGACGTCAATTACATGCCAGTGATGACCGCCTTTTAACGAAATGCCCGTCTGCGACACGATTTGTGGCTGGCTCTGCTGGCGCGATTGTATGGACGGAGACCAGTCAGATGCTTGTTGCATCCAATAGCTGTCAAGCTCGACAATGTCGGCGTATGCCTGACCGGGCCAGACCAGCATCAACAATGGCAAACTGGCAAAAAGCAATCTACAGGCGAGTCGATAAAGCACAATGCTCGGTTCCCTTGATCAGTCTTATCGTTGGCCCGGCGCCGGCATGCGGTGTCGTCAGAGCCATTTTGTATTGTTCTAATGTCTGTCAGTCGCCTGGGAGGTCGATGATGGTCGGCTGCCCGGTTTGCAGCCCCGCGCTGGCCGTCACAATCATTGCAGGCTCTACCACTGCTCCAAGAATAACTGATAGCATGAATGCCTGCGACCAACAAATAGGAACAAATAAGAAAGTGAACGGATGACCACCGACGTGCCCGAGAATCTGCAGGCTATACAGGCTGAGACTAATGGCCCGCCTTGCCCGCTGTGCCATACGCCCGACAGTCAGTGGTGGCACCATCGCAAACATCGGGATTACTGGTGCTGCCCGGCGTGCCGGTTAGTGTTCGTTAAAACTGACCAGCAGATATCACCGGCCGCTGAAAAGGCAGAATACGACAAGCACCGGAACGACATCAGTGACCCCGGATATCGAACCTTTCTGACTCGGCCCTGGCAAGCCGTTTACGACAGGCTGCCAGCCGGATCCAGTGGGCTCGACTTCGGCTGTGGCCCTGGTCCGGCGCTGGCCAGCATGCTTGAAGAAGTGGGTTACCGTGTCGTCTTGTATGATCTATTCTATTACCCTGATCGCTCAGTTCTGACCCGTCACTATCACTTTATCTGTCTCACCGAGGTGATCGAGCACCTGTGTAACCCTGCTGACGTTTTGACTGACTTGTGGCGTCAACTGGAAGCGGGCGGCTGGCTGATCATTCAAACGCAGAGGGTTCGCGACCGCGAAGCCTTTGCGCATTGGCGCTATGTCGATGATCCGACTCACATCGCCTTTTATTCAGAGGCGACTTTCGCCTGGTTGGCTGAGTATTTGGGGGCGCAGCACTGGGAGGTGGCTGATCGCGACGTTGTTGCGATTCAGAAGTGAGGTGTGCTGTTTGCATGAGCAACAGTGGATGTGAGTTGGTAAAACAGTGTTCCATGCCCGGAACCTAATGTCGCCTACTGGGCTGGAACTCCCCTTAAGTGGCTTTATCGTCTTCAAACAAGGCCGCTTCATACCCAAATAACGCCGGTGCGCCGCCGGTATGGATGAACAGAACCTTGTCGTCGGGCCCAAAGGTACCGTTTTGGTAGCTATCGAACAGGCCGTGCATGGCTTTGCCGGTGTAAACCGGATCCAGTAACAGGCCTTCTGTTTCCGCGGTGACCCGCACCGCGTGAGTCATGCCTTCGGTCGCTATGCCATAGCCCGGGCCTACGTAGCGGCCATCTGTGTAAATGCGCCTGGCCAGGGTTTCATGAGAGAGCCCAAGGCGATCAAACAGCGGTCGGGTCAGGTTTAGTACCAGATCGGCCTGGTCTTCAGTGGTGCGGCTGACGCAGAACCCCTGCACCTGAGCCGACAGATCAAAGAGGGCCGCACCGGCCAGCAGCCCAGCCTGGGTGCCTGCGCTGCCTGTTGCCAGAATAATGTGATCAAACTCAGTGTCCTGCTGATACTGCCAGTCGGCAATTTCCCGGGCGCACTGAACGTAGCCGAGGGCACCAGTGGTGTTGGAGCCGCCAACCGGTATGCAATAGGGGGCGTACCCTTCCCCGGCAAGGGCTTCGGCGCGTTGATGCATCAGTTCAATACCGTCCTGGCCGGGCTTGGCCAGGGTGAGGGTGGCGCCAAAAAGTCGGTTTAACAGTACATTACCGCTGTGCTGATACAGTGACTCTGGCGCACCGGTAACCGGTTCCAGTACCAGTTCACAGTTCAGGCCCAGCCGAGCCGCAGCCGCAGCAGTCTGGCGGGCATGGTTGCTTTGCAGGCCGCCGACCGTCAACACGGTATCCGCCCCCGTTTCCAGAGCTTCAGCCAACAGGTATTCCAGCTTGCGCGTTTTATTGCCGCCGAGCCCAAGCCCGGTGCAGTCGTCGCGTTTCACCCAAAGGTTCCGGGTGCCCAGTAACTCGCCCAGTCGGGGCAGGTGATCAATGGGGGTAGGGGCCTGTGCCAGGCTGAGTTTTGGAATGTTGCTGAAAGCCATAATCCGTCCAGAGTGACTGTTGATGCACCCTGGTCACGAACGTGAACCTGTCGGGTGCGCGATCGACCTTGTTCTCCAGTGGCTATCGCTGGTCTTTGAAGCAAGGCGTTTAATAGGGCTACTGTTACCGATTTTGGCATCAAGGGCAAACGAACCTGATAACGAGTGCACATTCCTGGTGAAAACAGAACGGCCAGGGTGCGGAAATCCGGTCGAAAACCCGTCGCTGGTCGGGTATCCTAACGGTGCGAGCCGGGTCTGACGCCCGTCTGTGCAGAATTACTCCCTTTTATCATTCGTATTGTTCACTCACCAACCACCGCAAACAACAGGATTCCGATGGACGCGACCTATACCCCGGCCACCATTGAGCAGCAGGTGCAGGACACCTGGAACGAGAAGCAGGTCTTTAAAGCCCGGGTTGAACCCGGCAAAGAGAAATTCTACTGCCTATCGATGCTACCTTACCCCAGTGGTCGCCTGCACATGGGGCATGTTCGCAACTACACCATCGGTGATGTGATCAGCCGTTATCAGCGCATGCTCGGCAAGAACGTCATGCAGCCAATGGGCTGGGATGCCTTCGGCATGCCCGCCGAAAACGCCGCCATCCAGAATGGTGTCGCTCCGGCCAAGTGGACCTTTGAGAACATCGACTACATGCGCAACCAGCTCAAGATGCTGGGCTTCGCCTACGACTGGGACCGGGAAGTCACCACCTGCACCCCCGAGTATTACCGCTGGGAGCAATGGTTCTTCACCCGTCTGGTGGAGAAGGGCCTGGCGTATAAGAAAACCTCGCCGGTGAACTGGTGTCCAGTCGACCAGACCGTACTCGCTAACGAGCAGGTGCACGACGGCCGCTGCTGGCGCTGTGATACCCCGGTTGAACGCAAGGAGATGGATCAGTGGTTCATCAAGACCACCGCCTACGCCGAGGAATTGCTGGAAGAACTCGATAACCTGCCGGGCTGGCCCGATGAAGTGAAGGCCATGCAGCGCAACTGGATCGGTCGTTCTCAGGGCGTGACGCTTAAGTTTGGCCTGAAAGGCAGTGACCAGACGCTCGAAGTCTATACCACCCGCCCGGATACGCTGATGGGCGTTACCTACATGGCGGTGGCGGCCCAGCACCCACTCGCGGCTGAAGCGGCCAAAACCAACAACGAACTGGCCAACTTCATTATCGAGTGCAAGAACATGACCACCAGCGAGGCCGATATGGCCACGATGGAGAAGAAAGGCTGCGATACCGGTTTGGTGGCGATCCACCCGTTAACCGGCGAGGAAGTCCCCATCTGGTCGGCCAACTTCGTGTTGATGGATTACGGCAGCGGTGCCGTTATGGCGGTGCCAGGGCACGACCAGCGCGACTGGGAATTTGCCAGCAAATACGGTTTGCAAAAGAAGCAGGTGGTCAAGCCCGAACCCGGCAGCGAAAGCCAGTGCGATCTGACCGAGGAGGCCTTTACTGAAAAAGGCATTCTGGTCAATTCCGGTGACTACGACGGGCTGAATTTCACCGAGGCTTTCGAGCGCATCGCCGGCGACCTGGAAGCCCAGGGCAAAGGCAAGGTGACTGTGAATTTCCGCCTGCGCGACTGGGGTGTGAGCCGGCAGCGTTATTGGGGCACGCCTGTACCCATGGTGTATGTCGATGGCGAGGTCAAACCCTCGGAAACCTTCCCGGTCGAACTGCCCGTTGATGTGGTATTCGACGGTGCCAATTCGCCGATCAAGAACAACCCCGAGTTTGAAAACACAACCTGGCAGGGCAAACCCGCCAAGCGCGATACCGACACTTTCGATACCTTTATGGAATCGAGCTGGTATTACGCCCGTTACTGCACCCCCGAATACGACGGCGGCATGCTGGAGCCCGAAGAAGCCAATTACTGGCTGCCGGTCGACCAGTACATTGGCGGTATCGAACACGCCACCATGCACCTGATGTACTCGCGTTTCTTTCACAAAGCCATGCGCGATGAAGGCTTGGTGAATTCCAGCGAACCCTTCACCAATCTGCTGTGCCAGGGCATGGTGTTGGCGGATACCTGGTATAAGGAAACCGACAACGGTCGGGTCTGGGTATCCCCAACCGCTGTGGATGTTCAGCGCGACGAGAAAGGCAAGGTGCTGGGCGGTGTTGAAGCCTCGACCGGAGATGCCGTGGTCTATGCCGGCATGGCGAAGATGTCCAAGTCGAAAAATAACGGCAAAGACCCGCAGCAGGCGATTGAACAGTATGGTGCCGATACGGTGCGGTTGTTCTCCATGTTTGCTGCACCGCCGGACCAAACCCTGGAGTGGACCGAGTCGGGCGTGCAGGGTGCCCAGAAGTTTCTGCAGCGTTTGTGGCGTGCGGTGCATGCATTGCTTGAAGCCGGTGACAGCGACGCTTTGAACGGCCAGGCGCTGAACGACGACCAGAAAGCCCTGCGCCGTAAAACGCACGAGACCATTGTGGGTGTGACCAGCGATTTTGGTGAGCGCAAGACCTTCAATACCGCCATCGCCAAGGTGATGGAACTGCTCAACAGCGTAAACCGTTTTGAAGCGCACACGGCACTCGATCGAGCCGTCGTCCGGGAAGCGCTCGACACCGCCGTGCTGGTGCTCGCACCGATCGCCCCGCACGTTACTCAGGTGTTGTGGCAGGCACTTGGTCATGACGGCCTGGTGATTGACGCTGCCTGGCCGCAAGCGGATGAGTCAGCCTTGGTTAAAGACTCGCTGCTGTACGTGGTTCAGGTAAACGGTAAAGTGCGCAGCCGCATTGAAGTGCCTGCCAGTGCCGACAAGGCACTGATTGAACGCACCGCTCTGGCGGATGAGAACGTCGTGCGTTTTACGGAAGGCGTGACGGTACGCAAGGTGATCGTTGTGCCCAACAAGCTGGTGAACATCGTTGCCAACTAACGCCGGTATCCATCGAATCGGGCTGTGGCGCAGCCTGACCGTTGGCCTGTTGCTGAGCCTTCTGGTCGGCTGCGGCTACCAGTTGAAAGGGCAGTTCCGGTTGGCCGAGGGGTTGAATCCATTGGTATGGCAATCCCAGGCCGATGCCGACGAGCTGTACCAGACGCTGCGAGGCACCTTTGCCTTGTATGGCCTGGTGCTGCAAACGGGCCCGGCCGATACGCTGTTGCGCTTGCACCGTGAAACCTATTCAGAAGTCAGCCTGGATGAAACCATCATCCTTACGCTGGAAATCGAGTGGAGCCTGGTTAACCAGTATGACCGGGCGGTCATCAGTCGGTGGATCAGCCGGGTCGAATCCCGTTTAACGGAAGACGATGATGAGGCGCGTGAACAACGTCGCCAGATTCTACGCAATCGAATCGCGCTTCTGGTACTGGATCAACTGGAAGCCGTGACGGCCGATGACCTGTTGCCGGAGACCGATGAATGAAGGTCTCTCCCCAGCAACTGGCCAACCAGCTGACGCAACGTCTGCCCGCGATTATCTGGCTCAGTGGCGATGAACCCCTGCTGGTGCTTGAAGCCAGTGATCAGGTGCGGGCAGCGGCCCGCCAGGCGGGCATTACCGAGCGTCAGGTGTTTCATGCCGATGCCCAGTTCGACTGGAATCAGCTGTACGAAGCGAACCAGGCCATGTCACTGTTCGGCGACCGCCAATTGCTTGAACTGAGGCTGACCGCCAAACTCAACGACGCAGGCCGAAAAGCCCTGGTGGCCTACGCCGAGAACGCGAACCCGGATAATCTGTTGTTGGTGGTGTCCGACAAGATCGAAGCGGCGCAAAGCAAGGCGAAGTGGTTTGCCGGTGTCACCGACGCGGCCTGGTGGGTTCCCATCTGGCCTGTTGAGCGACATCAATTGCCAGCCTGGTTACGGGCTCGTCTGCAACACCATGGCCTGCAGATAGATGACGATGCACTGGCGTTGTTGTCTGACCGGGTCGATGGCAATTTGCTGGCTGCCCGCCAGGAGATCGACAAACTCCTGCTGGTGAGCGACGGCACGTCGCTGACACTGGAAACCGTTATTCAGGCGGTATCGGACAGCGCGCGATTTACCATTTTCGATCTGGCCGATGCCGTGCTCAGTGGTGACCTGGCTCGTAGTCAGCGAGTATTGTCGGGTCTGTCGGCAGAGGGCATTGAACCGCCCATCGTGTTGTGGGTGCTGGCACGCGAACTGCGGCATCTGGTGCAACTTTCCGAAGCCCAGGCCATGGGCCAGCCGATGCCCGCCGTGTTCAAACGATTACGCATTTTCGACAAGCGACAAGGGCCGTACCAGGTAGCCTTGCGGCGTGGTGATGCGGGGTTGTGGCAAAAGTGTCTGATTTTGTGTGGTGATATCGATGCAACCATCAAAGGGCGTGCCGCAGGAGATCCCTGGCACAAACTCAGTGCGCTGGTGTGTGAGATAGCGCAGCCCGGGGTGGTGCCTGTTTAAACGACTTTTGGTTTGCAATAACACAATAGCAAGTCTGCTAGTCCAGCTGGAAACCGATCGTCAGGTCCAGTTGACTGTTAGAATGCGCGCAACAATAGCGACGGCTGGCACGGATGTCTGCCAATGCGGCCAGGGCAGCTTCATCAAAGAGTGATCGTTGTGCGGGTTTAAGAATCTCGGCCGTAAAAGTCCCGTCGGTTTGCATCTCAATAGTGACCTCTACTGAATCTTCCCAGCCTCGCCGGCGTGCTGCAGGTGGGTAGTGCAGGTGTTCAGCCAACGCCTGTTTAAGCCAGATTTTAATGTCGCGTTGAAGCCGTTGAGTGTCGACATTGTCAATGGCCTGTTCTGAGGCATTCGAATCAGTGGCAGGTTGTTTGCGATCATGAAGTGGACCCTGGGGGTTGACTGCCGTTTCAATGGGCTTAACCTGTTCCTGTTCCTGTTCCTGTTCCTGTTCCTGTTCCTGTTCCTGTTCCTGTTCCTGTTCCTGTTCCTGTTCCTGTTCCTGTTCCTGTTCCTGTTCGGCCGGAGCTTCTACCTGCGCAAGCTGATTCGGTTTCTCTGCGAGAGTTGGACCGACGTCGGTCGGGTGAGGGGAGGGCGTTGCTGTGGATATCTGCTGTGGCTTTAAAAGCTCACTGGGTACAGGTGGTTGTTGGTCGGGTGTCACCTGGTCGTCTGTGCTGTAGCTGTTTTCGTTGGCTGTAACTTGGGCCGACTTCAATTCGAGTGAAACTGTGCTTTTTGAAACGGGTTCAGGGGTGGGAGTCCGGCCAGGAAACCAACCAATGAGTGCTGCATGAGCAATCACAGATAGGGTGATGGCTACTGGCCAGACGGGTCTCATGAGAACCTCACGCCCACCTAGAAATGGTACTCAGCCGATACCTTGAAGGTACGACCAGCGGTGTTGTAGTAGGAATCAGTAAAACTGTCGTAGTTAGTGACGTAGTCTTCATCCAGAGCATTATCAACTCGGGCGCTCAAGGTACTGCCTTCGCTCCAACGGTAACGTGCTCCCAAACCCAGAATCGCGTAATCACCCAGTGCAACATCCCCATTTATGCGACCCGTCTCAGATTGCAGGTCGGTGTTAATCAGCCAAGGCCCGTACTGGTATGCAAGGGCTGCAAAGGCAGTCCATTCCGGTCGGTTGTTTAACCGCTCGTCATCGCCATCGCGTGCATCGGTCAGTGTAGTGTTAAACCTGAGGTCAAAGGCTCCTATCTTCTGTGCAATATCCAATTCCAGACCAAGAATCCGGGCTTCATTGATGTTGGCGGCAGTAAAGGTGTTCGGGTCAGAGCCAATCAGATTGGTAGTGTCGATACGGTAACCACTAACGCGCCATTCGCCACCCTGGGTAAACTGACGAATAGCCAATTCAAAACTCCGAGATTCCTCGGGTTCCACGTTTTCATCGCCATAGTTCGGAAAGTACAATTCATTGAAGCTTGGCGCCCTGAACGCTGTGCCGGCGGTTCCAACGACTTCCAATGTATCGGTAATCAGGTAGGAGGTACCCAGGGTTCCTGTCGTATAGGTGTCGTAGGCACTGTTGTTGTCGAATCGCAGGCTGCCCTGCAGGCCGAGGTCGCCTGCGTAGGTCGACAAGCTTGCGAAGACACCGGTGTTAGTGCGTTCGGTTTCGTCGTAGTCGGTGGTCGACTCCAGTTCAACCGTATCAATATCAATACCGACAGCGGCCGATACATCGCCAATGGAGCGTTCAACCAGTGCTGTGGCGGTATAGCCTGTTGTTTTAAACTGGGTGTCATTGGCAGAATCATCTCCGTCACTGTTGACGCTGTCGTCTACATACCGGCCCAAGCGTGTGCTCAGGTGGGTGTTGGACGAAACGTCGTAATCGAGTGACAGGGAGGAATTGGAGAGATCGGTCTGAGTCTGCCAGTCAATATCATTGCTGCATGGGGTCGGTGTGAACCCGGCATAACAAGCGGAGTCGTAGTCTGCAGTGCTGCTCGACTGAACATGATTGATTCCCAGCAGCACATCATCGCTTATTTGGGTATCTACAGAGAGATTGCCTGAAAACTGGTTGAATCCATCTTTATCTTTATTCGAATCAGAAACCAGAGTGGTGCTGTCGAATCCGTCGGTGCCAGTGTAGAAAATATCGGCTGCAGCGCGCGTTTTATCGGTCGAGAAATCAAAGCCGGCGCCTAATTTGTGGTAATTTTGGCTACCATAGCTACCCGATACATAAATGTCGTCCTCTGAGGCATCAGGCGACTTGGTAAAGACCTGTATTACCCCGCCAATACCATTTGCTCCGTAAAGGCTTGATACTGGGCCCCGGACTACTTCAATGCGTTCGATATTTGACAGTGAAATGCCGGCAAAAGAGGTTTGTCCTGTGCTGGTACTGACCTGAGGGACACCGTCGATGAGTACCACAACCTGACTGCTGGTCGTTCCTCTGAGTAATACATTGCTGGTAGAACCAAGACTGCCAGTGCTGACTTGGGTGACGCCGGACAAGCGGCTTAGCAAGGTGCCGAGGTCACTGTCCTGGTACTGTTTCAGGTCTTCTTCAGTCAGTACCGTTACTGCAGACTGCGTCTGAGTAATTGGCACAGCGTATCGGTTAGCTGTGATCACGACGTCTTCAGAGACGGCCATGGTTGGCAGTAGCAAGACAGAGGCGGTTAACATAAAACGATTCATTGAGGTTCCTTTCGTCATTCATATTGGATGAATAAACGAAGGGACAAGTCTAGCGGCTGACAAACGGAAACACGCACAATTGACTCTATGGTCTGACCGGATGACAGAAATCCACTTTGTTGCCCTCCGCAACAACAGGGTATTCAGTCAAAGGCCGGTCTCCGGGCTTAAGGATGCTAGAGGGTTCAACTGAACCTCTAAGACGTGGCGCCTTCCCGCTTGCGCAGTGGCTGAGTGCCTTGTCCATCCTGTTACCGTTGCGGGGGCAGCATCAGATTTTCACTGATTTCCCGTACACCAATAACTGTCTGTTTGGTGGCGGCATCATAGAGGGCTTTTAATAAGCAGGCAAGCCGCACCCCACTCAACTGATGGGGCTGCCCTCACGTGATCAATGGTGATGCTTTAGGCTTCTAACTCTGGCCCAGGTTTGATGAAGGTTCACGGGCTTGGGCCAGTCGACGAAACCGGGCTCGCCATGGTTTCTCGATAAAGGTATAGGTACCGAAAGACAAACCAATAACGACGGCAAGCGCGAATAGATTGATCAGGGTGGCAAACGGCGTTTGAAAGACTTGTTGCATGCCCATACCTGCCCGAAAGATCTCACTGGTGGGTACGCCAAGCACATACTCCGCAATGTTATCAAACACAATGAAGACCAGCGCATGGGTCATATAGATTGAATAGGACAGTGTGCCAATGAACAGTAGCGGCGCGGTGGATAGCAGAGAGCTGAACCAACCGCCAGACTGCATTGTAAAAACACAGATCATTAACGCAAAACTGACGAAGGTAGCCAGTTGAACGACTTTATCATCGTGGGATTGCCAGACTAATAACAGAGTGGCTATTACCACAGCGGTTTCAAGCACGTGGCTAACCATGGGTCTGAAGGTCATGTGCCGGCCCTGCGTCTGGGTAAAGATAAAGGCACCCAGAAAGAACCCGCCGACGCACCGGGGGAAGCCGAACTGGTCTGCGCTGAGCAGCGATGTACCCGTTTGCTGGTAGAGCAGAGCGTATGACACCAGGCTGACCAGAAGGTACAAAAAGGGTTTTCGGTTCCGGGGCGTAATGCTGATAAATGCGAAGAATACCAGGTAGGTAAAAAACTCGACACTGATGCTCCAGGCCGGGTAATTCCAGCTTAGAGTCTGGGTGGCTCCCATGCCATTAACCAGAAACAGGTTTGCAACAAAGGTGGTGATGCTGTTTTTGTCAAAAGGGTTGCCACCCAGGTTCAACTCAAAGTGAGCATACCCTTTAAGGAGAATGTAGGGCAGCCACATCAGGAGCATGAATAAATGCAGTGGGTATAGTCGACCAAAACGCAGCAAGGTGAAGGTTTTGAAATCGAGACCCTGATCAATTTTTTCTGAATAGGCGAGAGCGAGCACAAAACCCGAGAGAATGAAGAAGAAATCAACGAATATCGAGGCCTCCCCAACCAGAGGCGGGTAGACCGCGACGACAAAGCTCGAGTGGAACAGTGCCACCATTATGGCCGCCAGGCCGCGTAACGATTCCAGAGACGGGTATTGCATGAGCTCACTCCTTTGAACACAACGATACAACCCACAAGGCAAAACACCGCCGGAAAGAGGCGTTGGACTGTGGTAACGGGTTGGAATAGGTAGCTGTAGGTTAAAGCAGAAGGGGTTTAGTGAGGCATCAGCTCCGAGCCAGCTCCATGGCTTCCAGTGAGTACAAATATCAGCTTGTTTGAGCCTGATCAAGGTAAAAATAGAAAACCCGGACAGTGCTGCCCGGGTTTTTGGTTCAATGTTCCCGAGAATCGGGGGCGTAGGGCATGGTGTTACTCGCCCAGATAGGACCGGTACATCCAAACATCCTTTTCCTGCTCGCGGATGTAGTCGCCCATCAGGGCGGCGGTGCCTTCATCGCTGGCTTCCTGAGCCAGAGAAAGCAGGGCGCGCTGCTTGCCGATCATAGCCTGGTAAGATTCCAGAATATGCCCGACAGCAGCGCGACCATCGCGTACCCGCGTTTGTTCCTTGATCGTCGCGGCTTCCAGGTACTTGCTGTAGCTGTGTACGGGCTCATGCCCCAGTGTCTGGATGCGCTCTGCCACTTCATCGATCTTGGTCAGCAGATTGGTGTATAGCTCTTCGAACTTGACGTGCAATTCAAAGAAGTTTTCGCCTTTGATGTTCCAGTGAAAACCCCGGGCATTCATGTAGAACACCTGGTAGTTCGCCAGTAATTCGTTCAAACCGGACGCCAATTTTTCTGCACTGGCCGTGTTCAATCCAATTGCGTTGGTACTCATGGGCACCTCCTTCTGTTAAGAATGTTCAGGACAAGTGTCTTACACAACAGAAGTGAGGGCGAATGAAAGGAGTTAAACCCTCTAATAGTTTAATAATATCAACGGAGCTGGGCTGATTACTTGGAGCTATGGGGTGGGTAGTACAGGTGAGGGTGGTTTGTCGGTAAATCAGGCCCGGTCCTGGCCAGCCTGCGTGCGGGGTTCGTCGTAGATTAGGGCACTGCCGATGCGGTGTTTGCCGTGAAGTTCGGCAATGGCGTCATCTAGCAGAATCAGGTATTTGAGGTCTATCGGGTGGATATCGACACCCCGGCGCTGGCACTGGGCGGCCGCGTAGGCGTGCTTGATCACCATAAACGGCGTGTGATCACGCTCGCGCAGGTGCACGGCGAGTTGGTGTTTTTCCTGCTCTGTGAGTCCGTCTATAAACATGAAGGTTCTGTCGACACCGTAATCTTAAAAAGCAGGGTATTATGGATGACGCTAGATACCTAACTCTGTGATGTAGTCGAGGGTCAAAGTGTGATGCGCCTCTAGAAATTGCCTATTTTCGTCAAAAATATGACCTGCTGGCTGCGCCTTTCAAATAAACCCGGAGAAACGTCAAATTACAGTCTCATCTCAGTGTCGGAAATCCTGCATGAGTAAATGGATGGCCGGGGCTGAGTAGTCCAGCCTGAGCCATCCATAAATCAGCCAAGGCTGGTCGTTAATTGGCCAGGTCACGTAGCACGAAGTGCAGAATGCCGCCATGGCGGTAGTAGTCCCATTCGACGGCCGTGTCGATCCGAACTCTGGCTTTGAAGCTACGTTGCTTGCCCTGAGCGTCGGTCACCTGAACAGTTACCTGCTCTGGCTCCCCTTGCAGTGCCTCGACGGAAAAATGCTCCTCACCGGTTAAGTTCAGGCTTTCAACCGACTCACCTTCCATGAACTGCAAGGGCAGCACCCCAAAGCCAACCAGGTTGGAGCGGTGTATTCGCTCGTAGCTTTGCGCGATAACCACTTTAACGCCCAGCAGGTTGGTGCCTTTGGCGGCCCAATCGCGAGAGGAGCCGGTGCCATATTCCTTGCCGGCCAAGACCACCAGAGGGGTGTTTTCTTGCTGGTAGCGCATGGCTGCGTCGTAGATGCTGATGGTCTCACCGCTGGGCAGGTGTCTGGTCCAGCTGCCTTCGGTACCCGGAGCCATTTGGTTGCGCAGCCGAACGTTGGCAAAGGTACCCCTCAGCATCACTTCATGATTGCCGCGGCGTGAGCCGTAGCTGTTGAAATCCTCCGTGCTGACGCCTTGCTCCTGCAAATAACGCCCGGCCGGGCTGTCGGGTTTGATGGCACCGGCGGGCGAAATGTGGTCTGTGGTGATCGAGTCGCCAACCTTCACCAGGCACCGGGCATTGGTGACGGCACCGGGCGCGCTGGGTGTCTTCGACATACCATCGAAATAGGGCGGTTGTTTGACGTAGGTGGAATTGGGCCAGCTGTATATCTCATCCTGTGGAACCGGCAGATCCTGCCAGGCCTGGGTACCGGCGAAGACATCTTCGTATTTTTCCTGGTACAGGCCCGACCCGAGCGCAGCTTGCACGGTTTCTGCGATGTCGTGCTGGCTTGGCCAGACATCTTTCAGATAGACCGGCTGGCCATCTTTACCGGTGCCGAGTGGTTCGCGAGTCAGGTCTACCGTCATTGAGCCAGCCAGGGCGTAGGCGACGACCAACGGCGGTGATGCCAGGTAGTTGGTTGGTACGTCCTGATGGATGCGGCCTTCGAAGTTACGGTTGCCAGAGAGCACCGACGACACTTTCAGGCTACCCGCCCTAATGGCGTTTTGAATGGCCGGGTGCAGTGGCCCGGAGTTGCCAATGCAGGTTGTGCAGCCAAAGCCGACGATGTTGAAACCCAGCGCATTCAACGGTTTCATGACGCCGGCTTTTTCCAGGTAGGCGGGTACAACCTGAGAGCCGGGGGCCAGTGATGTTTTTACCCAGGGTTTAACCGTCAGGCCCAGCTCATGCGCCTTTTTGGCGACCAGGCCGGCTGCGACCATCACCGCCGGGTTGGAGGTGTTGGTGCAACTGGTGATGGCAGCGATGACTACCGCCCCATGTTTGAGCAGGTGTTTTTCACCCTCTACTTCATATTCCACCGCGCCGCGGTCGTGCAAATTAATGCTATCGACGGCGGTTTGGCCACCTTCACCTTCGAAGCGGCCCTGCTCCGGTGCTTTGTCGGTAGTGATGGTGTCGGCCTCTGCCTTCAGTATCTCGTCAAAGGCTTTGCTGGCATCGCTAAGGGCGATTTTGTCCTGCGGGCGTTTGGGGCCCGCGATGCTGGGTACCACGGTGCCCAGGTCGAGTGTGAGGGTATCGCTGTAGTCAGCCTCGGAGGCACCGGTATCACGCCACAGGCCCTGCGTTTTGGCATAGGCTTCCACCCGATCACGGACGGACTTGTCGCGACCGGAGAGTTCCAGGTAGCGCACGGTTTCCCGGTCGATCGGGAAAATGCCGCAGGTGGCGCCGTATTCGGGGGCCATGTTGGCGATGGTGGCACGGTCGGCCAGTGGCAGGTTGTCGAGGCCATCACCGTAGAATTCGACAAACTTACCGACCACGCCTTTTTGACGCAGCATCTGGGTTACGGTTAATACCAGGTCGGTGGCGGTGGTGCCTTCCGGCATCTGGCCGGTGAACTTAAAGCCGATGACTTCGGGTATCAGCATGGTGATGGCCTGGCCCAGCATGGCGGCTTCGGCTTCAATGCCACCCACACCCCAGCCCAGCACACCCAGGCCGTTGATCATGGTGGTGTGCGAGTCGGTTCCGACCAGGGTATCGGGCAAAGCCCAGGTTGCGCCGTCTTTCTCTTCGGTCATCACCACATCGGCCAGGTACTCAAGGTTTACCTGGTGCACGATGCCAGTGCCGGGGGGTACTACGCGGAAGTTGGAAAACGCCTGCTGACCCCAGCGCAGAAACTGGTAGCGCTCACCATTGCGTTCAAACTCGCGCTCGGTATTTTTGGCCAGCGAATCGGCTTCGCCGTAGTAATCGACCATCACAGAGTGGTCGATGACCAGGTCGACCTGGCTGCGCGGGTTGATCAGCGCCGGGTCTCCCCCCAGTTCGCGCATGGCGGCGCGCATGGCCGCCAAATCAACCACCGCTGGCACGCCGGTAAAATCCTGTAGCACAACGCGCGCCGGTGAGAAGCCTACCTGGTAGCTGGGTTCCGCTTTGGCATCCCACCGACACAGCGCTTTAATGTCGTCTGCCGTGACATTCTTGCCATCTTCCTTGCGTAGCAGGTTTTCCAGCAGAATTTTCAGTGAAAAGGGCAGGCGGGCGATGTCGAAATCGTTAGCCAGCGCATTGAGGTTATAGAACTGATAGTGCTGATCGCCGACAGTGAGCGTATCCCGGGCGTTAAATGAGTCGGTCATGGCACCTCCAGAGTAAAACGGATTAATAACAGGCTCTAACCTTGGCACAGTCGGGCAAGATTTCCAGTGCCAGAGCGATTGAGTTTGGCTATGCGGTGGCCCGGGTGCCAACAACCTGTTTTTTCCAACTCGATCACAACGCTGTTTTACCGCATCCCGTAAACTGGCGTTATCGTCGTTTAACAGCCATAAGCTGCCAGGGAAGTGTTGGTGGTGCGGGTCTTATCAACCCGAACCAACGCGGCAGTTGCACGTATAGGGAGTTCATCATGCCTGCTGCACCATCAGCCCAGGGCCATCTGCACCTGGCCGGTTACCGCCTGCCCATTCTGGCCCTGACCGGTCGTGAAGCGCTCAACCGGCCCTGTTACCTCAAAGTCACCTGCCCAACACCGCTGCCACTGCCTGGCACCGAACTGCTGAACCTGCCCGCCTCGGTCGAACTGCAACTGATCGACGGGCGCAGCCGCTGGTTTCATCTGCAAGTGCAGCAACTGGAACTGATTTCAGACGGCAACGACCGCGCCGAGCTTCGCCTGGCCAGCAAACTGCACCAGGGCACCCTGCAACCGCGCACCCGCCTGATGATGGACCAGACCCGGGAACAGGTGCTGAAACACCTGCTTGCCAGCATGGGTTACCAACCCCAGGAGCTCGACCTGATTCTCGAGCCCGGCCCCGCACCCGATGGCCCCTTCCTGCAAGCTCAGGAGACCAATCTACAGTGCCTGCAACGGCTGCTCGCCGAGGTGGGCGCCAACTACTGGTTCGAGCACCCACCCGGGCAAGACCACGAAACCCTGGTGATCCGCAACAACCCGGACTTCACCCCCTACCTGCCCGATATCGAATGGGCCAGCGCCGTCTCCGGTCTCGCCCCGGGCGACGCCCTGAACCGCATCACCGACGCCAAAGGCCACTGGCGCTGGCAGCCCAGCCGTATCGCCCGCTCGGTCAGCGAAGCGCATCAGGGGGCCGGTAACGCCAGCCACAGAGGCATGACCGAGTTAACCATCGATCAGGCCAACCACCAGACGTTCGACCCACCGCTCGGGCGAGACGCCGCTGAAACCCGGGCCCTCTATGAACAGCAACGCCGCGATGCCACCCGCTACACCCTCAGCATCAGCAGCCACCTGCCGCTGCTGACCGCGGGCTATTGTTTACCACTGGACGCGAGCAGCCTGCCCACCGGCACCCTGGGTGGTGGCACCCGGGGCGATTTCCGCATCCTCACCGTCGAGCACTCTGCTGAAGCCGACGGCGCAGGCCTGAGCTACCGCAACAGCGCGACGCTAATCCCCGCAACGACCCGGTACGCCCGGAGCTGAACAAACCCCCGGCGCTGCCGCCCATGTTCCCGGCCCGCATCGAAAGCCGGTACGACCACGCCGAACTCGGCCGCGACGGCCGCTACTACTTCCGGCTCGACGCCGATGAAGCCTATGGCGCCCGCCAGCCCTACGATGCCGCCACCCACGCCCAGGCCAGCCCGTTAACCGAACGGCTCGCCCCCTACGCCAGCCCCGAGCAGGATGGCATCACCACCGGCTGGCACTTCCCGTTGCTGAACCGCACCACTGTGCTGATTACCTGCCTTAACAACGACCCGGCCCGGGCAATGATCCTCGGCGTCATCCCCAGCCGCCACCAGATCGGCCCCGTAACCCGGGACAACGCCGAACAATCGCGTCTGGTCACCCCAGGCCAAAACGAACTGCGCTTCGACGACAGCCTAGACGCCGAAGCCATCGCCCTGCACAGCTTCGATCAGCAAACCCTGCTGGCCCTGAACGCCGCCGGCACCGAGCATTACGTTAAGCTCGCCGCTCAGTTCGGCGGTCTGAGGCTCCGCGCCGGCAAAACGCTCAACCTCACCACCGACACCGGCAACCTGGACGAACGCATCGGCGGTAACCGCAACCAGAGCGTCAAACAACACAGCCACAGCCAAATCGACGGCCACCAGCGCCACCAGGCCGAAGCCGAGCACCAGCACCTGGCCCAGTTCCACCTCACCCAGGCCGCCGAAGGCGACTTCAGCCTCTGGGTGCAACAACGTCGCCTCATCCGACGCATCAGCAGCGGCGACCGCACCACCGAGATCCAGCACGGCGACTACCAGATACAGGTTAACGATGGCGCTCTGGTGCACCAGGTAAACGGCGACATCACCATCGAGGGCAACGGCGGTGGAGACCTCGTACTGATCAAAGGCGACACCGGCGTCAAAATCGACCCGGCCGGCAACATCAAACTGTTCGGTAAGAAGATCACCCTGCACGGCACTCAGAGTGGCGTGACTTTCAATGGTGAGGTGAGCTATGACATAGGGGGTGGGAATGAAGCGGAAGAGGTCGAAACTCTGGATCTTCCAACACTACCTGAGACCGAGCGGCTGGAATCAGATCTGTTACCCGCCGTTATTGCTGTTACCTGCGTCGACAAACCTTGCATGGTGGGCCAGGAAACACACTTGCAGGTTGCGCACCGGGCTCTGCCCGACAACGCCAAGCTGTTGCTCAGTATCGAGCAGATAAACCCCGACGGTTCTACCCAGGCAATCGATGAAATTAGTCACACCGTAGCGGAGCCGGATGATCAAAGTCTGATTCCCTGGACAGCTCCCAAAGCACTGGCTGAGAGCCCGGAACAAGAACAGGCCGCTAATCCGCAGCCCTTTCACTACCGGTTTAAAGCGAGCTACGAGGGCCGCGACTCCCCCTGGTCTGAGCCCGTGCAAATCAACCTGGATTTAACCGTAAACGTGACATCCGCTTCAGGCGCACCCGCAAAAGAGGGCACAGGAATCATCGCGCTGGCAGCAGACGGTGTACACCATAGAAGCCGCGTTCGTGAAGGCTCTGTTACGTTCACCAACATCGCCAGTGGCGCGGCGCGTATCCGTCTTGATATCACCAGCCAGAGTATGAAAGGAAAAACGCCATGGACTTAACCACTCAGGGTTCAACCAGTGCCGATGCCGGTTCAACGGCGAAAGCGGTACACACCTATTTGCTGACGCCGGGTAACGGTACCGTTGAAATAGACATTGCGTGCGAAGCACCGAAGCTGAAAACCCTGATGTTTTCACCCGAGCATCAGGCGCTGGTTGCATTGGATCAATGTGACTGCGAAATCATCGATACAGAGACCGCCGAACTGGATGCGTTGGTCGAAGCTCTGAACGACGCTCAACAACAAAAGCAACGCGCTCAAGAATATGGCCGAGGCATCAACAGAGCCAAAATAGCTGTCAGAGGGGCCAAGGCGGCTTTAAGGGACAGGCTGGAGGCGTTATCCAACGGCTCTGGCGCCGGTGCTAACAGCTGGTATGAACTGCATTCCATGGAAACCGCAGGCCAGGTACGGTTTGTGCCCGGTAATATTCTGGATGCCGCAGACAGGAGCAGGTTCTTCCGGCTGGTGGAAGAACCCGATGCTGAAAACGCCTTTAAATCTTTTCGTGATGCCGACGGTAATATCGATGCATCGAAGTTCAAGAGAGCGTTTACCGAAACCAGCGCAAGCATTAAAGCCGAATGGAAGCTGGTCGATGAAACAGGGCAGGTTCCCACACGCGTTCTGGCCAACGCCGTCAGCCCGGCCATTGCCAGCTTACTGAACGACGAGTTGGAAGCGCTGGATGGCGTGATTGCTGAATGGAACAAAACCTTGAATTGGCAAACACAGCAGTATCAAAGCCAGCATGAACGAGCAGTGAAATATTTGGAAGAAGGTCCCTTTTCGCATGAACTATTTGGTCGTGCAAAAGTGCTTTGCCAGCAGATATGGCAAGATGACAGCCCGATAAACGGCGTGAATTATGACGCAGTTAGTGGTGACGATAAAATCGCTGCTCGCCAGCGACTGGCTGACATTGTAGCCGAAAAGCCCTTGCCACCTGCCAGGTGGACCGCCAGTGCGGAAGCCAACCTGATGCGATATTCCAAAGGGGTTACATTAAGCGCTAACTTTGATCCCTTGAAAGGCGTTCTTGCCGGAGAAGCCAAAGCCGAATTCGAATTTTCCCTGGCGGAAGCACGATTGGAAGGCTCGGTTTATTACCCTCATGAAGAAGGGCTGCCCGTTGGGCCCAGAGTCAGGGTAAAAACACGCTCACACCGTTGGGCTGTATTCGAACGCTGCCTGCCAGACAACGTGCATTTTGATACTAATTCCGAGTTCATGCGGGTGTATCAAGTCGGTGAACTGGTGTCAGCTTTTGGGCACTGGGGGCTACTGAAAAGAACACTGGACGATCGATACAAACTCATGATTCTCGGCCATACCGACTTGGTGGGTGAAAATGACTACAACCAGGCATTGAGCCTTCGCCGGGCGCAGGTCGCCTACGGACTGCTGACCCGCAACCCTACCTCCTGGGTCAGGATGTTTGAGCTAGGCTATTGGGGCGAGACTGAACGCCAATACATGATCGAACATTCCAGCGGCCAGGAAAGTGACCCGCCTTATGATCTGATTCAACGCTACTTTGAAGGGTGTGAAAATCGCTTTGCCTTGCTAGGTACTCACTTGCTACCACAGCTGACGGATCAGGCCTTTGCGATGACCTATCTGATACCCAGAGGCGAGTTGGAGCCCGTTATTAACGTTGAAACACAGGAGCGTATGAATCGGCGGGTAGAGTTTGTTGTCCTGGAAGCAGTGGACGAGACGGTAGAGACGGTGGACCGAAAGCTGGACCTGGGTCATATGCGGGCCAAATTTGAAGGTCAGGTCAGTGGCTTTGCCGGAGTCAATTTGAGTCTGGCTGCTGAAGTTTCGGTCGATGTAAGTGGCGGTGAGCTCACTCTGGCGAATAAAGACGATGTGCAAGGTAACCGTTCGCAAGCGTCTACTTCAGTTGGCGGCGCTCAGGCAGAAGCTTTTATCGGCGCTAAAATTGATGCGGGCCTAGCGGCAGAATTGGACTGGAAGCAACCTCAGCAGAGTGAGTCGACACAACAGAATGAAAGTCAGGACTTCCTGGCGCTGGGGACGGTAGGGTATTTGGTCAGCGGGCATGCTGGTCTGGCTTTAAACGGGAAATTCAAAGTGGGATTTGATGATACGCTACTTCGATTTGTGGTCAAAATGGAAGCCTCACTCTGCTTGGGTCTAGGCGTCGGTGGCAAAGTCGAATTCACTGTGGATGCGAAGCAAGTCTGGAACTTTATTAGCCTGGTTCACAATCAACTACTGAGTCAGGATTTCAACTGGGTGGATATGTTTGAAGATGGCGTGTATGACCGCTTTGTGGCTTGGTCTTATGAGTTGATCAGTACGGGGTACTGGTTTCCTGGCCTGCAGCTACGAGCGGGTGCGGAGATTGCGCAAAGTGCTGTTGAACTATTGGATCGTATTCAATCAATTGGTGATGATTTCTATTCCTATGAAGAAAGCTCTGAGTCATTGCACTCGCTAATTCAATACATTAGTCAATATCCGACTGAGCTCAAATACGCTCCACCAGAGGTAAAGGGCAGAATCCTTTATCGCCTGATCAATGAGCCCAGGCACATCTGGCGAGATTGGAGTTTTGGAGTCGGCATCGATATAGACCAGCCTCGCGAGCGCGCTGTGTTGCACTTGCTGAGACAAGGTGTTGAAACAAAAGGCGAATACCTTGAAGTACTGGAGCACATGCAGGGCGAATCGAGGAGTGGCCGTAGCCTAAGCCAACGATGCCAGGATGCTTCAGACGCGCAACAAGAACTCATGAGATACATGAGCGATCGAGAAGATCTTGAAGGCTTGGCTAGCTGGTGGGATGCTTTACCGGATATCAGTCAATGTACCTGCTCCCTTGATGATTTAACGGTCAATCCGTTCAACCGATAACTCCGAAAGTTTAGGTAATTTAGATGCACTATAGATGGCACACCGAAAACCTTCCCCGCCTCCATCATTCTCAGGATCCCGCGGTAGGCGCCGGAATACTAGATTAGCGTCCCAGTCAGAGTTGGAAAGTCCAAATCCGCGTGCGACTTTACGGGTTGCATAAAGGTTGTCATATTCAGGCCCTTGCGGATCCACCTCAGGTGATTGCTCATAATATCGAATATGATACCAGTCTCGAACCCACTCATTGACATTGCCGGTCATGTCATAGAGACCAAGAGGGTTGGGTGGATGGGTACCAGGTGGGTCGGGATCAAAAGTTCTTCCAAGGCCATGTGCTCGATAGTTGCGCCCAGGCTCCATTTCTCCGTTATCAGTTGCAAATTTCACAGCCTGCCCGCGGCTTCTCGCTGCATATTCCCATTGAGCCTCTGTTGGAAGATCTATTTCCAGGCCTGTTAACTCGCCTAGCCATTGGCAGTAGTTTTGTGCGCTGTACCAGTCGACACCAATATAAACGGGTTTCTCGGGCTGAATCGCTGGAGATCTCCCTCGTCTTTCTTCATGAACTAACGGCAGTCCATTCGCCTCTGTATAAACATCATATTCGCCATAGGTCGTTTCAAACTTATTAATGTAATACCCGGTCAATGTCACCTTATGCACAGGGTAGCAGCTGGCCGAGCATCCAAAGGGCTTTCGATAGCTTTCACGGCCATCCTCCATGGTTACCCAGGTGCCGCCGGGCTCGTCTTCCGGGATTTCATAGCCAATGTCTCCCATCATAAAGCTGCCGCCTTCCACATAGACCATATTGTCGAGCGTCTTTTCTATTAGATCTTCAACCTCGGGTGGATAGTCTGTTTGCTGGCAGGAGGCCAGTAAGGGGAAGGTGATCAGTGCTGGCAATAGTGCTGGGATAGCAGGCTTCATTAATAAAAATCCTTTTTACGACGTGACGCCAGTGTAACAAATACCAGTATTCGAGGTGTGACCCTGGTCTCGAAAGGGTTTCGCCGAATCTGTGATTGGGTTTTTAACGGCAGGTAAGAGTAAACTGGCAGAGTCGCCCGTTGAAAATCAGCGGTTTTTAGCCTCAATCCAACGGCTCATATACTCGGTTGCCCGGTGTTGCGATTGCCAGAGTATGCGCCCCCAGAGGTTGCGATGGCGTATACCGGTGAGGTTGTTTTGCAGGTGGTGCAATGCCTCGATAAACCCTGGGGCGTGGTCGTCTCTCAGAAAGCCGTTTTCTAGTGCCTGTAACCCACAGCTTTGTACCGATTTCCAGTTATCTGCATTGCGATACAACTGAACCAGGGTGTCGGCGATGCGTTCGGGGTTATCGCTGAGCGGGTAGCCGAACGCATCATCTGCGGCCATCGATTCGGCCCCGGTGGGGGTGGTGACGGTGGGGGTACCGGTTAACCAGCCTTCCAGAATTTTGCCTTTCTGGCCGGCACCAAAGCGCAGTGGGGCGACGTTCAGGCGGTAGGTCGATAGCGTCTTCAAGGCGTCGTCGCACCGGCCTTTGATGACGAACCCTTGTTTGGGGGCATGCCACTGCTGCACGGTGTGGTCGGCGTAGGCGCCATAGACATGGCATTCAACATCGGGCAACTGGCGTCTGACGAGTGGCCAAATGGCCTGCTTGAACCAGAGCGCAGCGTCTTTGTTGGGGGCGTGCTTAAACCCGCCGATCATCATCAGGTGCTGGCGGTCCACGTAGCCGCGCCATTCACCGGCGTCAGGCAACTCGGAAATCAGAAATGGAAGGTACAACAGGCGCTCCGCAGGAAGAGCAAACACCGACTGCAGAAGCTCTATTTCAACCTCGGAGATCATCAATACCCGGTCACAGCGGGCCATGGCAGCCAGTTCACGCTCTGCTGTGGCGGTATACAGGTCGAGTGGCGGGTAGGGAGGCTGGGTGTTCTCACGGTTGTGCTGGCGTACGGCCTGCTGTCGGGCCTCGCGCAGGGTGTGAAAGTCGCTGGTATCGAGCAGGGTGGCGGCGTTGGGGCAGTGTTGCCGCACCCGCCAGCCAAATTGTTCTTCCATCACAAAACGGTCGTAGATCACCAGTTGGGGGTCTAGCGAGGCTACCCAGGTATCGAAATTGCTGTCGTTGACGGCGATAGGGTGTGCCTGGTACCCGAGTTCCGAGAGGCTCTGTTGAAACGGGGAAGGCTCGGCCGGGCTGGCAATGTGCACCTGGTAACCGGCTTCCCGGCACAAATCCAGAACGTCCAGAGTGCGGCGTCCGGCCGCGGTTGACGCGGGCTCTGGCCAGTTTTTGGCAATGAGCAGGGCGGTCTTACTTGAGAAACTACTTGAAGTACTGGTCATCTGTTGTGACAAACGCTCACCAACAAAAACGGAATCGCGAGGGTAAACGCGGTACAACCTTACGTCCAGCTCCGCGTAAGGATGGAGGTCGTTATGAAACGTCTCTATTACCTCACGGATGACATCGAGCACGCCGAACACATTGCCACGGAATTGGCCCACTACCCATTACACCACACCTATGTTCAGGTACTCAGCCAGGACGAAGTAGGCCTGTCTGTGCATCAGTTGAAGAGCGCTTCCTATCTGGCCCGGCAGGACATTCTGCACCGCGGTAGCCAGGGGCTTGTGCTGGGTCTGGTGCTTGGCCTGCTAACGCTGATATTTACCAGCAGCCTGGGGCTGGCACCGGCCGACATGAGTGGCCAGTTGGCACTGGTGCTGTTGTTTGGTCTGTTGCTGGGCTGGGCGGGCTGCCTGATCGGGTTGAACCAGGAAAACCATCATCTGGCGGGCTTTCACGACGATATTGAATGTGGCCGCACCCTGTTGATGATCGATGTGGCCCCCGCAGAGGTCAGCGAGGTAAAGGCCATCATCGGCCACGTGGCTCAGCGTGATCACACGGGCAAGTCAGCCTTACCCGTGTATGCGGGGGAATCCAGGAGCCTGGCGTTGTAGAGATAGTGGGGATGTGATGCCCGGTTTGGCCCTGCCACTATTGCCAGGACTAGCCTTGCCAGGCACCGGGCCATCAACCCGCGATGGGGCCAATGCCCACTTTCTTGCGCACGTCAGCCATCAGGGGGGCTGAATAGTCACGCGCTTTTTCCGCACCCCGTGCCAGTATGGCATCCAGTTGAGCCGGGTCGTCCATCAACTGGTTGTAGGTATCGCGCTTGTCTTTGAGCTCTTCGTTAAGCATTTCAAACAGCACTTTTTTCATCTCACCCCAGGCAATGCCGTTGGCATACTGGGTACGCATGTCGGCGACCTGGTCTGGCGAAGCAAAGGCAGAATAGATATCGAACAGGGCCGAATCGTTCGGGTCTTTGGGTTCGCCCGGTTCCAGCAGGTTGGTCTTGATCTTGTTGATCAGTTTGCGGAACTTTCTTTCGCCTTCAAACAACGGAATGGTGTTGTTGTAGCTCTTGGACATCTTGCGGCCGTCGAGGCCTGGCAGAATCATGCCGGATTCTTCAATGACCGCTTCCGGCAATGAAAAGGTGTCGCCGTAGAGGTAGTTAAAGCGCTGGGCGATGTCGCGGGCCATTTCGATGTGCTGGGTCTGGTCTTTGCCGACGGGGATCTTCTCGCCATTGAACATCAAAATATCGGCCGCCATCAGAATGGGGTAGCTGAACAGCCCCATGGTGATGCCCCGGTCCGGGTCGGCGTTGTCGTCGTTGATGTTGTCCTGCACGGCCGCCTTGTAGGCGTGCGCCCGGTTCATCAGGCCCTTGGCGGTGACGGTGGTCAGCACCCAGGTCAGCTCGGTCACTTCGGGTACATCGGTCTGGCGGTAGAAGGTCACCCGGTCCGGGTCCAGGCCACAGGCAAGCCAGGTGGCTGCAATGGCCCGCACGGATTCTCTCACCCGCTCGGGCTCCTGGCACTTGATCAGAGCGTGGTAATCCGCCAGAAACAGGAAGGATTCGGTGTTGGCATCGCGGCTGGCTTCAATGGCGGGGCGAATGGCGCCCGCGTAGTTGCCCAGGTGCGGAATGCCTGTGGTGGTAATGCCGGTCAGTACGCGCGTCTTGCTCATGGGTGTCTTCAGTCGCCTTTGGGTGGCCGTTATCGGTGGTTATAGGAGAAAACGATAAGACTGGGAACCTTACCGAAACCGGTGGGGAAAATCGAGTTGGTGCGGTGAAAGCGCCCTCCCGAAAGGAGGGCGCAGAAGACCTCAGGTTTTTTCTTTGCTGTCTTCTTTTTCATCATTATCGTCGACATCGGTCAGCCAGGCAGGAATGTCTTCCTCTTCCGGGTCGTCCGATTTTTCCGGTGGCATCAGGTCCTGCTTGGTCAGGTCCAGCGCCATCAACACGTTGGCCGACACATAAACTGACGAATAGGTACCCACCAGCACACCCACCGACAAGGCTATGGCGAAGCCGAAAATCAGTTCACCACCAAAAATACCCAGTGCAATCAGAACCAGCAGGGTTGTTAATGAGGTGATCAGGGTACGGGCCAGGGTCTGGGTCAGCGACAGGTTGATCAGGTAGTCGGTTTCATCACGCCGCACCATGCGGAAGTTTTCCCGAATGCGGTCAGCCACAACAATGGTGTCGTTCAGGGAATAACCGATGACCGCAAGAATCGCCGCCAGTACCGTCAGGTCGAACGCCATCTGGGTGATGGAGAAGAAGCCGAGCACAATCACAACGTCGTGAATCAGGGCTGCCACAGCGCCGACAGCAAACTTGAACTGGAAGCGCAGCGCGATGTAAACCATCACCACGCCAAGCGCCACCAGCATGCCAATGCCGCCGTTTTCACGCAGTTCTTCACCCACCTGGGGGCCGACAAACTCGTTACGGCGCAGTTCTACGTCGTTGCGGGTTTCCGACAGCAGTGCGAGCACTTCGTCGCCCAGGCGCGGGTTGTTGTCTTCCTGCATGCGGATCAGCACATCGGTATTGTTGCCGAAATACTGCACCACAACATCACGGTAACCGGCGCCGTTCAGGGTGTTGCGGATAACTTCAACATCCGCAGGTTCCTCATAACCGACTTCGATCTGGGCACCGCCGGTAAAGTCGAGACCGAAATTCAGGCCCCGAACCGCCAGTGAGCCCAGCGAAACAAATAACAGCACCAGTGAAGCAACCGCCAGTGTCTTGCGGTAGCCCATAAAATTAAGCACTTTCAAATCAGACATAACGGGCTCCTTAAATGGGCAGCTTCTTCACCACCCGACCACCAAAGGTCAGGTTGGCCAGAGCACGCGTCAGCATGATGGCAGTGAACATGGAGGTAACGATGCCGACCGAGAGCGTGATCGCAAAGCCCTTAACCGGACCCGTGCCGATGGCAAACAAAATGACCGCCACAATCAGGGTGGTCAGGTTGGCATCGAAAATGGTCGAGAAAGCACTTTTGTAGCCGCCGTCTATTGCTGCCTGCGGGGAGCGCCCGTCGGCAATTTCTTCACGTATTCGGCTGAAAATCAGCACGTTTGCATCCACCGCCATACCGACTGTCAGTACGATGCCAGCAATACCGGGCAGCGTCAGGGTTGCACTCATCATCGACATGACTGCAACAATCAGCACCAGGTTGGCACTCAGTGCGACAGCCGCGAAAATGCCAAACACCTTGTAGAAGCCGAGCATGAACAGAATCACCAGCGCAAAGCCGATGATGACCGACTGGGTGCCCATGCGAATGTTCTCGGCACCGAGGCTTGGGCCAACCGTCCGTTCTTCCACAAACTGCATGGGAGCGGCCAGTGCGCCTGCTCGTAACAGCAGGGCCAGGTCTGAGGCTTCCTGGGCGTTATCGAGCCCGGTAATCACAAAGCTGTTGGAAAAAGCACCGCGAATGGTGGCCAGGGAGATGATTTCACGCTCTTCGACCGAGTCGTAAATCGGCACCGGCTCACCGTCGACTTCTTCGTAACCTTCGAGGATGGATTTCTGCTCGATAAAGAGCACACCCATGGGCACGCCGATGGAGCGACGGGTTGTCTGACCCATACGCGAGCCGCCGTCGCCATCGAGGTTCACCGAGACCTGGGGCAAGCCGTTTTCATCATAGGAGGTGCGGGCATCGGTTACGTTATCGCCAGTAACGATGACATCGGTCTCCAGCATGGCGGTGCGGTTGCTGTCGCGGAACGGATACACCTCACCCTGGCCATCGCGTGACTCAAGGCGGAATTCAAGGTTGGCGGCCTTGCCGATGATGTTCTTGGCCTGGGCGGTGTCCTGAACGCCGGGCAGTTCCACCACAATGCGGTTACGGCCCTGGCGCTGAACCAGAGGTTCGGCCACACCCAGTTCGTTCACCCGGTTATTCAGGGTGGTCTGGTTTTGGCTGACGGCATAGTCCTCCAGTTCAGCGATGCGTTCGTCAGTCAGTGTCAGGATCAGGCCGGGCAGCCCACGTGATTCGATGTCCGAACGCTGGAATTCAGGCAGGTTGCGGCGCAGCCAGGTGTCGGCTTCGCTTCTGAAATCCTCATCGGCCAGCAACACCTGAATGGAGCCGTCATCGAGCACATCGACGCCGCGGTAGCGGATGTTTTCATCGCGGAAGGTGGTGCGAATGTTGGCAGCGTAGCTGGCGAGCCGGCTTTCCAGGAAGCGCTCCATATCCACTTCCAGCAGGAAATGCACACCGCCGGAGAGGTCGAGGCCCAGCGACATGGGCTGAGCGCCGATGGCAAGCAGCCAGTTGGGCGTCGTGGGTGCCAGGTTGAGAGCCACAATGTAGTTGCCACCCAGGCCACGTTGAATGGCGGCCTTGGCGGCTAACTGGTCTTCGTTGCTGTTCAGGCGAATCAGCAGCGACTGACCATTAATTTCAGCGCCAAAGTGATCGATATTGGCGTCATCGAGCAGGCTTTCGGTGCGTTGTACGGTGGTGTCATTCATTTGCACGCCGGCTTCGGCGCCCTGAATCTGGATGGCCGGGTCGGCCGGAAACAGGTTGGGCAGGCTGTAGAGTACGCCTAGCGCCAGTACCGACAGGATAATGGCGTATTTCCACAGGGGGTATTTGTTCAGCATGAGGCCTTCCTGAGCTGGGTAGCCCCGGCCAACAGGACTTTGTGCCTGAGCCGAGGCTACAAGTCGGTCTCGTCCGGGACGAGACCTGACGATGGGTCGATCAGATCGCTTTCAGCGTTCCCTTGGGCAGGGTTGCTGAAATAGCCGTTTTCTGGAAGGTCAGTTCAACATTGTTGGCGACTTCGACCGTAATGTAGTCGTCAGTTACCTTGGTGACCTTGCCGGTAATGCCGGCTGCCGTTACGACTTCATCGCCCTTGCTCAGTGAGGCGATCAGGTTCTTGTGCTCTTTGGCGCGCTTGCTTTGCGGGCGCCATACCATCAGCCAGAAAATCAGGAAGAAGATGCCGAGCATGATCGGCAATTGCCAGGGGCTGGGCTGACCAGCCGCCGGGGCCGCCAGTGAAAGTGCCGGGGTCATGGCCAGCAGAGCGGCGGACAGTTTTTTCATGGTTATACTCCAAATGGTTTATAAGTGTTGTAACGGTATTCGAATGACCAGTGACGTCTTCGGATAGCCAGATTCAGTTCTGAGTGACGTTATGGGGGCACCTGAGACGGCCACAAGGCCTGTGCAGTGCCATTCCCATCAAACGCACCGGGTCGTTCAGTCTGCCAGTGCCGGTGTTTCAAGGCCACGGCGCTGGTAGAAGTCATCCACAAAGGCCGACAATTTACCCGCTTCAATGGCCGCACGCAAACCAGCCATCAGCCGCTGGTAATAGCGCAGGTTGTGCAGGGTATTGAGCTGCGCACCCAGCATCTCGCCGCACTTGTCGAGGTGGTGCAGGTAGCCCCGGCTGAAATTCAGGCAGGTGTAGCAGTCGCAGTCGGCATCCAGCGGGCTGGTATCGTGCCGGTGCCGGGCGTTGCGGATCTTGATGACGCCATCGGTGGTGAACAGGTGGCCATTACGGCCATTGCGGGTTGGCATCACGCAATCGAACATGTCGACGCCCCGGCGCACGCCCTCCACCAGGTCTTCCGGCGTACCGACGCCCATCAAATAGCGCGGCTTGTGTTCCGGCATTGAAGGGGTGACATGTTCCAGAATGCGCATCATGTCTTCTTTGGATTCACCGACGCTTAAGCCACCAATGGCATAGCCGTCGAAATCGATCTCGGTCAGCCCGCGCAGGCTGACATCGCGCAGGTCTTCGAACATGCCACCCTGAATAATGCCAAACAGCGCCGACGGGCTGTCGCCATGGGCCTGCTTGGAGCGCTTTGCCCAGCGCAGGCTGAGTTCCATCGATTTTTTGGCCTCGGCATGGGTGGCCGGGTGCGGCGTGCATTCGTCAAAAATCATCACCACATCGGAGCCCAGCGCGCGCTGTACCTCCATGCTGCGTTCCGGCGTCAGCTCAACCTTGGCGCCATCGACCGGTGAGCGAAAGGTAACGCCAGCTTCGGTGATCTTGCGCATCTTGCCCAGTGAAAATACCTGAAAGCCGCCGGAATCGGTCAGCATCGGCTTTTTCCAGCCGGTAAAGTCGTGCAGATCGCCATGTTCTTCAATGACCTGGGTGCCAGGGCGCAGCATTAAATGGAAGGTGTTGCCAAGAATGATGTGGGCACCGGTTTCTTCTACCTGCTGGGGCGTCATGCCTTTCACGGTGCCGTAAGTACCAACCGGCATGAAAGCAGGGGTTTGCACCTCACCGCGGGGAAACTTAAGGGTGCCGCGCCGTGCTTTACCGTCGGTTTTGGCAAGGTCGAATGTCATAAAACAGGTGCGGCTCATGCGTCGGTCTCTTGGTTGGTGGGGGCAGACAGGGGTTTGCGGGTAATGAACATGGCATCGCCATAACTGAAGAAGCGGTAGCGTTCATCGATGGCTGCCTGATAAGCCGCCAGCACCGCCTCTTTACCGGCAAAGGCGCTGATCAGCATGATCAGGGTCGACTGCGGCAGGTGAAAGTTAGTGATCATGGCATCGACCACCCGGAAGTCGTACCCGGGGTAGATAAAAATGTTGGTGTCTCCGGTAAACGGCTGCAATACGCCAGACTGGGCGGCGGTTTCCAGAGAGCGCACACTGGTCGTGCCCACGGCGATAACCCGGTTACCCCGGGCCCTGGTGGCTGCAGCTGCCTCTACCACGTTGGGCGGTACTTCGATCCATTCAGCATGCATGACGTGGTCTTCAATGCGCTCGGCTTTCACCGGCTGAAAGGTGCCTGCACCCACATGCAAGGTGACAAAGGCGGTCTGCACACCCTTGTCATGCAAGGCTTCCAGCAGGGCCGCATCGAAGTGCAGGCCGGCGGTCGGGGCTGCCACCGCACCTTTGCGTTCGGCGTACACGGTCTGGTAACGCTCGCGATCACTCTCGGCGTCTTCGCGCTCGAGGTAGGGCGGCAGAGGCATATGGCCGTGCAATTCAAGCAAATCGACCAGGGGCTCGGGGTTCTGGCAGGTTACCCTGAACAGGTTTTCCTCTCGGCCGGTGACCTCCAGTTCGATGCCGCCTTCCATCGTTAACCGGGTGCCAGGCTTGCAGCTTTTGTTCGCCCGTACGTGCGCCAGTGCTGTGCTGTCACCCGTCATGCGTTCGATCAGTACTTCGACCTTGCCGCCGCTGTCTTTAAGGCCAAACAGCCGGGCCGGAATAACCCGGGTGTTGTTGAACACCAGTAGGTCACCGGGCTCGATCAGCCCGAGAATGTCCGGGAACTGGCGGTGTGAGACCTGGCCTGTGGGGCCATCGAGTTGCAGCAACCGGCTGCCCGTGCGCTGTTCGGCCGGGTAGCGGGCAATGAGTTCATCTGGCAGGGTAAAATCGAAATCGCTGACGTTCATGGCCGGATGCAGGGCACCTGTTGATAAAAGGGCGGCTATTCTAGCTGAAAGGTCGGTCAGGCTCTATGGTCGGCGTCGGTTGTGTAAGACGGGATGTTAGCCTGTTAGACTATGGCCTCCATATTTCCAGGCTCAGGATTCAGCATGAACGACTTATTACTGCGCACGCCCGACGACTGGCACCTGCATTTTCGCGACGGCGACATGCTGATTGAAACCGTTCCGGCCACCGCCCGGTGTTTTCAGCGGGCCATTGTCATGCCGAACCTTACCCCGCCGGTCACCACGGCAGAGCAGGCGCTAGCCTATCGGGAACGCATTCTGGCCGCACGGCCCGCCGGTAACCGCTTTGAACCGCTGATGACGTTGTATCTGACCGATACCACCAGTGCTGACGACATTCGGGCCGCCAAGGCCGCGGGCGTGGTTGCGGCAAAACTGTACCCGGCCGGTGCCACCACCAATTCCAGTGCCGCGGTTAGCGCGCTCAGCCGCCTCGACCCAGTGTTTGAAGCGCTGGCAGAGCAGGGCCTGTTGCTACTGGTGCACGGCGAAGTGACCCACCCGGATATCGACATCTTCGACCGGGAGAAAGCCTTTATCGACCAGCACCTGGCAGGCATTGTAGAGCGCCACCCTTCATTGAAAGTGGTGTTCGAACACATCACCACCGCCGATGCGGCTGATTTTGTCAGCCAGGGCCCGGACACCCTGGCCGCCACCGTCACCCCCCAGCACCTGTTGCTGAACCGCAACGATCTGCTGGTTGGCGGCATACGGCCCCACAACTATTGCCTGCCGGTACTGAAGCGTCGCAGTCACCAGGAAGCGCTGCGCGCCGCCGTTGCCAGCGGTTCGCCCAAGTTTTTTCTGGGAACCGATTCCGCCCCTCACGAACAGCACAGGAAAGAGTCTGCCTGTGGCTGCGCCGGCTGCTACAGCGCCTGGTCGGCCCTGGAACTCTATGCCCAGGTGTTTGAAGAGATGGGCGTACTGGAACGACTGGAAGGCTTCGCCAGCGAACATGGGCCCGATTTCTACGGCCTGCCACGCAACGAAGGCACGGTGCGCCTGGTTCGTGAAAGCTGGACGGTGCCGGAACGCATTACCCTGGGCCACGGTGAAGCCATTGTGCCGTTCTACGCGGGTGAAACCATTAACTGGCGCCTGCGGCCGGCCTGAATACTAGCCCGGAAAGCGGCAGCGACGGGCGAATAGCGCAGAAACATCGCTTCAAACCATTGACGCGAAAGGAATTTTCGCTAGAATGCCTCCCACTCAGCCAGAGTGGCGAAATTGGTAGACGCAGGGGATTCAAAATCCCCCGGTGGCAACACTGTGCCGGTTCGAGTCCGGCCTCTGGTACCAAATTCTGAAATGCCCTGATCATCGAAAGGTGGTTGGGGCTTTTTTGTGCCTCCGGTTCAGTAGCCGGACTCGAACCGGCACTTGCCGTCCAGTGCGCTGGCCCGGTCGGTCCAGCCTCTGGTACCAAATATTAAAAAAGCCCTGATCATTAAGAATGGTTGGGGCTTTTTTGTGCCTCCGGTTCAACAGCCGGACTCGAACCGGCACGTGCCGTCCAGTTCGCTGGCCCGGTCGGTCTAGCCCCGATGTGTCGGACCACTGTTACCAAACATGAAAAAGCCCCGATCATTGAAAGATGATCGGGGCTTTTTTATGCCCATAGGTCTACATCGACAGAGAAGGGTAGGTCTTCGAGTCGGTGTGATCTGACAAACACCATTGAAACGGGCAGTTTATTGAGAGTCATCGTCAGGCTGCAAGCACCAGTTGGAATCAAACAGTAGTGTTACTCATGGCGCATAAGCCATTGACCATTAAACAAGGTGCATGTGAGTATTCAGATTGGTTTTATTAGAATACTGACTAAATTAATCAAAAGGAAAATGCAGTGAAATGTAGACAGATAGTTGGGATGGCTCCTCTGTTATTGGTTTTGGTTTGTTCGGCAGATACAACTAACCCTGACAATGTTGCTAGGGCTTTTATGGGTTACGTTCAGAAGAGCGAGTTTGAAAAGGCTTTTCAGCATGTACTTCCGGAAGACAGAAGTGAGTTGCAGAGTTTAGAAGAGGAACTATCCAGAATGCCTTCCATACCAAAAAAGGTAGAGGTCGTGGTTGAGGTCAGTGGTAACCGGGGGCATTTTACGATCCCGAACTGGAGTGATAAGGCTAGAGTCGATCTAGTGTTCAGCGATGATCGGTGGTGGGTATCCGAGTAACGCTTTAACCAATTGTCATAACCGGTCGCCCTGAGCTGATTCTGGTCAGTCTTTCAGTTGCTCGGCCATCAGGTGCTCCGGTAACTCTGGCAACATTTCTTTTAGCAAACTGATTAATCGGTTATTCGCCCAGTTCTGTTTATAGACCATCCCAAAACGATAATGAAACGCAGGCTTGAAGGGTTTGATAAGTAGGTCATCACGCGTTGCCTGGTGATCGTAGGCGGTAATGGGGTTTATGAGGGTGATGCCGACGCCATTGGCGACCAGCGAGCAAATGGAGGCGATGTTGGCTTCGGTTTTACCTGCGATGCGAATGTTGTTTTCCGATAAATGCAAAAGCAGTTGGTCAGCTGCTAGATTAGGTTGGTTCGGGATGACCAGATGTTGTCCTTTCAGGTCTTCAGTGGTGATCACTTTGGCTTTGGCCAGGCTATGGTTTCTGGGCATCAGGCAGACGGCTTCGGTTGAAATCAACTCGTCGACAATCAGCGCCTGGCTGGTCACCGGCAGGGTAACGAAGCCAACATCGAAGTACCCAGCTTCTACCGCACGCACGACTTCAGGGCTTGGCATGATATCCAGATAAACGCTGTATTTGGGGTTGTCGCTGAGAATCCGGGCGATGGTTTTGGGCACATAGGCAAAACCCAGAGCCGGTGCGCAGGCAATGCGGATGCGCGAGGCGCCAAACTCACGCAATGCCACAATGCTGTGCTTCATGTTTTCCAGGTTGCTCAATAGCCCCAGTATTTCACCGTACAGTTCATCGGCTTCGGGCAGGGCAATGAGCCGCTTTTTGTGCCGCATGAACAAGGCAATGCCAATATTTTCTTCCAGCTGTGCCAGGGACCGGCTGACGCCCGACTGGGTAATGCCCAGATCTTTTGCCGTGCGTGTAGCGGTGCCGGTTTCATACAGCGTCTTGAAAATGAGCAGCGATTTCAAAGAGTTAAGGTTGATGTCACTCATGGCAGCGGACCTTACGGGCTTTTCAGGGGCTAAAATATGAGTATAAGTCATCAAATAATGAAAAAACATTATGCGTTGAAATAAATTTTTAGCTGTTCCTATAATGCGGAATCGTTCAAAAAAACACCGCTTTGTGCAGAAGGAACATCGACTCAATGTCCAGCAACGCTTTGTTTTATCTGACCAGCAACGACATGCCGCTGGTCAGCCACGCCGACGGCATTTATATCTGGGATACCACGGGGCGTCGTTACATCGATGGCTGCTCCGGCGCCATCACCTGCAACATTGGTCACAATCACCCCACCGTAAAACGCGCCATGGTCGCTCAGCTCGACAAGATCGCCTTCAGTTACCGTACCCAATTTGAAAGCCAGGTCGCGCTCGATCTCGCCAGCTCTATGGTGGAACTGACGGACGGCGATCTGCAGAAGGTCTTTTTTGTCGGCAGCGGTTCAGAGGCGGTTGAGAGCGCGATCAAACTCGCGATTCAGTATTTCGTGGCCGAGGGTCAACCCGAGCGCAGCAAGTTCGTATCGCTACGCCCCTCGTATCACGGCAGCACCATGGGCGCATTGGGGCTTACCGGGTACGAACCTCTGGAAGCGCCATATCGTTCTATCACCATTGGCTCGGTCAAGGTGCCCTCGCCAGACCTCTATCGTTACCGGGAAGCCAGTGTGGAAGAACACATTGCAGCGGTGCTTGCACAAACGGAAAGCGCCATGCTCGCCGCCGGGCCGGACACCATTGCTGCCATTGCTGTAGAGCCGGTGGGCGGCGCGAGCACAGGCGGTCGCATGCTGACCCGGTCGTATATGGAAGGGTTGCGCACTCTGTGCGACCGGTATGGTTGTCTGTTGATCATGGATGAAGTGCTCAGTGGTATGGGCCGCACCGGTGCCTGGTTCGCCTACCAGCATTACGGCGTGACGCCGGATATTCTGGCATTGGCCAAAGGGCTCGGGTCTGGCTATTACCCCATCGCCGCAATGATGGCCCGTCAGGAGCTGGTCGACTCGGTCGGCCAAAGTGGTGGCTTTATGCACGGCCATACCTATGCCGGAAACCCGCTGGCCTGTGCCACCGGCCAGGCGGTGATTGAGGTGATGAAGTCCGAAAACCTGGTCAGCAATGCCGCTGAACAGGGTGTTTACTTGCGACAGCAACTCGAACAACTGGCCAGCAAATACCCCTGCATTGGCAATGTGCGCGGCATTGGCTTATTGCAGGGTGTTGAACTGGTGCAGGATAAAGCTACCCAACACCCTTTCCCGGCTGCGTTCAATGCCTTTGACAAACTCACGGCGGTGGCAAAAGCACGCGGCTTGCTGGTTTATCCGCGACGCTGCCTCAATGGCCTTGAAGGAGACCATGTATTAATAACCCCGCCGTTAACGGTAACCGCATCGGACATCGACGACATCATAGCGTTGTTCGACCAGAGCCTGGCTGACTTTGAACAGCTGGTCCGCGAGCAGGCGGCCTGATTATGAAAAAGAACCGCACTCTGGAAAACGCCATTGCGGCTATCCCTTCGGGGGCTGTGATTATGGTGGGTGGGTTTGGCAACCCGGGTACGCCCTTCAGCCTGATCAGCGAACTGGTGCGGCAAGGGCAAACAGACCTCACGTTAATCAAGAACGATGCCAATGAGGCCGGGCATGGCGTGAGCCGGTTGATCGAAAATGGCCAGGTAAAAAAACTGATCACCACGCACATTGGTTTGAACAAAGGCGTGATCGACCGTATGAACCGGGGTGACGTTGAGGTGCAGTTTCATCCCCAGGGCATGCTGGCCGAAAAAATCCGTACCGCCGGTGCCGGAAGCTTTGGTTTTTTGACCGACATCGGCATCGACTCCGAGATTACCCGGCCTGAAGACCTGCTCGACTGGCAGGGCAAAACCTACAAAGTGGAAATGGCGCTGTCGGCCGATTTTGCTTTGCTTCATGCCGCGCACGCCGACTGGCTGGGCAACCTGGTATACCAGGGCTCGGCCATTAACTTCAGCCCGCTGATGGCCATGGCCGCAAACCACGTCATCGTCGAGACGCCGGATCTGGGTGCGCCGGGCTGTTTCATACCGGAACAGGTGCATACACCGGGCGCTTTTGTCGACAGCGTGGTACCGCTGGCGTCACTCACCTCAGACTATGGGATTCTGGAACATCATGTCCGTCGTTGAACGCATTTTAAGCCGGGCAGTGATGGAAATCACACCTGGCAGTATCGTTAATCTCGGCATTGGTTTGCCGACGCAGGTCATGCATTACCTGCCGGATGACTTTGATGTTCAAATTCATTCTGAGAACGGCATTCTCGGTGCCTGGAAACAGGCGGCTCCGGAGCAGATGGATCCCTTTCTTATTGATGCGGCCGGTGCATACGTTTCCCTGCGCGAAGGCGCCAGCCTGTTCGACAGCGCTGTTTCTTTTGCGATGATCCGCCGTGCCCGGCTGGATCTGACCATGATTGGTGCCTTCGAAGTCGATGCGCACGGCAACCTCGCCAACTGGAAAATTCCGGGCAAGTTTTCACCCGGTATTGGCGGCGCCATGGAGCTGGCACAGAAGACCCAACGCATTGTCGTGCTCACCACCCATACCGACAAGCACGGCAACCCGAAAATTCTGAAAACCTGCCGTTTACCACTGACCGCCAAGGCCTGCGTCAGTCGAATCATATCAGACCTGGCCGTGATGGACGTGACCGACCAGGGGCTGGTGGTGCGCGAAAAACTAGTTGAAATCAGCGATGCCGATTTACAGGCACTAACCGAAGCCGAGCTGACCTTTGCCACTGAAGGAGGCACGGCATGAGCCTGACAGAGCGCGAAAGCGACCTGCTGAACAGTGCCGATGCCGTCTTTCCGGACGTATTGGCCTTTATTGAAGACATGGTCAAAACCTACGCCGTGCTGGGCCAGGAGCAGGCGGTGTTGAACAGCGTCGAGAACCGGATGACCGATCTTGGCCTGCCTGTTACCCGTGTTGGTATGCACAAGGCTGAGCTGGCAGAGCATCCGCTTTATGCGCCCGTGCCCTGGGATCACGACAGCAAATACAACCTGGTTTCCTGCCTGAACCCCAAGGCAGCCGGTAAAACCCTGGTGTTTAATGGCCATCTGGATGTCGTTCCTGCCGACCCCTTTGATATGTGGACATTGCCGCCCAATGAACCCTGGCGACACGATGGCTGGCTGTATGGACGTGGCGCCGGCGACATGCAAGCCGGCGTGGCGGCGATGATTTACGCCGTGCATGCCATTAAACAAGCGGGCTACCAAGTGACCTCGCCGCTCACCGTGCAAACCGTGGTTGAAGAAGAGTGTTCGGGCAATGGTGCGCTGGCCTGTTTACACCAGGGCTTTGGTGGTGATTTTGTGCTAATTCCCGAACCCTTCGGTCCAACCCTCTATTCCGGCCAGGTTGGTGTGCTCTGGTTTAAACTCGGTGTGCGCGGCAAGCCGGTTCACGTGCAGGCCGCGAGGTCGGGCATTAACGCCATTGAAAAACTCCAGCGGCTGATTCCCTGGCTTCAGGACCTGGAAGCAGCCCTTAACGAACAGCATCGAACGGGCCCGTACCGGGACATCGATCATCCCTTCAACCTCAACATTGGCGCCATTGCTGGCGGCAACTGGCCATCCAGCGTGCCGGCGTTTGCAGAAATGGAAGGCCGCATTGGTTTCCCGCCGGGCATGACCGCCAACGACATCATGCAACGCGTCAGCCACTGCATCGACCAGGCCTGTCTCAAAGACCCGGCGTTCGCCGAAGAACGGCCGGTGTTGAGATTTCATGGTTTTCGCTCCGAGGGGCACCTGGTCGATACCGGTAACCCGGGTATTGAGCTGTTGTCGCAATGCCATCACAGCCTGACCGGCGCCGACCCCGAACCCTACTGGTCTACCGCCACCACCGACTTGCGCGCCTTTCATTTCTACAACCGAACCGGCGGCACCTGCTACGGCCCGGTCGCAAAAAATATTCACGGTGTCGATGAGTGCGTCAACATCGAGTCCATCCGTCACGTATTGCGAGCCTATGTGCTGTTTATCAGCCGCTGGTGCCAACTGGAGCCGCTATGAAACCGGTTTATTTGACGCATTACCAGCGCACCGCCTTCAGTCGGGCGCACCCCAAAAAAACTGGTGTCGATGCCTTTGAGAATTGGCCGGCAGACCGGCTGATGGCCGAGTTGATTAATCACAGTCTGGCGGAAACCGGCATTGCGCCCGAACGTATCGATGACCTGAGTCTGGGCTGTGCACTGGCGGTAAAAGAACAGTGGAGTTTTGGCGGGCGTTACCCGCTGATGCAAAGCCGATTGGGTGACCAGGCGGCCACCCGCATGATCGACCAGCAATGCGGTTCCAGCCTGACGGCACTGCGCTTTGGCATGATGTCCATTGGATGTGGTGCTACTGAGATTGCACTGGCCGGCGGTTTTGAACACATGACGCGCGTTCCCATGGGCCCTGCCTTGTTCAAGGAAGGGGTGTTGGGTGTGCCCGCCATGCCGGGTGATAACGGCAAAACCTATGACATGGCGGTCGCACTGAACATGGGCCTGACCGCCGAGCAGTTGGCGACCGCTTCGGGCATTACCAGAGAACAGATGGACGCCTTTGCCTGCCGCTCGCATCGGCGAGCACACGCCGCCCAGCAAGCCGGTTTTTTCAGCGACGAAATACGGCCCATCAACGTCGCATCATCGGAACCCTTCGCGCAGGATGCCTGCATTCGGCCCGATACCCGGCCAGAAGCCCTGGCGCAGTTGTCGCCAGCCTTTAGCGATAATGGAAACATCACGGCAGGCAACAGTTCACCGCTGACCAGTGGCGCGTCGCTGGCCATGCTGATGTCGGAAGCGACGCTCAATGATACCGGTTTAACACCGCTGGCCCGGATACTCGCGTGCGTGGATCGGGGCACGAGGCCGGAAATGATGGGGCAGGGTGTTGTACCCGCGGTCGAGCGGCTGCTGAAACAAAACCACCTGACCGTCGATGATATTGATCTTTGGGAAATCAACGAAGCCTTCAGCGTTGTACCACTGTATGCCTGCCAAACCCTGGGCATCGATGACGAAAAACTGAACATACACGGTGGCGCACTGGCCCTTGGCCACCCACTGGGTGCCACTGGCGTGCGACTGGCCGGTACCCTGGCGCGCTCGCTGCAGCTTACCAGAGGCCGCTATGGCGTAGCCGCTGCCTGTATTGGTGGTGGCCAGGGCATCGCCTTATTGATTGAACGAGTCTGAACGGCATGGCGTTGCCATGGGTTCACGTTACAAAACCATTAATAACGTTTTGACAGGAGGTGACCACAGCATTAACCGTAAGCACCAACACAATAATTAATCTGGATGGGTTACAACGATCGATCCTGGCTCAACAGGTACGGTCATTGACCAGTGTGAAGAGGGGCAATGCATAGAAGCATGCATTGTTTTAATAAAGTCTGAACAGGAATAAAAACATGAAGACACTTACTAAAACATTCCCACAAACTCTGGCGGCCGCAGCCGTGATCATAGGTGCAACCGCGATGGTGGCCATGCCAACCCAGGCGCGTGATCTGCCTGAAATTCGCGACGACGTTTTTCAGGTTGCCAACTCCGGTGCCTACCCCCCGTTCAGCTACGTGAACACTCAGGGTGAACTGGTGGGCTTTGATGTAGACATCGCCAAAGCGCTGGCCGAAAAAATGGGCGTTGAGGTGGAAGTTCAGTCGTCACCCTGGAACGGCATCATCGCCGCACTGGCCGGTGGTCGCTTTGATGCCTGTATTTGCAGCATGAGCGTGACTGAAGAGCGCCAGAAAGCGGTTGATTTTACCGACTCCTACTACAGTGCCGGCTTGTCGGTATGGGTGCAGGAAAGCACCGATGACATCAGCAGCATTGATGACTTTTCCGGCAAGCGCGTCGGTTCCACTCTGGGTGAAACCGGTAACCAGTGGGCAGTCGAAAATGGCGCAGGTGAATGGCGCAACCAGACCTTCCAGGGCCTGCCCGACATGATGAACGCCCTGACCACTGGCCGCATTGATGTAATGATCGCCGATGACGTGCCCGTATTGGTCGCGATGCAGGAAAATGCACCGGCAATCAAAATGGTCGATGTCGGTGAACTGCCACGCTGGCCTGCAGCCATCTCCATTCAGAAAAACAAACCTGAGCTGATGGAAGCCCTGAACGTTGCCCTGGCCGAGATTAAGGAAGACGGGACTTACCAGGACATCGTCGACAAGTGGATTGGCGAAGGTGCCAATATTGAGTAAGGGCTGAAAAGGGCGAGCTTTCTGCACGCGTTGCAATGAGTTCGTCCTTGGGTCAACGCTTTAGACGATGGCGTCTACCATGAGGCAATGGTCCGCGCCGGATGTCACGGGTATCTCTGATGGGTCGGCGTAGATCCGTCCATGGCGGTCCGACGTCTCGGGCCTAGGCCGCAGCATCCCTGCTGTGGACTACCCCTCAGAGATACCCGTGACACCCGTCGCTGGTCATCGCCGTTTGAGCGTTGAGTCTCCGAAAACAGCAAAAAAGGTATGACCATGGACTTTGACTTGATGGTCGAGGTGACGCCCCTGTTGATCAGGGCGGCCTGGGTTACGATCGATATCTCTTCCCGCGCCATTTTCTTCGGGTTCTTTGTGGCGTGCGGGCTGGTGTTTTTACAGACCTTCCGCTTTGCACCCATCCGCTGGTTTGCCCGCGGTTATATCAGTGTGATTCGAGGGACACCCTATTTCGTTCAGTTGTTGCTGGTGTTCTACGGCGGGCCGAGCCTTGGCTTGCGGCTGGACCCAATAACCTGCGGTGTCGTTGTTGGCGCGTTCAATATTGGCGCCTACATGAGCGAAGCAATTCGCGGCTCTATCGAGTCGGTCGACAAAGGCCAGAGTGAAGCGGCCCGGTCTCTGGGTTTCGGCAAGGTGCAAACCATGGTGTCGATTGTGCTGCCGCAGGCGGCGAGCCTGATGATTCGCTCCGTTGGGGTGCTTGCCATTGTGCTGATCAAGAATTCCTCGCTGGTGTCGATTATTTCCGTGGTTGAGCTGACCTACCAGGCACAGCGTCTGATCGGTTCCACTTACAAACCGCTGGAAATCTTCACCCTCAGTGCACTGATGTACATCATTATCATCTATGCCGTTATGGGCATTATCGAGCTGGCCTATCGTCGTGCCACCCGATACACCACTCAATAGGAGATCAGTCAGATGGTATTTGATTTTGCGCCCGTAATTACCTACTTCCCGACCCTGTTGAAAGGCGTTGGTGTAGGGTCACTGGTGGCCATTGCCGTCGCGCTGATGTCCATTATTGGTGGGCTGGTGGTTGCCGTGATCTCGATTTATACGAAAAAGGTTGTGAGCTGGCCGTTGCGGTTTTTTATCTGGCTGTTCATGACCACGCCGCTGCTGTTGCAGCTCTACTTCCTGTATTTTGGTCTGGGCGAGTGGATTCTGATTCCGGCCATAGTGGTTGGTATTCTAGGCCTTGGCTTCCACTACATGGCGTATAACGCCGATATTTTCATTGCCACCATCAAATCGGTGTCCGACGGTCAATATGAAGCTTCGCGGTCGCTGGGCTTCGGGCACTGGAACACCATTTTGTACATCATTGTGCCCCAGGCGTTTATTCGCTCCATTCCCCAACTGGGCAACAACATGATTCTGATGGTAAAGGACACCTCGGTGCTTTCTGCCATTGGGGTGGCTGAGCTGGTGTATGCCTCCCAGTATGCGATCAGCGTGTCGTTCCGGCCGTTCGAGTTCTTTATGGTCATCGCGCTGATGTACTACGTGATCAATATTCTGATGGAACTGGGGCAGGCCTGGCTGGAACGGCGGACCGCTTACCGTCGCTGAAATGTCCCGATAAAAAAAGAAACTGGAGCTTTTTTATGAGCACTGAACAATCGACAGATACACCCATGGTTGAAGTGCGCAATGTGCACAAGCGCTTTGGTGACCTGGAAGTATTGAAAGGCATTAACCTGACGGTCAACCGCGGCAAAATCATTTCCATCATCGGGCCTTCCGGTTCCGGCAAGAGCACCCTTTTGCGGTCGGTCAATCACCTCGAGGTGATTGATGAAGGCGCCATCCTGCTCGATGGCGTTCAGGTTAACCGGCCGGATATGAAAGGCCTGGCCTTTGAGCGACACATCAATAACATACGCCAGAACATGGGCATGGTGTTTCAGCACTTTAACCTGTTCCCGCATTTGTCGACCATCGATAACGTGACCCTGGCGCCGCGCAAGCTCAAAGGGATGGATAAGAAAACCGCCCGTGAACTCGGTATGGAGCAGCTGGAGCGGGTGGGGCTTGCGGAAAAAGCCGATGTATTTCCGAATTGGTTATCCGGCGGGCAAAAGCAGCGTGTTGCCATTGCCCGGGCACTGGCAATGAAACCCAAGGTCATGCTGTTCGACGAAGCCACCTCGGCACTCGACCCGGAACTGGTCGAGGAGGTAAACCGGGTAATGCGCAGCCTGGCCGAGGAGCACATGACCATGCTGATTGTTACCCACGAAATGAGTTTCGCGCGTGATGTTTCCGACTGGGCCCTGTTTATGGATGGCGGTGTGGTTGTAGAGGAGTGCACGCCGGATAAACTGTTCAGTAACCCGGACCAGGAACGCACGCGAAACTTCCTGCAAAAACACCTCGGCAACAACCATTAGGCGGTGCATTGTGAAATGCTATTACCATGAAGCGCAAAGCGAACACGCGCCCAAACATTTTTTTCTGCGCGGTCAACCTGCGCCGTCACCGGAGCAACCGCTGCGCGCCGATCGATTGAAAGCAGCCATCGAAACGGCAGGCGCGAGCCTGGTGCTGTTACCCGCACAGGCTCGCGACACCGTGTTGATCGACCGGCTTAAGCGTATTCACAGTGGCCGTTATCTCGATTTTCTGGAAACCGTGGTGGAACGCTGGCGGACACTGCCCGCTGCTTCAGCCGTGGTTGCCCCCAACGTACACCCTTGTGGCCATGCCAGTGTCTACCCGCGGCACATCATCGGTCAGGCAGGCTGGCACATGCACGATATGGCCTGCCCGATGGACGAGGGCAGTTATACCGGCATCATCGCCAGCGCCGCCACTGCACAGGCGGCAGCCGACGCCGTGGTGCAGGGAGAGGACGTCAGCTACGCCCTGTGCCGGCCACCGGGTCACCATGCCGGGCCAGAGCGGGCAGGGGGGTTCTGCTTTCTGAATAACACCGCGCTGGCGGCAACCGTTTTGCGGGAGAAATACGATCGCGTGGCGATTATTGATGTCGACCTTCACCATGGTAATGGCACCCAGGACATATTCTGGGAGCGAAACGATGTGTGGACCGGCTCGGTTCATGTCGACCCGGCCGATTTCTACCCGTTTTTCTGGGGCGCGGCGACGGAAGTGGGGGAAGGTGACGGCAAGGGCTTTAACTGCAATGTGCCGCTGCCCCTGGGTGCCAATGGCATTGCGTTTTTGCAGGCACTGTCGCGCTTGCTGTCTGCGTTGTCGGCGTTCAAACCCCAGGCCATCGTCATCGCGCTGGGGCTCGATGCCCACAAAGATGACCCCCTGGCGGGCATGACGCTGGAAACCGAAGATTTCTATCGCATTGGCCAGCGCCTGGCCCAGGTCAAAGGACCCAAAGTCATAGTTCAGGAAGGCGGCTACCCAACCGACAGCCTCGGTGATAATCTCGCAGCTTTCCTGCAAGGCTTTCGGCGGGGCTGAATTCTTAACAACCTCTAATTTCCCAACCAACAGAGTGCATTTTATGAGCGATCGTTACATCGACAGCAACCACCGTATGAGCCAGGCCGTTATCCACGGCAATACCGTCTACCTGGCAGGCCAGGTCGCTCCGGATGCCAGCGCCGGCATGCGCGGCCAGACCGAACAGATTCTGCAAGGCATCGATCAGTTGCTGGCCCAGGCCGGTACCGACAAATCCCACATCCTGTCAGCCACAATCTGGGTCACCGATATGGCCGAGTTCAGTGAAATGAACGAAGCCTGGGATGCCTGGGTTGTGCCCGGCCGCACCCCGGCGCGTGCCTGTGTCACCGGTAACCTGGCCAAGCCAGAGTGGAAAGTGGAAGTGATGGTGATTGCCGCTATTCCGGCCTGAGCCACAGGCCTATTACATAGGAAACCAGAGTCTTCAAGGCTGTCTCTTTCCGGGGTGAGTGGTTACCATCGCCCGCTCACTGACCGGAGGTATCTATGCAAAACTGGGTGTTCCTGAGTATCGCCATTGTCGCGGAAGTGGTCGCCACCTCTGCGTTAAAATCCAGCGAGGGGTTTTCGAGGCTTTGGCCCTCGCTGATCGTTGTTGCCGGTTATCTGCTGGCGTTTTACTTTCTGTCACTGACGCTCAGAACCATACCGGTCGGCATTGCCTACGCGATCTGGGCGGGACTTGGCATCGTGTTGATCTCGGTGTCGTCGTGGCTGTTGTATGGTCAGAAACTGGATTTCCCCGCCCTTCTGGGCATGGGGCTGATCATTGCCGGGGTGGTGACCATTAACGTCTTTTCCAAGGCCGGTCATTAGCCAACTGTAAAACTCGCTACTAACGCAGGAAAGGGAGCCTGAGGATGAAAACCATTGGACTGTTGGGCGGCATGAGCTGGGAATCGACCCAGACTTATTACCGGCTGTTGAACGAAAACGTCAAAACCGCCCTGGGTGGCCTGCATTCGGCCAAAGTGGTGCTGTACAGTGTTGATTTTGCCGAGATCGAGGCCCTTCAACACCAGGGCAACTGGGATGAAACCGGGCGCATACTGTCGGCTGCTGCCCAGGCCGTTGAATCAGCTGGCGCCGAGGTGCTGCTGATAGGCACCAACACCATGCACAAGGTCGCCCCACAAATCGAAGCCGCCATTAGCATTCCCCTGCTGCACATCGCCGATGCCACCGCTCAGGTGCTGCTGGATGCAGGCATCGACCGCATAGGCCTGCTCGGTACCCGCTTTACCATGGAGCAGGCGTTTTACCGGGAGCGGCTGGAAGCCAAAGGCATAGCGGTGCTGACACCCAATGCACCGCAGCGCGACCGCATTCACCGGATCATCTACGAAGAACTGTGCCAGGGCGTCATCAGCGAGCGTTCCCGGGCCGAGTATCTGGCGGTGGTGGATGATCTGGCCGCGCAGGGTGCCCGGGGTGTGATACTCGGCTGTACCGAGATCGGCCTGCTGATCCAGCAAGCCCACACACCGGTGCCGCTGTACGATACCACGCAGATTCATGCCGCACGGGCGGTGGCGTACGCGCTCCGCTAATGCCTCATGAGGCCAGGGTCACCTGGTCTCTGCCGGCGTGTTTCGACTGATACAGGGCCTTATCGGCTTCATCCAGCAGGGTTGAGATGCTGTCATCATCGGTCACCGTGCCCGATGCCACCCCAATGCTCAGGGTGACATGGCCGACCTCGGTGGCCGGGTGGGGGATGGCCCGGCCACGAATGTCGCGCAGAATGCGCCGGGCGACCTGGCTGGCGGACTGCAGGTCGGCATCGACCATCAGAATCAGGAACTCCTCACCACCAATACGCAGCGGATAGGCCTCTTCAGAACGAAAACCGGATCGAATAACGTCGGCAATGGTGCGCAGGCACTCATCGCCCTGCAAATGGCCCAGGCTATCGTTGTAGGGCTTGAACCAGTCGATATCGATCATCAGTGCAGAAATTACCCGGTTTTGACCATTCAGTGTGAGCAAACGCCGCAGTCGGTCGAGCGCCCGCCGGTTACCCATTCGGGTCAGCGCATCGGTTTCGGCTTCTACCAGGGCCTGCTGATACTCGTGTTGGAGGAGGGTGGTGGTGTGCTTGGCCCGGGTGATGTCGACGCCCACACCCAGAATACCCACATTCGGGATCACCGTTTCCGACATCAGAATCCAGTGGCCATCGACGGTATCGATCTCAAACTGGCGGTAGGGAACGCTTCTGCGCCGTTGCTCGGCGTTGGCCAGCCAGTCTTCGATGTCGTCCGTTTCGATCAGCAAGCCCTTGTTCGAACGGTGATTTTCCCGCATCAGGTCGCGCCAGTGCGGGAGCGAGCCAGCGGGCAGGGCGGTCCGTTCATAGAAGTTGGCGTTGGCGTAAACCAGGGTATCTGCCTCATCGTAGAGGTACACCATGGTGCCACTGCCTTCAAACAACTGCTTGAGGGTGGGGATCAGAGCGGCGAGTGACGTAGAGGCATTATCGGGCTTCATGACGATGTGCCGTCCCTTTGCTGGTAAAGTGAACCTTAGTGGCACGAACAACAAACGTACCATTGGTAGAATGATAGCCCGCCGGAAGCAGACTGGCTAACCCAAGTGGGTGGAAAGATCTGTCCGGGGGGCAGCGGTGAATGCAAGGCGTCTGTTTCCTGCCGACCGGTTCGCTTTTTAGGAGTATTGGCATGGCTGGATAGTCTGGATTGGATTATTCTAAGCGGACTGTCTTGTGGGAGTAGGGATGTGCGTAGCGGTGTGAAAGCGGTCTTAGTCTGGCTGGTATTGATTGGGGCTGGGAGCATGGCCTGGGCGGAGGAAATTCAGCCTAGGATTATTGGTGGAACACCTGCTACAGGGGCAGAGGGGGATTTCTTTGCGATATTGATGGTCAAATACGAATGGGGTGACGGAGATAATGAGTTTCTTTGGGAGCCCGCTTGTGGGGCCAGTTACATAGGAGACGGGCTGGTATTGACAGCTGCTCACTGCCTTGGAGATTTTGAATATAAAATTTGGCTTGGCGACCCTGGAAACAAGATGGGGTATGAAACATGTGATACAAGTCAATGTTCCGTGTCGGAAACTGCCCCTATTTCTGATGAAGTATATACAGCCCTTTTCCCAGAATTTAATGATGAATTATACGACATAAATGTTTCTGACCAGGGTCGTGAAATTTTATTTCACAAGAAATACGATCCGGGCACCTTTGCCAATGATATCGCGCTTATTCGACTGGCTGAAATACCAGGCCCTGGTGTCGTAGAAGCGGTGACGTTGCCGCAAATTAATAACTATCCGAATCTCTCATTTTCTGGAGATGATGTAACTGTAATAGGATTAGGTGATACAACTTACAGCACAAATACTTTCAAAGCCTCAAGAGATCTATTAAAACTAGATATCCCCGCCGTCACTGCCTCAGCCTGTTCTAGCAAATATTCCAACTATGATGACGAGATAATGGTGTGTGCTGGCTATGTAAATGGCGTAGATAATGTGGGGGCTAGAAAAGATTCGTGCCAGGGAGATAGCGGTGGACCATTGTTTCAGAATAATGGCTCCGATTTTATTCAGTACGGGATAGTGAGTTTTGGGCTGTCTTGTGCGGAAACATACGGTGTATATGCCGATGTTTATGGTTTGATGTACTGGATTGACAATGTAAAAGCCTATTGGCTCGAATCAATAGATTTTGACTGGAATGTTAGTTTTGGCCGGTCCGAAAATTCGATGAACAGGACGGTTGGCTGGTCGATAACCAATAACTCTGGTTCACGAATAGATTTGTCCCCTTTTAACTACAACGATTTGCCCGCTGGATTTTCTGTAGCCTCGAATCTATGTGGGTCTGCCCTTGAGAATGGCCAAAGCTGCAGTGTCAGCTTTAATGCTGTTTTCAATGCTGCTGGTACTTATAAAGGTGACGTGTTTTTTGATATCAATGATAAAACCTATGAGCTTAAGTTTGATGCCGTGGTCGTGAAACCCACTTCTACTTCAACTCGCTTCTCAGGCGGAGGCGGCGCCTTCTCTTCCTGGTGGCTGTTGCTTGCAGCGCCTCTGGTAGTGTTTCGTAGAACCCGAAAAGGCCCTTTGGCCCTGGTTCTGCTTTCAACACTGGGCCTGGCGGCCTGCTCTTCCAACCCCTTTGCGTCCGAGCCCCCGGAGGTGGTGTTTAACCCGGCCATTACCGAAGAGGGCCTCGAGTTCTCGGTGATGTCGAATGGTTGCACGCAAGAGAACCACTTGCTGCTTAGAGTGAAGGGCGATGAAGTGGAAGTGGTGCGAACCCAGCCGGATATGTGCCGGGCGACACCGCAGTTGAAACGCTTTGTGATGCCATTGCCAGAACAGGAGTCTGTCTGGCAGCTGGAAAACCCGGTGCGCTATTCAAACCGGGTGAGCCGTGAGGCGGCTAACTAAAGCGGTTTGCAGGATTTAACGGGCCGAGGCAAAGGCCCGTATTTCCGTTTCGACCTGGTTGTGGTCTGTCATATGAATGCAATGGCCTTCGGTATCCAGTATTTTGAGTTGGCCGTTGGGCAGGTGGTCGGTGACGTATTGGCCTACCTTTACCGACGCCAGAGAATCGATCCGGCTTTGCAGTACCAGAGTCGGGATTGTGCAATTCGGCAATACACTCCGATAGTCTGAAAAAAAGGTGGCTTTGGCAAAGGTTTTGGCCACCAGCGGGTCGGTGGAGCAAAAACTGCCGGAGAGCTCGTGAACGAACTGGGGACCGGCGCGGCCACCCATCACCAGGGGCGCCAGGTAGTTGGCCCAGCCTATGTAGTTTTTGTCCATCAAGTCGATGAGTTCTTCCAGATCATCCCGTTCAAAGCCACCTTCGTAGTCTGGCGGGTCATTCAGGTAATAGGGCGACGGGCATACCATGACGAGCTGGCTGACACGCTCTGGCGCCTTGATGGCCGCCAGCATGCCAATGACGGAGCTGACCGAATGCCCGATCAGGGTGACACCGGTAAGGTTCAGGGCTTCCAGAATATCGGTAATATCGTCGGCGTAGCCTTCCAGCGTGGCGTAGCGGGTTGAATTGAACGCCGACAAGTCTGATTCACCAGAGCCGACATAGTCGAAAGTGACGATGCGGTAATCGCGCTGCATCGTGTCGGTCACAAAGCGCCACATGGTCTGGTCGCACCCGAAACCGTGTGCAAACATCAATACCCGTTCACCATTTCCGAAGACTTTAACGTTGTTGCGTTGTCTGATGAAAACATCGTCCATTTGTACTTCCTGATCCGGCCAGAGCGAGTTTTTTAGGGTTTCGTCGGGGTAGGCCTGCCCGTCAGCCAGGGTTCGATCGATTCTCCGGGCATGGGCCTGGCGATGTGGTACCCCTGGCCGGTCTGGCAGCCCAGTTGAAGTAAGGCCGCTTGCTGATCGGCGCTTTCAATCCCCTCGGCGATGGCTTTGCAATCGAAGGCTTTGGCAAAGCCAATAATGCCTTTGATGATGGCAATGTTACTCGGGTTGGTTAACATATCCTGCACGAAGCTCCTGTCGATCTTGAGTATATCGACGGACAGGTCTTTGAGGTGAGACAGCGTCGAATAGCCGGTGCCAAAGTCGTCCAGAGACACCAGTAAACCCATGCGTCGGCATGAGGCGATGACGTTGGCGATGTTCATGCTGTCATCAATTGCGCAGGTTTCGAGCAGTTCAAGTTCAAAATGCTGCCGGGGCAGGTCAGGGTAGCGATACAGGAGTGCCGTGAGCCGTTCCAGAAATTGCGGGTCCATTAATTGAAAACCGGAAACGTTCACGCTGACTGGCAGCGGTAACCCACACTGGTGCCATTGGGTGGCTTGCTTTAGTGCCGTGTCGATAACCCAGTCGCCCAGTTCCAGTTCGATTTGCTGGTTCTCAATGTGCATTAGAAAGTCGCCTGGCATCAGCAAGCCCCGATTGGGGTGTTGCCAGCGAATCAGCGCTTCCAGCCCGATGACGGTGCCTGACTTAAGGTTTATTTTCGGCTGGTAATGCAGCAAAAACTGGTTGAGTTCTATGCCCTGTCGAATCTGGGCGGTCAGTTCGTGTTGAGTTCTCTGGGAGTTTTCCCAATCGGGGTCGAACCAGCGAATCTGGTTCTTTCCCGCCAGTTTGGCTTCGTACATGGCCTGGTCAGCCTGTCGAATCAGTTGCTCGGGCTCAACACTATCCCGTTGCGGGTAGCGGGTGGCGCCGGCGCTGGCCGAAACCGACAGGGATTGGCCGTTGATCTGAAAGGGCGTGTTTAACTGGTTGACGATGCGCTGAATCATCAGGGTGTTGGTTTTCGCTTCATTGTCGGTTTGCTGAAGCAAAACTACGTACTCATCACCGCCATAACGAGCCACCAGGTCCGTTGCGCGTAAACTTCGGGCGAGCCTCTGGCCAACGGCTTTGAGAAACTGGTCGCCTATCTCATGGCCGTAGGTGTCGTTGATCGACTTAAAGCCGTCGAGGTCAATAAACAGTACTACAAACTGGCTTTGCACCAGTGCGGGGTTGCTCATGCGTTCGGTTAAGTACTGGGTCACCGATAAGCGGTTGGGCAGACCGGTCACATCATCAGTGACGGTTCGCGCTTCAAGAAACCGGGTTTTTTCTTCGAGCAGGTTGCGGGCATCGATCAACTCCTGGAATAGTTTGTCGCGCTGTGAGGCGTTGATGAAGGTCCAGTGCACCCGGTTGTTGTCTGCTTCATCCCGGCGAATATTGGTGACCACAGAACGCTTGCTGCCATCAATGGCTTTTAGCGTCAGCTGAATTTCATCGCACGCCCCTTCTTTGAGAAGCAACGGTGCAATATAGCTTTCAAACAGAATGCAGGATGCCAGTGTGAAGATGTCGAACAGCGGAGTACCGCTCAGGTCGTCATAGCCCAAATGAGTTAAGGCGTAGCGGTTGGCATACAGTATGGAGCGTTCATTGTCGGTGACCAGGTAGCCAGAGGGCATCAAGTCGAATGAACCCGGTATACGGGCGATGTTCATGGTCTGCTCCATTCGCTCAGCACTTCATTAGAGGGCATACCGGCAGTTTAGCGGATTTGAGGGCGACAGCCACCGTAGGGCCTGGAATGCGCCAGGGCGATGTTGCTTCACAGATATGACCGCCGAACCTGTTTTACAAAGCCAGGTGTCGGAATTCGGGAGACTCCTGGCTGTAACGCCAGTACTGCTCGAACACCTCGAGCTGCTGGCGGACCGTGGCCCGGTCGTCGTAGTGGGTAAAGCCCTCATAGCCGGTCTCGGAATTCCGGTACACCAGGCCACTTCTGTCGCTGAGCAAAAAGGTGCCTTTCATCGGTTCGGTGTCGAGAATCTCGGGTTTTATGACCCGAATCTCAATGCGCGATAGCCGTTTGATCAGGTCGAGCCAGGCATGACGGCCTTGCACGATCGGGCTGGTTTCAGTTACCAGAATACGAACCTTGCTGCGCCGGTTGCGGATGGCAAATTGACGCAGCGCATCGGTGATGGCGTCGCTGCCCAGCCAGTCGCGGTCGAGGTCGGTGCTCAGTACGGTCAGTTCTCGTCCGGTCTGGTTGATCAGCTCGACACTGTGTTCTATGAAGTCGTCCAGGCTGCTGAGGCGAATTACGCCGGTATCACTGCGCTCGGTCATGGTTGGCTCCCCGCTTGGCAAACGATGGTTATTTTCGCATCGATACTTCGTTCAGTGAGTCCCGTATCGACAGAAAGCTGTGGTAGCGTCTGGGTAGCAGTTTACCGGATTCCACCGCGGCCCGTACTGCGCAACCTGGTTCGGTTTCGTGCGCGCAGTCACGGAATTTGCATCGCCCGGCCGCATCGTCGAGCTCCGGAAAGCCCTGGAACAGGCTGTCGGTTTCAACGTGCCAGAGTCCGAATTCTCGAATGCCGGGGCTGTCGATCAGGTTGCCTGCGCCGGGAATGTGGTACAGCGCCGCCGTTGTGGTGGTGTGCTTGCCCTTGCCGGTGGCTTCGGAAATGGCACCCACGCGAATTACTTCATCGGGCAGCAGGGCGGCGATGATGGACGATTTGCCCACACCGGACTGACCTACGAAGACTGAGTTGCCTTCAGCCACCAGGGCGCGAATGGCCTGCATGCCTTCTTCGGTCTGGGCTGAGACGGCGTGGGTCTCGTAGCCGAGTTCCCGGTATTCTTCCATTTCCCGCACCATGTCTGGCGCCTGATCGATCTGGTCGGATTTGTTCAGCAGGATAATGGGGTGAATCTCATCGTGGGCGGCGGCGACCAGGTAGCGGTCGATCAGGTTGGCCGGAGTACGCGGCGTGGGGGCGGCGACGATGATGATCCGGTCGATGTTGGACGCTACCGGCCGCAGCTGGCCGCGTGAATCGGGCCGGCTGAGCAGGGTGCGTCGTTCTTCGGTGGCGACGATCACGCCGCCCTCCTGCGGGTCTGGCTGCCAGATGACCTGGTCGCCGGTCACCAGAGGGGGCAGGTTGCTACGCTTATGGCAGCGTACTGTGGTGCCATCTTCGGCCTCCACCTCAGTGGTTATACCGTAGTGCGCGATTATGAGCCCGCGCCGCGCTTCGCCCAGTTCACCGCCTTCCAGTTGGGATTCGATTTTGTCGGCCTTTTTCTGGGCACGAGCCAGTCGTTCGTCCTGAACTTTTTGTATTCGGTGCTGTTGCTGACGGGTCAGCTTGCGTTTACTCATAAATCGACGGTGCTTCTCTGTGGTTAATCAAGATGTGGAGTTCAAATAGTCTTTATCGGCTTGAACCCGCACCGGGTGCCAGGGATACTCCTGCAGGGGCGCCGTGAATACATCCATGTAGGCTTAGCTTCGGCATCCATGCCTCAGATACCCCTGCAGGAGCACCCCTGGCACCCGGCGCTAGCTCTTAGCAAACGCAGAGCTTTCAGTTAAGTTACACTTTAGCCACATTCTACTCCCTAAACCCCTCCCGGGGGGCACAAAAGGCTATTTGAGATGGATAAAAAATCGAACCTGATCTGGGTTGACCTGGAAATGACCGGTCTGAACCCGGATACCGACCGCATTATCGAGATCGCTACCGTGGTGACCGATAAAGACCTGAATGTCATCGCCGAAGGCCCGAACCTGGTGGTTCACCAGAGCGATGAAGCGCTCGATGCTATGGACGAGTGGTGCACCACGCACCACGGCGAATCCGGTCTGACGCAGCGGGTGAAAGACAGCAAATTGTCGGATGCCGATGCCGAGGCGGAAACGCTGGCGTTCTTGAAAGAGTGGGTGGAGCCGGGTGCGTCGCCGCTGTGCGGCAACTCAATCTGGCAGGACCGGCGGTTTCTGGTGCGTTACATGCCGCATCTCGATGCGTTCTGCCACTACCGTAATATCGATGTCTCCACTCTGAAAGAACTGGCCCGCCGCTGGCGCCCCGAGGTGTTGGATGGCTTTCAGAAGAAGGGTAGCCACCGTGCACTGGATGATATTCTGGAGTCCATCGGTGAATTGAAGCACTACCGTGAGCATTTCATTCGGTTGGACTGACCGGTCCAAACAACGCCTGTTGTTTATATGTGGTCCGGGCCCCATGTCTGCCCTTCAGGGTCAGTTACGGGCAGGGAATGGATACAAGGCGTTATGAATAAAGTCACCATCATCGGAAATGGCGGTGCCGGGAAGTCGACCCTGGCTCTGGCGCTTGGCAGGCGCACTGGCCTGCCCGTCCATCATCTGGACCAGGTGATCTGGCAGCCCGATTGGCAGGCGGTTTCTGAAGAGGCGTTTCAGCAAGCGCATGATGACCTGGTGGCCGGGGAATCCTGGATCATCGAGGGGGTTGGCTATGACTCAACCATAGCCGACCGGTTTGCGCGCTCCGATGCCATTGTTTACCTCGATTTTCCAATCGCCGTGCATTTTTGGTGGGCCATCAAACGCGGTGTGAAATCGGCGTTTGTGACACCAGCCGGTTGGGCAGAGGGTTGTCAGCCGCTGGCAAAACTGATCCCCATGCTCAGGATTATTTGGCATATTCACCGCACGACCCGCCCTTATTTACGCTCGTTACTGGCCCGGCAGGAGAGCGGAGTTTCAATACATCACCTGCGTAGCCCTCGTGAATTGAAGCGGTTCTATGAGTTTTATTGCGAGGGGTAAACCCTGGTATTCCTGTTATTCCACTGTCGTAGCCAGTACCCCGCCTCTCTTCCTGCGTTCCTCAAAGCTCTGAAAAATCATCCTGCAGATTGTTCTTTTTACCGGCCGTCTGGCCTGCGACTCCCTAGGCGGAAAACCTTAAGAACGAGCCTGGGATTTCTCTGACCCAATGAAATTCACCGTTTTAAGGGCCTAAATTGGTATTATTTCTAGAGCGAAACGGTATTGTCTGGTGATCGAAGGTGTAAATACCGCTGTTTATTGGCCAAAAGTGTGAATTGGTCAGCAAAATTCGATGGTTTATTTTTCGAACCACCCCGGTTGGTGGCTATATTTTGACCATCCAATCTCTAAAGGTATTAGATTGGTTGTATAAGTATTAAGTGAGCTGAGATCACTTGGCCAACCGAAAAATAACAAAAGGAAGGTTCATATTATGAAGCATCAACGAGTCTTACTGGGCTTGAGCACGGCCCTATTGAGCACCGGTCTGATGGCTGCGCCTGCACAACCCAACCTTAGCTGGTTGCCAGCCAGCCTCGACGATGGCAGTAACACCAACATTGCCTGGAATGTCTGGTGGGGTGAAAACGGTTCTTCCTGGACACTGTCTGATAACGGCAATCCAATTTGCCAGAGCAGTCTTACCCGCAATGACCCGAACCCGCAGAACGCCAGCTGTACCGTAGACCTGGCCGCTGGCAGTCACGAGCTGATGGTGGAGTTGTGCAATGACAGTGGGTGCACCACCAGTGGCGCGACCACGGTTACCGTTGCCGGCAGCGGCGATGACGATGATGACCCTGGCAGCTGGGACCCGGCCGACCTCGACATGACTGGCTGGCCGCACCCGCTGAAGCAAAACAACCAACCCTATGACACCCAGGCAAGTGGCAAGCAGGTGGGCGCCTATTTTGTCGAATGGGGCATTTACGGTCGTGATTTTCAGCCAGCGGATATTCCGGCTGAAAACATCACGCATCTCTATTACGGCTTTATCCCGATTTGCGGGCCGAACCAGTCGTTGGCCGACGCCAACCCGAGTGGTTACAGCGCGCTGCAGAGCCAGTGCAGTGGCAAGCAGGATTACGAAGTGGTGGTGCACGACAAGTTTGCCGCGCTGGAAAAGTCCTATCCGAATGACCGTTGGGACCAGCCGGTTCGCGGTACCTTTGCTCAGCTGTACCGTCTGAAACAGGCACACCCCGATATCACCATCCTGCCCTCCGTTGGCGGCTGGACGCTGTCGGATCCGCTCTATGATATCGGCACAGACCCGGCCGCGCGCGCCATCTTTATTGAGTCGATGATCGGCTTCATTCGCCAGTATGACTTCTTCGATGGCATCGACATCGACTGGGAATTTCCCGGTGGCGGTGGCGCCAACCCCGCCCTTGGCAGCCCCGCAGACGGCCAGGGTTTCGTGACCCTGATGCAGGAATTGCGCGTCGCACTGGATGAGCTGGAAGTCGAAACGGGCCGTCAGTATCAACTGACTGCGGCCATGAGCGGTGGTGTCGAGAAATTACAGGCCGTCGGCGACGGCTGGGCAGATGCCGCCCAGGTGATGGATCACATCAACCTGATGACCTACGACTACTACGGTGCCTGGAATAACGTGCTGGGCCACCAGACCGGCCTGTACCCGGCACCCGATGCCGCCATGCAAGGCTTCAGCGCCCACGAAGCTGTGCAGTACATGCTCAGTGAAAATGTGCCGCCGCAGAAGCTGAGCCTGGGCGTTGCCATGTACGGTCGCGGCTGGAAAGGCGTCAGCGGTGGCCAGCCCGATTACCCCTTCACAGGCACCGGTGGCAGTGCCATTGAAGGCAGCTGGGAAGCGGGCATTCAGGATTACAAGGAAATTGAAGCCGAGGTGATGGGCGGCCCGTCTGGTTCCGGAATTAACGGCTACCAGGTTTTCTGGGATGACATTGCCCAGGGCAGTTACGCCTGGAACTATGCCGACGGAAAACTGCTGACCTTCGATACCCAGCGCTCCGTTGAGGCCAAGGGTAACTATGTCCTGCAGAACAACCTGGGTGGTCTCTTTGCCTGGGAAATCGATGCGGACAACGGCCACCTGCTGAATTCCATGAATTCAGGGCTGGGGCATCCGGGCCAGTAACGTCTTTCACTCTTCCTGAAGCCCTTGCCGCCATGGTGAGGGCTTCCACCTCTTTTCACCAAACAACGGCAAATGGATCACTCATGAAAACTCATACTACCCTGAGCGCGTTGCTGGGCGGCCTGGTGCTGGCTGGCTCGGCAGCGGCTTACGATTGCAGCGGCCTGCCCGACTGGGATGCCGCCACGGCCTTCAGTGGCGGAGACCAGGTGCACTATGATGACATCGCCTATCAAGCCAACTGGTGGACGCAAAACCAGAACCCGGCCGACCACAGCGATCAGTACCAGGAATGGACGGTGCTGGGCAGCTGTGAAACCACCGATCAGAATCAGCCACCCAGCGTCAGCCTGACGAGCCCTGCAGCCAGTGACGATATTCAGCCTGGCGATACCATTAATTTTACCGCAGAGGCGAGCGACAGTGATGGTGTTGTCACCGGCGTGGAGTTCTTTGTCGACGGCACACCTGTCGGTATTGATAACAGTGCCCCTTATCGGTTCGACTGGGTAGCCGAAGCGGGCAACGTTAGTGTTTTTGCCCGTGCTACCGACGATGCTGGCGCCACTACCGACAGCACAGCGGTCAGGCTCAGCATCGGTGAAGACCCGATAGCCCGTGGTTGCCGGCCCGAAGGGCTGTACCAGACAGCGGGCGTCGAAGTGCCTTATTGCACGGTTTATGATGACAGCGGCCGCGAAGCGTTGGGCGACACTCACCAGCGTCGGATAATCGGTTACTTCACCTCCTGGCGCACGGGCAAGAACGGCCAGCCAGCCTATCTTGCCAGTGACATTCCCTGGCAGAAGCTTACCCACATCAATTATGCCTTCGCACACATCAACGACCAGAATGAACTGTCGGTTGGCGACACCAGCGACCCGAACAACCCGGCCACCGGCCTGACCTGGCCCGACGTGGCTGGCGCGGAGATGGACCCGAGCCTGGGCTACCAGGGTCACTTCAACTTGCTGAATCAATACAAGGCGCAGTACCCGCACGTTAAAACGCTGATTTCGGTTGGCGGCTGGGCCGAAACCGGTGGGTATTTCGACAGCACCGGTCAGCGCGTCGACAACGGCGGTTTCTACACCATGACCACCAACGCCGACGGCAGTGTCAACTACGAAGGCATTGAGACCTTCGCCAACTCAGCGGTCGATTTTATCCGTAGCTATGGTTTCGACGGTGTCGATATCGACTACGAATACCCAACCTCCATGAATGGTGCCGGCAACCCGCTGGATTTTGATTACGCCGATAGTCTGCGTGGTGACTTGTGGCGCTCCTATCAGGTGCTGATGAAAACCCTGCGTGAAAAACTGGACCAGGCCAGCGCTGAAGACGGCCAGCATTACCTGCTGACCATTGCCGCCCCCAGCTCAGGCTACCTGCTGCGCGGTATGGAAGACTTCGACGTCACCCCCTTCCTCGACTACGTCAACATCATGACCTACGACCTGCACGGTGCCTGGAACGAATACGTTGGCCACAATGCAGCGCTGTACGACACCGGTGAAGACGCAGAACTCGCCGCCGCCAACGTTTATGGCACCGCACAGTATGGCGGTATTGGCTACCTCAATACCGACTGGGCGATGGCGTATTTTCGGGGTGCCATGAGTGCCGGGCGCATCAACATTGGCGTTCCCTATTACACCCGGGGCTTTCAGAACGTTCAGGGTGGCACCCATGGCTTGTGGGGCACGGCCGAACTGCCTGACCAGACCGGCTGCCCTACCGGCACGGGCGTCAATAGCCCCTGCGGTTATGGCGCGACCGGCATCGATAACCTCTGGCACGACAAAGACGAACAGGGCAACGAACTGGGGGCCGGCTCCAACCCCATGTGGCACGCCAAAAACCTGGAAGCAGGCATCGTTGGCCGTTACCTCAGTGATTACGGGTTTGATCCGCAGATGAACCTGAGCGGCAACTATGAGCGCCACTACGATAGCCTGGCCGAAGCCCCCTGGTTATGGAATCCAGACACTCGGGTCTTTCTCAGTACCGAAGACGATCAATCCATGAACGCCAAGGTGCAGTACGTTATCGATCAGGGCATTGGCGGCATCATGTTCTGGGAGCTGGCGGGTGACTACGGCTGGCATCCGGAGCGGGGCGATAACGGCGAGTACTACATGGGTACGACCCTGACGGACATCGCCTACAACGCTTTCGCCGGTGCCGATGATTACGATACCGAACAGGCCGGTAACCTGGCACCCCCGAGCGAGGCCATCGACGTCACCGTTGAGATCAGTGGCTTTAAAGTAGGCGATAACAACTACCCGATCAACCCGACACTGACGCTGACCAACCACACCGATGTCGAAATACCGGGCGGCACAGGCGTCAGCTTCAACATGCCGACCTCGACCTCAAGCACCATCTCCGACCAGAGTGGCGCCGGTCTGACGGTACTTGAAGATGGCAGTAACGCAGCGGGCAATAACATCGGCGGGTTGGACGCAACCTTTCACCGTGTCGGTTTCAGCTTGCCAGCCTGGCAGGCGCTGGCCCCTGGTGAAGCTGTCGACATTACACTGAACTACTACCTGCCGGTCGCCGGGCCCGCCGGGTACCGCCTGCATCTCGGTAGTAACGAGTACGGCCTGGCGCAAGAGCATCCGGAATTGCCAGTCGTTACACCGGCTTCGGATTAGCGGCCCAGGCATTTTCCGCCGCCGGCCAGACAGGGATTGCAGGGATAGCGATCCCTGTCTGGCCCTTCCTGATCCCATGAATTTCGTCGATACTGACGTCCATTATTGACGCGCTCATTGCTCTGGTGGTGAGGGAAATTCTATTGAAAGCAGGGAAAAATACGGCTTATGCAAGGTCTCATTTATCGTCAGCTAGACCCTGACGCTCAGGCAGATGTCGCAGAGGTGGCACGCCTGCATTGTGCTGCGCCATTGGAATGGGACGCCGGTCATCAGTACTCGAAGCAGATGCTGCAAAAGGTCGAAAGCCGATTGAACGGCAGCGATGGCAGCATCAACTTTGTTGACTTGGTGTGTAACGTGGCCGACGACATCGTTGCCTTTCACTGGGTTCAGGCCAAACCCGGGGAAGACAGGCCGCACGCTCAGGTAGTCGGGCTTTGGGTTCACCCCGAATACCGCAAGCAGGGTGTAGCTTCCGGGCTTAAAAAGCGGGGCGAAGACTGGTGCCTGGCTCAGGGCATCACCGAACTCAGAACCAATGTATTCACCGCCAATCAAACCATGGTTGAGCTCAATCAGCGACTGGGTTACGAGGTTGTGATGGTTGGTATGGTTAAAACGCTGGGCGAGACAGCGGATGCCCCGACCTGACACTACCTTCGCCACTCTGGCTAGTGAAAACCCTCAAATACGACTAGAATCGCCGTCCATCGATTAACCAACCCGGTATTATCCCATGGGCAGAGCCTACCAGAACCGTAAAGAATCCATGGCCAAGACGTCGGACATGAAAGCCAAAGTCTACAGCCGTTACAGCCGTGAAATTTACATGTGTGCCAAATCCGGTGGCATCGAGCCCACCGGTAATCTGGCGCTCGCTTCCCTGCTGGAGCGGGCCAAGAAAGATCAGGTGCCAGCGCACGTGATCGACAAGGCCATTACCAAAGCCGCCGGCGGCGGCGGTGAAGACTTCGCGGTGGCCCGGTATGAGGGCTTTGGGCCGGGTAACACCATGATCATCGTCGACTGTCTGACCGATAACCCGAACCGTACCTATGGCGATGTACGCACCTGTTTCAACAAAGTAAAAGCCAAACTCGGTGCCTCGGGCGCCGTCAGCCATTTGTTCGACCACGATGCGATTTTCAGCTTCTCCGGACCGGACGAGGATGCCGTACTGGAAGCCCTGGCCGAGGCCGATGTCGATGTGTCTGATATCGAAGCCGAAGACGGCGTGATCACGGTATTTGCCCCCCACACCGAATACGCCAAAACCCGCGATGCGCTTAAGAATGCGTTCGACGGGATCGAATTCGAGGTCGATGAAGTCCAGTTCGTGCCGCAAATGACCACCGCGATTGAAGGCGCCGACGTCGAGCAATTCGAAAAAATGCTGGATATGCTGAACTTTCTGGACGATGTGCAGCACGTGTTTCACAACGCAGAATATTGACAGACCCCTCAATTTTCGGGAGTGTCCTGTCACTCTCTTACTAACAGGACACTCACGCCATCATGACCTCTGTAATTATCGGCCCTTTCAGTTTGCCCATTGGCTACATCATGCTGATGCTGGCGTTTGGCATCGCGATTCTGGTCGGCAGCCTGGTGGGTCGGCGGACCCGCAGCTCGGTAATCTCGAAGCTGGGCGATATCTTCCTGGTGACGGTCGTTGCAGCGCGCCTGGGCTTTATCATCCGTTATTTTGAATTCTACCGCGACGACTGGCTGGGCATGGTCGACATTCGTGACGGCGGCTTTGACCCCTGGTTTGGTCTGGCCGGTACGATTCTGATGGCCCTGTTCTGGTATTGGCGCCATGCCGATGTGCGCAAGCCACTGGCCATCGCCGTCAGTGCCGGTGTGGTCGCCTGGCTCGGCATCTGGAGCGGGGTGCAGATGGTGGGTTACCCCAATGTGGATGTGCCGGAGCTTGAACTGGTGGACTTGCAAGGCGAGCCGCATAACCTGGCAGTCGTGGGTGCCGGCGGCCCGAGAGTGGTTAACCTCTGGGCCACCTGGTGCGGCCCCTGTGTACGGGAGATGCCGGTGCTGGAAGCCGCGCAAGAAGAATACCCGGACATCACCTTCATCTTCGTCAACCAGGCTGAGAGCCCGGCCCGGGGGCTGGAATTCCTGAGCGAGCAGGGCCTGAACCTGCGCCACAGCTATTACGACCTGCGAGCTGAATTACCGGCAATCATTCAAAGCCGGGGCCTGCCAACCACACTGTTTTACGATGCCGACGGCACCCTGCAAGACACCCACGCCGGTGAGCTGTCCCGCGCGACCCTGGCCCAGGGTTTGACTAAGATTCTGCCGGATAATTAACTCGAGTTTCGGAGTTCGGTTCACCTCATAGCCGATGGCCCGCATCGGATACCGGGTATGCCTCTGTGGGGTCGGCGTAAATACATCCATGTAGCCTAGGCCGCAACATCCATGTTGCGGACTACCTCACAGAGGCATACCCGGCACCCGATGCTCGTCTGCTGAGCGAACTCCGAAACTTGAGTTAATCAAGTCCCCGCCTGAGTCCGAAACCCTTTTGGCGTTACGCCAGTGAGTCGTTTAAAGAATCTGGAAAAATAAGCCGGGTCAGAAAAGCCGAGTTCGTCGGCGATCTGGTTGATGGTTAGGGCGCTGTAGACCAGCCTCCGTTTGGCTTCCAGAATCTGGCGTTCGTGAATCAGCGCCAGGGCGGGCTTGTTGACCGCCTGGCGGCAGATCGCGTTTAAATGGTTGGCCGTAATGCCTATGTCGTTTGCGTAGTCCGCCACGCCCCGTGGTTCCCGGAAGTGCGCTTCAATCAGGTCGGTGAAACGACCGAAATGATCCTGGGTTGCCGGGGTGTCGTGTGTGTCTTGGGGTCGGGCCTGGCGCAGCAGCCAGACGAACAGGCTGCTGAGCAGGGATTCCAGCAACACCTGCCGGCCCAGGCCATCGCGCTGGTATTCCTGATTGATGATTTCGAACAAGCGCTCAATGTCGCTGCGCCGCTGCGAAACCGAAATGCGATGGCGCACGAACTCGCTGAAAAACGCATGCAACTCGGGTAATGACTGCGCCAGCTTGTGCACCAGGGGGTGCGCCAGCGTCAGTACATAGCCTGCAGCCTGCGGCCCGAAAGCAAAGCCATGAATCGACATCTCGGGCACGATCACCAGGCTGCCTGCTTCCAGTTGGTATTGCTGGGCATCCTGTTGCAGCACCGCATCGCCCGCATTCAGATAAAGTAACTGGTAAAGGCCCCGGTGCCGGTGCGGTTTGATCACCCAGTCATGCAGGCGGCTGCGGTCTGCAATGGCCTCGCAATGCAACAGGTCTGGCGTCAGCCAGGCGGTTTGTTCGCCATAGAGTTTGAAGACGGGAATGGGCTTCGGTTCGGCCATGAGCGTTGGCTTCCGGTAAATAGATGGTTAATTGTGCCGCTATCCATCAAAAGTACAAGAAAAACCCGGTTTTGTTCCTTCTTTTGCCACCTATATCGGCTAAAAATACCAGCATAACAAATGGCAGCCACTAAAAAGCCGGGCTGCACCGCCCGCATGCCTGCTACGCATCTCAACGACAGGAGTACCTTACATGAAGACCCAAGTCGCGATTATTGGCGCTGGCCCCTCGGGCTTGTTGCTCGGCCAGTTGTTGCACCGCAAGGGCATCGACAACGTAATTATCGAGCAGCGCAGTGAAGAGTACGTGCTGGGCCGCATTCGTGCCGGCGTGCTGGAGCAGGGCATGGTCGACTTGCTGCGCGAAGCCGGCGTCGATGAGCGAATGGACCGCGAAGGCCAGGTGCATGAAGGCTTTCACATGTCGTTCGACAACCGCCTGGCCCGGGTTGATCTGAAAAAGTACTCCGGCGGCAAAACCGTGATGGTGTATGGCCAGACCGAAGTCACCAAAGACCTGATGGACGCGCGCAAGGCAGTTGGTGCACAGTCTGTCTATGAAGCCGAAGACGTTGCTCTGCATGGCATCGATACTGATACACCCACGGTAACCTTCATCAAAAATGGTGAGAAAGTCACCCTCGAATGCGACTACATTGCCGGTTGCGATGGGTACCATGGCGTCTCCCGTAAAACCGCCCCGAAAGACGTGCTGAAAACGCACGAACGCATCTACCCGTTCGGCTGGCTGGGTGTGTTGTCCGACACACCGCCGGTCGACGAAGAACTGATTTACGCCAATCACGAACGCGGCTTTGCCCTGTGCTCGATGCGCTCCAGTACCCGCAGCCGCTATTACATTCAGGTAGAGCTGGATGAAAAAGTGGAAGACTGGTCCGACGACCGGTTCTGGGAAGAACTTAAACGCCGCCTGCCTGAAGATGTTGCGGCCCGCCTGGTTACCGGCCCATCCATCGAAAAAAGCATCGCGCCACTGCGCAGCTTTGTGGCCGAGCCGATGAAATTCGGCCGCATGTTCCTGGTCGGCGACGCCGCGCACATTGTTCCGCCCACAGGCGCCAAAGGGCTGAACCTCGCCGCCAGCGATGTGTACACCCTGTACCACGCCATGATCGCCGCCTATCACGATGGCAAGCCGGAGCTGCTGGATAAATACTCCGACATCGCCTTGCGCCGCATCTGGAAAGCCGAGCGTTTTTCCTGGTGGATGACGTCGATGATGCACAAGTTTGACGAGAACAGCTTTAACCAGAAAATGCAGCTGGCCGAACTGGATTATTTCACCGGATCGGAAGCAGGGCTGACAGTGATTGCGGAAAATTACGTAGGTTTGCCGTACGAAAAGGTTGAATAACTTGGCCTATTAACCGTTGAGCTGAGAGTGACCAGCGACAGGTGTCGGTAGCCCTATGAGTGGGCGTCGGTCCGCATGGATGCGGACCGCCGAGCGTACACAGACGTACTTGCAGCGTCCCACCCATAGGGCAACCGGCACCTGTCGCGGCCCACAGCCACCCAACCCAATTCAACCGTCAGTAAAAGCAACCACCTAACTAACTCCCATCTTTGTCCACCATCTCCTCCCCGCAGAACCGGCAAAACTCGGCATCGGCTTCGTGGCCGGTTTTGCCGCAGCCCGGGCAACTGCGGTTGTCGCGCTGGGTTCGTAATTGTGTGGCCAGTTCTGCGGTGTAGATACCCGTCGGCACGGCGATAATGGCGTAACCGGTAATCATCACGGCCGTAGACAGCATTTGGCCGAAGGGGGTAATGGGGGTGATATCGCCATAGCCGACGGTGGTCAGCGTCACGATGGCCCAGTAAATACTCTTGGGAATCGACGTGAAACCGGCTTCCGGCCCTTCAATCAAGTACATGATGGCGCCGAACACCACCACCATGGTGACCACGCTGTAGAGGAATACCAGAATCTTGCGTCGGCCGGCGCGCAATGCCTGCACCAGCATCTCGGCTTCGCTGACGTAGCGCATCAGTTTCAGCACCCGGAACACCCGGAGAATGCGCAGGATACGAATGACCAGCAGAGTATTGATGCCCGGAATCAGCAAACTCAGGTAAGTCGGGATGATCGAGAGTAAATCGACGATACCGTAAAAGCTGGTGGCATATTTCAACGGATGCCGCACGCTGACCAGGCGCAGCCCGTATTCAAGCGTAAACAACAGCGTAAAGAACCATTCGATGCCTATAAGCTGTGGCCGGTAATGGGTAACCACAGACTCTACGGTCTCCAGCATGACGGCCACGACACTGATCAGTATCGCAACGATCAGCACCACATCGAACAGCTTGCCCGCTTTCGATTCGGCGCCGAAAATGACGTCATTCAGCGCCAGTCGCCAGCTTGCCAGTGGCTCCGGCGGCGCTTCTTCGGGTAACCGGTCCCGGGGTTCCGTTGCACGTGGAATGTGGAACCGGTCGGTACGTGGGGTGGGCATTAAAACGCTTCACCCACACTGATCGCAAACCCAAAGCTTTCCATGTCGACCAGGCCAAAATCCGCGCGAATGTTAAAGCGGGAATCGGCAATGGTGGAATAGCGAATGCCGCCACCGACGCTGGTGTGGAAACGGTCTGCACCGAACTCGCTTAATTCACCGGCGACCTGGGCGGTATCGAGGAAGCCGGTCACCGCCCAGCGCTGGGTAAGTGTCATCCGGTATTCCGATTGCAGGCCAAGCAGGTGGTGATCGACCCAGAGGTTGCCATCGGCACCGCGCAGGGTGCGGGCACCCGCCGGGCGGGGCAGGCGGCTGAAGGGCGTGGTTTCGCAGCCAAAATCGTAATTGGCACCCAGCGCGATGACGTCGTCGCCCAGGGCAATGTAATGGCCGACATCGGTTTCTATGGTGCCGAAATTGCCGTCGCTGCCCAGGAATTCAAAATACTGGCGGCCGGTGAAACTGGCCTGAGAGCCTGCCGTCGGCCAGTCTCTGTCGTTGCGGGTATCCCAGCGCGCCGTTAGCCCGAGGCCACTGTAGAAGCCACCTTCGTAACCGCGCTGGTCGCTGCTCAGCAGCGGGTCGCTGGTATCGTCTTCTATGCGTTCATCGTCGGCAAACACAATGCCGCCAATACGCAGTGTTGGTGTTACCCGGTAGGCCGCGCCAAATTCGGTTTCAATGGTGGTGAGGTCGTAGATCTCCTCATCATCATCGAAACCGGTATCGTTACCCTGCTCGTAATAGGGCGTTGGCCAGTATTTTCCGCCCAGGGTGCCATAGAGGTTCCAGTCGCCACCGGCCACATAAAAGTCGGGCCAGATGTAGGCCTGAAATTGGCCTTTGGCGGTACCCTGCAGTAATAATTCGAGCCGGTCCTGCGGCTGATTTAGGCTGATTTGTTCGAACTGGCGCATCACGTAGGCGCCGTATTGAAAGCCGGTTTCGGGGCTTGAGCCAATGGCAGGCAGCAGCACCCAGTTGGCGGGTTTCAGGTTTTCAGCCTGAACCGAGCCAATAGCAGCGGTGAGGGTAAGCAGGGATAACGTTTTTATTTTCATGGCGCACTCGAGTCTGGGTAGCCGGAAACAGCCAACACTATAACCAGCGAGATCAGCGGCGAAAAGGTGAAAGCTGGAATTGGCACTTCCAGAACCGGCTAATGTGACGCAGGTGACTGGAGAAGACCGTGTCGTTTGCCGATATACTGGTTGAACGTTCACCGCAGTAGAGATGGTATGAACTCCGTATTGCTAACAGACCTTAATATTTGTGTGCTAGGCGATGGCATAGCCAGCGGCGAAGGCGACCCCGGACACCGGGGTTGGGCAGGCCCGTTGATCGACAGCGTTCGTGCGGGGCATGGGCCGTTGAATTACTACAATCTGGGTATCGTTGGTCAGAATAGCGAGGCCGTGCTTGGGCGGCTGGGTGAGCTGGAGCCACGAATGCCGCTTGGTGCCGATAACCGGCTGATTCTGGCCTTTGGGCTGATGGACGCGGTTGGGGTGCGCGGTGAAGACCCGCTGCCGGCCAAGACCTCCTGGCAGAATCTGAGCACTCTGCTGAAAGAAGTGCATGGGCATTACAAGCCGCTTCTGGTGGGGCCGCCCGCGGTTTACGACCCGGCGCAAAATGCCCGGATAAAACGCATCAATGGTGGTTTTCGTGAACTCTGCACCCGGGCCCGGGTTCCCTACATTGATCTGTTCACCTCGCTTCAGGATGATGTCCAATACCGGCGCGAGTTGAATCAGGGCGACCGCCTGCACCCGGGGCCCTTTGGTCACCGCAAAATCTTCGATCTGGTCAGCAATGACCGCAGTTGGTGGTTTGGTTGAGTTGCACGTTAAGAGCCCCTGTTTTTGCGGAACTTGAAGTCAGGAAAAGCCGGTTTCTGGCCTGGGTGGAGCCGGTGACCGACCGGGCTGCCGTGCAGGCCCGGCTGGCTGAGTTGCGCAGCCAGTATTCCGATGCCCGGCATATCTGCTTCGCGTTTTATGTCGAGGGCGACAGCGGCATGAGTGACGACGGCGAACCTTCCGGCACGGCCGGCAAACCCATCTTCAATGTGATCAGTCACAAGCATCTGGTCAATGTGCTTGCGGTGGTGGTGCGCTATTTCGGGGGCGTCAAATTGGGAGCCGGTGGCCTGGTTAGGGCCTATGGTGCTGCGATTTCCCAAGCGCTGGAACAAGCCGAATGGGTGCCGGTAGAAACCCTGCATCCCTGGGTTTTTGCCTGCCCATTTGCACTGGAAAGTGAACTTCGCCGGTTACTGGAACGCTACCAACTGCTGCCCGGGGGAATCGAATACACCACCGGAGTGACGATGGAGGTGACGGTGCCCGAGAGCCAGCTCGAAGACCTTCGACGCGATTTCTGCGCCCTGGCGCCGCACCGGAATGATCTCATTGAACACCGGTTAGGAGAATCGCCTGAGGCTAACTAGCGTCAGGTAAACCCTCTAGACCGTTCCGACACGCCCATGCTGCTCCAATGCCCAGCGAATATGCTCTTTAACCAGGGGGCTGGCATCCGGGTAGCGACGTTGCAGGGCGGATACGATGGCCTCGCTGGTCGGTGCGTTGCCCAGGGCAACAGCGAGGTTGCGCTGCCACTGCTCAAAACCGATGCGGCGAATGGCGGAGCCCTCGGTGTTGCCCAGAAAGGTGGCTTCGTCCCAGGTGAACAGAGTTAGCAGGCTGATGTTGTCCAGCGAATGGCGGGGCTGGAAATCGGCCTCCCGGGTGGGCTCGCTGAAACTGTTGAACGGGCAGACGATCTGGCAATCGTCACAGCCATAAATGCGGTTGCCCATCTTGCTGCGCAGTTCAACCGGGATCGGGCCGCTGTGTTCAATGGTGAGGTAACTGATGCATTTACGGGCATCCAGCACGCCAGGCTCCACAAAGGCATCGGTCGGGCAGTCGGTCAGGCAGCGGTTGCAGCTGCCGCAGTGCTGGCTTTCAAAGGGTGCGTCCAGCGGTAGCGGCAGGTTGGTAAACAGCTCGCCCAGAAAGAAATAACTGCCGGCCTGCTGGTTCAGTAGCAGGGTGTTTTTACCCAACCAGCCCATACCACTTTGTTGTGCCAACTGGCGCTCCAGAACCGGTGCGCTGTCAACAAAGGCTCTGAAACCGTGTTCCCCGACCCAGCTTTCAATGGTCTTGCCCAGCTGGGTCAGGCGCTTGCGCATCAGTTTGTGATAGTCGCGGCCGAGTGTGTAGCGCGAGATGTAGGCCTGGTTTGGGTCATCCAGTACGGCCTGCATGTCGCCTTCGGGACGGTAATCCATGCGCACGGAAATGGAGCGCAGTGAACCGGGGTGTAGCTCCGCTGCGTCGAAACGCTTGTCCAGATTGCGGGTCATCCAGTCCATGGTGCCGTGATAGCCCGCCTCCAGCCAGGCCAGATAACTCGCCCGGTGGGCTTCGGTATTGCCGGTGCCAATGTGAGCCGCCTGAAAACCCAGAGCGGCTGCTTCAGATTTGATCCGTTGTGTCAGATGAACCAGATCGAGACTGGGAATGGCTTGGGTGTCAGAGGGCATGCAGCAAGGGCCGGTTTGGAAGCAGGGTGTAAAGTGTGCGGCCATCCCGGGCGTTAGACAACCCATGGGCTCCGCACGGGTGGCAGCTTGATGTTACACTTTGTGTGTTTAGGTGTAATTTGGCCAGCCGGGGAGAAACAGAACATCGTGTTATCGATCACTGTCAGTGAAGTTGCCATGGATGCCGTTGGTCGCAGCCTTGCGAACGCAGTGCGGTCTGAAAAAGGGGGTATCGTTTATCTCGATGGTACGCTGGGCATGGGTAAGACCACCCTCAGTCGCGCTGTGATTCAGGCCTGTGGCTGGCAGGGCAGGGTCAAGAGTCCGACCTATACGCTGCTTGAGCCCTATGACTGCGACGGCATTACCGTGGTTCACTTCGATCTCTACCGCCTGGCAGACGCCGAAGAACTGGAATTTATGGGCCTGCGGGACTATCTGCTGCCCGACACCCTGTGGCTGGTAGAATGGCCGGAGCGCGGGGCTGGCGTGTTGCCAGACGCCGATGTCGTGGTACATTTCAGCGATGCCGGGGCCGCTGACGGCAGCGACGGGCGCTTGATTGGATTTGATGGGGCTACTGCAGCAGGCCAGCGCATCGTCGATCAACTCAGTCAGCAACTGGCCGGACAGGCTTTGTAATGGGTTGGCGGCGAGCACGATGTACTTGTTAATGGGACGGTTAATGAAACGATGGTTTGTAAGCCTGACGGCGCCTTTGTTGATGCTTGTGGGGCTGGTCAGTGCTGCCGGCGGTGTCCTGGCCGCTGAAATTGAAGACGCTCGTATCTGGCCCGCGCCGGATAATACTCGCCTGGTCTTTGACCTCAGCGGCCCGGTCGAACACCGGGTATTCGTGTTGTCCAATCCGAGCCGGGTGGTCGTTGATATCAGTGATGTGTCTTTAAGCACCAACCTGGAAAGTCTGTCGCTGGATAACAGCGGCGTGTCCCGTATTCGCAGTGCCCAGCGAGAGGGCGGAGAGTTGCGCGTGGTGCTCGATCTATCTACCCAACTGAGCCCGCGCAGCTTTGTTTTACGCCCGAACGAACAGTACGGGCATCGACTGGTGCTCGATCTGGAACGACCACCGGGTCTGTCCATGGAGCCGAGTGAACGCCAGGTCAGCCGCAGTGCCGACGATCTGTCGAACCAGCAGCGCAACATCGTCGTGGCGATCGATGCCGGGCATGGCGGTGAAGACCCGGGTGCCATTGGCCCGAGAGGCACGCGGGAAAAAGACGTGGTGCTGGCCATTGCCCGGGAACTCTACAACCAGCTCGACGAGCTGCGTGGCTACGAGCCGGTTCTGATGCGCACCGGTGATTACTATTTATCACTGCAACGCCGGCGCGAACTGGCGCGCGAAAAACGCGCCGACCTCTTTATTTCCATTCACGCGGATGCCTTCACCAACCCGCAGGCCTCGGGGGCTTCGGTTTTTGCGTTGTCATCGAGTGGTGCCACCTCGGCCATGGCCGGGTATCTGGCCAACCAGGAAAATGCGGCCGATGTGATTGGCGGTGTGAACGGCATCAGCCTGGAAGACAAAGACGAGATATTGCGTTCGGTGTTGGTTGATTTGTCGATGACAGCCACACTGAGGTCGAGTCTTGATGTGGGTAGCAATATTCTCGGCCGCATGAAGCAGGTAGCCCGCATGCATAAGGCCAGCGTTGAACAGGCGGGCTTTGCGGTGCTGAAATCACCGGATGTGCCTTCTGTACTGGTTGAAACCGGCTTTATTTCCAACCCGACCGAAGAGGCTAACCTGGGCTCGGCAAATTATCGCCGGCAACTGGCAACGGCCATTCGCCAGGGGGTGACCCAGTGGTTCGAGAGTAACCCGCCCCCGGGTACCTGGGTGGCCTGGCAAAAGCGTGAAGCGGGCACCTTGCGTCGCTATGTGGTGGTCAGTGGCGATACTCTGTCGGGCATTGCGTCGCGCAATAACACCTCGGTTAGTCGGCTGCGGGAAGTGAACCAGTTGAATGGCACGTCTATTCGAATAGGCCAGGTTATTATGATTCCGCAAGGCTGAGCCCCCTGGCTTGCCTGGGTTGCAACTATAAATTAAAGGGTCTGGCATGCGTCGAATACTAACGCTCTCTCCCCGGCTGGCGAACCAGATAGCGGCGGGTGAGGTGGTTGAGCGGCCCGCTTCGGTGGTGAAAGAACTGGTCGAGAACAGCCTGGATGCTGGCGCCACTCGCGTGGATGTCGAGGTCGAGCAGGGTGGCGTGAAGCTAATGCGCATCCGCGATAACGGCTCGGGTATTGTCCGGGACGACCTGGCCATGGCGCTGAATCGACATGCTACCTCCAAGATTCACAATCTGGATGAACTGGAAGCCGTCGCCTCACTGGGCTTTCGCGGCGAGGCGCTGGCGAGTATTGCCTCGGTATCGCGCCTGATGCTGACGTCGAAGCCAGCCGAGCAGGCCGAAGCCTGGCAGGTGAATACCCACGGTCAGGACATGAACACCGAAATTCTGCCAGCGGCCCATACCGATGGTACGACCGTCGAAGTCCGCGATCTGTTTTTCAATACCCCGGCCCGGCGCAAGTTCATGCGTACGGAAAAAACCGAGTACAACCACCTCGAAGAGGTGGTGAAGCGCCAGGCGCTGGCTCGTTTTGATGTGGGGTTCAGCCTGCGCCACAACAACCGGACCATTCACTCGTTGCGCCCGGCAACAACCCAGGCCGAGCAGGAACGCCGGGTGGCTCAGCTGCTCAGCCCCGACTTTATGAACAATGCCCTGGTGATCGATGCCGAAGCCGCAGGTTTGCACCTGACCGGCTGGGTTGGCCTGCCGACCTTTTCCCGGTCGATGGCGGATATGCAGTACTTTTTCGTGAACGGTCGCGTAGTGCGCGACAAGGTGATTTCGCACGCGGTAAAGCAGGCTTACCGGGATGTGCTCTACCACGGTCGCCAGCCCTGTTTCGTGTTGTATTTGCAGCTCGACCCGAGCGGGGTGGACGTCAACGTGCACCCCACCAAACACGAAGTCCGCTTTCGCGATCAGCGGCTGGTGCATGATTTCCTGTTTCGGCAACTGCACCGGGCGCTGGCGCAGGTTCGGCCCGATGCCGAATCCGATCCGTCCCGGGCGCAGTCAGCATCGCCCCAGTCGTTGCGGCCTCAGGCCACCGGCGCCTTGGCGGGCGAGTTTGGCGGCCAGCAGCGTATGGACATGTCACCACCCACACCAGCATCCGGCGGTGATTACGGGCGAACCTACCCGGGAAGTGGGCAATCGGCTTCTGTGGCCGATCAGATTGGATTCTACCAGGCGCTATACCCGTCAGCTGAGGGGGCAGCAGCTGAACGCCCCGAAACCCAGGCTTGGGACCGGCCAGCCCAGCCCTTGCCCGAGGCTGACGGCGATATGCCGCCGCTCGGGTTCGCGGTTGCCCAGTTGCACGGGATCTTCATCCTGTCGCAAAGCCAACATGGGCTGATCGTGGTGGACATGCATGCCGCTCATGAACGCATTACCTACGAACGCATGAAGCGCCAGTACGACCAGCAAGGTCTGCAGGCGCAGCCGGTGCTGGTGCCGCAGAAGCTCTCGGTCAGTGAACGCGAGGCCGATGCCGCCGAAGAATTTGCGCATCTGCTGGTGAATTTCGGGCTGGTGATTGAACGCCTGGGGCCGGATGCGCTCATAGTGCGGCAGACACCGGTGTACCTGCAGCAGGCGGATATTGAGCCATTGGTGCGGTCGGTTCTGGCCGATTTTATCGAGCACGAAACCTCCGATGCCATCGTGGCCCGGCGCGATGAAATTCTCTCCAGCATGGCGTGCCATGGTTCGGTACGCGCCAATCGCAAGCTGACCATCCCGGAAATGAATGCCTTGCTGCGCGATATGGAGCGTACCGAGCGCAGTGGCCAGTGCAATCACGGCCGCCCGACCTGGACCCAATTGTCGCTCGACGAGCTGGACAAACTGTTCATGAGGGGGCGCTAGGTGAGCCCGCCGGCATTGGCCGACAAGCCAACGGCGATCTTCCTGATGGGGCCAACGGCGGCGGGCAAGACCGATCTTGCGCTGTCACTGGTGGACGCCGGACAATGCGAAATCATCAGCGTCGACTCAGCTCAGGTGTTTCGCGGCATGGACATCGGCACCGCCAAGCCCGATGCGGCCACGCTGCAGCGGGCGCCCCATCACCTGATCAATATCTGCGACCCGGCCGACAGTTACAGCGCGGCCCGGTTTCGAACCGATGCCCTGGCCGCCATGAACGACATTCAGCAACGCGGCCGGATTCCGCTGCTGACCGGCGGTACCATGCTCTACTTCAAAGCCCTGGTCGAGCCGATGGCTGACATGCCGCCAGCCGATGAGACGGTACGACAGGCCCTGCAATCGCAGTTGGAAACCGAGGGTTTGGTATCGTTGCTGCGAGAGCTGGAAGCCGTCGATCCGGCTGCGTTCGCACGCATAGACCGGCACAATCCACAGCGTGTGACGCGGGCTCTGGAAGTGTATCGGGTCAGTGGCCGGCCGATCTCAGCCTACTGGGCTGAATCGGTGAACGACGGCAAGGGCCGCCTGGCGCACGACGCGACCGGGGCCTTCCTCTGGCAGCTGATTCAACTGGCGGTGATTCCCGCAGACCGGGCCGTGCTGCATGAACGGATAGCCCGGCGGTTTCGGCTGATGCTCGATCTGGGGTTTGAGCAAGAAGTGCGAACGCTGATGGCGAGAGGGGATTTGCACCCGGATCTGCCCAGCATTCGGGCCGTGGGTTATCGCCAGATGTGGCACTACCTTGAAGGCCAGATCGATCACGCGACCATGATCGAAACCGGCGTTGCCGCCACCCGGCAACTGGCCAAACGACAATTGACCTGGTTGCGCAAGTGGCCGGAACTGGCCGTGCTCGACCCTGCGGGGCCCGATGGGGATCGACGCATTATTGACCAGGCGTGGCAAATCTTGCGTAAATCGGGACTTTAGTACACGAATTGCATCCACATCAGCTTGAAATTCGCCTACAATTCCACATTATCTTGCGGATTGTGAAGTGATCTGGCGGGCCCTGGCCGGCCAATTCGCGACAACCCAGACTTTTTGTCGACCCAGGATACGCTGACCTGCGTAGTAAGAGAGTAGTCTGCCCGTTTTTTTAATCGGGTCGGCGGACTACCCTGTCAGGTTGCCGTATCGATGGTGACGCTGGTGCAATCCATCAACGGCAGGCCGGGTGCCCGAAGGTCCAATGACGTTCGGCACTGTCGGAATGCCCATAAACGATTACTATAATCCTTCGTTAAAAGGAGTTCGACATGTCAAAGGGGCATTCGTTACAAGACCCTTTCCTCAATGCGCTGCGGAAAGAACGTATTCCAGTTTCCATCTTTCTGGTGAATGGCATCAAGCTGCAAGGGCAGATTGAGAGCTTCGACCAGTTTGTCATCCTGCTGAAAAACACCGTGAGCCAGATGGTTTACAAGCACGCCATCTCCACCGTGGTGCCAGCACGTAATGTTAAAATTCCTCATGAAAGCGAAGAAGTCACCATCGAGTGATGACGCTGTTCTGCAGGTCAGCCCGGTCTATGGCCGGGTATCGGAGAGTCTGATTGTTTTTTGAACGTGTCGAAGGCGGGGACCGGGCCGTATTGGTCCACGTCGATTTTCCCGAATCTGCCAACCGGGAAGACCCCCAGGAATTTGAAGAGCTGGTGACCTCTGCCGGTGCCACTGCTGTGGCCAGTCTGGGCGGTTCCCGGTCGGCACCGCACCCGAAATACTTTGTCGGGTCGGGCAAGCTGGAAGAAATAAAAGCCGCGGTTAAGGCCAGCGATGCCGACGTGGTTCTGTTTAATCACAGTCTGTCGCCCTCGCAGGAGCGCAACGTTGAGCGCGCGGTGGAATGCCGGGTGCTCGACCGTACCGGCCTCATCCTCGATATTTTCGCCCAACGGGCGCGTACCCATGAAGGCAAACTGCAGGTTGAACTGGCTCAGCTCCAGTACCAGAGCACCCGCCTGGTACGAGGCTGGACTCACCTCGAGCGTCAGAAGGGCGGTATCGGGCTCAGGGGGCCGGGTGAGACCCAGCTCGAAACCGACCGTCGTCTGCTGCAAGTTCGCATCAGCACCATTCACCGCCGACTTGAAAAGGTCGAGAAACAACGCGACCAGGGCCGACGTGCGCGAACCCGGTCAGACACCCCGACCATCTCACTGGTGGGGTACACCAACGCGGGCAAGTCAACGTTGTTTAACGCCCTGACTCAGGCTGAGGTTTACGCCGCTGATCAGCTGTTCGCAACGCTCGACCCCACACTGCGCCGGTTAAGCATCCCCGATATGGGCGATGTTGTTCTGGCCGATACGGTGGGTTTTATCCGACATCTACCGCACAAGCTGGTGCAGGCGTTCAAGGCGACCCTGCAGGAAACGGCAGACGCTGATTTGCTGTTGCATGTGGTCGATTGTGCCGATGAAGACCGTATAGAGAATATGGAGCAGGTTGAGCTGGTGCTTGAAGAAATTGGCTCGCTGGACCTGCCCCGGCTGGAAATATTCAATAAGATTGACCTGCTCGACGACTTTGAACCGGCCATAGAGCGCAACGACCAGGGGCGTCCGGTGCGGGTCTGGGTATCGGCGCAGACCGGACAGGGCCTGGCGTTGATTCAACAGGCGATCGCAGAATGCTTAGGTGACGAGATCATTGCACGTAAAATCAGCCTGAAACCGGACGAATCGGCTTTAAGGGCTGCACTCTATCAGTACAATGCGGTACTGTCTGAGGATTACGATGCCGAGGGGTTGTCGATACTGGATATACGCATCCAGAAAAAAGACTTGCGGCAGCTACTGAAGAAAAACGGGCTTGATGCGGAGCGGTTCGGAGTCAGCGAACCCCGGGAATTTTTTGAGTTGTGACGGCCATCGGTGCTGAGCCGGTGCCATCAACCCAATCCTTTATCATTTGAAAACGGAGACGACCATGGCGTGGAATGAACCACCAAATGGCAATAACAATAACGATCAGGATCCCTGGGGGAACCGGCGCCGAAAAGGCAATGATGGTCCCCCGGATCTCGATGAAATTTTCAAGCAGGTCAACGAGAAACTGAACAAGTGGCTCGGCGGTGGCAAGAAGAAAGGTGGCGGCGGTTCTGGCGGCTCCGGCGGCACAGGTGCCAGTACAGGCGCTGTATTGGGTATTTTGATGGTGGCCTTTTTGGGCTATGCCGCCTACGACTCCATCTATACGGTGGATGAGTCTGAGCGGGCTGTTATTCTCCGGTTAGGCGAGTTCAGCAGCATTCAATTGCCTGGCCTGCATTTCAAAGTACCGTTCATCGATCAGATTGATCAGAAAGTGAACGTAACCGAAGTGCGCAGTTACCGTCTGCAGGAAAGCATGCTGACCGGCGATGAGAATATCGTATCGGTTACCATGACGGTTGAATATCGGGCAGCCGATGCTCAGAAGTTTGCTCTGAACGTTCAACAGCCTGAAACCAGCCTGGCGAATGCGGCTGAATCAGCATTGCGGCACGTTATCGGTTCGGCAACTCTGGAGCAGGCACTGACCGTCGGTCGTGACCAGATTCAGGTGTCGGTGCGTGAACGCCTGCAAAACTACCTCAACCTCTACGACGTGGGTATTGAGCTGGCGCAGTTGAACATCAACGACACGTCACCCCCTTCGCAGGTTCAGGCGGCGTTCGATGACGTGATCACGGCCCGTGAAGATCAGCAGCGACTGATCAACGAAGCCTTGTCCTACTCCAACCAGATTTTGCCAGTGGCCCAGGGCCAGGCGCGTCGGCAGCTGGAAGAAGCCCAGGCTTACCGGGAACAGGTAGTCGCCAACGCGACGGGTGAAGCGGACCGCTTTACCAATATTCTGGCGGCCTACAGTGAGGCCCCGGGTGTGACCCGTGAGCGTTTGTATCTGGAGTCAATTTCGCGGATCTATGCAAACACCAGCAAGGTGCTGGTCGATGTTGAAGGCGGAAACAACATGATGTACTTGCCGCTGGATCAGTTGCGGAACAATGCAGCCGGTGGTAGCAGCAGTAGCACCCTGGGCCAGGGCGCGCTTGCGAATCCGTCCGGATCCAATCTCAACAACTTATCGAGCAGCGATGTTCGCAGTCTGACTGACCAGATCTTGCGCGAAATCGATCGCCGGCGTGGAAACTGAGGAGCAAAATGATGAGTAACCGTAATATTGTTCTACTCGCCGTCCTTGCTCTGGTGGTCTTTGTCGGCTTGCAAAGCGTTTATGTGGTCACTGAGAAACAGCGCGCTATCAAGTTGCGTTTTGGCGAAGTCGTGGCGGCCGATGTGGCGCCGGGACTGCAGTTCAAGCTGCCGTTTATCGAGGACGTGCGCAAATTTGAGCGTCGACTGATCACCCTGGACAGTGAGTCCGAGCGATTCATAACCAGCGAGCAGAAAGGGCTGGAGGTGGATGCCTACGTTCAGTGGCAAATCGATGACGTGCGGCAGTTCTATACAGCCACCAGCGGCGGCGACTTCTTTCGCGCGAACACGATTCTGGCCAATCGCATCAACTCGGCGTTGCGTGATGCTTTCGGCCGACGGACGTTGCGGGAAGTGGTGTCAGGCCGAGGTGAAGACGAACCTCTGTCTACCGGTACTCAAATTGAAGACGAAGGTGAGCGGGATCGGTTGTTGCGCGAAGTGACGGCAGACGTGGACAGCTTTGCTCGAAGCGGTTTGGGCATTCGGGTCATTGACATTCGAGTCAAGGCCATTGATTTGCCGCAAGAGGTCTCGGCCGATGTATTCAGCCGGATGCGTTCCGACCGTGAGCAGGAAGCCCGCCGCTTTCGTTCAAACGGCGAGCGAGAAGCCGAAGAAATTCGCGCTTCGGCAGACCGGCAGCAGACGGTGATTCGGGCCAACGCTTTCCGTGAAGCCGAACAGATTCGTGGTGAAGGCGATGCTGAGGCGTCTCGGATCTACTCGAACGCCTACTCCGCCGATTCCGAATTCTATGGTTTCTATCGCAGTTTGCGTGCCTATGAAGACAGCTTTGGCAGCGGTGGCGACATTCTGTTACTGGAGCCGGATAACGACTTTTTCCGTTACCTGCAGTCCAGAGACGGTGAGCTGTCGAGCTCTCAATGACACGGACTGGCACGCTTTGCCCTTGGCCTTTGAATTAGTTGAAAAAAGGGTTGGGGGCGGAGCCCGGCAAGTGTAGAATCCGTTAACCGGGCCATGTGCCCGGTTTTTTTGTGCCTGGCGTTGGCAAATGGTCACCCGGCCCGACGAAAGTTGGGTCTCAAACGTGACGGCAACGCCCGGTAAAACCCTGATTGAATGAATGGGAACGTGTTCCGGCATGACCATAGCAGAACGCTGGCTGTTGCCCGACGGTATTGAGGAAGTCCTGCCGCCGGAAGCCGCACGAATTGAGGCCTTGCGCCGACTTCTACTCGACGAGTACCGTACCTGGGGCTATGACCTGGTTATTCCGCCGAGCGCCGAATACCTTGAGTCGTTGCTCACCGGGGTCGGCCATGATCTGGACTTGCTGACCTACAAGATCACCGACCAGACCAGTGGCCGGCTGATGGGTCTGAGTGCCGACAATACCCAACAGGTGGCCCGCATGGATGCCCACAGCCTGCCGCGTGCTGGCGTGGCCCGTTATTGCTATTCGAGCAATGTGCTGCACACCAAGGCTACTCACCTGTTGTCATCGCGCAGCCCCATTCAGATTGGCGCCGAACTCTATGGTTATTCCGGCATCGACAGTGACATCGAGATTGTCTCGCTGATGCTCACATCGCTGGCCCGGGCTGGTCTGGTCAATGTAACCCTTGACCTGGGTCACATCGGCATTTACCAGGCGCTGATCGAGGCGTCCGGTCTGGAAGGCGACAACGCGACCCAGCTGTTCCGGTTGTTGCGTCACCGATCGCTGCCAGAACTGAATAACTGGCTCGAGACCGCACCGCTGAATGAGGATTTCAAACGCTGGTTTGCCCTGTTACCGCAATGTGCCGGTGCAATGGACAAACTGGCAGGCTGGCCGGAACGCTTTGCCGGAGCGCCCGAAGGCGTGCTCACGGCATTGGATACACTGACCCGCATCGCCGAGGCCTTGAAAGCCCGTTTTCCGGAGCAGCAAATTCATCTGGATCTGGCCGAACTGCGGGACTTCAATTACCACACCGGCCTGGTGTTTTCGGCCTTTGTTCCCGGTTTTGGCCAGGCCGTTGCCAAGGGCGGTCGTTACGATTCGACCGGCAAGGTATTTGGCCGGGCGCGTCCGGCGACGGGCTTCTCCAGCGATCTAAAGATTCTGGCCAGCCAGACGCGTGGTCGCTGGCAGGAAGCCGCGGGAATTCGGGCGCCGGCCGTCTCCGACCCGGGTCTGATCGAACGGATCAGCCAGTTGCGGGCCTCCGGAGAGCGGGTGATTCAGGTATTTACCGATCAGACAGCCCCGGAAGAACTTGGCTGTGACCGGGAACTCGTGCTGGAACAGGGCGACTGGCAGATAAAGCCGTTAGTCTGAGTCAGCCAACTGATTAACCAACCATTTTATCAACTACAGGCAAAAAACGATGGGTAAGAATGTTGTCGTACTCGGCACCCAGTGGGGTGACGAAGGCAAAGGTAAGATCGTCGACCTGCTGACGGAAAAAGCGTCGGCTGTGGTGCGTTTTCAGGGCGGGCACAATGCTGGCCATACCCTGGTGATCGACGGTGTTAAAACCGCCTTGCACCTGATTCCGTCGGGCATTTTGCGCCAGGGCGTCAACTGCATCATCGGTAACGGCGTGGTGCTGTCCATTGAGGCGCTGCTGAAGGAAATGGCCATGCTCGAAGAGCGCGGCGTTCCGGTGCGCGAGCGACTGCGCGTCAGCCACGGCTGCCCATTGATTTTGCCGGTTCACATCGCACTCGACCAGGCGCGCGAAAGCCGTCGTGGTGAAGCAAAAATCGGTACCACAGGTCGTGGCATCGGCCCGGCCTATGAAGACAAGGTCAGCCGTCGTGGTGTTCGCCTGGGTGACGTATTCCAGCCCGGCTTTGCCGACAAGGTTCGTGAGTTGATGGATTATCACAACTTTGTGCTGGCCAACTATTATGGCGTAGAAGCCATCGACGTTGACAAAACGCTGGCCGAAGTGATCGAACAGGCGCAGAGCATTCGCGACATCACCGTCAACTCGGTTGGCCTGATTCACAGCATTCGCGAGCAGGGCGGCGACATCATGTTCGAAGGCGCCCAGGGCTCCCTGCTGGACATTGACCACGGCACCTACCCCTATGTAACGTCATCGAACACCACGGCGGGCGGCGTTGCCACCGGCTCTGGCGTAGGGCCGTTGTATCTCGACCAGATCATGGGCATTACCAAGGCTTACACTACCCGTGTTGGCTCGGGACCGTTCCCTACAGAGCTGTTCGACGACGATGGCAAATACCTGGCCAAAAAAGGCAATGAATTCGGCACCACCACAGGCCGTGCACGGCGCTGTGGCTGGTTCGATGCCGTGCTGGTCAAGCACAGCATTCGCATCAACAGCATTAACGCCATCTGCCTGACCAAGCTCGACGTGCTGGACGGTCTGAAAACCGTCAAGGTATGCGTCGGCTACCGCGACGAAGCCGGCAACGACGTTGAATGGCCGGAATCTGCAGAAGCCTTCGCCCGGGTAACCCCGGTCTACGAAGAACTGCCAGGCTGGGATGAATCCACCGTGGGCGCCAGCGAGCTGAGCCAGCTGCCACAGCGCGCCCGGGATTACATTGCCTACCTGGAAAAGGCCATCGGCGCGCCCATCGATATCGTTTCAACCGGCCCGGACCGAATTGAAACCATCGTACTTCGCCACTCGTTCGATATTCAGTAATTCTCGTCTCGGAGTTCAAGTTGGCATTATCGCCTTGAGCCCGCGACGGGTGTCACGGTTGCTCCTGTGGGGGCGCCGTGAATACACCGAGACGTCGGACCGCCCTGTAGGCTTAACTTCGGGATATGAATCCCATCCATGGGATTCACCCTTCGGGCTCGCTGCGCTCTTGCTAAAACGCTCCTGGCGTTTTAGTCCATGCCTCAGATACCCCCACATGAGCAACCGTGCCACCCGTCGCTAGCCGCAGCGGACGACAGCTACAGAGCCAAACCCAACCTCTCTTTTTTGCCCGTAGCCATGCCGTTACAGCCGTCTGCAGACAACCTTATTCAGATACCCAACAATGCGTTATACTGTGTGCGCATTAGTCAACCCTAGCCAACGGCCCTTCAAAAGGCTCTATGAATCCGAGGTTGACACAATCATCAAATGATCAAATTTCAATCAACAAGGATTACGACCTATCAGCCGACGGAAACCCGCTGACCCGAATCTTGAACGGGAAGCTGAGAAATACGAAAACCCCATTCCCAGTCGGGAATTTATTCTGGAGCACCTGGAAAATCGCCAGGGCCCCGCAACACACCCCGAACTGTGCGAAGAGCTGGGACTGGCCGACGACGAACGCGATATTGAAGCACTGCGTCGCCGTCTGATTGCCATGGTCCGCGATGGCCAGTTGCTGTGCTCGCGCAAAGGTGCCTTTGGCCTGATCGACAAGATGGATCTGGTAAAAGGGCGCGTCCAGGGTCACCCCGATGGTTTTGGCTTCCTGATCCACGATCAGGGCGGCAAAGACTACGTACTGAATCACCGCCAGATGCGCTGCTGCTTCGATGGCGATGTGGTGCTCGTTCGCAAGGGCGGTACCGACCACCGTGGTCGTGTTGAGGCCATTATCACCGAAGTGCTTGAGCACAATACCCGGGAAATCGTGGGCCGGTATTTCAACGACGGCGGTATTGGCCGGGTCGAGCCGGAGAACCGCCGCGTCAGTATTGATGTGCTGATTCCCGCCGGTAATGAAGGTAATGCCCAGCCCGGCGACATTGTCGTGGTCGACGTGCTCGAACAGCCGCAGTTCCGGCGTCAGCCAGTCGGGCGTGTTTCGCAGGTACTGGGTGAGCACATGGCCCCAGGCATGGAAATCGATATTGCCCTGCGTACCCATGACATTCCACACGAATGGCCGCGCGAGGTGCTCGAACACATCGAGGGCATGAGCGACCAGGTTGACGAAGCGCACAAGGCCAATCGCATCGATCTGCGCGACAAGGCATTCGTCACCATCGATGACGAGACCGCCCGGGATTTCGACGACGCTGTACTCGCCGAATCGGTTCGCGGTGGTGGCTGGCGCTTGTTCGTTGCCATTGCCGACGTCTCCAACTACGTTGCCGTCAACTCGCCCCTGGATAACGAAGCCCGCAAGCGCTCCACTTCGGTGTACTTCCCCGAGCGGGTGATTCCGATGCTGCCTGAGATTCTGTCGAACGGCTTGTGCTCACTGAACCCCAATGTTGATCGCCTGACGCTGGTCTGTGAAATCACCGTGTCGGCCACCGGCAACATCGACAGCTACCGCTTCATGGAAGGTCTCATCAATTCCCATGCTCGCCTGACCTACAACAAGGTGGCGCCATTGCTGGAACCGGAGACCGCCGCCGAGGCGCGTGAAACCATGCAGCAGGAATACGGTGAGGCGGTGTTGAAAAACCTCACCACACTGCGCGAGCTCTACAAGATTTTCCGCTTCCAGCGCCGCAAGCGCGGTGCGATCGATTTCGAAACGATTGAAACCAAAATTGTGTTCGATGCCGATCGCAAGATCGAGCGTATTGTGCCGAGTGAGCGTAACGATGCACACCGGCTGATCGAAGAGTGCATGCTGATCGCCAACGTTTGTGCGGCGAATTTCATGCAGGAACTCGAGATTCCCGCGCTGTACCGGGTGCACGACACACCCTCGCCGGAGCGGCTGGAAAACCTGCGCAAGTATCTGGGTCAATTGGGGTTGGATCTGAAAGGCGGGGAGAAACCCCATGCCAAAGATTACCAGACCCTGTTGAACCAGCTGAAAGGCCGGGAAGATTTCCAGCTCATTCAGACCATGCTGTTGCGGTCGATGAATCAGGCGGTGTATCAGCCGGACAACCTGGGCCACTTCGGCCTGGCGTTCGATGCCTATACCCATTTTACGTCACCGATTCGCCGTTATCCGGATTTGTTGACTCACCGCGCGATCCGCAGTGTGATTCGTTCCGGCAAGCGCACCTCGCTGGTACGTCGGGTTCGGGGCGCGTCGAAGTTGAACCCGAAGGACATCTATCCCTATGACTTGCAGGCCATGGTCGAGTTGGGTGAACACTGTTCACTGACCGAGCGCCGTGCCGACGAGGCAACCTGGGATGTGGTGGCCTGGCTCAAGTGCGAATACATGAAAGACCACGTGGGCGACGAGTTCATGGGAACGGTATCGTCCGTCACCAACTTTGGCTTGTTTGTTCAGCTCGATGAAGTCTATGTCGATGGTCTGGTGCACATCAGCTCACTGGCCAGCGACTATTATCAGTTCAACGAAGTGGCGCATTGCCTGGTCGGCGAACGCACCCGGGTCAGTTACGGTCTGGGCGATCGGCTGCAGGTTAAAGTCATGCGCGTTGATCTGGATGACCGCAAGATCGACTTTGAATTGTCAGGCGACTGGGTCCAGAAACCGTCCCGTCCTGGCGCTGCCAAAGGCTCGAAAGCCAAAGCGCGGCCGGATCAGAAAACCGGTGCCGGTGACGACGCCAAAAAAGGTAAGAAGTCGGCCAAGTCGGGCGGCAAACGCAAGTCGCGTCCGCGTCGTCGTAAAAGCAAAGAGTAATACGGCTGTTTGGTCTGGAAAGCCTGGCGATTCGCCGGGCTTTCCTGTTTCTGGCTATTATTGAATAGAAGTCTCCTTACGTTTCGGGAAGAATAACCATGAGTGACGCAACGTCCTGGGTCTACGGCATTCATGCCTGCCAGAGTGCCCTTGAGCAACACCCGGACAGGGTGCGGGAAATCGTGTTTCTGAAAGGCCGGCAAGACCAGCGTATTCAACGCCTGCTGGATCTGGCCAAGGGCCAGGGCGCTCGCTTTCGCTGGCTGGCCAGAGAGGAATTCGACCGCCTGCTAAACCGTAATGAGATGCAGGATGCTCGCCATCAGGGCGTACTGGTGCAAACACTGGCTGCGCCGGTGCTGGATGAGGGCGATCTGGAATCACTGGTAGCGGGTCTGGATCGCCCGGCTTTATTGCTGGTGCTCGACGGCGTGACCGACCCGCACAACATCGGCGCCTGCCTGCGCAGCTGCGATGCCGCCGGAGCCGATGCCATCATCGTCCCGAAAGATAAGTCGGCCAGCCTGACGCCAACCGCAGTCAAGATTGCCAGCGGTGCAGCGGATACCGTGCCGTTCGTCGTGGTGACCAACCTTGCCCGCACGCTGGAAGCTTTGAAACAGCAGGGAGTCTGGATTTATGGCACGGCGGGAGAAGCTGAAGCGTCGATTTATCAGACAGATCTGACCGGATCAGTGGCCATAGTGATGGGGGCTGAAGGCGCAGGCCTGCGACGTTTGACACGCGATACTTGCGATGGGCTGTTCAAGCTTCCTATGGCTGGCCAGGTGAGTAGCCTGAACGTCAGTGTCGCCGCTGGCGTTTGTCTGTTTGAAGCTGTTCGACAGAGATTGGGCTGAAAGTAAGTTCAGGAGTTCGCTCAGGAGACCAGCAGCGGGTGCCGGGTGTACCCCTGTGGGGTGGTCCGCAGCAGGGATGCTGCGGTCTAGGCTCCATGGACGGATCTACGCCGACCCCACAGGGGTATACCCGGCTCCCGGTGCGGGCCAAAGCCTCCGAAGTTAGCCAAACTCCGGAGCCTGAGTAATAAAGTCGGCCGCCGTCAGGCAGCTTCTCCAGTCAACGATTTCAGAAAACTGGTGCCATAGTCCATCCGTCCTACCTTGAAAAACTCCGCCAACGTCTGGCCAATGTCGGCAAAGGTTTCCCGCTCGCCCAGATTGACTGGTTTCAGGGTTTTTCCGTACACCAGCACCGGGATGTGCTCGCGAGTGTGGTCGGTGCCCGGCCAGGTTGGGTCGCAGCCGTGATCGGCTGTCATGATCAGGATGTCATCGTCCTGCATCTGCTCGAGAATCTCGGGCAGGCGCGAATCGAAGTATTCCAGGGCGGCGGCGTAGCCGGCAACATCCCGGCGGTGGCCGTAGGATGAATCGAAATCCACCAGGTTGGTGAAAATCAGACTGCGATCGCCGGCCTTGCTCATTTGCGTCAGCGTTTCATCGACCAGGGCCGGTAGACCCGTGGACTTAAACTTCTGAGTGATGCCGACATTGGCGTAGATGTCTGCGATCTTACCGATGGAAATCACTTCGCCCCCTTCTTCCGCCAGTTTTTTCAACACCGTTGGTGCCGGTGGCTCGACCGCCAGGTCATGGCGGTTACCGGTGCGCTGGAAGGTCTCGGCGCTGTCCCCGATGAAGGGGCGTGCGATCACTCGGCCGATGTTGTATTCATCGACCAGTTCGCGGGCGACTTCACACACCTCGTATAAACGTTCAAGACCAAATGTTTCTTCATGGCAGGCAATCTGAAACACACTGTCGGCTGAGGTGTAAACGATGGGCTTGCCAGTCTTGCAGTGTTCTTCACCCAGTTTTTTCAGAATCTCCGTGCCCGATGCATGGCAATTGCCCAGCACGCCGGGTAAGTCGCAGCGTTCAATCAGGGCATCCAGCAATGATTGCGGGAAAGAATTTTCCAGCTCGCTGAAATAACCCCAGTCATAGAGTACCGGCACGCCGGCAATTTCCCAGTGACCGCTGGGTGTGTCTTTACCGCTCGACAGTTCCCGGGCGTAGCCGTAGCTGCCGACGGTTTCTGTGGCCAGCGTCATGCCTTCAGGCACGGCGCCCTGGCTACTCTCGGTGGCGGCGTTGACGAGCCCCAGCCGAGTCAGGTTTGGCAGGGTCAGCTTGCCGGAACGGCCCTTGTCAGCCTTGCCCTCGGCGCACCACTGGGCGATGTGGCCCAGGGTGTTGGCGCCGGTGTCGCCGAAGCGGTCGGCGTCGGCGCTGGCGCCAATGCCGAATGAATCCAGTACCAGTACGATTGCGCGTCCCATGTCTTCCTCCCGGGCTTTGTGCGACAAAGCCCTGTGATGGTATGTCGGGTCAGTTTCTGCGTGAAACCGGCCCTGTTAATCCAAATCTTCCGGGCCTATACGGTCGTGTACCACCGGTTGAGCCGTTACGGCTTGTTCGGCTATGGGTATGGCCTGAGTTAACCGTTGTCGGGTGTCGGCCAGTTGCTCTTCGTTGCGAACGTGAGCCATGGCCAGGACATCACCGGCGCGGACCGCCACGCCTGGCCGGACAATGTCGGTCAGGCCGACGGCGGCGTCGATCTGCTGATCGGCGCGGGTTCGGCCGCCACCCATTGCGACCACAGCCAGGCCGATATCGCGCACCTGCAAGGGTTGTACGATGCCATCCCTTGGGGCGATGACTGGTTGAATAATGGGGGCTTTGGGTAAAAAGTCATCGGGTCGGTCGGTAAAGTCGGACGGGCCGCCCAGCAGCGTTACCATCCGTTGAAACGCTTCAAGCGCCGCACCGGAATCCAGAACTGATTGCAGCTGACGGCGAGCGGCATCGGTATTGTCAGCCAGTTGGCCGGATACCAGCATTTCTGCACACAGGGCCATAGTGACCTCGTGAACCACCGGATCGCGATGGTCACCGCGAAGGTAGGCCACCGCCTCTGCCATTTCCACCGCATTACCGGCCGACAGCGCCAGAACCTGGTTCATATCGGTCAGCAAGGCCGTCGTTTTAACGCCAGCGCCATTGGCTACGCGCACAATGCTTTCAGCCAGGGCACGGCTCTTTTCCGGGGTGGGCATAAAGGCGCCACTGCCGACTTTAACGTCCATCACCAGCGCATCCAGCCCTTCGGCGAGTTTTTTGGAGAGGATGGAGGCGGTGATCAGGTCGATGCTTTCCACCGTGCCGGTGACGTCCCGAATGCCATAGAAGCGCTTGTCGGCCGGGGCCAAATTGCCGGTTTGGCCGATAATGGCGACACCGGCTTCGCGAACAGCGCGATCAAAGAGGGCGTTGTCGGGGTAGGTGTTGTAGCCGGGTATGGATTCGAATTTGTCGAGCGTGCCGCCGGTGTGACCGAGGCCCCGGCCCGAAATCATCGGCACATAACCACCGCAGGCGGCGACCATGGGGCCGAGCATCAGGCTGACCAGATCCCCGACACCGCCGGTGCTGTGTTTGTCGAGCACCGGGCCGTTCAGGTCTGGCCAGTGCATTACATCGCCCGAATCGCGCATGGCGAGGGTCAGGGCGACGCGTTCATCGAGCGTCAGCCCATTAAAGTAGACTGCCATCGCAAAGGCACTGACTTGCCCTTCGCTGATGCTCGAATCCTTGATGCCGCGCACGAACCAGCGAATCTCATCGTCATTGAGGGCGCCACCATCGCGTTTACGGCGAATCAGTTCCTGAGGTAAATACATATCAGTACCCACCCGGTTCGGCTGAACCCGAACCCGCCTGGCCGAGTGTTTCCAGCAGATTGTTCAGCAGGCTGCTGGCTCCGAAGCGAAAGGTGGCAGGGCTGACCCAGCCCGGCCCCATGATGCGTGCGGCCAGGGCCAGGTAGGCCTGTGCATCCTCAGTGGTTTTGATTCCGCCGGCGGCCTTGAACCCGACCTGGCGGCCGCTGTCCCGGATCGCTTCAAGCATGATCTCGGCAGCTTCCAGAGTTGCATTCACGGCCACTTTTCCGGTGCTGGTTTTAATAAAGTCAGCGCCGGCCGCAATAGCGATGTCACTGGCCTGGCGAATGAGGTGCGGTTCTTTCAGCTCGCCACTCTCGATAATGACTTTAAGCAGGGAACTGGCGCCGCAAGCTGCCTTGCAGGCCGCGACCAGGTCGTGACCAACCTCGCTGTTGCCAGCCATTAGAGCGCGGTAAGGCAGTACCACATCGACTTCGTGTGCTCCCGCTGCCACGGCGGCGCGGGTTTCTGCGACGGCGCGTTCAATGTCGTCGCTGCCATCCGGAAAGTTGGTGACGGTGGCAACCAGGACGCTATTCAGCCCTTCAGCGGCCAGGGCCTTGCGCGCGGTGGCAATAAAAGCCGGGTAGACACACACCGCCGCAGGCGAACCCGCGGGGGTATTGGCTTGCTTGCACAGGGCTTCGATGCGGATGTCGGTATCGTCGTCGTTCAGGCTGGTCAGGTCCATCAACCCGAGCGCAGTTTGGGCGTCTCGCTGTAGCGGATTCATTTTATTGTCCAAATGGTCAGTTTTTAATAAGTTTATGCCCAATAACCGTCAAAAACAACGTTAAGGTGGTTGATAATCAGGCAATGAATACGGGCAATTGGCAAGGCTTTTGGCCAGTCCTTCGAACCGTGAGCCATTAAGAAACCTGCCAAACCCGGAATTTAATGGCAAACTGCGTGCAACTGATGGTTGTCCCCGTACAGGTTAGACGAGGATGGCATTTTGAATGGTTATGGTTTGGGAGAACGCAGTGAATAAAACGTCACAGGTGGCGACCCTCTGGGTCATCAGCGGAGTGTTGTGGCTGGGCAGTTTGGCGGCTCTGGTGTATTTCGCGATGCCGGTACTGGAGTTGCCGGTGTTGGCGGTGCCTGTGGGGTTGCTCTTGGCGGCAGCGGGCGTGTCGCTGCTGGCACTGAATCGTAGTCAGCATCACGCTGACGACGCCTTTCGGGAGGTTAGCCGGGTCAAGCGGACGCTGCAGGAAAGCCATCTGCGGATTGAGCGGTTCGAATATGAGGGCAAGCAAAGCGCCGAACTGAGGCGTCTGGTTCTGTCATCTGCGCAGGAGAAAGATCTGGCGTTAAAGAATATGGCCAATGCACTGAATACCGCCATGGCCGAAGTTCAGTCGTTGTGTACCTCCAGTCAGCCCGATGCGCTGGAGCGTATTCGCGAAAAATCTGAGCTGATGCAGCGCTATGCTGATGATTTGAAGGTCCTGGCTCGTCTGGAGTTGAAATCCGAATTGCCACGCGCCGAAAACATTAATCTGCTCACCGTGCTGGAAGGGTTTTGCGAAGAATGGCAACGGTACGGTAAAAACTACAAGACCCGGGTCAAATTTGAACATCAGGAAGATCAGTTACCGCTGGTGTCTGACGTAAACTGGCTGCACTCACTGTTAACCCGGGTCGTGTATTCGCTGATGCGAATGAACGAAGGGGGCCTGGTTCAGGTTCATCTGATCGGATACATCGATGCAGAGCTCGGCGAGGCACTGCGCATTCGGATCAACGCTGAAGGCCGCCATCTTGAAGCGGAACAGCTCAGCAATGTGCTCACCCATTACACCAGCGTCATTGATGAAGGGCGCGACGTAGGGCCTGGCTTGTCGCTGGTTGTGGCGCGCCGGCTGGCACAAATGCTGGGTGGTAATCTCGATGTGCTGGATGGTGAAAAAGGAACTGAAGTGCTGGTGGTGTTGCCGCGCAGACAGAATAACTGGCAAGAGACGGATCTACCGGGTTGAATGAAGGCAAGGTCCAAAAAACTGCCTTCTGAGTCTTTTAGTACGGTGAGTAACCCAGAAACCGATTACCTGTGTTTTCAGTCACAACAGCAAGCGCTGGATGCCGGGCAGACCTGCCTGGCACCCAGCCACAGCTGCGCTATTGGATAGGATCCAAACGCTCGGGCAGATTGTTAAAGGTTGGTGTAATCCAGCGGCTGGCTTCCTGAATGGTTTGCACATTGTCTGCCGTGTAAAAGCCCACCAGGTTGGTGCCGTTTTCTGTGTACTCTTCTTCCATACCCCGGCCGACCTGATGCAGAACCAGGCGTTTTGCGTCGTCTCTGAGCATCTGATTTTCAAAGAAACGGGTAAAGCCATCGAGACTGATTGCCTCAACAGCCGACGCGAGACGCCGGCGCGTATTGAAGTTCGGATTCCCGTCCATGATGGCCTGCCAGTAAGTCTGGCTAAGTTCATAGAGGTTCTGTTCCGGGGTGGTCAGATCGTTGATCAGGCCTGCCTTGTAACGGTTAAACTCATCGCTGTCGAGACTGCGCAGTTGTTGCAGATAGCGGTTCATGAACCGGTCTGAAAACAGCTGCAACAAGGCTGGGTCCGTGTCGGGTGATTGAATGTAGACAATCAGGCCGGGCAGATCTTCCGCCATGAAGTTCTGGCTGAAAACGATGTAACCCAGCTGTTCCTCGGTGCGCATTTCCGCAAAATAGGGCGCGCTCATGGTGCGGCCCAGCAAGGCAAAAAGAGCACGCTCGCGCAGGCTGCTGTCCTGACCCTGATAGTAGCCGAGCAGGGCACTGTCGTTGTGATCGATGGCCATTTCATGGCGATAGCGCCGGCTGGGCAGGGCGGCAACTTCGGCCCTTACCGGGTCGATATCGGCACTGGGCGGGATCATGGCGCTGATGCGATTAGCCAGTTGCAGGGCACCCTCTTCGGTCTGGTTGCCGTGAATCAGCATTGTCATGGTCTGATTGTTCAGCAGCGCATCGCGGTGTGCGAGCACGTCGTCGAGCGTCAGGTCTTCAAGCGCTTCCAGCAGGGCTTCCGGTGTTCTGGAATCACGGATCAGTGCCGTGTTCAGCTGCCGCACCATCTGGTTCAGGACCGGGTCTTCACGCGTATTGCGCAGCCGCCGCTGGAGATCGGATTTTAGCTGTTCAAACCGGGACTGGCTCACGCCCGGGTCAGTCAGTTCCACCAGCAGAGTGTCGAGTAATACGTGTAGCCGATCGCTGTAACCATAGAGCCGCATTTGCAGACCACGCTTCGACGATGACAGGCCATAACCGGAGCCTGCCCGACCGGCGTCATAACGAAAATCGGTCATGCCGTCGTCGACCAGGTCGATGAGTAGCTGCGTTGCAATGGCGTTGCGGGCGCTGGCATTGGCTTCGGGTGATTCCATCATGACCGTAATATCAAGTTTAGACGTTCTGAAGGTTTCATCCTGTTCAAACCAAACGGACAAGCCTGGCCCCTGTTCAATGATCAGGGGCGTGTTGTTGATCAGGTCGCTCTGGCGTCCGGCAAAGGGCAGAACGGTCAGGTCTTCCGGTATAAACAGATTCTCTTCTGGCAATGTCAGGTTGTTGTCCTGCTCGGGCGCACGCCATTCGGCGACCACCGAGCCCGACAGCGGGGTGGCCTTGTAGGGGGTTTCGTACCATTCGCTGACGGTGTCTGTTTCCACGTCCGGCGCCATCAATACGACCAGGGCGTTATCCGGTTGCAAATAAGACAGCCAACGCTGGATTGACTCTGCGTCGAATTGCGCCAGCTGGTAAGGGCCCACCAGTAACTGGTCGGGCGGGAAGTGCATCAGCCGGGTTGCCAGATGCTGGGCTGTGGCTGTGGGGGATACCTGTTCCGCGAATTCAAAGTTGATCTGGTTGATGGTCTGCAGTTCTTCATAGCGCCACTCGTTCAGGCCTTCCTGCTCGATGGTTTGCAGGTAGCTGAACATCAGCGTCGCGACGCTTTGCCAGTTGGCCATGCCTTCAGGAGTCAGTTGCAAGGCGATGGTGAAGATATCCGGATTGCGGCTGGTGCCGGGTGCGCGAGCCGAAATTCCGTCTGCCCAGCCACGTTCCTTAAGCGCTTCGAACAGGGTGCCAGGCCCCTGGTGGTCAAGCAGACTTGCCAGATAGGTGTAGGGCTTGGTGTCGAGCTCTGCCACGGTTGCAGGGACCGGGAACCGGAACTGAAGCAGTCTGCTTTCACGACGCGGCTCTACCTCGATCAGCATGGGCAGCTGGCTGGTGCGGAACTGGGGAACCTCCAGTTGCAGCGGTTCTGAGGAGATCGAGCGTATCTGATTGAAACGAGCATCGACCCAGTCTTTCAGTGTATCTATATCCTGAGGGCCCACCACGGCCAGTGACAGGCGGTTTGCCACATAGTGCTCACGATAGAATGCCTGCATCCGGTCGCGCAATTGGTCGTTATCGAGCGTTTGGGCATTGCCGATGGCCAGATTGGCCGCCGGATGCTCGGGGTTAACCAGTTCGCGCACGGCGTCTTCACGGCGCCGGTTATCGTCTTGCAGGCTAGCGGTAAACTCGGATTGTACGGCGTTGATTTCCCGCTCTATGTAGCTGGCGTCGAACAGGGGGGCGATGAAAAACTGCGCGAGCCGGTCCAGTGCCGGCTCAAGGTGATCGGCATCGATATCAAAGTAGTAGAGGGTGTTTTCATCGGCAGTATACGCATTGTGGTTGCCGCCGTTTTGTTCAATAAACTGATGGTACTCGTCGGCATTCGGGTACTTCTCGGTACCCAGAAACAGCATGTGTTCCAGAAAGTGCGCCAGGCCAGGCAAGTCGGCCGGGTTGCTCCAGGAGCCAACGCTGACGTTCAGGGCAGCAGCGGCAACCTCGGCGTCTTCATCGGATACCAGTACAACCTTGAGTCCGTTTTCGAGCTCGTATTGATGGAATATCCGGTCTTCCCGTTCACTGACAACGATGTTCGACGGATTCTCCGCCCCGTCGTTTGAGGCACTGGTTACAACCAGACCTGCGCTGGCCAGGGCTACGATAACCCCGGTTGTGATGGCGATGAGAACACCACGTTTCATACTGCGCTCCTGATGACGATGCATAGTGAACCGGCTATGGAATAGCATGTCGATACCGGCCCGGACTCGAATGAGGCTCAAATTCCACGGTAAACCGGTCAGCGCCGGCAGCGGGAGTCTGTGAAGACAGGGATTGTAACGGTCGGCCGCGCCGCTGTCATGGCATCCCGGGTGCTCTCGTGGAAACCCCGGTATTGCGAAATGCGGTGATGTCCCAATAATGGGGTGATAAAGCCAGTTTTGAACACGAGGGTGTTATGAACGAAGTATACGGGCAAGATGCCGGCAACGTGGTGGTCGTAACCGAACAGAACTTCCAGCATGTCATGGTGGAGGAATCCCAGCGTCGGCTGGTGGTCATGGATTTCTGGGCAGAGTGGTGTGCGCCCTGCAAGGCACTGATGCCGATTCTTGAAAAGCTGGCGGCCGAATACCAGGGGCAGTTTCTGTTAGCCAAGGTCAATGCGGATGAACAGCCCAACATTGTGGCCCAGTTCGGGGTTCGCAGCCTGCCAACGGTGGCGCTGATTGTGAATGGCCAGCCGGTCGATGCCTTTATGGGGGCGGAGCCGGAATCTGCCATTCGGGAGCGCCTTGAGAAGTACCTGCCCAAGCCCTGGGATAGCCTGCTGGATCAGGCGCAGGCGTTGCACGCGCAAGGCAAGCTCGATGAGGCCCTGCCACTGCTGCGCGAGGCTTACACTCTAAGTGATGGAGAAACCGCCATTGCGTTCGCCCTGGCCGATGTCTACGTCGCTTTGCACCGTGCTGAAGACGCCGAAGCGATTCTCGATAAAATGACCATGACGGAGCAAACCGAGCCGGAATACGCGGCGCTGAAATCCCGACTGACGCTGTTGCACCAGGCTGCCGAGTCACCGGAGATTCAGGAGTTGCAAAGCAAACGGGACGCAGACCCGGATAATCTGGAGCTGGCCTATGAGCTGGCGGTCCAATACAGCCAGATCAACCGCCACGCCGACGCGCTGGATACCCTGCTGGGCATTCTGCGCAAAGATAAAACCTTCAAGGACGGCGAAGCCCGCAAAACCTTCCTCGACATCGTCAACAGCCTGGGCAAAGGCGACCCAACGGCCGTCAAATACCAGCGCCAGCTGTTTACGTTGCTCTACTGACTGTGGCGAGTATTCGTGCCGGCCGCCGGGTAGGCTTATCCGGGGTCGGCGTGGACCCGTCCATGGGGCCTAGACCGCAACATCCATGTTGCGGACTTCCCCGGATAAGCCTACCCGGCAGCCAGCACTTGGTTTCCTGCCAAACAATTCTTTCGTAATACCTAGCATGTGTTAGCAAGTGCTTGAATCCACCAGAAACTTGTCGTGGACGCATTACCTACTGAAATTAACGCTTGCGCAAGGCAAGGCTACCAATCGAATATCCCGCCCCAAACGAGCAAATCACCCCCAGATCGCCGGATTTAAGATCCTGATGATGCAGGTTGAAGGCAATTATCGAACCGGCTGATGCCGTGTTTGCATACTCGTCGAGTACGATCGGTGCTTCGTCCTGTGTGCCGACATGGCCCAGCAGACGCTTGGTGATTAACTGGTTCATGTTGATATTGGCCTGGTGCAACCACCAGCGCCGAACCTGGCCGATGTCGGCACCCACGGCTTCAATTTGCGCTGCCAGGTGATCAGCGGCCATCGGGCAGACTTCCTTGAAGACCTTGCGGCCTTCCTGATGGAAGAGTTTGTCGGGGCCGAAGGGGTCGGATTCGAAAGCGCGGGAGACATAACCGAAGTTGGATCGAATGTTGTTCGAATAGACGGTCTTGGCCTTGATGCCCAGTATGTCGTACACATGATCGGCATCGGCCGTGTCACCCCGTTCTACCACCATGGCGGTGGCAACATCGCCGAAAATGAAGTGGCTGTCGCGGTCACGGTAGTTCACCTGGGGTGAGGTGAGTTCCGGGTTGATGACCAGTACCGCTCTGGCCGTTCCTGCTTTAACCATCTCGTAGGCGCGGTGCAGGGCAAAGGTGGCCGCTGAGCAGGCAACGAGCATATCGAAACCGAAGCCCTCGATGCCGAGCTCGGCCTGTACTTCAATTGCAATGGCCGGATAGGAGCGCTGGGTGTAGGCGCAACTGACGATCACGGCATCAATATCAGCGGCGCTTTTATTGGCGGCGGCAAGTGCCTTTCTGGCGGCAGCAACGGCCATCTCCCCCTGGTGACTCAGTTCGTCATCGGGGCGCTCCTGAATTCGCGGGCGCATGCGATCGACGTCCATAATGCCATCTTTGACATAGACGTAACGCTGGCGGATGCCGCTGGCTTTGGTGATGAAATCGGGGTCGGACTTGGCGACTGGCTCAAGGGTGCCCGCTTCTATTTCGCTGGCATGCTCGTCATTGAACTTATCGGCATATTCGTTCAGTACCTGCACCAACTCTGTGTTAGTAAGCACGTTTTCAGGCGTCCAGAGACCAGCGCCACTGATTACGACGGAGTCATTGGCAGACATAAAGTGATCCTTTTTCGAGCAAACAATTTGATTATAGGAGCTCAAGATAAGTCATTGGCAACATTCGAGTGTCAGCTGCCAGTTAGGCCTATCCGGGGTAGTCTGAGGCATGGGTGCCGAAGCCTAGGCCCCATGGATGGGTTTACGCCGACACCGGATAGGCCTAAGTGGTAGCAGGCACGGATTCCCGGCAATGGATACTAGGTAACCGGAGCCAGGTTGGTGCAACCTCACAACTTTGAGCTTTGCGCAGTGGCCAGAAGTGTAGCAGCCCACCTGGGTTTGGTCAGTGTTGGCGGGTTGATGGCGGGCTAAACAAGGCCATCCGTGAAAGTTTTTCAAAGCCCGGTCAGTTTGGGTATGCTTTAGGGGTGCTCACGATTATAAGAAGGCTGACATGCTGCACCATTTTTCACTGACATTTCAGTTGCCGGACTCGGCTGCGGTTGATGCGGCAGCCGTTGCCGGGCAGATGCCAGGGTCGGATTTTACCATCGAGGGCCTGGGGTCGAACCCAAGCGGTGAGTTCTCGATTCACTTCAGCCGGGAAGGCGCCAGCGTGACTCAGGTGCTGGAATACGCCAAATCGCAGGTCCAGCAGGCCATACCGGATGCGCAGTTGATCGGGATGGATTTGTCGGAAGAACCGCCCGCACAAAGCATGGTGGATGACATCAGCAAGCTGGTGTTGCATGCCTGTAATGCACTGGGCAGTGTTGATGGTGCTCAGGCCTGGCTGGCAACACCAAACCCCGATCTTGAAGGGCTGACGCCCAAGGCGCTGATGATCAATGCAGAAGGGCGCACTCAGGTATCCCGGGTGCTGACCAAATTACTGGCTCGCAAACAGGGTGCGGCCTGAACCCGGGGCCGACAAGGCCCCGGGTTGGATCAAAGCTTGCTGACCAGAGCCTGCACGCTTTCCTTGGCATCGCCGAACAGCATGCTGCTGTTGTCGCGATAGAACAGCGGGTTGCTGACTCCCGCATAACCTGTTGCCATTGAGCGCTTCAGTATCACTACCTGGTGCGCGTGCCAGACCTCCAGTACCGGCATGCCGGCGATGGGCGAGCCTGGTTTTTCCTGAGCATCCGGGTTGCAAATGTCGTTAGCGCCAATGACCAGTACTACGTCGGTTTTCGGCAGATCATCGTTGATCTCATCCATTTCCAGCACGATGTCATAAGGGACGTTGGCCTCGGCCAGCAGCACGTTCATGTGCCCCGGCAACCGACCTGCCACCGGATGAATCGCAAAGCGCACTGTTTTGCCTTGTTTGCGCAACGTGGAGGTGAGCTCAGCGACGGCCTGCTGGGCGTGAGCGACGGCCATGCCGAAGCCGGGGGCGATTACCACGGAATCGGCGTCCCGCAGCCAGCTCGCTACCTCATCGGCCGAGGCGCTGCGTGCTTCGCCATAGTCTTCATCGTCCGCGCTGGAACCGGAATCGGTACCAAAGCCACCCAGAATGACACTGATGAACGACCGGTTCATCGCCCGGCACATGATGTAACTGAGAATCGCACCGGAAGAACCGACCAGTGCACCGGTGATGATCAGCAGATCGTTACCCAGCATGAAGCCAGTAGCCGCCGCGGCCCAGCCGGAATAGCTGTTCAGCATCGAGATGACCACCGGCATATCAGCCCCGCCGATGGCAGCAACCAGGTGGGCGCCGAGCAGCAGCGCGATCAGCGTCATCAGCAGCAGCATGGTGGCATCGCCCGAGCCATGACCATCGGGTGCAAATAGGATCAGCATTAACAGGGATACGACGATCGCAGCGGCATTCATCACGTGACGTCCCGGCAATGCCAGTGGTTTGCTCGACAGGATGCCCTGCAGCTTGCCGTAGGCTGCCCAGGAGCCGGTAAGGGTGATGGCGCCGATAAAGATGCCAAGGTAGATCTCGGTATTGTGAATGACTTTTTCAGCGCCCGTTAACTGAGATCTGGGGTCCAGATAGGCCGCCCAGCCGATCAGTACCGCCGCCAGGCCGACAAAGCTGTGCAGTAGGGCCACCAGTTGCGGCATGGCGGTCATTTCCACCCGTGATGCCAGCCACAGACCTATGGCAGCTCCAATGGCGACGGCAATCGCCAGTACGAGGTAAGCCCCGACGGACGCAGATGCCACCGTCGCGACAATGGCGATCACCATACCGGCGATGCCGTAATTGTTGCCGCGCCGGGCCGTTTCCTGGGAGCTCAGCCCGCCCAGTGACAGAATGAAAAACACCCCGGCCAGCAGATAGGCCATCGACAATAAGCCAGTCATGACGGGTCTCCTTTGCGGAACATGTTCAGCATTCGTCGGGTGACATAGAAACCGCCCGCTATGTTAATGCTGGCGACCAGTACGCTGATGGTCGCCAGTACGCTGACCAGCCAGGAGCCACTGCCGCTGATTTGCAGCAGGGCGCCCAGAATGATGATGCCGGAGATCGCATTGGTGACACTCATTAGCGGTGTATGCAGTGAATGGCTCACGTTCCAGATGACCTGCCAGCCGATGAAAATCGCCAGCACAAAGACCGTGAAATGGCTGACAAAATCAGCCGGTGCGACCGCGCCCAGCCCCAGTATCAGGGCGCCGGCGATCAGCCAATAGAGTGCGATCGGTCGGGCTTTACGCGGAGCGGTTGCCGGCTCTTCAGCTGTTTTGGGGACTGAAGAGGCGGCCGGTTTGGGCGCCGCAGAGAGTTTGGGCGGTGGCGGTGGCCAGGTGATATCGCCGCCATGCACCACGGTGCAACCGCGGGTGATCTCGTCGGTCAGATCAATGACCAGTTGGCCATCTTTATTTGGACAGAGGTGTTCCAGCAAGCGCCACAGATTGTTCGCCAGCAGCTGGCTGGCCTGGGTGGCGGCCCGGGCGGCCAGGTTAGTAAAACCGATGACGGTAACATCGTGCGCCTTCACGATCTCGTCTTTCACCGTGCATTCGCAATTGCCACCGTTGGGTGCCGCCAGGTCAACCACCACGCTGCCGGGCTGCATGGCCTCAACCATGGCCTCGGTGATCAGCTTGGGTGCTGGCTTGCCCGGAATCAGGGCGGTGGTGATGATAATGTCCACCTCTTTTGCCTGTTCCATAAACAGAGCCATTTCCGCATCGATAAACGCCTGCGACATTTCCTTGGCGTAGCCGCCCGTACCGGCGCCGTCTTCTTCAAGTTCAATGGTGAGAAACTCACCGCCCATGGACTCTACCTGTTCCTTAACCTCTTTGCGGGTGTCGAAGGCGCGCACGATGGCGCCAAGGCTCTTGGCCGCACCAATGGCGGCCAGCCCGGCAACCCCGGCACCGATGACCAGCACCTTGGCCGGGGGGATCTTGCCCGCCGCCGTAATCTGGCCGGTAAAGAAGCGACCGAACTGATTGGCGGCTTCAATTACGGCCCGGTACCCGGCGATGTTGGCCATTGAACTGAGTACATCCATTTTTTGGGCACGGGAAATCCGGGGAATGGCATCGAGTGACAGTGCTGTAGCGTGCTGGTTGTTGAATTGTTCAAGCAGGGGCGCGTTTTGACCGGGCGCCAGGAAGGATATCCAGGTTTTCGCCTTCTCAGGGGTACTGCCCAGGGCTTCAAGTTCACTGCCAGACAGGCCTTCTGCTTGCGCCTGGGGGCCGTTGATCTTCAACAGTACATCGGCGCGTTGATACAGCCGGGTTACATCGGCTTCGAGTTCTGCGCCTGCCTGTTCATAGAGGGTATCTGCAAATTGTGCCCTGGTTCCGGCACCAGGTTCTATGAGGACAGTAAACCCCAGATCGATCAGTTTACGGGTGGTATCGGGCGTGACTGGAACCCGGGTTTCACCCGGAGCCCGGTCAACGGGAACAGCTAGGGTTAGCGACATGTGTATCCCTCAATTGCCTGATGGACCCTGCTCGCTGTACAACGCCTGGCGTTGTATCGGCTGTCCATCCTGTTTTTATTGTTGTTACTGCTTTCCAGATACCGGGATCGGTGTACCCGCTCGCTGAGTATTCAGTTGCCGTTAAGCCCGGCCTGGTAACGTCATACTGGCTGGCTATTGAAGTCGGTGCAAGTCCAAAGGCCGCTGGTGACCTTCAACGAGTCGGAGCTGGGCAACTTTATCGGGATACCACTAAAGGAGCAGGCGAAACCGGACAAGGCAGGCTAAACTGAATTGAGATAAAGCAGACTGCGGGGTATTCTAAGGCCCGGCGTTCTGGAGTCGTCGCAGGCCATTAAAACTATAAACGGCTCGCAAGCTCACTCCGATGCGGGATAACACGGTGCCGGATCGTTCCCATAGAGGTAAACGGCCGTGTCGGTTTTCCCCGACTAACCACAATAAAAAACTGGAACATTGAGGTCGGTGACCCGGTCTCTCTGGCTCGCATTCGCACTCCGGTAAGATTGCAGCCAGCAGACGCGTGTTGAGTACCTCCCTGACCCCATGATGGAGAGTTGAACATGAAAAGACGTGACGTCATCAAGAAAGGCTTGATCGGCGCAGGTAGCGTGGCGGCAGCGACCACCATTGGTACTCCGGCACTGGCTGAAGACCGCATCACCTGGCGCATGGTGACCACCTGGCCGAAGAACTTCCCTGGTCTGGGTGTGGGTGCGCAACGCCTTGCAGATCGTATTACCGCCATGTCCAATGGCCGATTGACGGTACAAGTCTACGCGGCTGGTGAACTGGTGCCGCCTTTGGGTGCGTTCGATGCGGTCATTGAAGGGTCTGCTGAGATGAGCCACGGTGCAGCCTACTATTGGCAGAACAAGAGCCGGGCCACGTCCTTCTTTACCGGTGTGCCGTATGGCATGACCTCCCGCGAATTGGCTGCCTGGGTTCGTTACATGGGCGGCCAGGAAATCTGGGATGAAATCTACGATCAGTTTGGCGTAAAAGGCTTCCTGTCAGGTGATACCGGTACGCAGGCCGGCGGCTGGTTCCGCGACGAAATCACCAGCCTGGAAGATATTCAGGGTTTGAAATTCCGGACCCCGGGTCTGGGTGGCCAGGTTTGGGAAAAGCTGGGCGCCAGTGTGGTTAACATGGCCGGTGGTGAGATCTATCAGGCACTGCAATCGGGCGCGCTGGATGCGGCTGAGTTCGTTGGCCCCTATAACGACCTGGCTCTGGGTTTCTACCAGATTGCCAAGAACTATTACATGCCGAGCTTTATCGAGCCGGGCCTGGCGACCGAAGCGGTGGTCAGCAAGTCCAAGTTCGAGGCATTGCCGCGCGACCTGCAACAAATTGTCGAGTTTGCCTGTCAGGCCGAGTACGACCAGGTAGCCTCTGATTTCTACGCCAACGACCCGATTGCCCTGCGCACTCTGGTGGAACAGCATGGGGTTCAGGTTAAATACTTCCCTGAAGAAGTATTGCAAGCCGGTGCTGAAGCGGCGAAGGAAGTTCTGGGTGAATTGCGCGACAGCGATGACGCTCTGGTGCGTAAAACCACTGAAAGCTACTTCGAAGCGCTTGCTCTGTTGCGTACCCGTACCGAACAGGTTGACGGTGCTTTCCTGACGGCGCGTCAGAAGTACTTCCAGATGTAAAGCGAGCCCAGGCTCATAAAAAACCCGGCCTTGTGCCGGGTTTTTTTGTGGGCGGGTTATCGAGGTCGATAACCCGAACCTGTTTATGTGCAGGCTTTTAGTTGTAGAGCTGCGATGGCAGCCAGGTAACCAGCTGGGGAAAGGCCACCAGCAATACGATCACGATCAGTTGCAAGAACACAAAGGGAATGGCGCCTTTGTAGATAGTCATCGTCGAGACGGAATCGGGTGCCACGCCCCTTAGATAGAACAGTGCGAAACCAAAAGGTGGCGTCAGGAAGCTGGTTTGCAGGTTGACCGCGACAATCACACCCAGCCACACCGGCTCTACACCCATCATCAGCAGAATCGGTGCGGTGATTGGCAATACCAGAAAGATGATTTCAAAGGTATCCAGAATGAAACCAAGCAGGAACATCAGCAACATCACGAACAGAATGGCACCCAACTGGCCACCGGGCAGGCTGTTGAGGAAGTCGCTGACCAGTTCTTCACCGCCCATCATCCGGAACACCAGCGAGAACACCGTTGCGCCGATCAGGATGATGAAGATCATGGTGGTGGTATTGGCCGTTGCGTACATTACCTGACGAAGATTGCTGTAGGTCAGTTTGCGTTGGAAAGCGGCCAGTATCATAGCACCGATGGCGCCTACCGAAGCCGATTCGGTTGGCGTGGCAATGCCACCCAAAATGGAGCCAAGCACCGCTATGATAAGCGCCAGCGGTGGCAGCAAAGTAGTAAATACATCTTTCAGCAACCGGGACTTTTCCTCGGTCGTCATGATCAGAGCCGGGCAGCTATCAGGCTGACGCACGGCCTTGAAGATCATGTACAGCATGTAAATCCCCATGAGCATCATGCCGGGTATAAACGCACCGGCAAACAGATCACCGACAGAGACGGGCTTTGGTGCAAAGTTGCCCAGGGACATTTGCACCTGGCTGTTGATACCCGAGAGCATATCGCCCATAAAGATCAGCACGGTTGAGGGCGGAATGATCTGGCCGAGCGTGCCGGAGGCGGTAATGACCCCGGTTGCGAGTTTGGGGTCGTACCCGGCTTTCAGCATGGCCGGAAGAGACAGCAAGCCCATGGTGACCACGGTAGCACCGATAATACCGGTCGAGGCAGCCAGCAAGGCGCCCACGATAATCACCGACAAACCGAGACCGCCGCGCAGGTCGCCAAACAGACGACCCATGGTAATCAGCAGTTTTTCGGCAATGCCGGAACGCTCCAGCATCATCCCCATAAAAATAAACAGGGGCACTGCAACCAGTACCTCGTTCAGCATGATGCCCATATAACGCGGTGCAACACTCGACAGGTTCGACAGATCAAGCGCACCTAAAAAATGGGCAATGGCGGCAAATATCAATGAGGTGCCGGCCAGCGAGAACGCCACCGGGAAGCCGAGCATCAACACACCAATGACCGCGAAAAACATAACGAGCGCGAGGATTTCGCCCAACAACGTTACTTCCATCAGACGTTCTCCCCGTAACGATAATCTTCAGGCACCAGCTCCTGGCGGTTAGCCAGCACCAGAATGCTGCGCCCGATCATGGCCAAAGCCTGAATCGCGACCACAACGGCGAATACGATAATGAAGGACTTCACTATAAAAAGGCCTGGCATGCCCCCGTAATTGGACGAGCCTTCCATAAAGCGCCATGACCGGGCGACATAGGGGTAGGCATACAGACTGATGGTGATGATGAAGGGAAACAGAAACACCAGGCAGCCAAACAGGTCGACCAGAGCCTTTCGTTTAACCGGGGCAGTCCGGTAAAACACATCGACCCGGACATGACCTTCGCGCAGCAGAGTGTAGCCGGCAATTCCCATAAACATGACGCCATTCATCCAGACATACAGATCCTGCATCAGGACCGAGCCGGTCGAAAAGACATAGCGCATGACAACGACGGTGAAACAAACCAGTACAATTCCCAGCGTCAGCCAGGAAAATACCTGACCCAGGAATCGGTTCAGCAGGCAACAGAGCCTGACCACGAACGCGAGGCTTTTCATGAGTGATCCTTTTTTATCGGGACAAGGCAAACACGCGGGATAGTTTTGATCATCGGCTGCAATGTGTAGTTGTAGTCGTGAATTATTGTTTTAATCTTGTTTTAAGCGAACTTGGCGCTAACAACGTGGACTGAACGCCTGGTCAGGGTGCAGCACAACGGTCTTTCAGGGGGTATTAAACCATGCCAGCGCAGCCGACGCCAATGCTTGCAACCTGAGCTGTCAGAGTGCTCAAAACCTGTCTTTATACCGTTAAGGTTGGCCCGGCGGGTGATGAATCGATAGAGTTGGCGGTTACTTGCCAGCCGGCGCCAAGGTTGGCTGTTGTCTTTGTTGTGGAGAGAGAAGCCGCCCATGGCGCAATTACTGCCTTCCGGCCAGGCTAAAGGTCGCCCGGTGAACCGTGCGCTTGGCTGGGCCTATGAGCAGGTTGTCGGTGAAGAGGACGCGCGGGTATGCAAAGACATTCCCGAAACGGCCTGTCGGCACCAACCCCGCAATTTCTTCGCCTACCTGGTGGCCAACACTTTCAGCAAGATTGCCGATGAGCTGAGCAGCGCTCGCCTTATCCTGCCCTGGTTAATGAGCGCCCTGGGTGTGCCGCTGGTGCTGGTTGGCTTTCTGGTGCCGATACGTGAAGCGGGAGTGCTAATTCCCCAGCTGCTGGTAGCGGCCTATGTTCGCGGGCGTGCCTACCGCAAACCCGTCTGGTTGGTGGGCGCCGCTGTATCCTCCCTGGCCTTGTTAGCGATCGCAGCCGCCGCCTTGCTCAGTGACGGGCTAGTTGCTGGCATCTGGATGCTGGTGGGCCTGGTGTTTTATAGCCTGGCTCGAGGCTTGTGTTCGGTGTCGGCGAAAGATGTTCTGGGCAAGGCCGTCTCCAAACGCCGGCGCGGAACGGTAATGGGATACAGTGCCTCGGTGGCGGGCCTCGCTGTATTGGGGTTCGGGCTGGTGCTCACCGGTGTTCCGGATCTGAGTGAACACTCTGGTCTTCTGATAGGGCTGTTACTGATGGCGACGCTGTTCTGGTGGCTCGCCATGTTGGCGTTTACCGCCATCGAGGAAGCGCCTGGTGCAACCGAGGGCGGTGGCAATGGCTGGACCGTCGCCTGGCAGCAACTCGGGCTGTTGCGGTCCGATTCGACCTTCCGTTTTTTCGTATTATCCCGGTCGGCATTGCTCAGTGTCGCACTGATGCCGCCGTTTTATGTGGTGATGGTTCAGCAAACAGAGGGTGGCGGGCTTGGCCTGGGTGCACTGATTATCATCAGCGGGCTGGCTGCCTCACTGTCGTCGGGCGTCTGGGGGCGTTTCAGTGACCGGTCCAGCCAGGGCGTTATGGCGGTGGCTGCGTGCGGAGCAGCACTGGCAGGCTTGCTGGCGTGGGCGAGTTCCGTCTGGTTATCGGGCGTTGCCCTTCTGGTGGGCCTGAGCCTGGCCTATGGGATGATCATGATCTGTCACGGGGGCGTTCGGCTGGGTCGCAAGGCCTACCTGGTGGATATGGCAACCGAGTCCAACCGGGCCAGCTACGTGGCGGTCAGCAATACCGTGGTGGGAGTGATCATGCTGATTGGCGGACTGATTGGTTTACTGGGTGATCTGTGGTCGCCGCTGGCAGTCATCCTCCTGTTGAGCGGCTTGTCTGTGATGGCTGCGTTGATGTGTGCCCGCCTGCCCGCTGTGCAGTAACACAGAGGGCAGGCGCAGTGCCCGAACGGCAATTAGGGCGGGTTACAGCAAATGGGGGTTCATGCGTTTGTAGTCACGCAAAGCTTTACGCGCGCGTTCGACATCATTGTACAAACGCATACGATCGTCTTTGCTGCCAGTCCCATTAGGGTTTTCTCTAACGAACTGGCGTTTCGCTTCTTCGGCTTCAACAATAGCCTGCTCAAGCTCTTCCAGCTTTTGATCCATAGTTCCCTCGTTGTCCCACGATGACCGCAATGTCAGCCGGCCAAAGATTCCTGTGTGTGAGTTTCATGGCGGGTTGAAAAGGGTAAGATGTCACGCCATCGTTACGTCACTCACGCACTCAATGCTAGTTGACCCGCATGACAATTGCTACTGCATGCGCTGATTTGTCACTGATCTACAGGGTTTCTCGTCGTATCGTTCCTACGCAGTCTTCGTTCTGTCGGATTGTTCTGGCGATGCGCGGTGGTGTACGACATGGAGCGGATGCTATTGAAGCGATTTTTGTGATGGAATTCAAATCATTAGGCTAAATAGAACGGTGGTAGATTAGATTTTTATGGTTTTTATACAGATCTCAGGCCCCGAGTGCCGGGTATTGCGGCTGTAGCGGCAGGCTTACAAGCCCATTAAGGAACAGAGTGTTCTATTGATGGGCGGCGGGTCGCCTTTCGCAGGCGGGTCTGAGAACCTAAAGGCAAACCAACCCAGAGTCCCATGTGCACCCCTTCGGGTCGTTCCCGCAGGGTGGCCGCATCATTGAACTGGGATGTTCCCTTACCAATACCGGAGTTTTTTCATGTCCCGATCACTCATTCAACAGTTGCCTGAGGCCCTGGCCGATCTGAAAACTCAGGGGCTTTACAAGACAGAGCGCATCATCAGTTCCCCCCAGGGCGCGCAGGTAAAGACCGACGGAGGGACAGTATTGAACCTCTGTGCCAACAACTACCTGGGGTTGGCCAATAGCCCGGCGTTGATTGCTGCCGCGAAGCAAGGGCTCGATGAGTTTGGGTTTGGCGTCGCTTCAGTGCGGTTCATTTGTGGTACCCAGAATGTTCACAAAGCACTGGAACAGCGCCTGAGCGACTTTCTCGGTATGGAAGACACCATCTTGTATTCCAGCTGTTTCGACGCCAATACCGGCCTGTTTGAAACCTTGCTGAATGACCAGGATGCCATCATTTCCGATGCGCTAAACCACGCTTCCATTATTGATGGTGTGCGCCTGTGTAAGGCACGCCGGTTTCGCTACAGCAACAATGATCTGGCTGAACTCGAACACTGTCTGCAGCAAAGCCAGTCGGCACGGTACCGTCTGATTGTGACCGATGGTGTGTTCTCGATGGATGGCGTGGTTGCCAACCTGACCGGTATTTGCGATCTGGCGGAGCGATATGACGCTCTGGTTATGGTCGACGACAGCCATGCGGTAGGCTTTATGGGCGAGCACGGTCGCGGAACACCCGAGTTTCATGGGGTGATGGATCGGGTTGATATCATCACCGGCACCCTGGGCAAAGCTCTGGGTGGTGCCAGTGGCGGCTATACGGCGGCGGCAAAGCCCATTGTCGACTGGTTGCGTCAGCGCTCTCGCCCTTATCTGTTTTCCAATTCGCTGTCGCCCAGCATCGCGGCCGCCAGCCTGAAAGTGCTCGATATGATCGAGCAGGGCGGTGACCTGCGCCGGCAACTCTGGGACAACACCCGTTACTTTCGGGAGCAAATGGAAGCCGCTGGCTTCACGCTCGCCGGTGCCGACCATCCGATCATTCCAGTGATGGTTGGCGATGCGACCGTCGCCAGCACCATGGCGGACAAGTTGCTGCAGCGCGGTGTGTATGTGATCGGTTTCAGTTACCCTGTGGTGCCTCAGGGTGCAGCGCGCATTCGCACCCAAATGAGTGCCGGGCTTACCCGGGAGCAATTGGATATCGCCATTGCGGCGTTCACCGAAGTCGGTCGTGAACTGTCGCTTATTTAAGGAGTCCTCGCTATGAAAGCCCTTGCCAAGCTGTACCCGAAAGCCGGTATCTGGATGACCGAGGTCGATGAGCCCGAGGTGGGTCACAACGACCTGCTGATTCGCATTCGCAAGACTGCGATCTGTGGCACCGATGTGCATATCTACAACTGGGATCAGTGGTCGCAAAACACAGTACCGCTGGGTCTGGTTACCGGCCATGAGTATGTAGGCGAGGTCGTCGGCATGGGAGAGGAAGTCACCGGTTTTGCCATTGGCGACCGGGTCAGTGGCGAAGGCCATATTACCTGCGGCTATTGCCGTAACTGCCGGGCCGGGCGGCGCCATCTGTGCCGCAATACCGTTGGTGTCGGGGTGAACCGTGCCGGGGCCTTTGCCGAGTATCTGGTGATACCGGCGTTCAACGCCTTCAAGTTGCCCGATGACGTCAGTGATGAGCTGGCCGCTATTTTTGATCCGTTCGGCAACGCGGTGCACACCGCCCTGAGTTTCAACCTGGTAGCGGAAGATGTGCTGATTACCGGCGCAGGGCCGATTGGCATGATGGCGGCCGCCGTGGCCCGTCATGTCGGCGCCCGGAACATTGTGATCACCGATGTGAATGATTTCCGTCTGGCCCTGGCAAAACGCATGGGGGCTACGCGTACCGTTAATGTGGCCAACGAGAGCCTCAAAGACGTCATGACCAGCCTGGGCATGACCGAGGGGTTTGATGTTGGGCTGGAAATGTCGGGCGTGCCCAGTGCTTTTCGTTCCATGCTGTCGTCTATGAACCACGGTGGCAAGGTAGCGCTGCTCGGCATTCCCGGTGAAGACATGGCCATCGACTGGAGTCAGGTCATTTTCAAGGGACTGGAATTGAAAGGCATCTATGGCCGGGAAATGTTCGAAACCTGGTACAAGATGGCCGGTCTGATTCAGTCGGGCCTCGATCTGAAACCGATGATTACCCACACCCTGCCCGTCGCTGATTTTCAGGAAGGCTTCGACATTATGCGCAGCGGCCAATCCGGCAAGGTGATTCTGGACTGGGTATGAATACAACGCTGTTTCTGAATGCCTTTACCAGCTATTTCGTGGTTATCGATCCGATTGGCGCGGCGCTGATTTTCTATTCACTGACCCTGGGTCGAACCTTTCGGCAACGCCTCAGGGTGATTCTGAAGGCGACCGGGATCGCCGCAGCGGTGATTCTGATCTTTGCCTGGGTGGGTGAAGGATTGCTAACCACACTCGGTATCAGCATGGATGCGCTGAGAGTGGCCGGCGGCATTCTGCTGTTCAATACGGCCTTCAGGATGATTACCTCAGCCCCGCTGCCGGACAAACCCACAGATCGCAGCGTGGGTGACATCGCCGTTTACCCGCTTGCGATACCGCTGATGGCTGGCCCGGGTACCCTGACCATCACCGTGTTGTTAATGGCCGATGCGGACTCACCGGCCAATCAGGGGTGGGTCATCGCGGCGGTGATTTCGGTATTGCTGGTCACCCTGGCCACAGGCTTGCTGGCCAGTCAGATCCGCAAGGTCATCGGTAAGACCGGCGATGAAATCATTCAGCGTTTGCTCGGTGTCATACTGGCGGCGCTGGCGATTCAGTTTGTTGCCAATGGTGCCAATGGTTTGTTCTAGCTCAAGGTAAGGCATTTACCCTGCAGACTAGCACCGGGTGCCGGGTATGCCTCTGTGGGGTAGTCCGCAGCAGGGACTAAAACGCCAGGAGTGTTTTAGCATGAGCGCAGCGAGCCCGGAGGGTGAATCCCATGGAGGGGATTCATATCATGCGGCCTAGGCTCCATGGATGGATCTACGCCGACCCCACAGAGGCATACCCGGTGGCCGGTGCGGGCCAATACCACTAAGGTGAACCGTTATGGGTAGTGAGTTTTAAAAATCCGTTCCCAGCGAGATCAGCGGGCCAATCCCATACTGGTAGCCCATGCCCAGGGTGAACTCATTCAGGCTGAACAGGGCGCTGACGCCGGGTATCAGTTCAAACTCCGAGCGCTCATTGGCGCAGTAGGCATAGCCGGTGACGTTGGATTCTTCAATATCGCACCGGGTTGAAGCCAGCAAGCCCAGCGAGGTGTAGAACGCTATGCGGTCGTTGGGGGCGTAGCCCTTCAGAATGGACAGGTGCAGCGGGAAACCTACGACGGCGTTGTTCGAGACCCGGTAAGTGTCGCTGTGTGGTGGCTCGTACATGTTCACGTTGCCAGAGTAGTCTGACCGCAATACCAGACCCAGCTCAGCGCCCCAGGTATCGGCCATAAAGCCGACGCCCACATAGGGCGATTCGAAATAACCCTGCTGACCTCCATAGGATAGCCAGACAAAGTCATCTTTGGCCTGGGCGAGGCTGGTTGCTGTCATCAGGCAAGCGATGAGGATGGCTTGCCGGTATCCGGTCGGGCACGTCATGATTGATGGCTCCCGCAATCTTGGGGTGACGGTCGGATGCGTCTGGCACAGTACGACTCGCCGCTCAATGCAATGAGTAGAGTATCTGCCTCTATCATGAACCCCAACTGAATTTTCACAGGCTGACAAACCTTAGGCTGGAACTCCTGGCTATGTGAGCCTGGTCACACCTGAGTGAGAAGCTTTACGCGCCTTTACCCGATTCCCGCCCGGCTTTACCTGACGCTGCTTGCCCGGCCCCCGACTTGCTATAGCATCGGTCGCACGCTTTACCCAGTCAGCAAGGGAATTAACAGTATGACAAGCCAGACCATTGATTTGAACTTAACACCGGAAGAGATTCGTGAATTGAATACTCCGAATGGACCAGCGGAGCAGGCAGAAAAGCTCCCTGCCGAGGCGACGCAGGCTTTTCACCCGCTGGGGTTCAAGGCATTGAGCCATGTCGGCAAACAGCTGATGGTTCGGGTTTTTACCGTCCTGTTTTACAGTCTGTCCGCATTGTTGGTGATCAGCGGGGTGTTTCATTTTTTCACCGATGTTATAGCCGGTGAACGTAGCTTTATGTCCATCACGGTCAACGTGGTCAACTCGCTGATCATCGGTCTGGCCATGTTCGAACTCGGGGCAGGCATCAGCAAGGAGTACACGGAATCTGATCAGGAAGAGAACGTCTTTACCAACATTCGCCGAACCATTACCCGGTTTCTGGGCACGGTGTGTATTGCGCTGGTTCTCGAGTCGCTGATCATGATCATTAAATACAGCCAACTCGATCTAGCCGGCAATCTGATGTATCCGGTCGCTATACTGGGCGGCGCCTCGGTACTGCTGATCTCACTCGGTGGCTTTTTGGCGCTCACCCGTGGCCATACGCAATAGTGGTGCCTGGCTGCTACAGGGGCAGGGCGGTGGTGTATTTCAACTGCTCCATCGCGAAACTGCTGCTCACATCCGCCAGTTTCACCCGACTGACCAGCCGCTTGTAGAAGCGGTCGTAGGCGGCGATGTCGCCTACCACGACTCTGAGCAGATAGTCGACATCTCCGCTCATCCGGTAGGCTTCCATCACCTCGGGCATGGCCAGCACCGCCTCGGTAAAGTCCGTCAGCCAGGTGTCGTTGTGTTCGCGGGTACGAATGAAGACGAACACATCCACGCCCAATGCCAGCGGTTGCCGGTTTAGCAGCGCAACCCGGCGTCGAATATACCCCTGGTCTTCCAGTGCCTGGATGCGACGCCAGCAGGGACTGGAGGTCAGATTAACCTTCTCGGCGATGGCCTGCACCGACAGGGTCGCATCCTGTTGCAGCAGGTTCAAAATGGCTATGTCGATCGTGTCGGGCAATCTATGCCTCCAATTAAGTAAATGTCAGAAATTATTTGCTGAATTTAGCGCATTCGTCGCAAAAAATGAAATACATTGGGACTCTCGAGGCGTCACACTGGTCGGGTAATGACTAACGGGAACCGCCCATGACCGCATACAGTACTCGCCCCATAGCGACCAGCCCCGATTGGGCCCGCCTGCGCGCCAACACCCTGCCGATACCCGGCAACCGGCTTTACGCTGACTGGACCGCCAGTGGGCGGCTTTATCGCCCGATCGAGCAGCGCTTGCTCGAGGTCGCCGGCCCGATGATGGCCAACACCCACACCGAAGACAGCCTCACTGGCGGGTTTATGACCCGGGCACTGGACGAAGCCCACCAGATCCTGCGTCAGCACGTAAATGCCGCCCAGGACGATGTGCTGTTGTTTACCGGCACGGGCATGACCGGGGCACTGGCCAAGCTGGTGCGGATGCTGGGGCTCTGGGTTCACGAATCTCACCGCGACACGGTGTTGTCGACGCTGACCCACCGGCCCCGGGTCTATGTGACCCATATGGAGCACCACAGCAACCATACACTGTGGCTTGAGACGCTGGCCGAGGTCGTGATCATCCCGCCTACCCAGACCGGGGATGTGGATCTGGACTGGCTGGCCGGGTCGCTGCGCGAGCTGCCTGCTGGTCAGCCCGTCATGGCCTCGGTCACGGCGGCCAGCAATGTGACTGGCGTGGCAGCCCCGTACCGCGCCATTGCGCGACTGATGCATCAGGCAGGCGGATACTGTTTTGTCGATTTTGCCTGCGCAGCCCCCTACGTCGACATCGACATGCACCCCGCAGACGATGAACCCCTGGATGCCGTGTTTTTCTCACCCCACAAATATCTAGGCGGGCCCGGGGCCAGCGGTGTGTTGGTGTTCAATGCAGCGTTGTATCACAACCGGATACCAGAGCAGCCCGGCGGTGGTACCGTGGTCTGGACCAACCCCTGGGGCGAGCATCGCTTCTATCAGGACATTGCAACCCGTGAATCGGGCGGAACACCGGGCATTCTGCAGAGCCTGAAAGCAGCGATGGCAGCGCAATTAAAAGATGAGATTGGCGTTAGCGCTATCGCTCAGCGCGAGCATGAGTTAAACCAGTATTTCCTGCAGGGGCTTGACCGCATAGCCGGCGTTCAATGCCTGGCACGGGAGCAAAGCGAACGGCTCAGTGTCTTTTCAGTCATCATCGAGGGCCTGCATTACCAGCAGGCGGTGCAGCGGCTGAGCCGTGAATACGGCATTGAAGCCCGCGGTGGCTGTGCCTGTGCAGGTACGTACGGGCACTATTTGCTGGGCATAGACCGCGCAACCAGCCAGGCCATTACCGGCCAGCTGGATCGCGGCGAACTGGCCGCAAAACCCGGATGGGTCCGGCTGAGCTTTCATCCGATGATGACCACGGAGGACCTTGACCGGATTTTATCCGCATTGAAGGCACTGGTAGGCGGTGGGAAAGTGGCGAGTTCACAACCATCTTTGAATACGGCCCAGCTTTGGGGTGACTGGCTCATTCATTCAAGTTCAGGAGATTTTTCAGGAGACTAGCGCCGGGTGCCGGGTATGCCTCTGTGGGGAAGTCCGCAACATGGATGTTGCGGTCTAGGCCCCATGGATGGGTTCACGCCGACCCCACAGTGGCATACCCGGTAACCGGCGCGGACCAGTGCCGGCCTGCCAACCCAGCCCAGGTACTCGAATGCTAGCCAGCAGTGGCCAGTGACTGAATTTGATCGCGCAGGCTCAGCGCTTCGGCTCGTGCCGCCTCGGCAAAGTCGGTGCCCTGGCTGGCGTAAAGTATGCTGCGCGAGGCATTGATCATCAGTCCGCGCCCCGGGGCGGTTTGTCCGTTATGCACGGTGCCGGGCAGGTCGCCACCCTGGGCGCCGATGCCGGGTACCAGAAAGGGCAGGTCCGGGGCGGCCTGGCGAATGCGCGCCATCTCTTCCGGGGCCGTGGCGCCGACCACCAGAGCGATGTTTTTATTCTGGTTCCAGTGTTGCTGGGCGCGTCGCGCCACGTGAATGTAGAGTGGTTCGCCGTCGATCAGCAGGTTCTGGAATTCGGCCGCCGAGGGATTCGAGGTGCGGCACAGCAGAATGACACCTTTATCGGCATGATCTGCAAAAGGCAGGACGGTGTCGGAACCCATATAGGGGTTAACCGTTACCGCGTCGGCGCCGTAATGTTCGAACGCTTCACGGGCATACATGGCGGCGGTAGAGCCGATGTCGCCTCGCTTGGAATCCAGAATAACCGGAACATCCGGATATCGGGCTTTGATGTAGGCAATACTCGCCTTCAGTTGCGCTTCGGCTTGCTCGGCCGCGAAATGGGCAAACTGGGGTTTGTAGCAACAGGCAAGATCTGAGGTGGCGTCCACAATGGCTTTGTTGAACGCCAGAATGCCGTCACTCTGTTGCTGGAACGGGGCGGGCAGCCGGTCGATAAAGGGATCGAGCCCGATGCAAACCTGGGTGCCCTGGTCCCAGCGCCGGGCGATGGCGTCCATAAAGTTCACGGTGTTACCCCCTGCTTGCGAACGGTTGTTGATGACCGTTCAAAGTGATTTGAAAAAGACTTTCGAATTTCGCTGAAAGTTGTACAAACTTTGCCGTTCGGGTGGCAGTTCAGCCACGGGTGCAGACTCAAACCCGCGTTCGGCAAACCAGTGTGCGGTCTGGGTAGTCAGCACGAACAAACGCTCAACCTTGTGCTCGCGTGCGCGTTTTTCCAGCGCCCGCAACAGGGCATCACCACGACCTGACTGACGATAATCCTGATGCACTGCCACGCAGGCCAGCTCGGCTACCTGGGGTTCTGTGTCGGGAATCAGGTACAAGGCGGCACAGCCGACGATCATGCCGTCGCGTTCGTTGACGTGAAAATGGGAGATTTCATTTTCCAGTTTTTCGCGGTCACGGCGCACCAGAATGCCCCGCTCTTCAAGCGGTTGAAGCAAGGCAAGAATGCCGTTGATGTCATCGGGCCGGGCCGGGCGAAAGGTGTCGTAGCGATCGCGGGCGATCAGGGTGCCGACGCCGTCGCGGGTAAAGAGCTCTGCCAGCAGGGCACCGTCCTGATGGCCGTCGATCACATGGCAGCGCGGAATACCGGCTTCACTGGCGGCCAGAGCCGTCAGCAATTCACGCTCACCGGCAGCCAGGCCGGTTTTACCTTCAAGACACCGGCGCAGTTCAAAGGCGTCCATTTCTTTCTGGTTGGCGGTCACCGGGTGCGGGTTATCGCCGACGATGACGATTTTGTCAGCGTCCAACCGGCGCGCGGTCTCGACCATCAGGTGATCAGGTGCCAGATAAAAAACCTCACCGGTGACCGAATAGCCCAGCGGAGGCATCAGCACGATATTGCCTTTGTCGAGGTGTTCGCGAATGGCCAGGTGATCGATACGGCGCACGCGCCCCTGGGCCAGCAAGTCGACACCGTCGACAACGCCCGTGGGGCGTGCGGTGACAAAATTACCACTGATCACCCTGACCCGGGCACCGTGCATTGGCGAATTGGCCAGGCCCTGGGTAAATTGCGCTTCCAGCCGGCTGCGCCAATGGCCGATGCGATTGAGAATGGCGTCCATGGCGTCGCCATCGATCTGGGCGTGTTCATCGAGTCGCAGTTCGCCGACTTCATCTTCAGCATCGAACAACAGCAACAATTTCATACCCAGGCTGTTCAGCAGTGCCAGGTCACTGACCAGGGCATGCACGGACGATGGGCTGAGCACGGTGCCGCGCACCCAGACCACGGCGGTTTTGCCCCGGTAGGCATGAATGTAGGGTGCGCTGTTGCGAAAAATACGAACAAAGTCGGTCAAGGCGGGTCTCCTTAGTTGCCGCCATGATACCGGATAAGGCCTGTCGGGCTCTACCGCCAGATACAGGCCGTTGTCACATCACTTTGGAAAAACGCTGACGGTTCTGGTTGCTCAAATAGGCATCGAAGACCATCAGGATCGGGCGAAGCAATAAACGACCGAGTGCCGTTACGGTTATCCGGTGCTCAGTCAGTTGCACCAGTCCGTCTTGCTCCAGATCGGCCAGTTGCTGCCATTCGCGGCTGAAATCCCGGCCTGCATTCAGGCCATAGTGCTCTGCGACAGGCCCCAGATCGATCTGCCCCTGGCAGGCCAGCTGGTTGATGATGTCGCGCCGCATCTGGTCATCCCGGGTCAGGAAATAGCCGCGCTGAACCGCTAGTGTGCCCTGCTTGAGCGCATTGTAGTAAGGCTCTAGTTGGCTGTGGTTCTGTATGAAGGCGCCCTGTATCTGGCTGATGCCAGAGACACCGAGTGCCAGCATGTCGGTCTCTGCCTGGGTCGAATACCCCTGGAAGTTGCGTTGCAGGCTGCCATCGGCGAGCGCTTTGACCAGGGTGTCGTCACGCCGTGCAAAATGGTCCATGCCGATGTAGACATAGCCAGCCGCCTGCAATTTGATGATGCAGTGTTGCAGAATGCGCAGCTTTTCGTCGGCGTCGGGCAGGCTGTCGCTGCTGATTCTCCGTTGGGCCACAAAGCGATCAGGCAAGTGAGCATAGTTGTACAGGCTGATTCGATCGGGCCCCAGGTCGAGTACATCGTCGAGTGTTGCATCAACCCGGTCGACTGTTTGGTAGGGCAGCCCATAAATCAGATCAAAACTGATCGATTCGAACGCTAGATGCCGGGCTTGCTGCACCAGGGGTTCAACCACCGACTTCGGTTGCACCCGGTGAATGGCGACCTGGGTCTGGTGGTTGAAATCCTGAATGCCGAAGCTCAACCGGTTAAACCCACGCTGGCGCAGTAATTCCAGCATGTCGGACGAGGTTTCCCGGGGGTCGAGTTCAATGGAGTATTCGCCTGGCCGGTCGCTTGGGTTCCAGTCGAAATAGATCGACAGCCGGTCGAGCAGTTGCCGCATCTGATTGACCGTCAGAAAGGTGGGCGTGCCACCACCAAGATGAAGCTGGGTAACGGGGCGCTGGCCAAAATCGTGTGACATCAGCGCCATTTCCCGCTCCAGCCAGGTCAGGTAATCGTCGCCCCGGGCGCTGCTTTTGGCCGCTACTTTGTTGCAGCCACAGTAATAGCAAAGGTGGCGGCAAAAGGGGATGTGCACGTACAGCGATATGGGTGCCACAGAGGTTGTTTGCTGGTGATAGTGCTCGCTGGCCCCGGCCGCACTGATGTCATGAAACTGGGCAGCGGTCGGGTATGAGGTGTAGCGCGGTCCCTGAACGTTGTACTTTTCGATCAGGCGCGCATCCCACTGAATGGACTGGGCGTTGAAAGCCGACATGGCGTATGCTCGCTGTGCTGGTGGGTTAACAGCGTGCAAGCTTAAGCCTTTGGCAGCAGAGGAGGGCTGATCTGGGTCAAAACCGGGGCGGAAAGTGGTGCGAGCCGTGTCAGCCGCCGGGCGAGTGACCGCCCGGGGTCACTGCCAGCGCATGTGCTGTCAGGCTGGTTGCTGGAAAAACTCGCGCGAGCCGTAGACCACCATGGTTTTGCCTTTCACGCTGACCAGACCCTGTTCTTCCAGGTTCTTCAATACCCGGCCGACCATTTCGCGTGAGCAACCGACAATGCGACCGATTTCCTGGCGGGTAATCTTGATCTGCATGCCCTCGGGGTGCGTCATGGCATCGGGCTGCTTGCACAGGTCGAGCAGGGTGCGAGCGACCCGGCCGGTAACGTCCAGAAACGCCAGGTCGCCTACTTTGCGGGTCGTGGCGCGCAGGCGGGTGGCCATCTGTTCGCCAATGAAGTACAAAATGCGGGCGTCGTTCTGGGTGATTTCGCGAAATTTGGTGTAGGAAATTTCGGCCACTTCGCACTCGGTTTTAGTCTTAACCCAGGCTGATCGCGAATCCATGGCGTCGAACAGGCCCAGTTCGCCGAAGAAATCACCGGCGTTCAGATACGCCATGATCATTTCCCGGCCGTCATCATCTTCGATAATGACCGAAACGGTGCCTTTAATGATGTAATACAGGGAGTCGCTTTTGTCTCCGGCGTATATCAGGGTGGTTTTGGACGGGTAGCGACGGCGGTGGCATTGCGACAGGAAGTAGTCGAGATGCGTATGTTCGAGTGACTGATTAACCATGATCTCTGCTTTCCAGTGTAGCGTCTACGGCCGGGGGGTCACTGCCTGATCAGCCCCGGGGCTCCATGTTGTATGTTCGGTCTAACCGCTGTGCGACGAACGCAACAAAGACCGGTGCCTCCAACCTGTGTCAGATTAAAGGGTAACCCGTCTGCGAGTATAGACCGAATTACGTGAATTCGGGCACAGAATGTCTGTGCGCAGTGTGCGAACACTGCTCGGCATTATGGGATATTCAATCGATTCTGGCTATGGGCTCTACCTATTTGTATGACTTGCGTCCCGTTTTTACAAGTTCATTGCCCATTATGGCCAGGATTTGGAGTTAGGGTTGGATACATTGCCTTGCGCCCGCGACGGATGGCAGGGCCACTTTTGCGGGGTCGCCGTGCATACCTCCATGTAGGCTTAGCTTCGGCATCCATGCCTCAGATATCCCCGCAAAAGCAGCCCTACCACCCGTCGCTAATCCATTGCGAACACTGAAACTTTAGTGACAAGGCGTACAGGAAGGGGGGGGGCCTCTGTTCGGCTTTAAATCAGACTGTGCTAGGCTTCGCGCCTCAGACGGTATTGAACACTAACCCGGGCCCGCTCAGTCGGGTTTCAGAGGAGTAATGAAGCGTGAAAGCAACGGTTGCATGGGCAGGTGGCAAGGCCTTTTCCTACGAGTCGGAATCGGGCCATAAGGGCTATATGGATGGTGCCGCCAAAGACGGCCCGGGTAGCAAGGGTCCGAGCCCAATGGAATTGATACTGAATGGCCTGGGCGGCTGTACCTCTTATGATGTGGTCAACATCCTGCAGAAAAGTCGCCAGGACGTGGTGAACTGCGAGGCACAGCTGAGTGCTGAGCGCGCCGATACCGTGCCGGCAGTTTTTACCAAAATACACATTCATTTCATCGTTACCGGGCGTCAACTTAAACCTGCTCAGGTAGAGCGAGCCATAGCACTCTCGGCCGAAAAGTACTGTTCGGCGTCCATGATGCTGGAGAAAGGTGGCGTTGTGATCACTCATGACTTTGAATTGGTTGATGTTGAGTGAAATTGGTAAGCATGATGAATATGCCGTTCACCTTTGCGACAAGTGCGGGTAGTTAGTTTAGCCAATGTAGTAAGTGATGGCTGCCGGGTAGGCTTTTCCGGGGAAGTCTGAGGCATGGATGCCGAAGTCTAGGCCCCATGGATGGGTTCACGCCGGCCCCGGACAAGCCTGCCCGGTGGCCAGCACGGATTCCGGCACTTGCTGTAGTAAAATTAGCCACCTAGAACAGCGACTTCGAACTTCGAATATTCGTTGAAAAAAAGCTGGGCTCATCAGAGTGTGATCCGCATAATACGGCCCGCTCTAGTACAGCCCGGCTGTGCTGTGCCCCGTGGGACGACTGGATTGACGGTTAAGTCCCTTGAAATTGCCGGCCTGTAAGAGGTTTCATTGCTCATGAATGACGAATTGCGTTTACACGGATTCAACAACCTGACCAAATCGCTCAGTTTTAACATCTATGACATTAATTATGCGAAAACCGAGCAGCAGCAGAACGAGTACATTGCCTACATCGATGAAATGTACAATGCCGACCGCCTGACTGAAATTCTGACTCAGGTGACTGACATTATTGGGGCCAACATATTGAATGTGGCCCGTCAGGATTACGAGCCACACGGTGCCAGCGTTACAATTCTGATCTCCGAGTACCCCGTTGACGGCAACGAGGACTTTTCTACCGCGACGCCGGGGCCGATGCCCAATTCGGTGGTGGGGCACCTCGATAAAAGCCACATTACTGTTCATACCTATCCGGAAAGTCACCCGGATAACGGCATTTCGACCTTCCGCGCCGATATCGACGTCAGCACCTGCGGGGTTATCTCGCCACTGAAAGCGCTTAACTTCCTGATTCACTCCTTCGACAGCGATATTGTCACCACCGATTACCGGGTGCGGGGCTTTACCCGGGATGTCGACGGGCGCAAGCACTACATCGATCACCAGATCAATTCAATTCAGAATTATCTGGCAGAAGACACCAAACAAGCCTACGAAATGATCGATGTGAATATTTATCAGGAGAATATCTTTCACACCAAAATGCTGCTGAAAGAGTTCAATATTGAAAATTACCTCTTTGGCAGCGGTGTTGACGCTTATTCCGAGTCTGAACTGACCAGCATTACCGAGCGACTCTGGCGGGAAATGCAGGAAATTTTCTACTCACGCAACATGAGCAATGGCCCCGGCCCCAGTCATTCAGGCTGAATTGTTCAAACATTGAACAGGTTCGCTGTAAATTTTGGCGATCGGCTCGAATAGACCGTAAAGTGTGATGAATATCGCCTATTCCTGACTGTACACCCCGGCCCGGCAAGGTAAACTGACATTAAGAATACATTGTCTATCAGGACGATGTTTGCCAGCCGGGCCGCATTGTCGCCATCCACGCTGGGTGGTGTTTAGTGAAACTGGCTGAATTATAACTATAAGCATCAGCAAAACGGGTAGTCTCATGGGTCAGGAAATCGAATTGAAGCTCAGTATTCGTCCCTCGGCGGTCGAAGCTTTCAGGTCACATCCGGTGTTGTCCTCACTGCCATCCCAGTCTTCTGCGCTCGAAAATCAGTATTACGATACGCCCGATCAACAACTGACGCAGTCCGGTACGGCACTGCGTTTGCGCTTTCAGGGCGGTCACTGCGTTCAGACGCTGAAAACCCGGGGTTCTAATGTGGGTGGGCTGCACCAGCGCGACGAGTGGGAAGTTGAACGGCCCGATGGCCAGCTTGATTTGTCGGAATTTCCGGCCGGGGTGCTGCCTGAAGGCGTCGCCAGTCGGTTGACGCAGCTGTTCAGCACCCGGTTTAACCGGCACCGCTGGCTGGTACAGCACCAGGGTGCTGATATTGAAGTCGTGCTGGATGAAGGTGAGGTGTCTGCGGGCGCCGATTCTCAGGCGATCAGTGAAGTCGAACTTGAATTGAAGTCGGGTGGTCTGGCGGCACTGCTGTCGCTGGCGCATGAACTGACGCGCAGTATCCCGCTGGTGCCTTCCGATATCTCCAAGGCCGAGCGTGGGTACCGCCTGCTGAACCATGCAGTACCGGTCAATCTGCCGTTGCCAGCCATTGTAGCCCAACAGAGCATGGAGAGCGCATTTTGTGCGCTTTTCGGTTACGAACTGGAGCGCCTGCAGCGTCAGTGGGATCTGTTCTGGATGACGCAGCAATGGTCTCAGGTGCAGGCCATGCTGGTTACGCTGGGCAATATGCAGACTGAATTTGAATGGTTCAGCGATATTCTGCCAACCCGACATCGTCTCCAGGTTAAAGCCTGGGTGGGCTGGCTCGAAGGCGCCATTCGGCCGCTGGTCTCCTGGTGGCCGGCGTGTTTTGCGCTCAGTCAGGATGCTCGCAGCGAGCCAGAAAACATTGCCGTCAGTTTACAACAGGCCAAGGCCATTCGTGCGTTGGAAGGTATTGAAGATCTGGCGAGCAATGCCGATTTTGGCCATACGCTGATGTCGATGACGCAGTGGTTGCATTTGCGCAGCTGGCGGGAAGATCAGACCGAGGAACACAAGTGTGCTTCCGAAGTGGCGGTGAGCGACGGCCTCGACCGTTCGCTATCCACTGCATGGCAGGCCTTCAACCCCGAACAGTTTGCCGGCAGCACCAGTCATGCCCTGGCTCAGTACCCGGCCGTGCATCGCTTGCTAATGCTGTGCCAGTACTTCAACACGCTTTACAGTGAAGATCTCGATCATTACCAGGCTGAGCTCCAGGCGCTTGAAGACAACCTATCGAAATTGTCAGCCATGGATGTCGTCAGCCGTCTGCACGAATGGCTGAACGACTTGCCTCTGGATCAGCAAGCGTCGGTGTACAGCTGGACGCGCAGCCAGCCGGTGCTGTTGCGCGACATCAAGCAACTGGCGGGTCGCTTGTTTGATTCCCGGGATGCCGTACTGGAGGTGTAATTTTGGCCGCAGCCTCCTTGTTGCCGGGTCGGTTAGACATAGACAGCGTATTGCGGGCACTGCAGGACGATGGTCGTCTCAGTGCCGAGCAAACCGACCGGGCTCGTCGCAAGGTGCGCCCGGGCAAGGAACATCCGCTGCAGCGCCTGGCATCGCTCGAGTTGACCGACCTGGCCAATCCCACCAAAAAGCTAAGCCTCAATGCGCTGACGCAATGGCTGGCCGAGCACGTTGGATTACCTTACCGAAATATTGATCCGCTGAAAGTCGATGTCACCCGCATCACCGATGTGATGTCGTATGAATTCGCGCGTCGTTACAATCTGCTGCCTCTGGTGATTGAAGACGACGTGGTGGAAATCGCCACCAGCGAGCCATTGCTGACCGGTTGGGAAGACGCGATCGAGCAGGTATCCCGGCGTACCATTCGCAAGGTTGTCGCCAGCCCAGAAGACATAGACCGCTTTTCGCTCGAATTTTATGCGCTGAACCGTTCAGTGACGGGTGCGGTTGGGCGGAAGACGGCAGCGGGAATCGGCAACTTTGAACAACTGGTTGAACTCGGCAACCTGCAGAATGTCGAAGCCAACGATGAACACATCGTCAATATCGTTGACTGGTTATTTCAGTATGCATTCGATCAGCGCGCCAGTGATATTCACGTCGAACCCCGGCGCGATTACGCCCATATCCGGTTCCGTATTGATGGCATCTTGCACGCTGTGTATCAGATGCCCATTCAGGTGGGCCAGGCTGTAGTCAGCCGCATCAAGATTCTCGGCCGGATGAACGTTGCTGAAAAGCGCAAACCACAGGACGGACGGGTTAAAACCAAAACGCCGGAGGGGCAGGAAGTAGAGCTGCGGTTGTCGACACTGCCAACGGCCTTTGGCGAAAAACTGGTGATGCGGATATTTGATCCGGAAGTGTTGTTGAAGAGCTTCTCTGCGCTCGGCTTGCAGGATGAAGACCTCAACAACTGGAAGCAGATGATCCGCAACCCGAACGGCATCATTCTGGTAACCGGACCAACCGGATCGGGTAAAACAACCACGCTGTACTCAACGCTGCGCACTCTGGCCACGCCGGAAGTGAATGTCTGCACCATTGAAGATCCGATTGAAATGGTGGAGCCGGCGTTCAATCAAATGCAGATTCAGCAGAACATCGATCTCAGTTTTGCCGACGGCATTCGCGCCCTAATGCGTCAGGACCCGGACATCATCATGATTGGCGAGATTCGCGACCTGGAAACCGCACAAATGGCCGTGCAAGCCGCGCTGACCGGGCACTTGGTACTCTCTACCGTGCACACCAATGATGCCCCCACTGCCATTACGCGACTGCTCGATCTGGGCGTGCCCAGTTATCTGATTAAAGCCACCGTCCTGGGCGCCATGGCGCAGCGCCTGGTGCGAACCCTGTGCCCGCATTGCAAGACCACCACCGACGCGAGTGACGATATCTGGCAGCAACTGGTCAAGCCCTGGTCGGCACCGAAACCGGCGTCGTTCTATCAGCCGGTGGGGTGCCTGGAATGTCGCAATACCGGTTATCTGGGTCGTTCAGGTTTGTATGAAAGCTTTCTGATGAGCGGTGAGCTGGCCGGGCTGGTGACGGACGACTGTGATCCGCAACGGTTTCGCAAACACGCCATCAAGCAGGGCATGCTCAGCTTGCGTTTATCCGGCGCCCGTAAAGTAGCGGCCGGTATTACCACGCCGGAAGAGGTGTTCCGGGTGACGCCGGAAGTGCGCTAACCAAGTATTCAAAACGGCCTTAAATCCGGTAGACCGTTTTGGTCATGATTTTTGAAATCTCCGTCATTGCTTGCTTCACCGGGGTCGGGAATGCCCGTCCGCCGGCTGCAAGGGCGTGTTCCGCATGACGTTCCTCGTCGGCCAGCATGCGCTCAAGAATGGCGGTTGAGCGAGGATCTTGCCGGTCAATCTGGTGCAGGTGATCGCGCAGATGTGCACTGACCTGGTCTTCTGTGGCTGCGACGAAACCCAGCGACCAGCGATCACCGGCCAAGCCTGCTGCTGCCCCCATGGCGTAGGAGAGCCCGTAAAATATCGGGTTCAGAAAGCTGGTGCGGCTGTTCAGTTCGTTAAGCCGCTGCTCGCACCAGGCAAGATGATCGAGTTCTTCTTCAGCCGCCTGGTCCATGTCTTCCCGCACCTGTGCCAGTTTTGCGGTGAGCGCCTGGCCCTGATACAACCCCTGTGCACAGACTTCACCGGTATGATTGATGCGCATTAAACCGGCAATATGTTGTGTCTGAGCGGTGTCCAGCGCCGGTATGTCCTGATCTTCGACAGGGAGGGGCTGGCGCGCCTGAACGGCCCCCGGTGTCAGCGTCTTGAGGGCGTTGTCGAGATGGGCGACCAGACGATCAGAAAAAGAGTGACTTCTTGGCATGGGTACGTTCCCGGTTGGCCTGAATATCAGGCATGGCTTGCATAAGCGTTTGTTTCAGTGCCCGGCCGGATACCGGCTTGGTCAGCAAGTACTGAATGTTAAGCCGACTTTCATCCAGATCGACATGACCGACATCAACTCCGGTTAACATGATGATAATAATGTCCTTGTTCAGACTGCTGTCGGCGCGAATGCGTTCCGCCAGTTCGATGCCGGTCATGCTCGGCATGTTCTGGTCGAGCACCAGGACATCCACCGGCGTGCCCTTGTGAAATTCGTTATGGAGATTGGCCAGGGCTGACTGGCCATTGCTCATGCTGAACACATCCATTCCCCAGCTCATGCCCAGATGTTCTATAACCTTGCGGCAGGTGAGGTTGTCGTCGACGACCATCAGTCGCATCTGGTCCAGATCCTGAACCGAATAGTCATCGACTTCGGTGGTCGCGCTGATCTCGGCCAGTGGCAGATCAATCCAGAACGTCGTGCCCATGCGCAGCTCGCTGCTGAAGGTGATCTGGCCACCCAGCAATCCGACCAATATACGAGTAATGGGCAAGCCCAGGTGCATATCACGCGGGGCCAGCTGATCTTCGGCGCGCACGGCCGGAAAGTCGAACAGGTTGCTTTTCAGTTCCTTGGGCAGGCCTGGCCCGGTATCGGTCACACTGAAGCGGATGCGGTTGTGATGCCAGGGTTTGACCTGAATCAGAACCTCGCCGTTGTCGGTATAATTCAGGGCGTTGTCGAGCAGGTTGCTCAGGACCTGGGCAATGATCTGGGCGTTGCCCCGATAGCGTGTCGGCAGTTCCGGCGCAACGTCCATGACCAGTTCCAGTTGCTTGGCATGCGCGAGGCGAGAGTAGGGTTGAATAGCGTCTTCCAGCAAATCGTACAGATCAAATTCGTCTTCGCCTTCCGGCAGCCGGTTAAGACCGATGCGTACCAGGTTTTGCAGCTGATCAGCCTGGCGCAGCAATGAAAATCCGGCCGCTTGTACGGTATTCACGTACTCCTGCTGGTGCGCCGACAAGCTGGTGTCTTGCAACAGTTCGGTCATGCCGAGCACACCGTTGATCGGGCCGCGCATTTCGTGGTTCAGTTTACGTAATAGGGGCCAGTGCAGGTTGGGCAGATTAAGCCCGTCGACCGCAAGGCGGGAGTCACTCTTGCGGGCGACGGCAAAGGCCGCCCAGCCAAAAATCAGGGCGGCAGTCACGGCGAGGCTGTGCAGCGCGAAGGCATTCAGGGCAATGCTCTTAATCAGGCCGAGGCTGGCTGTCATGATGACAATGAAAAGAATCATCAGATTGCCTACACCGGCCAACAACCAGCCTTCATAGGGAGCCTTGGCATCCCGCCGATAAAGCCAGAGTGCAACAATGGTCAGCAACAGTATCGGGATCAGGGTCAGCAGAATCGGGCTGAAGGTGCGTGACATCGGCAATAGGGTGACTACGGCCAATACGGCCAGCAGACGCAGTAGCCAGGTCAGGCTTTCGCGCAGCCAGGCGGGGTAGGTTTCTTTACGTACCTCGGCCAGCAGGCCAAGCATGCTCATGAGAACCGTTACCCCACCCACGTTACGCGCATGAATGTCCAGATAGCCCTGACCCGGAATCACGAAAGACGCCAGGCCACTCCAGCCAGCATTGATCGCAATAAAACCCAGGTTAAGCAGCAGCGCCCACAGAATCGCGGCGGACCTCAGCTTGAACCAGGCGATCAGCGCGATCATCGCCAGTACCCACTGGACGGCAAACAGCGCAGAGTGAGTGCTGATGCTGCGCGCGACCCGGAGCTTTAGAGTGCGCTCATCCACCACAGAAATTAGGGTGTTTAGCGGGTCGGCCGATTGCAGTTTGATGTACAGATATTGATTTCCAGGCTGAATCGGTACCGGAAGAACGTAGGTTCCAAGTGGCTCCGGCCGGCTGTCCAGCGGCACGCTGGCGCCTGAACGAACGCTGCTGAACGTCAGTGCGGCGGCACTCTCGTTGAAGCTGGTGTAGGCGGTCGGATTGGTGCTGGGGTAGTAGATCTCGATCAGATGGTTTGCGTGACTTTCTACAAAAAATGAATAGCTTCGGGTCTGGCCACCGGAGTTATTGACCGGTACACGGATCCAGTAGGCGCCATCAAAGAGGCCGCTGCGCAACAGGCGCTGGTGCAAAGGTGTGAACTGATTGGCCAGCCCTTCCTGCTGCAACTGGTAGACAGAGTACTGGTTGTCGGCATCGAACAGGTAATCCGAATGCTCAAGGATGTTGATGTCCAGAGAGCTCTGGTTGAGCATGATGGGCTCATTGGCCGCCGCCAGGCTCGCCAGCAGGGTGAGCGCCAGCAGCATAATGGCAGCGCTGGCGCTGTGTATCAGTCGAACAGTTTTCACAAGGCAGAGCTCCGGCACCGAACGTCCCTGGGCGCCAGCTGATTGCTGATGCCCGCGTGGGCGCAGTATAACGCCGACGGGCACTGGCCCCAAGTCGGTGCCGCAGAAGTCGGGGCTTTCGCCCCGATGGCTGTGCCGGTCAGTCGCGGTTGATCGCCCGGTGTCCGATGTCGGTGCGGTGGTAGCTGTCGGCGAATTGAACCGAGTCAACCGCTTCATAGGCACGTTGCTGGGCGTCGCTAATGGTCTGGCCCAGGGCAGTGGCACACAGCACACGGCCCCCTCTGGTGACTGTCTCTCCCTGGTCGTTCAGGCCTGTACCCGCCTGGAAGACTTTGGCATCAGGGCCGAGGTCGGTGTCCAGACCGCGAATCACATCGCCCGAGCGATAACTGGCCGGGTATCCGCCAGCGGCCAGTACAACGCCCAGCGCCGGTCGCGGATCCCATAGGGTCTGCTGACCTTTCAGCCTGCCCTCGACGGCGGCCAGGCACAGGGCTACCAGATCCGATTGCAGGCGCATCATGATTGGTTGTGTTTCCGGGTCACCGAAGCGGCAGTTGTATTCAAGCACGTTGGGCGTGCCATCAGCGGCGACCATAATGCCGGCGTAGAGAAAGCCCCGGTAGCGGTTGCCCTCGGCCTGCATTCCGCGAACGGTGCGGTAAATCACCTCATCCATGATGCGCTGGTGCAGTTCATCGGTGACTACAGGGGCGGGCGAATAGGCACCCATGCCCCCCGTGTTGGGACCGGTGTCGCCGTTATCGCGCGCCTTGTGATCCTGGGAGGAGGCAAAGGGCACAACGGTCTCACCATCGACCATAACGATGAAACTGGCTTCTTCGCCAGTCAGGCATTGCTCAACCACAACACGTGAGCCGGCGTTGCCGAACGCATTGCCAGACAGCATGTCGTCGATGGCAGCGATGGCTTCCGCTTCGGTACGGGCAACGATGACCCCTTTGCCGGCCGCCAGACCATCGGCTTTTACGACGATGGGCGCGCCTTTTTCATGCACAAAGGCGCGGGCTTCAGCGGCGTCGGTAAACACCTGATACCAGGCCGTCGGGATGGCATGACGCTGCAGGAAGTCTTTGGTGAATGCCTTGGAGCCTTCGAGCTGCGCCGCACCCTGGGTAGGCCCGAAAATAGGCAGGCCCCGCTGCTCGAACAGGTCGACCACGCCAGCGACCAGAGGTGCCTCGGGGCCGACGATGGTCAAGTCAACCCGGTGTTCCTCGGCAAAGCGTGCAAGGCCCTCCAGATCCAGAACGTCAATGGCAACGTTCTCGATTCCGGTTTCACGGGCTGTTCCGGCATTGCCCGGGGCTACATAGACAGTGTCGGCCAGAGGGCTTTGCCGGGCTTTCCAGGCCAGCGCATGCTCGCGCCCGCCATTACCGATGATCAGAATGTTCATATCAGGTGTCCTGTGTACTTAATAGGTTACCAGCTCAATTTTCGGTGTTCGCGGTTGTTTGTGTTGCCTGGCGTCCGGTGCTCATCCTTTGCAGGCGAACACCAAAACTTGAGTTACTAAACTAGGCCGGTTTCAGTGGCGGAAATGGCGCATGCCGGTCAACACCATGGCAATGCCATGCTCATCTGCAGCGGCGATGACTTCGTCGTCGCGCATGCTGCCACCCGGTTGAATGACGGCTTTGACGCCCATCTCGGCCGCCTGGTCGAGACCGTCGCGGAACGGGAAGAAAGCGTCAGATGCCATGACTGAACCGGCGATTTGCAGCCCTTCGTCGGCGGCCTTGATGCCGGCGATTTTAGCACTGTAAACGCGGCTCATCTGACCCGCGCCAATGCCGACCGTCTGGCCGTCTTTGGCATAGACAATGGCGTTGGATTTAACGAATTTGCATACCGACCAGGCGAATTGCAGGTCGAGCAGTTGTTCGGGGGTTGGCGCTGTTTTTGTGACCAGTTTGAATTCATCGGCCGAGACGTCGCCCAGGTCCCGGTCCTGAATCAGCAGCCCACCGTTAACGCGTTTGAAATCAAAACCGGGCACGGCACGATCCCAGAAGCCACTGCTGAGCAGGCGGACATTGGGTTTGGCGGCAACGATGGAAGCTGCTTCGGCACTGACCGAGGGCGCTATGATCACTTCGACAAACTGACGATCAATAATAGCACGGGCCGTGGCAGCATCGAGTTCCCGGTTGAAAGCGATGATGCCGCCAAAAGCCGAGGTCGGGTCAGTCTGGAAGGCGCGCTCGTAGGCGGTCAGCTGCGTATCGGCAACTGCCACACCGCAGGGGTTGGCGTGTTTGACGATGACACAGGCTGGCTGCTCGAAGCGTTTGACGCATTCCAGGGCCGCATCGGTATCGGCAATGTTGTTGTAACTGAGCGCCTTGCCTTGCAGACTGGTGGCGGTGGCTATGCTGGCCTCGGGGGTCTCGGCATCGACGTAAAACGCCGCTTTCTGGTGCGGGTTTTCACCGTAGCGCATAACGTCTTTCAAGTGCCACTGCTGATTGTAGGTGTGCGGGAAATCGGCTTTTTCGGGAACACTGGCCGGGTCGGTATCGAGGTCTACCCGGCCGAGGTAATTGGCGATCATGCCATCATACGCAGCCGTATGTTCAAAGGCGGACCGGGCCAGCCGGAAGCGGGTGGCATGCGACAAGCCGCCGCTGGCATCCCATTCACTGAGAATAACCGGATAATCGTCCGTGTTGACGACGATGGCCACGTCGGCGTGGTTTTTGGCCGCTGAGCGCACCATGGTCGGGCCGCCGATGTCGATGTTTTCAATGGCGTCGGCCAGTGTGCAGTCCTCCCGGCTGACGGTGTCGGCGAAGGGGTAGAGGTTGACCACCACCAGATCGATGGCAGCAATGCCGTGCTCGTTCATGACCGTGTCGTCCTGACCGCGCCGGCCCAGAATGCCACCGTGAATCTTTGGATGCAGCGTCTTTACCCGGCCGTCCATCATTTCCGGAAAACCGGTGTGAGCAGATACTTCGGTTACCGGAACACCGGCGTCGGTCAGCAGGCGAAAGGTACCTCCGGTGGACAACAGTTCGACACCGCGCTGGTTGAGTTCACGGGCAAAGTCGACGATGCCGGTTTTGTCGGAGACGCTGATCAGGGCGCGTTGTGGCGTTTTGGTCATAGGATCCTCGAACGATCGGTCGGTGGCTTGTGGCGGCAGACGCGGTGCCGGGTTGGGCCGGTTTCAGTCAAAAACAGAGTCGGTGATGGTAAATCTGGTGCAACTGGTCAAAAACCGGTTGTCCGAAATGCAAAAAGGCGACTCGAGGTCGCCTTTTTCGTGGTTAGAGCAGCCCGTACTGCTTCAATTTTTTGCGCAAGGTACCCCGGTTGAGGCCGAGCACCCGGCTGGCTTTGGTCTGGTTGTCCCGGCTGAAGCGCATGACGGCTTCGAGCATGGGGGCTTCCACTTCGCTCATGACCATCTGGTAGACATTGGCAACGTCCTGGCCTTCGAGGTGGGCAAAGTAGTTGCGCATGGCAATTTCAACGCTGTCACGCAGAGTCTGGGGGTTGTCGGCCGAGGAGTGGATGTTCAGTGAATCTTTTGAATCAGGGCGCTGAGGGTCCTGGGCAACGGTGTCGAGGTTCATGCTGCTGTATCCTTTAACGATGTCAAACGTTGAAAAAGGGTGGCTATAACCTGGAGCTGCTCACGCGGTTGCTCCAGGTGATTGAATGCTGAGAGTGTCGTCCGGTCGACACCCCGGGCCTTGAGATACCAGCCCACGTGTTTACGGGCAATGCGCACGCCCATGTAGTCTCCATAAAACTGATGCAGCGACTGGACATGCTGGCTCAGCGTCGCAGCGACCGTGTCCAGATCCGGCTCTGGCAACAACTCGCCATGGGCCAGGTAGTGATTGATGGCCTGAAAGATCCAGGGGTTTCCCTGGGCCGCCCGGCCAATCATTACCCCGTCGGCACCGGTGACTGAGAGCACCTTCGCTGCCTGCTGTGGGCTGTCGATATCGCCATTGGCGAGCACCGGAATGCGCACGGCCTGCTTTACCTGTGCGATGGTGTCGTACTCGGCCGCGCCTTTATAGGCATCGGCCCGGGTCCGTCCATGTACGGACAGCAACGCAATGCCCAGGTCTTCCGCCATGCGAGCAATGGTGACGGCATTGCGCTGGTCTGCCGACCAGCCAGTCCGGATTTTCAGGGTAACGGGTACATCAACCGCCCCAACCACGGCGGCCAGGATGTCCCGAACCAGACCTTCATCGCGCATCAGGGCTGAACCGGCCGCCTTGTTGCACACTTTCTTGGCCGGGCAGCCCATATTAATGTCGATAATCTGTGCGCCGCGGGCCACATTGGCCTGCGCAGCCTGCGCCATCATGTCGGCGTCGCCACCGGCAATCTGGACACTGATCGGCCCCTGTTCACCACGGTGATCGAGCCGCCAGCGAGACTTGTTGCTGTTCCACAGGCGAGTATCACTGGTGACCATTTCCGACACGACCAGCCCCGCACCCAGCGACCGGCACAGCGAGCGAAACGGTCGATCGGTGACTCCGGCCATAGGCGCCAGGACGGTCGGTTGTGTAATGGTATAGGGGCCGATGGCAAACACAGTAATCGGTTAAAAATTGCTCAGCTCAAGGGCGGGGAATGATACTGGCTCTGGCGTTCAGATGAAAGATTGACAATCCGTTTCTTTTTAAAAAATGGGGCCTTTGGCCCCGTTGATTGTCTGAGCTGTTCCGGTGTCGCTTTCAACTGGTTCCGGCAGGCGCCAGAACAAGCTGGTAGTTCACGGCCCGGGTGCCGGGATCGAGAATTGGAAGGGAGACATAGATGCGTGTATTGACGGGCATCAGGCGGGTGCCGGTCAGTTCGCCACGCAGGTATTGCTCGGGTGTGAACGACTGGTCGGCTACCAGTTCCCCGTTGACGTCGGTGTATTGCAGAATCAACACCGGAAAGGGCTGCCGGAAGGCGGCACGGTTGGTCAGAACGGCATCGAGCAATTTCACATCATTCAATGCGCGGTGATCCCGGATCAGGACGTTCGACGTGCGCACCAGATCCAGATCTTCCTGTTCCGGCAAGGTGCAGCCCACTGCGTTACACACCGTCTGATAAAGGCCCCGCCACTGATCCATCTTGGCATAGGTATCCCGTTGCACCCAGGCAAGCTGGGCAACCAGAACTCCGATCAGCACGACAATAAAAACCGCACCCAGCCAGCGCCAGCGCGCCAGACGGTCTTCGGCATTGAAGTCCAGGTCGATGTCGTGATTCAGCTGACGAACAACAGAGGATGCGGTGGCCTTGTCATTGCCGCGCCGGTCAGTGCTGCCGAAAGCGGGGCTGTCGAATTCGTCGGTGTCCGAGTCATCAACGGACCAGGCGGGTTCGGCCTCTTGCCGTTTTGCCTTGACCGGCCGGGGGGCGGAGGTCGGCTTGCTGACGAACTGTGCTTTTTCCTGGCGACGGCTATCCCGGGATTCCTCGCGTTCAAGTTCTTCCAGGATTGACTCTGCCCAGCTTTCATCAGCGCTTTCCGGGTCGTCGAGGATGTCTTTTTCATCATCGGCTTCGCGCTGAAAGGGGTTGGCGCCTTTACGATCGCTGGTCGGGTTGTTGAGGCTAATGAACGAGTCGCTTAAATCGCCCAGTTCGGAATCGTCATCGTCCTGGTCGTAGAGGTCGTCATCGCTGTCCTGAAAGACGTATTCCTGGTCTTCTTCAGGGTTGTCTGCGAACAGGAAGTCGGCATCATCATCGTCGTCCGCAGCAAAGCGCGAAGACGGAGCTGGCTTGGCGGGTTTGGGTTTCGCTGCCGGTGGCGGTGCTTTGGGTTTGGCGGCTGCGGCGGCTTTTGGTGCTGTTGCTCGCGGGGTTTGAGCCGGTTTTTTTGCTGTTGGCCGGGCCGGCTTTGCAGCGCTGGGCGCTGGGCGGGCTGCCGGTTTGGGTTTTGGCTTGCCGGCAGCAGCCGTCACAATGTGGTTTCGGGCACTGAAAACCTGCAGGCAGGCACCACAGCGCACAGAGCCGTTGGCGATGGACAGCTGTTCGTCACTGACGCGAAAAGAGGTGCCGCAGTGCGGGCACTGTGTAATAAAGGTTTCAGCCATTGCTAATTATGATTCCTGGCATCCATGCACGATTGGTCCTGTCTCTGGCCACGGTTCAGGTGACCCGCAGGGTATTATTGGTCCGTTTTATTTGGCGCGACGGTCGGTTAGTGTAAGAAAGGCGCTGTCAGATAACAATATGTGACTGCCTCACCCGACTGGCAGGCGCCACTACTGACGCCGTTGCCCGTTCAGTCGAACCCAGCCATCATGGCTTGCTCGGGGCTCAAAGTCGACCCAGGGGGCATAGGCAGCGAGTACCGTATCGGCCTGGTGTTCCAGTATGCCCGACAGTGCAATTTTGCCGCCGGGTCTGAGCCGGTTGCAGATCGACGCCGCCAGGTCGCACAGCGGGCCTGCGAGAATGTTGGCGACCACCAGGTCATAGTGGGGGTCGAGATCCTGGTCGTCGAGCATGACCCGAAAGCGTGACGGGTCGATGGCGTTGTTGACGGCGTTGGCCCGGGTCGCATCGAGTGCCTGGGGATCAATGTCGAGCCCGTCCATGCGGTCAGCGCCCAGTAGCAGGGCGGCCAGGCCGAGGATGCCGGAACCACAGCCGTAGTCCAGCACGGTGTCACCGGGCCGGGTATTCTGGTCGAGCCAGGTCAGACACAGGTAGGTGGTCGGGTGAGTGCCAGTACCAAAGGCGAGACCAGGGTCCAGTCTCAGATTAATGGCCGTCGGATCGGGTGGCTCGAGCCAGGACGGGCAGATCCACAACCGGTCGCCGCAGGGAATGGGCTTGAAATTGTCCATCCAGCTGCGTTCCCAGTCTTTGTCTTCCAGGATTTCCGTGATGATAGGGCCCTGAGCTTCAATGTTCATTGCCTGCATGGCGTCCTGCAACTGCCGGGTCAGGGCATTGGCATCCAGTTCGTGGTCGAACAGGCCCTGAATCGTTGTGTGCTGCCACAGTGGTGTTGTGCCACGGATGGGTTCGAAAACCGGTTGGTCTTCGGTATCGACCAGGGTCACCGCCTGGCAACCGGCCAGTAGCAGGGCATCTTCCAGAGCGTCGGTGTGCTCGGGCAGCGTGGGAATCTTGATGTGTAACCAGGGCATGGCAAATCCTGTGCAAGGTTGGGCAGCGTCTAAGAGGCGAAGTGTACACCAGAGCGCCTGCTGGTTCAGTTCTGCCTGCAATCAGGCTCTCGATAGGCTATTTTTGCGGCCAAACAACAAAAAGCCGGGCAGAACCCGGCTTGGTAGCAATCAGTGTTCCGGCAACGGGTGCCGGATTATCCGCTTACTGTTCGTCGGCCAGTTTGTGCTCAAGGTAGTGAATGTTGACACCACCACGCGCAAAGCCAGCGTCTCGTACCAGATCCATTTGCAACGGGGTGTTGGTCTTGATCCCGGCGATGACCAGTTCATCCAGTGCCGATTTCATGCGCGCCAGTGCCTGGGGACGATCGTCTGCCAGGGTGATCAGCTTGCCGATCATGGAGTCGTAAAACGGCGGAATGGTGTAACCGGAGTAAATGTGCGAATCCCAGCGTACGCCCAGGCCACCGGGCGGGTGGAACTGGGTGATTTTGCCCGGGCTGGGCATGAAAGTACGCGGGTCTTCGGCGTTAATGCGGCACTCAAAGGCATGGCCCTTGATATGGATTTCATCCTGACGATAGGACAGTGGCTCGCCCGAGGCGATGCGCAGCTGTTCCTTGATGATGTCCACCCCGGTCACCATTTCGGTCACCGGATGCTCAACCTGAACACGGGTGTTCATTTCAATGAAATAGAAGTTGCCGTCTTCATACAGGAATTCAAAGGTGCCAGCGCCCCGGTAGCCAATTTCGATGCAGGCATCCACACAGGCCTTTTGCACTTTGGCGCGCGCTTCCGGGTCGATGTGCGGAGCCGGAGCTTCTTCCATAACCTTCTGGTGACGACGCTGCAGTGAGCAGTCGCGATCGCCGAGGTGAATGGCGTTGCCATGGGTGTCGGCCAGTACCTGAATTTCAACGTGACGCGGGTTCTGCAGGAACTTTTCCATGTAAACGGTGCCGTCGCCAAAGGCGGCTGCGGCTTCGTTCTGCGTAACCTGAATGGCGTTGAGCAGGTCTTTTTCGGCATGTACGACACGCATGCCCCGACCGCCACCACCCGCAGCGGCCTTGATGATGACCGGGTAGCCCACCTGGCGACCCATGGCAAGGCATTTTTCCGGGTCGTCGGTCATCGGGCCATCGGAACCCGGAACCGTCGGCACACCGGCTTTTTTCATGGCTTCAATGGCCGAAACCTTGTCACCCATCAGCCGGATAACGCTGGACGACGGGCCGATGAAGGTAAAGCCGGATTTCTCGACCTGCTCGCAGAAGTCAGCCCGTTCGGCCAGAAAGCCGTAACCGGGGTGAATGCCATCGGCATCGGTGACTTCGGCCGCGGCAATCAGGGCGGGTATGTTCAGGTAGCTGGCTGAGGAGGCATTGGGACCAATACAGACCGACTCGTCGGCGAGCTTCACGTGTTTCAACTCACGGTCGACGACAGAGTGCACCGCCACCGTCTGAATGCCCAGCTCTTTGCAGGCCCGCAGGATGCGCAAGGCAATCTCGCCGCGGTTAGCAATCAGGACTTTCTTAAGCATGACAGGCCTCGTTAGCTAATGGTGACCAGGGGTTGGTCGAATTCGACCGGCTGACCGTTTTCAACCAGAATCGCTTCAACGGTGCCGCTCTTGTCGGCCTCGATCTGGTTCATCATCTTCATCGCTTCTACGATGCAAATGGTGTCACCCTGTTTCACTTGCTGGCCTACTTCTACAAAGTTGGGGCTGGTCGGAGACGGCGCGCGATAGAAAGTGCCGACCATGGGTGACCGTACTGAGTGGCCTGCCGGTTCAGCCGGGGCGCTGGGTTCGGCAGCTGCCGGGGCTGGTGCGGCGGCAGGCGCTGCCATTGAGCGGGCGCTGCTGCGTAATGCATTTGCTGCGGGGGCAGGCTGTGCGACGTACGGCTGATGCGAATGGCTTCTTCGCCTTCGGTAATTTCAATTTCGTCAATGCCGGATTCTTCCAGCAGTTCGATCAACTTCTTGACCTTGCGAATGTCCATAACGGGTTCCTTTATTCAGTGCGTTAACTGTTGATGGGCGGCGTGCAGAGCGAGTTCGTAGCTGTGCGCTCCAAATCCACATATCACTCCGACCGCCTGGTCGGAAAGATACGAATGATGTCTGAACGGTTCACGGGCATGCACGTTGGACAGGTGCAATTCAATGTAGGGAATGGCAACGCCGGCAAGCGCATCGCGCAGGGCGACACTGGTGTGAGTGAACGCACCGGGGTTGATCAGAATGAAGTTGACCCCTTCATCCCGGGCCTGATGAATGCGGTCGATCAGCATGCCTTCGTGATTGCTTTGGGTGCAGGCCAGGCTGTGACCGAGGTCGGCAGCGGCGCGTGTTAGCGACTGTTCGATATCGTTGAGCGTAGTATGCCCGTATACCTCGGGCTCCCGGGTGCCCAGCAAATTGAGGTTGGGGCCATTGAGCAGCAGTAATTGCGCCATGAGTACCTGTTAGTCCTTAGCTGTTGGTCCGGATGAGAGTGTAGGTGGTGAATCGACCAATGTCCGGGAACCTGACCGGAAATATAGACGATAGTGCTGTTAAATTCGTCGAACAACTGAATCGACGAATTTTAGTTGTGAATTTACATCATCAAATGCCTGCCTTTCCATGCTTTTCGTGCATTTCAGGCGCTGTCCGGCCGGAGGCGGTGAAGCCGGCTCAGCGGCATTATTACTTTTGTGACCTTCATCCCTTGGTTTCGGGAGGGCGGATGACTAAGCTGGCGTCAGTGGTTTCACATTTTCGAACGTTAAAAGCACGACTGGCAGGGAGTTCAGACAGATGATTCGTGAACGATGGTCACGCATTAAGACAGGGCTGGGTCGGGGGCTTGGCCGATTCCGGTTGACCGGTCGTTCCAGCCGCTGGCTGGGCCTGGTGGTGCTGGTTGTATTTCTGTCACTGGTTCTGCTGGGCTGGTACTGGAGTAACGAACCCGGAGAGCGGGATGTCGTTGCGCTCGCCGAACGCCATGCCAGCGAGAACGGCCATGAGCTTGTGGTCGGTTACACCACAACCTATACCCTCAGAGAGCTAATGACGGTGGTGCTGGAGAAGCCCGGTGGTTACCTCTCCAATGACGTGACGCCGCCATCGCTGTGGCTCGATAACATGCCAAGTTGGGAGTTTGGTGTGATCATTCAGGTAAGGGATCTGAGCCGGGCCATGCGCCGGGATATGAGTCGCTCCCAGTCCCAGTCGACCGAAGATCCGGATCTGGCCAGAGCGGAGCCGCTGTTTCATTTTGACCACAATAGCTGGATGCTGCCGTCCACCGAGAGTGAGTACCGCAGAGGTCTCGGGTACATTGATGCCTATATGCTGCGCTTGTCTGATCCCGATAACACCCGGGCTCAGTTCTATGCGCGTGCCGATAACCTGAACCGCTGGCTGGAAGATGTGGAAACCCGGCTGGGGTCCCTGTCGCAGCGACTGAGTGCCTCGGTGGGCCAGCGCAGTGTGAGTACCAATCTGATGCTCAACCCTGATGCGGCCACTGACGTCATCAGCAGCGAAGAACAGATTGTAAAAACGCCGCGCCTCGAAGTGGATAATGTTTTCTATGAAGCCCGGGGGTCTGCCTGGGCGTTGTTGCACATTTTGAAAGCCATCGAAGCGGATTTTGGTTCGATTCTGGATAACAAGAATGCCCGGGTCAGTCTGCAGCAAGTGATCCGCGAGCTGGAAGGTACTCAGAGAATGGTCTTTTCACCCATGGTCCTGAACGGCAGTGGCTTTGGTCTTCTGGCCAATCATTCACTGGTCATGGCCAACTACATCTCCCGGGCGAACGCAGCCCTGGCCGATCTGCGCGAGCTGATGGCCAGCGGTTAACGGGTTAGCGACAGACATAAAAAAGCCGGGGCTGTGACCCCGGCTTTTTTTAGCATTTTTTTGGCGATTCAGGCCAATTGGATTATTGCTTGTCGTAGGCGTTGGCCGCTTCGGTAATAATTTCTTTGGCACGGGCTGCATCGGCCCAGCCTTCGACTTTAACCCACTTGCCTTTCTCGAGATCCTTATAGTTCTCGAAGAAGTGTTTGATTTGCTCCAGCAGCAGGGCGGGCAGGTCGGTCACTTCCTGGACATCGTCGTACAGAGCGCTGAGCTTGCTGTGCGGAACCGCAACCACTTTGGCATCGGAGCCCGCTTCGTCGGTCATTTCCAGCACGCCCACCGGACGCGCGCGAATGACACTGCCGGGTACCACCGGGTAGGGCGTGACGACCAATACGTCTACCGCATCGCCATCATCGGCCAGGGTATTGGGGATATAGCCATAGTTGGCCGGGTAAAACATGGGCGTAGCCATGAAGCGGTCGACCATCAGCGCGTCGAAATCCTTGTCGATTTCGTATTTGATCGGGCTGCTGTTCGCCGGTATTTCAATGGCAACGTAGACATCGTTAGGCAGGTCTTTCCCGGCCGGGATCTGGTTATAGCTCATGAAGCGGGCCTCCTGGTTCGTAAAATGGTACCGCCTGGTCTCAGGCGGCAGGTGTTAACAGTGTGCGCGCCATTATAGGGACTGACACGCCGCTTTGCAGCCTTACCATGGTCGCAGAGTGAGGGTTTTCCGCAGGGTACACAGAGCTCACTAACTGTGGGTGATGCTGGCAAAGCGTTCGAAATAGTCCGGAAAGGTTTTTGACGTACAGCCCGGGTCGTTAATGGTGATCTCGGCCTCGCCGAAAGCTGCCAGCGAAAAGCACATGGCAATGCGATGGTCGTTGTAGGTATCAATGGCGGCCGATTGCAGTACTTTGGGCGGCGTGATGGCAATGTAATCCTCGCCTTCATCCACAATAGCACCCAGTTTGCGCAATTCTGTCGCCATGGCCGCCAGCCGGTCGGTCTCCTTGACCCGCCAGTTATAAATATTGCGGATGCGTGTGGTGCCCTCGGCAAACAGGGCCGTGGTGGCGATGGTCATGGCCGCATCGGGAATGTGGTTCAGGTCGACATCGACGGCTTTAAGTGGACCGTCCTTGCTGACTTCAATCCAGTGTTCGCTCCAGGTTACCCGGGCACCCATTTGTTCGAGTACTTCGGCGAAACGAGCATCACCCTGTACCGATACCGTTCCGGTGCCTTCAACCCGGACGGGCCCGCCACCAATGGCGCCAGCGGCGAGAAAATAGCTGGCACTGGAGGCGTCGCCCTCGACCATGATCCGGCCCGGGCTGACGTAGGCCTGGTCGGCGCTGATGTGGAAGGAACGGTAGTTGTCGTTGCTAACCGTTACCCCGAACTGCTGCATAACATTGAGCGTGATGTCGATATAGGGTTTGGACACCAGCTCACCGCTCACCTTGATGGTGAGGTCTTCGGTCAGCAGGGGGGCTGTCATCAGCAGTGCGGTTAGAAACTGGCTGGAAATACTGCCATCGATACTGACTTCACCGCCCCGAAGTGGCTGGGCTTTAATCAGCAAGGGCGGGTAACCGGTTTGTCCGAGGTAGGTTACGTTGGCGCCTAGCGGCGTCAGGGCGTCGATCAGGTCGCCGATGGGGCGTTCAGCCATGCGCGGCTCACCCGTCAGTTCAAACTCACCGGAACCGGCACAGAGGGCGGCAGCCAGGGGCCGCATGGCGGTGCCGGCATTGCCCAGAAACAGGGTTAACACCTGGCCGCGAGCCAGTTCACCCGCCTGGCCGACCACGCGGCATTCGGTGCCGTCGTCGCTCAGATAATAGGGAATGCCCAGTTCGTACAGGGCGTCGAGCATATAGCGGATGTCGTCGCTGACCAGCAGGTTGCTTACGCGGGTAGTGCCCTTGCACAGGGCCGCCAGCAGCAGAATTCGGTTCGACAGGCTTTTGGAGCCGGGAATGTGAACGGTGCCGCGCGCCTGTCGCAGTCTGGGGAGGGTCAGAGTTTGCATAGCCATCCGTACGCTGAAGAAATCGGGCGGCTATTGTACGTCAGCTTGGGGTGGTCTTGCATCCGGTGCAACACCTTGAAAGAGTGTGTTGCACCTTATGGCATGCTGAACGAGGGCGCGCCGTTACTTAACGATCAGAATATCGACCGTTATCCGGTCCAGAATTTTCTCGGCGGTGTGGCCCAGCAGCCAGCGTTCCAGTCCGCTTCGGGCCACAGCCCCCATGATGACCATGTCAACATTGGCCTGGTGCAGGTATTCCGGAATAACCGACAGTGTTGAGCCGGTTTCGAGCACCGTGTTGGCCCGGTCGATCTGATGCTGATCGGCCAGTTGGTGCAAGGCCTGCTCGTGTTGCTCGCGAATCTCTTCGCTGATGTCGGCACTGTCGATGGTGGGCTGATCGAGGTAAATAAGCAGGGGCGTGGGGTCGTACACATGCAGCAGCTCGAGCCGGCCGTTAAGATGGGTGCCAAAATCCTTGCCCCAGCGAACAATGTGTTCATCGAGCGTATCGGGTTTATCGTTCGCCTGCACCGGGTCTACAGCGGCAGTAAGGCGCACCGGGTCACCCCAGGCGTTTGATTTGGTCAGCAGCAGCGGCACCGGGCAATGGCGAATCAGCTCCCAGTCGGTCTGGCTGAAGAAGGTACGCTGAATCACGTTTTGATGGTGCGTTGCCTTTACCACCATGTCGGTCGGGTGTTCAGAGAGGTAATTCAACAACGCCGTGCCCGCGTGCTTGTCCCAGACGCCTTCAAGTGAGACCTCGACGGCTTCATTGCGAGCGATGTCGGCGATGGTTTCCAGCCCTTCCATCATGCGATGCATATAGGCTTTCTGGGCTTTTTCGGACGTTTCCGGGTTGAGCGGATGGTTGGACGCCAGGCTGGCATTGTAACCGCAGGCAAAAAGGGTGAGGTGCGCGTCGTCAAGACGCGCCAGACGGCTTGCCTTGCTGACGGCCAGAGCACTGTCTTCGGCCGGGTCAATCAAGACAATAATGTGTTTGTGTTTAAACATGGCCAGTTCCTCACAGGGTCGATTCATTCGGCGGCTGTTGTTTAAAGCTTAGTCGCAGTTACTGCGCTTGTCTGCGCGTGCTTCAAATTATTCCAGGCCTTCCCGGTGCTGGCCGGAACTAGTCGGCCGGGGTAAAAACAGTCACCACTTTTTGCACACCCGAGACTTCCGACGCGATGGTGACCGCCTGTTGTGCGGTGTCACGGGTTACCCGACCGAGCAAATAAACAACACCCTCTTCAACCACAATATTTACGTTGGAAGACGAGAATTCATCGGTGGTAAACATTCTCGATTTAACTTTTACCTCAAGCCAGGAGTCATTGGTGCGCACACCGGCTGAAATGGGTGCCTTTGCTGTGAGGTGGTTGTGCACCGCTTCGACCTTGGGGTCGTTGCGCGCAACCTCGGTGGCCCGGGCAATTAAATCAGTGCTGGGAACCTGACCAACCAGAAGCACCAGACCGCTGTTGACGTGAATGCCGATGCGGCTCTGGCTGAAGCGTTCATCGGCTTTGTCGAGGTTGACGGCCAGGCGCGTTTCGAGGCTGTTGTCGTCTATCACCTGGCCCATGCTACGGCCTTCGGTGTCGGGAACAATGGGCTCATCGGTAGCGCTGCCTAACAGGCTTGCGCACCCGCTGAGGGCGAGAAAACCGGACATAACGATGATAACAGGGAGTTTCATATCAGAGCTCACTTCCAAATAATTGATGTTCGATCAGCGCACCCAGGCAGTTCAGAATCAAATGGTGGGTGAGCTGCAGACTGGTATTGGTGGCGCCGGAAACACTGAGTTCAACATCATTCTCTTCCAACAGAGTAGCGATGTCACCACCGTCCGGCCCGGTTAGTGCGACAACGCACAAACCCATGTCGTGAGCAGCCTGCACCGCTTTGATTACGGCAGGAGCCTTGCCCGATGCTGAAATTGCGAGCAGCACGTCCTGGTCGTGCCCGAGCGTGCGAACCTGCCGGGCGAAGATGTCATTGGGGTTGGTGTCGTAGCTGATGCCACTCATCAGAGACCCGTCGCCCGACAGCGCCAAGACGGGCAAGCCGGGGCGCTCCCGGTCGAATCGACTGAGCATGCCCGTGGCAAAGCCCTGGCCAAGTGCGGCGGAACTGCCCATGCCGCAGACCAGTATTTTTCCGTCGTTAAGCAGCGCTTCGGTTAGCAGGTCGGCGCCGTGGTGCAGCAATTCGTCGAGTTGTTCGGCCACCCATTGAAAGGATTCAAGGCTTTGGCCAATGTGCTCGTAGAGAATGTCATCGGGCTCGGTCATCAGGCCGCAAAGGCTCCTTTAATCCAGTGAATGGCATTGTTTTTATCGAGTGCCAGTACATCAAAGCGGGCGCCGCGGCGGGCTTGTGCCGGGTTGGATTGCAAATACCATTGGGCCGCCCGAATCAGTTTTTTCTGTTTCGCGGGGGTAACACTGGCGCTGGCGGAGCCAAACCGCTCATTGCGACGCTGCCGGACTTCGACAAACACCAGTGTTTCTCCATCGCGACAAATCAGATCTATTTCGCCTACCTTTACCTGAAAATTGCGCGCCAGCACCGTCCAGCCTTGCTGCTGGCACCAGTCGTGAGCCTGGTCTTCCGCATCGCCGCCTTTTACCGGTCGCCAAACCATCAGGGCGTAATACCCGTGGGGTTGAGAACATTGACCAGTCCGGTGCCCGGGCGAACTTCACCGTTGCTGAACTGGGCCCAGGTTAATTCACGCTCAATACGTTGCCGGGCATCGAGCCTTAAAGTGCCGGTGACACCGTAGACGCGAGTGTCGGGGAACTGTTGTAATTGCGGCAAACGTGGGTAAAGCCGGTAGCTGTCTACACCCAGTGCTACCAGAGATTCGAAGCCTGCAAACTGTTCATTAAACGCAGCCTGTACATCACGTTTGATCTGGTTTTCGCGCAACTCCCAGGGCATTTCGACGAATGACACGCCATTCAGATCCTGATCGCGGCTGGTATTGCGGGTGCCATCATAGAGGTGCGATGTGGCCATAACCGGAATGTCAGAGGCGTATTGAAAATTCAGCATGGGTTTGAGCTGACGAGCTTGAGACGGAAAAGCGACCATGAATATCATGTCGATGTCTTCGCGCCGGCGTGGCTCAAAAATAATGTTTCGCTCGATCAGGGTATCGAGCGCGCGCATGCGTCGTTCACTCTGATCGATGTTAAGTGCCTGGCGAACCGTGTTGAGATACTGGTCTGGCTGGGTATAGAGTGATTTGCTGGTTATCCGCCCGCCCTGGGTTTCCCAGTTGCGAACGAAGGTGTCGCTTACTTTGCGACCCCAATCAGAATCGGGTGCCAGCACCATGGCGTTGCGATTGCCCTGCTGCCAGGCCTGTTCGGCAACCTGCTTGGCTTCGTCTTCAGGTGCCAGGCCGAACTGGTAAAAGTTGGACGGACCACTGCCCGCAAGGTCGCTGTAGTTAAGAGCCAATACCGGAACTGAAAGTACAGTTTGCTGCTGCAATTGCTGAACCCGTGTTTTATCGAGCGGACCGATGACTAGGTCGGCGCCTTCGAACACGGCTTGCTTGTAGGTGTTGTAGGCATCGGCATTCTTGTTGGTGTCAAAGAAAGTCAGTGAGGGTACTACGCCTTCTTCGATGCTCGATTCGTACCAGGCTGCCAGTAAACCGCTGCGTATGGCCTTGCCGGCCATTTCCAACGGACCGGACAAAGGCAGCAGTACTGCGATGTTGCGGGGCTGGGTGTTGGCCAGTTGGCGCAGTAACGCCAGGTCGCCGGGGATGTTCTGGGCGGCCGGATGTGACGGATGGCTGTTGATCCATTCGTCGATGGCGATCACCTGACGGCGCAGGTCGTCCGGATTGTCCCGCGCTATCAGCGCCAGCTCGAGCCAGCCGGTCAGGTCGGGGCTCGATTCTGCGGCGACCAGGTCGCGAATCGACTCTTCGGGTACCAGTTGCAGGTCGAACCAAATCTGTTCGTTGTTGAACCGGGCATCATCACCTTCCAAAACCGGCGCCAGAAATATTCGCTCACGTGCGGCCGATAAATAGTTGCCGGAATATTCGTAAGCTTCCGCCCGCATCAGGCTGATGACTTTTTGCTGCTCCAACGGCAATCCATCAAACAGGGAGGCGCGGTCTCCACTGAGCCAGTTGAGTGCTTCATTGCCGTCACCCAGGCTCAGCGCCAGCTCGGCTCTCAATTGCGCGTAGCGTGTGCGCTGGGATGTGGTCAATTGATTGAACTGAAGACCGCTCAGTACCACCTCGGCTTCATTGACCTGATAGTCTTCGAGCAGGGCCTGTGCCTGGTCCAGGCGCTGGTCGACGAGGCCGTCGACCGTTGGTGCCGATTCATCCGACGATGGGTCCGAGGTTGTTGACTGGCTGGCACAGCCGGCCAGCAGCGCGATGGCAATCCAGGTGCAGAGTGACAGGGCAGTTTTGGTGATGGACATTTTCAACATGGACCGGGCGCTGGTTACAATGGATAACCGTCATTCTACTGAATAAAGTGAAGATGAAATAGGGCGTTGCCTGTAAGGAACCCGCTTCTGGTACAGTGTCGGTTATAACCGTTCCCGTTAACCCTAGTTTGCCCGGGTGCTTCTGGCACCACCCAGCCGAGGTCTCATGTCTGTCAATACAACTCTGCCAGCGGCTCTTTATGTCGTCGCGACGCCCATCGGAAATCTGGATGATATAACGCGCCGTGCGGTCTCGGTGCTATCGTCAGTGGATGTCTGCTGTGCGGAAGATACCCGGCACAGCCGCCGTTTGCTGGATCATCTGGGGGCGTCACCCCGACTCATCTCCGTCCATGAGCATAATGAACGGGACCGCGGACACTTTATTGTTTCTTTACTGGAGCAGGGCCAGTCGGTCGCACTGATCAGCGATGCCGGTACACCGCTGATCTCCGACCCGGGCTATCACCTGGTTCAGGCCGTGGCCGACGCCGGCTTCCCGGTGCATCCGGTGCCTGGAGTCAGTGCGGTCATTACCGCTTTAAGCGTCGCCGGTTTACCCACGGACCACTGGCGGTTCGAAGGCTTTTTGCCAGCTAAGACGGCCGCCCGGCAAAAGGCGTTGCAAGCCTGTGCAGAGAGCCCTCACACCCTGGTGTTCTACGAGAGTAGCCATCGCATTCTGGCCAGCCTGGGGGATATGGTATCGGTCTATGGCGGCGACCGGCGGGTAGTGGTTGCCCGGGAGCTCACGAAGACCTTTGAAACCGTATTGCGAGGTACGCTCGATGAGGTGTTGGGCTGGGTTGAGGCAGACGAGCATCAGCGCAAAGGTGAGTTTGTGGTGATGGTGGCAGGGGAGGCGCGAGCGGATCAGGCAGTTGGGCTCGATCCAAAGGCTTTGGCGGATGTGCTGGCGCCGCTGATGCCACCCAAACAAGCCGCGGCAGCCATGGTGTCGTTAATCGGTGGACGCAAGAAAGAGTGGTATGAGCTGATTACCGGTTTGAATAAGGCCGATTGAGCCTCGGCGGCTCTGCGACAGAAAAACACTTGCGATTCGTCGGGTTTCCCGTATTGTGCGCCCCGCGAGTTGGCCAGGCAGTCGCTGCTTCGAAAGAAGGAGAGGAAAGTCCGGGCTCCACAGGGCAGGGTGCCAGATAACGTCTGGGCGGCGAAAGCCGACGGAAAGTGCAGCAGAAAGGAAACCGCCGTTCGCTTGCGAGCGGTAAGGGTGAAAAGGTGCGGTAAGAGCGCACCGCAGGTCTGGTAACAGAGCTGGCGATGGTAAACCCCACCTGGAGCAAGGCCAAATAGGGTCCCACTAAGGCGCGGCCCGCGTCGGGACCGGGTAGGCTGCTTGACCCTGCGGGTGACTGCAGGGCTAGACGAATGACTGTCCACGACAGAACCCGGCTTATCGGCTGACTCGCACTCTTTTTTTAAACCCTTTTCGCAGGTTCCTGCGCACTGGGTGGCTGTTGTCCGTGCAGGCTGTCGGGTAGGCCTATCCGGGGTCGGCGTGAATCCATCCGTGGAGCCTAGGCCGCAGCATCCTTGCTGCGGACTACCCCGGATAGGCCTACCCGGCAGCCTGCACTTGGCTAATTGCCACCCTGGTATAGGTGCGGAACCTCCAGCGCCTCAGCGGTTGACGCTCCCTTAGCTCCACTAAATAGGCATTTACTACTTACCTTTTACGGGCAAGTAATTCGTTCGACCTGCAATGCAAGTGTCTTCCAGAAAAAAATTCTTACCTCAATTTTTATATGCGTATTTTTTAAGCTGAGTGAGTTGGTTCTCCACTTCCCTTCTGTCCATTGTCAGCAAACCGCAAAGCCCGTAATGATGCGGCTGTGCGCCGTTTCACATCTGACCGGTGTTCTGCTTCTCTAATTCCCTCAATGGCGTATATTTTGATTTTATATTCCAAAATATTCTTTAACTTAATGTGTCACTTTAACTTGAGCGGCCAAGTTGGTCTGTTTGCTTGGGTTTGGTGTGTTAGTGGACGCTAACTTTAGGGTGTGAGTTTGTGCGCTATTTCCTAACTTGCTGTTTTTAGTGGTTTTTTCTGAAGCTCCCCGGCTAGTGACCACTTGCTTGTGGGTCGCGTGACTCCTATAGTGTCGTTATGTGGAGAAAAGTGGCAAAAAGTGGGTTTGAGGGGCAGGGATTGACCGGAATTAGTCGTTAGGCATCCGGGCACGCATCCGGCACAACCCAACAGGAAGTCATACCAACACAACGGATTACGACCACCATGGCACGAGCGACCGACACAATCATGCTCCGAGGAGTGCACACCCTGGCATTGGATGCCAAGGGTCGCCTCGCCGTGCCCAGTCGTTACCGTTCGGTGTTGCAGGCGCTGGCTGAAGGCCAACTTGTGGTCACCATTGATACAGAAGCCCGCTGTCTGCTGATTTACCCGCTGGATGAGTGGGAAGTCATTCAGGAAAAAATCACTGCACTGTCCAGCTTCAATAAGGCGGCCCGCCGTATTCAGCGTTTGCTGGTCGGTCATGCGACGGATGTGGAGATGGACGGTTCCGGCCGGGTGCTGATTCCGCCGCCGCTGCGGGATTATGCCAGCCTGGATAAAAAAGTCGTGCTGCTGGGCCAGGGCAACAAATTTGAATTGTGGTCGGAAGAGTTGTGGGAGCGCACGCGCGATGCCTACCTGGATGAAGCCGGCGATGAAGACACCTTAACTGAAGAACTGGAGCAAATTTCACTGTGACCCCAACACCGGACCAGACGTTCAGTCATGAAACCGTTTTGCTGCACGAGACCGTGGCGGCATTGCAGGTGGCGGATGGCGTCTACGTCGACGGAACCTTCGGGCGGGGCGGTCACAGCCGTTTGCTGTTAGAGCAGCTGGCGCCTGCGGGTCAGTTGGTCGTGGTGGATAAGGACCCGCTGGCGATTGCGACGGCTAATGAGCTGGCTGAGCAGGATTCCCGGGTCAGCGTCTGCCACGCCAGCTTCGCCGATTTGAAATCCCAGTTGCAGCAGCGCGATCTGGCCGGCCGGGTCAATGGCATATTGCTGGATCTGGGTGTGTCTTCGCCGCAGCTTGACGATGCCAGCCGGGGGTTCAGTTTTCGCGCGGATGGTCCTTTGGATATGCGCATGGATCCGACCTCGGGCGTCAGCGCAGCGCAGTGGATTGCTCATGTCGGCGAGACGGACCTGGCTAATGTGCTGTTTCGCTACGGCGAGGAGCGTTACAGCCGCCGGATTGCCCGCGCCATCGTACGCGCGCGCGGTGAAGCACCCATTACCACAACCTTGCAGTTGGCGGATATCGTGTCGAAGGCGCACCCGGCCTGGGAGCGTCACAAGCATCCGGCAACGCGCAGTTTTCAGGCAATCCGCATTCACATCAATGCAGAGCTGGCCGATCTGGAAACGCTGTTGGCCGACTGCGTTGAATTGCTGGCCCCTGGCGGCCGGCTGGCGGTTATTACCTTTCACAGTCTGGAAGACCGGCTGGTTAAGCAATTTATTCGTGAGCAGGAACAGGGCCCTGAACTGCCGCCGGGTTTGCCGGTTCTTGAAGCGGAGATTCCGCGCACCATGAAGAAGGTGGGCAAGCCGATCAAGGCCAGTGCGGCGGAAGTGCAGGGCAATATTCGCTCGCGCAGTGCAACCCTCAGGGTTGCTGAGAAATTGTGATGGAGGTCGGGTGATGTCCTGGCCGGCCCGGCTGCTGACGCTCGGGTTGCTGGTTGCGGTGCTGGTGTCCGCCTTCGGGGTCATTCAGGTGACCTACCAGACCCGGGTGCAATTTGCCCAGCTGGAGTCGTTGCGACTGGAAGGGCAGAGGCTGGAGGAAGAGTGGGGGCGGTTGCTGCTGGAAGAGAGCGCCTTTTCGTCTCCTGCCCGGGTAGAGCGACTGGTACGCGAAGAATTGGGTATGTCGGAACCTGAACCAGAGCAAATGCGCTGGTTGAACCGAAGCGAACTGCAAACACAAACAGACTGAGTTGAGTCATCTAAAAGGGAAGCCGGAAATAACATGTTGGCAAACTGGCGCTTTCATTTCGTTCAAATCGTACTGCTGGCACTGCTCGCGGTTGTGGTTTGGCGCGTGCTCAGTTTGCAGGTGCTGGAAAAGGAATTTCTGATCGACCAGGGTACGTCGCGCTGGCAGCGTGCCGAAGTGATTAACGCGCCCCGGGGCATGTTGACCGATCGCCATGGCGAGCCGGTCGCGGTTAGTACGCCGGTGGTCTCCGTCTGGGCCGACCCGCGCGAGCTCGGCGAGTCGGATATCAGCCGTCTCGCGGCTGCATCGGGTGTAAGCGAACGCACGCTGGCGGCACGCCGCCAGCAACATCGTGCGTTTATGTATGTAACCCGGCACCTGGCACCTTCTGATGCGGAAGAGATTCTGGCGCTGGGCATTCCCGGTGTGTACGGCCTGACCGAATACAAGCGCTATTACCCGGCGGGAGAAGTGGCGAGTCATATAGTTGGGATCACGGATATCGACGACCGTGGTCAGGAAGGTATCGAACTGGCTTACGACCGCCAGTTGCAGTCACGTGCTGGCAAGAAAGAAGTGATTCGCGATCTGATCGGCCGTTCGGTGCGCGATGTTGGCGAGCTGGAAGCACCCAAGGCCGGTCGGGACCTGAGTCTGACCCTGGATCTGAGGTTGCAGTATCTGGCCTACCGGGAGCTCAAGAAAGCCGTGACGCAGATGGGTGCAACCGGCGGGTCCGTCGTGATGATGGATGTGCATACCGGTGATGTGCTGGCCATGGTGAACCAGCCGGGATTTAACCCCAATAACCGGGCCAGCATGACGCCAACCGCCATGCGCAACCGGGCGATGACTGATCAGTTTGAGCCGGGTTCGGTGATGAAGCCTATTACCATGGCAGTTGCGCTGCAAAGCGGCCAGTTTCAGCCCGACACCGTTATTGATACAAGCCCGGGCTATATGAGGCTGGGCAGCTACACCATTCGTGATTTTCGCAACTACGGTGAATTGGACCTGACCGGCATTATTACCAAGTCGAGCAATATAGGCATGGCCAAGGTTGCGCTGGCGCTTGAAGGGCAGGATATCTGGAGCATGCTTTACTCGCTGGGCCTGGGTCAGGGTACCGGTATTGGCTACCCGGGTGAAGCGGTAGGCCGCTTGCCGAATCAGGTGGAATGGCGGCCGGTCGAGCAAGCATCCATGGCGTATGGCTATGGCATCGCGGTCACACCACTGCAACTGGCCCAGGCTTATTCGACGCTGGCCAATGGCGGGCACAAGGTTAATGCCCGCATTTTAATGGATGCGCCGATCGAGACCGGCCCTCAGGTCATCTCTGCGGAAATTTCGAGTCAGGTTCTGGCGATGATGGAAACCGTGGTGCAACCGGGTGGTACCGGCACCTCAGCAACGCTCGACTGGTTCAGTGTGGCAGGCAAGACAGGCACGGTGCACAAGGTCGGTGGCGAAGGCTATTTTGACGATCGCTATATGTCTACCTTTGTGGGTGTTGCGCCGGCCCAAAACCCCGAAGTGGTAACCGTTGTGGTGATCAACGAACCGCCTTCCGATGCCTATTACGGGGGTCGGGTGGCTGCTCCGGTGTTTAACGGCATTATGCGGCAGGCACTGCCTTTGTTGGGTGTCGAGCCGGACCTGATTCCACCTCAGGCGCGCATGGAGGGTGATCAATGATGCCTCTGCATAAAGGCCTGCCCGGTATTCCTGAGCTGTCTGGCCTGGCTGTGCGCGATCTGACGCTAGACAGTCGTGAAGTGGGCCGCAAGGATGTGTTCATAGCACTGAAAGGGGCGGCTGTTGATGGTCACGACTATATAGACGCGGCGGTTAAGGCCGGTGCGGTTGCGGTCATCGCTGAACACCCGGTCGCAGGCACTGAGGTGCCGGTTGTGGTCGTTTCCGATCTTAAAGCCCGGTTGGGTGAGCTGGCGCACGATTTTTATCAGGCACCGAGCGACCACCTGCAAATGATCGGTATCACCGGCACCAACGGCAAGACGTCGACCTGCCAGTACATTGCCCAGTCGCTGGACTATCTGGGCAAGCGCTGCGGCATCATTGGCACCAATGGCCAGGGCTTGTGGGGTGCCTTGCAGGAAACCATTAACACCACGCCCGATGTCGTGCGCTTGCACCGTGAGCTGGCGCGCCAGCGGGATCAGGGCGGGCGTTTCTGTGCGATGGAGGTGTCCTCCCACGGCCTGGTTCAGGGCCGGGTTGCCGGTGTGCGTTACAAAACGGCGGTCTTCACCAATCTGAGCCGTGACCATCTGGACTATCACGGCACCATGGAAGCCTACGGCAACGCCAAGTGGACGCTGTTCCAGTGGCCGGGTCTGGTGAATGCCATTGTGAACCTCGATGATGCCTGGGTGCAGCAGCATCTGGACAGCATTGTGGCCGAGCGGGTCATTACCTTCGGCCATGCGCCTGAAGCGGATATTCGCGTGGTCTCTCATCAGTGCCATCCCGGTGGCATCGATGCTGTGATCGCAACGCCCTGGGGCGAAACAGAATTGAACCTGCCCCTGCTCGGGCAATTTAACCTGAGCAATGCACTGGCCGCGTTTTCGGTGTTGTTATCTGAATCTGTGCCGTTGTCGACTGCGGCGAGGGTGTTGTCGACCTTGCGGCCGGTCAAGGGTCGTATGGAAAAACTGACGCTCGACTCCGGCCTCACCGTGGTCGTCGACTATGCCCACACGCCCGATGCCGTAAGCAAGGCGCTGTCGGCCTGTCGGGACCATGTAGCCGGGCGATTGGGCGTGATCTTTGGTTGTGGCGGAGACCGGGATCCCGGCAAGCGCCCCGAAATGGCCGCTGCAGCAGAGCAGGGTGCTGATTTTGTGGTGGTCACCGACGATAACCCTCGCAGTGAGTCCTCCGCAGCCATTCTGGCTGATATCCGTCAGGGTTTTACCCACCCGGATCGTGTGACTGAGATCCCCGATCGTCGTTCCGCCATTGAACAAACACTGGCGCGCTGCAGTGCCGGTGATGTGCTGCTGATTGCCGGTAAAGGCCATGAGGCCTATCAGGAAATCATGGGTACACGGCATCCGTTTTCCGATCAGGAAACCGTTTTGGCCTGGCATGAGGTGAACCATGTGGAGTAATCCGACACTGAGTCAGTGGGCTTCTGCCTGTCAGGGGCGGCTTATAGGTGAAGACCGGGTTATCGGGGAGGTATCAACCGATAGCCGTACCGTTGAGCCAGGCGATGTCTATGTTGCACTGGTGGGCGACCTGTTCGATGGGCACAACTATGTACCTACGGCCATTTTCAAACAGGCCGCGGCTATTGTTGTGCATAACCCCGTTGTTGACTGCCCGGTGTCGCAAATAGTGGTAGACGACACACGTCAGGCGCTGGGGTATCTGGCCGGGCTGCTGCGCAATGCCTTTGATGGGCAGGTGGTGGCAATTACCGGCAGCGCCGGCAAGACCTCAACCCGGTCCATGTTACAGCATATTTTTAACCAGCAGCCCGGATTGCTGGCGACTCAGGGCAATTTCAATAACGACATTGGTGTTCCGAAAACCTGGTTTCGGCTGAGTGATCAGCATCAGCGGGTGTTGCTTGAAATGGGTGCCAGTGGCGTCGGGGAGATTGAGTGGATGACGCGCTTTTCCCGTCCACACATCAGCCTGCTGTTGAATGCCTCTGAAGCCCACTCTGCCGGTTTTGGTGGCCTTGAACAGGTTCGCCAGGCCAAGGGCGAGATTCTGGAAGGCACCGAACGTGATGGCGGTTGTGTGCTCAATCATGACGACCCCGGGTATCAGGGCTGGCTGAAGCGGGCTGTTGATCGTCGGGTGATCAGTTTCGGACAACACAGCCGGGCTGATGTGTGCCTGTTGTCTTTCCAGGCCTCGGGTACCGGCAGTGAATTCACCCTGTCATTGCCCGATGGTGACATCTCGGTCTCCTGGTCGATGCTGGGCAAGCACATGGCGTTGAACGCCGCCGCCGCTGCAGCAACCGCCTGGCTGGCCGGGGTTTCGCCTCTGGATATCGCCGAGGGTTTGTCGCAAATGCAACCCGAGCCCGGCCGGCTGGAACCGCTGGTGTCCGGGCATGGCGGCATCCTGATCAACGATGCCTATAACGCCAGTCCGGCGTCGGTAAAAGCCGCCATCAATGTGTTGGCGGAGCAAGGCAGCGATACCTTGCTGATACTGGGCGATATGGCGGAGCTTGGCGACGATAGCCACGCTCTGCACCAGGAGCTGGGTGTATACGCGCGCGGCCGTATTCAGTCGCTCTGGACGCTGGGAACAGAATCATCCGTGACCGCCGAAGCCTTTGGCGGTCAGTCATTTGAAACGTTGAAGCAATTGCTGGATGCATTGCCATCCAGATTGTCAGAAACCACCGCAGTACTGGTCAAGGGATCGCGCAGTGCAGGTATGGAACGGGTCGTAGAAACCCTGAAAAGGAAACCTTGATGTTTGTTTGGTTGACACAGTACCTCATGCAGCTCCACTCCGGCTTCGGTGTGTTGCAGTACCTGACACTGAGAGCCATTTTTGGCGTGCTGACGGCGCTCGGTGTGTCGCTGATTCTGGGCCCCTGGCTGATTCGGACATTGCGTCAGTACCAGATCGGGCAGTCGGTTCGTACCGACGGCCCCCAGAGTCATCTGAGCAAGGCTGGCACCCCAACCATGGGCGGGGCACTGATCCTGGTGTCAATTGTTGTGTCGACCCTGTTGTGGGCCGACCTGGGTAATCGTTACATCTGGATCACCATTCTGGTGACCGCCGGTTTTGGCGCCATTGGCTGGGTTGATGACTATCGCAAGGTGGTCAAGCGTGACAGTCTCGGTTTGTCGGCTCGCTCGAAGTATTTGTGGCAGTCGGTATTTGGTCTGGGCGGTGCGCTGGCGCTGTTCTGGACTTCGGGTGATTACATTGTGGCGAACACCCTCTATGTGCCGTTTTTCAAGAACATCGCCATTGTGCTGGGCGGCTTTTTTGTGGTGCTGGCCTATTTCGTGATTGTCGGCACCTCCAACGCGGTCAACCTGACCGATGGTCTGGACGGACTGGCGATTCTGCCCACGGTACTGGTCGGCGGTGCGCTGGGCGTGCTGGCCTACGTTGGCGGCAACACGGTGTATTCGGAATACCTGCAGATTCCCTACGTGCCGGGTGCCGGGGAGCTGATCATCATTTGTGGCTCCCTGGTCGGCGCCGGTCTCGGTTTTTTGTGGTTCAACACTTACCCGGCCCAGGTATTTATGGGGGATGTCGGGTCGCTGGCGCTCGGTGCCTGTCTGGGTGTGATGGCAGTGATCGTTCGGCAGGAGCTGGTGCTGTTCATCATGGGCGGTGTTTTTGTGGCCGAGACGGTATCGGTGATTCTGCAGGTTGCGTCCTACAAACTGACCGGCCGGCGGATTTTCCGGATGGCACCCCTGCACCACCACTATGAATTAAAAGGCTGGCCCGAACCCCGGGTCATTGTTCGGTTCTGGATCATCACCGTCATTCTGGTGCTGATCGGTTTGGCAACGTTGAAGATTCGCTGATATGGCACTGATAGCAGCAGACACACATTATTTAGTCGTGGGCCTTGGGGCTACGGGGCTGTCGTGTGTCCGTTATCTGGTGGCGCAGGGCAAGCTGTGTTCAGTAATCGACAGCCGGCAGTCGCCCCCGGGGCTGGATACCTTGCGGGCTGAATTTCCGGACGTTGAGGTGACGCTGGGTGGCTTTGATGTCGATGTCATGACCCGGGTGGATGTACTGGTTATGAGCCCGGGCGTGCCGCTGTCGACCCCGGCGGTTCAGGCGGCGCTCGCTAACGGGGTTCGTCTGAGCAGCGATATCGAGCTGTTTTGCCAGGCGCACCAGGGCCGTACCGTGCTGATCACCGGGTCCAATGCCAAGTCGACGGTCACCAGTTGGCTGGCGGATATCGCCAGCCGTGCAGGGCTCTCTTATGTGGTTGGGGGCAATCTTGGGCAGCCGGCGCTGACTTTGCTGGAAGAGCCGGTCGAGCTGGCGATTCTGGAGCTGTCGAGCTTTCAGCTGGAGCTGGTCGGGCCCTTGCGTGCCGATGTGGCCACGGTTCTGAATGTGTCCGAAGACCATCAGGACCGTTACCCGAGCTTTGCCGCCTACCAGCAAACCAAGCAACGCATTTACTTTGGCTGCCGTCACGCCGTGTATAACCGGGATGACGCGCTCACCTCGCCGCTGCTGCCAATCGGTGTCGCCCAGACAACCTTTGGTCTGGGCCAGCCCGACCTGAATCAGTTCGGAGTACTGGAGCATGAAGGCGAAGCCTGGCTGGCCTGCGGCCGTGACCTGTGGATTCCGGCAAGTGAAGTCGCCTTGCCTGGTCGTCACAATCGCAGCAATGCCCTGGCGGTAATGGCGCTGGCTCAGGCCATTGGCCTGGACCGCGACGCTACTCTGGCATCCTTGAAGGCCTTTAAAGGCTTGCCACACCGGTGCGAGCCCGTCGGGTCCATTAAGGGTGTGCAGTTTGTGAATGATTCAAAAGGCACCAACGTGGGTGCCACGCTGGCCGCTGTAGAAGGACTGGGTCGTGATCATCCCGGACGCCTGATTCTGTTGTTGGGTGGCCAGGGCAAGGGGGCCGACTTCAGTTCGTTGAGCGAGCCGGTGGCGCAGTTGTGCAAGTCGACCTGGGTGTTTGGTCAGGACCAGGAGCAGATCGCTGCCGCGCTGTCTGCTGGCGGGCATTCCAGCACCGTTCATCGGGTCGACACCCTGGAGCAGGCACTGGCCGGAGCCCAGGCAGAAGCGCTCGCCGGCGACATTGTGTTGCTGTCACCTGCCTGTGCCAGTTTTGATCAGTTCAATGATTTTCAACACCGGGGCGATGTGTTCCGGTCCTGGGTGGAGGCGCGCCTATGACTGCTCAGGCGAATGCCCTGCCGTTATTGTCTGATCGTTTGGCGGTTGCCTATCAACCGTTGTGGCAGCCCGACCGGGTTTTGCTGGGCACCAGCATGGCGCTGTTGCTGATTGGCCTGGTGATGATCGGCTCGGCATCCATCGATGTGAGTGAACAGACATTCGGTGTGCCGCACCACTTCGTTTTGCGCCATGCGATTTACATGGTGCTCGGCTTTGGCCTGGCCTATCTGGTCAGTGCGGTGCCGTTGCGATTGTGGCAATCCTTCAGCTGGCTGCTGCTGGTATTGGCGATGGTCCTGTTGGTGTTGGTGCTGATACCGGGTATCGGCCGGGAAGTGAAAGGCAGCTGGCGCTGGATTGATCTCGGTCCGGTGGGCTTTCAGCCTTCCGAGCTGGGCAAGGTCGCGATGATTCTGTATGTCGCCTCTTATCTGGTGCGGCGCCGGGATGAAGTCATCAGTCGCCTGTCCGGGTTCGTCAAGCCCTTGCTGGTGATGTCAGTGATGGTGGTGTTGCTGTTGCTGGAGCCCGATTTCGGCACCGTGGTGGTGGTCATCGGTACCATTCTCGGCATGTTGTTTCTGGGCGGCGTCAAGGCCGGCCAGTTTTTCCTGGCCGTGCTCGCGGCGGCGGGCGCAGTAACGCTGATGGCGTTTGCGCAGAGCTACCGGGTACAGCGGTTGTTGTCGTTCATGGACCCCTGGTCAGAAGAGAACGTCTATGGCAGCGGTTACCAGCTTACCCAGTCCCTGATCGCTTTTGGGCGGGGTGAATGGTTTGGCGTTGGCCTGGGCAATTCCATGCAGAAGCTGTTCTATCTGCCGGAGGCCCACAACGACTTTATTCTGGCCATTATCGGTGAAGAGCTGGGTCTGGTCGGCGTGATGGTTGTGCTGGGACTCTTTACGGCGCTGATTTACCGGATGTTCGCCATAGGCCGTCTGGCAGAGCAGAAAGGGTATCTGTTCGGTGCTTTTGTCAGCTATGGCATCGCCATGCTGTTTTCGATTCAGATTTTTATCAACGTCGGTGTGAATACCGGCTTGCTGCCTACCAAGGGCCTCACCTTGCCATTTGTAAGCGCAGGCGGGACCAGCTTGCTGGTGTGTATGGCGCTGGTGGCACTGGTTAACCGCGTTTATGGCGAAACCTTGCGCATGAGCGCGAAGGGGGCCAAATGAAGCGGGTGCTGATTATGGCTGGCGGAACCGGCGGTCACATTTTCCCGGCGATGGCCGTGGCTGAAGCGCTACAGGAAGCCGGCTATGCCGTGAGCTGGCTGGGTGCGCGTCGCGGCATGGAAATGACGCTGGTGCCCAAAGCCGGGTATGACCTTCACGCCTTGTCGGTTTCTGCCTGGCAGGGCGGTGGGCTGATGCGAAAATTGCTGGCGCCCTTGAATCTGATTCGCGCCCTGGCGCAAGCCTGGTCGGTGTTGACGCAGTTGCGCCCGAGCGTGGTGGTTGGTTTTGGCGGTTACGCCTCTGCACCCGGTGGTATTGCGGCGTTGTTGCGCCGGGTACCGCTGGTGTTGCATGAACAAAATGGCATTCCGGGCCTGACCAACGCTCGCCTTGCCGGGCGAGCGACCCGGGTACTGCAGGCTTTCCCCGGCACCTTTGCCGGTGAGGTGGAAGTGGTCGGCAACCCGGTGCGCAAGGCGCTGCTTGGGTTGGGCGAACCGGTACAACGTGGACTTGGTGGTCACCGGCGGTTGCGGGTGCTGGTGATGGGCGGCAGTCAGGGTGCTCAGGCGTTGAACCAGGTCGTGCCCCGTGCAGTCGGCACGCTTAACCGGTCAGCTCGCCCCGAGCTCTGGCATCAGGCGGGTCGTGACAAAGTTGAAACAACGCTGGCGGCTTATCAGGCCGCTGGCGTAGAAGGCAGCGTGGTTGAGTTTATCGACGATATGGCCAAAGCCTATGCCTGGGCCGATGTGGTGGTGTGCCGCAGCGGCGCATCGACGGTATCGGAACTCGCCGCGGTAGGTGCTTACAGCATTCTGGTGCCGTATCCCTGGCATCGCGATCAGCAACAGTATCGCAACGCTGAATGGCTGGTGAATGAACAGGCGGCCGAATTGATTGATCAGGCTGACTTTACCGACACCTGGCTGGCTGAACGCCTGACCTATTGGCACAGCCACCGAACTGAATTGAAAACCCGGGCCACGAACAGTTGGCGCTGTGGAATACGGGACTCCGCCCAGCGTGTGGTCTCGGTGATTAACGAATTGGCAGTGGAGGACGCGGCATGACGCGCCTGGATTTAAACAACGGACAAGAGTTTCCGATTCCTGAAATGCGCCGCATTCGCCGCATCCATTTTATTGGCATCGGCGGTGTTGGCATGTGCGGAATCGCTGAAGTGCTGCACAACCAGGGCTACAACATCAGTGGTTCCGATCTGAAAGACAGCGTGACCACCGAGCGGCTGGCCGCCATGGGTGTCACGGTGTTCATCGGTCACGACGAGAATAACGTGATTGGCGCTGATGTCGTGGTGGTGTCGAGTGCCATAAACCCGTTGAACCCGGAAGTGAAGTGGGCACTGGATCGTCGCATTCCCGTGGTTCGCCGCGCCGAAATGCTGGCTGAACTGATGCGCTACCGGCACGGCATTGCCATTGCCGGTGCGCATGGCAAAACCACCACCACTTCGCTGATGGCCTCGGTGATGGCGCAGGGTGGTTTTGACCCGACGTTTGTGATTGGCGGCAAGCTGAACAGTGCCGGCAGTAATGCCCGTCTGGGTACCAGCCGCTATCTGGTGGCCGAAGCGGATGAGAGCGACGCTTCCTTTCTGCACCTGCAGCCGATGACGGCGATCGTCACCAATATCGATGCCGATCATATGGATACGTACGAGGGTGATTTTGAAAAGCTCAAAGACACCTACATCCAGTTTTTGCACAACCTGCCGTTTTATGGGCTGGCGGTGCTGTGCGCCGATGATGAGCACATTCAATCCATACTGCCGCGCCTGTCGCGCCAGTTTGTGACCTATGGGCTGGCCCCGGATGCCGACTACCGCGCGGTCGATGTACGCCAGATCAGCGGCCGGACCGAGTTTCGGGTGCATCGGCCAAGTGGACACGAGCCGCTCGACATCGTGCTGCACATGCCGGGTATGCATAACGTGCTGAATGCCCTGGCGGTCATTGCTGTTGCGACCGATGAAGGCATGACGGACGACGCCATCTGCCAGGGGCTGAACGGTTTCGAAGGTGTGGGTCGCCGGTTCCAGTTGCAGGGCGAATACCCGGTTCCCGGTGGTGAGGTGATGCTGGTCGACGATTATGGTCACCACCCGCGCGAGCTGGAAGTGACCTTCGATGCCATTCGTCAGGGCTGGCCAGACCGTCGCCTGGTGGTGATGTTTCAGCCACACCGGTTCAGCCGTACCCGGGATCTGTATGAAGACTTCGTCGATGTGCTGTCCAAAGTCGATGTGCTGTTGTTGCTGGATGTGTACCCGGCCGGGGAAGAGACCATCGCCGGCGCCGATGGCCGCAGCCTGAGTCGCAGTATCCGGCTGCGTGGCCGGGTAGACCCGATTTTTATCGAACACAAAGACAAGGTGCTGGATGTACTGCCCGATGTGCTGCGGGCCGGTGACATTCTGTTAACGCAGGGCGCGGGTGATGTCGGGGCACTGTCGGCCGACATTGCAACGGCCAAACTGGGGTTTAAATCATGACCGGTGCTGCACTCATCAATACAGAAACCCTGGCGCGGTTCCCGCGTGTGGGCGTGGTGTACGGCGGGCAATCTGCTGAACGCGAGGTTGCGCTGGGCAGTGGCCGTACCGTTATCCGAGCTCTGCGCGAGGCGGGGTATCAGGTAGCCGAGCATGACGTAACTGGCCGGCCGGCGCTGATCAACTGGCTGCAAACCACCGAGCTTGATCTGGTGTTCCCGGTGTTGCATGGCCGGGGTGGCGAAGACGGCACGCTGCAGGGCCTGCTCGAATGGCTGGGTATTCCCTATGTGGGCAGTGGTGTTCTGGCGTCGGCTCTGGCGATGGACAAATTGCGCAGTAAATGGGTGTTCGGTGCCAGCCAGATTGCGACACCGCCTTTTGCGGTAGTGCGCTCGGCAGAAGAATGTACGGCCCTGGCCAGCCAGCTGGAATACCCGGTCATGGTCAAGCCGGTGCATGAAGGTTCAAGTATTGGTATGAGCCGGGTCGAAGACGCTTCCGGTCTGAGTGACGCCTGTGCAGTGGCTTTCCAGTTCGACACCGAGGTCATGATCGAGCAGTTCGTGGTGGGCAAGGAATACACCGTCGCTGTTATCGGAGATCAGGCATTACCGGTGATCGGCTTGCAGCCAGCCTCAGGGTTTTACGATTACAACGCCAAATACATTGCAAACGATACCCACTATGCCCTGCCATCAGGTTTATCAGGCGAGATGGAGGCCGAAGTGAAAGCCCTGTCGATTAAAGCCTTCCAGGCACTGGGCTGCCAGGGCTGGGGGCGGGTTGACCTGATGATGGACAGTGCCGGGCAGCCCTTTGTACTGGAAGTGAACACCATACCGGGCATGACCGATCACAGCCTGGTGCCCAAAGCCTCGGTGGCGCATGGCTGGCCATTGCCAGAACTGATGCACCGTATTCTGTCGACAGTGCCGGAGCAGCGGGCGTGACCGAGCACAAGCGACGGGGCCAGGGCGCTGTACCGCGCAAGCCCAGCAAACCGCCGCGCAACTGGCGGCGGGCGCTGCGCCTGTCAGCACAGGCATTGGCGGGTGGTTTGGCGGTCGCGGTATTGGTTGTAGGCGGTCGATGGGTAGCCGAGCAGGACGTATCGCTGGACTGGCGCCCCATGGCGGTCACCACCTGGGAGGTGGATGAACTGCTGGTTTACGAAGATCGCACCAGGCTGGATGCGGCCATGGAGGCCTTTCGCGGGCGCAGCTTACTGACCATTGCGCCGGGTGAGGTGCAGCAGCGACTGGAACAGTTGCCCTGGATAGCCGAGGTGAGTGTCACCAAAGCCTGGCCCGACCGGTTGCAACTGGCCGTAACCGAGCACGAGCCGGTCGCCCGCTGGAACGGCGACCAGGTATTAAACAGCGACGGTGAGCCCCTAAGCCGGCCGGTTGCGGAACTGGTTCTGGCTGAACTGAGCGGTCCGGATGCACAGGCCAAACGCGTGATGGAGCAATACCTGCAGTTTAGCCGGGTCTTTTCCGGTGCAGGGCAACGGCTCAATGGCGTCCAAATGCACCGTCGTGGTGCGTGGACGCTTACGCTGGACAGTGGCATAGAAGTGGCGCTCGGGTCCAAGGACATGCTGGCAAGAACACGTCGGGTAGTTGTGCTGCTGAATGCAGAGGGCGTGGCACCCGGCACTATTGAATACATCGATGCGCGGTATCCGAACGGCCTTGCCGTCGGACACCGGGCATCTTCTGAACCATCGGTATGAGGTGAGAGATGACATCGCCGTTTCAGGGAAAATTGATCGTCGGTCTGGATATCGGTACATCCAAGGTCGTCGCCATCGTGGGTACGGTGACAGCCGAAGGCGGCATTGAGATTGTTGGCCTGGGGTCGCACCCGTCGCGCGGTTTGAAAAAAGGGGTGGTGGTGAACATTGAATCCACCGTTCAGAGCATTCAGCGCGCGGTTGAGGAAGCTGAACTGATGTCTGGCTGCGACATTCATTCTGTGTATGTTGGCATCGCAGGCAGTCACATCAGCAGTCTGAACAGCCACGGCATTGTCGCGATCAAGGAAAAAGAGGTGATCGAGGCCGACCTTGAGCGCGTGATCGATGCTGCCCAGGCCGTCGCTATCCCGGCCGACCAGCGGATTCTGCACATCCTGCCGCAGGAATACATCATCGATTCCCAGGAAGGCATCAAAGAGCCGCTGGGCATGTGTGGCGTGCGCCTGGAGGCCAAGGTGCATCTGGTGACCGGTGCTCAGAATGCCGTGCAGAACATCGACAAATGCGTGCGTCGCTGCGGACTGGAGGTCGACCAGATCATCCTGGAGCAACTGGCTTCCGCCCAGGCTGTACTGACCGACGATGAACGGGAACTGGGTGTCTGTCTGGTCGACATCGGCGGCGGTACTACCGATATGGCGATTTTCACCGAAGGCGCGATTCGCCACACAGCGGTGATCCCGATTGCCGGTGACCAGGTGACCAACGACATCGCCATGGCCTTTGCTACGCCGACCCAGCATGCCGAAGAGATCAAGATCAAATATGCCTGCGCGCTGTCTCAACTGGCCGGCGCGCATGAAACCATCAAGGTGCCGAGCGTGGGTGACCGCAGTGCCCGCGAACTGACCCGCCAGGCTCTGGCCGAAGTGGTCGAGCCACGCTACGAGGAATTGTTCAATCTGATCAAGTCGGAACTGCGCCGCAGCGGCTTTGAAGACATGATTCCGGCCGGTGTCGTGCTGACCGGTGGCACCGCCAAGATGGAAGGCGCCGTGGAGCTGGCCGAAGAGGTGTTTCATGTGCCGGTTCGGCTGGCCTATCCGCAGAACGTGTCAGGCTTGTCGGATGTGGTCTCCAACCCGATTCACGCCACCGGCGTTGGCTTGTTGCAGTACGGGCTGAAGCAGCTTCAGGGCGGCAAGCAACCCGCCACCCGGGTACGCAAACAGGCACAGGTTCCAAAAGAGAGCGCCTGGACCCGGTTTCGCAGCTGGATGGCCAACAATTTTTAACCATTTTGCAAGACCGACCCGGTACGCCGGATCGGAACAAGGACGGTTGCCACATTCAAGCAGTAAGGGGCAGCCAAGACAGGACGACCCTCACACATTCAGGGCACAGACCTTCGGGTCTGAAACAACAACATCCATTCTTAAAACAATGGAAGGAGCAGGAAAATGAAACATTATGATCCGGAAGTAAACGGCGGCGATATGTTCACACTCGTCGACGAACAGCCGCAAGCTGCGGTGATCAAGGTGTTTGGCTGTGGTGGTGGCGGCGGTAACGCTGTGCGTCACATGCTGCAGTCGCACATCAATGGCGTCGAATTCATTTGCGCAAACACCGATGCTCAAGCATTGCGTGGGGTAGAGGCGACGACTCAGCTGCAGCTGGGTAATGGCATTACCCGCGGACTGGGTGCCGGTGCGAACCCGGAAGTAGGCCGTCAGGCGGCTCTGGAAGACCGTGAGCGCATTGCCGAAGTACTCAAGGGTGCTGACATGGTGTTCATCACCGCAGGCATGGGTGGCGGTACCGGTACCGGCGCTGCGCCTGTCGTGGCAGAAGTGGCCAAAGAGCTCGGCATTCTGACGGTTGCCGTGGTGACCAAGCCTTTCCCGTTCGAAGGCCGCCGCCGGATGAAGGTCGCCAACGAAGGTCTGGACCTGCTGCGTGAGCATGTGGATTCGCTGATCACCATCCCCAACGAGAAATTACTGACCGTTTTGGGTAAGAATGTGACGCTGTTGGAGGCTTTCTCCGAAGCCAACAACGTACTTCTGAACGCCGTTCAGGGGGTCGCTGACCTGATTATTCGTCCAGGTACCATCAACCTCGACTTCGCCGACGTCCGGACTGTTATGTCTGAGATGGGCATGGCGATGATGGGTAGTGGCATTGCCTCCGGAGAAGACCGTGCGGTCAGAGCCGCTGAGATGGCGATTCGCAGCCCGCTGCTTGAAGACGTCGATCTGCATGGCGCCAAAGGCATCCTGGTCAACATTTCTGCCGGTGTCGATCTGGGGCTGGATGAGTTCACTCAGGTGGGTGATACCATCGAAGAATTCGCTTCAGAAGACGCAACTGTGGTAGTTGGCACGGTTATTGATCCGGAATTGGGTGATGAAATTCGTGTGACCGTGGTAGCGACTGGCATTGGCCAGGCCGAAGCCATGGCTGCCAAGCCCAAGGTGGCGGTGGATAACACCCGCAAAGCAGATGGCAGCGTCGACTACAAAAAGCTCGATCGCCCCACTGCAGTGCGTAATGCCAAGCCTTCAGAAGCCGCAGCGGAAGACAGCAAACCAATGCGCAGTGCAAAAGACCTGGATTACCTCGATATTCCAGCGTTTTTGCGCCGTCAGGCTGACTGAATCTGTACAGAAATAGCGTAGGTTCGCTGTCAAGCTTCTGGTAGAATGCTTGCCCTTATTATTTTGACGGCGTTGAGCCAGTAGCGAATGGCTGAACCAAACAGTAGGATCGGAACGCATGGTGAAACAGAGAACACTCAAGAACGCAATTCGTGCCACCGGCGTGGGTTTGCACTCAGGCAAAAAGGTGTATCTGACGTTGAAACCTGCGCCCGTCGACACGGGTATCGTTTTCTGCCGCACGGATCTTGATCCGGTTGTGGAAATTCCTGCCCATGCCCTGAATGTGGGCGATACTACCTTGTCGACGACCCTGGTAAAGGGTGATGTCTGCATCGACACCGTCGAGCACCTGCTGTCGGCCTGCGCTGGCCTGGGCATCGATAATGCCTACATTGAAGTCAGCGCGGCCGAGGTGCCGATTATGGACGGCAGCGCTGGTCCCTTCGTCTTCCTGCTGCAGTCCGCCGGAATCGAAGAGCAGGGCAAGGCCAAACGTTTTATTCGCATCAAGAAACCGGTCATCGTGGAAGATGGCGACAAAATCGCCCGGTTTGAGCCCTATGAAGGCTTCGCTGTGCGCTTCACCATCGATTTCGATCACCCGGTGTTCCGTGATCGTTCGCAAACGGCCGAGCTGGATTTTTCCACCACGGCCTTTGTGAAAGAGATCAGCCGGGCGCGTACTTTCGGTTTCATGCGCGATTTCGAGTACCTGAGAGCCAATAATCTGGCGCTGGGCGCCAGCGTGAATAACGCAATCGCCGTTGACGATTACAAGATTCTGAACGAAGATGGGCTCCGATATGAAGACGAGTTTGTCAAGCACAAAGTACTGGACGCCGTAGGCGACCTGTACTTGCTGGGCCACAGCCTGATCGGCCGCTTTGTCGGTTACAAGTCAGGCCACGGGCTAAACAACTTGCTGTTACGGGCTTTGCTCAAGCAGGAAGATGCCTGGGAGTTCGTAACTTTCGAAAACGAAGAAGCGGCTTCAGTACCCATCGCCTATGCGCCGGTGCTTGCAACAAGCTAACAACTCTTGTGTACCGCTCGGGTCTCCGAATCACGGCGCCTGCTAATGGCAGGGCAGCACTAAGTGGTGATCGGGCGGTTCGCACGAAACACTCGTCCCGGTCTTTCGTGCCGCTTGTTCAGGATAGGTAATCGCGCAGTATGAACGTGATCTTTGTCGGTCGGCGTCACAGCCGCTCCAGAACGTTATCGTTGCCACTGCTGGTGGCATTCATGGTGTTGATCGCGATCAGCCTGATGGGCAGTGGCGCTTATATGGTGCACCTCTGGTATCAGGACGACACCCCCCTGGTTATGGATTCCCGAGCGGTTCAGGCCTGGCAAGAGCGAATGGCATTCCAGGAAGAAGAGCTTGAACGTACCCGCCGCTATACCGAAGACCAAATTCGTGCCCTAACTGTAAAACTGGCCCAGCAACAATCCCGTCTTACCCGCCTCGATGCACTTGGTGAACGCCTGGTTAACGTTGCCAAACTGGAAGACGGCGAGTTTGATTTCAGTATCGACCCGGCCGTGGGTGGCCCGGAAAGCGACGTCGGCGATGCCTATTCCCCGCCCGATTTCGTAAATGCCCTCAATGAACTTTCCAGCCTGATCGACAGCCGCGAGCAGCAGTTGTCTGTATTGGACTCTCTGTTGGGCGACCGAAAAATACAATCCTCTACCTTTGTTGCCGGCCGTCCCATTGAGCGCGGCTGGATGAGTTCCCGCTATGGCTACCGGAATGACCCCTTCAATGGCAACGTCGCCTGGCACGACGGGGTCGACTTTGCTGGCAAGGAAGGCTCGAACGTCATTGCCGTTGCGGCCGGGGTGGTTACCTGGGCGAGTGATCGGTATGGCTACGGTAATCTGGTCGAAGTGAACCATGGCAACGGCTATGTGACCCGCTACGCCCATGCCCGGGAAATACTGGTTAACGTGGGCGACGTCATCAGCAAGGGCGATGTCGTCGCCCTGATGGGCAGTACCGGCCGCTCGACTGGCCCGCACGTGCATTTTGAAGTGCTGCACCGAGACAAGTCGGTTGATCCGGCGAAATACATTGATCGCGTTGCCCGGTTTTAGCGCCCTGTCAGGGGCGTTTTGGCCAGATAGATTAACCTCACCTTTTCGGGTGATGGCCCGAAAAGCTCCCGCCAGACTATTTTTACAATTTCAAAGACAAGAGCACTTGCAGTCAGTATAGTTGACCACCACTAAGTCTTTGAATCGAATCTAAAAAACGACACTCTCCTATGTTCACGACACTGATGAAGAAGGTGGTCGGCTCCAAGAACGACCGCGAAATTAAGCGATTGGCCCGCCTGGTACAGCGAATTAACGTCCTGGAACCCGACATGGAACGCCTGTCTGACGACGAGATCAAAGGTCAGACGGCTGTATTTCGTGAACGGCTGGAAAAGGGTGAGGCGCTCGACAGCCTGATCCCCGAAGCCTTTGCACTGGTGCGGGAAGCCAGCCGGCGCGTGCTGGGTTTGCGCCATTTCGATGTGCAGATGATCGGCGGCATGGTGCTCAACTCCGGCAAGATCGCCGAGATGAAAACCGGTGAGGGTAAAACCCTGGTTGCTACCCTGGCCGCCTACCTGAATGCCCTGCCTGCCAAGGGGGTTCACATCATCACCGTGAACGACTACCTGGCACGGCGTGATGCGGAATGGATGCGCCCTTTGTATGAAGCGCTTGGGCTGACGGTCGGGATTGTGGTCTCGCAACAGGACCCGAACGAGAAACGGGCCGCCTACCAGGCTGACATCACCTACGGCACCAACAACGAATTCGGCTTCGACTACCTGCGCGACAACATGGCGTTCAGTCTGAAAGACAAATTCCAGCGTGGCCAGGCCTTCGGCATTGTCGATGAAGTGGATTCCATTCTGATCGACGAAGCCCGGACACCGCTGATCATCTCCGGGGCCGCCGAAGATTCCAGCGAACGCTACATCCAGATAAACAAGCTGATTCCGTCGCTGAAACCAGCCAAAGAAGCGACCGAGGGTGAAGAAGCCGTAGAAGGCGATTTCCTGGTCGATGAGAAGAATCGTTCCATTGAACTGACCGAGCGTGGCCATGACCGGGTTGAATCCCTGTTGCAGGAAGCGGGTTTGTTACCCGAGGGTGAATCCCTTTACGCACCGCACAATCTTCTGCTGTTTCACCACGTTACAGCGGGTCTGAAAGCCCACTACATGTTCCAGCGCAACGTCGACTACATTCTGCAAAACGACCAGGTGGTCATTGTTGACGAGCACACCGGTCGCACCATGCCCGGGCGCCGCTGGAGCGATGGTCTGCACCAGGCGGTAGAGGCCAAAGAAGGCCTGCAGGTTCAGAAAGAGAACCAGACGCTGGCATCGACCACCTTCCAGAACTATTTCCGGCTGTACGACAAGTTGTCTGGCATGACGGGCACGGCCGACACCGAAGCGTTCGAGCTTAACCAGATCTATGGCCTCGACGTGGTGGTGATCCCGACCAACAAGCCCATTGCCCGTACTGACTTTAACGATCTGATCTTCCTGACCGAACCTGAAAAATTCAATGCGGTCATTGAAGACATCATTGCCGAGCGCGATAAGAAACGCCCGGTACTGGTAGGTACAGCCTCGGTTGAGGCGTCGGAGCGTATCTCCGAGGCCCTGACCAAAGCCAAGGTGCCGCACAACATTCTGAACGCCAAGCAACACGACCGGGAAGCTCAGGTAATTGCCCAGGCTGGCCAGCCCGGCGCGGTGACCATTGCGACTAACATGGCGGGTCGGGGTACCGACATCAAGCTGGGCGGTAACTGGGAAACCGAAGTGCTGGATCTCGACAGTGCCGATCCCGATGTACTGGCACGCGCCGAGGCTGACTGGAAAGAGCGCCACCAGACAGTGATTGAAGCCGGTGGTCTGCACATTATCGGCACCGAGCGTCATGAAAGCCGCCGTATCGATAACCAGTTGCGCGGCCGTGCTGGCCGTCAGGGGGATCCGGGTTCGTCCCGCTTCTTCCTGTCCATGGAAGACAGTCTGATGCGGATTTTCATGCCAGAGCGCATGAAAGGCATCATGCAGTCGCTGGGTATGAAAGATGGCGAAGCCATTGAAGCCAAGATGGTCAGCAACGCCATCGAAAAGGCACAGCGCAAGGTTGAAAACCGCAACTTCGATATCCGCAAACAGTTGCTGGAATACGACGATGTGGCCAATTCCCAGCGTCAGGTGGTGTACCAGCAGCGCGACGATCTGATGGCCGCCGACAGCATCGAAGATGTAATCGACAACGTTCGCAGCGACATCGTCAACGCCGAAATCAGCGAGTACATTCCGCCACAGAGCCTGCCCGAGCAATGGGATATTCCTGGCCTGGAAACCGCAGTGCAGAAAGAATTCGGCGTGAAACTGCCGATTCAGGAATGGCTGGATGCCGACGACCATCTGCATGAAGAGAAGCTGCGCGAACGCATCCTCGAAGCCGCAGTTGCTCACTATAAAGAGAAAGAATCGGTCGCTGGCCCTCAGGCCCTGCGTCAGTTCGAAAAGCAGGTCATGCTGCAGGTGCTTGACCAGCACTGGAAAGAGCATCTCTACAACATGGACCACTTGCGTCAGGGCATTCATTTGCGCGGTTATGCGCAGAAGAACCCCAAGCAGGAATACAAGCGCGAGTCGTTCGAACTGTTTCAGGCCATGCTCGAGCAGGTAAAAGCCGACACCATTCGCATCCTGTCACATGTTCAGGTGCGTACACCGGAAGAATCAGCCGAAGAAGAGCGCAAGCGCCGCGAAGCCGCTATGGCCCGAATGAATTTCGAACATAGCAAGGCTACCCCGCTGGAAGATGCCGCCAAGGCGGAAGCCGACGCGAGTTCTGCACCAGGTGCGGCGGCTGCCCAGCCTGCTCCGGCACGTCAGGGCCCCAAGGTGGGTCGCAACGAGCTCTGCCCCTGTGGTTCAGGCAAGAAATACAAACACTGTCACGGTAAATTGAACTGAGGGTGCAAGGATGGCCGTTGGACAACCCAATACAGCCCCGTTGATTCCGATCGACGGCGTCTCCATCGGTGTCGGTTGCGCCGGCATTAAGAAGCCCAACCGGCAAGACCTGGTGGTGTTCCAACTGGCTCCGGGCAGTTCGGTGGCCGGGGTATTCACCACCAACGCTTTCTGTGCTGCACCGGTTATCGTCGCCCGTGAGCATCTGAAACAGGGTGATATCCGTTGTCTGGTCATTAACACCGGAAATGCCAACGCCGGCACTGGCCAACAGGGGCTGGATGACGCCCATGAAACCTGTGCCCGCCTGGCCGCTCTGAAGCGTATTGAACCTGAGCAGGTGCTGCCGTTTTCAACCGGGGTTATTGGCGAATACCTGCCAATGCCCGCCATTGCCCAGGCACTGCCCAATGTGGTTGCCGCGATGAGCCCTAACCACTGGGCCGATGCAGCCAAAGGCATTCTGACCACCGATACCCGTGCCAAAGGCTGCTCGCGCCAGTTCGAATACCAGGACGAAACCATCAGCGTCACCGGCATCGCCAAGGGGTCGGGCATGATCAAGCCCAATATGGCCACCATGCTGGGTTTTGTTGCCACCAATGCGAAAGTAGCGCCAGAGATCCTGCAGCAATTGCTGGCGGGCGCGAATGAGCGCAGCTTTAACCGCATTACCGTCGATGGCGACACCTCGACCAACGACGCCTGCATTCTGATTGCCACCGGCCAGACCGAAGCTCCGGCTATCACTTCAACAGACAGCGACGTTTACCGCCATTTGCTCAAGACTGTTTCGGAAGTCATGTTGGAGCTGGCGCAGGCCATCGTGCGGGATGGCGAAGGAGCAACCAAGTTTGTTGAAATCGCCGTTGAAGGTGCCAAAACGACCGAAGAAGCGCTCAGCGTTGCCTACACCATTGGACACAGCCCACTGGTAAAGACCGCGCTCACCGCTTCTGATGCCAACTGGGGCCGCATTCTCGCCGCGGTAGGCCGCAGTGGCGTAACAGAGCTCGACGTCGACCAGGTCGATATCTGGCTGGATGATGTTCAGATCGTCAGCAAAGGCGAGCGTGCCCCCGGATATACCGAGGCGGCAGGCAGTGCTGTCGTGGCTCAGGAAGAGATCACCATTCGCGTTCAACTGAACCGGGGCGAGGTCTCAGACCGAATTTGGACCACAGACCTGTCTCACGACTATGTCAGCATCAATGCAGACTACCGTAGTTAAAGGGTTGCGAGACATTGGCCAACACTCCTAAAAAAACCGTACATGTTGCCGTTGGTATGGTGGTGCGTTATGGCCAGGTGCTGATAGCCAAGCGCCAGGATCACCAGCACCAGGGCGGCCTCTGGGAATTTCCCGGTGGCAAGGTAGAGGCTGGTGAAACCACGCCCCAGGCACTGGTTCGCGAATTTCAGGAAGAAGTGGGCCTGATCCTAGACCCCGAGCAAATGTCCCCTCTGATGGAGCTACCCTTCGACTACGGCGACAAAACCGTCCTGCTGGACACCTGGGTGTGCCACGGCAGTGAAGGAGTTGCCCGGGGCTGCGAAGGCCAGCTTGTTCAATGGGTAGCTGTCGATGAGCTCGACGGGTACACCTTCCCCGAAGCCAATACAGAATTGATCTCGAGATTCCGGCAATCGCGTTAGCATTGGGAGGGGCTGATCTAGGAGTCTCTGAACAATCCCCCGAGGCTCAACGCGGGCCAAACCTTATTGGCCAGGTGGGGGCTAATCCGCCGCGGCTCGCACCGCAATGGACGTAGCCCTTGTCAAGAATGGGTATCAGGTGCCTGGAGGACAGTCATGATCAAGCCCGCTAGCCAGTTTACTCCTTCAGTTGGAAACCTCACGTTAACTGCGCCTTCCCTGCGAAATCAGGCTGTCGCATTGGCGTCGACTATAGAAAACGCGAGTCTTTCGAATTATGACTGACCGTGTCGAACCCTGCTCACCGCAACAACGGCCCTGGGTGCTGGCGGCTACGATCCTGGCCTCGGCCATGGCCTTCATCGACGGCTCGGTTGTCACCATTGCACTGCCGGTCATCCGCACCGATCTTGATGCTTCCCTCACAGAGATGCTTTGGGTGCTGAATGCCTACACCTTGTTGCTGGGAGCCCTGTTGATGGTCGGCGGTGGCGCCGGTGACCGCCTTGGCCGACGCCGCGTGTTCCTGGCCGGTACCCTTCTTTTTGCGCTGGCATCGCTGCTCTGCGCCCTCGCGCCGAGCCCGGAAGTGCTGATCGCTGGACGGGCGCTCAAAGGCATTGGCGCTGCACTGCTGGTTCCCCAAAGCCTGGCTATTATCTCGGCCTGCTATCCGGCCGAGGAACGCGGCCATGCCATCGGCCTCTGGGCTGGAGCCTCAGCACTGACCACGGCGCTTGGCCCTGCTTTTGGCGGCTTTCTGATGGATCTGTTCAACTGGCGAGCGGCCTTCTGGATCAACCTGCCACTGGCCGCGCTGGTGCTGTTGCTGACCCTGGCTTTCATGCCTGAAACCCGCGACCGCTCCGTCAGTGGTCGACTCGACTGGGGTGGAACGCTAATCGCTTTTCTCGCTTGCGGGTCGCTGACGTTGGGGTTGACCTGGTTGACTGAATCGGAAGGGCGTCTCGCCCTGTCCCTTGCACTGGTTTGCCTGGGGCTCGCTGGTTTGCTGGTTTTTTTCTGGTATGAAAGCCGGGCTGAGCAACCCCTGGCACCGACCGTATTGTTTCGAAGCCGGGCTTTTACCGGCACCAACCTGATGACCCTTCTGCTTTACGGGACACTGTCCGGCACCATGTTTCTGGTGCCCATTGACCTGATTGAGTATCGGGGCCTGACGCCGACCCAGGTAGGGTTGGCGATGATGCCGTTTGGGCTGATTATTGGCTTGTTGTCGAGCCCGGCAGGCAAGCTGAGCGACCGGATAGGTGCGCGCCCGATGTTGATTTGTGGTTCGTTGGTGGTGGCTGCAGGGGTCGCCGGGCTGGCATTTCAGTTCGACAACTTCTGGCTGGGCGTGGAACTGCCCCTGTGCATTATGGCGTTGGGCATGGCCATCGTCGTCTCTCCGCTGACGACGACGGTCATGAATTCGGTACCCGACGCCCGCGCAGGTACCGCTTCAGGCATCAATAACACGGCCAGTCGCCTGGCGGGGCTGTTTGCCATCGCTGGAGCGGGTGCTTGTGCGGCTCTCCTTTTTCGAACCGTTAACCAGCAACAGCAGGGGGCATTTGGCCTGTTCCCCGATTCGGATGCCAGTGGCTTTGAAGCCATTGTTAGCGCTTATCAACTGGCTTACGCGGGCAGCCTGGTCATGCTTGCAGCCGGCGCCCTGGGCGCGGCATTGATAGCCGCCTGGTGGATTCCCTCAAAATCGGCCACTCAACCCATTTCTTAGACGTCCCTTAATGTCGTACGTCTTCTATTGTGTTGCGTCTATAACTGTTCTGCGTCTGTCAATGTTTCGCGTCATTGGAAGTCCAACGTTCCAGGTCTTCGCTCATCATTTCGTCATAAGCCGGTTTGCCGGCGATTTTATGACCTTCACTCGCCCACTCACCCAAATCTATCAGCTTGCACCGTTCCGAGCAGAAGGGCCGCCAGGTATTGTCTTTTGAATAGGTAATGAGCTTCTTGCACGTGGGGCAGGGCACCTGGGGTGGCGCTTTGGCTGACATGCCGTTATTCCTCTTGATTCAGTTCAGATTATTGAGGAGCCTCTGAACCATTCCCCCAGGGCTCTGCGCGAGCTAAAACGTTCTGGCACAAGGCGCACTTCGCAGCGCAATGGCCGTAGCCCTTGTCAAGAAGTGCAACGCCGGGGCAGGACGTTTTAGCCGCGCCCTCCGGGGCTTTCCGAGGAACGCTGCCACCGCGTTGGACTCATTTGAAAGGTCCAGACATTCCTGCATAAGTCCGCCTTGTGGCAACGTCACTCGGATAAGCCAGAGCCCAGGGGGAATGATTCAGAGGCTCCTCAGGAGCTTTTTGCCACAAAGTGGCGGTGCAATGCAAGAATAGCGGATTCCAGTTGGGCGAGTGTGCCGGTGTTTTCTATGCAATGTGTGGCTCTGGCCTGTTTGTCGGAGCGGCTCATCTGACTATCGATAATTTGCTGTACCTGGTTTTCTTCTACAGAGTCACGCTGAGTCACCCGCTGGCGCTGAACCGACTCCGGTACGTCTATCAGTACCGTTTCGTCGCACAACGCCTCAAGGCCGTTTTCGAACAATAATGGCGCTACCAGAACCGAGTAGGGGGGCGGTTGCTGTTTCAGCTGAGCGAGCATTTGCTCGCGAATCAGAGGGTGGAGCAGGGCTTCAAGCCAGATTTTGTCTTCAACCGAGGTGAATATTCGCTCACGCAGCAAGGCCCGGTTTAACTGGCCTTCAGGGGTCAGAATATCCGAACCGAACTTTTCGGCGATGGCACTCAGTGCCGGTGAGCCTTTGGCGACCACGTCACGGGCGACGACATCGGCATCCACACAGCCAATGCCCAGCGATTCAAATACCCTGCTGGCCGCTGATTTTCCGGAACCAATGCCCCCGGTTAACCCTATGATCATGTAAAACTGCCCAGATACCAGGCGGTGATGGCATTGCCCCAGAATACATAGACCAGAGCCGCCCCGCACAAATAGGGGCCAAACGGGATGGGGATTTGCCGCTCACGACCCATAAAGGCAATGAGAGCAATGCCAACAACAGCACCCACCAGCGAAGACAGCAGAATAATTAGTGGTAAGGCCCCCCAGCCAAACCAGGCACCAAAGGCGGCAAACAGCTTGAAATCACCGTAGCCCATGCCCTCCTTGCCGGTCAGCAACTTAAAGGCCCAATAGATGCTCCACAGCGACAGATAGCCAGCAACGGCGCCGATGACGGCTTGCTCCAACGGAACGAAGGTGTTCCCAAGGTTAAGCAGCAGCCCCAACCACAATAATGGCAAGGTGATCGAATCTGGCAGCAACTGGTGATCGACATCAATCATCGTCAGGGCGATCAGTGCCCAAAAAAGGACCAGTAAGGCGGCCGTTTGAACGGAAGCCCCAAACTGCCAGGCCAGCGCCAGCGAAAGCAGACCTGTCGTAAGCTCAATAATGGGGTAGCGGGGCGAAATCCGGGTTTTACACTGCGAGCATTTACCACCCAGCACCAGGTAGCTGATAACGGGGATATTCTCCCAGGCACGTATCTGGTGACTGCAGGAAGGGCAGGTGGAATCTGGCTTGATCAGGTCAAATCGAGGCTGTTCCGGTTCATCCTCACCCGCCATCTCGGCGGCTTCGCGCGCCCATGCGTTTTGCATCATCACTGGTAGGCGGTAGATCACCACGTTAAGGAAGCTTCCAACGAGCAACCCCAATACTAAAACGGTCGCCAGCAGGGCGACCGTGTTGGATTGCAGCAGTTCGAAAAATGGCATCAGATAACGTTACCCATCTGGAACATGGGCAGGTACATGGCCACAACAAGCCCACCAACCACAATACCGAGAAACGACATAATCAATGGTTCCATCATGGACGTTAAGCCATCAACAAGATTGTCGACTTCTTCTTCATAGATAACAGCTGCTTTAGCCAGCATGTCATCCAGTGAGCCGGATTGTTCACCAATAGAGACCATCTGGATCAGCATTGGTGGGAAGGTTTCCTGAGTTTTCATCGAAACCGCCAATTCGGTGCCGGTTTCTACATCCCGGCGAACGTTCATAATGGCCGTCTCATAAATGATGTTGCCGGATGCGCCTGCCGCCGATTCAAGTGCACTGACCAGAGGGACACCTGCAGCAAAGGTTGTTGACAAGGTTCGAGCGTAACGGGCCATAGCCGACTGGTACAGAATAGGTCCAAAAATGGGCAGTTTCACAACCATTCTCTGTACCGCATGTTTGAAGGGTTTGGATCGCTGCATACCTTGTTTGAACAGTATGAAAGCCACGATCAAAACGCCCAGGGCGACAATACCGTTACTCTGGATCCAGGTGGACATATCCATAACTACCTGAGTAGGGACGGGCAAGTCTGCACCAAAGCCAGAAAACATTTCCGCGAAAACCGGTACAACCTTTAGTAGAAGAATGACGGTTACAATTGCTGCAATCGTAAGTACAGTTGCAGGGTACTTCATCGCGCTTTTTACCTTCTTGCGCAGACTTTCCGCTTTTTCCTGGTAGAGCGCTACCCGGTCCAGCATGGTTTCTAAAGCACCGGCCTGTTCGCCAGCTTCAACCAGAGAGCAGAATAGATCATCGAAATACTTGGGGTGCTCTCGCAGAGCAGCCCCGAAAGAGCCGCCACTGGCCACATTATTCTTCATTTGCATGACCAGTTCGGCCATTTTCTTGTTTTCCAGGCCTTCCGCTACGATCTCAAAGGCCCGCATCAGAGGAACTCCGGCTTTCATCATCGTTGCCATCTGGCGGGTAAAGAGGGCAATGTCGGCAGATTTGATGCCGGGTTGAAATAGCTGTATATCGCCACGCTTTTTGGCCAGTTTCTTGATCTTAACGACGCCTTTTCGGCGAAGATCGGCCTTGATCAGCGCCGGATTGGTACCGGATATCTCACCTTTTTGCACCCGGCCATTACGGTCGGTGCCTTCGTAGGTGAACATCGAAATCTTCTGTGCCTTGGTGGCCATTCAGTGCCGTCCTCAGTCTGTGGTTACGCGGTTCACTTCTTCCAGGCTGGTGATGCCCTTGGCAACCTTAATCAGCCCTGATTTGCGTAAACTGTTAAAGCCTTCTTCAGCGAAGGCTTTGCTTAAATCGATCGAATTGCCTTCTTCCATGATAATACGGGAAATAGCCGGAGTGATGCGAACCACTTCATAGATCCCTACTCGCCCTTTATACCCTTTATTGCAGCTGCCGCAACCAACCGGTTTGTAGACGGTCGACGTTTTGACCATTTCATCCGTAAACCCTTCTTTCTTGAGCACATCAACGGGCAGATCAGCCGGTTGCTTGCAGTTGCTGCATAACCGGCGGGCAAGGCGCTGAGCGATGATCAAGTTAACTGTGGTTGCCAGGTTGAACGAGGGGACGCCCATGTTAAGCATTCGGGTCAGGGTTTCCGCCGCACTGTTGGTGTGCAGCGTAGATAGCACCATGTGGCCGGTCTGAGCGGCTTTGATCGCAATCGATGCCGTTTCCAGGTCACGAATCTCACCAACCATGATGATATCCGGATCCTGGCGGAGGAAGGAGCGCAGGGCGGCTGCGAAGTCGAGACCGACTTTGTTGTTTACGTTGACCTGGTTGATGCCATCGAGGTTGATCTCTACCGGGTCTTCTGCAGTAGAGATGTTGGTTCCTTCCTGGTTCAGGATATTCAGGCCGGTGTAGAGTGATACTGTTTTACCTGACCCGGTCGGCCCGGTTACCAGAATCATGCCCTGCGGCTTTGATAAGGCCGTCATGTACAAATCTTTTTGATCGTCCTCATAGCCCAGGGCGTCAATCCCCATCTTGGCGGCGGCGGAATCCAGAATACGAAGTACGATCTTCTCGCCAAACAGGGTCGGCAGGGTGTTTACCCGGAAGTCGATGGACTTGGTCTTGGAGATTTTCAGCTTGATCCGGCCATCCTGAGGCACCCGACGCTCGGAAATATCAAGGTTCGACATGATCTTCAAGCGGGCAGATAGCTTGGGGCCAAGGCCAATAGGGGGTTTGGCGATGTTCTGTAATACACCGTCAACCCGAAACCGGACACGATACGACTTCTCGTAAGGCTCGAAGTGAAGGTCCGATGCGCCTTTTTTGATGGCTGACAGTAGCATCTGGTTAATGAACCGCACCACAGGTGCATCATCTGCACCGTCCGCCACATTGGCGTCGTCATCTTTTTTGGTGTCAACAACGTCCAGGTCATCTAGGCCTTCGTCGTCGCCCAAATCACCAAAGGCGTCTGAGGAGTCATCCAGCAGGGCTTCCAGAGCCAGGTTGAGCTTGTCTTCCTCTACCAGAACTGCTTCAACGCTGAGTCCGGTGTGAAACTTGATCTCATCTATGGCGATCAGGTTAGTCGGGTCTGAAACGCCAATAAACAGGCGGTTCCCACGCTTGATCAACGGGATCACATGGTGAGCTTGCAGTAGATTGTTAGCGATCAAATCCCGTGGCAAGGCTTCGAGGTCGAAGGCTGTCAGGTCGAAAATGGGGGTGCCAAACTCTTCAGAGGCGACATTGGCCAGTTGCTGGGCGCTGACCAGATCTGTTTCAACCAGGTAGGCGACAAGGCTTTTCTTCTCCTTTTCGGAGTTCTGAGTTGCTGTCAGCGCCTCGTCTTCGTTGATCAGATCGTCCCGGACCAGCCGTTTGGCCAGGCCACCGAGGGATGTTGCCATAATATCAGTTCCTGTACTTTACCGTCGGGCAGACGAATATAGGTAATTTTTACCCGCATGGGTCGAGGGGCATCGGTTTCACCCCCTACTCGCCACTATAACTCACTCAGACCAGAATCGTCTCGCCCTCTAAAGGATGGGCTTAGGCTAATGTATGCTCAAAGCGACAATTGCAGTCAAAATGCGCCTCTACGATTAAATTCCGAAAATCGCTATCGCTTGCAAAACCCAGGTAGTGACGCCTCACTTACATGTATTTATAGAACCTTTTCAGTAACTTAGTCAATTCGCCCCGGTGTGGCAAGGAGCCAAAGTACAGCGCTAGCCCGAATTGCCAGCTATGAATCAGTCCAAAGGCTGGCGAGCGATTCAATTAACATTGGCCTTCTGCCCATGAAGGGCACGAAACTGACCATATACGTCACCCAAGAGATGTGAAGTGGCTGCATTGGTGTTTAGGTTTTTAGGCCCAAGTGAGACACAAGTCACGATTATCGCCGGTTTATGGATCTTTGGTTGTGCTGGCATACTTTCTGCTTACACTATCGCAAGGCACGTTGGTCTTGGCAGGTGCCAGTCCAGTTAAGTGTTCTGCTAACCCTGTGGAGAGTGCAAGATGAAGAAAACTCAAAAAGGTTTTACTCTGATCGAACTGATGATCGTTGTGGCGATCATCGGCATCCTGGCGGCTGTGGCAATTCCTCAGTTTAACAACTACCGCGCGAAGGCTAACGATTCAACTGCCCAGGCAGATGCACGTAACTTCATTAGCGTAATGACAGCTTCCCAGCGTTGATAAACTGATTTTTGGAGAATTGAAATGAACAAAATTCTAGCTACAGTTGTTGCCGTGACTTTCTCGGCAGTCAGTTCTTTTGCCTTTGCAGAAGCGATAGAAATCAGTACAGGTGAAACTATCGGGCCAGAGGATGGTGGTGCTACACAAGACTGTGTCCTTTTGGGTGAGCAGGTAAGAGTTAGCTTGTCTTCAGATGTTGTTGCAGCCTTTGAGTGTGAAGAAGTAAATAACGCCATTGATATTGGTACATGCCATGAAGCTGGTCAGCGTGCTACTCGCACTATTACCTGCGAGAATTTCAGCGGCGATCCGGCTGACCCAGTATGGAACGTCTCTACCTGTACAACAGCTGGTGAAGACGTAACCGTTGAGCTGTCGTACACAGGCTACGCAGCGTCAAGCACTGGTGGTTCAGTGCAGCAAGCTCCTTTGGAAGGTAACTGCACGATTGATAACCTGGGTGCCATTGAGATTTTCAATTAATCTAAATGGTAGTGGTCTAACCACTTGAGCTCCAGAGGGGTGCGTTTCATGAGTGAAGCGTGCCCTTTTTTTATGAGAGAATGAAATATGACAAAGGAAAGCGGGTTTACTTTGTTAGAGTTAATGATTGTAGTAGGTATCATTGGTGTGCTCGTTGCGATTGCTATACCCGCGTTCTCAGAATATAGGGGGAATGCCCGTGAAGCATCAGCACATAGCGATGCGAAAAATTTAATCGTTTTGCTGGTGGCTGCCAGGAAGTGAGCTATTGTAATCTCAGTTGATTTAAGTGCTCCAGGTAGATGGGTTGGGGATTAAAGTGAATTCATATTAGTCAGGATTGCTATTAGATGTATCGATTAAGTCTATTGATTGCATGGCGTTCTAGGTATCAAGTAATTGTCATCTCTTTTTATCTATTGCTTATTGGGGTGGCCTACGGTGCTTCGCAGTTTAGTGGTCGCCAACCAGCTACTGTGGCCATGGATATTGGATTGTCTTTTTTGAAACTAAGCCTCCCACTGTTGATTGCGCTTTTGTTTCAAGATCTTATTTCCAAGGAGTTTGAGCGGCGATATTTTCTTTATTCACTGTCTTACCCGTTTGATCGTGCACGTTTCATTATTTCTCGGTTTATGGCAGTTTTCTCAATTGCTCTGGCAACCTTGCTATTTGGTGCGCTATTACTTCAGGTGCTTGTTGCTTTTGTTGAATCGACCTATGACCAATCGAGGCCGGTATCGGTAGGGCTAGAATACTGGATGGCAGTGTGCTTCGTCGCGCTGGACATTTTGGTCATTGCCTCTGTGTCACTTTTACTAGCTGTGGTAGCCAAGACACCAGGATTTGTGCTGTTAGGTACCATTGGTTTTGCCATTGTTGCTCGATCGTACGGAGCTATATTGGACCTGTTGAGTGGAAATATTATTATAGTAGAAAGGCAGGAAGAGTATCGTAGCACCTTAAGCTTGATTCGAATTATTTTACCTGATCTTGGTGCATTGGATATGCGGCACATTGCATTATATGATGATGTGTCCAACTTGCCCGCTAATTTTGGGATCGGATTAATTTCTGTGACCTTCTTTTGTATCGCGGTGCTGAGTCTGGCGATGTTTCTTTTTAAACGCCGCAGGTTAGATTGATATGAAAGTGATGCGTCAATGGTCGCTTTGGCTGTTTCTTGGATCTTTTTTAACATATTCTTTATTTGTCATTTATGGCCCTAGATGGGAATCTACCAGTGGTGCTCCACCCGAAGACCGGGTTGTAGTGACAGCACCTTTGCAGTTGCTGCTGTACATGGGAGATCGTTATCTGGCAGCGAACGTTGAAACAATTCGGTTGGCCGCAACTGGAATGGAGATTAATCCTGCAACCGGGACTATAGATGGTCGATATCTACTTAGAGCGCATCAAGTTGTAACCGACTTAAACGCTTGTCACGAAGATAATTATTATCTGGCGAATGCTATTCTTGCTTGGGCAGGAGCAAGCCAAGAGGCAAATGAAACTCTATGGGCAGCGGCAGAGTGTCGTCATTGGGATTTTTTGCCTCCTTTTTTGTATGGATTCAATAAATACTTTTTTTCGCGAGACATCCAAGCGGCTCAGAAAGGGTTGGAAATAGCTGCTGATCGAGATGAGTTCAACGCGAGTTCTATTCGCCGGTTTTCAATTATGATCGCTACAGAAGAACTGAATGACGTGTCAGCGGCGATCGCCTATCTTGAAGAGCAAAGAAAGCAGACTACTAGCAAATCTTTAGTAGACTCATTACAGAAAAGGATAGTGCGTTTAGAAGGGTTGGTTACACTGCAAGAAGCACATTCTGTTTATGAGCAGGAATATGGCGAGGAGTTGAAGGTGCCTCAAGCATTGCTAGATAAAGGCATTCTTGACGCTTATCCTGTAGATCCGTTAGGCGTTGGTTATGAGTTTGTTGATGGTCAATTCAAGTTACGCCAGCTAACTATTCAAGGAGTCGAGCGCCCACAATGACTGCTATTCTGGAATTTCAATCGGTCTCGAAAACTTTCACTAAGCGTCGCCAGACGGTTGAGGCTCTGAAGTCGGTATCTTTTTCCATCGAGGAAGGCGAAGTCTTCGGGTTCGTGGGCCCTAACGGCGCCGGGAAGTCGACTACCATTAAGATTCTGCTCGATATCATCAGCGATTATGAGGGTGAGGTACGCTTGTTTGGCCAATCCGCACGCCAGGCCAGCAGTCGCCAGAAAGTAGCCTATTTACCGGAGGCCGCTGCGTTGTATGAGCAGTTTACGCCACTGGATATTCTTAAAACTGCCTTGCGGATGTATGGCATCAAGCGGGCAGACGAGCTTGAGTGGTGCATGTACTGGCTTGAGCGGTTTTCTGTTGCCGGCAACGCCAAGCGCAAGATTCGTCAGCTCTCAAAGGGCAACGTGCAACGAGTTGCGCTAGCACATGCCATGGTGGTTGAGCCGAAATTGCTGGTGCTGGATGAGCCCTTGTCGGGGTTGGATCCGGTAGGGCGCAAGGATGTGGTCGATATTCTGCAGGAGTACAAGCAGCAGGGTGGGGCTATTTTCTTTACGTCTCATGTACTGCACGACGTAGAGCGGATTGCTGACCGCTTTGGTTTTATCAACCAGGGACGCCTGCTGACCACTCAGTCGCCACGGGAATTGATGGCCGAACACGCCAATGAGTTTCTGGTGCGATACCAGAGTGATGCCATCACCGAGGGGCAGGCTGTGCGCCCGGGTGAGTATGAGGTGCAAGTATCGCAACAGGATCTTCCCGATTGGCTGGGACGCTTGAATGGTCAGCAAGGTCAGTTGCTGGAAGTGAAACCTCTTGTCTCGCTGGAAGCCGTTTTCTTCAAGATGTTGGAACAGCACGGCTGAGGCTGAGGTCGTATGAGTTGTAAATTGTTCTGGAGCTCCTTCGGGTGTTAACCTGAACCCACTTTACGGATGGAGACGCAACAATGACCTTTCTGGCGGCTATTCTGGCCTGGTTGGTGTCGCTGAGTTTGTCGGGAAGCCGGATGCCGGGGCGGGAAATGCTGGCTCGCCCCCTGGATCAGGTCTTTGCTCGCTTGGGTGGCAGTGTCTGGGTGTACTGTCTGGTTATTGCCGTGCCGGTTGTGCTGTTGGCGGCCATTCTAGGCTGGTTTGACCATTGGCTGGTGACGTTTTTGGTCGGGTTTGGCAGTCTGGTACTGGTGTTTGGTTCGGGTGATCAGGCTGATCAGCTCAAGCTTTACAGGCAGCATCAAATTGACGGAGATACCGAGCGGGCCTATGAGCTGGCGGTTGAGACCTTTGATTTACCAGAAGGGCTGTATGAGGGTGGGCCGTCGCAGATGGATGACGCACTGAACCTTAGCCTGGCTTATCAGTTGCTTGAGCGGTTCTTTGTGGCCCTATTCTGGTTTGTTGCCTTCGGTGCGCCCGGGGTCTTGCTGGTGGTACTGGTTAGGTACGCTCGGTCTATTTTGCTGCAAATGCCTTCTGAATCCAGTTCGGCTGCCTCTCTGGCGGTTCAGGTTCACCATGCCATCAACTGGATTCCGGCTCGCCTATTAACGCTGTCACTGGCGCTGGTGGGTGATTTCTCGCAGAGCTTTGCCATCTGGCTGCGGCGTATACGGGACTTTGAGCTGGTTGACCGGGCGCTGTTAGAGACCTCTCTGAAGGTATCGCTTCCCGAAAACCCGGATGCCCAGCGGCCTGAAGATGTTCTGGCGCTGGTTAAGCGCGCTCAGGTGCTGTGGATGGTCGTGATCGCTCTGGCGACCATTTTTGGTTAACCCTGTGTACGTCGGTTAACCGTCTTCAAGTAGGCATAACTGCCAATCAACCTCCTTCATTGTCATTTATTATCGCGGCCATAGCGCCGCCGGGGTTGATTTGGCGGGTGAAACCACCATCCTTAGCGCAGTTTGAATTTATCGTATCAACCCTTCGTTTTTAGTGGATAAACAGTCTATGAGCACTCAGCACCATGAATTGATCATCCTGGGTTCAGGCCCGGCAGGATACACAGCGGCCGTTTATGCAGCACGGGCCAATCTTAAGCCGGTGTTGATCACCGGTATGCAGATGGGCGGTCAGCTGACTACCACCACAGAAGTCGAAAACTGGCCCGGTGGCCATGCGGAGTTGCAAGGCCCGCAGTTGATGGAAGAGATGAAGGCCCACGCCGAGCGCTTCAATACCGAGATTATCTTCGACCACATTCACACCACCGATCTGGCCAAACCGCCTTTTACGCTGGTGGGTGATCAGGGTACCTATACCTGTGACGCGCTGATCATCAGCACTGGTGCCAGCGCCCGTTACCTGGGGCTGGAAAGCGAAGAAGCGTTTAAAGGCAAGGGCGTGTCTGCCTGTGCAACCTGCGATGGCTTTTTTTATCGCAACAAAGAAGTCAGTGTGATCGGTGGTGGTAATACTGCCGTTGAAGAAGCGTTGTATCTATCGAACATCGCCAGCAAGGTGCACGTGATTCACCGTCGCGACAGCTTCCGTTCCGAGAAGATTCTGGCCGACCGGCTGATGGACAAGGTGCAGGAAGGCAAGGTGGTGCTGCATTGGAACCGCACCCTGGATGAGGTCCTGGGCGACGAGATGGGCGTGACCGGTATTCGTATTAAGAGCACTCAGAACGAAGAAACTGATGAGTTGAAGCTGGATGGCGTGTTTGTGGCGATTGGCCATACGCCAAATACCCAGATTTTTGAAGGTCAGCTGGATATGGCTGGTGGTTACATCAAGGTGAAATCAGGCCTTGAGGGCAATGCGACAGCTACCAGTGTGCCGGGCGTGTTTGCTTCTGGCGATGTGATGGACCATGTGTATCGTCAGGCGATTACTTCAGCGGGAACTGGCTGCATGGCTGCGCTGGATGCTGAGAAGTACCTGGATAACCTGAAGCACGCTGGCTGAGTTTGGTTGTTGCAGGGTTTAACATTTGAAAGTTGCACTCAAGTGAGTGTCGGGTGCGGGGTGCACCTATCCGGGGTAGTCTGAAGCATGGATGCTTCAGTCTAGGCCCCATGGACGGGTTCACGCCGACCCCGGATAGGTGTACCCCGTGCGTGGCACGGACCACTGGCAAATCAGTAAAATTCGCCTCCTAGACTTGAGGCAAACCTGCTCTACTTGGGTAAATTAACGTTCACTTCCAGTATTGAGTAATTCCCTTCTTCATTGATATCGACCTGGAGCTGTTCCGGGCCGATGTCGACGTATTTCCGGATAACATCCATGATGTCGCGCTGTAAAGCGGGCAGGTAGTCGGGCGCGTTTCGCTGGTGGCGTTCGTGGGCGACGATGACCTTTAACCGCTCTTTGGCTACATGCGCTGACTTGGGCGTTTTGCTGTTGTCTCTGAACAAGTCAAAAATTGACATCTCAGCCTCCAAAGACGCGTTTCAGGAAGCCTTTGCGCTGGGCTTCCAGGAACCGGTGCGGTTTGTCTTCGCCGAGGAATCGGGCCACGGTGTCCAGATAAGCCTGGCCGGCATCGCTTTTTTCGTCCAGAACCACCGGCATGCCTTTGTTGGATGCATTCAGTACGGCCTGGCTTTCAGGGATGATACCGAGCAAGGGGATGGCCAGAATTTCTTCGATATCGGGTACATCCAGCATGTCGCCCCGGGCGACCCGTTCGGGGTCGAAGCGGGTGATCAGCAGGTGTTCGCGAACCGGCGGCTGATTGTTCTCGGCACGGAAGCTTTTGCTTTGCAGTATGCCCAGAATGCGGTCGGAATCCCGCACTGAGGAGACTTCGGGGTTGGTTACGACAATGGCTTCATCGGCGTAATAAAGCGCCATTTGTGCGCCTTGCTCGATGCCGGCCGGGGAGTCGCAGACAATGTATTCGAACTGTTCGGCCAGGTCGTCCAGTACCTTTTTCACGCCTTCTTTGGTCAGGGCGTCTTTGTCGCGGGTCTGGGACGCAGGCAAGATATATAGGTTGTCGCAACGCTTGTCTTTGATCAGGGCCTGGTTGAGGCTGGCTTCCTGCTGAATGACGTTGACGAAGTCGAACACGACGCGGCGTTCGCAGTTCATGATGATATCCAGGTTGCGCAGGCCGATGTCAAAGTCAATAACAACGGTTTTATGGCCGCGCAACGCCAGGCCCATACTGATGGCGGCACTGGAGGTGGTTTTACCGACGCCGCCCTTGCCGGAGGTGATGACAACGATCTTTGCCAAGATGACGCTTCCTTTTTACGTTAGACAGTTGGCTGAAATAGCTTAGGCGGGATTATCCGCTTTTTTACCGGCACCGGCCAATCTATCTCAGTGTAGGAACTTCATGATGTTGCCTGTCAGTGTCTCAGAGGCTTACAACCTACTGCAAGAGACCGCAACTTTCGCCTGGGTGCCGGAAGTCCGTTTAGGGCACTGGGTATGACCGGCTGGGGTCGGCGTGAACCCGTCCATGGGGCCTAGGCTTCGGCATCCATGCCTCAGACTACCCCAGCCAGTCACACCCAGTGCCCCGCACTTGATTCAGTAGCGCATTACTATTTCTAAAACTGCTCGATCACCAACTGCTCGTTTTCCAACCTGACCCGAGTCGGTCGGTTTGGTTCCGCATTCAAATCATCCCGAACCTGATAATTACCAGCGATCGCCAGCAAGTCGGCATCAAGGTTCTGGCAGACAATCTCGGCTAACGTATCGCCTTGAACCCCGGCCATTGCACGACCGCGCAGCGCGCCGTAAACGTGAATACTGCCATCGGCGATGACTTCGGCACCGGAACTGACCTGGTTCATGATCAGTAAGTGAGCGCCACGCGCATATATTTGCTGGCCTGAACGCACGGGCTGGCGAATAACCTGGGTTTCCAGCCCGGTAACGGCCGCTTCGGCTTTGCTTGCCCGGGTTGCCCGGTCTTTATCGTCTACCCAGGCCAGGTTGAATCGTTCGCACCAGGGGGTCAGGGTGTCTTTTGGGCCGGCCAGGGCGAACACGACCAGGCGCTGTTCGCGGGCGAAATCCAACATCTGTTGCAGGGTACTATCAGTCAGTTCGGTGAGCACGGCGCCTACATCAAGGGCTACCGGTGCCCGGTTGAAGAGGGCAGGTGCCTGTTCCAGCTTTTCAGTCAGTCTCTGCGCAAAGCCTGATGGGTCAAGGTCGTCGATGATCAGGCGTTGAATGGGCAACATGCGTGCGCGCACAGTCATGGGCTTTGTGTCTGTCATTTAGTGCGAATCCTGCAGCGTTGATTGAGCTTGGTGGTGATCCAGATAGGTCTGCAAGGCTTGCTCCCGGTCGAGTTGCTGTTGTTGGCTGATGTGAAGGGTTGGCTCGGCGACGCGGCTGGCGCAATCGGTCAGCGGGCAGCGCTCGCAGGTTTCGTGAACGTCCATTTGTGGGACGGACGGGTCTTCACTGAAGGCTACGGTGTCATTGAATCGCTCGTCCATCAAGAACCCGAGCGCCATGCCGGTGTTGCTGTTTTGCCCCAGTGACAAGGGGCGCACGACGGCGATGTTGAAGAAGGTCTGGTTTTGGGCAATGAAATGGCTGCGTTGTGCGGCGATGGCCAGTTTAGGGGCTTCTCCGGCTGCCTGGCGTTCGCCAACTTCGTTGAGCAAGCCGATGGCGACCCAGCGCCGGCAGTGGTGTTCGCTCGGGCCGATGCCGCGGGGTGTGAAGACGGTGGTGGTGTTCAGTTCCTTGGCAATGTGGAACTTGTCGACGCCGGCTTTGTTGTGCAGGCGCATATAGTGCATTTTGTGCAGGCCGAGGTGGTGGGGCATCAGTTGCGACATGCGGTATACGAACATTTCGGGGGTCGCGTCGTACTGGTCCATCATTCGGTTAAGCGCATCGCCGTCAAAGGTTTTGTTGGCCAGCCAGGCTTTCAGGTCGGTCAGCAGTGCCATTTCGGGAATCAGCAAGGCGCCGGCAAAGTAGGATGCTCTGAAGTTGTTATGCACCTGTTCAAAGGACTCTACCTTGATCCAGGAAGACGTTAGCGCCCGCTCCTCCAGTTCGAGGAAGCGGTAGCCTATCTCCTTGGCCAGTACGAACTTTTGCTGTTGCGGCATCAACCGGGAATTGACCACGAGTTTGCCGGGTGAAACGCAGAGCGAGCGCAGCGTTTGCAGTTCGGGTGTGGCGGAAAAATCGTCGTAAATCACTCGGCACTGGTACTGCTCCAACAGCAGGGACTCCAGCCAGGCAAGGCTGATCACCGGCTCGGCTGAGGCGAATTGCGTTCGAAAAGCCTCTGCCTGGCCTTCGATTTCTTCAAAGTAGTTCAGATGCATCTTCTGATAAGAGCGCAGCGATGCCAGCAGGAAATGTTCGACCTGCATGTCGTAGCCCCGGCCAATTTCGAGCAGTGTACGAACGAAGGCGCCTGCCTTGCTGGGCGAATCGGTCACCAGATCGAACACATCCGAGAGGCCAATGCCAAACTGTTTCAGCGGGAAGTCGTTGAACAAGGGAGAGTTCAGCAGGGCGGTAACCGGGTTCAACTCGTCATCCAGCTGCAGCGACACCAGCTCGTCAAAGGAAACGCCTAGCCCCTGGGCCAGTTGAATGATTTTTTCCGGTTTGGGGTACTTCTTACCCTTTTCGATTTCACTCAGATAGGAAATGGACAGTGAGGTTCGCTCGCCCAGTTGCTTGAGCGATAACCCGGCCGCCTGGCGGTGTTGTTTGACTTTAATGCCGAGAATGAATCTCAGGCTCTCACTGTTGATTTGCATAACCCTTCCAAGTTCGCGATGAGCGAAATAGCCTGCGCATTCTAAAGAGGTGACCGGTGCAAAACAATGCGGGTTCGCGGGCGTTGCCTGGTGATGCCATGTCAACTGCACCCTGAATGGGGCGAGCAGATCGTCAAATTGCTGCCATCTACCAAGAGGCCCGGTTTCGGGTCGTTTGGAAAGCGGCTGGAATTTGTTGGCTGAGTGTTGGAAAAATTGACAGATCGGCTGTTTTTATAGGGGTAGTTTGATAGACTTCTGATTCTGCAGTTCCGGTACTCAAGACGAGTACTGGCTTGCCACTGGTCACCGAAGGATAAACGGAGTCCAGTTCAGGCGTTTTCGCAGAATTCCATCATTCATTCACTAAGGAAAGGCGAATGGACAAACTGAATCGATCCCGTCGTTTACACTCGTTATTGCAACTCTTGCCGGAACGCCCGGAACCCGAAACTGGCCTCTACTTTGGTGAGCACGTTATTCGTGTTGAAGGGCAGCTGTGCCTGGTGGTTACACTGAAGGGGCAGGTGGGTATCCGCGCGACTGATCCCGAACTCGAAACCCAGCTGCAGCAAGCCTGCGGCGATCAACACTGGATTGCCCATGGACGGGTGTATGAGCAGTGGTATTTGCTGCCAGAGCCGGTATATCAAAATACCGGCCAGATCGCACCCTGGGTCCGCCAGGCCGCCGAAGGCGCAGCCCGGTTGGCTGAAGGCGAGCAACGGCCAGCCAGGGCCGGCTGTGCTGACTAGTGGTCCATGCGTGAAGTTCTGTTACTAAGGAGCGACACCAGTAAGTTCAGAGCGAAGCGGAAAGCCGCAGTAATAGCACCGCTATTTCAAGGTTTGACAACGAAGCTCTGGGCTTACTGGCAAAGTGAACAGTGACAGTACTTTGCGCATGGACCACTAGCGTGTAAACGCCCAGTAAAACGCGGTGCCGACCGGGCTCAGTGCGATCAGGAATAAAATCAGTAACAGCGGTGCCCAGCGAATCACTGAGGTGTCGCTGGCCGTGGGTTTGTGGTGAGTGTTGAGCTCGTTCATACAGCCTCCATACGCTGGGTTGACGCCTGTCAGTATGCGCCGCGGTGCGTCAAGTACCCTGATGCAGGTCAATAGACCGTTCATATTGGTCTACATTGATCAATGAGCGGCGATGCAGGCCCCCTGGTTTTGGCCAACGCATTGCGATGAAACGACTTGAGTCGGCCGGGAGGGGTTATGGCGTATTGGTGCACGCTCTGGGTGTTGCGTTGGTGGGGGTTCTGGCGTTTACCGCAAACGGCGGCCTCGGATCGCGTTGCAACGGCAAAACACGGCCGCAAGGTGGTGTGGGTGCGCTGGATGTGGTCAGCAGGGTTGTTGGTCGTTTTGGCCGTTCCGGTACCGGCGTTCGCCGTGGTCTGGGTACTGATTCTGACGTTTTTGTCTTTCGTGTTGCTCGACGAAACGGCCTGATCAACGTCCGCCTTGCGAGATGGCTAATCTGGTAATGATACTCACCTCGTATTGGTGAGTGTGTATGCGAATAAACAGTCCCTCCCGCGGCAAGGCAAATCACTCTCTGACAGGTTGATCATGACTCAATTCGAACCGGACAGCACAGCAGCACGCTACCCCCTGTTTCCCATGGGGGCCTTGCTGCTCCCCGACGCCTCATTGCCACTGCAGATTTTTGAACCCCGGTACCTGATGATGGTATCGAGCAGCACCCGGGATAACCGGCCCTTCGTGATTATGGTGTCGGAGCCCGGCAAAGACCGCAGTGGCCTGGGGTGCCTGGCACGCATTGTTGATTTCAATCAGCAGGCGAATGGTTTGCTGGGGATCACCATTGTCGGCGAGCAGAGGGTCAGGGTGAGTGCTGCCGCCAAGGATGTAACGGGTCTGTGGTGGGGCGACTGTGAGGCCAGAGAGGAACCGCTGGCCGATCCGGAGCTGGAGATGCGAGCGGCCTTGCGTTACCAGCCATTGCTGGATGCGCTGCTGGAACACCCTTATCTGGCGGATCAGGTGGGCCTCCAGCTCGATTCAACCCGGGGCAGCGTCCACCAGTTAATGGTGTGGTTGCCCCTTGAGTCGGAGTTGAAGCGCAGGCTATTGGCTGAAGACAGCTTTCTGCAGCGGTGTGCCTTGCTGGAATCTGCCTTGGCGGAATTATCCGGTTCTCCTGACTCATCTGGCGAAAGAGATGCCTGATCTCTGCCGGTTAATTCAGGCGATATGCCATTGATGCAAAAGGCCAGGCTATAACCAGATAGGCCGCTACGGCCAGCAGGACAAGCAACCAGAGCGCCAGGCTGTTGCCTAAGTCAGCCCGTGATTGCCCGGTTAGCCTGTGAGCGGCCTGTGCCAGTGCAGCGGCGAACAAGCCCAGGCAAACGCCTGCCACAACGTCCGACAGCCAGTGAGCGCCCAGCCAGACCCGGCTCAACGCTATGATCAGCATCCCCACACCAGCGGGCAAATAAAGTGGCCAGCGACTCATGGCAGGTCGCCGCTGGTTGGCGAAACCTGACAATAACCCCAAGAAGAGCGCAGCACCCGCGGCATGGCCAGAAGGAAAGGCTTCTGTTGCCAGAGGCGTGGCCATCCAGTCGGGGCGGGCGATATTGAACGCTGTTTTTAACAGCGAAACACCCCAAGTCAAAGCACCAGAGCTGATCAGCAGCACGGCACTGAGGCGGAATTGCCTGCTTAGACATAGCCAGAGCGTGATCATCATTCCGGTCAACACTAAAACGGCCGGGTCTCCCAGTAGTGTCAGGCCAATCGCAAAGTCATCGAAATCGGTTGCACGCCAGGCGCCGACCTGACCTGTCAGCAGGGTATCCAGAGCCCAGGGGCGGGTGAGCGCCGTCACGATGAATCCGGCGGCGGTGACGATTACCAGCAATAATGCAGCGAACGGAAAGCGATCGGGTAACCGTTTGAGGGCCGGCACCCACCGGGCCATTCTGGGGTGTTCTGGATGGAGGTGATGATAGATGGCCAATAGCGCAATCAGAATCGCCAGGCCTGACACCAGCAACAGCATCAGCGTTCGAACCGCCAGGCTCTGCGTCGTCAGGAAAAAGCTGGCCTCGCCCGCCAGGTACCCCGGCAGCATGTAGGCAGGTGCCCAGAACAACACGGTGATCAGGTTGACACTGACAAACACCCGGGCGGGCATCGATAGGCTACCGGCAATCAGCGGCACGACCGGGCGGATCGGGCCGACAAAGCGACCGATAACCACACTAAGCCACCCCCAGCGTTTGAAAAACCAGATGCCGTGCGACAGCCAGTCCGCGTGGCGTTTGAACCAGGGGTGCTCGTACAGCCGATGCCTGAGCCGATAACCCAGATAGAAACTGCCCAGATCTCCTGCCGTTGCTCCCAATGCGGCGGCCGCAAGCACCCAGATTGCTGGAATATCAAGGTTGCTCGCCACGGCGGCAAGGCTGAACAGGGCGACCACGCCGGGTACAAAGACGCCAATGAGCGCAAAGGATTCAACAAAAGCGGTCAGGGCAATGGCGATCAAGACACCTTCGGGGTGAGACTGTATCCAGGCAATCATCTTGGCGGTTGGGCAACTCAGTTATCGAACTTGGGTTCAGGCCGGATGGTAAATCTTTGTCAGGCGGATAAACAGCCGGTATCCCTCATAGTCGCAGCGGCTTCAAGTCGCTATAATCGCACAATTGCATCAATAACGAGCTGTGTGGCAAGGCATGACAACCGTTCAAGACTACATGACAACACTGGGCCGACAAGCCCGGCAGGCGTCGAAGGCACTGGCGAAAGCCAATACGGGCATGAAAAACCAGGCATTGCTGGCGATGGCCCGGGTTATCGACGACCAGCGTGAGACCCTGAAGCAAGCCAATCAGCGCGATCTGGAAGCCGGTCGTGCCAAGGGGCTTGAACCGGCAATGCTGGATCGTCTGGAACTGACCGACGCTCGCATCGACTCCATGATCGAAGGCCTGCATCAGGTTGCCGGCCTGGCTGATCCGGTTGGCGGCATCACCGACCTCGAATTTCGCCCCAGTGGGATTCAGGTCGGCAAAATGCGCGTCCCCCTCGGTGTTATTGGCATTATTTACGAATCCCGCCCTAATGTGACGGTTGAAGCGGCGAGCCTGTGCATCAAATCCGGCAATGCCGTTATTTTACGCGGTGGCAGTGAAGCCATCGAATCGAACCAGGCGCTTGCGGCCTGCATTCACGCTGGGCTCGATCAGGCGCAACTGCCGGGCACCGTGGTGCAAGTGGTCGAAACCACCGATCGTGAGGCCGTGGGCGCACTCATTACCATGCCCGACTATGTAGACGTTATTGTGCCGCGCGGTGGCAAGGCGCTGATCGAACGCATCAGTCAGGATGCCCGGGTCCCGGTCATCAAACATCTCGATGGCATTTGTCATGTGTACATCGATGATGACGCCGACGTCGCCAAGGCCATTCCCATCGCCATTAATGCCAAGACGCACCGTTACGGCGTCTGCAACGCGATGGAAACCCTGCTGGTTGCCGAATCCCGTGCTGCAGAGATGCTGCCGGAACTGGCCCGGGCCTATGCCGACAAAGGCGTTGAATTACGGGGTTGCGAACGCACGGCCGAGCTGATCGACTGTGTGCTGGCTACTGAAGCTGACTGGACCACCGAATACCTCGCGCCCGTATTGGCCATTCGCGTAGTCGCGGGCCTGGATGAAGCCATCGATCACATCAACACCTACAGCAGTCAGCACACCGACAGCATCGTGACCGAGAATTACACCCGGGGCCGCCGTTTCCTGACGGAAGTTGACTCGGCCTCGGTGATGATCAATGCCTCTACGCGCTTTGCCGACGGCTTCGAATATGGCCTGGGTGCCGAGATTGGTATCTCGACCGACAAAATTCACGCTCGCGGCCCGGTCGGTTTGATCGGGCTGACATCCCAGAAGTATGTGGTGCTCGGAGACGGCCAGATTCGTGAGTGATTCGCAACGGCCACTGATGGCCCTGTTTGGCGGAACCTTCGATCCGTTTCACGATGGCCACGCGCAGTTGTGCGATCTGGTGCTGTCTCAACAGGAAGTGGCCCAGCTTCGGGTAATACCCTGCCAGATACCGGCGTTGAAATCGGCGGCACAGGCAAGCCCCGAGCAGCGCCTGGCCATGCTCGAACGATGGGTCGCTTCGCGGAGTGACGGCGAACGCTTGCAGGTCGATGATCGTGAGTTGCGACGCCCTGGCCCGAGTTACACTCTGGATACCATTCGGGATTTGCACCGGGAGTACCCGGAATACCAAACGGTGTTTGTGCTGGGGGCCGATGCGTTCGCCGGTATGGCCCAGTGGCAGGGCATCGATGATTTAGTCCGGGAGACGCACTTTTGGGTGTTCGGCCGGGGTTCGCAGCCTATCGAGCCGCCCAACTTGCCATTGACCCAGGTTCAATCTCTGGCTGATTTCAGCCAACAGCATTCAGGGCTCTGGATTGCGGGTCCCTCGTCAGAACGCGACTGGGCCTCCCGGGATTTGCGCGACAACACGCAGCAATGGCAATACGCGATCCCGAAGCCCATTCAGGACTATATTCAACAGCAGGGACTTTATCTGGATGTCGATGAATAAGACGATGCCCGGATTCAACGTTTTCAATTTTTAGAATATGGCGATTATTGCCGTATTCGGCCACTCGCGTTGCGGGGCTCGGTTTCTTTTCTTTAGTGATAGTAAGAGAAACCAGCGATCCGTGTCAGTTGCCGGGTAGGCCTTTCCGGGGAAGTCCGCAGCATGGATGCTGCGGTCTAGGCCCCATGGACGGGTTCACGCCGACCCCGGAAAGGCCTACCCGGTGACTGGCACTGATGGAGCCTCGATTGCAGCTTAAGCGCGGGTAAACTTAAACAGGTGGACAAGGTACGAATGACCGATACAACTGATCGAAACGCACAACCTGAAGGTTTGACCGAGGCGGTCATCCGCGCTCTGGAAGACATCAAGGCGCAAGACATTCAAGTGATTGATGTGCACGAGAAAACCGCATTGATGGATACGCTGGTGGTTGCTTCCGGCACCTCGAAGCGGCATGTCAGTGCCGTTGTCAGCAGCGTTGCAGAAGACCTCAAGAAACAAGGCTTTGTGGTACGTGCACAGGAAGGCAGCAGTGATTCCGACTGGGTCCTGATCGACCTGACCGACCTGGTGTTGCATGTCATGATTCCCGAAACCCGGGCCTATTATGACATCGAACGGCTCTGGTCCGGCGCCGGCCCGATGGGGGCTGAGTCAGAATCAGAGCCTGACTGACAGACATGAAGATCCGAATTCTGGCCGTTGGTCCGAAAATGCCAGCCTGGGTTGACGCTGCCGTTGCCGAGTACCAGAAACGAATGCCCCGGGAATTGCCGGTAGACTTCGTTCCGCTGGCGCTCGGGCAGCGCGGTCGCAATGCTTCGATAGACAAGGCCATTGCACAGGAAGGGGATGCCATGCTGGCGGCCATTAAGCCGGAAGACCAGGTGGTAGCACTGGACTTGTCCGGCAAAGCCTGGTCGACAGAGCAATTGGCCGACCAGCTGACACAATGGCGGCTTGAAGCGCGTGATCTTACGTTGTTAATTGGCGGGCCGGACGGTCTTGACCCCAGGTGTCTGGCGCGTTCCGCCCAGCGCTGGTGCCTGTCGAACCTGACGTTGCCGCACCCGCTGGTGCGCGTATTGCTGGCCGAGCAACTGTACCGAGCCTGGACCGTTACCCAGAATCACCCCTACCATAAATGACGACCCGGGCTGCATTGAGCCGTCCGGGCCGACAACGCATTCGCAGACGATCCGGCAGCCGATGCCGGGGTAGTAGAGTACTGATGGCATGTTGAACAGCTCACTCGACAATCGCGAAAAAGAACGGCGTCTGTTCCTGAGTCGGATGACCGCCTCGTTTATCTTCATTGCCATTTTGATGCTGGCGTTGGTAGGACGACTGTTCTATCTGCAAGTGGTGCAAAATGAACACCATGAAGCCCGGTCTCAAACCAACCGGTTGGAAGTACTGCCAATTCCACCCATTCGCGGACTTATCTACGACCGTTACGGTGAATTGCTCGCGCGCAATGAGCCCAGCCATACACTGAGCGTCGTGGTAGAGCGAAGTGGAGACCTGGACGCGCTGGTTCAGGAGCTGGGTGCACTGGTTGACCTGTCAGAAGACCAGGTATCTCGCTTCTTTGACCGTGTGCGTGGCTATCGTCGGCCCTTTGAGCCCATTCCACTCAAAGTGCGGCTGACGGAAGAAGAAGTTGCCCGGGTTTCGGCCAATCGCATCTTTCTGGAAGGCGTGCAAGTAGACGCCGAGCTGATTCGACAATATCCCTATGGCGAGGAATTTGCTCATGCGCTCGGATTTGTTGGCCGTATTAATCAGGAAGAACTGCGCGATCTCGATGTCGGCGCCTACGCCGGGACTCGTTTTATCGGCAAGGAAGGGGTTGAACGCCAGTATGAAGATGCGCTGCTCGGTGAGCCTGGGTTTCAACGTGTAGAAACCAATGCGCGGGGCCGGATCATACGGGTTATCGAGAAGCAGGCGCCCAAACCCGGGTCTAACCTGCATTTGTATCTCGACCAGGAGTTGCAGAAGATGGCTTACGACCTGCTGGGCGACCAGCGGGGCTCGATTGTCGCCATTGAACCCGAGACGGGTGGCATTCTGGCCATGGTCAGCAACCCGGGCTTCGACCCCAATTTATACGTTAGCGGGTTTCCCACAGAAATCTACAACGCCCTTCGGGATTCACCGGATAACCCCTTTCTGAACAGGGCCATTCGCGGTCAGTACCCGGCGGCATCCACCATCAAGCCCTTTCTGGGGTTGGCCGGGGTTGATCAGGGCTTTGTTACCTGGGACTACACCATCAACGACCGGGGCTACTACCAGTTGCCGACGGATGACCGGATCTACAACGACTGGAAGCGCGGCGGGCATGGTCGCGTGAATCTGCGCAAAGCCGTCGCCGAGTCCTGTGATACCTATTTCTATGAATTGGCCTACGACATGAAACTCGAAGCCATTCATGACATTTACGATCAGTTTGGCTTTGGCAAGAACACGACAGCCGATATCTACAACCCCTTTACCGGCATAAACCCCAGTAGGGAATGGAAGCAAAACCGGCACGGGTTTTCCTGGTATGCCGGTGACACCATCAACCTGAGCATCGGGCAGGGCTACATGCTGGCAACGCCGATGCAACTGGCCATTGCCACCTCGGTGCTGGCCAACCGGGGACGCTGGGTCACACCCAGGTTGCTGATGCACAGCAATGATGAAAGCCTGCTCGACAATATTCCCGAGCCACCCCCCGATGTGCACCTGAACAACGATGCCAACTGGGACCGGATGCACGCTGCCATGCAGGATGTGGTGCAGGGAGCCCGGGGTACAGCGCGCGCCTCGGGTCTGGGGGCGACCTACGAATACGCGGGAAAATCCGGCACGGCGCAGGTTATTCGAATAGAGCGTGACGAGAACGGTGATCCGATTGGTGATGTGCCTGAGCAGTTTCGCGATCATGCCTGGTTTATGGGGTTTGCTCCGCTCGAAAACCCTCAGATAGCCGTCGCCGTTCTGGTTGAAAATGGAGGCAGTGGCAGTGGCGTTGCGGGGCCCATGATGCGTTCGCTGTTTGATTTCTATCTGACTCGCGAGCTCGAACAATGAATTTCACCGAATACGTTCGCCAGTTACCTCAGGGCAGCATGGACCGCCGGCAAAGTATCTGGACCCGGTTGCACCTGGACCCCTATTTGTTCGCAGCCTTGCTGGCAGTATCCCTGGGCGGCATGGTCGTTTTGTACAGCGCGACCAGTGGTGACATGGGCGCGGTCTACCGGCAGGCCATTCGGTTTGGCATTGGCTTTATGGCGATGATCATCGTCGCCCAGTTCGACCCTCGCTGGTTTCAGCAGTGGGGTGGAACCGTCTACCTGATTGGAGTTCTGTTACTGGTGGCGGTTATTGTCAGTGGCGCCCAGGCCATGGGTGCACAGCGCTGGTTGCAGATTCCAGGTCTGTTTCGGTTTCAACCCTCCGAGCTGATGAAGCTGGCGGTGCCAGTGATGTTGTCCTGGTACATTTCCCGCTATGGTCTGCCACCCCGTTATCGCGATTTGCTGGTGTCCGCTGTGCTGCTGTTTGTGCCGGTTGCATTGATTATTCAGCAGCCGGATTTGGGAACGTCACTGCTGATCGCATCGTCCGGTATCTTCGTCATTTTTTTAGCGGGCCTGAGCTGGAAGTTGATTGTCAGCTTCGGCACCATCGCCATTGCCATGATTCCTGTGCTGTGGATCTGGGTCATGCGTGATTATCAGCGTCAGCGAGTACTTACATTATTCGACCCCAATGTCGATCCTCTCGGGGCGGGTTGGAACATTATCCAATCGATGACCGCCATAGGCTCGGGTGGGCTAAGCGGAAAAGGGTACATGCTGGGCACTCAGTCGCAGCTCGATTTTCTGCCGGAAAGCCATACCGATTTCATCATTGCGGTATTGGGGGAAGAATTTGGGTTTGCCGGGGCAGTGATATTGATCGCACTCTATGCCGTTATTATCCTGCGCGGAATGTTGATTGCGATTCGCGGTCGCGATAATTTTTGCAGGCTTCTGGCCGGCAGTCTGACCCTGACGTTTTTCATTTACGTTTTTGTAAATGTTGGCATGGTCAGCGGTATCCTGCCGGTGGTCGGTGTACCCTTACCTCTGGTCAGCTATGGCGGAACGTCCATCGTGACATTGCTCACTGGCTTCGGAATGTTAATGTCCATCAGTACCCATCAGCGAAATTAGGGAGCCGGGTGTGATGTAGTCAGTGACTCCCTGGTCGACATCGTGGTGACAGGGAGTTCAAGGGTAAGCGTATCTCGCCTTCCTGCTTCCTTTTTCAATTCGCAGACCATCAGTTTCGATTCAGAATCCGGACAGGAGTATCAATAGTCATGCAACGATTTTTGGGCGCGCTTCTCGCCAGTGGCCTGGTGACTGTCACCGCTGCTCAGGCTGAAGAGCTGACCGAGTTTCCCCGCACGTCCGCCATCATCGACGTCCTGGTGAACGAGCACGAATTTGAGGCCGCCCAGGTTGAGGCCTGGTTTGCCGAAGGTGAGTACATTGCACGTAACGTCGAATCTCTGGCCAAGCCCGCCGAGACAACCAAAACCTACGCCGAATACCGCCCCCTCTTTGTTTCGGACGAAACTGTCGAAAACGGCAAGCGCTTTATGGAGGAACAGGCCGAATGGTTGGCGCTGGCCGAAGAGCGGACCGGCGTTTCCGGTGAAGTGATTGCGGCGATTATGGGTGTTGAAACCCGGTATGGTAATTTTCTGGGCGTGCATCGTACTTTCGATGCACTGGCCACGCTGGCTGTCACAGAAGGACGACGCGCCGATTACTTTCAGCGAGAGCTGATCAACTTTCTGCTGATCAGTCGCGATCAGTCGTTTGATCCGTTGTCGGTAAAAGGTTCTTATGCGGGTGCCATGGGGTATCCCCAGTTTATGCCGAGCAGCTACCTTGCCTATGCCGATGATCTGGATGGCGATGGTAATATCGATATCTGGAACGATCCGGTGGATGCGATCGGGTCCATCGCCCGTTATCTCAGTGAGCATGGCTGGCAGCAGGACGAACCCATTGCAACCCGGGCACACGTCAGCGGTGAGTACCGGCAAGTCGAATTGAACAGCTTTGACCGCGACCGGACACTGGCTGACGTCGTCGCTCTGGGGTGGGATCCACTGATCTCTGCACCGGAGGACGCCCAGGTGCATCCTATCCGGCTCGATGGAGACGAAGGTGCGGAATTTTGGTTGGGTTATCGGAATTTTTGGGTAATATCCCGGTACAACCGGTCGGTTGCCTACAGCATGGCAATCTTTCAATTGTCAGAAGCCCTGCGGTTGTCACAATAGCCACTGAAACAGAGGTTATCAGGGCCGAAGGCCGGATCTGAACACAATAATGACCGGTAAGAGGATGGTCGATGGTGAGTATGAGTTACCGGTCAACCCGGGCGAGTGGAATAACCCTGCTGACGGCGCTGATCATGGCAGGGTGTGCCGGCCAGTATGTGTCTCATGAAACCGGCGGTAGCCAGGTCAGTAATGCCGGGAGGTATTCCATGGATCAGGATAGGGGGCCCGACCAGACACTAACGGCCGATGAGGTCAGTGAGATCACTCCCCGGGTTGAGCCACGCAGCCGCCAGGGCAATGCCAGCCCCTATACGGTCAATGGGCGTCAGTACCAGGTGATGGCGAGTGCCGACCAGTATTCCGAGGAAGGGCTGGCCTCCTGGTACGGAGCCAAGTTCCATGGCCATACAACCTCCAATGGCGAGGTGTTCGATATGTACCAGATCAGCGCAGCGCACAAGAGTCTGCCATTGCCGACCTGGGTGAGAGTTACCAATCTCGATAATGGCCTGAGTATTGTGGCAAGGGTAAATGATCGCGGGCCTTTTCACCCCGGGCGCGTTATCGATATGTCCTATGCGGCAGCCGTTAAACTCGATTTTGTCCACAAAGGCACAGCCCGGGTGCGGGTAGAGGCATTGGCCGGTCAGGAGCTCGACCAGCCCGTTTACTATGTTCAGCTTGGCGCCTTCAGTCAGCGCCAGTCAGCTCAAAACCTCAGAGACCAGATTGCGCGGCAGATCGATGACGATGTGAATGTTAGTGAAGGCGAGTTCTATCGGGTACGCGTCGGGCCCGTTCAGTACGATCGCGCAGAAGCGCTTCAGCGCGCCCTGACCACTCCTGAACTGGGCAAGCCGCTGCTGGTCGTTCCAAATTAGTTTTGATGCTTTGCCGGGAGGCAGGGCGCCTGGCTATACGTTTCATATACCAAGCACGCTTCGCCCTGTAGATGAAATTTTGCCATGGGTTGATACAATGCCCGGGCCTGGCCGCATCAAATCTGACTGTCTGGCCGTCTACCGTTGAACAGCGTTGGCGTGATACCGGGTATACGGGTATCACGCCGCTCATAAAAAAGGTTATCTCAGTGTTGAAGCATCGTTTTAAGCGTTGGACTTCTTTGTGTGTTGCCGGACTGGCCCTGTTTTCAGGCGCTGCCATGTCCGAAACGATCATACCTTCTCCCCCCCAGTTGGCCGCCAGCTCCTATATTCTGATGGATGGGACCACCGGTCACATTCTGGTCTCGCACAATGCAGACGAACGTCTGCCACCGGCCAGCCTGACCAAGCTGATGACCAGCTATATTGCCGAGCGGGAAATAATTGAAGGCCGTATCGCTCTGGATGACGAATCTCTGATCAGTGTGAATGCCTGGCAGACAGGCGGTTCACGAATGTTCATCCAGGAAGGCCGCTTTGTCAGTATTGAAGACCTGTTGCGCGGTATCATCATTCAGTCGGGCAATGACGCCTCTGTTGCCATGGCGGAACACATTGCTGGCAGCGAAACCATGTTTGCCCAGATGATGAATTCCTACGCAGAACGGCTGGGTATGGAGAACTCCCGGTTTCAGAATGCCACTGGTCTGCCAGCAGACGAGCATTACTCCTCGGCGGCTGATATGGCCATTCTGACCCGCCATATCATTGAAGACAATGCCGAGTTCTACCCCATCTATGCCGAACGCAGCTTCACTTTTAATGGGATATCACAAGCCAATCGAAATTCCCTGCTCGGGCGTAACCCCTCAGTTGACGGGCTGAAGACCGGTCATACCGAAGAAGCGGGCTACTGTCTGGTAGCGTCTGCCCTTGAAGACGGCATGCGTCTGATCAGCGTGGTTATGGGTACGGCATCGGAGGAGGCACGCGTTCAGGAGACGCAGAAGCTGTTGACCTACGGATTTCGTTACTTTCAAACAGCACAGCTTCACGATGGTGGCGAAGAGCTCTACTCTGGGCGTGTCTGGGGCGGCCGGGCCGATAACGTCCGCCTGGGCCTGGAAGAAAACCTGATGCTGACGATTGCCCGTGGCGATGAATCCAGCATGAACACGGTGCTGAACATTGATCCTGTGCTGAAAGCCCCCATAGAAGCCGGGCAACGTTTGGGTGAGCTGGTTGTGACGCACGGCGACGAAGAAGTGGCCCGCCGTCCCTTGCTGGCGCTTGAAGCGGTTGAACCGGCAGGGTTCTTTGCCCGTATCTGGGATTACATCCTGCTGTTTTTCTTCAATTTATTTAACGGGAGTTGATGGGTGACCCGGCAAGACCCACCGAAAATTACTTTTCCCTGCGATGACTATGTGATCAAGGTCGTTGGGGATGTGCACGAAGGGTTCAAGCCTTTCGTTCACGGCGTTCTGGTGCGCTATGACAACCGCCTGACGTTGTCGGCCTTCTCGGTCAGCACCAGCCGTAACGGGCGTTTCGAAAGCCTGACCGTGCGTATGCGCATTGAACATGAAGACCACCTGACGGAGCTGTTTGAGGCGCTCAAAGCCGACGAACGGGTACGCATGGTACTTTGATGACGACCGCTGATAACGGAGCAGGGCTTGCTGTGGCGTCTCGTTCAGTGATTGTGCGTGACCTGGGGCGTGTTCCGTATCAGCAGACGTGGGAAGCCATGCAGGACTTTACGCTGAATCGTGATGACGATGCGCTGGACGAAATATGGTTGCTTGAACACGATCCGGTGTTTACCCAGGGGCAGGCAGGTAAGGCGGAGCATCTGCTCAGTCCGGGCGATATTCCGGTTGTTCCCGCTGACCGGGGAGGGCAGGTCACCTACCATGGCCCGGGCCAGCTGGTTGCCTATGTGTTACTCGACATCCGCCGCCTGAAGTCGGATGTGCGCAAGCTGGTATCGGCACTCGAAGCCAGTGTGGTCGGCGTGCTAGGCAGGTATGGCGTTGAAGCGGCGCCCCGGGCAGATGCGCCGGGTGTCTATATCGGCGCTGAAAAAGTGTGCTCCCTGGGGTTACGCATCAAACGCGGGTGCAGCTATCACGGTCTGGCGTTGAACATTGATATGGATCTGGAGCCCTTTGCCCGCATTAACCCCTGCGGATATCAGGGTCTGAAAATGACGCAGATGGCCGACTGGGTCGAAGCAGCGGATGTCGACACCATCAAACAGCAATGGCTGACCGAGTTTTGTACAAGGTATAATTTGCAGCCAGTGAATCCGAATGAAGGTGCAGCGCTTCAGGTCGAGAGAGCCTGAAAAACGCTTGCACAGCCCGCGTGCCGGGTGACCAACCTTCCCTACAGTTAAGAGGCAGTGCGAACCGATGAGCGACACCAATCGAATTCCCGTAGTTCAGGTTAGCAGCGGCACCAAGTTCGTTAACGAAAAGGGTGTAAGGGCCATTAAGAACGGGGTCAAACAGCACTCCAACGCTCGTCGTTCCACCGACAAGAAACCGGAATGGTTGCGCATCAAGCTTTCCAGCGGCCCCAAATACGACAGTGTCAAAACCATCGTTCGTGAGCACCGGCTGAGCACCGTATGTGAAGAAGCCATGTGTCCGAACATTGGTGAGTGCTGGAGTGCCGGCACTGCAACCATCATGCTGATGGGGGATGTCTGCACCCGAGCGTGCAAGTTCTGTGCGGTTGATACGGGTAACCCCAGGGGCTGGCTGGACCCTGAAGAGCCGGACAATACGGCCCGGTCGGTGGCACTGATGGGCCTCAAATACGTGGTCCTTACCTCCGTTAACCGCGATGACATTGAAGACGGTGGTGCGGGTCATTACGCCGCGACGGTCCGTCGGGTCAAGGAAGTGAACCCGGATACTGCGGTCGAAGCATTGACGCCCGACTTCCAGGGCAAGCATGCCGATGTCGAGGCCGTGGTCGATTCCGGTGTTGAAGTCTTTGCCCAGAATGTCGAGACCGTTAAGCGACTGACTCATCCGGTGCGTGACCCGCGTGCCACCTACGAACAAACACTGGATGTCCTGGCCCACGCCAAACGCTACAAACCGGATGTACTGACCAAAACCAGCTTGATGCTGGGATTGGGTGAGACGGATGAGGAAATTCTGGAAACCATGGATGACCTTAGGGCGATCGGTGTTGACATTTTAACGCTGGGTCAGTATCTGCAGCCGTCTATTAATCACCTGCCGGTCGAGCGCTATGTAACCCCGGATGAGTTTAACCGCTATCGTGATATCGGGCTTGAAAAGGGGTTTCTGGAAGTGGTATCCGGCGCTTTTGTCCGCTCCAGTTACCGGGCTGAACAGGTGCTGCAGAAGAACAATGTGGGTCTGGGGCGCTAATTTTTGCGGTTTATCGTCCGGGCATTCCCGGCTCCTCTATAAAAGTGACCATATTCTGTCGAAATTTGGTCACTTTTATGACTGTTTCAATGAATTAGTGTGGGGCAGAATACAAGGGCGCTGAAGGGATTTCTGGCGCTGTTACAGGGAAGTGGCAAAGGTGTTGTCAGCATGAAAACTGTGCTGGCAGGCCGGTCAAGGAGTATGTTCCCGTCCCCTGACTCGCCTCTCACGAGGCGAGTACTTTATCGCAGGCAGAGAGTATTAGGCAGAGCGATAGATTTGGTCCATCAGTTGGCCATTCAGGGTATGTAGCTGGTCACCCAGTGTGGTGTTCAGTGACTGGTAGGCATCGGTCTGGCAGACCGATGGATAGTAGTCCGGATGAGTGATGAAGAGTTTGAAGTCATCTGGTCGCTGCCTCCAGAACTGCCGGTAGGCATCGCCTTTGTCGAACCCCTGGTTCAACTGGCGCAACAGGTCTGGTGCTATGGCTTCCCAAAGCCCCGCGACAATTTCCTGCTTGTTGCGAAAATAGTAATAGATGGAAGGGGCTGCGCAGCCCGTTTCCGCGGCTATTTTACGCAACGACAACTTACTGATGCCTTGTTCGGACAGCACCTTTCTAGCTGATTCCAGTATGTTCTCTTTTTTAATCATGGCGTCAGTCATCCAAGTAAACAGCGTTTTAAAATCTAGCAGTGGTTCAGGTTCTTCGCTATGCCACGCTTCGTGTCATTTTGTAACCTGACTCATGATAGGTGCCGGAAATGGTCAGGGTTTGTCACATTCACCCTGGCGAAATACTGCCGATATCCCCTGATGCCGGAACTCTGTGCGAATTCTTCTGACGCCTTCTGGCGGTCATTTGCGATTGCGCGCTATAATCAGCGTCTTGTAAACATCGCACACCACCAGCCCGGTGTTATCGGTGGTCTGTGCCTGAGCTCTAAGAGGATTGACTGTATGGCTACCATCCTGGTCATCGATGACTCACCGAGTCAAGTGACGTTGTTCAAGAAAATTCTGGAAAAGCACGGCCACACACCGGTGATTGCCGAGGATGGCGCGACCGGCGTGGCGGAAGCCAAGAGCATTCTGCCGGATCTGATTCTTATGGACGTGGTGATGCCAGAGCTGAATGGCTTTCAGGCCACCCGCAAGCTGACCAATGATCCGCAGACCGCGCATATACCGGTCATTATCGTGACCACCAAGGATCAGCCGACCGATAAGGTCTGGGGCGAGCGCCAGGGCGCCAAAGGTTTCCTGGTCAAGCCAGTCGATGAAGGCGAGTTGATCGCACTGATCAACCAACTTTTGCCCTGAGGCTGGTTACTGAGCCGCATGAACGTTACTGACAATGCGGTTCAGCTTCTGCCAGCTCTGGGACTCCTGGTAATGCTCTGTCCGGGTGCTGTGAGTCTGGATGCGGGCCAGCAGTGAATCGTCACTGGTCAGTTCTGCAGGTTCCGATAGCTGCATCAGTCGACCGGCATCCTGAAGCGTAATCAGATTGTATTGCAGCAGGTGTCCGGTCAACCGGCCAAGGTTGGCCGGCTCAGTGGCCTGAACTGAGGCAATGTCCGGCGCCTGAGCGGCAACCCATTCAAGTACGGCGACGGCATCACTGACGTATACCGCATCGTCTCCAGCGTCCGCAGGTGCTGATTCCCTGGTTTTGTTTGTTTTATCAACTGCGCCGGTACCGGTATCGGCGCGATGAAACTGTTGATGTGCCTGGTAGTGTTCGAGGCCGCTGATGTTCAGGCTCATGGTAAGGCATTGCCGCAGTTGGTGAGGTAACTGTCTATCAGCAAGCTTCATGCCTGAATCAGTAGAATGATGCGGATATTGAGCAGGAAATTCAGACCAAAAAAAAAGCGCCTGCGGGCGCTTTTTTTTGGTCTGTCAGGGATGCAAAGCCGCCAGGATCAGGCGTCTCGGAAGTTGCGTTCCTGGCGTTCCTGGCGTTGTTTCTCTTCAGCACAGAGTGTTGCTGTGGGTCGTAACAGCAGCCGACGCACACCGATGGGTTCACCGGTTACCGCGCAATAGCCGAAATCGCCACTGTTGATGCGTTTGATGGCATCGTCGATCTTTGGCAGCAGCTTTGTCTGGCGATCCAGGAAGCGCAGGTTCATGCGGCGTTCTTCCTCGATGCTTGCTTTGTCCAGCTCGTCGGGTTCGTTCTCGAAGGTAGCCAGCGTCTCGCGGGCTTCTTTCAGGGAGGCGCGTACTTCGTCGGCCTGCTCTTGCAGAAGGTTGCGAAAAAACTCCAGTTGAGCGTCGTTCATGTACTCGTCATCTGGGGCTGCCAACAGCTGTTCTTGAGTCAGCATAAAGCGATTCCTGTGCTGTGATGCCGCTGGGATAAAAACCCATGCGAACTGTGTTGCGATCTTGCAACCTGGCCGGTTATTGATCGAGGCACTGATCGGGTCGTCGTTCCGGAGTTGAGAGCTTGGGCGCTGTGTTAGAGACAGTGAGCCAGACCCTGATCAAGCCGGACTTTGACCACCCTGCCGTCGTACCTGGATGGTTAAATAATAGCCAGTGTCGTCAAAAGAGGGCACATCATATATCATCGCCCATTCGGTTAAAATAGCTTTTTTTCTGCAAATTCAAGCCCTTGGAGTAGAACTGAATGGAACGCGTTTTTCGCCTGGTGATGTCCTGTCCGGACCGAGTTGGCATTGTTGCCCGGGTCAGCCGGTTTCTGGCCGACCATAATGGCAGCATTCTGGAGGCCAATCACCACGCCGATCTGGAGCAAGGGTGGTTTTTCATGCGCAATGAAATCAAAGCCAGTTCATTACCGTTCGATGCGCAAGAGCTGGCACGTCAGTTTGCGCCCATCGCCGAAGAGCTGGGCATGACCTGGCGCGTGACCGACAGTGACCAGCGACCGCGACTGGCCCTGATGGTGAGTCGCGACAGTCATTGCCTGGCGGATATTCTGAACCGCTGGCACAGCGGTGATTTGCATTGTGACATTGCCTGTATTATCTCCAACCACGATTCACTGCGCAGTCTGGCCGAGTGGCACGCCATTCCGTTCTTTCATGTACCGGTCGACCCAGCCAACAAGGCGCCGCATTTTGCGGAAGTCGAACGGCTTATTGAACAGCATGCGGCGGATACCGTGGTGCTGGCGCGTTACATGCAAATTCTGCCCGCAGACCTGTGTGCCCGCATGCCGTATCGGGTCATCAACATTCACCACAGCTTTTTGCCCTCTTTTATTGGTGCCAGACCCTATCACCAGGCCTATGAGCGTGGCGTCAAACTTATTGGGGCGACCTGCCATTATGTGACCGCCGACCTCGACGCTGGCCCGATCATCGATCAGGATGTGATCCGGGTGTCTCATCGGGATGAAATTGAAGATATGGTACGGCTTGGAAAAGATTGCGAGCGTACCGTGCTGGCGCGAGGGTTGCGCTGGCATCTGGAAGACCGGGTTCTGGTTCACGGCAATAAAACGGTGGTATTCAACTGATGCAAAAACACGTCAATGTAGCGCTGGTGCTGTTAGCCGGGTCTGGCCTGGCATGGGGCGCGGAATCCCGGGTAACCGGGCAGTTGCAAGTGCAGGGTGCCTACCTTGAACCGGCTCTGGATGGCGAAGGGCGCTGGTATCTGCAGGCTCCGAACAGCTGGCTCGGGCTGGAGGTGCTGGAGTCGGTAACCGGCAGCCAGTATCGCGCGGTACTGGAGGCCGATCTTGATCCGCTGTCTCTGGACGAGCCGGTTTCCAGCCGACAGGTGTTTATTGAATGGCTGCAACCGCTTTACAGCATACGGGGTGGCCAGTTGCGCAGCCTGGAGCAGCGCTTGCTGGCTGACCCGATTGACCAGATGCATGGTTACGATGGCTCACAACCGACCAGTGCCGACCGGTTCACCGATGCGCTGGCCATTGATACCTACAGTGCCCGTAACGGCCTTGGTCTTGAACAGCCCAGCCTTGAGTTCACCGCAAGTAATGGCGAGCTGATGTACATCAGTGGTCAGTGGACCTTTGAGGATGAAACGGCTTCCTCTACGTTGCAGCAGTGGGCAGTCGCAGCGGGTCTCGACACGCCGGAAGGCAGTGTGGCGCTGACCTACCGACGCAACGATGCCTTCGACGCTGGCCTTTTCGGCAGTTCCATTCTGTGGGAAAGCGACGGTCTGCAACTTGGTGGCAGTGCCTTGTATCGGGAAGAGGTCGTAGCCTGGGATCTGGTAGGTGCCTACCTGGCCGGTACCGTCGTCAGCAAGTTGAGTTATGGCCGTGATAACCTGCAAAATGCCTCGGATGAGGCCAGTTATTGGGCCTTTGGCATCGACCAGGTATTCAGTGATGCCATACTCAATTATTCAGAAATTCGCTGGCAGCCGGAGCCCGAACAGTGGCGTTGGATGACCGGTTTCAAATTGACGTTCTGAAGTCAGTGTCAGGGGCCGGGGGTTACGGTCAGGCCCGGCATCGGCAGGGTTTCCAGCCGGTCTGTGAAAAAGACACCAGGCTCTGACTGTTGTTCGGGAAAGGCGCGTAACAGTACGTTGTAATACCGCCTTATGTTTGCGACGTACACCACGGGTTCCCGGCCCCGGGCATACCCGAAGCGGGTATAAGGGTGCCATTCCTTAAGTGCCAGTTTGGGCAGGTGCCGGCGAACGTCGAGCCATGAATCCGGATCGTCACCCAGGGTTTCGGTGATTATGCGGGCATCTTCGAGGTGCCCGGCGCCGACATTGTAAGATGCCAGGGCCATCCAGGTGCGGTCCGGTTCCTGGATCCGTTCGGGAATGCGCCTGTGCAGACTCGCCAGATAGCGACTGCCGGCCTGAATGCTCTGCCGCGGGTCGAGCCGGTTATCGATACCCATTTCTCGCGCGGTCGTCAGCGTAACCATCATCAGCCCTCGCACACCGGTTGGCGAAACCGCATTGCGCCGCCAATGACTCTCCTGATAGGCCACGGCTGCCAGTAGGCGCCAATCCAGTCCGTGCAGATCGGCCTGTTCCCGAAAGTCGGCTTCAAACTCTGGCAATCGTGAGCCGATGTGGCGTTCGAAGGTCAGATTACCTACGTAGTCGAAATCACGGGTGTGGCCGAGATAACGATCTTCCAGTCGGGGGATCAGTTCGGTCTGTTCGAGTTCGCGCAAGGCGTTATTAACTGCATCGATCAGGGAGCGATCGCGCTGGTTGCGAAACAGCGGGGCGACTGGCCGCGGGTGCTCGGTCAGCGGGTCGAAACGCTGGTTGGGGAAAAACGGGCGCATCACCAGAAAATCACGTTCATCGAGCAGCGCCATATCGAGCTCGCCCATGTCGATGCGGGTCATCAGTTCGGCAGGACCGGCGCTGGTCAGCGTCATGTCCAGCGCCGGGTTGTCTGTAGTCAGACGGTCGCTGAGGCCGCCGTGGCTGACCGGGTCGAGCGTGGCAATGCGCTGCTGATCGAGTTCTGGCGCTGTGCTGGCCATCTCCCGGGCCAGTCCGACACGGGTCATCAGGTAGGGCAGCCCGGGTGTAAAGGCTTGCTGGCTGGCGTTATAGGTGGTGCCTGTGAGCGCCATGTCTACAGCCCCGGCCGCCAGCGCACGATACAGGTCGGGCAGATCGCTAACCGCGAACAGCTGAACGTCGAGGCCCAGTTGTCGGCCCAGCAGTTGGGCCAGATCGTATTCCAGGCCCGCCATGGTCTGGTCGTACTGTACATAGACACCGTCCGTTTCCCGAATGGCGATGATCAGGGTGTCTCGCGCCTGTACCCGTTGCCAGTGGTTGTGCCAGCTGAAACCGGTGGCTACCCAGAAGCCGATGCCCGCCAGCAATAACACCAGTATCGCGCCTTGGCAGAAAGAAAAAATTGAACGTCTGGTCAGTAACAAGCGCGGTCCCCGGGGTTTGATACGGCTTTGATTGCAGTGCCATTTTACCTGTTTTTCGGCTACCATACGCGCCGATTTTTGCCCGCATCCAGAACAGGCCCCGATATGCTGATACTCCGAGGAAATCCCGTTTTATCCACGTTTCGCCGTCAGCGCTTGCTGGCCCGCTTGCCGACCGTGCTGGATGCCGGGCTTGCCGCCCGGATTCGGGATGTCTACGCAGAGTACATGCATTTTGCCGACACCTCAGGGGACCTGACGGCAAGCGAACAGGATACACTGGAGCAATTGCTGCACTATGGCCCCCGGGTTGACGTCGAATCGGTCGATGGCGCCCCGGTCTGGGTATTGCCGCGGTTTGGCACCATTTCGCCCTGGTCGAGCAAGGCCACCGACATTGCCAGAAACAGTGGCCTGTCGTCCATACGGCGGCTGGAACGTGGCGTCCGTTATTGCATTCGTACCGATGAACCATTAAACGAAGACGAAGTGCGACAGGTTGGCCAGGCGCTGCATGACCGGATGACCGAATCGGTGGTGTATGACACGCCCGATGCCGCTCATCTGTTTAGTCATCACGAGCCGCGACCCCTCAGTCAGGTGGGCATTCTCACGGGTGGCCGGGAGGCGCTGGCCGAGGCTAATCAGTCGCTGGGGTTGGCTCTGGCCGACGATGAAATGGATTATCTGGTTGAGGCCTACCAGCGCCTGGAGCGCGACCCGACCGATGTCGAGCTGATGATGTTTGCCCAGGCCAACTCAGAGCATTGCCGGCACAAAATTTTCAATGCGACCTGGACGATTGACGGCGAGGAGCAGCCCTGGTCGCTGTTCAAGATGATCAAGAACACCTATCAGCATAATTCGGCGGGTGTGCTCTCGGCCTATAAAGACAATGCAGCCGTCGTTGAAGGCTTCCGCACGGGCAGGTTCTACCCGGATGCGGATCATCAGTACCGCTATCACGAAGAAAATGTGCACATCCTGTTCAAGGTTGAAACCCATAACCACCCCACAGCCATCGCTCCCTTTGCCGGGGCGGCGACCGGTGCCGGTGGCGAGATCCGCGACGAGGGCGCTACCGGAACCGGTGGCAAGCCCAAGGCCGGCCTGGCCGGTTTCAGCGTATCGGACCTGAATATTCCGGGGTTCGTGCAGCCCTGGGAAAGCCAGTATGGCAAGCCGGGTCGCATTGTGTCGGCGCTGGATATCATGATTGACGGCCCATTAGGCGCGGCGGCGTTTAACAACGAATTCGGCCGGCCTAACCTGCTGGGCTATTTCCGCACCTATGAAATGTCGGCGGCCGGTGTCAACGGCACCGAAGTGCGCGGCTATCACAAACCGATCATGATTGCTGGTGGTTACGGCAACATCCGCGAAGACCACGTCGACAAGGCGTGGGACGCCATTCCGGCCGATTCGGCGCTGATCGTGCTCGGTGGCCCGGCCATGCAGATTGGCCTGGGTGGCGGTGCTGCCTCGTCGATGGACAGCGCCGAAGGCAACGAAGATCTGGATTTCGCCTCGGTTCAGCGTGGCAACCCCGAAATGGAGCGACGCTGCCAGGAAGTGATCGACCGCTGCTGGCAGCTGGGTGCCAACAACCCGGTGGCCTTTATCCACGACGTGGGCGCCGGTGGTCTGTCGAACGCCTTTCCGGAACTGGTTAATGATGGCGGGCGTGGCGGTGACTTCCAGTTACGCGATATCCCCAACGACGAACCGGGCATGTCACCACTGGCGGTCTGGAGCAACGAAAGCCAGGAACGCTACGTGCTGGCGGTTACCCCGGAGCGACTGGCTGAATTTGAAGCCATTTGCCAGCGCGAACGCTGCCCCTTCGCCGTTATCGGTACTGCGACCGAAAAACGCCAGCTGGTACTGAATGACCGGCACTTTGGCAACAAAGCGGTTGATATGCCGCTGGATATTCTGCTCGGCAAGGCGCCACGTATGGAGCGTCAGTTTGAGCGCCAGAGTTTTGAGCCAAGCCCGTTTTCGACCCGGGGCATTGATTTGCATGAGGCGGCCGAACGGGTGCTGCGCTTGCCGGCCGTCGCCAGCAAGAGCTTTCTGATCACCATTGGCGACCGCTCCATTACCGGTATGGTCGCTCGCGACCAGATGGTAGGCCGCTGGCAAATTCCGGTAGCGGATGCGGCGGTGACCACAACCGGTTTTTCCGGCTACACCGGCGAAGCCATGGCCATGGGTGAGCGCACACCGCTGGCGCTGTTGAATGCCCCGGCCTCCGGCCGTGTGGCGGTAGCCGAGGTGTTGACCAACCTGGCGTCTGTGTCCATTGGCGAGCTGGAGCTGGTTCGCTTGTCGGCCAACTGGATGGCTGCCGCTGGCCACCCCGGCGAAGATCAGGCCCTGTACGACACCGTCAAGGCCGTGGGGCTGGAACTCTGTCCCGACCTGGGTCTGACCATACCGGTCGGCAAAGACTCTATGTCGATGCGCACCACCTGGGACGAAGCCGGGCGCACCAAGGCCGTCACTGCGCCGCTCAGCCTGATCGTGTCGGGCCTGGCGCCGGTGGATGATGTGCGCAAAACCGTGACGCCAGAATTGCGGACGGATAAGGGCGAGACCGATCTGATACTGATCGATCTGGGCCGTGGCCAGAACCGCCTGGGCGGGTCAGCGCTGGCACAGGTCTATCGCAAGGTCGGTTCTGAGCCGGTCGACCTGGACGACAGTGAAGACATGAAGGCCTTCTGGGCGGTGATGCAGGGGCTGGTTGCCGATGGCAAACTGTTGGCCTATCACGACCGTTCCGACGGCGGCTTGTTTGCAACGCTCTGTGAAATGGCTTTTGCCGGTCGTACCGGCATCGACATAAAAGTCGAACGTTTTGCCGGTGATGATGTCACCGCCGCCTTGTTTTCCGAGGAGCTGGGTGCCGTTATTCAGGTTGCACAGGCGCAAACCGAAGACGTCCTGCAGCAACTGACGGCGGCAGGCCTTGGTGACTGTTCGGCGGTGATTGGCCAGTGTAATGACGATGACTTCATTCGTTTCTGCGATGAAGAAGAGGAAGTGCTGGTCAAGGCACGAACGGATTTGCTGCGCCTGTGGACCGAAACCAGCTACCGCATTCAGGCCCTGCGCGACAACGAGGCCTGTGCCCGGCAGGAGTACGATGCCTGGCTGAACGCCAACGACCCTGGCCTGCATGCCCAATTGACGTTTGACCCGAACAGCGATGTCACCCGATCTGTCGATTCGAGCGCACGCCCGAAAGTCGCCGTACTGCGGGAGCAGGGCGTTAATGGCCAGGTTGAAATGGCCGCCGCCTTTGACCGGGCCGGCTTTGATACTGTCGATGTCCACATGAGCGACCTGCTGACGGGCCGGCGTTCGCTGAGCGAGTTCCGCGGTCTGGTAGCCTGTGGTGGCTTTTCCTACGGCGACGTACTTGGCGCAGGCGAAGGCTGGGCCAAAACCATTCGCTTCAATGACCGTGTCCGCGATATGTTCCAGGCGTTTTTTCACGACCCCTCGACCTTCTCGCTCGGGGTGTGCAACGGCTGCCAAATGCTGTCGAACCTGCGCGATCTGATGCCCGGCACCGATCACTGGCCGCACTTCGTGCGCAATGAATCGGAGCAATTCGAAGCCCGAACCGTTATGGTCGAGATCCCCGAATCGCCGTCTATTTTCCTGGCGGGCATGGCCGGGTCACGTTTGCCGATACCCGTTGCCCATGGCGAGGGCCTGACCGAGTTTCGCGACCAGGCCCACGCCGATGACGCGATCAACAGTGGTCTGGTCGCCCTGCGTTACGTCGACAACTACGGCGAAGTGACCCAGCGGTATCCGTTCAATCCTAATGGTTCCATTGCGGGGATGACCGGTTTTACCAACACCGATGGTCGCATCACCATCATGATGCCGCACCCGGAGCGGGTATTCCGGTCGGTCACGAATTCCTGGCGGCCCGATCACTGGCAGGAAGACGGCCCCTGGCTGCGGATGTTCCGCAATGCCCGGGTCTGGGTCGGGTAGCGGTGGCTGAATTTCTGCTCGTCTTTGCCGTCACACTTGTAGTGATAGTCGGCGTTACGCTGGCGATGATCTGGGGCAAGGCCCCGGTGTATCGCCCGACTCAGGATAGCGTTCAGGCACTGATTACCCGGGCGCTAGAAGGTGAAGCGGGCGAGGATGAGTGGCAGTTCTTTCTGGATATGCCCATACGCCATGACCCGGATCTGGAAGCGCTGCGCAAAGACTGTGCTCAGCTGCACGACGAGCAGGGTTTGCGGCCCCGCGCGGGCAAGGTGCGGTTCAAGGAGGCGGGGCAGATCCGGTTGCGTCATTTTCTGAGCCGCCTGGAGCAGGGCGGCTCCAAGTCTTTTTAATTAGTCGGCTTCCAGAAACCGTTCCAGAATTCTTAGAAACGCGGCGGGTTTTTCGGCATGGGGCCAGTGGCCTGCTCCCTCAATGATCTTCGCGGTCGCTTTCGGGAAGCGCTCGGTGATAGCCGACTGATCGCTGGTCTGAATGTACTGGCTGTTCATACCCTTGATAAAGAGCGTTGGTCCTTCAAAGGGATGCTCGAAGTCGGGTTCGTTGGCGATGCTGTCGTACTGCTGTTGCAACGCCTCCAGATTGAAGCGCCAGGCCAATTGACCCTCGTCGTTTCGATATAGACTTTTCAGGATGAACTGGCGGATACCTGTGGTTTCGATACCGTCTTTGAGTGCTTCGTCGACCTCTGAACGGTTCTTGAACTGACTCAGGTCCGTGCTTGCCAGGGCACGGAAGATGTCCTGATGATGGGGCGGGTAGGCTCTTGGCGCGATGTCGACAATAATCAGTTTATTGAGGTGGGATTGAGCGTCGTTCAGTGCCATTTGCATGGCCACTTTGCCTCCCATCGAATGTCCGAGCAGAGCTGTGTTTTCGATGCCTTGTGAAGACATCCAGTCGGTTACTGCCCTGGCAAATACCGGATACGACTGTTGCTTTACCCAGGGAGAACGCCCATGGTTGGGCAAATCCAGCAGATGAACCCGAAAGTGGTCCGATAACGATTTGGCGATGCTGCGCCAGTTATCGCCGCTGCCAAACAAGCCATGGAGGATGACCAGATCGGGTCCTGAACCCAGAGTGTCGCTGTACAGTTCCATTATGCCTCGGAGTCTCCTGCGTTGGGATGCGGGGTAATTGAGTCGTCTATGTTACCAGAGGTGGGTTATGCAATGTCGTTCCGGGTGCGGTGCCTGCTGCATCGCGCCGTCAATTAACCAGGCGTTCCATGGGATGCCTGAGGGCAAGCCCGCCGGTGTGCGTTGTGTGCATTTATTGGACGATGCCCGCTGTGCCCTGTTCGGGCGGCCCGAGCGGCCTGCCGTATGCTCGGCCTTTCTGGCCGAGGCGGCGTTTTGCGGGGCGAACCGGGAAGAAGCTCTGCAGATACTGGATGATCTGGAGGTCAGCTCCAGACCTGCTTCCTAGAGGAAAGCGGCCTGTGCGGTTGCCGCCTCGCGCTCCAGTTCCGCATAGAGTGGGTCTTCGCGATCATTCGGCAGGGCCAGTCGTTCAAAGGCCGAGACCTTGGTCCAGTCCATTCGGGACCAGCCGCTGGTGCTGTCTTTCAGCACAACCAGATTTGCGACGGTGATGATGTCGGTCAGATCGGCCTCGGCCGGTGACCGGTCGAATTTGCGATAGTCACGCGGTACCCGGCTGAGCTGCGGCGAAAAGTCCCAGCGTTCCAGGATGATACTGCCCAGATGGCCGTGGAGCTGATCAATGATCTGACCCAGGGTGATGTTGTCGAGAATCAGGTCATCGCGTTCTTCGGCGAAGGTCAGAATGGGCAGGGCGCCCAGCCGGTGCACTAGGGCCGCCAGCAATGCCTCTTCGGCACCCACGACGGCGGTTTGACGTGCCAGTATGGTTGCCATGGCCGAGACCTGGCCGGTCAGGCGCCACAGCTGGCGCATACGCTTGTCGATCATGTCTGAGGTGGCCTGAAACATCTGCTCCATGGCCAGGCCAATCGCCAGATTCGAGGTGTAGTTCATGCCCAGACGGCTGACCGCCATCGACAAGTCCCGGACTTCCTGTGGTGCACGCAGCAGAGGGCTGTTAACCACCCGGATGATGCGAGCGCTCAGGGCGCTGTCGCGGGAAATAATGTCGGTTAGTTGTTTGATCGTCGCATCCGGATCCTCGGCCGTATCCCTCACTTTCAGGGCTACTTCTGGCAGACTGGGCAGAACCAGTTGGTCGTTGTTCAGCGCGTCGATGATGTCTTGCTTTACTGTCTCTAACAGTGTGCTCATGGGGCCAACGTTTCCTTGATACCGGGATGCCGTTCATCGGTAGGGCAGTGTAACACGGGCATGCTGCGTCAGGCAGTCAGGCCTGCGGGCACTTTATCAACTAGTCTAGCAGCTCCAACGGTATCTGCCGCTCACTGTCCAGGTAGAGTGCCGGGGTCTCGGCAGACTGTTTGACCATGGCCAGCCCCAGGCATTGAGTGCCGTCTGCCACCCAGTTGATCCAGGTGCCGGCGGTGCCTGTGGCGGTGTAGACCTCTGGCCCGGCCGGTGTTGCTCCGCCCTGCCAGCGCAGGCGTTGCAGGCCGCGCTTGCTCTGTCCCTTATAGTGAAGCCGGGAAATTACTTCCTGGCCGGTGTAGCAACCCTTGTTGAATGAAATCCCGTCGAGTTGGTCGAGCCCGATCGACTGGGGCACAAACTCGCCGGTCAGGCTGGCGTTAACCCAGGGAAAACCGGCGACGATGTCCAGCTTTTGCCAGTCGGCTGCAGGGTGCACCCAGGCATTTTCGATCTGCTCCATCAGGGTTTCGTAATCGTCTGCCAGCGCCGACAACCAGAGCTGGGCGCGGCCGTCGGGCAGGCTGAACGCAAAATGGCTGCCCTTGCGCCAGACACCATTGTTGCCTTCACCCAGTACACGGGTCAGCCAGCGTTCGGCTTCCGGTCCGGATAACCCTAGCCCATGTAACGCCTGGCTCTGGTCCGTCAGTTTAGAGCCGCGAAAGAACGGGATGTACTTGGCCAGATGGCGTTTCAGGGTGTCGGCGGCGCTGCGCTCGGTCACCAGTTTGACGGTGGCCGGTTCAGTCGACAGCAGAACGTTCCAGACGTTTGCCACCACGCGCCCTTTGGGCGTGCAGAATGCCCCTGGCAGTGGCGCCTGTGGCAGGCGTTTCAGATAGTCCTGGGTGCCCTGGCCCTGCAGGAATGTCAGGGCGTCGGTGCCGGTAATATCGAGTATCGCCAGATGTTCAAGCGGGTAAAAAACAGGGGTGTCGACTGGCGAAGAGGGTTCGGTGGTTTGTTCGGTAGCCGAAGGCATGATGTCAGTGTCCGTATTTGGCTGGGTAGTGGGTGTTGAGTCCGGAAAGTAAAGGTTAATGAACCTTGGCATGCCAGACAAACCGCCGTGGTGAGAGGTTCGGTTTGCGCACGCTTTGCTGTTACACTTTGCCCTCACCGGCCGGATTCATCAAGGGTGTCTCGCGTCACTCTCCAGGGAGTATCGGGACTTCCAAGTATCCGGCGTCTCATTGTGGGTTTGAGTGTGGGCGTTTAATCGTGGAAATGACAGAAGAACAGGCTTTGATTCACCGTCGCCTTTGGTGGCACAGTCGGCGTGGCATGCTCGAGCTGGATGTATTGCTGGTGCCCTACACCGAATCGGTGTATCCGACCCTGAGTGAGGAGGATCAGCGCATTTATCGCCGCCTGATCGATAACGAAGATCAGGATTTGTGGAACTGGTTTCTGGAAAAATCCGCTCCCGAAGACCCCGAAATGGCCTATATGGTGCGCAAGATACTGGACCGTGTCCAGCCCGATTGAGTGCCGGTTACAATCTTCCCGCCTGCGCTGGCTGATGATGTCGGCGCCCCTGGTCTTGTGTCTGTTATTGCTGGGTTTCAGTGCTTTGCCTCTTTGGTCTTTGGGTGCGCTGGCTCTGGTGTTGGGCTTATGCCTGGTGGTGGCCATTCACTCAGAACCACCGCCGGCTTATCTGCGCTGGGTGGGGGCCGATATCTGGCTGTATGACCAGTTGGCGCCCTCCGGGGCCGAACGCTACTTGTGGCATGGCCGTGGCCGTCGAAACTCGCTCTATATCCGCTTTGAGCTTGAATGCGCCGATACCGGAAACCGTCGCGACCTGATGATCTGGCGCGACAGCGTAACCGACCCCAGCTGGCGCAGTCTCAATGCCTGGTTTCGAATTCAGGCCAGCGCTGTGCGGCGGGGGGCGGAAAATCTGTAAGCCAGGTGTCAGCCTTTTCGCTCGGGAGACAGCACGGTAATCTCCGTCTGCTCCTGGGGCCCCGGGTAGCTGCGGGTGTAGTGCAGGCCCCGGCTTTCCTTGCGTGACAGGGCCGATTCGATGATCAGTTCGGCCACGACCACCAGATTGCGCAACTCCAGCAAGTCGGAACTGACCCGGAAATTGGCGTAATAGTCCTGAATCTCCTGCTTAAGCAAGCGCACCCGGCGCAGGGCGCGTTCCAGGCGTTTATCGCTGCGTACAATGCCCACGTAATCCCACATGAAACGGCGAATCTCATCCCAGTTGTGACTGATGACGACTTTTTCATCGGAATCGGACACTCTGGACTCGTCCCAGAGTGGCAGGGCGTCCGGGTCACTGGGTGCCGGTTCGCTTTCCAGAATATCGGCGGCGGCCATTTGCGCAAAAACGATGCACTCCAGCAGGGAATTGGACGCCAGCCGGTTGGCACCGTGCAAACCGGTATAGGCGCATTCACCGGCAGCGTAAAGGCCAGCGAGATCGGTACGGGCATGCAGATCGGTGCGAATGCCGCCGCAGGTATAGTGCGCTGCCGGCACGACGGGAATGGGCTCGCGGGTCATGTCGTAGCCATAACTCAGACAGCGCTCGTAAATGGTGGGAAAGTGGCTGCGAATGAAGGCGGCGGGCTTGTGGCTGATATCCAGATACAGGTGGTCAGCACCCAGTCGCTTCATTTCATGGTCGATGGCTCGGGCGACGATGTCCCGCGGGGCCAGTTCGCCGCGTTCGTCGAAACGATGCATAAACCGTTCGCCATTGGGCAGCTTTAACAGCCCGCCTTCTCCACGAACGGCTTCGGAAATCAGAAATGACTTGGCCTTGGGGTGATACAGGCAGGTCGGGTGGAACTGGTTGAACTCCATGTTGACCACGCGGCAGCCGGCCCGCCACGCCATGGCGATGCCGTCTCCAGTGGCACCATCCGGGTTGCTGGTGAACAGGTACACCTTACTGGCCCCGCCGCTGGCGATCACCGTTGACCGGGCGCCGATAGTTACCACCCGGTCGTTGCGACGGTCCAGAACATAGGCGCCGAGACAGCGGTCAGGCGCGTCTGAAGTGCCATTGATCTTGTTGTGGGTGATCAGATCGACCGCAATGTGCTGTTCCAGCACGTGAATGTTGGCGCGTTGCTGAACGTTGCGGACCAGAGTTTCGGAAATGGCCCGGCCAGTGGCATCTGCGGCATGAATGATGCGCCGGTGCCGGTGACCTCCCTCACGGGTCAGGTGGTAGTCGACTTCGGAGCCGTCTTCATGGGTAAAGGGAACCCCCTGATCGATCAGCCACTGGATGGCACTGGCCGACCGCTCAACCGTATGGCGAACCGCTTTGGGCTCGCATAGCCCGGCGCCTGCCTTGAGCGTATCCGCGACGTGATCGTCGACGGAATCGACTTTATCCAGCACCGCCGCAACACCCCCCTGTGCCCAGGCTGTCGAGCCCCAGCCCAGTTCACCCTTGCACACCAGATAAATGTTCAGGTTGCGCGGCAGACTCAGGGCCAGGGTAAGCCCGGCCGCACCTGTGCCGATAACCAGAACATCAGCGGACAATCGTGAAGGCATCGATGGGTACTCCGTAGACAGTGTGGGGTAGCCCGGAGCGAATAAAGCCAGGCGCATGGGGCGTCAGTATAACCAAACTCCGGTTGATTACTTACTCCCGGGTAACCCCGAACGTTGCGGTCATTTGTTGAGCGCAGTTGAATCGTTATACTGTGAGTTTTAAATCAGCCAGAGACGGATACCCAGTGGTCGAAGAGCGTGGACAGGTCATTGACGTGAATGCTGCCGGGGTCGTTGTCTCCGTTGTGCAAACCAGCGCCTGTCAGAGTTGCAAGGCCCGACAGGGGTGCGGCCAGGCGGTGTTGAGCGAGTGGGGCAGCACTGACCGTCAGGATGCCAAAAACCATTTCTTTATCGACGGCGCCAACACCCGGGTGTCACGGGCCTTGCGCCCGGGCGATGTGGTTCGCCTGGGCATTCCTGAAGATGCCCTGTCGCGGGCGGCCGTCTGGATGTATCTGTGGCCTCTGTTGCCCACTTTTCTGGCGCTTTGGGTGGCCACCCGGCTGTCACTGGCTGAGCCGGTTCAGTTGTTGGTGGCCGTTCTTGCCGGTGCCGCCGCGGTGGTGATCACCCGCTGGCGCTTTGCCCATCCGGGCGAGGCCGCACAGCCGCGCATTTTGTCAATCGAAGAGCCAGCGCTGGACGTATTCGCCCGGGAAGCCGGCTAGAGGCTTCAGTACGCGGACTGGCAGGGCGTAAATGGCATGTAAAACGAACACCCCGGGCGCTTTGATAAGACACACTTAGGCCTAACATCCCAGTTCAACTCAAAGCTGAGTGGAGTACTCATTCATGTTTCAACGGACATCCATTGTTACCGCAGTCGTGGGCGTTTTGTTTTTGGCCTGCCAGGCCATGGCTGAAGGCTTGCCCGATTTTACCGAGCTGGTGGAAGATCATTCGCCATCAGTGGTTAAAATCACCACCTCAACCGCACCGGTTGAACGGTCGGCCCAGCCGGACAGCAACCAGCAGGTGCCGGAGTTTTTCCGGTATTTCTTTGGCGATCAATTGCCGCCGAATTTTGATTTCCAGCGGCCTAATCCAACGCCAAGAGAGGGGCTCGGCTCAGGTTTTATTCTCTCTGAAGATGGTTATATTCTGACCAATAATCACGTCATCGACGGGGCGGACGACGTTCGGGTGATGCTGACGAACGGCACCTCCTACGCGGCCGAGGTAATAGGTACCGACCCGCAAAGTGATGTGGCCCTGTTGAAAGTTGAAGCGGAAGACCTGCACGCGGTGACGATTGGTAGCAGCGAAGACCTCAGAGTGGGTGAGTGGGTGCTGGCCATCGGGTCACCGTTCAATTTCGAGTACTCGGTTACCGCCGGTATTGTCAGCGCCAAGGGGCGCGCACTGGGTGGGTCAGACCGCTACGTTCCCTTTATTCAGACCGATGTCGCCATCAATCCCGGTAACTCCGGCGGTCCATTGTTCAACCTTGATGGTGAAGTGGTGGGCATCAATTCCCAGATCTATACCCGTTCGGGTGGGTTTATGGGCGTGTCCTTTGCCATCCCGATTGATATTGCCATGAACATCGCTGACCAGCTGCGTGAAAATGGGGAAGTTCAGCGCGGCTGGCTGGGCGTCGAGATGTACCCTCCGTTTAACGAGAACCTTGAGCTGGCTCAGTCAATGGGCCTGGATCGTGCCGAAGGGGCGCTGATTGCCCGGGTATTTGAAGGCAGCCCGGCCGAGCAGGGCGGTATTCGGGCCGATGACATCATTCTTGAGTTTGATGGCAAGCCGGTGCGTCGCTATTCCGATCTGCCACCCCTGGTGGGTCAGGTCAGACCCGAAAGTACGGTCGAGGTTCTGGTGCTGCGTAACGGAGAGCGGGAAACCCTCGATGTTACCATCGGAATACTCGATGAGACGCGTGTGGCGGCCCAGGCAGCGCCTCCGGAGCCGAGTTCAGATAACTCGCTGAACATCCTGGTGGTGGATGCAGGCGACCGCGATGGCGTCCTGGTTGAAGAAGTGCTGGCCGGGCCTGCTCAGGAAGCGGGGCTGCAATCCGGCGATGTCATCACCATGATGGGCGGCTCCTTTGTCCGCGATAAAGAAGATTTCGACCGTATCGTGCGTGAGTTGCCGCAAAATGGGGCCGTAGCGGTCCGCATTCTGCGCGGCACCAACATCGTCTATCTGGCGATTCCCACCGAGTGAGGCACAGCCCCGGCCGGTCGCTTTCGGCCGGGGCTGTCATGGTGTTCACAGGTCAAATGGTTTAAACTCGCGACCCCATTTTTAAGCTGAGTATTTGCTTCTGTGAGCAGTGATCTCTCCCACATCCGTAATTTCTCCATCATCGCCCATATCGACCATGGCAAATCCACACTGGCAGACCGCTTTATTCAGGTGTGTGGCGGCCTGACCGAGCGTGAGATGGCCGAGCAGGTGCTGGATTCCATGGATCTGGAGCGTGAACGGGGCATCACCATCAAGGCACAGAGCGTGACCCTCGACTACAAGGCTCGCGATGGCAAAGTGTACCAGTTGAATTTCATTGATACGCCAGGGCACGTTGACTTCGCCTATGAGGTCTCGCGCTCGCTGTTTGCCTGTGAAGGGGCCTTGCTGGTCGTCGACGCCGCCCAGGGGGTTGAAGCCCAGTCGGTCGCCAACTGTTACACCGCCATTGAACAGGGCCTTGAGGTTGTGCCGGTGTTGAACAAGATGGACCTGCCCCAGGCAGAGCCTGACCGTGTCGCCCAGGAAATTGAAGAGATTATCGGCATCGACGCTCACGATGCGGTACATGCCTCGGCAAAAAGTGGCCTGGGCATCGAAGACGTGCTCGAGCAACTGATCGAACGCATACCCCCACCGGAAGGCAACCTCGACGGCGACTTGCAGGCGCTGATCATCGATTCCTGGTTTGATAACTACCTGGGGGTGGTTTCACTGGTTCGGGTTCGCCATGGCACCCTGAACAAGGGTGACAAGATCATAATCAAAAGCACCGGCCGTATTCACGTGGTCGACAAGCTGGGTATCTTTACGCCGAAGATGGCTGAAAAGAACCGTCTCAGAGCGGGTGAGGTCGGGTTTATCTGTGCCTCCATCAAGGAGATTCGCGGTGCACCGGTTGGCGATACCATTACTCTGTCGAGCACACCCAATGTCGCTGCCGTGCCCGGTTTCAAGAAAAGCAAGCCGCAGGTCTATGCCGGCCTGTTTCCGGTATCCGCAGACGACTACGAAGACTTTCGTACCGCCCTTGAAAAACTCAGCCTGAACGACGCCAGTTTGTTCTATGAGCCGGAAAGCTCTGACGCACTGGGTTTTGGTTTTCGCTGTGGTTTCCTTGGCATGTTGCACATGGAGATCATCCAGGAACGGTTGGAACGCGAATACGACCTGGACCTGATCATCACGGCACCGACGGTGGTGTACGAGATTCTGAAAACAGACGGTGAGGTTATTTTTGTCGATAATCCGTCGAAACTGCCCGCTGTTAACAACATCGAGGAATTCCGTGAACCCATTGTCAGGGCGTCGATTCTGGTGCCTCAGGAGCACGTCGGCAATGTGATTACCCTCTGCGTTGAAAAACGGGGAGTGCAGCGTGACATGCAGTTCCTGGGCGGGCAGGTATCCCTTGAATACGATTTGCCGATGGCTGAAATCGTGATGGATTTCTTCGATCGGCTCAAATCGGTCAGTCGTGGCTTTGCCTCACTTGATTTTGCCTTCGATCGCTTTGAAGCATCGGAACTGACGCGTCTCGATGTGCTGGTCAATGGCGACCGGGTAGACGCCCTGGCGGTCATCATGCACCGGGATCACGTGCAACGCCGTGGCCGTTCGTTGTGTGAAAAGATGAAGGAGCTGATTCCCCGTCAGATGTTTGATGTAGCGGTACAGGCTGCCATTGGCAACCAGGTGGTTGCCCGCACTACGGTAAAAGCCCTGCGCAAGAACGTCACCGCAAAATGTTACGGCGGCGACGTCAGCCGCAAGAAGAAATTGTTGCAACGCCAGAAAGAAGGCAAAAAGCGAATGAAGCAGGTCGGATCGGTATCGATTCCGCAGGATGCCTTCCTGGCGATTTTGAAAGTGGATAGTTGACCGGCCCTTCGTGCCAGGGTTTTGCATAAGGACAGTATGGAATGAACGTGATTGTGCTTTTTTGGGCCAGCCTGGTCATGACGGTGGTGTTGGCAGCGGCGATCTTTATCCGGCAGCGGCGACGCCTGGCGGACGTGGTCGACCAGAGCGACTGGAGCCGCGAACAGCTGGAGGCACTGTTTGCCCCCAGCATGCTGGAGCGGGGCTTGGGTTACGCCTTGCTGGCACTGCTGTTGGCGTTGATCTGGCAGACCATTCAGCAGAGTTTTGATTTTGCCCTGTTGCTGGTGGTGGCCACGCTGGTTACCGGCCTGGTGTATCTGGCCGATATTCTGCTGTTGCGGGCTTATCGTCGCAAGGTGCTGGCGGCAGCTGAACAGTCTATGGCAGATTTCAAAACCGTTCGTGAAGACTTGAATGTAGAGCCGGGGCTGATAGAAAACAGCCGGTCTTTTTTCCCCGTCTTGCTCATCGTGTTCGTGCTGCGCAGCTTTTTGTTTGAACCTTTTCAGATTCCCTCGGGTTCGATGAAGCCGACACTGGAAATTGGTGACTTCATCATTGTTAACCGCTTCACTTACGGCCTGCGCATGCCGGTGACCAATGACGTGGTCATTCCGGTTAGCCAGCCCGAGCGCGGTGATGTCATCGTATTCCGGCCACCGCATGAGCCCAGCAAAAACTTCATCAAGCGAGTCGTTGGCTTGCCGGGAGACCTGATTCAATACGATTACGGTCGCCGTCAGCTCAGCATCAATGGAGAAGCAATTGACTTCGCCTTTGAACAGCGTACGGCTGACGACGAAGGCCGCTATACGCTGTATAGCGAACAATTGGGCGATGTAGAGCATTTTATCTATCAGAATCAGGCGGGTCCGAGCAGACATCCACACGAATGGGTGCCAGCCGAAGGCGTAGTTGTGCCGGAAGGGCATTACTTTGTGATGGGTGATAACCGTGACGCCAGTCACGATTCCCGGTACTGGGAAGGGCAGCGTCGTCTGGAGCAAAGCGACTATAATAACCAGGGCAATAATGCCTGGGGGTTTGTAGACGAAAATGCGATTCTCGGTGAGGCAGTGGCCGTCTGGATGACCTGGAAGGGCTGGTATCCGGCCTTCTCGCGCGTTGGTGCTATTGACTAAGTCGCCAGACTGCGCGAGTTTACCCCGAAGCAGTGGCTAGCCGTGAACCGGTGTTCCAGCCTGCCCCATAAGACCGGCAATGCGAACGGCATTGCCCCATACAGGATGAATGACAATGCGGACTCCGAAACGTGAGCAGGGCATGACGATTCTTTCAATGGCCATCTTGTTGTTTATGGTCATTTTTTTCGGCACCCTGATCATCAAGTTATCTGGCCCTTACTATGATCAGTTCACCATCGACCAGATGATCAGTCGTACCGCCCAGGATTTAAAGGGTGACGAGGCTTTTGAATCCGAGTTCAGAGACCGGATGTCGAAAAACCTGGGCATTAATAATATTGAGCTCGATCTGCGCAAAGATCTATCGTTTGATGTGCGCTCCAATGACCCCAAAGTCATCCTCGACTATGAAAAAAGAGTGCACATCTTCGCCAATATTGATGTCGTGCTGACGTTTTATGAAGAATACGGACTCTAACCGGTGTCATTAATGATTGAACGACTCAGCCAGCGGCTGGGTTATCAGTTTAAGGACGTAGCGCTGTTGCAACAGGCGCTGACGCATCGCAGCTTCTCCCGAAAGAATAACGAGCGACTCGAGTTTCTCGGGGATGCTATTCTCAACTGCACCATTGCCCAGCAGTTGTATGATCGTTTCCCCAAAGCGCGTGAAGGCCAGCTGTCCCGGTTAAGGGCACACCTGGTAAAAGGTGAAACGCTGGCTGAACTGGGCCGCGAATTTGAACTCGGTGAGTGCTTGCGTCTGGGCAGTGGCGAGCTGAAAAGCGGCGGCTTCCGGCGCGATAGTATTCTTGCCGATGCGATTGAAGCCATCATCGGTGCCATCAGTCTGGATGAATCACTGGACGCAGCACAGAGCGTCATCGTTCAGTGGTTCGAGCAACGGTTGCAGGAACTGAACCTGAGCGACAACATCAAGGATTCCAAAACCCGCTTGCAGGAGTTTTTGCAATCCCGAAAAGCCCCCTTGCCGCAGTACAGTGTGCGCGAAGTGAGCGGCGAGGCACACGATCAGACCTTTACCGTTGATTGTGAGGTCGAGGGTCTGGAACAGCCGACCGTCGGCGCCGGTAACAGTCGTCGTATTGCAGAGCAGGAAGCCGCACGCGCGGCCCTCAAAGCGCTCGGAGAGCACGCCAAGTGAACGAACCCTACGAATTAAATACCCGCTGTGGCTTTGTGGCCATTGTGGGTCGTCCGAACGTTGGTAAATCCACGCTGATGAACCATGTTCTGGGCCAGAAAGTGTCCATTACCTCGCGCAAGCCCCAGACCACCCGTCACCGGGTCATGGGGATTCACAGTGAAGGCGATGTGCAGATGATCTTTGTCGATACACCGGGGATGCACCGCGGCGAAGAAAAGGCCATCAACCGCTATATGAACCGGGCTGCCGATTCTGCCCTGGCCGATGTCGATGTAATCGTACTGGTCGTCGACCGCACAGTCTGGACCGACGAAGATCAGTGGGTACTCGATAAGCTCAAGGCCAACAAGGCACCAGTCATTCTGGCGATCAACAAGGTGGATCACCTTGAAGACAAGCAAAGCCTGTTGCCTCACATGCAGCGACTGGCTGAGCAGTTCGATTTTGCCGAGGTCGTTCCTTTATCGGCGCTTAGGGGCAACAACCTCGAAACCCTGGTTGAGCAAATCGCGAAGCGTCTGCCCAAGAGCCTGTTCTATTTTCCCGAAGACCAGATCACCGATCGGACAGAGCGTTTTATGGCGGCCGAGATGATTCGGGAAAAACTGATGCGTCAGCTCGGTGCAGAATTGCCTTACTCGATGGCAGTTGAAATCGAACAGTTCAAGTTTGAAGATCGGGTGCTGCACATTCACGGCCTGATTCTGGTGGAACGCCAGGGACAGAAGAAAATCGTTATTGGTGACAAAGGCAGTCGCATCAAGAAGGTGGGTCAGGATGCCCGTATGGACATGGAGCAATTGTTCGACGCCAAGGTCATGTTGAATCTCTGGGTTAAAGTGAAGGGTGGCTGGGCCGATGACGAGCGCGCTTTGAAAAGCCTGGGCTACTTTAACGAACCATGACCGGCCGGCGTGCGCCAGATCAGCCCGCCTACGTGCTGCATGCCCGTCCGTTTCGCGAATCTCACTGGTTACTGGAGCTGCTCACCCCGAATCAGGGGCGGTTTACGGCGGTCGGTCGAGGCTCGCGCCCCGCTTTGTTTTGCCCCATTCTGGTCCGAACCCACGGCACTGCTGAATTGAAACAACTGAGCGATTGGCGCTATCAGGGCGCGGCACCCGTGCATCAGGGTGCTGCACTGGTACAGGGGTTGTACCTCAATGAACTCTGTGTGCGCCTGGTGCCCCGGTTTCAGGTTGATGAGGCGTTTTTCGGTGTCTATGCCAGTACGCTCCTGCTGCTGGCTGAGCCAACGCAACAGTCGCCGGCACTGCGCTATTTCGAGCGGCGCCTACTCGAAGCGATAGGTTTTGGGCTGGACTATCGCCAGACCATGGACACTGGTGACTGGATTGAGCCGGGTGGATACTATCGCTTCGATCCAGCTCGGGGGTTTTGCCGGGGCAGTCGGGACGATGACTTGCCGGGCAGTCTGATTCAGGCCATAGCCGACAACAACTGGCAACCTGGCCCTGCCTTGTCGGCAGCTCGTGAGATCAATGCCAGCCGCATTCAGCATGTGCTCGAAGGCCGTTCCTGGCACAGTAAAAACTGGGTATGCTGAGCTTTGCAACGTGCCACTAAAGAGACTTGGGTTGTGAACATCGGGACCGACATCGTCAATATTCAGCGAATCGAACAGGTGCTTGCCCAGCAGGGCGAGCGTTTTCTGCGACGCATACTGACCAGCGCCGAACAGGATGAGTACCATCGACGGGGTGCACCAGTGAAGTTTCTGGCCAATCGCTTTGCCGGTAAGGAGGCTATTGCCAAGGCATTGGGTACGGGCATAGCCCAGGGCGTTACCTTTCAGGGCATAGAGATACTGCCGGATGAGCAGGGCGCTCCCCGGGCTCAGTTGCACGGGGAGGCGCTGGCGAAGCAACAGGCATTGGGCGCAGCACGGGTTCATATCAGCCTGGCCGATGAGCACGACTACGTAGTGGCTTTTGCCGTGATTGCCTGAGGGTGTCAGCTGGGCTGGCGCTTGCCCGATTTCTGCTGCATTTGATAGGCGTACACCTTCACCGCCTGATCCAGCACCTTTTCCCAGTCGTGATCGTTAGACCAGTGCTGGAGTTCATTAATTTCTTCATTCAATAAAAACAGCGCGTCTTCCAGAATGGCATAGTGCCCCTGTTTGAGCAGCGATTCGGTGTACATGGCGGTCATCTGAATGCGCGGTACACCGCAATAGTGAGTGGCGCCGTGCAGGCGGTGAACGTCTTCCAGCAGGGCTTTGTAGTCGCCTTGCTGATAGAGGGCGTTCATGCGTCTCTGATCCTTTTCCAGGCTGTCCATAAGCATGGCGAACATATCGCGCGCCAGGCCCAGCTTGCCACTGGCTTTTTCCAGGCCAGAGACAAAATCGACCACTGGCAAACCCTGCAGCCGTTCCATATCGAGCGATGCGGGCGCTTCGGTGTTGGCAGGTGACGCGACGGACGGCGCATCTTCATAACTCAACGCCGTACCCGTCCATTTGAACAAAGTTCGATGTAACTGGTCTTCATCAACCGGCTTGGTCAGGTAGTCGTCCATGCCGCTGTCGAGCATGCTTTGCCGCTCTTCGGCCAGGGCGTGCGCTGTCAGCGCGATGATTGGCACGCGAGCCTGGGCGGGTTCCATCTGGCGGATTCGGCGTGTGGCCTGCTTACCGTCCATGCCAGGCATCTGAATGTCCATGAAGATCAGGTCATACTGGGCACTCTGGACGGCTTTTACCGCATCTTCTCCATTGCGCGCGCCGTCGACCTGAACCCCGATGCTTTCCAGCAGGGTGATGATCAGTTTCAGATTGGCGGGGTTGTCATCCACTGCCAATACCCGGACCGTGGAACGCACCAGACCCAGCGCCAGCGACGAGTTCTCGTCGACTTGCCCGGCTTTTTCCGGACGCAACATATTCACCAGCGTCTGGTAAAGCTGACTGTAGCGCACCGGCGTCGACAGATAATGCTTGGCGCCCTGTTCCAGCAACTTGTAGCTGATGTCTTCATCGCGCGTCGTAGCCAGTACCAGCGTCGGACAATGCAGCTCACGTTCAATGTGCAGGATTTGCCGGTAGAGGGAGTCGTCGTTGCCAAAGCCGCTGACATCCACCAGTGCCATGTCCGGACGCACCGTATCCGGCTGTTTGAGGTGCTGATGCAACTCGTCCAGCTGGTTCATGACCAGGCATTCCATTCCCCATTGCTCCGCCTGGTGGCGCAGTGCCAGCTGTGACATTTCACGAGGTTCAACAACGGCCAGCGTAAAGCCGCTGAGATCGGTCAGTTTGGGCGGCTGCTGAATAGCCGGAGCCACCTCTGCCTTGATGTTGAACCAGAAGGTAGAGCCTTCATCTTTCTGGCTTTCAAGACCGATATCTCCGCCCATCTGCTCCACTAGCCGTTTGGAAATGACCAGGCCGAGGCCGGTACCGCCAAACTCACGGGCGGTTGATGAATCGGCCTGAGTGAAGGCATGAAACAGGGCTTTCTGCTCGGCTTTGGACAAACCAATGCCGGTGTCGGTGACACTGATACGGACCATCAGTTTATTGCCCTGCGCCTGTTCGATCATGGTACGCACCACAATGCTGCCTTTGGGCGTGAACTTGATGGCGTTGTTGACCAGGTTGGTCAGCACCTGCTTGAGCCGCAGCGGGTCGGTGATCAGCTGTTCGGGTACATCGGAGTAATACAGGCTGACCACTTCGAGTTGCTTGGCCTGGGATGCCGGCGCCAGCATCACCAGCACATCCTCGATCGTCTCGCGCAGGTTCATGCTGCGGTTGTCGAGCATCAGCTTGCCCGCCTCGATCTTACAGAAATCGAGTACGTCATTGATGATGGTCAGCAACCCCTGGGACGACGACAGTATGGTGGAGATGTAGTCTTCCTGCTTGCGTGTCAGGTTGGACTTGGCCAGCAGCCGGGCAAAGCCAATGATGCCATTGAGCGGTGTACGAATTTCGTGGCTCATGTTGGCCAGAAACTCGGTTTTCACCTGGTTGGCCTGTTGCGCTTCGCGCCGGGCCATGTCCAGCTCAATGTTCTGGATTTCGATGGTTTCCAGGGTCTCGCGCAAATCTTCGGTGGCTTGTTCTACACTGTTTTGCATGTCCTCGTAGGCATCACGCAGGGTTTCTGCCATGGAGTTAATGCCCACTTCCAGGTCATGCAGCTCGCCATTGGCTTTCAGATCGACCCGGGCATCCAGATTGCCCTCGCGAATAGCGTCTACAGTGGCAATCATGTTGCGTACCGGGCGGCTGATTTCCCGGCTGAGCCAAACGGCGAGACCGGACACAGCGATCAGGCCCAGAGACAGGATCATCAGGTTGATCAGCAAGGTCCGGTAGTGAGCAACCTGGGTGTTGGCGTAGTCGAACTCAATTTCCAGCCAACCGGTCGGGGCCGAGGTGCTCATGCGCAATTGCAGGTCGGCCGGCGGATATACGGGAATCAGGTAGCGCAATGTCGACTGAGTACGGTAACGGGTGAGGCGATTGGTGTCCTGAATGGAATAGGGGTAAGCCGGGCCGCGCATGGTCGGGCCGGATTCCAGCCACTCGCTGCCAAAGGGGTCAAACAAACGCACAGCCCGGGCATCGCGCTCATTCAGGGCGCGACGCAGCAAGGCATGAACCAGCTCGGTGCGGCCTTCCTGCAGCGGCAGCGACAAAGCGTCCGCCAGCCGGTTAACCGCTGTTTCAGTGCGGTTATTGAAGGCGTTGGTTTGCTGTTCCATATCGTTTTTCGTAAACCAGGCGGTAAAGGCGATGCCAAAGACCAGTACCGGCGCCAGAGCGATAAAGAGGATACGGTTTTGAAGACCCGTGGAAATCATGTGACTGCCTGTCTTTGTAGTAAAGGAACTGTAATCGGCCCATTGCAGGCGGTCAATTGAAACCCCCTGCCAGAGCGCGCCTGACGCGCAATTTACGGTGTCATCATAGCCGCGATATAGCGCTGACGTTGCTGGTTAAAAGCAGGCGCTATTACGCACCGGCGCCCGAACGAAGTATCATAGCCGCACTCTTTTGCTAGGAGGCAGGTAATGCCCTCATATCCGACGATTGAAGATTTTGTCGGCAACACGCCACTGGTTCGTCTGCAGCGCATGGCCGGCGAGACAACCAACACCATACTGCTCAAGCTGGAAGGCAATAACCCGGCGGGCTCGGTCAAGGACCGGCCTGCGATCAGCATGATCCGGCATGCCGAAGAGCGCGGTGACATCAAGCCCGGTGATACGCTGATTGAAGCCACCAGTGGCAACACCGGTATTGCCCTGGCCATGGCGGCTGCGATCAAGGGCTACAAGATGATACTGATCATGCCGGCGAACCTCAGCGAAGAGCGTCGTGCCAGTATGCGTGCCTACGGGGCTGAGATCATCAGCGTAACCCAGGAGCAGGGCATGGAATACGCGCGCGATCTGGCGTTGCAGATGCAAGCGGATGGTAAGGGCCGGGTGCTGGATCAGTTTGCCAACCCGGATAATCCCCGTGCCCATTATGAAAGCACGGGGCCTGAGATCTGGCGCGATACTCAGGGCCAGGTGACCCATTTTGTCTCATCCATGGGCACAACAGGCACCATTATGGGCGTTTCCCGCTATCTCAAGGAGCAGAACCCGGGCGTTCAGATTGTGGGGTTGCAACCGGATGAAGGCTCCCAGATTCCTGGTATCCGTCGTTGGCCAGAGGCCTACCTACCCAAAATCTATGAAGCCAGCCGGGTAGATCAGGTGCTGGATATCAATCAGCACGAGGCAGAAGTGGCCATGCGTCGCCTTGCAGCCGAAGAAGGCATTTTTGCTGGTGTGTCGTCCGGTGGCTCAATTGCCGGCGCCCTGCGCCTCAGCGCCCAGCTTGAGAATGCCGTTATCGTAGCCATTATCTGTGACCGGGGTGACCGTTATCTTTCAACCGGCGTTTTTTCTGGCAAAGATTGAACTGGCCCAAAACTGGCAGAGGCGATTGGGGCTTTGTCAAAAGGCCCTTGCGCCGGGAAGGTTCAGTGGCTAAGGTGCGCCCGTTTCGGGGAGTGCCTCCGCGACAGGACGTCCGTGCATAGTCTGGCTATGTGACGATTTGAACAATATATGAGTAGCTGATGGTTAAGGTACGCGAAGATCAACCCGTGTTCAGTGACGGAACGGTGGACCTGGAGTCCTGGCTGGTCCGTGTCGAACAGCAAAACCCCTTGCTTGACCGGGAAGAACTGTTGCGGGCCTGTCGCATCGCCAGAGTGGCCGAAGAAGAAGCGGAAACCCCCAAGAACCATTGGGGGGAAGGTGAGTCGGCCTACCGCACTGGCCTGGAAATGGCCGAGATCCTGTCGGAACTGAATCTGGATCAGGATGCCATCATCGCCGCCATCCTCTACCGCACCGTACGCGAAGAAGAGTTGCCGCTGGATACCGTGCGCGACCAGTTTGGTCCGCAGGTAGCCATGCTGATCGAAGGCGTCTTGCGCATGGCCGCCATCCACACCAAACACAAGTCGACGCGCCGTGCTGTGCTAGGACAGCATGAAACCCAGGGCGAAGCGGTGCGCAAAATGCTGGTCGCGATGATCGACGACGTTCGCGTTGCCCTGATCAAGCTGGCCGAGCGGACCTGCGCCATTAGGGCAGTGAAAAACGCGCCTGCCCAGCGTCGCTACAAGGTGGCGCGTGAAGTTTTCGATATCTATGCACCCCTGGCGCACCGTCTGGGCGTTGGTCATCTGAAGTGGGAGCTTGAAGACCTCTCGTTCCGCTACATCGAACCCCTGGATTACAAGAAAATTGCCAAGCTGCTCGATGAAAAACGTCTGGACCGGCAGCGTTACATCGAGAATGTGCAGAACATCCTTCAGGAAGAGGTCGGAAAGGCTGCCATCAAGGCCGAGATTCAGGGTCGGGCCAAGCACATTTATTCGATCTGGCGCAAAATGAAGCGCAAGAACATCAGCTTCAGCCAGGTGTATGACATACGGGCATTTCGCGTGCTGGTACCGGATGTGCGCGATTGCTACACCGTACTGGGCATTGTGCACTCACTGTGGCGCCACATCCCCCGCGAATTCGATGATTACATCGCCTCGCCCAAGTCCAACGGCTATCGCTCTCTGCACACTGCAGTCATTGGGCCGGAAGGCAAGGTGGTGGAAGTTCAGATTCGTACCCACGAGATGCACGACGATGCCGAACTGGGTATCTGCGCGCACTGGGTGTACAAGGGAACCGATGCCAAGGGCAAGGCACATTCGCGCGGTTACGAGGAGAAGGTTAACTGGTTGCGCCAGGTGCTGGAATGGCACGACGAGCTCGGCGATATTCAGGAGATGGTCGAAGAGTGGGGTGCCGATGTCGCCACCGACCGCATCTATGTACTGACCCCAGAGGGCCATGTAATCGACCTGGTCAAGGGCGCCACTCCCATCGACTTTGCCTACAAGATCCACACCGATGTGGGCAACCGTTGCCGGGGTGCCAAGGTGAACGGTCGCATTGTGCCGCTGACGCATCGACTCAAGATTGGCGATCAGGTGTCGGTGTTGACGGGCCGCGACCCGGCGCCGAGCCGTGACTGGTTGAACCCGGACCTCGGCTACGTGCACAGTTCGCGTGCCCGGGCCAAAATCCGGCACTGGTTCAAGTCGCTGGACCGCACTGAAAACCTGCGCGAAGGCAAGGCGATGCTGATGCGCGAACTGCAGCGCTTCAACCTGCCCAAACTGGATATGGACGAGCTGGCCAGAAGGGTCAACTTTCAGATGGCCGATGACATGTACGCAGCGCTTGGCGCCGGTGATTTGCGACTGATGCAGGTGGTTCATTCGGCCGAAGCCATGGTCAACCCGCAGCGTCCGGATGAAATTCAACTGTCGACGGCCAGTGAGCTGAAGCCCAGTGGCGACCTGGTCATTCACGGCGTCGGCAACATGATGACGCAAATCGCGAACTGCTGTAAGCCGGTGCCAGGCGACCCTGTGGTGGGCTTCATCACCCTGGGCCGGGGCGTTTCAATTCACCGGCAGGATTGTGTGAACCTGTTGCAAATGAAAGACCGGGAACCCGAGCGTATTATTGAAGTGAGCTGGGGCGGTGAGACTCGTCGAACCTATCCAGTCGAGCTGAACATTCTGGCTTATGACCGAACCGGCCTGCTGCGCGACATCATGATGATCATGGCCAACAGCAATATTAACGTGACCTCGGTTAACACCCTGTCGAACAAGGATGAAAGCCAGGCTGACATGCGGTTGACGGTGGAAATTGAAGACATCGATTCATTGGGCAAGGTGATGGCCCAGTTGTCGAAAATCGCCAACGTAGCGGATGTGCGGCGGGTAATGCCGCGCGTGAAGCATTAGTGGCTTTGAGGAGCTCACGGGAACTCAAGTTTCAGAGTTCGGGGGTACCTGAGAGTTAGTGGCTCGCACCGGATACCGGGTATGCCTCTTGGGTGGTGCGACACTCGCTCGGCGTTAATCCATCAATGGCGGTACGTCTGGTCCGGCACACCGGTCTCGGGCCTAGGCCGCAGGATATGAATCCCCTCCATGGGATTCACCCTTCGGGCTCGCTGCGCTCATGCTAAAACGCTCCTGGCGTTTTAGTCCCTGCTGCGGACTCCCCCACAGGGGCATACCCGGCACCCGGTGCTAGTCTTCTGAGCGAACTCTGAAACTTGAGTTTTTAACTCCCAGTACCAGCAATATGAAATGGCGAAAATAGAAGGCATTTAGGCTTGACTCAACGATACGATTATCACGATCTTAAAACGCTGATGCAGCGGTTGCGCACGCCGGGCACAGGATGCCCGTGGGACTTGGAGCAGACTTACGAGTCGATTGTGCCCCATACACTGGAAGAGGTGTATGAGGTGATCGACACTATCGAGCGGGGCGACTACGCACACCTTCGGGAGGAACTGGGTGACCTGGTGTTTCAGGTGGTGTTTTATGCCCAGATCGCCGCTGAAGAACAGCGCTTTGATCTCGATGATGTGATTCACGATCTGGTTGCCAAACTGATCAGTCGCCATCCCCATGTCTTTCCTGCCGGCACGCTTGAAAGCCAGATTGACCCCAACCATCAAACCGATGCCGGTACGGTAAATGGTCAGTGGGATCAGTTGAAAGACGTTGAGAAACAAAATAGCGGTCGAGCTGTATCACTGCTGGACGATGTGCCACGTTCATTGCCTGGTTTGCTGCGAGCCCGCAAGCTGCAGAAGCGGGCTGCCCGGGTTGGGTTCGACTGGCCCGATGTTAGTGGCGTATTCGATAAGGTTGATGAAGAACTGGCTGAATTGCGTGAAGCGGCTGCTTTGGGTGATGCAGACCATACTGAAGAAGAGCTCGGCGATCTGTTATTCGTAATCGCCAATTTGTCCCGCCATCTGGATGTTGACCCGGAACAGGCGTTACGCAGAGCCGCCCGCAAATTCGAAGCCAGGTTCAGTCAGGTTGAGCAACAGGTACAGGCTGGCGGTGGCGACTGGTCCGCGCACAGTCTCGACAGCCTCGATGCATTCTGGGACCAGGCCAAGGCCAAAGAACCCCGCTAACGGGGCTCTTTGGCACCGTCTCTAGGCTGTTTCCAGGGCTTTGGCGCCAGCTTTTAATAGCGGCTTCAGGTATTTGCCGGTCGCTGACGCCTTGTTGTTGGCGACTTCTTTTGGCGTGCCTTCGGCGATGATGTAACCGCCCCGGCTACCACCCTCCGGCCCCAAGTCGATGATCCAGTCAGCTGTTTTAATGACATCCAGGTTGTGTTCGATCACCACGACGGTGTTGCCGTGGTCACGCAGCCGGTGCAGTACCGCGAGCAGTTGCTTGATGTCGTGAAAGTGCAGGCCGGTGGTCGGTTCATCGAGAATGTACAGTGTATTGCCGGTGTCGCGCTTCGACAGTTCGCGCGCCAGCTTGACGCGCTGGGCTTCACCGCCTGAGAGTGTGGTCGCGCTTTGCCCCAGTTTGACGTAGGTCAGGCCGACATCGATCAGTGTTTGCAGCTTGCGCGACAGGGCTGGAATGGCGTCGAAGAAGGCCCGGCCCTCTTCGATGGTCATCTCCAGCACCTCGTGAATGTTCTTGCCCTTGTAGCGGACATCGAGCGTTTCCCGATTGTAGCGTTTGCCGGTGCAGACATCGCAGGGCACGTAAATGTCGGCCAGGAAGTGCATTTCCACCTTGATCAGGCCATCGCCCTGGCAGGCTTCGCAGCGACCACCCTTGACGTTAAAGCTGAACCGGCCCGGCTGGTAACCGCGCGAACGCGCTTCCTGGGTGCCAGCAAACAACTCGCGGATGGCGGTAAAGATGCCGGTATAAGTCGCGGGGTTTGAACGTGGGGTGCGGCCAATAGGGCTCTGGTCGATGTCGACCGCCTTGTCGAAATGTTCCAGGCCGCTGATGCTGTCGTGCGCTGCCGGTGTCAGAGTGGTGGCCTTGTTCAATACGGTAGCGGCCAGCGGGTGCAGGGTCTGGTTGATCAGTGTTGATTTGCCGGAACCGGAAACCCCGGTGACGCAGGTAAAGAGCCCGACTGGCAGGTTCAGCGTCACATCGTTGAGGTTGTTGCCGCGCGCACCGCTGATGGTCAATAGCTTCTTCGGATCCATCGGCGTCAGCTTTTTCGGAACTTCAATGCGCTGCTTGCCACTCAGATACTGGCCGGTCAGGGAGTCCGGGTTGGCCATGATGTCGGCCGGTGTGCCCGAGGCGACAATGTGCCCGCCGTGAATGCCGGCGCCGGGGCCGATGTCGAGTACAAAATCGGCGGCGCGAATAGCGTCTTCATCGTGCTCGACCACCAGCACTGTGTTGCCCATATCGCGCAGGTTGGTCAGGGTTTCCAGCAGGCGGTCATTGTCGCGCTGGTGCAGGCCGATGGAGGGTTCATCCAGAATGTACATCACGCCAACCAGGCCGGCGCCAATCTGGCTGGCGAGGCGAATACGCTGGGTTTCACCACCAGAGAGCGTATCGGCACTGCGGTCGAGGGTCAGGTAGTCGAGCCCGACATTAACCAGAAAGGTCATGCGCTGAACAATCTCGCGCAGAATCTTGTCGGCGATCTGGGCGCGTGATCCGGTCAGCGTGAGTTCTTTGAAGTAGGTGAGGGAGTCACCAATGGCCATGTGGGTGACTTCAGGCAGGTTGATGCCTTTAACGAACACGTGGCGCGCACTTTGTTTCAGACGGCTGCCATGACAACCCGGGCAGTCTTGCTCTGTGAGGAACTTCGACAGTTCCTCGCGCACCATCTGGCTGTCGGTTTCCCGGTAGCGGCGTTCCATATTGGGCATGACGCCTTCAAAGGCGTGGCTGCGCGAGTAAGTGGCGCCGCGGCTGTTAACGTAGGAAAATTCGATCTCGGTTTTACCGGTGCCGTCCAGTACATAGCGCTGAAAGCGTTTCGGCAGGTCTTTGAATGGCTGGTCGATGTCGACACCGTAATGCTCGCCCAGTGACTGCAACTGACTGAAATAGTAGACCGAGCGCCGGTCCCAGCCCGGAATCGCCCCTTCGGCCAGCGACAAGGCAGCATCACGCACCACCTTGCCACCGTCGAAATACTGCTTCATACCCAGACCATCGCACTGCTCACAGGCACCGGCCGGGTTGTTGAACGAGAACATGCGCGGTTCAAGTTCGGTGATTGAGTAGCCGCAGACCGGGCAGGCAAAGCGGTTGGAAAACAGCATGTCTGGCCCGTCGCCATCCATGTAGACCATTTTCACAATACCACCCGAGAGCGTCAGGCAGGTCTCGAAGGACTCGGCCAGGCGCAGCTTCAGGTCGTCCCGCACTTTAAAGCGGTCAACCACAGCTTCGATGCTGTGTTTGCGCTTTTTATCAAGCTCCGGCACTTCATCGAGATCCATGACGGTGCCATCGACTCGCACCCGTACAAACCCCTGAGACCGCAATTCGTTGAACACGTGAAGGTGTTCGCCCTTGCGATCATCAATAATCGGGGCCAGCATCATCAGCTTGCTGCCTTCGGGTAACGCCAGTACCTGGTCGACCATCTGGCTGATGGTCTGGGCTTCCAGGGGTTCATCGTGCTCGGGGCAGCGCGGTTCGCCGACGCGTGCGTATAGCAGGCGCAGGTAATCATAGATTTCTGTGGTTGTCCCCACGGTAGAGCGCGGGTTATGGCTGGTGGTCTTCTGCTCAATGGAAATGGCCGGAGACAGCCCTTCGATGTGATCGACATCGGGCTTTTCCATCATTGACAGGAACTGGCGGGCGTAAGTCGACAATGATTCGACGTAGCGGCGCTGGCCTTCGGCATAAAGAGTATCGAAAGCCAGGGACGATTTGCCCGACCCGGACAGGCCGGTAATAACGACGAGTTTATCGCGTGGGATGTCCACATCGATGTTTTTCAGGTTATGGGTGCGAGCCCCCTGGACGGAAATCTTGTCCATGCCTTCCTCTTTTTTCCGGCTGATGCAATGATGGTTGCGGCTGCCAGCCTGGGCAGACACGCAAGCGGTCCAGTTTACTGTATAAACGTACAGAACCCAAGTTTCAGAATATCCTGAATCGCTTTATAGCTAAGGTTGCCGACTCAGGTTAGTGCCTGGCATCGGGTGCGCCCCTGGCGGGCGTCGGTCCCCATGGATGGGGACCGCCGAGCTTACATGGATGTACTTGCAGCGTCCCGTCAGGGGCGTACCCGATGTCGGGCACGGATTCAGGCTGTGTCGACTAAGTAACCCGCGAATACAGTGCAACCGACGTGGAAAATACCCGCCTGTGGCAAGCCTAACCGGAATCATTTCTGGTACCATGCGCGACTTTGTATCGACACTCGTTAATAGACTCAATTGAATAGCCTGGGCACTGAACCTGGGTCATTACGGACATTGCCACTATATGGCTTTTAATAGTTTGGAAAAAAAGGCGCTGACAGGCTTGGCGCTGTTGTATGCCTCGCGCATGCTCGGGTTGTTTATGGTGCTGCCTATTCTGACCCTGTATGGCCAGTCCTTGACGGGTGCCACGACGGTGCTTTTGGGTATTGCACTGGGAATCTATGGCATTACCCAGGCGGTGCTGCAGATTCCTCTGGGGATGCTGTCGGATCGGTTTGGCCGTAAGCCGGTGATTGCCGCCGGGTTATTGATTTTTATTATCGGGTCGGTGATTGCTGCATTGTCGGAGCATGTGTTGGGTGTGGTTTTCGGCCGTGCTCTGCAGGGGGCGGGGGCCATCGCCAGTGTTATTCTGGCGCTGCTGGCTGACTATACCCGTCCGGAAGAGCGCACCAAGGCGATGGCCATTGTTGGTGCCATTATTGGTGGCTCCTTTGTGTTGGCGGTGATTATCGGCCCGGTCATCGCCAGTGCTTTTGGCCTGTCTGGCGTGTTCTGGGCAACGTCGCTAATGGCGTTGTCTGGTCTGGTGATTGTCTACTGGCTGCCAACCCCGCCGCCGGCGAAAGTGCATGAAGAACGCCGCTGGCAGGGTAGTCAGCTGGGGCGGGTGGTCCGTGACCGGCAATTGGTGCCCTTGAATATCGGTGTGTTTGTACTGCACCTGACCATGACCATGATGTTTGTCGGGTTGCCGGTCGTGCTGGTGCAACAGGGTATCCTGGGCGATCAGCTAGGCTGGGTCTATGCTCCGGTGATGGTATTGTCCTTCCTGGGCATGGTGCCGATGATCGCTCTGGCCGAGCGCCGCAAGGCTCACCGGGTGTTTTTGATCCTTGCCGGTGCCTTTATTACCCTGGCGATGGCGGGTTTGGGGCTGAGTTCAGTGGCCTGGCTGAGTATCGGACTGGTTTGGTTGTTTTTCGTAGGCTTTAACTTTGTAGAGGCCAGTCTGCCGTCTCTGATCAGCCGTCGCGCACCCGAGCATGCACGGGGTACTGCCATGGGCGTGTTTTCAACCGGCCAGTTTCTGGGCGCAGCGCTCGGCGGGCTCTGTGGCGGCTGGGCGTATCAGCAGTGGGGAATGATTGGCATTGCTATGATCGGCATCGCAGTGATGCTGGTGTGGATGGTGTTACTATGGGTGCTTGACCGGAGTGTGACTGGCCCATCAGCCAACCGCCAGGCAAGCGGCGATGACCCGGATCTGTCGCTACGCTCTTAGCCTGGCGGGCTGGGAGCCCCTTGATTTATCGTATGACCGGTTCAAACTCAAGTTTCGGTGTTCGCTGCCATCTGGTGCGGGATCCTGGCAATGCAGACTCAGGCGTACTGCGAAACGTGAGTTCAAAGATAAAAACGACTGACACGGGGGACACTGGCAGGCTTTGAAAAAGGCTTCCTGCCTTTTTCAAAACACGGAAAGCAAAAAGTGTGATTTTCGCTTTCCTCCCGAAATCAATGACGTGGCCGTCATGGATTTCGCCGGAACATCCATGTTCCGGGTGCAGGTGCACGGTGGTATACCCTGAGACGACTTTTACAGAATAGGATGCAACTTTATGGCACGCGGAACAGTTAACAAAGTCATTATCCTGGGGCGCCTTGGGCAGGACCCGGACGTGCGGGCGACCGCCTCGGGCACTCAGGTGGTCAATCTGAACGTAGCCACCAACGAACTGGGCCCGCGCGACGAGCAGGGCAACCGGTCCGATAGCACTGAATGGCACCGTATCGTGATTTTTGGGCGCATGGCTGAAAACGCGGCGACTTATTTGCGCAAGGGCTCACAGGTCTACATTGAAGGCCGGCTGCAAACCCGCAAATGGCAGGACCAGAACGGTGTGGAGAAATACAGCACCGAAATCGTCGCCAACGAAATGCAATTTATTGGCGGACGCGGTGACAACCCGGGTGCCTCGCAGGGCGGCGGTTTCGCAAGCCAGGGCGGTCAGAACGCGGGTTATCAGGGCAATGCACCACAGAACACCGGTGGCTTTGGCGGCGGCCAGCCGCAGGGTGGTTTTGGCGGTAAGCCATCTCAGGCACCGGCGCCGAGCCAGACTGGTCACCAGCCAGCCAATAATTTCGACGATTTCGACGACGACATCCCGTTTTAAGGCCATTGTCGGGTGAAATTACTGGTTACTGACGCCGAAGGGCAGTTGGGGCGGGCGCTGGGCCGGCTGGTGTCGACCCGGAGTATCGAGGCTGTGTTGGTCCCCGATTCAGAACTGAATCTGAATGACCGGGAGGCCGTGACGGCGCTGCTGAGGCAGCACCGCCCCGACTATGTCATCAATGCCTATGTTCATAATGATCTGGAACCTGAGGCCTGTGTGGATTCGTGCTGGCCGCACCAGATTGATACCGGGGTAGCGGTACTGGCTGCTGCCTGCCAGGAAGCCGGTATTGCGCTACTTCAAGTATCGAGCGAACAGGTGTTTGACGGTAACAAGACCACCGCCTACTCCGAACAGGATGTGGTACAGCCGGTTACCGTAGCTGGCCGCGCTTTTTTACAGGCGGAGCTAGCCGTGCGCGAGCAGTGCGAACGCCACCTGATTCTGCGGTCTTCCTGGGTGTTTGGCGCCGACCGGCCCAATTTTCTGACCCACATCATACGGCAAGCCCAGGAACAGGATGTGATCCGGGTACTGGATACCCAACGCGGGTGCCCGACGGCAGCGGCTGACCTGGCGCGGGTGGTTATCGCCATGCTCGAACAGGTTGACTGCGACGTGGATCCACCCCTGTGGGGAACCTACCACTATGCCGGGAGTGATGTGACCCACTGGCATATTTTTGCCGAAGCCATCGTCAAGGCGGCCAAGTCCTGTATTGATGTCGAGGTAGAGTCGGTCGAGGCTATCTACCCGCCCGGCCAGGATGAGCGTCAGCGTCCGCAGAACCTTGAGCTGAGTACACGCAAGATACTTGCTACCTTCGGTATCAAGCAATTGCCCTGGCGTCGCGGTGTTCAGGATGCCCTGAAGCTCTGTTTCGAGCCGCCGCCCGAGTCGTCTGGCGCCGGGGTGCCTTCGTGAGGTGGTTGCGGCGCCTTGCCGTGGGGGTGTTTACCGCAGTACTGACGCTGATTCTGTTGGCTTGGTGGATTACGGTTCCCGGTGACAGCGCGCCCCGTACGATCATTCCCTTTTCCGATCTGAGCAAATACCGGCAGTGGCTGGATGACTACCATCCTGCGCGACTGGAGCCGGGTCAGGCAGTTTCGCTAAGGGTGCAGCAGGATGACGTCCAGAAACTTGCCATTTTACTGGCCTCTACTCAGCCCGCCTTAACCCACACCCAGTTCCGGGCACGCATTACGCCAGACATCCTGACTCTGGAGGCCTGGTACCCAACCCGATGGCTGGACCGTTTTTTACCGCTGCAACTGACCTGGTCGCCTGACAAGCCATTTGAGTTGCGCCGTTTCTGGATAAGCGGGGTCGCCGTTCCGGAGTGGATTCTGCGCCGGATCAACGCACGCCTGGCTGAGCTGCCTGCTGTGCGCGATGCCGAACAGCTATGGCAAACCTTAAACCCGGTCGTGGACATGGGTAATGGCAGCCTGACGTTCTCAACCGAATGGACCGATCCGGAGCTGACCGGCTGGCTGAATGATTTCGCGCCGTTCTGGTCGGGATCGGGGCAACGCGAGCGCCTGGTAGAGGAGGTCGAGTGGGTGCGCGATTTTTTTGCCGCCGATGGCCGTCAGCGGATTCCGCTGCGTGACATACTGATTGCCCTGGCCCAGCGCCCGAATCTCGACTTTAATCAGGATGGCAGTGCTGTTTTTGGTGCCCTGTCTTATGCAACGCTCGGCTCGGTATCGGGCATGAGGCCGGGTGTGGATCTGCCCCGGCTCTCCGGCCAGCGACTGACCCTGCACGGGCGCTATGATCTGGCGCGTCACTACACCCTGGCAATGTGGCTGGGCACACAGATGAACCCCGATGCAGCGCTGGAGCTGGCCACCTATAAGGAGTGGTCGGATGCGGAAACACGCAGCTCCGGTTTCAGTGCCGAAGACATGGTTGCCAACGTCGCCGGTCTGGAAATGCTGGGGTATTTACGCCGCATTGATGCACAGGGTCGTAAAGATTTTCGGCCCGCGACCGATGACCGTTTAATGCCGGCGCGAGAATTCTGGGAGCCCTGGCTGTCTAATGGTGCGGCACTGAACGAGCGACAACTGCGCGAGCTGATTGAGTCAACGCGTGAACAGTTGCCGTTCAATGAACCGTAATTGGTGCAAACTGAGCTGGTGCGGGGTGTCTGTTAACCCTGGCTGCTCTTATGGAAGGAAGTCTGGCCATGGCCAGTGTTGATTATCCGTCATTGAGGCTGCCGGTTGGCCTTGGCATGAAACTGGAAATCGCCGGTGACGAGAAGCGGTACAATTGTCAGCTGATCGGCCACATTCAGGGCCGGTCGGTGCTGGTAACCACGCCACTGGTGGGTGATGGCCGGCCATTACTGGTGCGCAAGGAGCAGCCGGTTATTCTGCGCTTCTTTGCCAATAAAAACGCCTGCGCATTCCGCACCCATGTTCAGCATCTGTGTTCGATTCCAACGGCCTATCTGCACCTGGCCTGGCCAAATCGGGTTGAGGCGGGTGAAATTCGCAAGGCGGAACGGGTGTTGGCCAATGTACAGGTCTCTATCGTTAACCAGAGCCAGCCTGGGCAGGAGCGGGCATTCGGCGCCATCGTGGACCTGTCGACAACAGGTGCGCGCCTGGAGACATTGCAACCTTGCGGAGAAACCGGCGATACCCTGTTGCTGACTGGCAAGGTGACGGTGGGGCATGTGACCCGGGTCATTACCATTGAAAGCCGGATTCGGGCCGAACTCGACAAGTTCGAGCTGAGCAACAGCATGGCGGCTTACGGCATCGAGTTTAATTTTGTGTCAGATATGGATTTTCTGGCTTTGCAGGCCTTTGTGAATGCCCAGATCGCCCGGGGAGCGGAGCGCTAACCGCACCACTCCCGCGGACTCCAGGATTCAGGTATCGCGCTGCACGGCGATGTCGGTCAGGCTCATCAGGGCGGTTTTATAGACTGAATCACTGAAACCAGCCAGTTGTTCCCGTGCCTGGGCCGCATGCGCCAGCGCCTTGTCGCGCACATAATCGATGGAGCCGCAGCGATGTACGATGTCGATGATGGCGTCCAGGTCGTCCAAACCGCCTTTGCGAATGGCCTGGCGGATCAGTTGGGCTTCGTCCGCGCTGGCATGCTGCATGGCATGGATTAACGGCAGCGTGGGCTTGCCTTCGGCGAGGTCGTCACCGACGTTCTTGCCCAGTGTCTCCGTGTTGCCGTCGTAATCGAGTACATCGTCGATCAGCTGAAACGCCAGCCCCAGATTCAAGCCATAGGCGGCCAGTTTGCTGGTGTTGGCTTCCGATTGCTGATTGATCAGCGCTGCGGTTTCACTCGATGCCTGAAACAGAATCGCGGTCTTGCCCTTGATCACATCCATATACTGGGCTTCGGTGGCGTCCGGATTGCGCACATTCATCAGTTGCATGACTTCGCCTTCGGCGATGGTGCGGGTGGCCACTGCCAGGCGGTTCATCACCGGCATGGCACCGATATCGACCAGCAGTTCGAACGCCCGGGCGTAGAGAAAGTCGCCCACCAGTACGCTGGGTGCGTTGCCCCAGCGCGCATTGGCGGTGGGTCGGCCACGGCGCAAATCGGACGTGTCGACCACATCGTCGTGCAACAGGGTGGCGGTGTGCAGGAATTCAATGACGGTTGCCAGTTGGTAATGACGGGTATCAATGCCTCCGCTGGCGCCAGCGGCGAGCAGGGTAAGCAAGGGGCGCAGACGTTTGCCACCGCTACTGATAATGTAGTCGGCGATTTTTTCAACCAGCGGCACGCGGGATTCGAGCTGAGACAATATGGTCTGGTTGACCGCCTCGAATTCCTGACTGACGGTGGCAAATACAGCTTTTTGATCCATGCGGGGGGTCTTTGTGATAAACGCCAGCGGGCGATGCTAGGTAGCCCCTGCGGCCGTGTCAAGAAGCGCAGGCCTGGCGTCGTTGCACAGCGTAGAATGGGGGTTGCTTCCATGCCGCGAAATCCGTATTATTGCGCGCCCTGATCGACCTGCTTCATTCCCTGTTATAGGGTGCTCCCAGCGTAGGCGTTGCCTTTAGACACAGGTTAGTAGTGAATCATTGCGGGTCGGGTTGGTTTTTATCCTTTGGAGAGTAACATGTACGCTGTAATCGTAAGTGGTGGCAAGCAGTACCGCGTCAGCGAAGGCGAGACGCTGAAGCTGGAAAAAATTGAAGCCGAGACCGGTGCTAGCATTGATTTTGATAAAATCCTGTTGGTGGTTAACGGTGAGAAAGTGAACATTGGCGCGCCGGTTGTTGCGGGTGCCAAGGTAACTGCTGAAGTAGTTGCTCATGGTCGTCACAAAAAAGTGAAGATTCTGAAGTTCAAGCGTCGTAAGCACCACATGAAGCAAATGGGCCACCGTCAGTGGTTCACTGAAGTTAAAATCACTGGTATTTCAGCATAACGGAGAGAAACCATGGCTCACAAGAAAGCAGGTGGTAGTACTCGTAACGGTCGCGATTCCCAGAGCAAACGCCTTGGCGTTAAAGCCTTTGGTGGTCAGACTGTCACAGCCGGTTCCATCATCATCCGTCAGCGCGGTACCCGTTTTCACGCTGGCAACAATGTAGGCATTGGTAAAGACCACACCCTGTTTGCCAAGGCAGATGGCAAGGTCGAATTTGTTACCAAGGGCGAGCATAGCCGCAAGTTTGTGAACATCGTTGCCTGATTGGCACTTTGACACACTCTGAAAAGCCCTGCCCTGCAGGGCTTTTTTTATGGCTGTTCGAAGGTTGTTGCCATGAGCTCGTTCCGGGTAGCCGGTGGACCTATACGGGTGGTGCGACACATCGCTCGGCGTGAACCCTTCCATGGGGCCTAGTCCGCAGCATCCTTGATGCGGACTTCCCCGGATAGGTCCACCCGCTACCCTGCACTGGATATGGAGGTTGCCTCGAAATCTGGCACTGACTTGGAACTCAAGTTTTGGAGTTTGCTGAGATGACCAGCGGCGGGTGCCGGGTACACCCGGTATCCGGCGCGGGCCAAATCCCCACGGTCCACCCGAGCTCCGACGCTTGAGTTCTGGCTCCAGGCTTGGTTATGAAGCGCCATCGTGATCTGTACAAATGCTATATTGACGCTCTGTGGCAATAGCCGCCGAGCAAACAACCCAATTTTCGGGGCCGGTTCAGGTGAGCTGGCCTTTATTCCCCAGAGGCTGATCAGATGAAGTTCGTAGACGAAGCCACAATTACCGTGGAAGCCGGCAAAGGCGGCAATGGCTGTGTCAGCTTCCGGCGGGAAAAGTACATTGAGAAAGGCGGCCCCGACGGTGGCGATGGTGGTCATGGCGGCAGTGTCTATGTGCGCGCCGATGAAAACGTGAACACCCTGATTGATTACCGTTTTGTGCGTCGTTATAACGCCGAGAACGGCGAAGGTGGCAAGGGTCGGGATATGACCGGCCATAAAGGCGCCGATATCACCCTGGTGGTGCCAGTGGGTACCACACTTATTGATGCCGACAGCGAGGAAGTGCTGGCCGATTTGCGCGAGGCGGGTGATACCGTCAAGGTCGCTCAGGGCGGCCATCGTGGCGTTGGTAATACTCGCTTCAAGTCCAGTACCAACCGGGCACCGCGGCAGTTTACCAAAGGCTCGCCCGGCGAAAGCCGGAATTTGCGGCTGGAACTGAAGGTATTGGCCGATGTTGGGCTACTGGGCCTGCCCAATGCTGGTAAATCGACGCTGATTCGTGCAGTCAGCGCGGCCAAGCCTAAAGTGGCTGACTACCCCTTTACCACCATGGTGCCCAACCTGGGCGTGGTGCGGGTGGATGCGCTGCGGTCCTTTGTGATGGCGGACATTCCCGGGTTGATTGCCGGCGCCTCTGATGGTGCTGGTCTGGGTATCCGGTTTCTGAAGCACCTGGTACGTACCCGGGTACTGTTGCACCTGGTCGATATGTACCCCTTTGATGAGTCTACCCCGGCCGAAAACGCCGTCGCCATTGTTAACGAGCTCGAGCAGTTCAGCCCGACACTGGCGCAACGGGAGCGCTGGCTGGTGTTGAACAAGATTGACATGGTGCCCGAGGACGAGCGCCAGGCACTGGTCGATTCGGTGGTCTCGGCGCTTGACTGGGAAGGCCCGGTCTATGTGATTTCGGCCATTTCGGCCGAAGGCACCCAGCCGCTGGTGCGTGATTTGATGAACTGGCTGGAAGAACACCGTGCCGCGCTGGCCGCTGACCCTGATTTGCTGGAAGCGGATACCGAACATCGCGATCAGGTTGAGCGGGAAGCGCGGGAGCGCATTCAAACCTTGTCTGAGCGCCGGCGCAGCAAGCGCAAGGCGGAGCAGGCGGACGATGACGACTTTGACGATGATGACGATGATTATGACGTCGAGGTGGTTTACACCCCCTGAGCGGGATGGGCACCCGGGCGCAACCGGATCGGGGTCGGGTGTTTGGCAGATTGAAGAAGGAAGCAAGTGTGTCTGAAGGCGTGGTTAGGCATCCGGCCGTAACGGCAGGGCAGCGTTGGGTCGTCAAGATTGGGTCGGCCTTGCTGACCAATGACGGCCGTGGCCTCGATGTGGTGCGCATTCGCCAGTGGGTTGACCAGATGGCGACGTTGAGAGCCAGTGGCGTTGAGTTGATTCTGGTATCGTCAGGTGCCGTGGCCGCAGGCATGCATCGCCTGGGCTGGAGCCAGCGACCGGAATCGATGGAGTTGCTGCAGGCTGCAGCAGCGGTAGGGCAGACCAAGCTGGTGCAAACCTATGAAGACTTGTTCCAGCATCACCAGTTGCACACTGCCCAAATTCTGCTGACCCACGAAGACCTCTCTGACCGGCGGCGTTACCTGAACGCGCGCAGTACGCTGCGTGCTCTGCTGCCGCTGCCAGTCATCCCCATCGTTAATGAAAACGACACGGTAGTAACCGACGAAATCCGTTTTGGTGACAACGATACCCTGGGCGCGCTGGTGGCCAATCTGGTTGAGGCCGACGCTCTGATACTGTTGACCGATCAGGATGGCCTCTACACTGCTGACCCCCGGTCCAACCCGGATGCCCGATTGCTCAGCCAGGCATCGGCCAGCGACCCGGCCCTGCGGCAGATGGCCACCGGTGGTGGCGCGCTGGGGCGTGGTGGCATGGTCACCAAGGTGCGCGCGGCAAGCCTGGCCTCACGCAGTGGTGCGGTGACGGTGATTGCCGGTGGCCGTAACGAGAATGTGCTGTTGCGTTTGCGCCAGGGCGAAGCGCTCGGCACCCAGTTGACCCCCGATCTTGAGCCTCTGGCGGCGCGCAAGCAATGGCTGGCGGGTCAATTGCAGACGCGTGGTGAGCTGGTGCTGGATGCCGGTGCGGTGCGGGCTTTGACCGAGCAGGGCAAGAGTCTGCTGGCCGTGGGCGTGACCGACGCCAAAGGGATGTTTCGCCGGGGTGAATGTGTTTCACTGGTCACCGAACAGGGTGTTGCCATAGGCCGTGGCCTGGTGAATTACGACCGCGACGATGCGATACGGCTGTGTCGCAAACCATCGGCGAGTTTTGAGTCCGTGTTGGGCTTTGTGAATGAGCCGGAAATGGTGCATCGCGACAATCTGGTTCTGTTGTAACCATCGTCACTGCTGAAGTGGCGCCCTGTAGGGCTGATAAGAGCATGGCGATCGGGCAAGTGTTTACGGTGCAGGGAGATGATATTTGGTTGATGAACAGGACAGGGCGGAACTGAACCGCTGTGGCTGGTGCGGACAGGATCCCTTGTATCAGGCCTATCATGACGAGGTGTGGGGGCGGCCGGTTGCGGATGGACAGGCACTGTTCGCCAAGCTGTGTCTGGACGGACAACAGGCCGGGCTAAGCTGGATCACTATTCTGCGCAAGCAAGCTGGCTATGAGGCTGCTTTTGCCGATTTTGACCCGGATGCCCTGGTAAAATTTACCGACGCTGACGTTGAACGGTTGATGGGCGATGCGGGTATCGTGCGCAATCGGCTTAAGATTCAATCGGTGATACGCAATGCCCGCGCCTATGTCGCCATGCGCGAAGCAGGCGAAGACTTCGCTGCCTTTTTATGGGGGTTCACCGGCGACCGGCCGGTGGTCAATGCCTGGCAGGAACTGGCCGAGGTGCCCACCGAAACGGACGAGAGCCGTGCCATGTCCAAGGCTCTGAAGCAGCGTGGGTTCAATTTTGTCGGGCCAACCATTTGTTACGCCTTTATGCAGGCAACCGGCCTGGTGATGGATCATCTGACCGGCTGTCATTGTTATCAGGCATGCCGCGAGGAAGCGGAATCCTTCCAATTGCGCCAATAAGGTGACTTTCGACGGCTGTAACCGGGGCCAGGGGCCCTTACACTGAGGCACGTTCTGGTCAGGCTGATCCGAATGCCAAACCGTGCCTGTTATGGGCTTTGAATCTGTTATAAGTGGTGTTTCATGTCTCACAAGCCGCCTTTTCTACCCCCGGCGCTCGGTCTGCTGGTCATGCTGGCCATTTTTTCACTGCATTTTATCAAGCCACTGACGCTGCTGTTCCCTAATCCGTGGAATTTTGTCGGACTGATCCCCATTACTCTGGGGGCAGCTCTCAATCTGATTGCGGATCGGGAGCTGCAACGGGCGGGCGCCTCAGTTGAATTTGGCAACGTTCAGGGGCCTCTGGTCGAGCGTGGGGTGTATCGGCTGAGCCGCAACCCCATGTATCTGGGTCAGCTAATGATTGCCGCAGGGCTGGCCATCTGGGTAGGTACGCTGTCATCCTGGGTGGTCTTGCCGGTGTTTGTGTTTGCCTTGCACAGACTCTTTATCCGGCCTGAGGAAAAGCGGTTGCTCGAACGGCACGGACCGTCTTACACCGCATATTGTCAACGGGTGCGTCGCTGGCTCTGAAGCCAGCTGAACACTCCGCGAGCATGTGCTTGGATCACCGACAGGGAGCCTGACATGGGCCAGCGTATGTGGGCGCTTTATCAGCGTATTTTGACTGGGTATACCCTTTGGGTACTCATCGGCCTGGTGCTGGTGATCAGTTTGCTCGCGACTCAGGCGCGGCACTTTAGCCTGGATGCGTCCGCCGACGCTTTGCTGCTGGAAGATGACGAGGATCTGGCCCTGTTCCGGGAAACTGCTGAGCGCTACGGGGCTCAGGATTTCCTGGTGATGACCTACACCCCGCCAACCTCCCTGTTTTCCGATACCTCTCTGGCTGGGTTGGAAGCCCTGCGTGACGATCTGCGCGACATCCGGGGTGTTGATTCAGTCCTGACGGTGCTGGACGTGCCTCTGCTGTCGAACCCGCCGGTACCCATGACCGAACTGGTCTCGAACATCAAGACGCTGGAAGACCCGGAGACGGACGTCGAGATGGCGCGCACCGAGCTCGCCAACAGCCCCCTCTACGTTAACCTGCTGCTCAATCTGGAAGAGAACACCACTGCTCTGCAAATCAATCTCCCTCTTGATACGACCCGGGAGCAATTGCTGACCTTGCAGGCATCTCTGACCGAACAGGCGGGTACGGGCGAGGTGCCGGAGTCTATTGCGGCCGACCTTGAGCGTGTTGAGGTCATGCTGAAGGAGCAGAGCAATCGCCGTGCGACCATGGTGCACGAAACCATTGCTTCGGTGCGTGAGGTAATGGCAGCGCATCAGGACGATGCCCAGCTGTTTCTGGGCGGCGTGCCCATGATCGCCGATGACATCATCACCTTCGTGCGCAATGACCTGATCACCTTCGGGCTGGGGGTGCTGTTCCTGCTGATCGCTACTTTAACGGTGATATTCAGGCAACCGCGCTGGGTAATCATGCCGCTGTTGTGCTGTGGTGCCGTAGTAGTAACCATGCTGGGTATTTTGGGGTTGGGGCGGTGGCCGGTGACGGTCATTTCCAGCAACTTCATCTCCCTGTTGCTGATTCTCACCCTGTCGATGTCGATTCACCTGATCGTGCGCTACCGCGAACTGCTGCGCAAACATCACGACTGGGACCAGGCCCAACTGGTAATGACGGCGGTCAAGCGCATCGCCGTGCCCTGCCTCTATATGGCCCTGACCACGGGGGTAGCCTTTATGTCACTGTTGTTCAGTGGCATTCGCCCGGTGATCAATTTTGGCTGGATGATGTCTCTGGGCATTGCTTGTGCGTTTCTGGTGACGTTTTCGCTGTTCCCGGCGCTGCTGCTGCTGGCGGGAAAAGATCAGCGTACCGCAGAAAAATCATCCGGTGGCAAAACCACTCGCTTGCTGGCCCGCATTACGCTCAAATCCGGCAATGCGGTACTGGTAACCAGCCTGGCGTTGGCTGCCTTCACCGTGATCGGTATTACCCGACTGGTCGTCGAAAACAGCTTCATCGATTATTTCGATCAGAGTACAGACATCTACCAGGGCATGACGGTCATCGACGAGCGTCTGGGTGGCACGACGCCCCTGGAAGTGCTGATTAATTTCGAGGACGTACCGGAGCGGGGTTCTGCCAGCCAACCAGCTGAGGAGGAACCGGAAGGCTTTGTTGACGAAGGGTTTGTAAATGAAGGTTTCGCCGAAGACGATGGATTCGTCGACGAGGGCTTTGGCAGTGGCAGTGCGTCGGTAGGCAGTTTCAGCGACGACTTTGGGGCTGAAGATGACCCTGAGAAATACTGGTACACCCAGTCAAAAGTGGCACGCATCAAGGCGATGCACCGTTATCTCGATGAACAGCCAGAAACCGGCAAGGTCCTGTCGCTGGCTACCATGATCGAAATCGCCGAAGGCTTCAACGACGATGAGGCGCTGACGAACGTCCAGCTGGCGTTGCTGTATACCGTTATCCCCAGCGAATTTCGGGATCTGGTAATCGATCCCTATGTCTCGGTGGAGCATAACCAGGCGCGGCTGAACGTTCGCATTCTGGATTCAATGGATGGCCTGAAGCGCAACGCCTTTCTGGAGCGGATCGAACGGGATGCCGTTGAAGAGCTGGGCTTTGAGCCGGGCCAGATCCAGCTGACCGGCATGATGGTGTTGTACAACAACATGCTGCAAAGCCTGTTTGGCTCTCAGATTCTGACACTGGGGGTGGTGTTTCTGGGCATTCTGCTGATGTTTCTAATTCTGTTCCGAAGCTTCAAGCTCAGCTTGCTGGCAATGGCGCCCAATCTGCTGGCGGCGACCTTTGTGCTCGGCATCATGGGCTGGTTTGGTATACCGCTGGATATGATGACCATCACCATTGCCAGCATTACCATCGGGATGGCTGTTGATAACACCATCCATTACCTGGTTCGGTATAAGCGTGAATTCGCCAAAGACGGTGACTATGTGCGGGCGCTGTCGCGCAGCCACAACACCATTGGCAAGGCCATGTTTTATACCTCCCTGACCATCATTCTGGGTTTCTCCATTCTGATGATGTCGAATTTCCGCCCGACCCTGTATTTTGGGCTGCTAACCGCCCTGGCGATGGCCGTGGCTCTGCTGGGTTCACTGACCCTGCTGCCGCGTCTTATTGTGCTGACACGGCCCTTCGGGACCATTGAAGGGCATCACCGCACCGAGGACTGACCGTTCAGTCGGTTTGCCGGTATGGGTGTGCCAGACGGGCCGGGTCGAGTAGGGATTCCAGCTCCTCCCGGCTCAGGTCGGTTTTTTCCAGGGCGACCTCGAGGATGGGCCGGTTATCGGCATACGCTATTTTTGCGATCTCCGCTGCTTTCAGATAACCCAGAACCGGATTCAATGCGGTGACCAGAATCGGGTTGCGGTGCAGCGGCCCGGACAGGGCCTCATGATTCACCTTCAGATCATCGATGACCTTGTGCGCCAGGTGTTCGCAGCTTTGGCTCAGCAGCGCAATGCTGTAGAGCAGGTTGCGGGCGATCAGCGGCAGGCTAACGTTTAACTGAAAATTGCCGGACTGGGCGCCCAGCGTGATGGCCGTGTCGTGTCCGATAACCTGGTAGCAGGCCATCAGCACGGCCTCCGGAATCACCGGATTGACCTTCCCTGGCATGATACTGCTACCCGGCTGTAAAGCCGGCAGCACGACTTCCCCCAGGCCGGCCAGCGGACCGCTGTTCATCCAGCGCAGGTCGTTGCTGATCTTGATTAGGTTGGTCGCCAGCCCTTTTAGCAAACCCGACGCCTCAACCGAGACATCCTGGGTGCTGATGCCGTAGAAGGCGTTGTTGTGCGGGCAAAAATCGTTGGCGATCTGTAGGTTCAGATGCCGGCAAGCCAGCTCGGCAAAGCCCTGAGGGGCGTTGATGCCGGTGCCGATGGCAGTTCCGCCCAGGGGCAGGGCCTTGAGTCTGGGCAGACACTGATTGATACGACGCTGGCAGCTGTCCAGCGCTTCAATCCATGCCGAGAACTCCTGCTCCAGCGTCAGCGGCATTGCATCCATCAGGTGGGTGCGGCCGGTTTTGACCACATCTCTGTGCGCATCGCCCTGCTGGCTCAGGCTGTTTTTAAGCGCGGTGATGGCCGGTAGCAGGCTTTCTTCCAGTGCGAGAGCCGTGCTGATCTGAATCGCCGCAGGAATGGTGTCGTTGCTGCTCTGGCTGGCATTGACGTCATCGTTGGGGCTGATGTCGAGGCCGCTGGCTGTTGCCGCCAGGTGGGCGATGACTTCGTTGACGTTCATGTTGGTACTGGTACCAGAGCCGGTCTGGAATACGTCGACCGGGAACTGGTGGCCATTGTTGTGTTTGCGGGCTTCCAGGCAGGCGTTCTGAATGGCGGCTGCCTTGTCGTCTGCGATAATCCCCAATTCTGCGTTGGCCCCCGCAGCGGCGGCCTTGATGGCAAGGCAGGCCTCGATAAAGCGAGGTGGCATTACCTCGCCGGACAGTCCGAAATTGGACAAGGCCCGGGCGGTCTGGGCGCCGTACAGTACGTCGTCGGGAACGGACATTTCGCCAAAGCTGTCTTTTTCGATGCGCATGGCAACAACTCCACTGGTCAGGTTTGCACACACTTTAGTGCTCTGAACCGGGATGTCCAATCGGGCGGGCTGGCAAATCAGATGGGAGGGCGGGTCCGGATGACGGACCCGCTGGAATCAGTCGGTCTCGGGTTGCAGTCGGTTCACCTCAAAGGCACGAACCCTGCGGTTATCAGCATTCACGACCCTAATCAGCAACTCGCCCAGAGTGATGGACTCGTCACGCTGGGGCACCTTGCCAAACTGATGCATGACAATGCCACCGATGGTGTCGAATTCCTCGTCACTGAGTTCGGTCGAGAAATGCTCATTGAAGTCTTCGATCGGGGTCAGTGCCTGAACCAGAAAGCCGCCATTGCCGTTGGGGCGAATGTTGGCATCGACGGTGTCGTCGTGTTCGTCTTCAATTTCCCCGACAATTTCTTCGAGCACGTCTTCAATGGTGACCAGGCCCGCGGTCTGCCCGTATTCGTCAACCACCACCGCCATGTGGTTGCGGTTGCTGCGGAAGTCTTTGAGCAGGACGTTGAGGCGCTTACTTTCCGGCACGAAGTTGACGTTGCGGATGATGGTGTTCAACCGCTTTTTCATGTCATCCAGATCAAACTTTGTTTGCAGGCCAAGGCCAAGCAGATCTTTGGCCAACAGCACCCCTACCACTTCGTCGGAGTTTTCACCGAGCACCGGGAAACGGGAGTGTCCGGACTCAACGATCAGCGACAGCCAGTGCTGAATGCTGTCGTTGGTTTCCAGGCTGACCACCTGGGAACGGGGGATCATGATATCCCTGACGTGCATGTCCGAGACATTAAGGGCGCCTTCGATGATTTTGAAGGCTTCGTTGTCCAGAATGTCGTTTTCCTGAGCGCTGTTCAGGATAGTGAGCAAATCGTCGCGATCTTTGGGCTCCCCGGTGAAGGCATCCGACAGGCGTTCCAGCCAGGATTTCCTACCGGGGTTGCTACTCGTGGGTCGTTCGTCGCTCATGCTAGTGCGTGTCCTCTGCAAATGGTTCCCGGATCAGTCCGCCCATTATAGGGGGGGGGTGCCGGTCGGCAAGTGGTTCTCAAGCCAGTAAGGGTCGGGGATGTCGAGCGTCGCCAGAATGCGGCGCTCCAGTGATTCCATGATCTCTGCTTCAGCCGGGTCAATGTGGTCGTACCCCAATAAATGCAAGGTACCATGGACCACCATGTGCGCCCAGTGATGTGCAACAGGCTTGCCCTGTTCAGCCGCCTCGCGGGTCACCACGGGCGCGCATATGATCAGGTCGCCGAGCAGGGCCTTAACTTCAGGGTCGTCTATGCCCGGTGGTAGTTCAAACGGGAACGACAGTACATTGGTAGGTGCATCCTTGCCCCGGTAGTCATGGTTGAGCTGCTGGCTTTCCGGGTCATCAACCAGGCGAATGGTCAGGCTGGCGGCGTCTTGTTCGCCATTGAGAGCCGCGGCGACCCAGAGCAGCAGGTCATCGAAAGCGGGCAGGTCTGCGGCATCGGACGCGATCTGGAGATCCAGATCGACGACGGCCGCTAAAGCCGGGTGAGCGTTCATGGCGGCGGTCAGCTGTCTCCGTGCGCGTCATAGGCATCGACAATGCGCTGCACCAGGGGGTGCCGCACAATGTCTTTGGAACCAAAGCGGGTCACGCTGATATCGCTGACACCATCGAGGACTTTAAGGGCATGGGCGAGACCAGACTGATTGCCACGTGGCAGGTCGACCTGAGTCGGGTCACCGTTGATGACAGCCGTTGACCCAAAGCCAATACGGGTCAGGAACATTTTCATCTGTTCCTTGGTGGTGTTCTGGCTTTCGTCAAGAATAATGAACGCATTGCTCAGCGTTCGACCACGCATGTAGGCCAAAGGCGCCACTTCAATTACGTTGCGTTCAATCAGGCGATCGACTTTTTCCAGACCGAGCATCTCATAGAGAGCGTCGTAAAGCGGGCGCAGGTAGGGGTCGACTTTCTGGCTAAGATCCCCGGGCAGAAAGCCCAGTTTTTCACCCGCTTCCACCGCAGGGCGGACCAGAATAATGCGTTTGACCTGGTCTTTCTGCAGCGCCTGCACGGCGCAGGCGACGGCCAGAAAGGTCTTGCCGGTACCGGCCGGGCCAACGCCAAAGTTAATGTCGTGGGTCAGCACGCTGTGCACATAGGCCCGCTGATTGGGACCGCGCGGTTTGACTACGGATTTGGGCGTGTGCAGCACGTAGAGTTTGTGCTCATGCAACTGCGCCCCTTCCTGCTCACTCAGGGTTTCGACCTCGGACTGCTGCAAATAGAGGTTCACCGTATCGGGCAGTAAGTCCTTGCCACCCTTTGTCTCCCGATACAACCGCTTGATGATGTCTTCGGCCGCTGCAACGCTGCCACCGTCACCGGCCAGTTCGAAGCGATTGCCACGATTATTGACGCGAATGTCCAGGCGATCTTCAATCTGCCGGAGGTTGTCGTTGGCCAGGCCGCACAGGCTGGCCAGTCGCTGGGGATTATCGGGTTGCAGCTCAAATTGCCGCAGATCGGACGCTGCTGTCGCAGCCTCAAGATTAGACGGGGTAGTCAAAGTGTTCTGGTTCCTCTCACGTTGCGCTGCAATCAGCAGAATAGGCTAAGAATACGCCGCATCCCTGCCATGTCAAAAAGTCGATTACCGTGGTAACTAATTGTTACTCAGCCACCGTTGTATTCGTTAATTTCACCTTTGTGCCGGAATCCGTGTCGGCCGCCGGTGGTGCCTCTGCGGGGTCGGCGTGAATCCGTCCGTGGAGCCTAGGCCGCAGCATCCCTGCTGCGGACTCCCCCGCAGAGGCACCACCGGCAACCGCCACTCGTACTGTGCGTAATCTTACAACTCTACGTAGTATTCCGAAGAAAATGACAATTACCACAGGGTAAGTGTTGGGTGCCGGGTTGGCCTATCAGGGGAAGTCCGCAGCAAGGATGCTGCGGTCTAGGCCCCATGGATGGGTCCACGCCGACCCCTGATAGGCCAACCCGGTGCCCGACACGGACTCATGTCTCGAGTTAGGCTCAACCTTCGGTTCAACCACCGAGTCTCAATATGCCAGGTCAGTATTGATGACCTCGCCGCGCAGGCTGTTGGCGAAGGCCTCGGTAATACGGACCTGCACGAACTTTCCGATCAATTCGTCGTCGTTATGTTCAAAGAACGTTGGTCGGTTGTTCTCTGTGCGGCCCTGCAGTTCGGCCGGGTTGCGCTTGGAGCGCTCGCTGACCAGTATGGTTTGGGTGCTGCCGACCATGCGACGGCTGATCTGAGCCGCCTGCTGGATAATTCTGTCTTGCAGAATGGCCAAACGTTGTTTTTTGGTGGCCTCGGGCGTTGTGTCTTCCAGGCTGGCTGCTGGTGTGCCAGGCCTCGGGCTGTAGACGAAGCTGAAGCTGTGGTCGAAGCCGATGGTCTGAATCAGGTTCATCGTGGCTTCGAAGTCGGCCTCGGTTTCGCCCGGGAAACCGATGATGAAGTCGGACGAGAAGCTGATGTCCGGGCGGTTGGCGCGAATGCGTTCCATCTTTTCGATGTATTCCGCTGCGGTGTGGCCGCGCTTCATCGCGCTTAGTATGGTGTCCGAGCCGCTTTGTACCGGCAGGTGCAGGTGGCTGACCAGCTCCGGTACGTCGAGGTAGGCGTCGACCAGCGAGTCGGTGAACTCGACCGGGTGGCTGGTGGTGAAGCGGATACGATCGATACCATCGATACGGGCAGCGAGGGTGATCAGCTCGGCCAGGTCGGCTTCGCCGCCGTCGTGGCGCGGGCCGCGGTAGGCATTCACGTTCTGGCCCAGGAAATTGATTTCCCGCACGCCCTGTTCCGCTAGCTGGACGACTTCGGTAATAACGTCATCGAACGGGCGACTGACTTCCTCGCCCCGGGTATAAGGCACGACGCAGAAGGTACAGTATTTGGAACAGCCTTCCATGACGGAAACAAAGGCCGTTACACCGTCGCTTTTCGGGGCGGGCAAGTGGTCGAATTTCTCGATTTCCGGAAAGGTTACGTCGACCATGGCAATGCGGTTGCCGGCGGCGTTGGCGACCTGGCCTGAGGAGGCATCGAGCATTTGCGGCAGTCGATGCAGGGTCTGGGGACCAAAAATCATATCAACGTAAGGCGCACGGTCGGATATCGCCTGGCCTTCCTGGGAGGCCACGCAGCCGCCAACCCCGATTTTAAGGTCCGGATTCTTGGCTTTCAGCTTTTTCCAGCGGCCCAGCTGATGGAACACCTTGTCCTGCGCTTTTTCGCGAATGGAGCAGGTGTTCAGCAGCAGCACGTCGGCCTCATCGGCGTTGTCGGTCAGGGTATAACCGTGGCTGTCGCCCAACAGGTCGGCCATGCGCGATGAATCGTATTCGTTCATCTGGCAGCCGTGCGTTTTGATAAAGAGTTTTTTGGTCATGAGCCTGCAGTTTTAGTCATCAGAAGCACCAGCAAAGCCGACGCTCAAAAGGGGCGCAGATTATACGCATAACCGGCCCCCGACCCAACCATCCGGTGCACAGAATTCAGGCAGATTGAGGCACAATGCCACTGGCTATTGAATAAGACCTCCGCGGAGCCCATATTGCTGGGACGAATGAGGCAGCGGGCACTGGTGCTCCGCTGTTGTGAATCCTATGCATCAGTCAGGACGTTACCCGGCAATGAAACAACCCAAGGCCATTTACAGAGTGTCCTTTATTAATCAGGACAAGGTGTACGAAGTGTATTGTGAACAGGTCTATCAAAGTGACTTGTATGGCTTTATCGAGATCGAGGAGCTGATTTTTGGCGAGCGCAGCCAGTTGCTGGTGGATCCGGGTGAAGAACGGCTGAAAAAAGAATTCAGTGGTGTAAAGCGCAGCTTCATTCCGATGCACTCCATTACCCGCATTGATGAGGTTGAGCAGGAAGGCGTCGCTAAAATAAGCGACAGTAAGGGCGGGCCGGTTATCGCGTTTCCGGCATCGGGCCCGTCGAAACGCAGTTAGAATGCGCCGTTACTGTGAATCTGATGGCATTTACACGACAACGACATGGGTTTTGACTGGTCGCCGGGTTCAATAAGGCTATACTTCAGCTGATCACCCAAGGTGATAGGGCCAACCCGGGTTGGCAAATGCACCCGATATGAGGGTTAAACGATGACCGTACTGTTGTTGACGATGTTGCTGGGGGCTGTTGCCTGGCGGGTATACAGCCAGGGTACGGCAGTAAAGCCGGAACCTATCCGGGTGAAAGAGGACGAGACCCGTCGCCGGCGGTAACGCCCGATGCTGTCTCACTGAAAACAGAGGCCCCGGGAGCGGGCCTCACGCCTGTGTTGTTCTGATACAGCGCTATAAGATTCTTTTTTAAGCACTTCCGGGCCTCGTTAAGCCGAGCCAGCCTGGGTGTTGTGGTGTGTGGCCTTTAAACTGAGCTTGTGCCAGAGGAGGGTGGCTGACAATACCACCAGAGCCGGCGCCGTGGCATACAGCAGTATTTCCCAGCTAAACCGGAACAGCAACCAGGCTGCGCCTAGGGTTGCCAGTGCCTGGGCACCAAACACCAGAAATTCATTTACCGCCTGAACTCTGAACCGTTCCGGGTCCTCATAAGCTCTGGGCAGCAGTGTCGTGCCCGAGACAAACAGGAAATTCCAGCCCACGCCCAGCAGGATAAGGCTGGTGGTGTAATGACTGACACCATGCCCGCTGAGACCGGCAATGATCATCAGGGCGTAAATAAACAGCCCAAGCATCAGCAATCGCTCCGGTCCAAAACGCTGGATCAGCCAACTGGTCGCCAGTGAGGGCAGGAACATGGCAAGAATATGCGCCTGGATGGCGGTGTTGGTGGCTTGCAGACTGTGCTGATCCATATCGTGCATGCTCAGCGGTGCTGCCGTCATCACCAGCGTCATCACGCTGTAGGATATCGCTCCGGCCAGCAGGGCCAGCCAGAGTACCGGCTGTTGCAGCAAGGAACCCCAGGGCCGACCGACCGACTGTTTAACAGGCGCCTGGTAGGGCAAATCCCGGTAGGCAAACACCAGCAACAGGGTGACCCCAGCAACACGCCTGCCAGCAACAGGAAGGCACCGGCGTAGGGAACACCCAGCAGAGATTCTCCCAGGGCACCGAGTTCCGGGCCAACCAGGGCCGCGAATATGCCACCAAGCAGCAGCCAGGAAACAGCCTGGCCCTGGTGTTCAGGTGCCACTCGCTCCATGGCGGCAAAGCGAAACTGGTTTACAAATGCTATGTTGAAGCCGAGGCCGCCGGTCGCTACCAGTAACAGTACAAAGCTCTGGGCATAGATGGCCACAATGGCAATGCCGCAAGACGCCAGCGACACCAGGTTACCGATGAGAAAGCCCTTCTTCCGACCCAGGTGTTGCATGATCATGGCGGTCGGGAAGGTACTGAAGGCAGTGGTGATGACCAGTATCGACAGGGGCAGGGTAGCCAGTTGCGGATTGGGCGCGAGTTGGGTTCCGATCAGGCCGCCGATCAGAATCACCATGGGCGGCGCACACATTGACAGCGCCTGCATGGCGATCAGGGTCCAGAGGGCGGGGCTTGGTTTGTTCATCGTGGTTTACTCTTTCCTGATTAGCCTTTCTGACAGTGTTTAGACCTTCCCGCAGGGGGAAAGTCAAGTGATCCGATACGTCAAGCTACCTCGAACCCTCTGTGGTCTGAGTGAGTGTTGGTTGATTATCGTACAGGTCACTCTATACTCACGCGGCTTGTAAATTCATTAACGGCATTAAAACGACGGAAACAATTATGTGGAATCCAGGGATTTGGGTCGCGACTTTACTGCTATTGGTTTTGCCAGTAGCTCTGGTGTGGGCGGAAGCGCCCGGGCAACTGGAATCGGTCGATTCAAACTTGCCAGACATGGCAAGTATTGATGACGTTGCGACCAAAAAACAGGTGTTTTTTGATTTTTTGAACCCCATCATTCAGCGTGTCAATCAGCGCATTGTGGCGGAACGCATCTGGTTGTTGCAGATGCAGACTGATCTGGCTCAGGGCAAAACGGCAGCGCCCTGGCAGGCATCCTATCTAGCCCAGTTGGGGCGTGACTACGAAGTAGAGGACACTCCTGGCAGCGATGCCTACTTCAACCAGATGCTCAACCGCGTCGATGTTATTCCGGCCTCGCTGGTGCTCGCTCAGGCAGCCAATGAAAGCGCCTGGGGCACCAGCCGGTTTGCCGTTGAAGGAAATAATCTGTTCGGGCAGTGGTGTTTTGCTGAAGGCTGTGGCCTCGTGCCAGCGGGTCGACCGGAAGGTGAGCGCTATGAGGTAAAGCTGTTCGAAGACGTAGCCGAATCGGTAGAGTCCTATTTCCAGAACGTGAATACCCACCCGCCTTACCGGGAAATGCGCAATATTCGCTCTGAGCTGCGCTATCTCGGTGAACCAGCCTCCTCCCTGATGCTGGTCTGGGGGCTTGAGGGCTACTCCATTCGTGGAGAAGAGTACATTCGCGAGCTGACGGAAATGATCACTCACAACGAGCTGACCGAATACGACCAACGTCCCTTTTACGCGGCTAATTAGCCCGGTCTCCCTTGCCTTTGGGGTATGAAAGCCTTAAAACAGGCGACTGTTTCGTACCCCCGAGGAATCTCATGTTTTCAGGAATAGTGCAAAACCGGGCACCGGTCACCATCGAGACTCGTTTGCCCCAGTTATGGACCTTGTCGGTGCCGCTGACGGCCAAACAGACCGAGGGCCTGGCCATTGGCGCCAGTATTGCTCTGAACGGTGCCTGTCTGACGGTTACCCGGCAACAGGGTGAGCGTGCTTATTTTGATGTGATGATGGAAACGCTGAGGGTCACCAACCTGGCAGACCTGAGCGACGGCGACCTGGTCAATGTTGAGCGGGCGGCCCGCTTCGGCGATGACATCGGTGGCCATGTGATGTCGGGGCATGTACACCACACGGTTCCGATTCTGGATATTGAACGCCCCGAGAATAATTGCATCCTCTGGTTTGGCATTGATGCTGAACAGCGGCGCTATCTCTTCCCCAAGGGGTATGTGGGTTTGAATGGCTGCAGTCTGACCATCGGCGAAGTCCGCGACGACCGGTTTAATGTTTTTCTGATTCCCGAGACGCTGGGGGTGACCACCTTTGGCGAAGCCAGAGTCGGCGACCGGGTCAATGTGGAGTTCGATGCCCATACCCAGGCCATTGTCGACACCCTGGGCAGGATGAAAGCGGCGGGCCAGCTGTGATTCACGAACCGGTAACCGGTCAGGGCTGCACCTGGCAATGCCTGACGTTTGAACAGCTCGATACGCGCACCCTGTACGATGTGCTGGCACTGCGTGCCGCCGTGTTTGTGGTGGAACAGAACTGCCCGTACCAGGACGCCGACGGTCTGGATGACCTGGCCTGGCATCTGCTCGGTTACCGGGAAGGTGAGTTGGTGGCAGTCGCCCGGCTGCTGCCGCCCGGTGTCGCTGGCGACTGGCCAGCAATTGGCCGGGTGGTTACCCGGGCCAATGCCCGCGGTCAGGGGCTGGGCCGGGAGCTGATGCGTGAAGCCGTCAATGCCATGACCACACTGTTTCCCGATTCTGGCCTGGCGCTGGGTGCTCAGGCGCACCTTGTTCCGTTCTATCAATCCTTTGGCTTCGAGCCGGTTGGGGATCGATACCTAGAAGATGACATCGAGCATCAGTGGATGCAGCGTTCGCCTAGCCAGAGCCTCTCAGGCGCTGGCGTTCACGGCTGAGCTGGTCTGAGAATTCCCTGACATAAGCGAGGTGCTCTTCCATGGCCGCTTGCGCGGCTTCTGGTTTGCGCTGGTAGATAGCCTCAAACAGGCGGGCATGCTGGCCCATCAGGCGCGCCCTGATATCAGGGTGACTGCTGAGCCCGCCGATGTTGGTGATGACGTTGTTCTTGAGCAAACCAAACAGGCCCTGCAACGTCTGCAGAAAAACGCGGTTGTGGCTGGCGGCGGCAATGGCGAGGTGAAACCGGGCGTCGGCCTGTGCTTCGGCGTCGAGATCCCGCTGGTGATGCGCCTTGCGCAAATGCTGGTAGGCCAGATCCAGGCGTTGCAGGTCGTCGACGGTGGCGCGTTCGGCCGCCAGCGCCGCGCACCGTGCTTCAATGGTGATGCGATATTCCAGTAGTTCGGCATTCAGCCGCACCGGATCCTGACGTTGGCCGAGCAGAGATGACAGAGGTGAACCGGCCGGTTCAGCGTAGTTCTGGCATACATAGGTGCCGCCCCCCTGGCGACTTTCGATGATGCCCAGCCCTTTAAGTTGCTGCAGCGCTTCACGGACCAGTGGCCGGCTGGTTTCAAAGCGCATCGCCAGTTGGCGCTCCGAGGGCAGCTTGTCTCCCGGTTTCAGATCGCCGTCCAGCAGTTGCTGGTTCAGCAACTGGCAGAGCCGGTCTATCCTGCGTATTGTCATTGGTCTGACCACTTTTAAAAAGGCGGGTTGTTGATGCTCCCCAGTTTACGGCTTTTTGTGGCGCACCGGCGCACTTTTAAGAAACGGGGGCCCTGTAGGGAGAGGTTTTTTGTTGACGGACATGGCACCTTAATTGCCAAACGACCCTTCACTGATAACAACAAACGCCAGAACAGGACCGGTTATGACGATTGATCGCTTTATTCGCGCACTGAAGCACCGCTTGCCTGAGTCGCGTCTGACCACCGACCCGATGCGCTGTTTTGCCCTGGGTACTGATGCCAGTTTCTATCGGCTGACCCCCAAATTGATTGTGGCCGTTGAAACGGAGGCGGAACTGAGTTTTCTGCTGGTGCAGGCCCAGCTATGCCAGGTCCCCGTGACGTTCCGTGCGGCCGGTACCAGCTTGTCCGGTCAGGCGGTGACCGATTCGGTATTGGTGGTTCTGACCGATCAGTGGCGTGGTTGTCGCATCGACCCCTTGGGAGAGCGGGTGCACCTGCAGCCCGATCTGATCGGAGCCGACGTGAATCAGCGTCTCAAGCCCTATGGTCGAAAGATCGGACCGGACCCGGCTTCGATAAACAGTTGCAAAATGGGCGGTATTGTCGCCAACAATGCCAGCGGCATGTGCTGCGGTACACGCCATAACAGCTACCACACCCTGGCCGGGATGCGCGTCGTGCTGGCCGATGGCAGTATCATTGATAGCCGGGACCCAGGCAGCGTTGCCGAGTTTCGCTCCAGCCACGGCTGTTTTCTGGATAAACTGGGCGAACTGTCGGCTGATCTGAAGGCCAACACCACCCTGGCCGAGCGCGTTCGACACAAATATCGGTTAAAGAACACCACTGGCTACGGCCTGAATGCACTGCTCGATTTTGATGACCCTATCGACATGCTGACGCATCTGATGGTGGGCTCTGAGGGCACCCTGGGGTTCATCAGCGAAGTCAGCCTGAATACCGTACCAGACTGGCCCCATCGGGCCTCAATCATGATCGGGTTTGACGATCTGGATCTGTGTGCCCGGGCGGTTACCGCCTTGCGGTCCTGTCCTGTAGATGCCGTGGAACTGCTCGACCGGCGTGCCATCGAATCGGTGGCGCACATGCCCGGCCTGCCTGAGTTTGCGCGACAGTTACCGCCAGCAGGCGGCTTGCTGCTGGTGGATGTTCGCGCTGAGATGGCCGACGCACTGACTGGTCAATGTGACCAGGTGATGGCGGCGCTGGATCACTTCCCGTCAGGCTGGCGCAGTACCGGTTTTACCCGCGATAGCCTGCGCATCGCCCAGTACTGGAATCTGCGCAAAGGTACCTTTCCTGCCGTGGGTGCCATGCGCGCGACGGGTACCACCGTGATTATTGAAGATGTCGCTTTTCCTGTCGAACGCCTGGCGGAAGGGGTGGCCGCACTACAGGCTCTGTTTGATCGTCATGGCTATACCGAAGCGATCATTTTTGGCCACGCATTGGAAGGCAACCTGCATTTTGTGTTTACCCAGGGGTTTGAAGCGCCCGGTGAAGTTGCCCGTTACGATGCCTTTATGCAGGACATCACCGAAGTGGTGACTGGCTCGTTGCAAGGCTCGTTGAAGGCCGAGCATGGTACCGGGCGCAATATGGCCCCTTTTGTCGTAAAAGAGTGGGGTGAAGATGCCTACGGGCTGATGAAACGCATCAAGCAGGTATTTGATCCTGCTGGCATTCTCAACCCCGGGGTGATTCTGAATGATGACCCCAAAGCCCATATCCAACATCTGAAAGCCCTGCCTGCGGCCGATCCGATCGTCGATACCTGCATCGAGTGCGGTTTCTGCGAGCCGGTGTGTCCGTCACGGGATCTGACGCTGACGCCACGTCAGCGCATCACCCTGTACCGGGAGTTACAGCGGCAAAGTCGTGACGAGGGCATTGATCCGCAGTGGCAAAAAGCCTTCAATTATCAGGGTATCGACACCTGTGCAGCGACGGGGTTGTGCGAACTGCGCTGTCCGGTGGGTATTAACACCGGGGAGCTGGTACTGAGTCTGCGCCAGCGCAACAATCACCGTTATGGCCGGCTGGCGCGCTTTATGGGGCGTCACTTTGCTACCCTGGCCACGCTCACGCGCGGCAGTTTGTGGGCTGCCCAGGGGTTACAGCGCCTGGCCGGGGCGCAGCGGCTCGAGCGATATTCGGCGTCAATGCGGCGACTCAGTAGCGGGCGAACGCCGCTCTGGCCATCGACAACACCAGGGGCTGCTCGCCCAGTGTATGCACCCATACGCCAGACGCGTCCCACCGATATGGATACAGTCGTTTACTGGGCGGCCTGCGTCACCCAGGTCATGGGCCCGGCATTGGGCGACGGGCGTCAGCCAGTGCCCGCCGCTGCGCTGAGCGTTCTGCGCAAGGCCGGGCTGGCAGTGGTGGTGCCACAGCCGACCCGGGGCCTGTGCTGTGGCCAGCCGTTTCATTCCAAGGGGCATGTCGACGTGGCCGAGCAGCAGCGCCGGGAGTTGGTCGACGAACTCTGGGAAGTCTCCAGTGGTGGTCGCTTTCCGGTGCTGGCCGACACCAGCCCTTGCAGTTTGCGGGTGCGGGCCGATGCACAGGCACGCGGCATTCAGTTTTATGACAGCGTCGATTTTATTGACCGGTTCCTGCTGGACCGGTTGGTTATTCAACCCGAGACTGGTCGCGTAGCGGTTCATACAACCTGCAGCGTGCAGAAACAGGGTATAGAAGCCAGTTTTCAGCGGGTGTTGAACGCGGTGGCGCCGCACTGGGTGCAGCCAGAGGGCATGGCCTGTTGCGGGTTTGCCGGTGACAAGGGGTTCTCGCAACCGGAACTGAATGCGTCTTCCTTGCGTCATCTGGCTGAGTCGGTCAGCGATTGCCTTTATGGTATTTCCACCAGCCGGACTTGTGAAATCGGGCTCAGTCAGCACAGTGGGCTGACCTATTTTTCGCTGTTCGAAGTGCTTGACCGGCAATCTGACCGGGCCGGTTAAACAAAAAACCCCGGCAAAGCCGGGGTTTTCTTTGGGTGCCAGATGATGCCAGATCAGGGCTTCAGGAAAGGATTCAAAAGCCAGCCCAGTGCGCCGGTTAACTTGACCGGAGCGGCGACGACCGAGAGCATCAGGCAGTCTTCGTGGGCATCGGCCCGAGGCGAGTGGGTGTCACTCGGAGTACGCATGATAAAGTCGCCGGCACCGTAGGAGCCGAGCTGGTCTGAGAAACCGCCTTCCAGTACGACACTGATTTCTTCACCCCGGTGGTAATGGTTCGGTACACGGCCACCGGCTTTCATGTGGTGCAGACCAATGATCATGCCGCTTTCGTCGGTCATCAGGTGACTGACGCGCAGGTTTTTCATCGGCTGGCGCCAGTCCAGCTCATCCAGCGAGGCAGGCAGCAGTGTGGCCAGCGCTTTGGGAAAGCGGTTGCTCAACACGGGCGTAGGTTCCGGTTTAGTCGCAGGCTCCTGCTGTATGCGTTGCATCAGTTGGTCGAAAGCGGAATCTTTTACCGGTACGGCCGCCTGCTGTTCAAACAGAACTGCAGAGGTGCTCTCTAACTCACTCAGAGCAGCACGACACTGGGGGCAGTAATGCAGGTGTACAGAGATCGCCACACTCATGCCGGTGTGGCAGGTACCGGCTGCAAATTCCACAAGTTGATCGGGTTGCGGGTGCCACTGACTCATAGATCGAGTGCCTCTAACGAAAGTTTCATCTTTTTCATTGCCAGGCGAACCCGGCTCTTGACGGTACCCAGGGGCAGCTTCATTTCGTCGGCAACCTCCTGGTGGCTTTTGTCTTCCAGAAAGACCTTGGCCATGACCTGGCGCTGGTCGACCGGAAGCTCATAGAGACCCGCTTTTACCTTGTCCTGAATGCGCGACTGTCGGATTTCACCAAACAGTTCGGTATCGGACTCCAGGTCCCAGATCGCATCGGCAGAGACGTCGGCCCGGTATTTGTTCAGGCGACGCAGCATGTCGATACGCTGGTTACGGGCAATGGTAAAGATCCAGGTTGACGGTGCCGCCTTGCGTCTGTCGTAGGATGCCGACTTGCGCCAGATGGCAAGCATGACATCCTGAACCAGCTCTTCAGGCAGGTGATCGCCCTGGCTGTGCAAGCCGGAAGACAGCGCGAAGGCTTTAATCAGGGGGGCAAAATGCTTGAACAGAGCCTCAAAGGCTTTGGTGTCCTGCCGTCGGGCCACGGCCTCGAGCAGATCCGCCCACTCGTCGGCTGTTTGGCTCGTCTGTGTCATAGTGCGTGCTTTTTTCGATGAAAGAATCGAGATTACATTGGCCGCTGACATTTTTAAACCTGTTGATGGAGTCTCAGGCTAAGATACGTCAGCGCTCAGTATCCGGATCACGCTGGATGATTATTTTTCTGCCAGCGTCTCTTTAATCCAGCGCAACAACCGCTTACTGTTCTTACCGCCGCGTATTGGGGCTTCCGGGTCGTCCGGTTGCTCCTTGCGTGCCGCCCGCACCAGTGAGCGGAAGGGCTGGCGGTCGGTGTTCGGGTAGGTTTCGAACCAGTTGTTTTCAGCGCTGTCGTCGCGAATCAGGCGTTCACGCCAGACTTCTGCCTGTTGCAGATCCCGTTTATACACCTCACTGCTGGGGTCGAGACGGTCGACGGCCTCGCGAATGGCATCGACATCGTTGTCGCGCATCAGCTTGCCGATCAGTTGCAGATGCCGGCGGCGGGCTTCGCGCTGGGTGACTCGCTTGCTCTCATCCAGCGCCTGAATCAGCCGCTCGGTCATGGGAATGGTGGCCAGCTGGTCTGCACGCAACGTAAGCAAGCGCTCACCCAGGGCTTGCCAGCGGTGCATTTCCCGTTTCATTTCGGATTTGCTGACCAGTTCGTATTCGATGTTGTCGTCTTCAGGGTGGCTCATGAGCGCTCTACAGTGGTGACTGCCCGATCGGGTTCAAAGCAGAAAGAATGTGGCCAGGCTGAGGACGGCCAGCTACCCAGTCGATGTGATGCTTCTGACTGGTGCAGCTTGGACTGACAGCGCCGGGTCGATGGTGGTGATTTTAAAAGAAAGGGCAGGGTGGCACCAGCGGCAACCGCAACTATCGGGATGTTCGTGTTGGAAAGGGCAATAACCGCGCGGAAATCCTGCAATTACCGGCTATTCCGGTTCGTCGAAGCGGTTTTGAACCAGGGACAGCAGTGCCCCCCAGGCTTCGGAGGCATCGTCTCCTTCTATGCGTACGTTCAGTTCGGTGCCCTGACTCGCCGCCAGCATCATGACGGACATGATGCTTTTCGCGTCGGCTTCGCGGCCATCTTTAACCAGTACGATCCGGCTCTCAAACTGACCGGCGACGCCGACCAGCTTGGCCGCCGCCCGGGCATGCAGCCCTAGCTTGTTGATGATGGTCAGTTGTTCCTGAATCACGCTTCGTCGTGCCCCATGTCCCGGTGTCTGATCTGAACGCTTGGATACTTGGCAGAGAAGGTACCATAGAGTTGTTCACAAATGTAAACACTGCGGTGCTGCCCCCCGGTGCAGCCAATGGCAACGGTGAGGTAGGCGCGTTGATTCGCTTCATACTGACGCAACCAGCGGTCGACAAAGCGACGTATGTCTTCAAACATTTCGGTAACGGCGGGTTCACGCTGCAGGAACGCCTGAATGGGCTCATCCCGGCCGGTATAGACCCGTAACGCTTTGTCCCAGTAGGGGTTGGGCAAGCACCGAACATCAAACACAAGGTCGGCATCCCGGGGCAGGCCGTGCTTGAACCCGAACGACAGGAACTGAAGGGCGATGCCGCGGGGCTTGCGTATAACGCGCGAGCGAATCTGGTCGCGCAATTCCTGCAGCGACAGACTGCTGGTGTCTATCTTTAGTTGTGCCAGCGCCGCAACCGGGGCCAGTAGCTGTGCTTCGTGAGCGATGGCCTCGGCCAATGAACGATGCTGATCGGTCAGGGGGTGCTTGCGGCGAGTGGCGGAAAACCGTTGTAGTAGAATGGTTTCATCGGCATCCAGAAAGAGAATCTCTGGGATCAGGTCGGTTTTCAGGGAGGCCAGAATCTCGGGTAAATGGGCAATGCCCTGAGGCGACATGCGTGCATCAATACACACGGCGGTGTTGGGCTGATCGGTACTGGCCGACATCCAGCGCACCAGCTCGGGGAGCAGTGAGGGCGGCAAATTGTCGATGCAATTAAAGCCTGCGTCTTCCAGGGCGTTCAAGACTGTACTCTTGCCCGACCCTGATCGACCGCTGATGAGTATGAGCCGGTGTGGTTTGGCCTGCGTCGCCATGGTGATCAGAATCCCTTGAAGAAGAGCCGGTACAGTTCATCGGGATCACGGGTATCGCGCAGGGCGGCAACCGTCTCGGAGTCGTTAAATCGTTCTACAACGGCGGCCAGTAATTGCAGATGTTCATCGGTGGCGGCTTCGGGAACCACCAGGGCGAACATCAGGTCGACGGGTTGGCGGTCCGGTGATTCAAAGTCGACGGCTTCATCAAGTTTCACCAGAGCGGCGACGGGCCGGTCGATGTTGGCAAGGCGGCAATGGGGCAGGGCAATGCCCTGTCCCAGTCCGGTGGACCCAAGTCGCTCCCGGGCAATCAGCTGATCGAACAGATCGAGTTCGGTGACGCCTGGTACTGCGCTGGCAAGACGTTCCGCCAGAGTTTGCAGTACGCGTTTTTTACTGGCGCCGAACGCGCCAACAAAGACGCGTTCAACGGTCAGGACTTGGTCCAGTGGTATCATGATTAACGTGAATTCCCGTGCATTCGATCAACTGTCTTCTCTTTGTGTTTGAGCAGTTGACGGTCCAGTTTATCCGCCATCATATCAATGGCGGCATACAAGTCATCGTGTTCAGAGTCCGCATGAATCTGGGCGCCCTTGATGTTGAGTGAAGCTTCGGCTTTTTGCCGCTGTTTTTCAACACTGAGGGTGATTTGTACATTGCCAATCTGGTCGAAGTGTCGCTCCAGCCGGTCCAGTTTCTGACCGACATAGTCGTTCAGCGCTTCAGTAACTTCTACATGGTGACCACTGATGTTGACTTGCATAGTCCGCTCCTCTTGCAGTGATGGATCTGCGGTACCCGATAAGGCGATGTCCGCAGGGCAATGTTATCCGATTTCCCTTTGCCTGTTTCAGTCTAGCTCCTATTACAGAATTTGGCGCCTGGACCGACCGCTTTCAAGCATTGGTCGGCCCACTCCATTGATTTAGATCAGCCGTTTACGTTCATTTGACGGAGGAATCATCATGGCTTCCCGGTATTTGGCAATGGTACGCCGGGCTACCTGAATACCCTTGTCGCCCAGCAAGGTGGCGATCTTCGAATCACTCAGTGGCTTGCGCGGGTTTTCAGCGGCGACCAGCTTTTTAATGATGGCGCGAATGGCGGTACTGGAGGCTTCGCCACCACTGTCGGTACTGACGTGGCTGCTGAAAAAATACTTGAGTTCAAAAATGCCGCGCGGGGTGTGCATGTATTTTTGGGTGGTTACCCGGGAAATAGTCGACTCATGCATTTCGACCGCTTCGGCAACGTCGTGCAAGACCAGAGGTTTCATGGCTTCTTCGCCATATTCCAGGAAGCCACGTTGATGCTCGACAATATTGGTGGCTACTTTCAGCAGCGTTTCGTTGCGGCTCATCAGGCTCTTGATGAACCAGCGAGCCTCTTGGAGATGGTCTTTCAAATAGGTGTTGTCGCTGCTGGAGTCGGCTCGTTTGACCATGGACGCATAAGAGGCATTGACCCGCAGCTTCGGTGCAATTTCCGGATTCAGTTCTACCAGCCAGCGATTGTTCTTGGTGTCTTTGCGAACGATAACGTCGGGTACCACGTATTCATCTTTACCGCTTTCAATCTGGTTGCCTGGGCGGGGGTTGAGGCTCTGAATCAGCGCAATTACATCGCGCAGTTCCGGTTCCTTGAGTTTCGATTTGCGCATCAACTGACTGTAATCGCGCGAGGCAAGCAGGTCGAGGTAGTTGTTGACCACCGTCAGGGCGGCGTCGCGCCAGGGCGTCTCTTCGCTCATTTGCTTCAGTTGTATGGTCAGGCAATCGGCCAGGTCCCGGGCGCAGACGCCGGGTGGGTCGAATTGCTGAACACGGTGCAACACGGCTTCGACTTCGTCCATTTCCAGCGGGTCGTCTTCATTGGCCATGTGCGCGGTCAGGCCTTCGAAAATATCGTCCAGGCTTGACGACAAGTACCCCTCGTCATTGACACTTTCGATCAGGCTCTCGGCGATTTGCCGGTCGCGATCCGTCATGGTGGTGAGGTTCAGTTGCCAGTTCAGGTGATCCCAGAGTGAATCGGTGGTGCCGTAGACGTTCTCGAAGTTGAAGTCGTCGTCACCGGAGGGCAGGCCATGGCTGGTTGGGGCGTGGGTGTAAATGTCGTCCCAGGAGCTGTCGACAGCCAGGTCGTCCGGTATGTGTTCGGCAATCTCCAACTCGCGTTGGTCACCGTCGTTGGAATTGGCGGTGTTTTCTGCATCGCTGGTGGCTTTCTGATCAACCGACTGGCTGTTTTTCGAGTCGGCGGCGCCCGAATCGTCCACGTCTTCGCGAACCTCGAGCATGGGGTTGCTTTCGAGTGCCTCCTGTATCTCCTGTTGCAGATCCAGAGTCGACAGTTGCAGCAGGCGAATGGCTTGTTGCAGCTGAGGCGTCATGGTCAGCTGCTGGCTCATTTTCAGTTGTAAGGAGGTCTTCATAGAGCGTTATATGTGCCTTTGGCCATGGTTATAAGCGGAATTGGTCGCCTAAATACACTTCACGAACGGTGGCGTTGTTCAAAACGTCCTCCGCTGTCCCTTCTGCAATGATGTGGCCGTTACCCACGATGTAGGCTTTTTCGCAGATGTCGAGGGTCTCCCGGACGTTGTGGTCGGTGATCAGAACGCCAATGCCGCGATCTCTCAAGTGATGGATTATAGCTTTAATATCGCCGACGGAAATGGGGTCGACCCCGGCAAAGGGTTCATCCAGCAGAATGACAGCCGGTTCCATCGCCAGCGCCCGGGCGATTTCGACACGGCGCCGTTCACCCCCAGACAATGCCATACCCAGGCTGTCACGAATATGGGTAATGTTAAATTCACCCAGCAAAGACTCCAACTGCTGTTTCTGCGCACTGCGCGACAGGTCTTTGCGGGTTTGCAGAACGCCCAGAATATTATCCTGTACCGTCAGTTTGCGAAAGATGGACGCTTCCTGCGGCAAATAGCCGATGCCCTGCCGGGCCCGGGCATGCATGGGCAGGCGGGTGACGCTTTTGTCACCAATCAGAACCTCGCCGTTATCGGCCGGTACCAGGCCAACAATCATGTAGAAGCAGGTGGTTTTACCGGCACCGTTAGGTCCTAGGAGGCCAACGATCTGGCCTTTTTCAACGCTGAGGCTGACATCGCGTACAACGGGCCGCTTCTTGTAGCTCTTTGCCAGGTTCTTTGCTTCCAGCAGCGCCATTCAGTCCATCGCTCCGGGTTGCAGGGTCCAGGTAGCCTGGGGTGCATCGCCGTTGTTATCGGTGCTGCGCCGGGACCGCACATCCAGTGATTCATCCAACAGATTGTAGCGGATGTAGTCGGCTTCAATGTCGCTGCCGGCCTGGGTCAGGTGGCCGTTGCCTTCAGTGATGATCAGGTCTTCCTCGGGCCGGTACTCAATGCGCGAGCCTCTTACTTCGATCAGGCCATCTTCTTCACTGGGCAGTTCCTGGTAGCGTGCGGGTTCGCCTTTGGCTTCGAGGAAGGTAATGTCACCGGTTTCCGGGTCGCGGCGCACATCGAGAGTATCCGCCCAGACTTCCAGGGTGCCCTGTTTCAGATAAACGTTTCCGGTGAAGGTGGCTTCACCCCGGCTGCTCTTGAAATTGCCTTCATCAGCGGTGATCGTCATTGGCTGATCACGATCACCCGGCAACGCCCAGGCAGGCAGGACAACCAGGCAGGACAGTGCAAGTAGCATCATCAGGGAGATGCGGTGGTGGTGTAGGCGGGTTGCCTCAGTTCGCGTCATAGCGAATCGATACCTCTGATTTGAGCGTTATGTCGGAATCCTCACCGGTCAGTATGGCGTCCATTCCGGTGCCGTGGGCCTCCTGTCCGGGTTGCAGCAGTCTAACAGGCCTGGGCGTTGTGACGAAGCGACCATTCTGCTCGACCCGCAGCCAGTCGGTATAGAGCTGCATGCCGTCCGGTGTTTGCTGTTCGATAACCTCAACGTTTTGTTCAAAATTCATACTGCCGTCGTTGAACAGGACTGCCTGGTCAGATGTGATTCGCCACGGCTGGTCAGGGCTGGACAACACGGTCATAACCGGCAATGTCATCAGGCTTTCGCCATTGCTTTCATAATAGGCCAGAGACTCGGCCTGTGCCCGCAGTTCGGGTTGGCCTGCCGCATCAAAACGGGTTTGATCCGGTTGTTCGATGTAAAGATCGGGCGCGTTTTCGGGCAATTCCAGCCGGGCCCGTCCGGCGGTTTCATCCTGTCCGGTTTGCCACCAGATGGCGAGTGCGACCAGCCCCAGGCTGGTGGCGACAATCAGGGTGCGGCGCCGGTTGGCCATCAGGCAACCCCGGCGCGAAGGATGTCGTGCAGGTGAATCACACCCGCGGTCTGGCCCGCGTCTACGATCACCAGTGAGGTGATCTTGCGTTCTTCCATTTCATACAGCGCCTGAGCGGCCAGTTGGTCGGGGTGCATGGTGTAGGCGCCGCTGTGCATAACGGAACGGATGGGCGTAGTCAGAATATCGATGCCCTGATCCAGGGTGCGGCGCAGGTCACCGTCGGTGAAAACCCCCAGTAAATCGCCTTCGGCGCTGATGATGGTGGTCATACCCAGCCCTTTTCGGGTCATTTCCAGCAGGGCATCGCGCAGCAGGGTGTCGGGTTCCACCACCGGGATTTCCAGGCCGGTATGCATAATGTCGCCAATTTTCAGCAGTAATTTGCGACCCAGGCTGCCTCCCGGGTGGGAAAAGGCGAAATCATCGGCGGTGAAACCCCGGGCTTCCAGCAGGGCAATGGCCAATGCATCGCCCATCACCAGCGCGGCCGTCGTCGAGGAGGTGGGCGCCAGATTCAGCGGGCAGGCTTCCTGCTCGACGCCGCAATAAATATGGGCATCGGCCGAGCGCCCCAGCGTGCTGTCGGGGTTGCCGGTCATGCCGATCAAACCGGCACCGAGCCGTTTGATCAGCGGGATCAGGGTGACGACTTCGGCCACTTCCCCTGAGTTTGACAGGGCGATGACGACATCCTCCTCGGTGATCATGCCCATATCGCCATGGCTGGCTTCACCCGGATGTACAAAGAATGCCGGCGTGCCGGTGCTGGCCAGCGTCGCCGCCAGTTTGTTGCCGATGTGGCCGGACTTGCCCATTCCAGTCACCACGACACGCCCCTTGCAGGCGAGTACCCGCTCACAGGCTTGTTCAAAGGCGCTGTCGAGGTGCGTGGTCAGCCCCTGCAGTGCTTTGATTTCCAGATCAAGTGTGCGCCGGGCTGACGTCAGGTAATTCAGGTTTGGTTTCATCGTATTAAGGCTGCCTGGTCCGGTCGGACGCTGTTAGGTCCTGTGTTATAGGGTAGGTAGAATACCACAATGCTTCCCGGTCTGAAGGGGTTGCTCAGCGGCAGTTCCTTGCAAATTTTTTCTTTATTTACGCAGGGTTATGACTGATGGGGGGTCGATTCAGGCCGGATTCAGGCCTAAGCTGTAGGCTGGACAAAAAAGGGACATCGGGAGCCTTTATTATGAAATACATTGGAGCGGTACGCGCACTCATGCTGGCTGGCATCTTGCTGGTGGCCAGCCAGGCACAGGCATTTACACCCAGTAAGTCTGCCGGGCAGAGTGTTATGGACGGTGTCAACGCCGTGCTGGAGGTGGTTAAGAAATACAGCGAACAAGGCAGTGAAGGAGATCGGCAGGCCTATCTGGAGGAAGTGGGCGAGGTACTGGACCCCTTAATTGGTTTTACCGTTATCGTCAGTCGTATCATGGGTCCTGAGCTGCTGGAATCGTCTACGCAGGAACAGAAATTACGCTTTCTTGAAGTATTCAAGCGAAGCATGATCAATACCTATGCGGGTGGCCTCTATAATTTTGGGTCATTTGAGGTCGAATTGCTGCCCAGTGAAAACGACAGTGAGAATACCGTACGCAATACCCGCGTGAACCTGAATGTGGTGTCTCCGGATGGCCAGGAATACCCCATGGTGCAGAGTGTTTACTACAGTCGCGAAGCGGATGACTGGCGAATGCAGAATGTGATCGTGAACGGCGTTAACCTGGGCGTGACCTTCAAATCCCAGTTTGATCAGATCTACCGGGATACAGGTGGAGACCTGGACGCCACCATCGATGAATGGGAGCGTACGACGGCTGAAACGTTCGATGAAGAGCAATTTCAGTAACGGGCTGGCCGGCCATTCAGGCCGGCCCTGGTTTTGAGGCACAGATCATTTCGATCTGGCTGGTTTTTCCGTATAATCCCCGCCCCTTTACATTCATACCCAAGCAGGAAGTACCATGTCCGCAGACGAAATTAAGGCCATGCTCGCCGCCGCCTTTCCCGGCGCAACCATTGAAGTCGATGGGGGTGGCGCCAAATTTACGGTCCGGATCATCGATGATGCCTTTGCCGGCAAACGCCCGGTTCAGCGTCAGCAGCAGGTCTACGGGGTGCTGAATGAAAAAATCACTTCGGGTGACATTCATGCAGTGTCTATGGCGCTGTTCACCCCGGAAGAATGGTCCGGTCAGGAGAAGTGAACCTTGGATAAATTATTGATTACCGGCGGTAGTCGCCTGAATGGCGAAATCCGTGTCTCCGGTGCCAAGAATGCGGCCCTGCCGATCATTGCGGCCACCTTGCTGACCAAAGACCCGGTAACGGTGCGCAACCTGCCGCACCTGAACGATATTACCACCATGATCGAGTTGCTCGGTTGTATGGGTGTAGATGTCACCGTCGGTGAAGACATGAGTGTCGAAGTCTGTGCGGGAAACATCAAGAATTGCACGGCTCCTTACGAGCTGGTTAAGACCATGCGCGCGTCGATTCTGGTGCTGGGCCCGTTGCTGGCTCACTTTGGCGAGGCCAATGTATCACTGCCCGGTGGATGTGCCATCGGTAGCCGGCCGGTAGACCTGCACATTCGCGGGCTTGAGGCGATGGGCGCCCATATCGACGTATCCGATGGTTACATCAAGGCCCGGTCAGATGGCCGGCTGAAGGGCGCTCGTATCTTCTTTGATACCGTCACCGTCACCGGTACTGAAAACATTCTGATGGCCGCGACACTCGCCGAAGGAACATCGGTCATCGAGAATGCAGCCAAAGAACCGGAAGTTGTGGATCTGGCTCAATGCCTCATCGCAATGGGAGCCAACATCACCGGCGCCGGTACCGACACCATTACGGTGGTGGGGGTTGAGCGTCTCCATGAAGCCGACTATTCCGTGTTGCCGGACCGCATCGAAGCAGGCACCTACCTGGTTGCTGCGGCCATTACCGGTGGTCGCGTGAAACTGCGTGATGTCGACCCGGATACACTGGATTCGGTGCTTATCAAGTTGCGCGAAGCCGGGGCCGAGATCACTCAGGGCGACGACTGGATCGTACTGGACATGCATGGCCAGCGAGTCCGGGCGGTTAATATCACCACAGCCCCGTACCCGGCCTTCCCGACAGACATGCAGGCCCAGTTTACCGCCTTGAACGCCATTGCCGATGGCGTGGGTACCGTTGAGGAAACGGTGTTTGAAAACCGGTTTATGCATATCAATGAACTGGAGCGAATGGGCGCCAATGCCCGAATCAAGGGCAATACCGTGGTCATCACCGGCTGCGCAAAGTTGACCGGCGCGCCTGTGATGGCGACTGACCTGAGAGCGTCTGCCTCTCTGGTGCTGGCTGGTCTGGTCGCTGAAGGCGATACGCTGGTCGACCGGATTTACCACATCGACCGTGGTTACGAGTGCATCGAAGAAAAGTTGCAGCAATTGGGTGCGACGATCAAACGGGTCACAGGCTAAGCCGCCCGAGTCCCATCAGGGCTGGCAGCGAACCCCTTTGCTGCCAGGCCCGACGCCGGAATCGGGATCCAACACAGGACAACGCAGTGCAAAATCCTCAAGCGACATCAACTTCGCCGGATAAAATTACCATCGCCCTGTCCAAGGGGCGGATTCTCAAGGAAACCCTGCCGCTGTTTGCAGCGGCCGGTATCGAGCCGCTTGAAGACATTCATACTTCCCGCAAGTTGATCTTCGAGACCACCCGGTCTGATGTTCAGTTCATCGTTATTCGGGCCACCGATGTGCCAACCTATGTAGAGTATGGTGTGGCGGATCTCGGTGTGGCGGGCAAGGATGTGCTGATGGAGCACGGCGCGGAAGAAATGTATGAGGTGCTTGATCTGCAAATCGCGCGCTGCCGGCTGATGACTGCTCGCCTTAAAGATGCCCCTGAAGTCGCCGGCAGAATGAAAGTCGCGACCAAATTTGTGCGGGTTGCCAAGCAATATTTCTCAGAGCAGGGTCGCCAGGTTGATCTGATCAAGCTATACGGCGGTATGGAACTGGCCCCGATCATGAAATTGGCCGATTGTATTGTCGATATTGTCGATACCGGCAACACGCTGAAGGCCAACGGTCTGGTGGTTGAAGAACATATTGCCGACATCAGCAGCCGTCTGGTGGCCAGTCGTCTGGCGCTCAAATTGAAAGACGACCGCATCAACCCCATTATCGAGACGCTGGCGGCGGCCGTACAGTCGTCTGCCGTCAGGGCCTGATTGAAAGAGACGATCGCATAATCTCGCTCACTCATAGTTAGTACTAATCAAGAGGCTTGAACCGAATGTCCGAGATCACGATACGGCGCCTGCAAGCGTCAGCCGGTGACTTTAACCAGCAACTGGATGCGTTGCTGGCGTGGGAGTCTGTTTCAGACGCCGACGTACAACAAACCGTCGCGACCGTGATCGATAACATCCGACATCGGGGTGATGAAGCCTTGCTGGAATATTCACGGCAGTTCGACCGGTTCGATGTCGCCACCGCGTCATTGCTGGTGCTCGACAAAGCCGCCATTGAAGCGGGCTACCATCGCTTGCCGGCCGAACAACAGCAAGCGCTCGGCGTCGCTGCCGAGCGGGTTGAGTCCTATCACCAGCGCCAGCTAAGCGAGAGCTGGAGCTACACCGAAGCCGACGGCACTGTATTAGGCCAGCAGGTGACGGCGATGGACCGGGTGGGTATTTACGTGCCGGGCGGTACCGCGCCGCTGGCCTCTTCGGTGATCATGAACGCCATGCCCGCCAAAGTGGCCGGCGTGCGCCAAGTGGTGATGGCCACGCCCGCGCCAGATGGCAAGGTGAACGACTTTGTTCTCGGTGCCGCCCATGTGGCGCGTATCGACCGGGTTTTTCTGATGGGCGGTGCCCAGGCAATCGCTGCGCTGGCCTTCGGAACCGAAACCGTACCGGCGGTTGATAAAATTGTCGGTCCGGGCAACATCTTCGTGGCCACGGCCAAAAAGCAGGTGTTCGGCAAAGTCGGGATCGACATGATCGCTGGCCCCAGTGAAATTCTGGTGGTGTGCGATGGCAAAACCGACCCGGACTGGATCGCCCTCGATCTGTTCTCTCAGGCTGAACACGACCCGGACGCCCAGGCCATTCTGATCAGCCACGACGCCGATTATCTGAACTCGGTTGAAGCCGCCATTCAACGCTTACTGCCGACGCTGGAGCGCGCCGATATCATTCGCGACTCGCTGAACGCGCGCGGTGCCTTCATCAAGGTGGATGCGCTGGGCGACGCCGTAGAACTGATCAATCGCATCGCCCCCGAGCACCTCGAATTGTCAATCGAAGACCCGCATGCCTGGCTGCCCCGTATTCGACACGCTGGCGCCATTTTTCTCGGGCGTCACACTCCGGAAGCACTGGGCGATTATTGTGCAGGGCCCAATCATGTCTTGCCGACCAGTGGCACCGCGCGCTTCTTTTCGCCGCTGGGGGTTTACGATTTTCAAAAACGCAGCTCCATCATTGGCGTGTCAGCCCAAGGTGCTAAAACCCTGGGCGCAGTGGCGTCAGTACTGGCGCGTGGCGAGTTGCTGACGGCTCACGCTCGCAGTGCGGAGAAGCGTCTGGATGACTGAGCTGCGCGATCAGATTGATACCCGGGTTCACCGCTGGGTACGGCCCGACATCACTGGCCTGGCGGCCTATCCGGTACCGGATTCCGCCGGCCTGTTGAAGCTGGATGCCATGGAAAATCCCTATGGCTGGCCGGACGCCCTGACTGCACAATGGCAGGCCGTGCTGGCGGATGCCCAGGTGAACCGATACCCCCATCCGGAAGCGCCGGGGGTAAAGGCTGCTCTGCGAACCGTCATGAACATTGATCCGCGCTGGGAAATTCTGCTTGGCAACGGCTCCGATGAATTGATTCAGTTAGTCGCCATGGCTGTATCCGGAGCCGACCGCACAATACTGGCGCCGGAACCCAGTTTTGTTATGTACCGGATGATCGCCCGCTTTCTGGGCATGGATTATGTCGGTGTGCCACTGACGGCCGAGTTTGAGCTGGACCTTGAACTCACGCTCAGCCGTATTGAGCGGGAACAGCCAGCGGTTGTGTTTCTGGCGCAGCCCAATAACCCAACCGGCAACCTCTGGGGTGATGAGAAGCTGCGTCGCATCATTGAAGCGTCGCCGGGCCTGGTGGTGATGGATGAAGCCTACACCGCCTTCACCAACGCCGATTATCTGAACTGGCTGGACGACTACCCTAATCTGCTGATCATGCGCACCCTGTCAAAGGTTGGTTTGGCGGGCTTGCGTCTGGGCATTCTGATTGGAGATCCGGCCTGGCTTGAGCAGATCAACAAGCTGAGGTTGCCATACAACATCAATAATCTGACGCAACTGTCGGCGCAGTTTGCCTTGGAGCACTTTGACGTCTTCGAACAGCAAACCGCTGAGTTGACGCGCCAGCGCAATGTGATGCAACAGCAATTGGCAGCACTTCCCGGACTGACTGTCTATGACAGCGAGGCCAATTTTTTACTGGTGCGCACCGGCCCCGGCCGGGCGGCCGCCTTGCATGCCGCCCTGAAAGACGCCGGTATACTGATCAAGAAACTCGATGGCAGCCATCCGTTGCTGGCCGATTGTGTGCGCATCACGGTGTCGTTCGAGTCAGAAAATCAGCAACTGTTACGCGCACTAGAACGGCATTTACACGGCGCCTGATTCGTATCCGTTGTGCCGGGGGTCGAACCCGGCGCCATTTCCTCCCTCCTGTCTTTTCCTTCTGCGAATTATTGCCACGCTCTGCTCTAATAGGGTCAACCCAGGGCAGAGGATCTTCATCGAATGACTGTTTTCGCATTTCACCAGGCCATTAGAGGGTATCTGGACCGTTCTGATACCCACCTGATCCTGACACTGGCCTTGGGGGGAGACCAGCCCGATAGCGTCTATCTGCGAACTGAACCAGACAACGAGGAATTCCTCTGTGCGATGAAACCCGTGCGGTCAGAGAGCGGCTGGGTCTGGTATCAGGCCGAGACTGCTTGGGCGCCCCATACTGACCTTACGCTCTATGCGTTCAAGCTGGTCTGGCCGGAGCGTTCCTGCTGGGTCAGTGCCTCCGGGCTCAGCACAGCGATGCCTCCGCTGACCGATGTCTATCGTATTTCCAGATATCACACCGTACCCGAGTGGGTTTCGGCTCAGGTGTTTTATCAGGTTTTTCCGGATCGGTTTCACCCTGGCGACCCCCGGTTAACCCCCGAAAGCCAACAGCATGACGACCTGGGCGGGCCGCCGACCATTCGCCGGCGTTGGGGCGAGCGGCCAAATTCGGAACAGGGCGGAAACGAGTTCTTTGGTGGTGATCTACCAGGCATTGTGCAAAAACTGGATTACCTGCAGCAGACACTGGGCGTGACGGCCTTGTATCTGAACCCTATCTTTAGTTCACGCAGCAACCACAAATACGATGCTGAAGATTACCTCGAGGTCGATGTGCACCTGGGGGGCGAGGCAGCACTTGCTGATTTGTCGGTACAACTTCATCGGCGAGGCATGCGGTTGGTTCTGGATGCCGTATTCAATCACACCAGTGTGTATCACCCCTGGTTTACTGCGGCACAACGGAACGACCCCGAAGCGCGAGCCCGCTATGTCTTCACCGGAGCTCAGCCGTCGGATTATGTCAGCTGGAAAGGGCATGCCAGCTTGCCTGTGCTGGACATGGCCCACCCAGGCAATCTGCATGATCTGCTGACCGGTGATTCGGCCGTTATCAAGCACTGGCTAAGGCAGCCCTATGCCATCGATGGCTGGCGTATGGATGTGGTACATATGATGGGCCATGGCTCCGGTGCCGCCAACAATGCTGACACCGTGCGCACCATTCGTCAGGCGATCAAGTCTGAAAATCCCGATGCCTACCTGCTCGGCGAGCATTTTTTCGAGGCGACGTCCTGGTTGCAGGGTGACCAGGAAGACGGAGCGATGAACTATTACGGCTTCACTCACCCCATACGCGCTTTTCTGGCCGGGTGCGACAATCGCTACGATCCGCTGCAACTGGACGCTGCCGGCCTTGCGAACTGGCTGGCGCAGGCTCGCAGCCGAATTCCCTTTGCCCAGCAACTGGCCCAGCTAAACCAGCTCGATAGCCATGACACGCGTCGGTTTATTACGCTGTTAAATGGTCATCAGCCGAAATACCGGATGGCACTGGGGTTCTTGCTAACCTACATCGGCACGCCCTGTCTGTATTATGGCGATGAAATCAGCCTGCCGGGCGGCGATGACCCGGATTGTCGCCGTTGCTTCCCCTGGGACGAATCCGAATGGCACTCTGAAACCCTGGCGTTTACCCAAAGCTGGATTCAACTGCGCAAACAGCTGCCGGCCCTGCAAGGCGGCACCCTGGTGCCGCTTTATGCGGTGGGCGACGTTATGGTGTTTGCCCGCGTTCTGGCCGATTCACAGTGCCTGGTTGCACTAAACCGGGGGAGTGGCTGTGACATCGAGGTGATTGATGCTCTGCTACCGCTCGCGGAAGACTGGCAACATCAGGCCGGTGAGGGCGGTTTGAAGCCCGCTAACCGGGGTTGGGTGTTATCGCTGGCGGCTGAATCGATCGTGCTCTGGACACGGTCAGCGCGGTGATCGAATTGGTGTACACTGAGACTCCGTTTTCTTTCGAGCAGAGTTGATCAACATGACCTTGCACCGTGACGAACTGACTGACTACCTGAACGACTATCTGGCGGTTTCCCGGTTCAGCGACTATTGCCCCAATGGCCTGCAAGTTGAAGGGAAGGCCGACATCCGGCGACTGGTCACCGGGGTTACCGCTAGTCAGCGCCTGATAGACGAGGCCATTGACCGGCAGGCCGATGCCATTCTGGTCCATCATGGCTATTTCTGGAAAGGTGAGGCCGCGCCGCTGACGGGCATCAAACGCAACCGGCTAGCGGCTTTGCTGGCGAACAACATCAATCTTTACGCCTATCACTTGCCGCTGGATGCTCATCCCGAGGTTGGCAACAATGCTCAGCTCGCACGTCTTATGGGGTGGAACGTTACCGGTCAAATAGACGACAGCCTGGTCATGCTGGGAGACGTTGACAGCGAGCACACTGGCGCAAGCCTGCGCCAGCAATTGTCTGAGGCGTTGGAGTTTGAGGTGTTGCACATTGGGGAGTCAGAAGACCCGATCGAGACCATCGCCTGGTGCACTGGAGCGGCCCAGGGTTTTTTACAGCAGGCCATCGATGCTGGTGTCGATGCGTTTGTGTCCGGGGAGATCAGTGAGCCGACGGTACATCTGGCCCGTGAAAGTGGTGTGCATTACTTCGCCGCCGGGCATCATGCCACAGAGCGGGGAGGGCCGGCCGCGCTGGGCTTGCACCTGGCGCAACGGTTTGGCTTATCGGTGGAGTTTATCGATCTGCCCATTCCGGTGTAGGAACCGGTACCCGACAGGGTGCCCGCGTATGCCGGCACCCTGTCGCTGGCCTGTCAGTCTTCGATAACCCCTTCATCGCGCAGCAGCGCAATCACTGCCCTGGGGTTGGCATCCTTGATCTTAATGCCAAACGGCGCGTCCGATTCACCGGCGATGATGGCGATCAGACCGGCCGCTTCCAGGTAAGGGGCGACGGCCAGCGCATCTTCAGGCCGGATAATGGCGCTGACATGACCCAGATCGAACAGGGCCCTTTCGATTTTCACCGCCTGCTCGGCAGCATTGTCCACGGCCAGCACCAGTGATGCCGGCTGCTGACGGTACCGGGCCCGACGTTCGTTTTCGCTGACCGGGTGGCTGTCTGATACGTCGGCGGCACTTTCGATCATGCCGGCACCAACGGTGATGTTGCTCAGCCGGTCCACCACAATGAAGGCACCCGTTGCGCGGTGACTGCGATAGGGGTCCGCAACAATAGTCTTGTTCAGTTGCAGACGAACGTCGCCAATGCCATTCAGGGGCAAGGTTTCGGTATCAATGGTGTTCAGGCTGTTCACATCGATCTGGCGATCCAGGCGAGTGAACTGGCCGGTGGCCGTCTGGGTACCCACTTTAAAATCGTACTGTCGACCCGGCACCATGGCATCGTCGTGCATCCACACCAGCTTGGCCTGAAACGCCTGGGCAACCAGGGGTGACTGATTGACGCCGACCAGCATATCACCACGGCTGATGTCGATCTCATCGGTCAGCGTCAACGTAATGGCCTGGCCTGCATGCGCCCGGTCCAAATCGCCATCAAAGGTAACAATGCGCTCTACGGTGGAAGCCAAACCGCTAGGCAACACGCTGATTCTATCGCCCGGTTTGATCTCGCCAGAGGCCACTGTACCGGCAAAGCCCCGGAAGTTGAGGTCGGGCCGGTTGACGTACTGAACCGGCAGGCGGAACTGGCTCTGGTCGCTGTCGCGGTTGATCTCCAGCGTTTCCAGCAACTCGATCAGCGTTGGGCCCGGGTACCAGGGCGAGCGTTCACTGAGCGTGACCACGTTGTCACCGTCGAGTGCGGAAATGGGCACAAAACGGATGTCCGGCAGCGTCAATTGCTCTGTAAAAGCCAGGTAATCGGCCTGAATCTCTTCGAAGCGTGACTGACTGAAGTCCACCAGATCCATCTTGTTAACCGCCACGATCACATGCTTCAGGCCCAACAGGCTGGCAATGTAGCTGTGCCGCCGGGTTTGGGTCTGCACACCGTAGCGCGCATCGATCAGGATGATCGCAAGATCGCTGGTGGAGGCACCGGTCGCCATGTTGCGGGTGTACTGTTCATGCCCCGGTGTATCGGCAATGATGAACTTGCGCTTGTTGGTCGAGAAATAGCGGTAAGCCACATCAATGGTGATGCCTTGCTCGCGCTCGGCCTGCAGGCCATCGACCAGCAGGGCCAGATCGATCTTTTCACCGGTGGTGCCGGACTTGCGGCTGTCTTTTTCGATTGCCGCCAACTGATCTTCATAAATCATTTTCGAGTCGTGCAGCAGTCGCCCGATCAGGGTGGACTTGCCATCATCGACGCTGCCGCAGGTTAAAAACCGCAGCAGTTCTTTCTGTTCATGTTGCTTCAGGTACTCATCGATGTCCTGAGCAATCAAATCGGACTGGTGTGCCATGGGTCTGTGTTCCTCATGCATTGCGCCGCTGGAGCCAGTTGGCGCTCAAACAAAATCGGTCGGTTGAATCAGAAATAGCCTTCCTGCTTTTTCTTTTCCATGGAACCTGATGAATCGTGGTCGATGGCGCGGCCTTGACGTTCACTGGTGGTGGTCAGCAGCATTTCCTGAATGATCTCGGGCAGGGTGGTCGCCGTTGATTCAACCGCGCCGGTCAGCGGATAACAGCCAAGTGTTCTGAACCGCACCGATTTGTGCTGAACTTCCTCGCCCGGGCGCAGCTTCATGCGGTCGTCGTTGACGTTCAGCAACATGCCATCACGCTCGATAACGGGGCGTTTGGCGGAGAAATACAGCGGAACAATGGGGATGGACTCAAGGTGGATGTACTGCCAGATATCCAGCTCGGTCCAGTTGGACAGCGGGAACACCCGTATGCTTTCCCCACGGTTGATCTTGCCGTTGTAGATGTTCCACAGCTCCGGACGCTGATTCTTCGGGTCCCACCGGTGGTTCCGGTCGCGGAAGGAGTAGACACGTTCTTTGGCGCGGGACTTCTCTTCATCGCGCCGCGCACCGCCAAATGCCGCATCAAATCGATGCAGGTCCAGAGCCTGTTTGAGCGCCTGGGTTTTCATGATGTCAGTGTGCTTGGCGCTGCCATGGTCAAACGGGTTAATGCCCTGGCGAATGCCGTCCTCATTGCGATGGACGATCAGGTCGAGCTCATACTCCTCCACCAGTCGATCCCGGAACTCGTACATTTCCTTGAATTTCCAGCCGGTATCGACATGCATCAGCTTGAACGGCAGGTGCCCGGGGTAAAAGGCCTTGCGAGCCAGGTGCAGCATGACGGCGGAGTCTTTGCCGATGGAATAGAGCATGACCGGGTTATCAAACTCGGCGGCCACTTCACGGATGATGTGAATGCTCTCTGCTTCAAGCTGTTTGAGATGGGTAAATACGTCGTGTGACATAGTTCGTCCAGTACAGAAGTGATCTGGGCGAACTATATCAAAGCTTTTTGTTATTGTTGTTAGGCTTTTAAGAACGTTTGGGAATAGGTCTATCGCGACTTTTTAGACGCTGTTTCCGCCTTGGTGCCAGTAGGAGACACACCCGCTTCGGCAGCAGCCTCTTCCACCCGGGTGAAACCAAAGGATTCCGACAGCATGCCAATGTCTTTGGGGGTTTTGGTGGCGTAGTCTCTGGGCATGTCAAAGTCACTGCTGCTTGCAGAGGGTTGCGGGGCGAGATCTTGCAAGTCTTCACCGCCGGCACGGGCCGATTCCAGGCGATACTCGGGAGCGACCAGTTGGTCGGCACCCTGGTTCAGGTGGTCACGGATGCTGGCATAACTCTGGTTCAGATTGTCAATCAATTCTGTGGTGCGGCTAAAGTGCTCGGTGACGTTGATCTGGTAGTTCTGATGCTGGCGCTTCAAATCTTCCAATTGACGCTTCAGGCCATTGGGGTCTTCTCCCTGCGCCTTGCCCCACAGGCGGCTCAAGACTGCACCGGCGAGCAGTGCTATGACGATAATGATGATGAAAGTGATCCAGTCCAGTTGCAGCATTGTGTTCTCCATTAAGCCTTTTACCAGACACAGTATAGATGAAGCGATGTGCCTGCTGTGGTGTCCCGTCGGGCAGTGATGTCAGTATAAAGCCTTTAAAAATGCGTGGCGTGAGAAACATTTGTGCCTGACAGTCATTGATTGTGCAAATGGTTCCCGTAAAATTCCGACCCCTTCACACCCCAGCCCGGAGCACCGGATGAGCACACCCTGGACGCGATATCAGGCCGACCTTAGTAAAGAGGGCTTTTCCCATGATCCGGCTCAGGAAGAAGCCGTCAAGGCATTGCAGCAACTTTACGACCAATTGATAGCTCAGCGGGCCGACGAAGCAAGTATCACAGGACGCCTGAGCCGCCTTTTTAGCAAGCAAAATGAGCCGGTAACGGGGCTGTATTTCTGGGGCGGTGTGGGGCGTGGTAAAACTTACCTGATGGATACCTTCTTTGACACCCTACCGTTCGATGATAAGCGGCGCATGCACTTTCACCACTTCATGCGACGTGTTCACCGGGGCTTGAAAGACCATCGTGGTAAGGCAAATCCGCTTGAAGGTGTGGCGGAGGAGATCAGTCATGAAGCGCGAGTGCTGTGTTTTGACGAGTTTTTTGTATCTGACATCGGCGATGCGATGATTCTGGCCAATTTGCTGCGTGCCCTGTTCAAACGTGGTGTGACCCTGGTTGCCACCTCCAACATTGCGCCGGACGGACTCTATAAAGACGGTCTTCAGCGGGCACTGTTTTTACCTGCCATCGACCTGGTTAAAAAGTATACCCGGGTGATGAACGTTGATGGGGGTGTCGATTACCGCTTGCGAACCCTGACCCAGGTGAAGATTTTCCATGCGCCTGCGGATGAGGAAGCCCAGGCATCCCTCGCTTCAAGCTTTGAAAGATTGGCGCCAGACCTGGAAGAAGTAGAAGAAAAACAGCCGCTTGATGTACTGGGTCGCAGTATTAAGACGTTGAGAATGTGTGAAGATGTCGTCTGGTTTGATTTTGATGCCCTGTGTGATGGCCCCAGGAGCCAGAACGACTATATTGAAATCGCACAGTGTTTCCATGCTGTGCTGATCAGTAATGTACCCGTGTTTCATGGCAAAAATGACGACAAGGCCCGGCGCTTTATCAATCTGGTCGATGAATTTTACGACCGGCATGTGAAACTGCTGATGAGTGCAGAGGCAGGCATAGAGGCCCTGTACCAGGACGGGCGGCTGGGGTTTGAATTCAGACGAACGGTCAGTCGATTGCAGGAAATGCAATCGGAGGAATACCTTGCCAAAGCGCACCGGGGTTAGAAAAGCATGAATAATGCGGTGAACATTATCCTGGGTAATTCGAACTCGAGGTTTTCCGGGGTAACAAGCACCATGTTACAAGTTCTTGAGGTGCAGAAAGCGAAGGCCGAGGTGGTTGTGCTGGGAGCACACCACCTCCCAGCCGATGTTCGTTCTGTGAGTCTTCGAGAGGCAGCAGAGTGGGCCAGGCAATCCCGGTTGGCAGGTCGGAGCACTGTTTTTCACGCCCGTCGCAATAACGAAATGATTCAGGCTTTGCTACTTAGATATGTATTTCTGGCCCCATTAAAAATCGTTTTTACATCGACTGCCCAGCGGCGAAAGTCATGGATTACTCGCTGGTTGATGGGGCGGATGGACGGCATTCTTTCTACCTGTGAAGCGGCGGCCAGGTACATAGCGACCCCGCCCGATCAAATTATTCCTCATGGTATCGACGCAAAAGTCTACCTTCCGGCTGCCGATCGGGATGCTGCCTACCAAAATCTTGGTCTTCCTGGTCGTTATGGTATCGGCATATTTGGCCGGGTTCGCCAGCAAAAGGGGATCGATACTTTGCTGGAGTCGGCTTTGGGGCTGCTGTCGGACTATCCCGACTGGACGGTAGTGATTGTGGGCGAGATCACGCCTGAGCAGAATGGCTTCGTTGAGGGTTGGCAACGGAGAATTGACCACGCTGGTTTGACCGAACAGGTCGTGTTCACTGGTAAGCTGCCATTTGAGAAGATCCCCGAATACTTTAAAGCCATGTCAGTCGTCACTGCACTAAGCCGTACCGAAGGCTTTGGCTTGACGGTACTTGAAGCAATGAGTGCAGAAGCGGCCGTTGTTGCAACCGAAGCTGGAGCCTGGCCGGATATAATAGAGTCAGATCGAGATGGGTACATTATACCAGTAGCTGACAGTCTCGCGCTTACAGCACATTTGAAGAGACTAATGGAAAGCCCGGAGCTGAGAGCAGAGATGGGAGCTGCCGGTCGTGCCAAAGTGTTGGCCAACTATACCGTGGAGCGAGAGGCACAGGCGTTGCTGGATTATTACTGTTGGCTGGCGGATTCCTGAGTTGTCCATGCCGGTAGCGATATCGGTAAATAAGACCGGCTAAGGTCTTGACCGGGTGTCGATTTTCCCTATAATGCGCCTCCGCTGTGACCGAACAGT
>JAGYIL010000002.1 GCA_018402545.1 Saccharospirillum sp. | reverse complement strand
CTCATTAGTATGCGCGCCTGCTTGCCGACGGTAGGCACATCCGGTATTGCCTGGGTGGTGAAATTGGTAGACACGCTAGCTTCAGGTGCTAGTGGGGGCAACCCCGTGGAGGTTCAAATCCTCTCCCAGGCACCAAGATTTCACCGGATGATGCTTTAACACCGTAACCGCTCAGCCTGGGTGGTGAAATTGGTAGACACGCTAGCTTCAGGTGCTAGTGGGGGCAACCCCGTGGAGGTTCAAATCCTCTCCCAGGCACCATTTCGACGAGAGATACTCACTCGCTACGAAATGGCTTCGCAAGACCAGACTCCCCGCATTGAATTCAACCTTCACAGTTAAGGTCAGCTTGATTGCCGTGAGCCCGTGCCAGATGCAGGGTGGCCCTACCCGGCACTCAGAAATTCACTTCGAATGCCAACGCCATACCGCCACTGGTTGGCACCAGGGCAAACTGCGAGTCCGAGCCCGGTTCAACCAGCCACTGATTCACGCCCCAGGCCAGCGCGGCACCCGCAAGCACATCCGTCGTGTGATGCCGGTCTGAATACACCTTGCTCCAGCCAACGTAGCTGGCTGCTAGATAGGCGGGCAAGCCGGCATCCCAGCCATAGCGGCGCTGAATAAAAGCCGCGCTGGTAAAGGCCGAAGCGGCACTGAAACTGGGGAAGCTGAGATCATCTGTTCCGTCTGGCCGCTCCCGTTCAATCAGGCCTTTGAGCACATAACTGGTGCTTAGCGTCACGCCATAAGCCAAAGCCAGTTGCGAACGTCCTTCCGGATCATCGAGCGTATAAGTTGCGGTCGCCGCCGTCAGCGGCAGGGCGTAGAGCAACACTTCACCCGCCTGCGTCCAGCGATCATCGGCGTACCCCGCTGAGCTCAACCCCAGTGCCATACCAGCAACCCAGGTTAATAACGCCCGCCGCCTTGCGTTCTGCCCGACCATCATTCCGTGCGACCTTTCATAAAACGTTCCCGGTTTTCTTCTTTCTTGCGATCACTTTTACGCAGCAGAATATACAGCGCGCCCACCCCACCATGATGCTTTTGCGCCGAGTGAAACGCCAGTACCTGCGGCATTTGTTTCAGCCAGGTGTTCACACAGCTTTTAAGGAAGGCTTTCGGCTCTCCGCGCTCACCCTTGCCATGCAAAATCATCGCTGAACGCACATCGTAGCGCAGGCAGTCAGCAATGAAGCCATATACTTCGGCACGCGCTTCGGCCATGGACTTGCGGTGCAGATCCAGACGGGCATCGATCGGGTATTGGCCACGCTTGAGCTTCCGGTAGACACCGTGGGCCACACCATCGGTGCGGTGCTCCAGAATATCGAGCGGGTGCACCAGGTCGATGATTTCTTCCGTCAGGTGATTCGGGTCACCCTGCTCCACGTTCACCGCCATCTGCCGCCGATGCAGCAAACTGGGTTCGGGTACCTCGGGTTTGGCTGTCTCGACCCTCGGTGTAGTGCGTATACGGCGCACGCCTTTCATTTCTTGACGGAAAATTTTGAATTCGTCGTCGTCTTCCATAAGACACCTGTTAAATTTAACCGTATTCTAACAGCATGTACCGGTGCTCGGCACGGCGGGAAAGAGCACTATCACGGGCTCGTTGTAAAAGAGCGGTAAAATGTATCGTCAGCGCTGCAACGATAGAGGACACTGAATGCTATGAATGAATCTCATATTTTACTGATCGACGATGATCGCGATCTGGCCGAACTGCTCGGCGAGTACCTCGATGCCGAAGGCTACAAACTCAGTGCCGCTCACAGTGGTGAGGATGGCATCGTACAGTTGCGCGAGCACAGCTACGATCTGGTCCTCCTCGACGTCATGATGCCCGGCATCGATGGCTTTGAAACGCTGCGTCAAATTCGCAATCACTCCTCCGTTCCTGTGCTGATGCTTACGGCCAAAGGTGAGGAGATGGATCGGGTATTGGGCCTGGAGCTGGGCGCCGATGATTACCTTGCCAAACCCTACAGTCACCGTGAATTGCTGGCGCGCATCAAAGCACTGCTGCGCCGGATTGAACTCGACAAAGTGCAGCAGGAAAGCGACAGCGGTACTCTGGAATGCAACGGCGTCACCCTGAACTTCGACACCTACGAAGTCGAATGCGAGGGCGAGCATGTGCCCATGACCACCAGTGAATTCAAGGTATTGCGCGTGCTGATGTCCCGCGTGGGCAAGGCCGTTCCCAAAGAAGACCTGTACCGCGAAGTGCTCGGCCGCGAAATCATGGCGTATGACCGCTCGATCGACATGCACGTCTCCAATGTGCGTCGCAAGCTTCAGGCCGTCACCGAGACACCCAAAATTCAGACCATTCGCGGTATTGGCTATTTGTTTGTCGACCCGAAGTAACCGACCTGTTTCCCGCCTTTCCGGACACCGGCTGTAGCCATGAAATTTTCAGTTAACTGGCGAAAAATCAATCCGCTCGGCTCGGTGTTCGGCAAGATCTGGCTGAGCTTCTGGGTCACTCTCTTGCTGATTGTACTGGCCGTGGCGTTTGTCTCGCACCAGGTAGCGCAGGTGTACCAGATTGGCGCACCCAACGCGTCGCACATTGGCCTGCTAAACCGGGTCAAGCTCCCCAATATCGACCGCCTTGCCAGTGACCGCCAGGAAATCATCGACGAACTCGACCGCTTTAACAGCGAGTCACGCTTTCAGTGGTATCTGGTCGACGACACCTATCATCTGCTCGGCACCCCCAAGCCACCGCGTCGCATTCTGGTCATGTTATCTGAAATGATGGAACTGGAAGGTGTGAAAGTCGGCCAGTGGCGCCAGGAAACCTGGATGGGGCCGATCACCATGTCGGTCGGTGGCGACATGTACCGCCTGTTTCTGCGCGGAGTGCCCGCCCTGCCGCCGCCCAATCTGCCACTTTGGCTCGATAGCCAATGGTTGCGCGCCATATTCGCGCTGTTTGTCTCCGGTGGCATGGCGCTGGTGCTGGCCTGGTCGATCACCCGTCCCATCGCCCGCCTGCGGCGCGTTTCACGGCAGTTGGCAGGCGGTAGCCTGGATGCCCGGGTCGGCGGCGCTGTTAACAAGCGAGCCGACGAACTCGGTGACCTTGGTCGCGATTTCGACGAAATGGCCGAGCGCCTGCAGCAGCTGGTTTCTGCACAGCAACGGTTGCTCAGTAACGTCAGCCACGAGTTACGCTCACCTTTGACGCGCTTGCAGGTTGCGCTGGGCATCGTTCGCCAGAAAGCACCAACCGGGCTCGAGACCGCGTTGAGCCGCATTGAACGCGAAAGCGACCGACTCGAAAGCCTGATCGCTCAGGTGCTTAAACTGTCGCGCTTTGAAAATGAAATGCAGCATCTGGAGCCGGCGCAATTGCAGCTCGACGATCTGGTGCGCCAGGTGGTTGAAGACGCCCGCTTTGAATCGAAATCACACAATATTCTGATCACCGACCAGATTGAAAGCCCGGTCAGCCTTTGGGGCGACCCGCAACTGCTGCATTCGGCCATCGACAACGTGATCCGCAACGCCCTGCGTTTTTCACCGGAAGACGGAGAACTGAGCGTTAACCTGACCACCCGCAAAGGCGAGGCTCAAATTGAAATCTGCGACCAGGGTCCCGGCGTGCCGGAAGACAAACTGGAGCGGCTGTTCGACCCCTTTTACCGGCTCGATCAATCCAACTCCGGCGCAGGCCTCGGCCTGAACATTGCCCGGCACGCCGTTACCGCTCACAAGGGTGATATTCGGGCCTTTAACCGCCCCGAAGGGGGCTTGTGCGTGCGCATTCGTTTGCCACTGAACCAGAACGAACGCTTGCGTCAGGGCTGATGTGACGCCCCCGGGGCGTTCGACAAGCTCACCCCGAACGGGAAATCAGACGGTGACCATTCACACCACTCCGGTTCACCCTGAGCTTCGCTAAGGGCCTTGGGGAACATAACCAATCACTGCTTTCCTCTCGCACTGCCGAACTCCCTATAACGCGACAACCTACCCCCTGATCTTATAAACTCGGATTCGTCTTTCAATCACGAGGTTCACCATGGCTCCCATCACCACCGCTTCCGGCGCCGTCATCCGTCTGGCTGAACGCGGCGACGTGCCTCACATTCTGCGGTTTATTCAGGAACTGGCCGACTACGAAAAACTCTCGCATGAAGTCGTCGCCACCGAAGCCAAACTCACCGAGACACTGTTCTCCGACCAGCCGGCGGCTGAAGTCCTGATTGCCGAGCGTGATGGCCAACCCGTTGGCATGGCTTTATTTTTCCCAAATTACAGCACCTTCCTCGCCCAGCCCGGTATCCACCTGGAAGACCTTTATGTGCAACCGGACCAGCGCGGCTCAGGCGTTGGCAAAGCACTGATAACCAGCCTGGCCCACCTGGCCGTGGAACGTGGCTGTGGCCGGCTGGAGTGGATGGTGCTCGACTGGAACGAGCCGGCCCGGCAGTTTTACCGCTCGCTGGGTGCCAGCGCACTGGACGGCTGGCTGACCAAGCGCGTCACCGGCGAGTCACTGCACGCCATGGCCCGGATGCTGGAACGCGCCTGATGACGCCGGCGGTGCAGTTACTAAAACGCCACAAGATACCGTTCGAACTGCACACCTTCAGTGTAGCCGACGGTGGCGAAGGCTATGGCATCGCGGCTGCCAAAGCGCTGGGGGTATCGCCCGGGCGGGTGTTTAAAACCTTGCTGGTCAGCTTTAATGGCGACCCCAAGGCACTGGGTGTCTGCATTCTGCCGGTAACGCACAGTCTTAACCTGAAACGCGCCGCCAGAGCACACGGTAAGAAATCTGCCCAGATGGCCGACCCGGCCATCGCAGAGAAAGCCACCGGCTATGTGGTCGGCGGCATCAGCCCACTCGGGCAAAAAAGAGCCCTGCCCACTGTGGTTGACCTCAGCGCTGAGTCGATGGACTCATTTTTCGTCAGTGGCGGTAAACGCGGCCTCGACATCGCGCTGGCACCGGCTGACCTGCTGCAACTAACCCGTGCCCGCTTTGCGCCGCTTTGTGTTACCGACGACGCCTGAACCTGAGCTGAGCCCACCGATTTATGAGGTGACTGTTGCCGAAGGTTTGCACTCCAGCCCCTGTGGCGAGGGCTTTGGTGAATCTGAATCATCAACCGACAGGCCAGGCTTGTGACTGGCTGACGATTTGCTATGTTTGCGCCAGGCCTTCACCTTTACCGCAGGCTATTAATCAGGAGCGTAAAATAACAATGAAATCTTTACTGACTGTCGTTACTACTCTATTACTGGCGCTGGCCATCACCCCGGCCCAGGCTGAATCCATGTCGGCTGAAGGCCAGTGGCGCACCATTGATGACGAAACCGGCGAAGCCAAGAGCCTGGTGCGTGTCTGGGTTGAAGACGGCGAACTGCAGGGTCAGATCGTTGAATTGTTGAACCCGTCTGAACCCAATCCGGTTTGCTCGGATTGCAAAGGCAGCCGCAAAGATCAGCCGATTGAAGGCATGACGTTTCTTTGGGGTCTGGAGCAGGATGGCGATGAGTGGGATGGTGGCCGCATTCTCGACCCGGCCAATGGCAAGGAATACAGCGCCAAAGCCAAGGTGATCGAGAACGGTGCCAAACTGGAAGTCCGTGGTTTTATGGGCTTTGCACTTATCGGCCGGACTCAGGTCTGGGAGCGCGTTGAATAACGACACATGGTTCGGGCTCACCCGTGAGCCCGCGCTTTCCCTGCCTGCCTTACCTCGCTATGCTGAGTTTCCCTGCTAACCGCTGAACGCCCCAATGACCAGTATCGACCCTGTTACACTCTTGATTGCCATCACCCTCGGCCTGCTTCTGGTACTGCCGGCCGATGGCTACACCTATGAGTTTGTGCGCGCCCGACACGAACGCGGCAGCCCAGTCTGGCGCCTGATTCGGGGGCGCGTGCTGATTACGCTAACCCAGGCCGGATTGATGGCAGCGGCGGTGACCGTCTGGGCCAAATCCGGGGAGATGGGGCCAACGTTACTGGTTTTCGCTGGTGCCATGATGGCTGCCTGGCTATGGATGTGGTACTGGATCAAAACCTACATTGCCGAGCCGGGACACCCAACCCGGCCGATCACCAGCGTCAGCGTCATCCTCACCGGGGCACTCTCCGCAACGCTCTGGTTCGAAGCCTTCACGTTCCAGGCACTGCTGCAAGCCTGGGTCGATACACCCGCACTTGAAACCATCATAATGCTGTCGCTGATCTGGGTAGCCATCGATGCCATCTGGCTCGCCCTCCTCGCCAGCCAACCCTGGGGCGCCCGCCTGATTTCTTCCGAGCTAGGCCAACGCCTGCTCAATCGCAACATGGGTGTGTTATTACTGGGCCTGTCATTATGGTCCATGTTTTCGGTCTTACAGGCGTGATGCCCACTGCAGAGGCTATTGATCATAACCAGCCTTGAGCCTACACCTGCCGGACCATTTCGTCTTACCTTGGGTTATGTGAACCAGCGTTGAGTTTCAGTCGGCTTGACGCTGGTTAAAAATCTCTATTGCAGTCAAAAGGCCAATCTATAAAATCGATAAGCGCTGCTGTTTAGTTGCCTCATCAGCTACCTGAGCGACTAACATTTCCTGAACGCTCTCAAATGCCTGAGGTTTAGCGAACAAGAAACCCTGCATAAGGCTACAACCCATCTCCTCAATCAGAACCTGATTCTCTTTTGCCTCAACACCTTCAGCGATAACAGACATCCCCAGATCCTCAGCCAGTTGCAATGACGATCGGATAACGGCTCTTGCGGAGCTGTCTGCCAAAGCGCCCTGAACAAAAGACTGATCTATCTTCAATTCCGAGAATGGTATGTCCTTAACGCGATAGAGCGATGAATAGCCAGTACCAAAATCATCAATCGACAATTTAAACCCTTTAAGGTGCAGGCGGGCTAACACCTCCAGCAAATTGATGCGCTCATGCGACAATCGCGATTCGGTCACTTCAACAACGATGGTATCAAGGGCAATCCCCAGAATCTGCGCCATTTTTTCCAAGACGTCAGGAAGTTCACGATTTTCCAGGGTATCGATGCTAAAGTTAATGGCCATAGTCTGTTTAGGGTCTACGGCTTGCAAGCGTTGCACGTCGGCCAGAACCACTCTCAGAAAACGATGCGTGAACTCGTCGATAAAGCCGTGTTTTTCCGCCGTTGGGATGAATGTAGCAGGCGACTGGATCAGACCAGATTCTCCCCGCCAACGCGCCAGGGCTTCAAAGCCTATGATACGCCGCCTAGCTGTATCCCATTTTGGTTGATAGTAGGGCAGGAGCGCCCCTGAACGGAGTCCCCTTTTCAAGTCGTAACAGCTGAGGCTATCCATGCTGCGGCTCGTCTTGATGGCCAGTGGCTTCTTATGCTCCCTGAGAATCCATTGTAACTCGTTTACGATCAGAGGTTTACGCAGACTGCCCAGTACTGGGCACCCTAAAGACACCGCTACCTCATTGGCAGTCCCCAGTACCCGTTCATCCTGTCCACTGACAAGCAGCACTTGTCCTTCAAACGAAGAAGAGCTCAGGTCATGCAACAAAGTAAACACATCAATATCACTGGTTACCAACTCAGTTACCAGCAGGTCTGGTGAGTCGCCCTGAGCAATGGCGGATAATACCTTAACACCGGAATCGAATCGTACGACTTGTTGACACCCTTGCTGAGTTAGCAGTTTGCTAAGACGATTGGCATGTTTTATGTCTTGGTCGAGAATAAAGACTTTCCGATAGTCTTGGCTCATTCTTCATCCTCGAATGCTGCGACAAGCGATTTAAACTCACGAACCCGGTGCCCTACGCTGTCAATATCCTGAGAAGTATCACCGGCCAGCCCAAGCATCCTTCCCGATTGATCCCGCAGTGCCTTAACAGACTCGTTGATTTCCTTGATGGTTGCACTTTGCTCCTCGGTTGCCGCTGCGATCTGAGTGGTCCGCTCTCTAATGTCTTCCGAAGCCGAACGGACTTCCTGCATCTGGATTCTGGACGCTTCACTTCGGTCGCCACATCGTTGAGCAAACTCGGCCTGTTCGATCATCGAACCCTGCCAGTTTTTCACGCCATCAATAATGAACTGGATGGTTCCCTCTACTTCCTGCACCGCCTCCTGAGTATTTCGGGAGAGTTTCCGTACTTCATCGGCCACAACCGAAAAACCTCGCCCAGACTCTCCTGCTCTGGCAGCCTCGATAGCGGCATTCAGTGCGAGTAAGTTAGTCTGCTCGGCAATGTCGTTAATTTTACTGCTGAACGTCCGTGCCATATTGGACCGTTCAACCAGTTCATCGATACTCTCTGCGCTCTTCGTAACCCTGGCAGCCAATTCATCCATGGAGTCACTGGCCTGGTCAACAACATTTGCCGCGTTTGCAACGGTCTCCCTTGCCCGATCAGACAGGTCTGCGGTTTCAATCGTTCTCTGCGCAATCTCGTCAATCGCCTGGTTCATCTCCGTCACCGCAACCTTCAACTGCTCAACCGCAACGATACTTTGATTGGTCGCGTCTATCGTGCTTTCGGATCTTTTCCGGCTTTGGGACAAGGTACTGGCCAGGTCTTCGGTACCACTCTCCAACCGGGAGGTGAGGGCCTTGAGTGAACTTTCAAAGGTCAGTACTTCATAAGCCAAGCGGCCATAGCTATCAGGTGATGCGTATATGCTCTGCTGAACAGGAGTGTACCGCCCCAAGCCTTCCTGCAAGAGGCGCCTGGCTTGCTTGCCGGGGCGAAGAACCAGGGCAACAATGCCAGCTGATAACAGCGGCATTAAAGCCCAAAGCCCCTGTCCGACAGCTACCATCAACACACTGATCAGGGACACCACAAACCACCCTAGCCCCTGCTTCCACCACCCTGGGAGCAGTTTTGAGTTGGAGCCGTAAATACGTTGAGCTCGCTCAACCACCCAAGGCTCAGCGTGGTCCAGAAACCATTGGCTGCCACTCAACTTGTTCTGCCGAAAGGTAGGACGAACAAAAACATCCATCCATATCACCGTCCCCCTCATCCGAAACGGCAAGATACCCCGCCATGATTTTTCGCCAGCCAGAATGGCTTTAAGTTCGTTAAGCACGCGCTCAGGAACCGGTCCAAGCAACTTTTCCAAGGATCTGTTATTCAGCTCAGTATTGTCCATCTTAAAAAATTGCTGGGCAGAGGGCGCAGCGTTAAGAATAGTGAACCCGGATGACACTGAGAACAAAACAGGGGTTTTGTAATCTGAGCGCTCAGGATGGTTATCATGTGTCATTCTCAACTACTCCACTGAGAGGATGGGGTGGGATACCTAGACAACGCTCTTTTTCAACCCTGGTGCTTTACACACACCTATCACGTATATTACTTAGTTTACTAATTTTACGTTGTTGACGCCCAGTTAGATCAAATTATACAAAAAAACTTTAGGCCAATAAAGAGTAGTTTAAAAATCAACTCATTGGGCAATCTGCAGGCTCACCAATAGTGAGCGATCACTAACGCCTGAAAAGCTTACTTACGCGGGGTTTAAAAGTACCAGAGGGAGGGATTAGGTGGGAATACAGTTTGCCTTGTAGTCTAGGCGCTATTATCTATCCGGACTTAAGCCTTTAGTGTTGTAATCACTTGGACTCACCAACGTCAAACTGAGTGTCTGTTGGTGAGCCCGCCGAGGTGGCTCAGTAAAACTCACCATCCTCAGCCATGGTATTAATCACCGACAATTTTTTCACACCGTCTTTGGTCCCCAGTAGCAACACATCCGCCGGCCGATGCGCAAACAAGCCATTGGTGACAACGCCGGGAATGTTATTGATCTCGGTTTCCAAGGCTTCCGGGTCTTTGATATCAAGGTCGTGAACGTCCAGAATCTGGTTGCCGTTGTCGGTGACCACCCCTTCACGATAAACCGGGTTACCACCCATTTTCACCAGCTTGCGGGCAATGGCGCTGCGCGCCATCGGGATGACTTCGATGGGCAGCGGGAAAGCGCCGAGCTTTTGCACCGCCTTGGATTCGTCGGCGATACAAACAAAGGTTTTGGCAATGGAAGCGACGATTTTCTCCTGTGTCAGGGCCGCACCACCGCCCTTGATCAGGTGCAACTTGCGGTTGGCTTCATCGCACCCGTCGACATAGACGGCCAGTCTGTCGACTTCATTCATGTCAAACACCTCGATGCCATGGTCACGCAGGCGCTTGGCGCTGGCGTCGCTGGAGGCGACGGTGCCGCGAAAGCGGTCTTTGACCGTCGCCAGTGCATCGATGAACAGGTTGGCGGTCGAGCCCGTTCCGATACCGATCACGGCTTCGGGCTTCAGGTCGGGCTTGATGAAATCGAGTGCGGCCTGGGCGACCGCTTGCTTCAGTTCGTCTTGAGTCATGGGACTGTCCTGTAAAGTGTGGGCCTGTCGGTAACTGTTCTTTGATAACAATTGCTTGGCCGCATTATAGCTGCTGTGACGCTCAGTAACACAGGCCGGCACCGCTTCGGCGCTGTTGCAAAACAGTATGCCGCGATTTGCCGTACGCCTGCGTTTCCGCATCCGCCCAAAACCCTTACACTACTGAGCCGCGCCACAAAATAACACGTGGTCGCAGACGCGACTGATATTCATCCGTTAACCAGGAAACTTCCATGCTGGAACAGACTGTTAAGAAAATACTCAATGCCCGGGTCTATGAGGCGGCGATCGAGACGCCTCTGGAAAAAGCTGCCTTTCTCAGTCGTCGGATGAACAACACTATTTTGATTAAGCGCGAAGACCTGCAACCGGTATTCTCATTCAAGCTGCGCGGCGCCTATAACAAGATGACCACCCTGACCCAGGCGCAACTGGACAAGGGGGTTATCTGCGCCTCAGCCGGTAACCATGCGCAGGGCCTGGCTGAAGCCGCCCGACTGATGGGCGTGAAGGCAACCATTGTCATGCCCAAGACGACCCCCGAGATCAAAGTGGCGAACGTGCGTGCCCGCGGTGGGAAGGCCGTGCTCCATGGCGATGCCTTCGATGAGGCGCTGGAGCACGCGCGCAAGCTCGAAGCCGAACGCGGCCTGACCTTCATTCACCCCTACGACGACCCGGACATTATTGCCGGCCAGGGCACCGTTGCCCGCGAAATTCTGCACCAGCACCGCGGCGATGACATCCATGCGGTGTTTATCCCGGTTGGCGGCGGTGGATTGATCGCCGGCATGGCGGCCTACTTCAAATATCTGCAGCCCAACATCCGGGTGATCGGGGTCGAGTTTGAAGAGAGTGCCTGCCTGGCGGCAGCACTGAAAGCCAAACGCCGCGTTACCCTGAGCCAGGTCGGCATTTTTGCTGATGGCATCGCCGTGGCTCAGATCGGCAAGGAAACCTGGAAGATCTGCAAAGATCACGTCGACGAGGTGATCACAGTGACCTCCGATGAGATCTGCGCGGCGGTCAAAGACATTTTCGACGATACCCGGTCGATCACCGAACCAGCCGGCGCCGTCAGCGTGGCGGGCATGAAGAAGTTCGTCGAGCGCGAAGGCTGCACCGACAAAACCCTGATCACCGTTTCGAGCGGCGCCAATACAAATTTTGACCGGTTGCGGTACGTAGCCGAACGCGCCGAAGTGGGCGAACACCGCGAAGCCATTCTGTCGGTCACCATTCCCGAGAAGCCCGGGGCGTTCAAGAGGTTTGTGTCGATCATCGGCAAGCGGTCGATCACAGAGTTTAATTACCGGTACGACGACCCAAGCAAGGCGCACATTTTTGTGGGTGTAAAAATCAACAGCCTGGAAGAACGTGAAAAGCTGATCAGCGAACTGCGCGAGGCAGGCCATCCTGTGCTCGATTTAACCGACAATGAGGTCGCCAAGTCCCATGTGCGTCATATGGTCGGCGGGCATGCCCCGGGTATCACCAACGAGCACCTGTTCCGGTTCGAGTTCCCGGAACGGCCGGGGGCGCTGGGCAAATTCCTCAATACCCTGGGCGGCCACTGGAACATTTCACTGTTTCACTACCGTAACCACGGTGCGGCCTACGGCCGGGTGCTGACGGGTATTCAGGTGCCGCGCGAAGACATGAAAGCCTTCCGCCAGAAACTGGAAGAACTGGGGTACCCTTACTGGGAAGAAACCAGCAACCCGGTGTATGCGGCGTTTCTGGGCTGAACCGGTTTTCGTCGATATGAGCCGCCAGTATGAACCCGACCGAGCAGGAAAAGGTTGATCTCGAACACCAGGCCGCACGCGTCTTCATGCGCGCCTGGGAGCGGCAGCATGGGGAACCGTTGCGCCATATATGGCATAACAAGCCCAGCAAGCCCGACGTTTCCTGTTACCTGAACGGCCAGCGCCTCGATCTTGAGATAGCCCATCTCTATGGCTCTGAAGTCGAGGCAATGGCCATTCTCGGGCGCGACCTCAGCCCCACCACTCACCAGGCGCTACTGGAACTGATGCAGGACGATGTGCATCAGCGCCTGCTGCATGCGCTCAATCGCATTCTGATGGTCAAGGCGCAAAAACGGTATCAGACCCGGCGCGTCTGGCTGGTGATCCGCAATGCCAACCCGCTTTGGCACAACCATGACATGCTTGCCCTGCGCCATCATTTCACCGTGCCCAAAGACCACCCGTTCGAACAGATCTGGATGGTGACCAACCTGTCGAACAACAGCGATATTTTGCAGCTTTACCCCGACTGACGCTCGAACCAGTCAGCCAGCGCCCGAATCACCCGTTCCATGGTTGCCTCATCGGGGTTACTGAACCCCAGCAAAAATCCCTGCTCGCCCATTTCCGGGTCAGCGTAGTGGTCCGACAACACCTCCAGCCGGATGTTCTGTTCCAACAAGTCGCTGGCAACCCGGTGGTCCCATCGCGCTGGTTTTCGGGCGGCCAGCCACGCTTGCTTCAACATCACCCGAATGTGCATGCCGCCCTGGGGCGCCTGCCAGGTTACCCAGGGCGTCAGCTGCTCTGCCAGCAGCGCCAGCAACCGGTCTCGCTTTAACCGGTAGAGCCGCCGCATCCGGTTCAGGTGCCGGTCGAACCGGCCATGTCGCATGAAATCCGTCAGCACCGGCTGAATGGGCAGCGAGGCCGAGGCGCCCAGCGCTTGCTGGCTGGCCCTAAACCGCTCGATCTGGCCCGGTGGCACCACCACAAACCCCAGCCGCAACCCGCGAAACAGCACCTTGGAAAAACTGCCGACCAGAAACGACCGGCCCTGGGTATCGGCCTGCATCAGCGGCACGCCGGTGCGACCCTGAAAGTGGTACTCGGTGTCGTAGTCGTCTTCGATCAACCACAGCGACGAATGTTGCTGCATGGCTTTCAACCAGGCCTGTCTGCGGGCCGGGCTCATGCTAACGCCGAGAGGGTACTGTCGATTCGGCGTAATGATGGCCACTTGTGCAGTCGTATCGTGCAAGGGCAGCGAGGCGCCTTCGGCGTCCACGTCCAGCGTACCCAGGCCCGAGGCCCGGTTGCTCAGCAACGCCCGCATCGGCATATAACAGGGGTTCTCGACCAGCCAGTGGGCATGGGTGGTTTGCTGATCCAGGGTATGTTGCAGAATACTCAGGGCGTCGCGGTTGCCAGAGGTCACAAATACCTGCTCTTCGGTACAGGTCACTCCGCGAACCCGAAACAGATAATCGGCAATGGTCGCCTTGAGCGGTGGGTAGCCTCCGGAATAAACACCTTCCAGTACATTCAAATCCGGCTTGAGCCAGCTGCGCCTCATGCTGGCGGCCCAGTCCCGTGCCGGAAAAGCGGCGGCGTCGGCCCCGGAGTCGCACGTCAGCTTTGGGGGTGACTTGACCGGCGCAACGCCGTGAACCAGTGGCGCCGGATTCAGCAGTACCCGGGCACTGGCGGCAACAAAGAGCCCGCGCTTTGCTTCACTGACCAGAAACCCTTCGGCCAGCAAGGCATCGTAGGCCCGGGCCACGGTACTGCGTGACACTCCGAGCGTAGCCGCCAACTGGCGGGACGAGGGCAGTTTGTCTCCCGAATTCAGCCGCTGCTGGCGAATCCCGTCCTTCACCTGATCAATCAGCTGCTGGTAATAGGGATCTGCCGAGTCCGTCAGGTGGAAGGTCAGGCTGGCTAACGCGTGCTTTGTGGTCATAGGGAGGGTCATCTGGCCTGCAAAATTATTTTTAATCTGGCTATTTTTGAGCAAACCAGTTCACCCTATGCTGGCAAAGACCGAGGCTAAAGTCACCATTGCAGTTGCCCCCCGGTCACCCCCCAACCCATGCCCCCATAAGGACACTGACGTGAGTACCCGACTGCCCGATTCAGACAACCCCCTGCACACCCAAACCAGCCATGTAAAACGTGGCCCGGGCCGGGCCAGCTACGACCGTGATCAATTAAACCGGATCATCGATGAATCGCTGCTGTGCACCGTGGCCCAGAGCGTGGATGGCCAGCCCTTCGTGACGCCGACCTGCCACTGGCGTGAAGGTGATTACCTTTACTGGCACGGCCACGCCAAGGCACGAAATCTGGCCCCCGGGCAGCCGGTGTGCATCAACATCATGCAGATGGACGGCCTGGTGCTGGCGCGCTCGGCGTTCCACCACTCGGTGAACTACCGTTCGGCCACCCTCTTCGGCATCGCCGAAGCCGTTACCGACCCGGACGAGAAAGCCCGGCAATTGCACATTTTCCTCGACAAGATCTCACCGGATCGCTGGGACACCCTGCGCCCGATGACTGACAACGAACTGAAGGCCACCGGCCTGTCGCGCATTCTGATCAGCGAGGCCTCGTGCAAAATTAGAGCGGAAGGCGTAAACGACGAGGCAGCCGACGAAGACTGGCCAGTCTGGGCCGGCGTTATGCCCCTGGAAAAACACTGGGGTGAGCCCGTTCAGGAAAAACAGCAGGCGGGGTTGTTATTACCCCGGTTACCGCTAAACGCGAAATAAGCCGGCGATGTCGGGCCTGTCGTCAGGCCCGCAACCTGCTTCCGTTAGAATTAACCCGGACCAAAGCATCCTCACCACTCAACCTTGCAGGTAGCGGACAGCCTGAATGGCTGTGGTATCATGAGGCTCAAACTCACAGGGCTGGCTGGTCTTTTACCTGGCCTGAAGCTCAGGTCCCCACGCCAATACAACGCCTGACCTGTCGAACAGTAGTTTGCGACTGGCATGGCTCTGGCACAGTGTTTCAATGGGGCAACCGAACCAAACGTCAAAGAGTAACGGATGCGCTCACAACCGCTAAAGGGTTCCAATTTAACGACCGTTCGGGGTATCAACGAACGCTTGGTACTGCATCTGTTGCGGATGCACGGCGCGCTGAGCAAAGCCGAGGCAACCCGTATGACGGGTTTATCGGCCAACGCCGTTTCGGTCATTTTTCGGGCGCTGGAAAAAGAAGGGCTCTTGCTAAGGGGCAATCCAGTTCGTGGCCGAATCGGCCAGCCATCGGTGCCGATGAGACTGAACCCGGATGCCCGTTATTATCTGGGTTATAAAATCGGTCGGCGCACCTTCGATCTGGTCGTGGTCAATTTTGTCGGTGACGTTCTGGCTCAGGCAAGCGCCGTGCACGATTACCCCACACCCGCTAATACCCTGCAATTTCTTGAAGAAAACCTGACCCCTTTACTGACCTCTGCCAAGGTCACACTTGATGCTATATCGGCGCTGAACATCGCCATGCCGTTCGAACTGTGGAGCTGGACGTCCGATTTCGATGCACCGGTCCGGGAAATGAATGAATGGCGTACCTTCGACCTTGAAGCCGAAATGAAACGTCGCGTCCCCTGGCCGGTAACGCTGCAAAATGACGGCACCGCTGCCTGCCGGGCCGAGTTGATTTTTGGTCCGCCACTGGAGGAGCAGGATTTTGTCTATTTGTTCGTTGGCACTTTTATAGGCGGTGGCATTGTTCTCAATGGCGGCGTCTTCCCTGGACGCAGGGGCAGTTCCGGGGGCTTCGGCCCGATGCGAGTACCGGATGAACCTGGCGGTGAACGGCTGGTAGACCATGCCTCGCTGGTGGTGCTCGAACATATGCTGGCTGCGCGCGACGCACAGCTGGCACGCCAGCTCTATAACCAGGATGCAGACTGGTCGCGGTTCGAACCGGAACTCAGCCAATGGCTTGCCCGGGCTGGCCGCAGCCTGGCCCATGCCATTGTTTCCGCCCTGTCCGTTATCGATTTCGAAACCGTGGTAATCGACGGTGCCTTGCCCGTGGCGGTGCGCAGCCGACTGGTCAGAAAGGTGGAATCCAGTCTGGACGAACTGGACTTGCAAGGGGTGGTGCGACCCGCACTGCGGCCGGGTCACTTTTCCTATCTCGCCAGGGCCATTGGTGCCGCCTCCTACCAGATTTCAACAGAGTACATGATCGACCAGAACACTCTGCTGCGGGAAACACCCACGACCATTTTCAAGACCTGAACCGGACGGCGCTGGCCGATCACTGCGCCCGGTCAACCCATTCGTTCACGAATCATGCGCTCCAGGGTTTGCTGGTCGGCGTTGAACCCGCGAATACCCTCGGCCAGTTTCTCTGTCGCCATGGCATCTTCATTCATGAGCCAGCGAAATTCGGATTCGGTTAACGGGCTCGGTCGGGGTGTTCGCTGTGAAGAACGGATTAACACGCGCTCCAGCGTTCCCCCGGTTTGGTCCAGTGTGTCCAGTAACGCCGGGCTGATCGTCAAACGGTCACAACCGCTCAGTGCCAGAATCTCACCGACATTGCGAAAGCTCGCGCCCATCACAATGGTCGGGTAATCCAGCTCACTGAAATACTGGTAGATCGCGCGCACTGACTGAACCCCAGGCTCTGCTTCAGGCTCAAAGGCAACCTCAGGTTCAGCCTGTCGATACCAGTCCAGTATGCGACCTACAAAGGGCGAAATCAGATAGGCACCCGCCTCTGCGCACGCCCGGGCCTGGGCAAAATTGAAGATCAGGGTCAGGTTGCACTGTACGCCCTCCTGTTCGAGCACCCGGGCAGCACAAATGCCCTCCCAGGTCGCGGCCAGTTTGATCAGCACCCGATCCGTTGAAACGCCTGCCTCATGATACAGGGCAATTAATCGTCGAGCCTTGTCGAGGCTGCCTTCAACATCAAATGACAACCGGGCGTCCACTTCCGTCGACACTCGCCCTGGCACCTGACGCAAGATCAGCTGCCCCATGGCTACAATAAGCCGGTCGGCAACCTCTGTTACGGCCTGGTCGGGATTCAGGTTATGGTGATCGACGGTGTCGATGAGCCGATCCATCATGTCATCGTAATGACCCGATTGAACCGCCTTTAGTATCAGCGAAGGATTGGTGGTAGCGTCCTGCGGTTTGAATCGGCCAATGGCCTCCAGGTCTCCCGTATCGGCGACAACCGTGCTGTATTGTTTGAGTTGATCCAGTAATGAAGTCATAAGATTCCCAGAATGAGGCAGTCAAAACCTGGTCTAACCGCTCTGACGATGTTGTACAGTTATTGGGATTTTATTGGAGCGCAAGAGGCCCGGTCTGACCTGCCATTCAGGCCTTTTCGCCCAATGTCAGGTCAGCAACCCCGCTGTGCTCGAGCACCAGCCGGGCGTTTTTCAAGTCGTTATCATGAACCTTCTGCGCGGCTTGTTCAGCCGTAAAGCCAAACCCCAGCCAGCGCTCCATCAAACGCTTTTCAAGGGTTTCCAGACTCGGTTTCAAAAAGACGGTTGCATCAAACAACTCCGTCAACCCATCCCAGATCGGCGCATCCAGCAACAGATAATTGCCTTCAAACACCACGATAGACGTTGTTGACCTGAGCAAACCGGCATCAACCAACGCCCGGTCCAGAGCACGGTCAAACAGCGGATAATGGATATCACCGACATCGGTCCGGGCACTGACAACGAGTTCATACAACCCCCCGACGTCGAAGGTTTCTGGTGCGCCTTTGCGTCTCAGCAAATCCCTTTGCAGTAACAGCTCGTTGTCGAGATGAAAGCCATCCATTGGCAACAAGGCGGCATGGTCACTATCCCCTGCACGACGGTTCAATTGTTGAACTACCGCCTCGGCCAGGGTCGATTTTCCCGATCCGGGCGGCCCGGCAATACCGATCAAAGTTCGCCGGTCGCTTCGGGCAGCGCGATCAATGAATTCAACTACTGCGTTCGCTTGAGTTGCAATACTCGCCATGGCTAAACCCCGACAGCTTCAACGTCGGGCTCTTTGGCCCCGGTCATAAAGGCTACCGCATCGCTCATGGTGTAATCAGCCGGGTTCAACACACACAAGCGCTTGCCCAGTCGGTGCACATGAATCCGGTCGGCGACTTCAAACACGTGCGGCATGTTGTGACTGATCAGCACAATGGGAATGCCCCGTGCCTTCACTTCACAGATCAGCTCCAGCACCCGACGGCTTTCCTTGACGCCCAGCGCGGCAGTTGGCTCATCTAGGATGATCACTCTGGAACCAAAGGCGGCTGCACGCGCAACGGCCACACCCTGGCGCTGGCCACCCGACAAGGTCTCAACCGGCTGGCGAATGTTCTGAATGGTCATCAGACCCAGTTCATTGAGTTTTTCCCGCGCGAAGGTTTCCATCGCCGGGCGGTCCAGCTGTCTTAACACCTGCCCCATGAAACCCGGTTTTCTGAGTTCACGACCCATAAACATATTGTCGGCAATCGACAGCGCCGGCGACATGGCCAACTGCTGATACACCGTCTCTATACCCTGTTTTCGCGCATCCAGCGGTGAAGTGAACCGCACCTCCTGGCCATCCAGATAGACCTTGCCGTGATCGGGAACCAGAGCACCAGAGATGGCTTTAATCAGCGTTGACTTGCCTGCACCGTTATCGCCAATGACGGCGAGAATCTCTCCGGGGTACAACTCGAAGTCGCAATGATCGAGTGCGGTAACCCGGCCAAAGCGCTTGACCAGGTTTTTAGCATGAAGTATCGGGGCTACCGCATTCCCCGACGATTGGGTTTGTGGTTGCATCATACGGTCGCCCTCCTGATCCACTGGTCCACAGCAACAGCGCCGATGATCAACACACCTATCAACAGATACGTCCACTGCGCATCAGCGCCCATCAAACGCAGGCCGAGGGTAAACACCCCAACAATCAGGGCACCATAGAGCGTTCCGAGAATAGAGCCACGCCCACCGAACAATGAAATCCCCCCGATAACCACGGCGGTGATCGATTCAATATTGGATAATTGCCCCGCCGTGGGTGAAACCGACCCCAGCCGACCAATCAGTGCCCAGCCCGCAAAGGCGCAGATCAGACCGGAGAGCATGTATACCGACAATATAATCCGCCCGGTTTTCACACCGGAAAGCTCTGCGGCTTCCTTGTCATCACCAACAGCATACACATGGCGCCCCCAGGCCGTGTGTTTGAGGGCATAGGCAAGCACGAAGGCCAGTAGCACCATGAAAATAACGCCGTAGGTTAAAACAGCCCCACCGATTGTGATTTTTGTACCAAAGAACTGAAGTAACGATGCCTGGGTTTCAATATCCTGTGCACGTATGGTTTCATTCTTTGAGTAGAGAAAATTTGTGGCCAGAACAATTTGCCACATGCCCAGCGTGACAATAAACGGCGGCAAGCGGACACGGGAGACCAGCAAGCCGCTGATCATTCCGCACAACATGCCGCACAGCAAGCCACAGAAAATGCTGATGGGAACGGGAATGCCATAGCGAAAGGTAAATTGCCCCATCACGACAGACGACAACACCATGGTTGCGCCTACCGAAAGGTCAATGCCCGCAGTCAGAATGATCAGGCTCTGGGCGGCGGCGATGATGCCGACTATTTGAACCTGTTGAAGAATCAGGGTCAGTGCGAAGGGCGAAAAAAAGCGGGTTCCCAGCAATAATCCAAAAACGGCGATTGATAACAGCAAGACAATCAATGGAACCATGGACGGGTTCAGGTGCAGCGTATGCTGCAGTTTCTTGATAAAACCAGCCCGGTCGTCTTCAAAGGAAGCGACCGCATCCGGCGCACTGCCTAATGACGATTCATGCACCGGGCTGTTGGAATCGGATTTGGCCATTGGACCTCTCCAGAAATTCTACGTAACAGGGTAGGCAGGGCAGCACCCTGCCTCACAATAAAGCCCCCTGATTTCAGGGGTGAGCGGGTGCTTCCATGCTCTCCCGCCCGAAGGAATTCACGCTACCGTGATTAGCCCCAGCAGCGGTTCATGCCTTCCTCAATCGAAATGGATTCCACGCCATCGACCGGATCACCCGTCACCAGTGAGACACCGGTATCAAAGAAATCCTTACCTTCGGTCGGCTCTGGCTTGGTGCCGTTCTCAGCCCACTCCAGAATTGCCTCCATACCCAGTGCTGCCATTTGCAACGGGTATTGTTGCGCCGTGGCGCCAATCACACCGTCCTGAATATCCGCCACGCCCGAGCAACTGCCGTCTACCGAAACAATGAGCACATCGTCCTGGCGGTTCATTGACGCCAGCGCCTGATAAGCCCCTGCTGCGGCAGGTTCGTTGATGGTATAAACGACATTAATGCTGGGGTCTTCAACCAGCAGGTTTTCCATGGCGCGGCGACCGCCTTCTTCATTGCCGTCTGACACATCGTGACCAACAATGCGGGGGTCGGTTTCATCGCCCCAGCGGTTGATGTCGCCCGTATCGATACCAAAGCCGGTCAGGAAGCCCTGGTTACGCAGCACGCCGACAGAAGGCTGGCTCACGTTGATGTTCAGCAGCGCAATGCGGGCATTCTCGGCCTCATCGCCCAACTGAGCAGCCGCCCAGGCACCGATCAGCTCACCAGCGACGAAGTTATCGGTCGCAAAGGTTGCATCGGCGGCTGAGGCCGGGCTTAACGGTGTATCCAGAGCAATAACCAGTACACCTGCGTCACGGGCCTGCTGGACCGCGGAAACAATGGATGAGGTGTCAGACGCAGTCAGCAGAATGCCATCTGCACCATCTGCGATGCAGGTCTCGATAGCCTGAACCTGGGTTTCATGATCCCCGTCAATCCTTCCTGCGAACGACTTGAGTTCCATACCCAGTTCTTCAGCCTTGGCTTCTGCGCCCTCTCTCATCTTGACAAAGAAGGGGTTGGTATCCGTTTTCGTGATCAGACAGGCGCTGGCCGATGGCGTGTGCGCACCCGCCTGGGCCTGGCCTGCAATGGCGCCTGTGACCAGCAATACCGCTGCTGCGGCCTTGAGGGAAGTCGACATGGTTATCCTCCGGGATAGTTGTTGTTGTAACCCTATTTATTAATTCATCTGTAAGTAATTAATAAAACAGAACTAATGCGTTCCATTTCCAGACTTACGGATGCAGTCAAGGCCATCGTTCATCGACAACACCTGCCGTTTCAACCTTGATCATCCAAAGCATACTGCCGTTGTCATGCATGTCAATAATAACTTTTAAATGAATTAGTAACTAATCGTAGCGCTCACTGCAGGTCAGGCGCCGCAAGCCGGTGGCATCACCACCCATTCGGCCTCATCAAACTCACCAAGCGGGCGGATCTCACAGTAAGGCGCCGCACTGCGAATAATGGCAGCCACCTCCGGGTTGTGTTGTTGCTCCATCGCATCGCGCTGCGCCTTGCTATCCCACTGGGCAATGGCAATCAGCACCGAAGGATCATCCAGCTTGCGGTGCAGCCGGGTGCCACGCGCGCCCGGTGCCTGCTGAATCAGTTCACTGGCGCGTACCCAGGCGTCAGCGTAGTCCTCGGCGGTGTATCCTGCCTTGATATGCACTTCGAACACGTAAAGCATCTTTACCTCCTTCCTTTGTTGCAAGAAACGCACGGTTTAACAGAGACGGGCTTACCCCACATCCACCAAAGGGTAGCCCCTGGCAGCAAAACATGACTATGCTTACCCGTCTGTTACATTTTGACCGAGGAGAACTCAGTCCATGAGAATTCTGTTTACTGGCGGCAGTGGCAAGGCTGGCCGCCATGCGATCGCTCATTTGATCGAACAGGGTCACCGCGTGACCAATGCTGACCTGGTGCCGCTGGATATGCCCGGCGTTGATTCACTGCAGGTGGATTTAACCGACTCTGGCCAGGTATTCAATGCCTTACACGCCTACGCTGGCTTTGATGAACTTGAGCCCGGCACCGGAGTCCCAGCCTATGACGCCGTGGTTCATTTTGCGGCCATTCCCTGCATTCTGTTGCGCCCAGATAACGAAACCTATCGCATCAATACCATGAGCACTTACAACGTACTGGATGCCGCCACCAAACTGGGGATTCGCAAGGTCATTTTTGCCTCGTCGGAAACGACTTACGGCATTTGCTTTGCCGATGGCGAAATGAAGCCCGAGTACATTCCCATCGATGAAGAGCACCCGACCATTCCACAGGACAGCTACGCCATGTCCAAGGTCGTCAACGAGGCGACGGCCCGGTCTTTTCAGGCCCGCACCGGCTTCGATATTTACGGCTTGCGCATTAATAACGTGATTGAGCCGCACGAATACGCTACGAATTTCCCGGCATTTATGGACGACCCAGCCCTGCGCCGTCGTAATATCTTCGCTTACATCGACGCACGCGACCTCGGCCACATGGTCGACTGCTGCCTGAAAACCGATGGTCTGGGCTATGAAGTATTCAACGTCGCCAACGATGATCTCTCGGTCGGCATTACCAGCCGGGAAGTGATTGACCGCTTCTATCAGGGCGTGCCTCAAAAACGCGACATGGAACCGTCTGAAACCTTCTATGCAAACAACAAAGCCAAACGCCTGGTCGGGTTTTCACCCCGGTATTCATGGCGGGACGTTCTGAAAGCTTAACATTTACCCTGATTTGACCGGCCTAAATGCGGCGATTAAGTAAATAAATCGCCACATTGGAAAAATCGTCCCCACCCTGTGTGTGAACCCGCAAGATAAAGGACGATTCAGATGAGCAAGATTTTATTCGTACTCACCAACTACAAATACCTGCTGAACGGCGAGCCCACGGGGTTGTGGCTGGAGGAGTTCGCCGTACCCTACCTGGCGCTGACCGACGCAGGCCATGAGGTTGAGGTCACCTCGGTCACCGGCGGTGACGTACCCATCGACCCCAACAGCACCCCGACTGAAGAACAGGCTAACGAGTGGAAACCGGCCATGGCCAAGTTAAAGTCCACACCTGCGTTCAATAGCATTAATGCCAGAGAATACGACGCCATTTACCTGCCTGGGGGGCACGGCACGGTGTTCGACATGCCCTACAACCTGGCCCTGCACGACACCCTGTTCGACTTTCACCGCACCGGGCGGCTAATAGCCAGCGTCTGCCACGCACCCGCCGTCTTTGCCGGCATGTACGATGAACACGGCACGCCCTTTATCAAAGGTCGCAAAATTGCCGCCTTCACCGACTCCGAAGAAGCCGCCGCCGGTGGCACAGAAAAGGTTCCGTTCCTGCTTGAATCGCGCCTCAAAGCGCTGGGGGCAGAACATGAAGCAGGGCCAGACTGGCAACCCCACGCCGTTCAGGATGGCAAGCTCATTACCGGGCAAAACCCGCAGTCGTCTGCCGAAGTGGCGCATCTGATGCTGACCGCGTTGAAGTGATATCACTACAGCCAGCGTGCTTGCCTTAACCTGGCCAGCACCAGCCTGCAGACCCGAACTCGCCCGTGGCCCGACATATCATCGGGCCTGCGGGCCTGTTATTGGACATAGTCATATCGAATGTCAGTTATGTCACCGCGCCAGTAGGGTTTGGGGCCCTCAGACAGCAACCAGGCTACTTCTCCGGCACTTGGAACCAGCATCCCTTCCCGTACCTCGTAATCCCAGAACCGCCCTTCCCAGGGCGTGGCAACCTGTTCGCCATTGATCTCACGAAAACGCTCCTCAGAACGCACCGATTCAATTAGCCCCTCTTCATTAAACGTAAAAATCAATGAAACGGTCAAACCGCTATCCGAGAGCGTGGCAATGGCCCGGTTGGCATCGACTGCCTGCCATTCGACGCCCTGACTCGGTAGCAGCGCTGTAGGATACCAGGCGGCCTCGGCAAAAAACCGCAGCAGCTCTCCCTGGTTAAGCTGTGGTGACTCTGGTTGTTTCATGACGGTTATCAACCCAAAGAGTTTGGCTTCTAATACGCCACGTCCAGCCACATACGCATCGACAACAAAGACTTGAATCCCGGGCACCATGCGAATGCTCGCATCCCAGATAAAACCACGGGGGTTGGTGACGACCATTTGGTCTGAACTGAAGGGCTGCCAGTTATCCTCAACTTGACCCATGTTAAAAGACCCACGGTGCCTTACCCGGGCATTTCGAACCAGGCGCTGACCATCTGCCAATACAGCCTGAAAATATCGCTGTACCGGTTCCGGTAGCCCTTCTAGTTCCTGAATTGAATAAACGCTAACTCTTGGGGTCACTGCACCCCCGGTTAGCTCAGTTTGAAGCAACTGTATTGAGGAGCGCCAGCTTGTCTGACCAACAAAATGCATCACCAATGCGATGGTGACTAGCAGAAGAGTCAGCAGCAAGGTTGTTTTTAATAGCATGGGAAGGGCTTCTCCTCGTGAACCAAGTCGCCCCGCATCGCGTTTTATTGTTGAGGCCAGGTCAGCCCCGCCGGGGTGGTCAGTCTGTCACTCTACTCGCCTACCGAACGTTTGTTTTGACCCAGCTCAAAAGGTTACTACACCTGTAGACCTTATTCCGTAACAGCAACACCCCGCCAGAAAGCGATACGCCCTTCAATATTCTTTGCCGCCTCTTTGGGGTTAGGGTAGTACCAGGCGGCATCTTCGTTGGTTTTTCCGCTCACGGTGATGGACAGGTAGCGCGCATCCCCCTTCCAGGGGCAATGTGTACTCTTGCTGCTGTCGCTGAAATACTCGCTCACGATCGACTCACGAGGGAAGTAGTGATTTGACTCAACGACAACGGTATCGTCACTTTGCGCGACGATCGTTCCATTCCAGATCGCTTTCATAGTGTTCTCCTGATTAGGCTGACTGACCCCCTTATACGCAGTTCAGTCCTTTCCTGGACGTATAAAAATACCAGTCGACCCCAGTCTACCGTCTGGTCGCTGGTTGACCTTGCAGGGTTAAAACTAGCCGACGGCCAGAGGCCCGTGTTCGATGCTCGCCAAGGTAGACGCCCTGCCAGGTGCCCAGGTTCAGGCGTCCCTCTGTTACGGGTAGCGTCAGGTTGCTGCCCAGCAGGCTGGCTTTGAAATGCGCCGGCAAGTCATCGGGGCCTTCATAGGTGTGCTCATAGGGTGCGTTTCGGTCGGTATCCGGTGCCAGATCTTGAAAGTAGCGTTCGAAATCGCGACGCACGGCGGGGTCCGCATTTTCATTCAACGTTACACTGGCCGAGGTGTGTTTGACAAGAATATGCAGCAGCCCTACCGAGACCGAAGGCGCATAGCGTAACGCGTCATCAATCTCGTTTGTGATCAGATGAAACCCACGTGGCTTGGCGGTGAGTTGAAGTTCGTGCTGCCAGAAAATCATAACCCGACCAGTACTCCTGTTTAGCGTTTAATAATAACCAACCATACCGTAACGTTGTGTTCAAACAGTGATATCACCGCTGATCACATCAACCACATTGCCACCCACCCAGACATCGCCGTCTGCCTCACGCAATTGCACTCGTCCCGCACGGTTCAACCGGGTGCCCTGAGCCGCGATATAAGGCGACGGTACCAGACCGGCCGGTATCAGCCATTGCGCCAGGCTCGCATTGAGACTGCCGGTTACCGGGTCTTCATAGCCACCGTTACCAATAAGCGCCCGGACTTCAACGGTCACATCGCCACCCACATCATGCAAACCGATAACGCCAAGATTAAGCGGAGCCAGGGCCGCCCAGTCGGGCTCAAGGGCCAGTACATCCCGGGCTGAATGCAGCATGATCGCGCACCAGCCAGGGCCGTTGTCTACCCATTGATGATGGGCAATATCTGCGGGCGTCAACGACAGTGCCTTCAGGATCTGGCTTAACACCTCATCTTCAAGCGGACCGGTTCGCATTAACGGAGGCGCCGCAAATTCGAGCTGTGACCCGTCTTGGCGCACCGTTACCAGCCCTACCTCACACTGTTGGACAACCTGTTCTGTATGTTTAGGCGTACCACCGGCTGCCAGCCAGGCATGGCAGGAACCCAGTGTCGGATGCCCGGCAAAGGGCAACTCAACCTCTGGCGAGAAAATGCGCACGGCATAGTCTGCTTCCGGGTTCGTTGGTGTCATTAAAAACACGGTTTCAGACAAATTCGTCCACCGCGCAATGCTTGCCATCTGCTCCGCGCTCAACGCATCGGCGTCATGTACGACCGCGAGCGGATTGCCAAGCAGAGGATCAGTTGAAAAGACATTTACTTGCGAAAATTTGAAACGGGGCAGAAGGCGGTTTATTTCCTGAATCCGGTTATCTATTTACCCAGCGGCCCTATTACATAATCGACCTTGGGCGTTCTGAAACCCATGGCCGCCCAGGCGCCAAATAGCTTCCCATAGAAGGTTAGGGTGTGAGTCCTGGGGTTGGGTACATCATCTGGCAGTTCGATACCCGCTGGGTGGCTGCGAGTCATGGTTCTGATTTCAAGCGGTGGGATGGTGGCGTCTGTCCACAAGCCACCGTAGAGGCTCAGCCAGTGCCCATGGCTAAATTCCAGAAACACCGGGGTATTGCAACAAACGGCCACAACACGGCGCGTGGGCGCGCCTTCCGACAAACGATGCTCACGCAATTGGTGCTGACCCTGGGTGCACTGCACCCGGTCTTTCCGGTACATCACAAAGCGGGTGGCTCCCTTTGCATCCAGAGTGGCAGGGGCATCGGGCAATGCCTGTAAAACTGCACCGGCGGCCTGGCAATCTGAACACAGACATTCTGCGCTCATGATCGGCTTACCCTGAACCTCAAGCGTCACCTCACCGCACCGGCAGGACAATGCCGTTGACTGAGTTGTCATGATCTGTCTCCTCTCTGGTGAGCCGAATTTTGCTGCCTGGCTCGTACCATGTGTTGAATTACAAAGAGCGATGGCGACCGAATCAGTATTCGTTAAACCCTTTGCCATCGAAGATCTTATCGCGGCATTTCTCCACTCGCGCTTCACGGGTTTTGGCCTGCTTGGCACTGTCGATGTGCAATATATAGCTGCGCTGGCGACCAGGCGTGAGCGCCTCGAAAGCGTCTTTAAGTGCAGCATCGGCATCCATTGCCTGCTGAAGTTCAAATGGCAGGGCGTAGTCTTCCATTTTCTTAAAATCGACTCGCAGACCCGCCTTCTCAATCTCAATCGCTTCCCGAATGTAGGCTTTAAGCACGGGGGCCAACTCGACCACCCGCTCTGCATCGGTAAAGCGAATGACCCGGCCTGACTGGGTGTTCTCACCCGGCGCGACCAACAAATGATGCTCGTCCTTCAACAAGGCACCTTTCATGAAGCTCAGCACGTAGTTAGTCTTGAAGGCACCAATCATCACCACATTCTGACCGTCGTAGGTATAGCAGGGTGAGCCCCACTTTCTTTCTTCAGTCAGCGGCGTGTCCAGCACCACCTTGCGCAACTCAACCAGCCCATCCCGCCAGGTGTTAACCTTGCACTCAGGTGTGCCGACTTTGTCGCACCGGCCACAGCCTTCTGCCATGTAGTCGTCAACCGCCGGGTTCTTCGTGCTCATTGGTCATCACTCCTGATAATAATCAGCCTTGAGGTCGCCGGTATTAAAGCCCCGCTACCACCATGGCCCTGATCTTACTGGCCTTTTCAAAGTGGTCCAGTTTGTGAGTTTGAATCCACCAGGTCGCCGCTTCCATCAGCAGCTCCGGGTCATCATTCTTGTTAGCGAAGAACGCATAGAAAGAGACACCAACTGTATCGCCTTTGGCTTGCAGTTTTTTATCACACACATTAACGACTTTTTCCCGTAACGTCTGACGCACGCTGTTGCTCCCTGTAATCAATAATGTCTGTTCATTGGCCCACAACAACAAGGCCCATGAATACCCGCTATGCTCGTTCCATTTCAATCGCCTGTACGGGCACTCCATTGTAGTACGCTTCAAACTCACGCACAGTGACAAAGCCATGTCGCCGATACAACTCAACAGCGGGCACGTTGCTTTTAGCAACGGACAACCTGGCAGGCTTCCCCGCGATAGATATCAGGTGTTGCAACAATGCCTTTCCAACGCCCTTACCACGGTAACTCGGGTGCACAAATATCGCTCTGATTTCACTCCCGAATACTGCTCCAAAGCCTTGAACATCAGGCTGGGCGCTCACAACGATGTGGGCGGCCATCAAATCCCGAAACCGCTGTTCATCCTGCTTTAGCGGTACCAACTCCAACTGAGCTTGTTCAAATCGGAGTTCGTCCAACTTGGAGTGTGCATAAATGGCTTCAATCGCGTTAAAGTCGCCCGGTTCGAATGGCCGTATAGACGTTGTACTGTGCAATACCTGATCACCCTTAATCATTCGCCCGGGTCATACCGCAAGGTTCTGGCCATAACGAGATACCCGAACGAGGCCGACCAGGTGATCATCATAAACCCGACCAGCGCTTCGGTGCCGGCCAGAAACCGGATATCGCCGGTCGCCGCCAGGTCACCCCAGCCTACGGTGGTGTAATTGGCTGCCGAAAAATACACACAGTCTAGAAAGGTAACGTCCGAATACCCGGTAATTGCGCCATAGCCACCCTGGCTCAGCAACAGATAAGTCGCGCCACCAAACAACCAGATCTCGACCACATGAGCGAACAGCAGTGCAAACATCACCGTCAGGATAATGGGTCGATCCCGTACAGACTCATGCAGCCGATGCTGCCGGCGCACCACCCAGCGGTTCAATAATTGAATCACCTCATAGTGGAAGACAACCACCAGCCCAACAACCAGCGCCGTTACCAGCGTAACCACCACCTCAGACGGAATTAACACAATAGAACACTCATCTCACTGCCCATTTTTCGTTTGTCTCTGTCATCATATTCCACCAGCACGCTGGGTGTCATCGCTATGATCATGAGCTTCGCTAACAGATAACGGTCAGCAACACTGCCTGCTCATAGTGATATGTTATATCATGCCCTGCTTTCCAAGCAGCGATAACCTTTAACCTAGCCGGAGACCAACTGCGTGACCACTCCTGACGTTCTGACCCAGCTCAACCAAAACCGACGGGGCATTCAGTTGCGGATACTTTCCGGTTTTTTGTTCACCGCCATGGGGCTGTGCATCAAGCTGACCAGCGACACCATACCACTTGGGCAAATTGTCTTCTTTCGCTCGGCCTTTGCGCTGATTCCTCTGGTAATATTTCTATTTCTACTGGGCCATTTCCCACGCGGCCTGTACACCAAAAGACCGCTGGGCCACCTGGCCCGCTCAAGCCTGGGGGCCGCCGCCATGTTCGCCTCCTTTGCCTCCATCGCGAGACTCCCACTGGCCGAGGCGACACTGATTGGCTACCTGGCGCCGATCATGATGGCCGTACTGGCAGTGCTGGTACTCAAGGAACAACTGAACGCTCGCCGTGTAATTGGCATAGGTTTGGGCATGCTGGGGGTTCTGGTTTTGACGTTACCTGAAATAAGCGCGCCAGAGCTCAACGCAACCCGGCTGGCGGGTTATGGTTTTGGAATCCTTATGGGTATTTTCACCGCGGCGGCACTGATTCAGGTGCGACGCCTGACGGCAACGGAATCCCCCGGGGCCATCGCCTTTTACTTTGTGCTGGTTTCCATGCTCGCCGCCCTGCTCACCGTGCCCGCTGGCTGGGTCGTGCCCGACACCAAAGACTTGCTACCGCTGATACTGGCCGGGCTCTTCGGCGGCTGTGCGCACATTGCCATGACGCTGGCGTTCAAATACGCCGAAGCCTCACTACTGGCGCCCTTTGAATACCTGACCCTGATCTGGGCGGGGATGATCGATGTCGTCTGGTTTGGCACGGGCTTGGGGCTAGCCTTCTTTTTGGCCTTGCCGTTGGTATTGGCGGGTGCAGCGGTGGCGTCTTCTGCGCGCAAATGAGGGACCAGTACAGTAGCCTGGAACCTCCAACCAAGTCGTTTAGATATATTCTACCCGCAGCACAATATCCTGTTCATAGTTACCGAATTTCTGACCGAAGAGGTTAATGCCGCCTACGTGTCTGGCGTCTTCCTTTACGCCAATGCGGACACTGATAAAGCGATTCTTCATTAACTTCAGATCGTCACAGGTCACATCGGAAAGCCGAATGCCGTCGATGAAGCTGCCGCGCTCTGTAACCCGCCAGCCTTTGAGTAACCCATGCTGGGTGTTGCGATCTTCCCACCAACTGGGGTTGAGCAGGCCGCGCTGATCACCAAAATCGGCCGGTGAGGTCCAGCTACCCAGCTCAACGTCATTGATCCACAGGGTAATATCCGAGGGCCAGTCCGGGTGATACATCGGGGCTTCGGAACAGATCTCCATGGTCAGCCAGAGATTGCGCGGCCGCACCGATTGCGGCAGCCGGTTGGGAATACGGTATTCCAGATACCCCGATTTAAACCAGATGAGCTGAGCACTGGGATGATCCGGTTCGTAAAAGGAACTTGGATCGTCGGTCAGGCCAATAAGGCCCACTTCGCTGGTCAGGCCGCAGGTCGGGGTGACACTGGCATCCGAATAAGCACCTACCGGCCAGCTGAATTCCCAGATCGGATGTTCGTGGCTGGGTTCGGAATGGGTGGGCATGTCAATAACGATGCGATCGTAGACGCGCTGACAAATGCGCTGCAAGCCGCGCTCGCCCGGTTTTTCCTCGATATGCACCAGGCCGCAGGACTCGAGTTTCTTGACGTGTTGAGACACCGTCGACAGTGGCAACCCCAGAGAGCGGGACAAATCACCTACGCTATGCAGACCTTCTGCCAGTTCACTGAGTATGCGCACCCGCGGTTCGCTGGCCAGCGCTTTAATGGTGTTGAGATCGCGCCGATCGTCCGATTTCAACACCAGCGTCGGCGAAACATGGGTCGGGTCGGTCAGGCGTTTCGTCTTTAGTTCCACTATTTCAATACCTTTATTATTCGCACCCACCAGTTTCCGGTAAGTTTTTTTACACTTAAGTCTTTATATTTCAATAACTTAAGATACCAAATCGGTTTTCTGATGCGTCTTGCCTGAACTCGCATTGAAGCGCATTATTTTAAAAACAACAATAACAAAGGCAAGCGCGATGCGTCTGACTTCGTTTCTACAAAGTGACAACTTTTCCGGCTGGGCGTTCATTCTGCCCTATCTGATCGCCTTTGTGCCGCTGCTGCTGTGGCCGTTCATTCAGGGGTTCTGGATGAGCCTGCACGAGTGGAACCTGCTGGCGGTGACGTTCAATCCGGCCGCCAAGGAATTCATTGGGCTGGGTAACTACATTCGCCTGATGGGCGGCGATGACATTGGCTGGTCGCTGCAGCCAATGTGGCCATTCCGGTTGGTGGTGTCTGTGCTGGTGGTCGCGCTGTATGTGCGATCGCTTCGACGCCGCGCCGTAGGTTACAGCCACCACATAATGGCCGGGCTCACGCTGTTCACGACCGTCATTCTGCTCGGTCTCACCGGCGACTGGTACGACACACGGTTCTGGATTGTGGTGCGCAACACGCTGGTGTTTGTCGCCTGGGTGGTGCCCGTTACCACCATCATTGCCCTGTTACTGGCCATTGCCCTGAACAGAGAGGGGCGCTGGGCCGCCACCTTGCGCAGTGTATTTTTCTTTTCACAGATTCTGTCGGTCACTGTGGTCACGCTGATCTGGCAACTGGTATATGGCGTGCGCAACGGCTTTATTGCCAATGTGCTGGCGCCGTTCGGGATTGATTCGCCCAACTGGCTGACCGACGACCAGCTCGCCATGGGCGCCATTGTTGCCGCCACGGTCTGGTGGTCGGTTGGGTTCGCATTGATTCTGTTCCTGGCAGGCCTGCAGCAAATTCCCGGTGAACGCCTCGAAGCGGCCACGCTCGATGGGGCCGAAGGCTGGCGCAAGATCGTGCAAATTATTGTGCCCTCGATCATTCGTACCGTGCAGTTTGTGATGATCATGCAAATCGTTCTGCACTTTCAGGTGTTCGGCCAATCGCAACTGATGACTCAGGGCGGCCCCGGGGATGCGACCAATGTCTGGGTGCGCTACATCTACCAGACCGCCTTTCGGGATTCGGAAGTGGGTTATGCCTCGGCCATGGCGACGGTTCTGTTCGCCTTCATGATGATCTTTTCAGTGATCCAGTTCTGGGTCACCAAGCGGCAGGAGTCTTAACATGAATCAACGTGCCTTGCCCCGCTGGGTGTTCATCGTTGTCACGGCTGCGGCCGTCCTCTGGATGATCCCCGTGGTCTGGATGCTGTCGCTTTCGTTGCAGCCAAACGACCTGCTCAGTCGCACCACCGCCAACACCTTTCTGGGGTTGATACCGGTGCCGTTCACGCTCGATAACTTTCGCGCGATTCTCTCTATCGGTGACACACCGCGCTGGTTCATGAACTCAATGATCGTTGCCGGCACCTCAACCTTTCTGGTACTGGCCACCTCAACCCTGGCCGGTTACGCCTTTGCCCGCATTCGCTTTACCGGGCGCCGTATTGTTTACCCCCTGGTGCTGGCCGGGCTGATGGTGCCGGAGCAGGTGGTATTTATTCCGCTCTATGTGATGTTCGCCGGCTGGGATGCACACAACAGTTTGCCCACACTGGCCCTGCCCCGGGTGGCCCTGCCGATCGGTGTGTTTCTGATGACGCAGTTTTTCAAAGACATTCCGGATTCACTGGAAGAAGCGGCGCGCCTTGAAGGCTGCGGTCACGCTCGTATTTTCTGGTCGATCATGCTGCCGCTGGCTACGCCGATGATGATGACACTCGCGATCATCACCTTTCTGTATTCCTGGAACGATTACCTCTGGCCTCTGGTATCTGCGCAACGTACCGACTTTTTCACCATCACCGTCGGCCTGGCCAAAATTCAGGGCAACTTTGCCCAGTCGCAGGGGCTAGGCCAGTTAATGGCCTCCGGTGTGCTGGCATCGCTGCCGGTGATCATTCTGTTCCTGATGTTTCAAAAATACATTCTGCGCGGCATTGCGTTGTCGACGGATAAATAGCAACGCATGAAAACCGAAGCGAACCGGGGCCTGCGACAGAGGCCCCGGAACTGAACGACACTCACAACAAACACAGTGTTCAAAATCGACTCTGACCGGGTCGTAAAAACAACAACAGCAGGAGAACAACATGAGACTGACCAACACACTCACCGCCAGCGCGCTGGCTCTGTGCGTTACCGCCACCGGCGTTCAAGCCGAGACCGAACTGGAACTGGCCCGCTTCTTCGGTTCCTGTGACGATGCGGGTACCGATGTCAGCGCAGCGGTCGGTGAAGCCTGTATTATTCAGACCATTATCAATGCCTATTCGGCAGAAGATAACGGCGTCACCATTGAAACCCTGCCTACAGACTGGGGCAATTACTATGACCAGTTAAAAGCCATGTATGCTGGCAACAGTGCACCGGACGTTCACGTTATCCACAAGTCGTCCATTGCTGAATTTGCTTCGCTGGGCGCACTGATGCCATTGCAGGAAGACGATCTGCGTGCCGCCGGCATCAACCCGGACGACTGGGTCGACCGTGCGCGTGATGCGGTTACCTACGACGGCCAGATGTATGCCATTCCCATGGATATACACGCCAACCTCTGGCACATCAATATGGATATCATGGCAGAGGCCGGTCTGGTGAATGATGCTGGCGAACCCATTTTACCCAGCTCGCCAGAAGAACTGATGGCCCATGCCAAACAAGTGAAAGACGCCACCGGCAAGGATTATCTCACCGCCGATTTTGCCCAGTTCCCGATCGGGGTTCGGATGGTACTGGCCATGCTGTGGCAACAGGACAGCAATGTCTTCAGTGGCGACAAAGCAACGGTCAATACACCTGAAGCACAGCGCGCCGTTGAAACCATTGTTGGCCTGTTCGATGCCGGCTATGCCGACCCGAACCTGAACTACAACGATTCCCAGCAGGCGTTTCTGGAAGGCGATGCCGCCATTCAGATCAACGGCACCTGGATGGTTGATGTCTACAGCAGTGAGACCCGCAACGACGACTCGGCCCTGGCGTCCTACTACGTCGCCGATTACCCGCAGTTGTTCGATGAAGCCGCTACCTGGGCCGACAGCCACACCTGGGCGTTGCCGGTTACCCTGCAAAACGACCCGGAAAAGTACGAAGCGGCCCTCGGCTTTCTGGCCTGGCTGAATGACCACAATGTCGACTGGGCGCGCACCGGCCATCTGGCCGTACGGCAATCGGTACTGGACTCGGCTGAGTACCAGAACCTCGCCCACCGCGATGAGTACAGCAACACCGTCAACATCGCCCGCGACAACCCACCGGCAGCACGTTACAGCGCCATCCAGGACGTGCTTAACCGTGAACTGCAATCGATCTGGCTGCAGGGCAAGGGCATTGAAGAGGCGCTGGCTGACGCAGAACGCGAGATCCACCGCTTACTGTAAACCCCCGGGCGGAGCTCTCGTGGCTCCGCCTTCGCACCCGTAACAATTACAGGAATATCATCATGTCACACCGATGGAGCCCGGAAGCCGCCAGGCACTGGACCGAACAGCATGGCTGGCCCGTTGGCTGCAACTTCACGCCGAGCAGCGCGTGTAACCAGCTCGAATTCTGGCAGGCCGATACCTTTGACGCGACCACGCTGGCGCGGGAACTCGACCTGGCTTCTGGCCTGGGTTTCAACTTGTTGCGCGTCTATTTGCACGACCTGCTCTGGAAAACAGACGCACCCGGTCTGCTCAGCCGAATCGATCAGTTTCTGGCACTCGCTGCGGATCGGAATATTAAAATCCTGTTTGTTTTCTTCGACGACTGCTGGAGCAACTATGCGTTCCCGGGAGCGCAACCCCAACCACGCCCGGGCATTCACAACTCTCAATGGCTGCAATCGCCCGGCGCTCGCCATGTCATCAACCCTGACGTTTGGCCGCAGCTACAACGCTATGTGCAGGGCGTGATGCAACACTTCAGGGACGATCGACGTATCTATGGCTGGGACTTGTACAACGAACCGGGCAATGAAGGCATGCTCGGTAACTCACTGGGGTTACTGGAAGCCGTGTATCAATGGGCCCGTGAAGTAAACCCTTCGCAACCGTTAACCACGGGCCCCTTTCGCTGGACAGAGGGGTTCAAGGAAATCAACGACTGCCACCTGGCCAATGCCGACATTATCAGCTTTCACAATTATGAAGTGCTTGAGGTGACACAGGGCATCGTCAATACACTCACTGAATACGGCCGCCCCCTACTGTGCACCGAGTACATGGCCCGCCCGGCCGGATGCCGTTTCGATACGCACCTGCCCTACTTTAAAGAACACAACATCGGCGCACTGAACTGGGGGCTGGTGGCCGGTAAAATACAAACCCAATTTCCCTGGGAAGCGCAACCCGGACAAGACGAACCGCCACTGTGGTTTCACGATATTTTCCGTAAAGACGGCACGCCCTATCTGACAGAAGAAATTAACCTGATTCGCAAGCTGACTGGAATAGAAAGCAGCCAGTGACCAATGAGTTTCAGTGCGACCTCGTAGCACTTTTTGGCGACCTATTGGTCGCCTTTTTTATACGTGCTTCATAGCTCCACGCCCAAATAACGAAGAACAATCACCATCAACCAATAGCACATTGCTGTGATACCGATTGAAAGCCCGAGGCTGAGGTAGAAATTGACACCCTGGGCCAACAGAACCGGCAAGGCTAAAAACAGTGCTAATGAAGGCAAAACCAACCAGAATACACTGCTGGCAAGCTCAGTAACCTTGTCAACATCCCCCGTGTCGATATAAATCCAGAGCATTGCCAACACTGAAGTCAAAGGTATGGAAGCAAGAACAGCCCCAAGAAACGAGCTGCGTTTGGCTATTTCCGAGATCAGCACCACAAGAACAGCGGTTACTGCGACCTTTGCAATGTAGTAAGTCACTCTGTCACCTCCACTCCAGCGTGCGGCAGAGAGGTGTGCGACTTAATCACCCCTCTAGCTTATTAGTGAAAGCTATCAGAAAGCACTTCTTGATAGCTGCCAATAGTATGTGTATCAGGAGCGAGTTCCCAGCCACTCTGATTTCAGCATTGCCATTACAACGGTACTCCACCACTTGCCTTTGAAGAACTTGTTTTCCATAAAACGAGCCTCTTCACGCATTCCTACCATATGGCAGAGCCTGATGGCGGCGGTATTCTCTGAGATTGTTTCAGCGTAGACTCGATGCAGGTTATGAACATCAAATCCAAATTCCAAAAGTGCTTCCATCGCCTCTTTGGCATAACCAGATGACTGATATTCACGCCCGATACCACACCCAATAGATGCTTGCCTATCCGATTCGATGCGAAGCCCGGCGGTTCCAATAAATACTCCGGTCTCTTTAAGCACAACCGCCATTTGAAACTTGCTTCTATTGTCTTCCTGAGACTGAGCGATAAACATGGTAACCAGGCGGCGAGACTGTTCCTCGGAGCAATCCTCCTCACTATAGAAACGCTGGTACTTTGGATCGCTGGTGAACGTGCAGTAAGCGTCAGCGTCTCTGGCTTCAAAGTCTCGCAGTATTAGGCGATTGGATTCAATTATCAATTCTCTAACCTTCGGTTTACCGGACCTTCCACAGGTTACCTTATTATCTGGTTCAAAATTTCTGGAAGACTAAAATTTGAACCCCATTGGCATTGATTTACTTGATAAACCATCCTATGACAAATAGAGATATGGTGAACTCTACTAATTCTAGAAACCCAATCGACAAAATAGTAACCATCAGGAAAGAACCCGATCTCCATGACTTGGTGGTGTAGATACAACAAGAAACACAAGATCCTCGGTTATTTGATTACTCACCTGATGAGGCACCCCTACCGGAACATGTATTCCTGTACCCACCCCCAGTTGAAAAGTATCACCGTCAACTTCTATTGTAGCCACGCCAGAAAGTACATAGAAAAATTGCTCCGAACGTTCATGATAATGTCGAACTTCAGAACACCCAAACGGTACTCTTTCCTGAATTACACTGAGGCCAGAACTTTTAGCTAGATGCCAGCCATCACATTTGTTACCCCACGTATAATGTTCAGCATTCTCGATAGTAACTACCGTCATGAATCACCCTTGGTGGAACAATGTTAGGGAGGGAATGGGAAATCAAGCTCAGCCCTTGACTGTCTTTTATAACTGCTCTGTTCCGCTAATTCCTGGTAAAAGCAAGAATTCAAGGACCTCCACGAGAATATACCAGCTAGCATGATTTTCCGATTAAAGGAGTATCTGGAACCAGTTGACTGACCGGAAGGCCGATTGAAACCGGGATCTTCCCAGACTACTACATGGAAGGCTAGCAACCGTATGTATGTAAGTTCTCGGATAGAAACATTGGGCGTATAACGATTACAGAAAGCGGGCGTCATTTGCATCGCTTTGGCTTTGATTAGGAGAGAGTGATACTAGCAGGGGCTTTACCTCATATAAAGACTTTATTGAATGCGTCGACATTTTCAAATCTTTTGGCCAGTCGTGGAAACCCCTTAGCCAGATAGTACGCATCCCAGCCTTGTTTGCACCATCAACATCATTTACTGGGTGATCACCTATAAACCAGCATTGGTCTGGCGTAAAACCTCGCGGTTTCGTATAATAAGTGCAATTGGATAGAGAGAGAGGTCAGCTGGTAGACTCAGCACCTTCCTCCGCCAAGAGAAAAAGCACTTATGAGTTACAACCAGCTGACCAGTAATGAACGATACCAAATTTATGCGCTAATGAAAGCAGGACATTCACAAAAAAGCATAGCCGATGTGTTGGGCAGAAGTGCATCCACCATCAGTCGGGAGCTGCAAAGGAACCGTGGTCTGCGTGGCTACAGGCCTAAGCAAGCCCAGGAGTTTTCCGATAAGCGTCGCTGCGAGGCACATAAGGCGATCAAGGTCACGAATAGTGTCCGACACATGATTGAACAGCTGATTCGTCAGGATCTAAGCCCACAACAGGTTTCCAGCTATCTTGAAAAACATGCAGGAGTGTCGCTGCACCATGAGACGATCTATCAGATCATTCTCGCGGATAAAGCCAATGGTGGGGACCTCTATAAGCACTTGAGAGTGGCCTCGAAACGGTATCGAAGGCGCTACGGTCATTATGATCGCCGTGGCAAGCTCAAGAATCGTGTGAGCATTGACGATCGCCCAGCGATTGTTGATAGCCGCAGTCGAGTCGGGGACTGGGAAGGCGACACAGTTATAGGAAAAGGCCATCAAGGTGCGCTTCTAACTATGGTCGAGCGGAAAACACTGTACACGGTAATCGCAAGGCTTCCTGGAAAAAATGCAAACGCACTTGCAGATGCTGCTATCGAAAGCATGGCTCAATACCGGGACAGGGTAAAAACGATTACATTGGATAACGGGCTGGAGTTTGCCGAACACGAAGCCATAGCTGCGGGACTGAAAGCGAACATTTACTTCGCACATCCCTACGCCTCATGGGAGCGTGGCACCAACGAGAACACAAACGGGCTGATACGTCAGTACTTTCCCAAGGGAACTGACTTCAACACAGTAACCGATGAACAAATCCAGTTTGTCATGGACAGACTAAATTCCAGGCCAAGAGCTACGAGAGGTGGAAAGTCACCGAATGAACTATTTTTGGGGCAGCAAGTTAATTTGCTTGCTGCATAATTAATTGCACTTATTACTTGAAACCGGGCCCTGTCCAAAGCTCATGATCAGGCATTTTTGCAGCGAGTTGTGGATCACGCTCATTTCTGGCGCCACGCGCAACAACAGTAGAATGGACTGCTTCGATATCCGAAACTGTGAAGTAGAGGATAGAGTTGCCACCGATCGTTCCTGCTCCTTGAGGTGTACTTAGCATTATACGCACACCACCGGCATCTAAGAACGCAAGCTCAGGGCCAGCACTGAACAGAAAATCCAATCCCAACACGTCGCGGTAGAAAGCGAGGGCCTGCTCGACATCACTTACAGTAATAGCGATCTGGCCTATAGTGGATAATTTGGCTGTCATATCTACCTCCTCTCATAGCGCATGACGCCTCAAAAACCGGCGGAGCGTAGCGACGTCCGCGTGCTTTGAATTGTTAGTAGCTGACACTTGCCAGCACCTCTTGAAGTTTTTGGCTTGCCTCATCGCCATGAGCCAACGCTCTGTGCAATTCACTTGCTTCTACTTGCACCCAGATGCCAACTGCTGACCCCCACATGATGTCTTTTTCATTTTGATCATCAGTAATATTTGGATTTTCAAAATGATAGATCGATTCGGCCCGCTCCATTCTACAGACATCACAACGAAATCTATGCCTCATTGGCATTATTGCGAGAAAAGGCTTCTTTTTGGCTCGAAAAGACCTAACTAGGCTTTCTTGCTTTGCGTAGCCATCACCGTCGTCTGCCGAAAGATTCGCTATTTCTAGCAGGTTCGCAAATTCAAGTGCTTGTATTTCTGGTGGCATTCTCGATTCTCTATGGGCAGTGATCTTCCCCGCCAAAAGGAGACAGCGGAAATTTGTCCGCTGCAGCTGCTTGCTACATTCTCACCAGCTAATGTGAATAGGGGTTCCGGGAGCAACCAAGCTCATAAATTCATCCATCTCTTCGTTGGTAATCGCAATGCAACCATCCGTCCAATCAACTCTCTGCATGATCCATGCAAGCCACGCAAAGCCATTTCGTTGCCCATGAACCATGATAAGGCCACCAGGGCTTACCCCCCGTCTCTCCGCCTGCGCTATATCTCCCGCATTTGGATAGTTCACATGCATGGATCGATAGTAGGAGGACTGTTCGTTCTTGTAATCCAGAATATACTCCCCCTCTGGGGTTTTCTGATCTCCCTCCTCAGTCTTATGCCCCTGAGGAGATCTGCCTAACGATATATCGTAAGCCGCGAGGGCCTCCCCCTGCTTGAACAGAGTCATCCTTCGCTCCGATTTATCTACGACAACAAGATCTGCCGACGCCAATGAGAATGATGGGAAGGTAAGACTTAAAACTATGATGATGGTAGGAAGTCTCATGGCATGTAGCGCTTTTGTAAAAGGCGCGACACTAAGAGCGTTCTTTTGACAAACTTGTTACGTGTTTGCACTGGATATTACGCCATCATCTAAATTAATTTCATATACGTCGCCGCTAAAGTCGGTAACTTTGGCAATATTATTTTTAATCTTTAGGCCCTCGGTAAAAATATCCTGGCCAGACGAACCCCACAGCTTCACACCTGCTTTGGAATAACATCCAATTTCTAGCTCTCCCCATGTGAGAAGGCAGTTTCTATCTTTAAGCCAATAGACACCAAAGCATGTAGCGAAATCTACTTTTTCACACCAGTTCAATTCCAGGCCCGGGAGTGATAGCGAATAAAGAGCATCACCGGCTGCCACATAAAGGCTATTGCCATCAAAAGCTAAAGAGTTTTCGTTAACCCCTGTTGCACCACCAACACCTAGAAGTACAACTGAACCTAATGCCTCCTCGTTTTCCTCGACATTTATGCCATGAGCTGAGACATACTGGTACTCGTCATTACGACAGTATTCATGAATATATCGTCTCGGATTGTCAGCCGAATTACGAGAGTATGTTGGCTCATCTCTCAAGGTGACTTCATAATTTCCAAATACTCGATTCATGGCTCTAGTACACGTAACAGTTTGTTCTCATTAAACCTTACCCATGATCCACGGGTACTTTGAATAACCATACTGACCCATACTACCCTAACCCACATTTCAGGGGCGTTCAGCACTATAATCCAACTTCAGCACATCTATATCACAACCCCCACAAACCGATAAATACGCAGACTATCCAGGATATGCCGAAACATTTGTAACATATCCAGCATAATCGCCTGGATATGTGCCCCAATGCCCCTTGCTGAGGTTATTCCCTACTAAGCCCAAGCCTGCTTATAACAAAAGCACAGTAACTGAAAACTAAGGAGCAGTAGCCTGGGTTTATCAAGACCAATATTCAGGAAGTACCGTGGCATAGTTCTACTGAAAGAAACTGCTGTATTCAAACATTACGGGGTTAGGTGAGCTTGGAATATAGAGCCTGGGAAGATCGTTTAAATTCGCTACCGCCCGGCCGGTTACAGGGCACACCAAGGGGAGATAAGTTGTGTGGATACCTTGGCATTATGTTGCAAAGTTGACAAGTATTTATGTTTCAGAGGTGTCGTTTACACCTCTGCTCACTCTGTTTCCTCCGGGCCCTTCAACAGGCGTGGGGCGAGCGGACATCGTATGGGTCTGTTGTTTGTTTTGCTTCCTGTCGCCCAGGGGACTGGCCTCCCACTTGTTGGTTTTTTTGCCAAAAATGGGGTTTTGCCAGGAATAGGGGTTTTGCCAGGAATAGGGGTTTTGCCTGTTATATATACCCCGTTGAAACTGGGTAGGTGAACAACACAAAGTGACTCAGGTTTAGTAGCCAGTGGGCGAGTACGGCCCAGGCCACTCTACCGGTGAAGTAATACGCCAGGCCATATACCGCGCCCGCCAGAGTGGCAACGCCTACGTAGGCCCAGCCACCGGCCAGGTGGGCAAACCCGAAAAGTACGGCTGTTACAACCAGCGCCAGTAATGGCGCCAGTCGTTTTTGCAGTTGGCGTTGCAATAGGCCACGGAAGAGAAGTTCTTCCGCGATGCAGGTGTTCAGCAGATTGCCGGCCGCGAATATCCAGAACCAGGGGGTCCAGCCGGGTTGCCAGTTGATTAGGCCAAGGGTAACGGCCAGGGTTAGGGTTGCGGCTATGCCCAGGGTTAAGGCGAAGGGTATCAGCCAGAAAGGGGTTAACGGTTTGAGTGTAAGGCTTTGCCGGAATAGGGGAATGAAGTTCAGCAGGGACCAGGCGACGAGCACTTTGTCGTGGTTGAAATAAAGGTCGGTATAGGTGCTGCCGGCTTTGAGCAGCACGTAATCGGCCACTACCAGGCCTTCGTAACCTGGCATGGCATGAATTACCAGGGCTGCACTGGCCAGAAACCATACGCCATATCGCGCCCAGCGCAGGGCGGTGGGTACGGCTTGCTCTACCATCCAGGCGGTCAGGCCAATGTAGGCGAGTGCTGCCGCGGCGAAGACCCAGGTTGTGTAACCAATGGTGGCTGCGGCCAGCAGGATGAGGGCAGCACCGCCGTAGCGCAGTTGAGCGCGGTTGCTCAGGCCGATGAGGATAAGTGCGGTTGAGTAGAACAATCCGAAGGTGAGCATAAATCCCTGTGTATTATTCGGTGTTATTCGGCGGTTTCTTATTAAACCCACCGTTCAGTCAGTTGGCTAACGTTTCCTGGCGACCATGAACACCGCTTTTTTGGGGTCGGGCTGCCATTGGTATTCAATGGCAAAGCCAGCTTCCACCATGCTGTATTCCAATTCGGCTACGGTGAACACTTTCACCAGTGGCATCTTGCCAACAAACCGCCCAATGGGCGCGATGTATTTAATGAACGCCATGCGGTCACCCAGGCAGGCTGTGCTGGAAATAAACACACCACCGGGTTTCAAAAAGCTGTGAATCCGCGAGATAACGGCTTCTTTGTCTTCCAGCAAGTGTAACAGGCTGAGCGCCAGTACCACGTCGAAACGCGTCTCTGGTGAGCGGAATTCGTCGACCGTTGCTTGTTCGAAGGCAAGGTTACTCACCCCTGAATCCTGTGCTTTGGTGCGCGCCAGGTTCAGCATGGCAGACGAGCAATCCACCGCCAGGTAGTGTTTAACATTGGGAGCATGCAGCACGGCGGTCGAGCCAGTACCGCAACCGAGTTCAAGCACGTCGCTTTCTGGCCGCAAATACTGACGCGTGATCTCAAGTTTTTTCTGATAGGCCGCTTCATCCGCAATCGGCATGGCGGCATAACGTGGCGCCAGTTTATCCCAGAATTTGGCTGTGGTGTTCATCCTTGTCTCCTGTCAGCAGGTGATGCTCCAGCTTATGCCAGTTAACAAAAAGCGCTATGGGCCAGAAGTCCTGTTTAGCAGGTTGTTGAAATACGTAGAATTTCGGCTGCCTGCTACCGGAACATGGATGTTCCGGCAAAATCGATGACGTTAAGTCATTGATTTTGGGAGAGAAGCGGAAATCGCAATTTTCGCTTCTCGTGTTTTGAAAAAGGCAGGATGCCTTTTTCAACAACCTGTTAGAGACCTACTTTTGCCTTGCTAATCACCTCGGCCAGTTCAGGCGCGATGGGCATTTTGCGGAAGGGGCTGACGTTGGCACCTCCGGTATTTCCCTGGGGCACCCAACCGAAGGCGGTTTTTGTAGCAGCACCGATGATGCGGAAAACCTGGCCCAGTGCTTCGCGGACGGACCGGTGTCGAAAGGCCCACAACAGCATCAGACAATGGACTTTAACGTGCCAGTAGGTGGATTCCTGCCCCAGAACATGCGCCCGCTCAAGATGGGCAAAGGCTTGCTGAGCGTCGTTAACTGCACTGGCATGGCGGGCCGCCGCCAGTTCCTTTTCTACGAAGGGCGCTATGTTTTTGCTGAAACGCTGGTTCATGGTTATCTCCACGGGCTCCGGTGTTGGGTGGGCTGCCAGGGTGTCTGGTCAGCCTTTGGTGCGGGTAATGCTCGTTGCATCCTGTCCAAAGAGTACTTTCTTCTCATCGTCGGTAAAGCCTGGTTTGGCCGAGGCAATCTGGTCGACCAGGGCATAGGCGCGCTGGGTCGCCGGTCGCTCGCTGATGCTGGCGTGCCAGCGTTTAACATTGGGGAAGTCGTTCAAATCCTGTTTCTGGCGTTCGTGGGAGGCCACCCAGGGGTAGCTGGCCATATCGGCGATGGAATAGTCGCCTGCCAGAAACGGCCGGTCGGCCAGTTGCCGGTCCATTACGGCATAGAGCCGGGCCGTTTCTTTCACGTAGCGTTCTATCGCATAGGGCACGGGTTCGGGCGCATACACGTTGAAGTGGTGATTCTGACCCGCCATGGGCCCCAGGCCGCCCATTTGCCAGAACAGCCATTGCATGACCTCCAGCCGCTGCCGGGGTGATTCGCCATAAAACCGGCCGGTTTTCTCCGCCAGGTAGGTAAGAATGGCGCCGGATTCAAACACCGAAACCGGTTCACCGCCATCGTCAGGCTCGGTATCAATAATCGCCGGTATTTTGTTATTTGGCGAAAATCGCAGAAATTCTGCTTCAAACTGGTCGCCTTTTCCGATATTGACCGGAGTTACCTCGTAAGGAAGGCCCATTTCTTCCAGGCACATTGTGATTTTGTGACCGTTCGGGGTTGTCCAGTAATACAGTTTGATCATGGTCGGGCTCCAATTACCGAAAATAGGCCAGTCTGCCCTGTTTTGGCGCTTAAAATGAGTAAAACAGACGCTTTTTAACCCAGTCACGCTCTGTAACCCAGTTGTCTCTTTTTTATTCAGCTTTAACAGGTATAATGCGCGCCCTAATTTAAAGCCGGACACCCTGCTTGTGATCGAGAAACTTCGTAATATCGCCATTATTGCCCACGTTGACCATGGTAAAACCACACTGGTCGACAAACTGCTTCGACAATCCGGCACTCTGGGCCGTAAAGACCAGGGCACTGAACGCATCATGGACTCCAACGACCAGGAGCGTGAGCGCGGTATTACGATTTTGGCCAAAAACACGGCCATCAACTGGCAGGATTACCACATCAACATCGTAGATACCCCGGGACACGCCGACTTCGGTGGCGAAGTTGAACGGGTACTGTCGATGGTCGATTCCGTGCTGCTGCTGGTCGACGCAGTAGACGGCCCCATGCCGCAAACGCGTTTTGTAACCTCCAAAGCCTTCGAGCAGGGTCTGCACCCCATTGTTGTCATCAACAAGGTCGACCGCCCCGGCGCCCGGCCAGACTGGGTGATGGACCAGGTTTTTGACCTGTTCGACCGCCTCGGCGCGACCGACAAACAACTCGACTTCCCGGTCATTTACGCCTCGGCGCTTAATGGTGTGGCCGGTGACGACCCGCTGAACATGGCTGAAGACATGACGCCGCTGTTCGAGATGATCGTCAACCAGGTACAGCCGCCGGAAGTAGAGCGGGATGGCCCCTTCCAGATGCAGATTTCCGCACTCGACTATAACAGCTACGTGGGTGTTATCGGCGTGGGCCGCATCAAGCGCGGTCGCCTCAAGACCAACGAACAAGTGATCGTGGTCGGTAAAGACGGCAGCAAGAAGAAAGGCCGTATTCTGCAGGTCATGGGTTACCACGGCCTCGAGCGGATTGAAGTGCCTGAAGCCGAAGCGGGCGACATCGTCTGTGTCACCGGCATCGAAGGCCTGAACATCTCCGACACCCTGTGCGACCCGAACCACCCGGAAGCGCTGCCGCCACTGACGGTCGATGAACCGACCGTGAGCATGAACTTCCTGGTTAACGATTCTCCGTTCGCCGGTCGTGAAGGCAAGTACATCACCTCGCGCAACCTGAAAGACCGCCTCGACCAGGAGCTGATTCACAACGTGGCGCTGCGGGTTGAGCAGGGCGACACTCCGGATAAGTTCAAAGTCTCCGGCCGGGGTGAACTGCACCTGTCGGTACTGATCGAAAACATGCGCCGTGAAGGCTTCGAGCTGGCGGTTTCCCGCCCCGAGGTTATTCAGCGGGTGATCGACGGGGAAATTCAGGAGCCGTACGAACAAGTCGTGATCGACCTGGAAGAGCAACACCAGGGCGGCGTGATGGAAGAGCTGGGTCTGCGCAAAGCCGAAATGACCAACATGGAAAACGACGGTCAGGGCCGCATGAAGCTTGAATTCATGGTGCCGTCTCGCGGCCTCATCGGTTTCCGCGGTCAGTTCCTGACGCTCACGTCAGGCTCCGGCATCATGACCAGCATTTTTGACCACTACGGTCCGGTAAAAGGCGGTGACATGTCCGGCCGCCAGAACGGTGTACTGGTCAGCATGGCCAAGGGTAAAACCCTGGCGTACAGCCTGTTCACACTGCAGAGTCGCGGTCGTCTCTTCCTAGGCCACGGTGTGGATATCTACGAAGGCCAGGTCATCGGCATTCACTCGCGTGACAACGACCTGGTGGTTAACCCGACCAAGGCCAAGCAGCTGACCAACATCCGTGCCGCCGGTACCGATGAAGCGTTGACGCTGTCACCGCCAATTCAGCACACGCTGGAGCAGGCCCTGGAGTTCATTGAAGACGATGAACTGGTCGAAGTGACGCCGCTGTCGATCCGCATCCGCAAGAAACTGCTGACCGAAAACGAGCGCAAGCGCGCCGGTCGCGGCCCCAAGTAAAGGCCTGTCGTTAACCCTGCCTAACCACCGTTCCAGATCGCGCCACTGGCGCTTTCTGGAAGGGTGACGTTTTTCCGGAAACTGAGCTACACTGCCCTAAAAGCTTAGCGGAAGAGCGACTTTGAGCACACCTGTCTTGCCTAACCGGCACCCGCTGTCATTATCGCGCCGCTTGCTGGTATGGATAGCCGGTATCTTTATTGCCCTCGTCAGCCTTACCACCGCTCTGCAACTTAGCCTCGAATACTCGCTCGAAGAAGACTCCGGCGCTCAGCAAATCGGCTTTGCCCTATTCGGCTCGCGCGATGTGCTGGCCAATGCCCTCTGGAGTTTCGACCCGGTTCAGTTAAGCGCCACCGCCGACTTACTAATCGCTCACCCGCTGATCGAAGGCGTATTAATCGAATCTGAAGATCCGGAGTTGAATCAGGTTCGCGGAGAACTGCCCGACCCTTCGGGCTACCAGCCCACAACCGATCTGGACCCCGGCTACCCGGGTATCGACGTCGCCAGCCAGGGGCGGCTGTTGCAGAAAGCCCTGCAATTCACCGAGCCTATCGATTTCGACACCGGTGATGGCCGCTACCCGGTCGGCACGGTAACCGTCTATTCCAACGTGCGCCTGATCCTCAACCAAAGCCTGCTGAACTTCGTGTTTACACTGACCAGCTCGGTGCTGCTGTGCCTGCTGGTGGTAGCTGTCACTGCCTGGTCGGTGCACCGGCTGGTGGCACGGCGTCTTAATGTGGTCGAGCGAGTGCTGGCGACCATCGAACCGGAAGACGATGTCTTTCGGGCGCGCCTGATCCCCGAATGGATCGGCCGTGAGCGCGACGAGATCGCGACGCTGTGCGACACCCTGAACCAGCTGCAGGTGCAACTGGCGGAAAAATCACAGCGCATACGCCAGCACCAGAGCAACCTGGAACAGAAGATTCAGGCGCGCACGCATGAACTGGAAGAAACCCTGGAAGCGTTGCAAATCAGCACCGACCACAAGAACCAGTTTCTGGCCAACATGAGTCACGAAATTCGCACCCCAATGAACGGCATCATCGGCATGGCCGAGCTGCTGCAGGATACCCGGCTGGATCAGCGCCAGCGCGACTACCTCACCACCATTCTCAATTCCGGCCACACCCTGACCACCATCATCAACGACATTCTGGACCTGTCGAAAATTGAAGCCGGGCGGCTGGAGCTGGAATCCATTCGTTTCAACCTGCCAGAGCTGGTCGAAGAAACCCTGGCCCTGTTTATAAAACCCTCTGAAGAGAAAGGGTTATTGCTGGTGGCCGATATCGACCGGGGCACACCGGAGACCATGGTTGGCGACCCCATTCGCATGCAACAATTGCTGCTGAACCTGCTCGGTAATGCGTTCAAGTTTACCGATGATGGTGAGATCGTCGTTCATCTTCAGTGGCATGCGGACCGTCGGCGTCTGGGTCTCGCGGTGAGCGATACCGGGCTTGGCATTGAACCGGACAAGCTGGCCGTCTTGTTCGATGCGTTCTTCCAGGCGCACAAAAGCACTCACCGCGAACGCGGCGGTACCGGGCTGGGGCTGGCCATCTGCAAACGTCTGGTTGAACTCATGAAGGGTGAGATTGGTGTCGACAGTGAACCCGGTAAAGGCTCAACGTTCTGGATCGAGATCCCCCTCGACGCCGCCACCACCAACCTGAGCCCGGCCCTGCCCTTTTCCGCGACCGATCGCAGCGGCCTGAGTGGCAATGCCCTGCTGGTGACCAGCAACCTGACCCTGCAGCGCCTGTTCAGTCACCACACCGATGGTACGGCGCTGACGCTTAACTGCGCCTCCAGCGGCGTTGAGGCGCTGGCCCTGTGCGCCCAGCAACAGTTCAATGTCATTCTGGTGGACGCCACCGTAGATCACGATACCGGGCTGAAGCTCGGCCCCAAACTGGCCGACGCCCAGCCCGAGGCTCTGCTCGCGCTGATTGCAAGCCGCATGGCCTCACCCGACTGGCAAACCCTGACCGGCTACCAGTTCAAGCGCCTGATGGAAAAGCCGCTGTCGCTGCCGCGCAGCCTGCTGAATTTGAGTGAAGACCGGCGGCCCGGCCCGACGGGGCTATCGAGTGAGGAATTGGGCCTTCAGTCTCCTGAGTTTCCTCCCTCCCATGTGTTACTGGTTGAAGACAACCACATCAATCAGCGCGTTGCCGAAGGCATGCTAAAACGGCTTGGGCTGACGGTTACCGTCACCAGCAACGGCCAGCAGGCCCTGGATTATCTGGAAAACAACGTGCCGGAGAATGAACTGGGCGATGAGTGGGCAGAAGCCATCGACGAACGTGGCCACTTGCCAGCCGGCGTCGACCTGGTGCTTATGGACTGCGAAATGCCGGTGATGGATGGCTACGCTGCCACCCATGCCATTCGCCATTCGGACAACGAGCGGGTGCGGCGCATACCGATTATTGGGCTCAGCGCCCACGCGATGATGGAACAACAGGAAAAAGCACTGGCGGCCGGCATGGATGATTACCTGACCAAACCACTGCGCCGCCGTTCCCTGGAGCTTACTCTGAGCAAATGGCTGCTCGGTAACAACTGAGCGCGAGCCAGCCGGTCAGGGTGGCAGAATGCCCTGCTCAGGAAGGCAGGATGCCAATGTCGGTGAGCGGGATGCCGGCTTTGCGCAGCGCCAGTCGCAGAGTGGAGCGCACCACTTTGGGGTCGTCAAGATGCAGCAGGCCCGAGGCAATGGTGTGGGCCCAGTCGCTGTCGATCTGGCGCAACACCGACTTAACGCGCAACAGGTTAGAGCTGCTCATCGACAGATTACGGTAACCCAGCCCCACCAGCGTCACGGCGCCGAGCGGGTCGCCGGCCAACTCACCGCACAGGCTGACCGGAATACCACCTTCATTGGCGGCATCGACCACCATTTTCAGGGCTTTGAGCACCGCCGGATGCAGTGAGTCGTAGATGTTGGCAACGCGCGGGTTGTTGCGATCGACCGCCAGCAAATACTGCGTCAGGTCGTTGGACCCAACTGAAATAAAATCGATCTGGGTGGCAAATTCCTTAACCAGATAAACCGCCGAGGGCACTTCAACCATCACCCCCACTTCCGGCAGGGTGACCGCCACACCTTCCTCGTTCAGCTCCAGCACCGCCCGGTGAATGATCGCCAGGGCCTCTTCCACCTCGCTGACGCTGGTGACCATGGGCAGCATGACTTTCAGGTTATTCAGATTCAGGCTGGCGCGCAGCATGGCGCGAATCTGCACCATAAAAAGCTCCGGGTGATCGAGCATGACCCGAATGCCGCGCCAGCCCAGAAAGGGGTTATCTTCGACGATCGGAAAGTAATCGAGGCTTTTGTCACCGCCCACATCGAGCATCCGCATGGTGACTGGCAAGGGGGCAAAGGCTTCCAGTTGACCGCGGTAGATCTTGGCTTGTTCGTCTTCCGACGGAAAGCGGTCGCGCATCATGAACGGCACTTCGGTTCGAAACAGGCCAACCCCGTCGGCGCCCTTGTTCTGCGAGCGCACCACATCGGTTTGCAAACCGGTATTGACCATCAGACTGATGGCAACGCCATCGCTGGTTTCGCTGGCCACATCGGTCAGGCTTTCAAGATCCGCTTCGCGTTCCGCCTCTTCCTTGCAGATGGATTCGAAATACTGGCGCTTTTCGGCCGACAGCCGGTAATACACATGGCCGCGGTAGCCATCGACCACCAGCTCTTCACCCTGCAGGCCCTGCCAGGGCAATTCCTGAACGCCCATGATGGTCGGAATGGCCAGGGCCCGGGCCAGAATGGCTACGTGCGAGTTGGCCGAGCCGGTGGTGCAGACAATGGCTGCGATACGCCCGGCGGCAAGGTCACCAAAGACCGTGGGCGATATTTCCTCGCCAACCAGAATGGCGTGGTCGGGAATGGCAACGTCGGGCACCGAGGCCTGCAAGTGCGACAATACCCGGCGCCCCAGGTCGCGCATGTCGGCGGCGCGCTCGCGCAAATAATCGTCTTCGATGCTTTCAAAGTGGTCGATGTAACGGCGCATCACCGTGGCCAGGGCACTCTGTGCCCACTCGCCCTTGTTGATCAGCTCCACCACTGCATCGCCCAGGGCCCGGTCTTCCAGAATACCGACGTAGACGTTGAACAGCGCCAGCTCTTCGGGACGCAACTCGCTGCGCAACCGCTCCCGGGTCGCCGTAAGCTCAGACCGGACCTTGGTCAGTGCGGTTTCAAACAGCGCCAGTTCAGCAGCAATGTCGCGCGCTGGCCGGTAACGCACCGAGTTAAGATCAGAGGGCGGCACCAGCACATGGGCCTTGCCGATGGCAACGCCTTGCGATCCGGCCACACCGGCAAAGCGAACATCGAGCTGTTCGCCGCCCATAAGGTTCAGACCCGACAGCGCCCCGGTGGCTTCGGCATGGGCGATTACCCCGGCCAGCTGGGCCGACAGCGTCACCATGAAGGCTTCTTCGGAATCCCCGAACCGGCCCGGTTCGGAGCGCTGAATGGTCATCACCCCCAGTACCTTGCGATGGTGGATAATGGGCACAGCCAGCAAGCTCTTGAACGGCTCCTCGCCCAGGCCGGGCACATGGTGATAGTTGGGGTGTCGGGTGGCGTCGCTGAGGTTGAGTGGCTCTTCACGCTTACCGACCAGAGCAATCAGGCCCTCGTTTTGGGTCAGCGTCACCTTGCCGATGGCATCGGCACTCAGGCCATCGGTGGCCATCAGCACGTAGCGGTTAACGTGGGCATCCCACAGGAAGACGGAGCAGACCTGGACGTTCATGCCCTCACGAATGCGGCCAACCACCGTGCGCAGCGAGGCTTGCAAGTCCCGGGTACTGTTTACTTCCTCCACCACCTGGCGGAGTAAATGCAACATATCAACCACGTCGTCTCAGCTCCTTGTGCACCCTGGGCGCCAGTTCCGCGAGGGCCTGGCGATAAACTTCCCGTTTGAACGAGACCACCCGGGCCAGCGGATACCAGTAAGATACCCATTCCCAGCCATCGAATTCGGGGTCGTCGCAGTCGTTGAGGATGATGTTGTGATCCTGCCCGGTCATGCGCAGCAGAAACCATTTCTGCTTCTGACCGATGCAGATCGGCAAGGCGTTGTAGCGGATCATCCGCTTGGGTAGCCGGTAACGCAGCCAGCCACGGGTGCAGGCGAGGATCTCGACGCTCTCGGGCTGCAGGCCTACTTCTTCCTGCAATTCGCGGTAAAGGGCGTCGGTTGGGGTTTCATGGGCACGAATGCCGCCCTGCGGGAATTGCCAGGCATCCTGGCCTATGCGCCGGGCCCAGAGCACCTGTCCGCGCGGGTTGGTGAGAATAATGCCCACGTTGGGGCGATAGCCATCGGAATCGATCATGATCGCCAGCATCCCCCTGTGACCGGATCCGTGCCGGGCACGAATCAATGAATGTTGGTGACCGCCGCAGCCTGGCCTGCCGGCGTGCACGACGCTCGACCCTCTCCCCAAAAGACCGGTGGAGAGCAGGGTGCAGAGTCCGTCTGTTCTGACTGCATTGTTCCACATCGGCCCGAAAACACCAAACAGGTCACATTCAGGGCAGCAATCGGGGCTGTCAGGCCTGCCGTGCAGCCTGTCGCTTGTACCTGACCGGCCATGCCCGTATTCTTGGCGGCCAATAAAAGCCTCTGCCTGGCGACCTTCGAGTCTACCCTGCCATGCGAGCCGTTTGGCCACTAAGGAGCCCGCCTTGACCCTCGCCATTTTTGACCTGGACAACACCCTGCTGGCCGGGGACTCAGATCACGCCTGGGGCCAGTTCCTGATCGATCAGGGCCTGGTCGACGCCACCGTGGTAAAGGCCGCCAATGAAGCCTTTTACCAGCAATACCAGGCCGGTGAGCTCGATATAGACCGCTATTTGCGCTTTTCGCTGTCGTTTTTGGCCAACAAGCCGCTAGACGAACTGGCCAGCCTGCACCGTCTTTTTATGGAGACGATAATAGAACCAATGATCGCTCCGGGCACCCAGGCGTTGTTGCAGCACCACCGCGACCGGGGCGATACGCTGATGATCATCACCGCGACCAACCGCTTTGTGACCGGGCCGATCGCCGAACACCTGGGCATATCGCACCTGATCGCCTGCGAAGCTGAACTGCAAAACGGCACCTATACCGGCCTGCCAACGGGCATTCCCAGCTATCAGGAAGGCAAGGTGGTGCGCCTGCAAGCCTGGCTTGAGGAACACGGCGAGTCACTCGACGGCGCCTGGTTTTACAGCGATTCACTGAACGACCTGCCGTTACTCCGCCTGGTCGACAACCCGGTCGCCGTTGACCCGGATGCCACCCTGGCGGCCGAGGCCCAGCGCCAGAACTGGCCCATCATCAGCCTGAGGGACTAACCCATGCGCCACGTGACACCTGCCCACGTACTGCTTGCCCTGCTCTCACTGGTGTTACTGGGCTGTTCTTCGTCGAACGAACCGGCAACCGAGGCCGAAACCCCGGCCGCCCGGCCCGAGCAAGCCGAGCCCGAACCCGTTGTTCCGTTCGCCGGCCTGGCCCGGGCATTTCAGGCCCGGGCCGACACCGCCGGTGAAGTCATGCAGGCGGCCTGCCAGCCACTGGGATCAGCCGTTCAGGCGTTTCTGGATAACCCGGGGACCGACCTGCAAAGTGATGCCCAATCTGCCTGGCACGCCTGTTACGAAGGCTGGCAAGCCTTCTCGCTGTTTCACCGGGTGGCGTTTAATCCGGCGGCCCAGGAGGCGCTGGATCGCTCGCGCCGGCTGATTAATGTGCGCCCCTTTCTGCCCGGTTACGTCGATGCCCTGCCAGACTATCCGTACAGCGGCCTCGTGCATGAAACCGGCATGGATTTAACGCTGAATAACCTGCTGGAACAGCATCAGTTGATGGACCTGGAGTCACCGGCCCTGGGGTTCCCGGTGGTCGAAACTCTGCTCTGGCAAGCAGACCTGGATACCTATTGGCTGACCTCCGGTGAAGGTGGCGACCTCACCATCACGCGCCGGCACCAGTATCTGTCACTGGCGACCGAGCATCTGCTGCAGCAACTGGAGCAGGCACGTCAGCGCTGGTCCGATCAAACCGGCTTCACCGCCCTACCGGAGCCGGCCCAGCAACGCATTGTGCTGACCAGTCTGGACCAGCAGATCCGCCAAGACCTGCTTGAGCTGGCCTTTGCCGACGACGCACCGCAAGAGCCGGACTGGCATCACCCCAGCGTGGTGGCGGGCCAGGGCCAGCGCCACCTGCTGGCACGCCTGGCGGGGCTCGAAGCCCTGCTGGAAAGCCCGGACGAGGGCATAAGCGCGCTGGCATCCTGGCTGGAACGCCTCGGCGGGCCCGTCACTGCTGAAACACTGGGCGACCAGCTGACGACGGCAGTTGACGCCCTGAATGCCCTGCCGGAAAACGCACCGGCCGGTAACCCGGACGCAGCAGCCTGGCAACAGGCGGTGACTGCGGTTACCGGGCTGGCCGATCAGATCAGTCAGCTAAGGGCTCCCCTGGTAACAGAGGATAGTCAGTAAGACCGGATCGGATACGGCGACAAATTCGGGATTGAGTGTAGAGGCTTTGCCGTAACGCAGCGGCTCGCCGTTCCATTGCACCAGTCGCCCTCCGGCTGCGGTAAGAATGGCCTGGGGCGCGGCGGTATCCCATTCGCTGGTTGGCCCCAGCCGGGGGTAGCAATGGGCATTGCCATTGGCCAGCATCATGAATTTGAGCGCGCTGCCGACCGAGCGGGTTTCAACATCATAACCGGCGGTTTCAAGCCGATCGCGCCAGGCGCCCTGCCAGGCGGAACGCCGACTGCCCAGCACCCGAACCGGCGCGGTTGCCGCCGCCGCACTGATGATTTCAGCCACTCCCGGAAACCCCTGCTGTGCTGGAACATCCACACCGCCCCACCAGCCAGTGCCGCCAACGGGCTGAAATACCATTCCAAAGATGGGTTGATCATCGTGCATCAGGGCGACATTGATCACGAATTCGTCGCTTTTGTGCAGAAACTCCCGTGTACCGTCCAGAGGGTCAACCAGCCAGTAAGTCTGCCAGCCCTGCCGTTCCGTATAAGGAACGAGCGCTTCTTCGGACAGCACCGGGCAGTCAAGAATGGCTGGCAGCCCAGCCACCAGCCGGCGCGATGCGGCAAGATCTGCCGCCGTCACCGGGGAATCATCGGCTTTGTGATCCGTCTCCCAGCGCGACTGGTCGTGATACACAGCAAGAATGTCGTCCCCGGCCTGCTTCATCAGTTCAAACAGGGCGGCGATCTGCGCGTTAGACAGCTCGGGCCGGGGGGTCATGAACCACCTCTCATAGAATGTCCTCATCGCGATAACGGTTTTGAATTCAACACCGCCCAGTCTACCATGAACCTGAAGGCCCCCTTGTAACTCGGGGACCCAACCCTTATTAACGGCTGCCCGGTTATGTTTGGTGCCAGGCGTTCGTGCACGGCAGTGGGTTAGCCTGTCCAGGGTCGGCGTAGACCCGTCCATGGGGCCTAGACCGCAACATCCATGTTGCGGACTACCCTGGACAGGCTAACCCACAGCCCCGCACTCGATATGTGGCTTACTTTAAAGCGACCACTGACCTTAAAGATCTATTGAGAGAGGTTATGACCGATACTCCCGTACGTCTCGACAAATGGCTCTGGGCTGCGCGCTTCTTCAAAACGCGCGGCCTGGCGAAAGACGCCATTGAAGGCGGCAAGGTGCATTACGATGGCGCCCGTGCCAAGCCGAGTCGCAATGTTGAAGTGGGTGCCATGCTGCGCATGCGGCTGGGCTTCGACGAAAAAACCGTTGAAGTGCTGGCGCTCAGTGACAAGCGCCGTGGCGCGCCGGAAGCGCAGTTGCTGTATCGCGAGACGGAAGAGTCAGTCGAGAAACGGCTGGCCATGGCGGCGCAGCGTAAAGCCCAGAATGCGGGCCAGGCCGCGCCTGATCACAAGCCGAGCAAGAAAGACCGGCGCGATATCCGTAAAATGAAAGATTCCTTTAACGCCTAGGGCAATAGTTACACCGCCCTGGCCCATGACGAGGCCTGCATGAGCAACCCCGATCAGACCCAACGCTTTTTGTTCGACCATACACACATTCGCGGTGAAATTACCGGGTTACAGCGCAGTTATCAGGAAGTTCTGGCCAAGCACAATTACCCCGAGCCGGTGCGCCTGTTGCTGGGGGAGTTCATGGCGGCGGTGGCGTTACTGAGCGACACCCTGAAATTCGATGGCACTCTGAGCCTGCAGGTTCGGGGCGCTGGCCAGGTGCGTATGCTGATGGCCGAATGCCGGGATAACAGGGCTCTGCGTGCCATTGCCCAGTACAACGATGATTTCATCGCCGACCAGGCACTGCTCGGTAACGGGCAGTTGGCGATCACCATTGAGCCGAAAAACGGCAAGCGCTACCAGGGCATCGTGTCGATCAACGACGGCGACCACAGCCTGAGCCACGCGCTGGAAGATTACTTTCGCCAGTCCGAGCAGATTCGCACCCGGGTATGGCTGTTCGCCGACCAGCAGATCGCGACCGGCCTGCTGCTGCAAGCGATGCCTCATTCGGCCAGCGAAGGCAGCCTGGAAGTGGACGACGACGCCTGGAACCGGGTGGTTCATCTGGCGGAAACGTTAACGGCCGACGAGATGCTGTCGCTCGACAACACCACGGTGCTGCAGCGTCTGTTCCACGAAGAAGAAGTTCGTGTCTACGAGGCCCGCCCTCTGGAGTTTGAATGCACCTGTACCCGCGAACGCTGCGCCAATGCGATTCTGATGCTGGGTGAAGAGGAAGCCCAGGCCGTTGTAGCCGAGCAGGGGGAGATACGCAGCGACTGCCAGTTCTGCCACCAGCACTACCAGTTCGGGCCCGACGACGTTACCGAACTGTTCGAGTCATACAAGCAACAGTTGAACTGAGTATTCAGCCCCGGTCACTGCGCCGGGGCTGACGATCTTTAATCAAAGATCCGATCACCCAACTGGTCAATCATCAATCGCGCCTTCACCAGCGTAAAATTACAGGCTTCATCTTCACCGGCGACCAGGTCAGACCGAATAAAGGTATGGCGCTGTTCCGGCTCGCCCGGCTTAACAATGATGCCGCTAACCCGGTACTGACCGCCTTCGGGAATCGGCGTTGGTGTCACCTGGTACCCTTTGTACTCAATCGTTTCACCCTTCACTTCCCGCGGGCTTGCCGGCCCACCGGCCATTGCTTTCTTTAACCATCCAAACATCATTTTTCCTTACTGCTGCCGCAGTCGTGCGTTTATTGTTATGGCGACTGAGTTCAATCAACTCTGCATAAACTTTGCGACAGACCGAGTGCTGGCTGCCGGGTGGGCCTATCCGGGGTAGTCTGAGGCATGGATGCCGAAGTCTAGGCCCCATGGACGGGTTCATGCCGCCCCCGGATAGGCCCACCCGGCGGCCAGTACGGACCCATGGCAGAAAAGCAAACACAGCCACCGCAAGCCAAGATTGTACCGCCTTCCTGCGGTCATGGCGTCAAATTCACTGCGCATACTGTAATGTTAGGTAACCCGCGCGGGTAAAGTGATCGAACGGGATTCTAAAAGTGTTACTGACACTCCCCAAGTGTTACCTATACACACGTCAGCATGGTGTAAAGCGATGTTAGCCAGACTGCTGACTGGTCACATATTGAACGGTATTTTCTAAGTTGTTGTTTTTAAAGTACTTTTTAAAACTGGCACGCAGACTGCAATCATCTACGCACAACGATAAAGACACCCACAAACAAAAACAAAAACAGGGTGAGATAAGAACGATACGTGCCCGCCCAAAAACAATAACAAGGGCACAGTTTTTATTTAAGGCCTCCTAAAAACAACAACAGGGCCGGCTTAGCTAATTTGCTAACCTACGTGATCATCACGTGTATTATCTGCATCGATTCACTGTATTGATCGAGTCGCCCCCTCCGGGCGATTTTGCTGTGTCTGTCTGTTTTATAATCCCTCACCGTGCACCTTCCACCATCAAAACGCCCGGGTCAGCGCTTTCGCTCGTCTCGTAACGCCGTCGTGACATTGCAAACGGGTTTCTCAGTGGTCGCTGACCTGTGAAGCGGGCCGTCGAACGCCTAAGGTAAGGTCATGCCTGCCACAGGAGACCAGAATGAAACTGCACGCCCTGCTCGGAAACTCCCAGAAACTGGATGGCGGAGCCATGTTTGGCAACGCCCCCAAGGCCTTGTGGGAGCGCTGGCTCCCCAGCGATGACCAGAACCGGATCGATCTCAACTGTCGCTGCCTGCTGGTGCAGGAAGCAGATCGAAACATCCTGTTTGAAACCGGTGTCGGCGCATTTTTCCCGCCAGACCTGCGTGAGCGCTATGGGGTGCAGGAGGCGCAGCATTGCCTGCTGGACGCCCTGGCCGGCCTTGGCCTGGGGCCCGATGACATCGACATCGTGGTGTTATCTCACCTGCATTTCGATCACGCCGGTGGGCTGCTCAGTGCCTGGCAGGAAGGCAAAGCGCCGCAGCTGGTGTTCAAAAACGCCTGGTTTATTGTGGGTGAACAGGCGTGGCAGCGGGCGATTCAGCCACACCCGCGAGACAAGGCATCGTTTATTCCCGAGTTACCCGCCCTGCTGGAAGCCTCGGGCCGGCTTGAGCGAATCAACGGTACCCGGTCGAAACGCCTGGGCGATGCTTATCGCTTTCATTACAGCGATGGCCACACACCGGGCATGTTACTGACCGAAATTCAGACCGATGACGGCCCCCTGGTGTTTGCCGCCGACCTGATTCCCGGCAAAGCCTGGGTACACCTGCCCATCACCATGGGCTACGACCGCTTTCCGGAAGCGCTGATCGACGAGAAACGACGCCTGCTGTCCGACCTGGCCAGACGCAACGGACGGCTGTTCTTCACCCACGACCCCAACATTGCTGCGGGCCGGGTGATCAAGGATGAGAAAGGAAAGTTTTCCGTTGCCGACGAGACGGTTGCTGTTTGAGAGAGGGCGACACTGCCGGGTCAGTTTGATCTGACCCGGGAAGGTTAGTTCTAATGCCGTATTTCAGCTACTTCAGAATCGACACCACCAGCCGGCCTGCCAGCCCTACCAGAATGACTCCGAATACCCGCTCGAACCAGACTGAATGCCGCTTCAGACGGTCCAGCCAGGCGGGCGTCGAGAACAACCAGGCCACCACCAGGTACCAGCCGCCGTCAATCACCATGGCGGTGGCGGCGTAACCCAGCTTGGCCAGCACTGAGGTATCGGCACCGACAACCTGACTGAACAGGGCAATGAAGAACACCGCGACCTTGGGGTTCAGGAACACCACCAGAAAACCATCCCGGGCGGCGCTGGCGGTGGTAGGTACATCCGGTAATTTGGCATCGGGGTTGGCCCGCGCGCGCAGCCCCTTAACGCCGAGCCAGGCCAGGTAAAGTGCACCGCTCCATTGCAAGGCGGTGAAGGCGACCGGTGAGGCGGTGATTAGTGCTGCCAGGCCAAAAATACTCAGTAACGCGTAGAGGCCAATGCCCAGACCGTGCGTCAGCGCCACAACAATGCCGTTGGAGCGCCCGCCCGCCAGGGTTTGCTTGAGCACCACCGCCAGCGAAGGGCCAGGCGACATCGCGCCCAACATGCAAATACTTACCACCGCCAGCCAGGTTGCCCAGGTCACAGTTCACCTCTGAAGAGTCGTGTCTTGATCGTCGCGTGTTTTGGGGTTTATGTCAGACCGCACCCGACTTGGATCGGGAAAGACTAACCAAAGCCAGAACCAATGTCATCCGCATGAAAGCCGCTTGTCGTTTTGCTGTCACCATTTTGTCGTCAGGCTGTCACACAGGCTCCGTAGCGTGCTTGGGTATAACAACACTCACCGACCAACGACAGGATGCCGAAATGACCCTAAAACCCTTTGCTTTAAGCCTGGCTGCCGGCCTGACGCTCAGCGCCTGCAGCACTAACCCGACCCAGTCTGCCGACCGCGCCTTGCCCGCCGGCGACCCCAGCGTACAAATCGATATGGTAGGCCGCTACACCAGCGGCATTTTCGATGAAAGTGCCGCCGAAATCGTCGCCTATCACCGTGCATCGGGCTATGCCTATCTGACCAACGGCGCAACCGGCCGCGTGAATGCCGTACGCATCAGCAACCTGCTGTCTGAGCCAGCGGTTAACCCCTACACCCTAAGCAATCTGGCCGATCGCAGCGATGCGGTACCGGAGCAGGTATGGGTGGCAGACCCCTTTATGGGCCAGCGCAAGATCATGATCGGCGGAGCCAACAGCCTAGCCGTGCACGGTGACTTGCTGGCTATTGCCGTCGAGAATGAAAACAAGGTCGATAAGGGTGCCATTCTGTTTTATCGCCTCAACGATCAGGGCGACACCGACTTCGTCAAAGGCGTGATGGCCGGAGCCTTGCCCGACATGGTGACCTTCTCACCCGATGGCCGCTTTGTACTGGTCGCCAACGAAGGCGAGCCCAGCGGAGACTACCTGATCGACCCCGAAGGCAGCATCTCTGTCATTCCGATTACCCGGGGCATCCCGGATGATCTGGCGATTCAGCTGAACTTCAATGGCTTTGACGACAACTACCATCCCGATATCATCACCGGCAACAACCCGGACCCGGCCTACACGCGTCTGTCGCAAGACCTGGAACCGGAATACATTACCGTCACGCCCGACAGCCGCACCGCCTTTGTTGCGCTGCAGGAAAACAACGCCCTGGCGAGAATCAGTCTGAACGAAACCCCCAGCATCACCGGGCTATTCCCGCTGGGCTTCAAGGATCACGGACTCGTAGAAAACAGCCTGGATGCCAACAAGAACGATGAACAAGCCGCCCTGTCGACTTATACCGGCTTGTTCGGTATCTATCAGCCAGACAGCATCGCTAGCTACAGTGTTAACGGCCGCAACTACGTGGTCACAGCCAACGAAGGCGACGCACGCGAGTATTTTTCAGACGCTGAAACCGAAGATCAATGCAGGGGCCCGCTGCCCTTGGGGCAATACGAATGGGATGAAGGCGACGGCTGCCTGGTGTACACCGACGAAACTGAAATCGGCGACGTACAACTGGATAGCTCGCTGACCGGTTTCGACGACATCGCTGACCTGAAAATCAATAAAACACTGGGTGACCGCGACGGCGATGGCGTCTATGAAGCCGTTTACGCCTACGGTGCCCGTTCATTCGCGATTTTCGACGACATCGGCGCCCTGGTGTACGACTCCGGTGATCTGATAGAACGCATCACGGCGGATCGTTTCCCCGATTACTTCAACACCACCGATAACGAACTGGCCATCGATGACCGCAGCGACAACAAAGGGCCCGAGCCCGAAGGACTGGCACTGGGACAATTGGGTGACCGCACCCTGGCTTTTATCGGCCTGGAGCGCATGGGCGGTTTCATGACCTTCGACATCACCGACCCGGAAGCGGTTGAGTTTGTGGCCTACACCAACCACCGCAATTACGACGCCGACGTCGCCACTGAAGACGGTGAAGTAACCAGCGCAACGGCCGCACAAGCCGGCGACCTGGCCCCGGAAGGCATGCAATTCATACCTGCCAGCCAGAGCCCGTCGGGCGTTGCCCTGTTGCTGGTTGCCAACGAAGTTAGCGGCACATTGAGCGTGTATCAGGTGCAACAGCAGTAATGTAGTAGGAGTGAGCAAAATGTGAGCGGCAGATGCCAGTGGTGCCTCTGCAGGGTAGGCCGCAACAGGGACTAAAACGCCGGGAGCGTTTTAGCATGAGCGCAGCGAGCCCGTAGGGGGAATCCCATGGATGGGATTCATATCATGCGGCCTAGGCTCCATGGACGGATTCACGCCGACCCTGCAGAGGTACCACTGGTAGCTGCCGCGGGTTATGCCCACTCATCTAAACGGGCCAGCGCATGCAATATTGGGCGTGTGGCCCGTCTTCCGGAGCGTCCGCTTCGGGAACAATCTCGAACCCCATCGCGAAATAGAATCGCTGCGCCTGATAGTTCTCCTGAAACACCTTGACCCGCAACTCGTCGTGTAGCTGCTTCACGTGCTCGACCAGCTCCCGGCCGATGCCCTTGCGCTGATGCTCCACCTTGATGAACAAACCATTAATCCGTTTGCCCTCCAGCGCAATGTACCCGGCAATGTCACCCTGTCGCTCCCACAGAAACGCCTGCTCCAGCGGTAGCCGGTGCTCGCGCAGGTGACGCATATCCCGGGCGATGTAGTCGGGGTCGATAAAGGGGTGGGCGATCAGGCTGGCATCCTGGTATAGCTCGGCCAGCTCGTGGAAATCGGTATTGGTGGCGTGTCGGATCATCGGTCACTCCTGCCCGTAGTGGGCTTGCTGATCGGGCTAAGGCAGCACACCAGCCAGTCTAGCAGCCTGCTTGGGATTCACCATGCCATCAGACATTTGCCAGGACCCCCCTTAAAACCCCTTATTCGTGACTTTCGGCGATTGCGTCTATTGACAGCGACTCACACACAACTGAGAATACTTATCATGTTGAAAGCCTTTCGCAATGGAGATCAAGAATGACAACGACTATCAAACGCACAGTGAAACACCTGACGCTCGCGGCCCTGCCGCTGGCCGCCAGCCTGACCGTAACTGCCGCCCAGGCCGAGGAAGTAAACATTTACTCCTACCGCCAGGCATTTCTGATCGAACCCCTGCTGAACGCCTTTACCCAGCAGACCGGCATTGAAACCAATGTCATCTACGCCAGCTCCGGCCTGAATGAGCGCATCGAGCAGGAAGGCCGCAACAGCCCAGCCGATATTATCCTGACGCCAAACACCACCATTCTGGTCGACGCCTACGACAAAGGCCTGACCCAGGCGGTTGAAAGCGACATTCTCACCAGCAACATCCCGGCCCAGTACCGCGCCGACGACAACCACTGGTTTGGCCTGACCACCCGTGGCCGCGTGATCTACGCCTCGAAAGATCGCGTCGAGCCAGGCGAAATCACCACCTATGAAGAACTGGCAGACCCTCAGTGGGAAGGCCGCATCTGCACGCGCAGTGGCAAGCACAACTACAACCTGTCGTTGTTCGCTTCGATGATCGAACACCACGGCGAGGAATACACTAAAACCTGGCTGGAAGGCGTCAAGAACAACCTGGCGCGCACCCCTCAGGGTAACGACCGTGGCCAGGTGAAGGCCATTATGGAAGGTGAATGCGACCTGTCTCTGGGCAACACCTACTACTTCGGAAAGATGATCACCAACACCGCGGAACCGGAACAGGTTGAATGGGCCAACTCGGTCAACATCGTCTTCCCGAACCAGGAAGACCGGGGCACGCACATGTTCATCTCCGGCGCCGCCGTTGCCAAGCACGCGCCAAACCGTGACGAAGCGGTACAACTGCTGGAATTCATGAGCCAGGATCTGGCGCAGTACATGTACGCCCAGGAAAACTTCGAATTCCCGGTCAAGCCCGGAACGCCTTACTCCGCCCTGCTGAACCAATACATGGGCGACTTTGTGGCCGATGACGTCAGCCTGACGGCCGTCGTTGACCACGTCGATGAAGCCTCCCGTCTGGTCGATGAAGTCGGTTTCGACTTCTAAGCACCCCGGCCTTGCAGTAAACTTGCACACGGCAGCTTCGGCTGCCGTTTTTGTTTGTCCGCTACCAGACCACTCCTTTTATCTGTAACAGAGGCATTAATGGCCAACCAGCCAGCACTGGGCACCCGACCGGGCATTCCGTTTTTCAGGCATCTGCGTGCCTGGCCGGCCACGGTGTTCATCATCGCCGGGCTAGTGGTGTTGCCGGTACTGTCGGTGTTTTACCTGGCCCTGTTCCCGACCGATAACATCTGGCGTCATCTCTACAACACCGTTCTGTTTCGCTACATTGAAGCCACGCTGCTGTTGCTGGGGGGCGTCGGCCTGCTGAGTTTTGTCATTGGGGTCACTACCGCCTGGCTGGTCACCCTGTGCCGCTTTCCGGGGCGACGGGTGTTTGAATGGGCACTGCTGCTGCCGTTTGCAGTACCGGCCTACGTTATAGCTTTTATCTACACCGATATGCTTGAATTCGCGGGCCCGCTGCAAGGCGCGCTGCGCGATCTCTTTGGCTGGCAGACCCGCCGGGACTACTGGTTCCCGGAAATTCGCAGCATGGGTGGCGCCATCGTGCTGATGTCGCTGGTGCTCTACCCTTATGTCTATCTGATGGCCCGTGCGGCCTTTATGGAGCAGGGCAGCAACGTGCTGGCTGCCAGCCGAACCCTGGGCTGCACGCCCTGGCAGAGCTTCTACCGGGTGTCGTTGCCCCTGGCCCGACCAGCCATCGCCGTCGGCCTGGCGCTGACGCTGATGGAAACCCTGAACGATTTCGGCACGGTCGACTATTTTGCGATTCGAACCCTGAGCCTTGGCGTTTACGATACCTGGCTGAACATGGGCAACCTCGGCGGTGCCGCCCAGATCGCCAGCATGATGCTGGTGTTTGTGGTGGTGCTGGTGACACTGGAGCGCATCGGCCGCGCCCGGCAACGCCACTTCGGGCAAGGCAAGCCCAACCAGGATTCGGCGCTTTACACCCTTACCGGCCTGAGAGCCTGGCTGGCCTTTCTGGCCTGCGCTCTGCCTCTGGTGCTCGGGTTTGCGGTACCGGCATTTCAGCTGGCCAGCTACGCCCTGGGCAACTTCTCCACCTACTGGACCGATGATTTCGTCGAGATTTCCTGGAACAGCCTGTTTTTGGCAAGTGCCGCGGCCCTGGTGACCGTCGTTATCGGAACCCTGCTGGCGTATGGCCGGCGCCTGCACCCCAACCGGAGTGTCCGCCTGTTTGTCAGCCTGTCGAAACTGGGTTACGCGATGCCGGGAACGGTACTGGCGATAGGCGTTCTGATACCACTGGCGGCGTTCGACAACAGCATCGATGCGTTCTTGCGCGCCCGGTTCAATGTCTCCAGCGGTTTGTTGCTCAGCGGCACAGTCTTCGCGCTGATCTTCGCCTACAGCGTGCGCTTTCTCGCCGTCGCCGCCGGGGCTATTGAGTCGAGCCTCGACAAGGTGACCCCGTCGATGGACAAGGCCGCCCGTTCACTCGGCATGAACAGCCTGGAGACCTTGCGCCGGGTCCATCTGCCGCTGATCCGCCCGGGCCTGCTCACTGGTGCTCTGGTCGTCTTCGTCGATACCATGAAGGAACTGCCAGCCACCCTGATGCTACGACCCTTCAATTTCGACACCCTGGCAACCTATGTCTACCAGTACGCCTCAGATGAACAAATCGAAGTCGCCGCCATGGGTGCACTGATGATTGTGCTGGTGGGCTTGTTGCCGGTCATCATGCTGAGTCGGTCGATCAAAGGCGGGCGTAAGGCGGCGGCTGTTTTGCCGGTGGCTGAACAGGGGTAGGGTAGCACCTTTTTCCCTTGTTGAATTTACTTCGGTGCCTAGAGTTCGTGCCCGCCACCGGGTAGGTCTGTCCGGGGTCGGCGTGAACCCATCCATGGGGCCTAGACCGCATGATATGAATCCCTTCCATGGGATTCACCCTCCGGGCTCGCTGCGCTCATGCTAAAACGCTCCAGGCGTTTTAGTCCCTGTTGCGGACTCCCCCGGACAGACCTACCCGGCAGCGGGCACTTGGCTCTTTGCCTCGTCAATCTACCCTATGAGTGAACTACCGGGCCGCTGCGCCGAACATGGCCGCTGGTTGTGGCTGGTTCGCCACAGGTGTGACTGGGCTATGCCAGTCAGTAGAGTCGTAGTGGTTGCTGGTGGGAAAGGCCACCAGGTTGGCGGAAGTGAGTGCCAGCCCAAGGGTTGAACCGGGCTGAAACACGGCCTGGGAGCCAAACTGGGCTTCGAGTTCGCGGCCGCTGTGTAATTTGAACCGATAGAGCGTCTGGGTGCCCAGAAACTCGCCACTGAGTGTTTCTACCTGTACGGCGTCGAAGGCGTCGGTGACGTTGACTTCATGCGGCCGAACGAAAATATCCAGACTGGTGCCCGCAGCCCAGAGGTGGCCCGGTTGGTGAACCCGGCCCAGTTCGGTTTCCAGCGTTTGGCTATCCAGTACCCGGCCCTCAATCCAGTTGCCATCGCCGACAAAACTGGCCACCAAGGGTGTGGCTGGCTGGTGATAGACCTCGGCTGGCGTGCCCCATTGCAGCAGGCGGCCCTGGTCCATAATGCCCAGACGGTCGCTGACCACAAAGGCTTCATCGCGGTCGTGAGTGACCATGATGGCGGTGATACCGGCGGTTTTCAGGATGTGGCGAACTTCGCGCGACAGGGTACGGCGCAATTCGGTATCGAGGTTCGAGAAGGGTTCGTCCATTAACAGCAAGCGCGGCTTTGGTGCCAGGGCGCGGGCGAGCGCGACTCGCTGTTGCTGGCCGCCAGACAGTTCATGGGGGTAACGGTCGGCCAGGGCATCCATTTTGACCAGATCCAGCGCTTCGCGGATGCGAGCTTCGCGTTCAGACCGGCCAAATGCTTTTAGCCCGAAGCCAATGTTTTCGCGAACGGTCAAATGTGGGAACAGAGCATAATCCTGAAACACCATGCCGATGCCCCGGGCTTCCGGAGCAACGCCAGCGCCAGGCTGGGCAATGCAGTCACCATCGAGCTCGATTTGGCCGGCGACCAGGGGAGTAAAGCCGGCAATGGCTTGCAACAGAGTGGTTTTACCGCAGCCACTGGGGCCCAGCAGGCAACAGATGTCGCCTTCGTTAACCTCCAGCCCAATGTCCTGCAACACCGGGACCGGGCCATACTGGCATGCCAGACTGTCGATTCTCAACAACGAATTCACCGCACCCCCAGTGCTGATCTATTCAGATTCTCACTAGCAAGTGTAAATGAATATCAGTATGAGGCAAGTGATGTACCGTGTTTTACCGGGCTTTACCCTTTGGCGCTCTGTGCGTGAGGCACGGGTTGGGTTCACTTTGGTCAGGGAGCACTAGAGCCAGCCACTCAGCTCAAAGCCCAGACCCAGGGTTTGGTTGAAGCGGTCGTAATCGATCAGGTTTTCGCCATAGCCATGAAAATACTGCAGTCGCCCCCTTACCCGGTCGTTTACCGGAAACGACCAGCTAAATTCCGCCGCGCCGCGGTTGGGATCGGTCTGTAAATTGTTCCGCATCATCAGGGCAAACTGGTGCGTATCGCCACCATAGACAACGTTCAGGTCAAAATGCCCCATGTAATCGAGGATATCCGGGTTGTCATCACCCAGGGGGTCACCCGGGTAACGCTCTTCAGGCGCCGGTATGCGCAGCCATGGCCGAAAGGCAAAGGCCCAGCGATCGCGTTCCCAGACGGTTTGAAAAATCACCCGGTTCCAGCTGCGGGAGTCGTCTCCGGCCAGGCCATTGGACTGATGATTCAGGGAGATGGCGTTGCCAATGTTTCGCAGGCCGCCCAGCTCAAGCCGGCTGCCCATTGCAAGAATCAGTTCGGGTTCGTGGTTGGTTTCGCGAAACGGGGACGACAGGTCGAAATTGTAGGCCTGCCAGAATGACCGGGTGGTATAGGCGAACGACAGAGACCCGTAATCCCGGTATAGGCTGTCCAGAATCACGACCTTGAGACTCAGCTGAAACTCAATTTCAATCGGTTGCAGGTCGTCTTCACCCTGAGTATTGGGGTTCGGGTCGGTGGAATAGGCGATCGGCAATAAATAGTTGGGCCGGTGCGGCAACAGGCTAAAGGGGTTATTCAGCGAAAACTGTTCAAGTGCGATGCGTCGTCGCAGAGGCGTCTCGTCGACACTGACTCCACTGCCCGTACGGCTTTCAAGGCTGCAATAATTGCGCAGCTCTGAGGTGCTGATGACATTGGAGGCGCTCTCAATCAACTGCAGCATGCACTGTTCATAGGGAGTTAAAACGATCGACTGCTGCTCTGCTTCTGTTTCTGATTCGGTCTCTGTTTCTGTTTCTGCCTCTTCACTAACGCCCGAATCATCGACCCCCACCGGCTCGCCAAACGCGCCGGAAACGCTGGTCGCGAGCATCAGCAGCGTTATAAAACCACCCCTGACAACCCGGGCCAGATAGGAAATAACCGGAACCATACGTGACTACCCCAACAGACAACCGACCGTCAGCCTACCAGAAAAAACGGGGATATTACCCCTGTTAACGCCAGTCACTGACGCCATAAGCGGCAAGAATCTGCGCCAGCTCGCCACTGGCGCGCAGACGGGCAATGCCGTCGGTCAATAGTCGGGCGTAATCTGTGGAGGATGGATGGGCGGGGCTGAAAGCAATGTAAACACGCGCGGCATCGGGCTCTGCCGGTACATAGCCCGCCCGTCTAAACTTATTGGACTGTCCGGACCGGTGCAGGTGATAGCGCATTACATGCTCATCTTCGAGCAACACCTGAATGCGGCCCCGTTCCAGCATCCTCAGTCCGTTTTTCAACGGGCTTACCCCGTGCAGCTCAGTAATGAGGGGGCGATGCCGCTCATCCTGCAGCATGTTTTCGATGGCATCGCCATAGCTGTAGCCGGCGATCACCGCCAGTTGCTGCCGTTCAAGCGAGCTCGTGCCGCGGTATTGCCAGGGGGATTCAGCCAGCGTCCAGAAGGCATTTGCCATCTGCCCCTGGGCCAGTTCGGGGAAGATAAAATCGGGCGCTTCGAGCCGGGTGGCGCCGATAACGCCATGAAAATTGCCATCGCGCGCTTCCTGTAACGCCCGCACCCAGGGCCGCTGATGGTATTCCACCCGATGCCCCTCGGCCTGGAAAACCCGCTTCGCAATCTCAACCATGAAACCCGCCCGTTCGGTTCCCGGCTCACAGTTGTAGGGGCACCAGGGGTCGGCGACCAGCCGAATGGTGTCACCACTGGCCAGGGGCACCTGGCACAGAGCCAACGCCGCCCAAAACAATGCATACACCCACACCTTTTTCATCATCCGTAACCTCGGTGTGTTGCCGTAACTCTTTACATCGAGTATACCCCTGCCAGCCAGAGAAGGCACCTTCAGGCTTTACCGCTGAGTGCTCCGATACCCTGGCTTAACCCCTCTACCGTCAGCGGGTACATCCGGTCTTCTATTAGTTGGCGCACCATGCCAATGCTTTGGGTGTACGACCAGTACTCACGGCCGATCGGGTTAAGCCAGATGCTGCGTTTGAAATGGCGCCTTAGGCGTTCAAACGACACGGCCCCGGGCTCTTCGTTCATAAAGTCGATGCTGCCGTACGCTGCGGCAATTTCGTAGGGCGCCATCGCAGCATCACCCACGAAAATAACTTTGTAGTCCGGTCCGTACTTGTGCAGCACCTCGCTCAGCGGCGTAACCGACTGCCGCCCGAGGCGGTTGTCGTGCCAGACGTGATCGTAGATGAAGTTATGGAAGTAGAAGTGCTCCAGGTGCTTGAACTCGCTGCGACAGGCCGAAAACAGGGTTTCACAGACCCGGACGTGATCGTCCATCGACCCGCCCACATCCAGAAACAACAGCACTTTAACCGCATTATGCCGCTCGGGCCGGGTGCGAATGTCCAGCATGCCTGCGTTACGGGCGGTGTAACGAATGGTGTCGTCGAGAGCCAGTTCCTCGCGCGCACCGGTGCGGGCAAACTGACGCAGTTTGCGCAGCGCCATCTGGATGTTGCGGGTGCCAATGTCGACCTGATCATCCAGGTTGCGATACTGGCGCTGCTGCCACACCTTGGCTGCACGACGGTGCTTGCCGGGTCCGCCGATGCGAACGCCCTGGGGGTTGTAACCACCGTGCCCGAACGGGCTGGTGCCACCGGTGCCGATCCAGCGGTTGCCACCCTCGTGCCGGCCTTCCTGTTCTTTGAGTCGCTCTTCCAGCGTAGCCAGCAATTCGTCAAGGCTGCCCATGGCCTCGAGTGCGGCCTTTTCGTCTTCACTCAAATCGCGCATCAGTTGCTGGCGCAGCCAGTCTTCGGGGACATCCACCTCCAGGGGGTTCGGCAGCGCCTCAAGGCCGTCGTAAAAGTCGGCGAACGCCCGGTCGAAGCGATCGAACTGGGTTTCATCCTTAACCAGACACAACCGTGCCAGCTCGTAGAAGGCATCCGCGTCGGCCGAGCCCAGACCGGCATCGAGGGCTTCCAGCAACGTCAGCAATTCTTTGGGCGTGGCACTGACCCCGTGCTGGCGGACCGTGTTAAAAAAGCGAATCAGCATGGCAACTCAGCGCTCGCGCCGGCTCATAAAGGCCAGCCGTTCGAGCAAGTGTACGTCCTGTTCATTTTTCAGCAAGGCACCGTACAGCGGTGGCAATGCCTGACGAATGTCACCGTCTTTCAGCGCATCGGCGGCCAACCGGTCGCTGACCAGCAGCTTTAACCAGTCGATCAGCTCAGACGTTGACGGCCGCTTCTTGAGACCGGGCACTTCCCGAACCTGAAAGAAAACCTGTAAGGCATCGCGCACCAGTCGGGATTCAAGATCAGGAAAGTGCACATCAACAATGGCCTGTAAAGTCTCAGCATCCGGGAATTGAATGTAATGAAAAAAACATCGGCGCAGGAACGCATCGGGCAGTTCTTTTTCATTGTTGGAGGTAATGATCACCACCGGCCGCTGCACCGCTTCGATGGTTTCGCCAGTTTCATAGACGTGAAACGCCATGCGATCCAATTCGACCAGCAAATCATTGGGAAACTCGATGTCGGCCTTGTCGATCTCGTCGATCAGCAACACCACGCGCTGTTCGGCAGTGAAGGCTTCCCAGAGTTTGCCGGGGCGAATGTAATGGCGGATATCATGCACCCGGTCATCGCCAAGCTGGCTGTCGCGCAAGCGCGACACCGCATCGTATTCATACAACCCCTGCTGCGCCCGAGTAGTCGATTTAATGTGCCACTGCACCAGCGGCATCCCGAGCGCGGCGGCAATCTCCTCGGCCAGCAGCGTCTTACCGGTGCCTGGCTCCCCTTTTACCAGCAAAGGCCGCTGCAAGGTAATGGCAGCATTCACCGCGCGTTGTAACTCACCCGTGGCAATATAACGATCGGAACCGGAAAACGTCGACATTTGAAAACCTGTACAAAGCGGATTTGCCACGAGTGTAGGCCGAGCCGGGCACAGAATAAACGGCTGTCACGTCAGCTCGTCTTTCTGGTTGCTAATCAGGCGGGTGGTTTGAGTATTGTTGACGGCTTGCTCCTGTTTGCCGTTGAGTTGGGCTGGGAGGCGGTCAGGGACCCTGGGGTTAAATCAAGTCCCTGTTGAGTTAGCCTGGGGGCAGTCGGCCGCGTGGGCACCGGGTACGCCTCCAGCGGGTCGCTGCAAGTACATCCGTGTAAGCTCGACGGTCCCCATCCATGGGGACCGACGCCCCACTGGAGGCGCACCCGATACCCACGCTGGTCTGATCAGTCTTCTTCACCAGGCCATATTCAAAACAATCTTAACTCAACGACCAGTGCCGGTTACGATTTCTGCTACAAGGTTTATTTTAACCACCGGAAGCAAAGCAACCATCGTAGCCAACCTCAGGTATTTGCCAGATAACTGCGAATGCCTGCGTTGGTTTCGGAGCCGGGAGCCAGCCGGCTGGCGATTAGCATGACGTCCATGGCCTGGGTCATGCGATAGCGGTCGGCGTCGCTGAAGGAGGCTGCATCTGTGTCGTTGGCCAGCGCCTGCTCAAGGCGTTGCTGCAGGGCTTTGTATTGGGGAGCATTGGATAGCGGGGAAGACGCTTTAAGTTCGGTCAGGGCTGCGGAGGTCTCGTTGAGTAACAGCGCCAGATTGCCGTCTTCGGGCACTTTAACGGCCAGGGCTTCGAGGTCCTGTTGCAGGTCGATGATTGCCTGTGGCCCGGCATCTTTAATGGCCGGTTGATCCGCGCTGTTCGCGGCCTGCGACTGGCCCAGTAAACGCTCTGCTTCACTGCTGTCGATAAACTCGAGTTCTTGCAAACGACTGATAAAAGCAGCGCTGACTTCAAAGCTCGGGCCGGTGATGGTGAACTCCTCATTTAACGCCGCTAGGCGCTCTGCCCGGGAGCTAAAAGTGGCACTGTCATCACTCGTTGCCGTGGCTGATTCTGCCTGAGCATTTTGGGCAGGTAGCGTGGTGGCGCTAACCGCTGTGTCCTGCCCGCTGGCGTTCTGGTTCACCCCGGTTGGCGACACTGGGGTTAGAGGTGAAATGGCCATCGTTTGCATCCTGTCTGGAATCTTGAGCGATCCCGTGCAAGGGCTATTCCAGTTAGATGAAACCCGCGCTATAAGGCGGTTTATTCGTGTTTTAAGGAAACTCTATGCAGATTGCAGTCAGATTAGCGGCTATGCCTTGCCGCTTGAAAGCGTTCGGCAATTAAGAATCGGTGCAAAGAAACATTAATGGTGTTTTTAGGATTGAATTTAACCAGATTCGCCAGTGACCGGAGCCGGGTGGGGTCTCCCGGGGTAGTCCGCAACATGGATGTTGCGGTCTAGTCTCCATGGAAGGATTGAGTGGGCGGCATTCCGCACGACCCCGGGTGGCCCCACCCGGCTCTGGTCACGAATTCTGCCATCAATTTCAATTCAACGTTCTTGAACCAACCACCAAAACTTACTATCGGGACAGCGCCCAACTGGCCAGCGTATCGCCGATGGGGGCGTTCAGGGTCAGGTCCATTAAGGCGTCTGCCCGGGTGGCGCCGAGGTTGAGGGTTGCCATGGGGATGTTGGACTGGTGGGCGTGACGGCAGAAGCGATAACCTGAGAAGACCATTAGGGAGGAGCCGATGACCAGCACGGCATCGCTGGCTTCCAGCGCCGCCATGGCGTGTTCTACCCGGGCTTTGGGGACATTGTCGCCGAAGAAGACGACATCTGGCTTTAAAATGCCACCGCAGTGTGGGCAATCGATGACCTCGAACTGGCTGAAATCCAACTCTAGGTCGGCATCGCCATCGGGGGCGGTTGCGGCACTGTAGCCGTTGAAGGCGGGGTTGGCGAGGCGTGAGCGATCGTGGACCTCATCGCGCGGGCAACGGTAATGGCAGCTCATGCACACCACTTCGTCGGCCCGGCCATGCAGGTCGACCACCTGTTGGCTGCCGGCTTTCTGGTGCAGCCGGTCTACATTCTGGGTGACCAGGGCCGACACCTGCCCGGCCTGTTCCAGTGACACCAGCGCCTGATGGGCGGCGTTCGGAGCCGCGGTTTGCATCACCGGCCACCCGATCAGGCTGCGCCCCCAGTAGCGCTGACGCACCGGGTGACGGGTCATGAACTCCTGGTGTTGCACCGGTGGCCGACGCTTCCAGCCGCCTTTATCGTCTCGATAATCCGGAATGCCCGAGGCCGTGCTGATGCCCGCGCCAGTGAGGATGAACAGCCGGGGGTGCCGGTCGATGAAGTCCCTAAGCCGCTCTGCCGCCTCGTCAACAGCCAAAACCCGGGGGTCACGGCTGGACGGTGGCATGGCGATGCTGCGAAACCCTGACTCGGCGGCCCTCATTGTGAAGCAGTCTCCATATGGCGGTTGGTTAGCGAAAATTCGGCAGATAACGCTTTAGCATACGACAATAATCCGGTTTTCGTTCACGCAAACACCGTAATGGTTTGTCGGCTGATGGCGATCAGGTCGCCATGCGCATTCCAGATGTTGGCCTCAGTGTGGCCATAGCCTTCGCCCGCCTGGCGGGTGATGGCGCGATACCCGAACCAGGCATCGGCCGGTACCTCGGCATGGGGGTGCAGGAATTCCAGATTCCAGGCCAGGGTGCTGGCGGGCGCGGGCGTCTTCAGTTGCTGCAACAGTGTGGGTGGCCAGGCGTCGATCAGGGTGATCAGATGCGCATCGGTGAGCGCTGCCGGTGCTTCCCTGAACCGCATGAAGCCACCATGGTGGGAGGTATCGGACCCGGTAAAGGCGATGTTGCCATCGATCAGGTTGACGTCGATGTGCTGGAAAAACTGGGGCGTTATCTTGGGTATAAAAGGCAGAAAGACCGGCTTCTCCGGCAGAGTAAAAGGCGGTGTCTCGGTATTCTCGACACCGGTGACAGAGGTGCGCGCCTGGCCAAAGCTGGCCAGAATGGCGACGCCCACTTGCCCGTCCTGCACCACCCGGGCTTCTACCTGAGTGACGTTCTTGCCCTCGCGCAGCACCTCGACCTGAAACCCGAAGGGTGTGTCTGTCGCTACTGGCCCGACAAAGCTGATGCTCATTGAACGCAAGACCCGGTCCGCAGGCACCGATGCGCGCATTACCTGATACGCCAGCCCGGCCGACAAGCCACCGAAAACGGTGCGGCCCTGGCCCCAGCTGTCGGGCACCGCCATTGTCTGGTCAGTGCCGCACTGTCGGGCCCGTTCCAGGAGTTCATCTATAGTCATGGTGGTGATTCCTCACTTGGCCAAAACGGCCGTTAATCATCGTTGTGGTGGTTCGGCTCCGCAAGCCCAGCACAGTTCGAAACTGCCGGCATTGCGTTCGCCGCACTGGCCGCAGAACCAGTCGGCCTCATCAGCCTGGGCCGTTGCTTCGTCAATCAACTCGCGGGCGCGTGCTTCGTCATCGTCTTCGGCCACCCAGAGCTCGGGCCAGACATCGATGGGTGCCAGCTCGCCCATGGCGCCAACGGCGAATTCATTGCGCACCTGGCAGTCGATCCCGCGGGATTCCAGTAAATGGCGTATATGGATGACGGCAAAGTGATTGGGGTGGGTAAACACCAGCTTCATGTATCCTCCTGTCGCTAGCCATCAGCTTAGGGAAGGCGGGGGTGCGGTGCAATGCAGACGCGATCTTTTCACGTCCAGTGACCAAGACCATAGGATGTGACGCATTGCCACCGTATAATCGCCGACTTGAGAATTCCGGAGTCCCTGAATTATGTCTGGTTTGCCTTACCAATCTGTGGCAGCAAAGCTGAAACGGGTCGAATCGAGTCGCCTGTTTCAAATCGTGGTCATTGGCATCATTATTCTGTCAGCCATCACCATAGGGGCCAAAACCTACGACCTACCGCCCTTGTTCAGCCAGGCGCTGTCGGTGATGGATTACGCCATTACCTACTTTTTCCTGGCGGAAATCCTGTTTCGATTTGCGGTCTGCGAAAACAAGAAGCGCTTTTTTCGTGATGGCTGGAACCTGTTCGACACCCTGGTTGTCGTTGGCAGTTTAATCCCGTTGGAAAATGCCGATGCGGTATTAATTGGTCGGCTGCTTAGGGTCTTCCGGGTACTGCGCCTGGTATCGGTGGTGCCGGAGTTGCGCTCGCTGATCAATGCGTTGCTGAAGGCGATTCCGCGCATGGGTTACATTGCGCTGCTGATGTTTATTATTTTCTACATCTACGGTGCCATCGGCTCGCTGTTTTTTGCCAACATCAATGAGTTTCTCTGGGGCGATGTCTCCATTGCCATGCTGACGCTGTTCCGCATCGCGACCTTCGAAGACTGGACCGACGTCATGTACGAAACCATGGCGGTGCATCCACTTAGCTGGGTCTACTACCTGACGTTCATTTTCCTGACGGCCTTTGTGTTTTTAAACATGATGGTCGGTGCCATTCTCGATGTCATGACGGCCGAGCAAAACGCCAGCTCACAGGAGCAGGCACACCAGGAACGACACGATCTGGCCGAACAAATGAACCAGATGCAGGCGCAGATGAAGCGGATGGAACAATTGCTGGAAGGTAAGTCACAAAGCAATTAAAACCACTTAATTCGGCGGTCCGTTTTACTATTTTGCCCATCGCTCGTGCCAGTCACCGGGTAGGCTTATCCGGGGTCGGCGTGAACCCTTCCATGGGGCCTAGACCGCAGCATCCCTGCTGCGGACTACCCCGGATAAGCCTACCCGGCACCTGGCACTTAATTTGTTGCTTATTTCAGGCTTAAACCATTAAAACAACCGCTTTAATTTCCGGTCAGTAAGATTGGTATCACGACGTGATTTCACCTGTGCAAGAAACAATTCCGCCGTTGCCAGTGCATCGCTGAACGCATGGTGTGAGCGATAGTGCGGCAAGCTGTAACGGTGGCGGCAGGCATTCAGGTTCAGGGTTGCATGGGTGCCCAGCCGGTCTGGTGGGACGCGGCGCTTTTCGTAGAGCATGGTGTCGAGCGTTTCCGGCTTTGGCCAGTGCACGCCGAGTCGCTGGCTGTGCATTTTCAAGAAACGCAGGTCGAGCGGCGAATGGTGCATCACCCAAATGTCGTGGTGATGCTGTGCCAGTTGCTGTTGCAGCCAGAGTCGCAGGTCTACGCCCTGTTCACGTTGCTGGTCGGTAATGTGATGCACGTGGGCGCTGTCGCTGACGTCGTCGCCCATCAGGGCGCTTTTTTTGAATAGGCAATAGCCTGCCTGGTCCAGTTGAATGACGCCATCCTCAATGCACACCCAGCCGGCGCTCAGGATGTGACTGTCGACCGGGTCCAGGCCGGATAATTCCAGGTCCAGTACCCAATAGCGGCGAGATTCCCAGGCTTCGCCCGAGCGGAAAAGGTGTTTGATCCAGTTAACCAAGCTGACCTCGCGCGAAGCGTTGCAGGGCCAGCGACTGGGCGCGTTTTATGGTGGCGAAGGCGTCTTTCAGGTGCGCCCGGGTAAGTGAACTGAGGGTATCCGGGTCGACAAAGCTGGTGGGTTCTTCGCCATTGGCCAGGGCGTTGCTCTGCCCTTCAATGCGCAGATGCGCAATGAGTGACCAGGCTTCGATCAGGCTTTCGGCCAGTTCGCTGTCGATGGTTCCGGCGGCCTTTACCGCCAGCAGCCGTTCCTGGGTGTTGGCCACGGTGACGCCCGAGGCCAGGGCGTAGACTCGGGCCAGGTCGTTCACCAGCGCAACGCCGCGGTGTTTCAGGTCCAGTGCATCTTCCTGTTCGCCGCTGCTTTTCAGTACGAACTGGCGGAAAAATCCGAGCGGCGGACGGCTGCGCACGGCGGTTTGGGTAAGCATGGCGAGGAAGATGTCGGCCTTGGGGGTGCGTTCGGCCAGGTGCGCCTGTATCGGGTCAAGCAGGCTGGCATCGCCATCGATGACGCGTACGTCGAAGAAGATGCTGCTGTTGAGCAGGGCCTCGGGGGTGGGCTGGTCGATCCAGTCGTCGAAGGCGGCTTGCCAGCCGGCGACGCTGCGCCGCCATTTTGGGTTGCGCGCCATGATGTCGCCCGGGCACAGCACGTAGCCGCAGCGGTCGAGCGCAACGCACACCCAGTCAGACAGCGCCGCAAAATAGTCGGCTTCTTCCGGTGTCGGTTCACGCGCCAGAATCAGGGCGTTGTCCTGATCGGAGGCGAAGGTCTGGTCCATGCGGGCTTGGGAACCGAACGCCAGCCAGGCAAAGCGCATCGGTGCCTCGCCCACTTCCAGCTTGGCCAGTCGCAGGCATTGCTGCACGAAGGCATCGCCGATGGCCGCCAGTATGTGGCCCATCTCGTAGGGGCTGGTGTCTACCTGCACCCAGTTGTGAATCAGCCGTGGAATGCGGTGGCGCAATTCGGCCAGGGCGTCGAGCGATGACTGGCGTTGAATATCGTTGATCAGGTAAAGCGGCGACACCTGCTGGGCACGCACCAGGTCGGTGGCGGAGATCATGCCGACCGGCTTGCCTTTTTCCATGACCGGCAGGTGATGGATCTGCTGCTGAGTCATCAGTTTCTGGGCATCAAAAAGAGGGGCGTCGACATCGATGGTCGAGGGTTCGTCGGTGGCGATGCTCGACACCGGCAGGGTCAGGTCCATGCCTTCGGCCACGGCGCGATTACGCAAATCCCGGTCGGTGACGATGCCGGCCAGGGCGTCGCCGTTCATCAGCAACAACGACGAGACCCGGTGTTCGCGCATTATGCCGGCGGCGGCTTTAATGCTGATGTCGCTCTGGCCAATCACCGGCCCCAGGTGCGCAAACTGCCGTACCGACTGGTTCAGGGGTTGCTCGAAGCGAGGCTGAACATCGCGGTCGAGCAGCATCCGGTTCTGGCGGTGGCGCTGCTCGCTGATCTGCTGAAAGAACTGGCGCATTGGCTGGTAGCGTTCACACAGGGCCGTGAAATCGTCACTCGATAGTTTGAACACCAGAGCATCTTCAATGGCGAACACCCGAATGCCGCCGGTATTACCTTCGAGCAGAGTGTTGACGCCGAAAATCTCGTGTTCGCCCAGCCGGTCGATCAGCTCATCGTGCTGAGTGCGCAGTTCGAAGGCGCCGGTGCGAATCAGGTACAGGTAGCCGGTAAGGGTAAGGGCCGATTGCTGTTGCCGGGGTACGTAGTCGATGCTGAGGCGTCGGGCGACTTCGGAGCGCTCCTCGGCTGAGAGTGCCGAAAACGGCAGGGTCCGGGCCAGGAATTCCACCACGTCGTGCAAATCATCGCTGTTCATAGTCCATCCTCTGCCTGGGCGGCTCGTGTGCACCTGCAATCTACCATGGCTGCAGCGGTTTTTCCCGGTCTTCGGCGGCTGCCCGGCGGCGATGCCATCCGCTCGTAACATTGCGCCCTTAAGCTGCGAGTTTTAGCTATCAAGGCAGGGGAAGAGTATGTCGGTCATTACATCGATCACTACAGGCGCGCCGCGTTATGCGCGCCGGGCTCTGGGAGTGCTGGCGCTCGGTTTCATGGCCGGGCCGGTATTAGCCGGTACCCTGAAGATCTCAACGCTCTACCCGCCAGGCTCCGCCCCGGTGCGCAGCCTGACCGATCTTTCTGCCGAGCTTGAAAGCGCAACGAGCGGCGCCCTGACGCTGAAGGTCTACCCCGGCGGGGTGATGGGTGATGATGCGACGGTAATGCGCAAATTGCGCATCGGGCAATTGCAGGGTGCTCTGGTCAGCAGCAGCACACTGGAAGCGCTGGACGTGGAGATCAGCGATCTCAGCCAGCCGTTTCAGTTCGACAACCTTGGTGAAGTGCACCAGGCCCGGGAAACCTTCGACGCAACCATGCGCGAGCGACTGGCCGAGCGTGGCTGGCATGGCTTCGGCCCGCTCGACGGTGGCTTCTCTTACGTCATGTCGCAGCAACCGGTAGCGGACCTGGCCGGTCTGAGAGCCAGCAAGCTCTGGCTGCCCAATACCGATGCCATTCGCGAGCTCAGCCAGCAGATCCGGGTGGATTATCAGGTACTGGGCATTGCCGATGTGCTGCCGGCCCTGGAAACCGGGGCACTCGATACGCTGGTCGCACCGCCCAGTGCCGCCCTGACACTCAACTGGCACAGCCGGGTTGGCTACTTAACCGACCAGCCTGTGGTGTATACCTGGGGTATGCTGGTGCTGCCCGAGCGCAGTCTGGCCCGGCTAACGGACGACCAGCAGACCGCCGCGCACCGGGTGCTGACGCTCTGGGCCAGCCAGTTGGATGAGCAAATGCGGGACAGCAACCTGGCGGCCGACCAGGCGTTGCGCCAACAACTGACCGAGGTGTCAATCGCGCCCCCCACCCTGAGCTCCATTCGCGCAGAATTGGGGCAATCTGAGCGCCCGGGTAACGGTTCGTAACACGCGGTGTAGGATTGGGTAACATCAGGCCAGGCTGTTTTGAATAGCCCGGCTTTGGGAAGTGTTAGTTTACAAGGCCCGTGGCACGGGCGCTCGTCAGCCCTACCAGAGAGGATAACCGCTGGCAAAAAGCAGGCGGGTGACGGGTCTGCCTTTTGCCAGTGGCTGTTTCAGGCCGGTATTGCCGGCGTGAACTCAGATCGTTCAGAACAACTCCAGATCCAGATCGTCCAGGTCCTTGCGCAGCCGTTGCTGTTCCATATGGTCTTCGATGGCGCGGCGTGCGGCCAGCCGGCGATGATTATTGGAACGCTTGTTCTCGCTCGATTCCGTGGGCTTATGCAGCTGATCGTCTTCAATATTAGCCAGTTCAAGATCGAACAGATTGACCGACATAAGTTGAACTCCTTAGGGCGACTGCCGTTTTCTTATTGTTGATCGTAATGGAAACAAGGGTGTGGTTTCGGGCAGCATCCATTTCGGGAAAGGCCTGATAACACCGAACCGGGCGCCATATTATCCGCTTCGTATGGCAATTCAGTGACGCCAGTCAATGTCTTCATCGAACAGGGGACGACCCGCTACCGAGCCTTGCCCATGCAGTTTGTATGCCCATATTGGTATGGTATTTTAAGCCCAAAAGATCGCAATGGGCTGAAAGGCTCAGTGCACCTGAATGGGCGAGGCCGCCAGGTGCATCTGGTGGCGTTGCTTAACCAGCGCCAGCAGGGTGTCGGCGTTCATCGACTGGCTAACCAGCCCGCCCTGGGCGATGTCGCACTCCAGTTTCTTCAACAACCGCAGTTGCGCAGGTTGCTCGACCGGGCTGGCGATGACCGCCAGGTTCAGGCTGTGCGCCATCTCAATCACTGCCTTGAGCACCGGCTGCTGGCCTTTGGCGACGGCCTCCCGCACCAGGCCCGGTGCCAGGCTCAATGCATTGACGGGCAGGTGTTTCAGGTGGCTCAGCGACGACTGGCCGGCGCCGAAATCACCCAACACCAGCTTCACCCCCAGCGTTGCCAGGCGATCGAGAACGCCGCGCACATGGGTCACATCAGCCATCAACTGGCTTTCCGTGAGCACCAGTTCCAGCGCATCGCTGGCCAGACCGGTTTCAGCGAGCACGGCGCTGACCTGATTGACAAAGCCTTCATCGTCGAGCTGGTTGCTTGCCAGACGCAGCGACAGACGCACCGTTTCACAACCTTCGCGCTGCCAGCGCACCGCCTCAGTGCAGCTGCGTTGCAAATACCAGTGCTGCAAGGCCGGGCCAAGGCCGACGGTATGAGCCATGGATAGCAACACGTCCGACTCCAGTCGGCCGTATACCGGGTGATGCCAGCTAACGCGTGCATCCACCCCCTCCAGCCGGCCGTTCGCCAGGCGGGTACGCGGCCAGAAATCGAGATGCAGCAACTGTCCGTCGAGCGCCTGCCTGAATTCACGGGCCCAGGCATCACCCAGCTGTGGCAACCCGGGCGGGTAAGCCGCATGGTAATTGATGGTATTGCCACCATTGGCGCTGGCCTGAATCATCGCCTGTTGCGCCAGTGTCAGCAGGGTATCGATGTTGTCTGACTGAACCCGGCACACCCCAATACTGGCCGTCACCGACACTACCTGATCGTCGACCAGCATTGGCCGCGCTACTTCCTGCAACAGAGTTTTCAGGCAGTCTTCGAGCATTGCACGGTCGCCTTCGTATTCCAGGAACAAGCCGAACCGGTCACCTCCAAGCCGCGCCACCCAGCGCAGCGGATCGTTCTGGTTGGTCAGCCTGGCAGCGACATCGCGCAACAACTGGTCACCGGTGTTGGTGCCAACGTGACGGTTCAGCGCGGTAAAATCATCGAGGTTCAGAATGGCAATGGCGTAGTGGTCTGGCAGCAGCGGATCGTGCTGGTGAAAGCCGGCCAGCAACTCCTGAAAAAAGCGCCGGTTGTAGACTCCGGTCAGCGCATCGTAGGCGTCCTTATCGGTGGGGATCAGTCCATTGTAGCGCTGTGACAAATCCTGACAGATACCCAGATAATGGCTTGTAGTGCGGTCTTTGTCGCGCACCGCCGTAAGTGTCAGCAACACCTGAATTCGGCGCGAGCCGCCCACTCTGATCACCAGATCTCCGTGCCAGCGCCCGTTGTTGAGTAACGCCTTGGCAATGCATTGCGACTGATGGGTGGGCAGAATTGAAAACAGATCACGCCCCAGCAACTGGCTTTTCTGCATGCCTACAATCTGGCTGAACATCCGGTTGGCCGTTTTGAAGCGATGGTCGCGGCCCAGTACAAAAACCCCATCTGAACTGTTGTTGAACAGCGAGGCCGACAGGCTGAGTTCTTCGCGCTGGCGCATGTCGGTGCTGATGTCGCGCCGGGTGCCGACCATGCGCACGGCCTGACCGGACTCGGTGCGTTCAATTACCTTGCCGCTGTCTTCCAGCCACACCGGCTCGGCGCCTTCATCGGTCACCAGGCGATAGCGGGCGTGGTAAAAATCGCTGCGCCGGGTCAGGTGGGCCGACAGGGCGCGCTTTACCTGGCAGCGGTCATCCGGGTGAACCCGGGCAATCAGGTCGATGCCATCGTCGGTTTCCGTACTCTGGCCAAAAAACCGGTGCTGGTCGGAGTGGTAAACGCGGCGGCCGGTGATGTCCCAGTCCCAGAAGCCTATGCCACTGGCGGTCATTGCCAGGTTCATTTGCTCCTCGTGCTTGATCAGCGACTGGTTAACCTGCTTGCGCAACGCAACCTCTTCCTGCAGGCGTTCATTACTTTGGTGCAACGCCCGGGTACGCTCTTCAACCGTGGCTTCCAGGGTATCGCGATTACGCGCCAGCAACGCATTCAGGCGTCTGTTCACCAGCGCCCTCCGCGTGGCACGACGTGCCATCAAATGCCCCTGCCAGGCGCCCAGCAGCACCATGCTCATCAGTGGCAGATGCACGTCAATCAGAGTTTCGGCCGGCAACGGCGGCCCTACAAAGATGGGCAACACCATTACCGGTGCCCAGGCGGCCAGAAAGGCACGCCATTGGGCATACAACGCGATAGCCGCCATTCCGACATAGGCAATGGACAGTGTCAGGCAGAGCCCGCCGTAATGTGCCTCGTACCCCCAGACCAACGACTGCAGCGCTGTTAGAGCAACCACGGCCGGCATGGCCCTGAAAGCCGGGTACTGGGCCTGCCAGCCCAGTCCATACCGGGACAACGCCAGGCCCGCCAGCGCCACTGCCGCAATAAGCCCGCCCACCAACAGCATATCGGGCCGCGCCGGGTGCACCGCAACACACACCAACCCCATGGCCAGTGAAGACACCCACAACAAATTGCTGTGGCGCAACACCTGACGCTGACGTTCCTGACGAAATGAGTGGCTGGCCGACTGCATGATCAATCCTGACTGATTTGCAGCAGAGTATAGACCAGTCATCACCAGTCACAGGGCGAAACGGCACAAACCGGCAGGGTCTTCGACTAAAGGGGTAAGGAGACTATGCCCATCCACAAAGGCCAATACCTTCTGGTACACTACCCCTGTTTTTTTGTACAGTGACCTTGCCGATGAGCCTGAATACCCTGCTAGACCAACTTAACCCCGAACAACGCCAGGCTGTGGAGAGCGATGCCCAGCATCTGCTGGTGCTGGCGGGTGCCGGCAGCGGCAAGACCCGGGTACTGACGCACCGTATTGGCTGGCTGATTGCCGCCGGTCTGGCCTCGCCCTACAGCGTGCTGGCCGTCACCTTTACCAACAAGGCCGCCCGGGAAATGCGCGGCCGGGTTGAAGAGTTGCTGGAAACCCCCTCGAACAGCCTGTGGATCGGCACCTTTCACGGCCTGGCGCACCGCCTGCTGAAACACCACAACAAGCTGGCCCACCTGCCCGATAACTTTCAGGTCATGGACAGCGACGATCAGCTGCGGCTGGTCAAACGCCTGATGGTCGATCTGGGCATCACTGACGAGCGGGTGCAACCCAAGCAGGTACAGTGGTTCATCAACGGCCAGAAAGACGAAGGCATCCGCGCCGAGTTCGTACAAACCCATGGCGACTGGTTCCAGGAAACACTGAAAAACATCTACCTGCGTTACGAAGAAATCTGCCAGCGCAGTGGCCTGGTCGACTTTGGCGAGCTGCTGTTGCGCGCGCACGAACTCTGGCTCAACAACCCGGACTTGCTGGCCAACTACCAGCAGCGGTTTACCCACCTGCTGGTCGATGAGTTTCAGGACATCAACACCATTCAGTACGCCTGGCTGCGGGTACTGGCTGGCGACAAACTCAGCCTCACCATCGTCGGTGATGACGATCAGTCCATTTACGGCTGGCGCGGTGCCAAGGTCGAAACCATTCAGACCTTCAATCAGGATTTCCCCGGCACCCACATGGTACGGCTGGAACAAAACTACCGTTCAACCGCCACCATTCTCGATGCCGCCAACGCCGTCATCGCCAACAACCCGGCAAGGCTCGGCAAAAGCCTCTGGACCGAAGGCGACCGTGGCGACCCGATTCGCCTGTATGCTGCCTTCAACGAACAGGACGAAGCCCGTTACGTTGCCGACGAAATCAACCGGCTGATGGAAAACGGCACCAACGCCAACACCATCGCCATGCTCTACCGCTCCAACGCCCAGAGCCGGGTATTGGAAGAAGCACTGATTCACAGCCAGATTCCCTACCGCATATACGGCGGCCAGCGTTTCTATGAACGGCTGGAAGTTAAAAACGCAGTGGCCTATTTGCGGTTGGTACTGAACCGGCAAGACGACGCCGCAATTGAACGCATCATCAACGTACCGACGCGCGGCATTGGCAACAAAACCATCGAAACCCTGCGAGTCCTGGCGCGCGACCAGGGCTTTTCATTGTGGGAAGCCTGCCTCTCGGCACTGGAAAATTCAGTACTGCCCAAGCGCGCCGCCAATGCACTCGAAGACTTTATGCTGCTGATTGCCGATCTTGAAAAAATTGTCACCGACAAAGAAGAGCTCGGCGACATGGTCAAGGACGTGACCGCTGCTTCGGGGTTAATTGAACACCACGAAAAAGAAAAGGGTGAAAAGGGCCGGGCCCGGGTAGAAAACCTGCAGGAACTGGTCTCCGCCGCCCAGAGTTTTGCCGGCAACGACGAAGCCGACACCCCAATTGCACTGCTCGCGCAATTTCTCGGCGAAGCCTCACTCGATGCCGGCGACAGCCAGGCCGATGAGTTCGAAGACAGCGTGAACCTAATGACACTGCACAGTGCCAAAGGCCTGGAATTCGATCATGTATTTCTGGTCGGCCTGGAAGAAGGGCTGTTCCCGCACAAGATGTCGATGGACGACGCCTCCGGCCTGCAGGAAGAACGACGACTGGCCTACGTAGGCATCACCCGCGCGCGTCAGATTCTCACCCTCACCTACGCTGAAAGCCGCCGACTCTACGGCTCGGAAACCTTCAATTCTCTGTCACGATTTGTACGCGAAATTCCGCAGGAATTACTCACCGAAGTGCGCTTGCGTTCAACCGTCAGCCGGCCGGTTAATTTCGGCCTGCAACAGGATATGGCCATGGACGATGCCGGCTTCAGCCTGGGCCAGCGCGTGCTGCACCCCATGTTCGGCGAGGGCACATTAATTAACGCCGAAGGCGGCGGCGCCCATGCCCGGGTACAAGTCTCCTTCGACGACGGAAGCGAACGCTGGCTGATGATGCAGTACGCCAAACTCGAAGCGATCTGAGATGACCGGCGTCACCATCAACAGCTTTGCCCCGGTTGAACCGACACAGGCCAGAGTGCTTATCATAGGTTCAATGCCGGGCAAGGCATCGCTAAACGCCCACCAGTATTATGCCCACCCACGCAACGCTTTCTGGCCAATACTCGGCCACTGGCTGGGCTTTGATGCAACACTGCCCTACGAGCAACGGCTCACCCACTTGACCCACCATCACATTGGCTTATGGGATGCCCTCTACCAATGCGAACGACCCTCAAGCCTCGATGCCGACATCGTAAAAACCAGTATCGTCCCGAATGATTTTGCCGCCTGGTTTGCCCGCCACCCACAAACACAGGCAGTACTGTGCAATGGCACAGCGGCGTACGAAAACTATCGCAAGAAAGTCCTGCCAACACTGAGCACCACAGACCAGGCCCTGCCTCTGCACAAATTACCCTCAACCAGCCCGGCACACGCCAGCCTCAGTTTTGAACAAAAGAAAGACCAGTGGCGGATACTACTCGACTATTTATAAACCCAAGTTTCGGAGTTCGCGGTTGGCTATGTTGCCAGTCGCCCACACCGGCCACCAGGTAGGGCTATCGAGGGTCGGCGTAAACCCATCCATGGGGCCTGGACCGCAGCATCCTTGCTGCGGACCACCCTCGATAGCCCTACCTGGCACCCGGCGCTCATCCTTTGCTAGCGAACTCCGAAACTTGAGTTATCAGTCACGATTAAGAGTTGGCAACCAACTGAGTGTCAGGCGCCGGGTGTGCCTATCTGGGGAAGTCCGCAACATGGATGTTGCGGTCTAGGCCCCATGGACGGGTTTACGCCGACCCCAGATAGGCACACCCGGTGTCTGACACGAGCTTCTGGCAACCAGGAAACTGGAGCCGAGCTCAGGGCGTCAAGCTGCCCGAGCCGATGGCTTCTTCGAGTAGCATCATTTGTGCTGACAAGGGGTCGTGGCCGTTGGGTTTTTGCTGGTGATAGCGACCGTCGGCATCGAGTTCCCAGGCTTGCAGGTTGTCGGTCATGTACAGCTCCAGATCCTTGATGACCTTGTCGCGCAACTTTTTATTCAGCAGCGGGAAGCCGGATTCGACGCGGTGAAACATGTTGCGGCTCATCCAGTCGGCGCTGGCGAGAATGACTTCCGGGTCGTTGTCGTTGTGGAAGCAAAACGCCCGGGTATGCTCCAGGAACCGGCCGACAATGGAACGCACCCGGATGTTTTCCGAGATGCCCTTGATACCCGGGCGGATCTGGCAAATACCGCGAATGATCAGATCAATTTGCACACCGGCCTGGCTGGCTTCATACAGCTTGCGCACCAGTTGCTCTTCATACAGCGAATTCATTTTTGCGAGCACCCGGGCGGGTTTGCCCGCCTTGGCGAATTCGATCTCGCGATCGATTTTGCGCATCAGGTTTTTGTGCAACGTGAACGGCGACTGATACAAGCACTCCAGCTTGCTCACCTTGCCCAGGCTGGTCAGTTGCAGGAAGACCCGGTAGACATCGTCGCCTATCTGCTTGTTGCAGGTCATCAGACCGTAATCGGTATAAATTTGAGCGGTTTTGGGGTGATAGTTGCCGGTACCCAGGTGCACGTAATGGCGCAGCTTTTCGCCTTCGCGCCGGGCAATAAGCAGCATTTTTGCGTGAGTCTTGTAACCCACGATGCCGTAGACCACGTGAATGCCGTATTCCTGTAACCGCTCGGCCAGCGCCACGTTCGCCTCTTCATCGAACCGGGCCAGCAGTTCAATAATCACCGTTACTTCCTTGCCTGCTCTGGCGGCCGACACCAGCGCTTCGACGATGATCGAGTTCACCCCGGTGCGATACAGGGTTTGCTTGATGGTTAGCACCTGCGGGTCTTTCGCGGCCTGGCGAATCAGATCCACCACCGGCATGAATGAATCGAACGGATGATGCAGTAGGATGTCGCCTTTGCGAATGGCGTCGAAGATGGTGTCCTTGCGTTTTAGAACTCGCGGCACTCTTGCATCGAAGGGGGTATAAAGCAGATCCGGCCGGTTGACCTGGTCGATCAGTGTGACCAGCCGGTTCAGGTTGACCGGGCCATCAGCGCGGTATAAATCGACTTCGCTGATTTCAAATTGCTTGAACAAAAACTGCACCAGTTCATCCGGGCAGTTGGCGGCGACTTCGAGGCGCACTTCATCGCCGTACTGGCGATACACCAGTTCGCCTTCGATGGCACGACGCAAGTCACCGGTTTCCTCTTCATCGACAAAGAGGTCTGAATTGCGCGTTACCCGGAACTGGTAGCAACCAATCACCGTCATGCCGAAGAAAATCTCGTCCATAAAATAGTGAATGATCGACGACATGAAGACGTAATCGTTCGAGCCAGACTGGGTTTGCTCCGGCGGCAGTTTGATCATGTCGGGCAGGGCGCGCGGGCACTGTACGATGGCCTGGCCACTGTTGCGGCCAAAGGCGTCTTTGCCATCGAGCTTGACGATGAAGTTAAGGCTTTTGTTCAGAATGCGCGGAAACGGATGCGCCGGGTCCAGCCCGATCGGGCTCAGCAGCGGCAAGACTTCATGTTCGAAATAATACTGCAGCCATTGTGTTTGCTGCTCGCTCCAGTCTTCGCGTTTAATCACCCGTATGTCGTGTTCTGCCAGCAACGGCAGCAGGGTGGTGTTGAGGGTATCGTACTGGCGTTGAACCAGATCATGAGCGCGGCTGGCGATCTGGTCGAGCTGGGTGCGCGGTGAAATGCCTTCGGGCCCGGTGACCATGGAGCCGGCTTCAAAGCGTTCTTTCAAGCCGCCAACGCGAATTTCAAAGAATTCATCCAGGTTGGTGCTGGAGATGCACAGGAACCGCAGACGCTCGAGCGGGGGGATGGTGTCGTCCAGTGCCTGAGACAGCACCCGGTCGTGAAATTCCAGCAACGACAGCTCGCGGTTGATGAAATGCTCGTGCGTAATCGGTTCAGCCATGACCCACCTCTGATTCAGATGCGATCAGTGTATGACAAAACTGTTGCAGAGGTATGACAGACGACAGGATTTACGCTTTTCGTTCGGATTTGACTTGGAGGCTCGAGTTCGTGCCGACCACCGGGTAGCTCTGATTGAGGTCGGCGTGGATCTGTCCATGGCGGTCCGACGTCTCGAGCCTAGGCCGCAGGATATGAATCCCATCCATGGGATTCACCCTTCGGGCTCGCTATGCTCATGCTAAAACGCTCCCGGCGTTTTAGTCCATGCTGCGGACTACCTCAATCAGAGCTACCCGGCAGTCGGCACTTGCCTGTTTACCCACTTTGTACAACACATTACTTCAATATTTATCGAGTCCCTTAGTTTTCATTTGGCAAATACACACCATTAGCCACATTATTCAGATGAACCTGCACTTTCTGTTGTTCCTGAATGGCTTCCAGCCCCTGATTAAACGCCTCGGTCAGCGCTTCGCCACGGGGGCTTCGGGTGAAGATCAGGCGGTATGGCCAGGTTTCTATGGGGGTTGGGTCGTAGCTGATGTCGTTCTGCCGGTCGGCGAAGTCCTGTTGCAGTATGTGCAGGCCAACCAGTTTGTCCATGGCGTAGGCGTCTATTCGTTGCGACAGGAGTTTTGAGAAGTTTTGCTGTTCTGTAGAGACCAGCTCCATCTCCACATCCGCACCGGCAGCGCGGGCGGCGTCGAACCAGGGGTAGCTGGCACTGCGCAGGCCGCCAAAGCGTTTATTGTCCAGATCCCTGAATTCTTGCCAGATCAGGGGGTTATCCTTGTGGTAAAAAAACACGGCCTCGCCTTCCAGAACGACGTCTGAAAACAGGAAGCTGGCTTCCCGCGCTTGCGTTTTCACCCACAGAATCGACGCGTCGTACTGGCCACTCTCGACATAGACCAGTACCCTGGTCCAGGGCAGAAAATCGAATTCCACTTTCATATCACTGGCCTGAAACGCTTCTTCAACGATGTGTGCCGCCACACCATAATGCTGGGCGTTTTCAGACAAATAAGGGGGCCACTCTCCGACCGCAATGCGCACTGTTTCCTGGGCAGCCAGGGGGGTACAGCATGCCAGTGACACCAGGCCGAGAAGTACTTTCCGAACTGAGACCATTACATCGTCCTGCCGATTGGGCCAAGATAATCCAAGCATAGCCCACTGCACATTAGCCTACCGATTATTCATCTCGGCACCGGCGTTCTACCGTTCTAGCGACTCTGTTTGCCTAAACGGGCCCCGCCATCAGGCATGAAACACGAGTGCCTGGGCCGTGACCGTGGTGTTTTTACGCTTTGAGTACTCAAGCCATGTCATGGCAACGTTGAGCTCTTTGATGATGGTGGCCGCTTCAATCACCGTACCGTCTTCGAATTTGATGGTTTCGGTGGTATGACCATCGCTGATGAGGGTCAGGTTGTAGCCTATTGGTAACCCTAGATTACGACTGAAAGGCACGGCTTTCCTAGCCCTGTTATGCGACATGTCGCATTCGGATATCTGTTGACAGCACACCCTCAAAGGCTTCATATTAAAAACCGGACAGCCGGTATGTTTTGATCGCAAAAGGACCATTACCATGACGCTATTTGAACGGGAATTCCCCATTCCCGGCGCCTTCAAGGAGGTGCTGGGTGCCAGGCAAAGTGCAGGCGCCCTGCTGTGCATTGCACTCATTACTGCGCTGGCGGCGGTTTTCTGGAGCCATGTTCCCAGGCCGGAAGGGGTGCCCTTTGGGCTGGCGCGATGGGTTCTTGCCTGGTTGCTGATGCTCGATATCGCCGCTGGGGCCGTGGCCAATTTTACCCCTGGCACCAACGCTTTTTATGCACAACGCCCGGCCTGGCGCTGGGGGTTTATTGCCATTCACCTTCACTTGCTGGCGATAGGCTGGCTGCTCGGTTTACCCCTAACGCCACTGCTGTGGGTTTGGGCTTACACCGTGATCACTGCATCTCTGGTTAACGCCTGTTACGGCCGGGCCTGGCAACCCGTTCTGGCGGGTAGCCTGGTCTGTGTTGGCGTTCTGGTGCTAACCAGGCTGTCACTGCCACCCTGGCAACTGTCGCTGGCCCTGTTGTTCATGATTAAGGTGCTGTATGCCTTTGCGGTAAATCATTACCCGGAACGGGAGGCTCGAGCCCTGTGACGTCGATAACCATCGGGCCCCTGGCCAACCCGGATCAGGCTGCTGTCAGTGCCCTGCTGAGCAAAGCCTTTGCCGCAGACCCGGCGTACCAGTACTTCCTTGAAGGCTGCGCGCCGGCCGACCGGGACCGCTACCGCGATCGTCTGGTCCGGTTTATCGTCAGTTATCACTGCCGCTCGGGTATGCCGGTTTGGGGGGTGACCCACCAGGGCGTGCTGGTTGCCTGTGCCCTGCTGGAAGTGCCTGCCCCGGGCTGGCAACGAGCCATTGCCGTGCTCACAACGCTACCCTCCCTGATTGGCCGGGTTCCCTGGCGTTGTGTGACGCGTATGAACCGTTACGCCCTGCACAGTCGCCAAGGCCTGCCAGCGACCTTTCGCTACTTTCTGGTCAAAATCGGGGTCGCACCCGGCCAGCAAGGCCAGGGGTTTGGTAAACAGCTGATCCAGGCCCTGGCAGACTATTGCTTTCAGCTGGGTGAAACGCTGGCGCTGGATACCGAAAACCCGGCGAACGTGCCCTTGTACCAGCACCTCGGCTTTCACCTGCACGACGAACGAAAGCTGGATACACTGAGCATTTACCGACTGCACCTGCCACCGGAGTAACCCGAACGCCATGAAAACCAACCGGGATGCCCTCCTGCTGATTGCCTTTCGGCTGTTCTTGAAAAACGGCTATGAACAGACTCGCATGCAAGATCTGGTAGCTGCCAGCGGCTTGTCGAAAGGGGCGTTTCACCATTACTTCCCGCGCAAAGCCGACCTGCTGACCGCCTGCATTGAGCATTTCTTTGGCCGATTCCTACCGGATATGGACCCAAGCGCTCATCAACATTTTGAAGACCTGGTGCTGGACGGTGCCAGGCAATATGCTCAACTAATCGATGAACTGACGTCGCTGGAGATTCCGCTGCCGGCGTATCAGCGCTTTGTCTGGTCACTGCTGCCAGAACACAGCGAGGCATTTATCGAAAGACAGCGGACAATCGAAGACCGGCTCACCCAACTGGCCGAAGAAGACCTGGCTCAACGGCGACTGGTATCAACCAACACCGCTCGCACGCTGGCGATACAGGCCATGGCGTTGACAGAAGGGCTGGGCGTTTTGTGGGCGGCCAACCCCCCGAAGAAGAAGAAGGCGACCCCGCGAGCGTTATTCGAACAAAGCTGCAAAGCCTGGCTGAATGATTTGCGCTGATCGAGCTGTTAATCGGCCTGTGCGGCCATGGTTTCAAAAAACAGACGCGTTGCGTCATTGGCCGGGAAATAGCTTTCTATCATCAGTTCCTGCACGCCAGCATCCAGGGCGGTACCGAAGCTGCTCAGCGTTGAAAACACACTCAATGCCTGGCCATTGATGAGCAGTTCCGAGGTCAGCATGGGGCCTTCCCAAGTGTTCGGCTCCGGGGTTTGCCAGTTGGCGGGTGGGTCCATGGCGAGCAGCCGGTCCATCAGACTGGTCAGCTCCTGTTTCGGTTGGGTTTGCAGCTGCAGTGCCAGGCGTCGCAACAACATGCCGGCGATGGCCTCCCAGTTGGTCATGTAGGGCCTCAGGCCTTGCGGGTCGAAAATAATCTCCAGCATGTTGATGCGCCCCTGAAGGCTAGACGCCGGCAGCAGGGCACTGAGCAATCGCTGTAGCGACTGGTTCGCCAGGTTCAGGTCCCAGGTGTTGTGAAGCACGGCGGCCGGGTAGGGGTCTTGCTTGTCGAGCATCATCTTCAAGGCATGCCGAACCGGCTCCATCGCGGCTTCTTCAAGTGGCAGGTCGGTGTATACCGGGGCATAGCCACAGGCGTTCATCAAGCGGTTACAGTCGCGGTGTGCCAGGCCCATAACGTCAGCAAGTCGCAACACCATTTCCCGGCTGGGCTGGGTACGACCGGTTTCGATAAAACTGATGTGCCGTGCGGACACCTCGGCCTGCAGACTGAGTTCCAGCTGTGAAAAACGCCTGGCGCGGCGCAAGGTAGCAAGTAGGTGACCGGCCGACCCCATCGGTGTGCTCCGTTATTCCATAGGTTAAACGCTATCCTCGCCCATAAAAGCACGCAGGACCATTACCTCCGGGGTAATTGAGCGGCGTCATCGAAACCGGGACAGTGAACGCTCAACCCGTTCGATGAGGAAGACCCCATGAAAGTACCCAGCTTATCTGCCACCTTACTGACCAATACCGTTACATCTGCCATTGCCGGCCTGTTGTTAATGGCCGTTCCGAACCCTATCGGCGAATTTATGGGGGGCGTCGCGCCCTGGCTGCTGCAACTGGTGGGCGCAGGCCTGGTGCTGTTCGCACTCGGCGTTTTTATGGTGCGACGCGCGCTGCCCGGTTCCGGTTCAATCACCCGAGTCGCCTGGGTGTTCGCACTGGATATGAGCTGGATCATCGCAACGCCCGTCGTCATGCTGGTTTATGTGCAGCAACTCAGTCTCTGGGGGCACCTGCTGCTGGCCGATGTGGCACTGCTGGTTATGGGGTTTGCCTGCCTGGAACGCTACTGGTTGAAGCGCATGAGGGCCGGTGCGGCAACCGCCTGAACGTTCGCGCACTTGGGCAGTGTTCGTTCAATAAACATCGGCTAAGGTCACTAGGGAGCCCTCACTGAAGGTTCTCATCCTGATTCAGCCCAAACTCTTTCTGTTTTTTCTTGCTTAGGCCAAGCGAGACAATCCGGTGTGATTCAGTGAGGTAATATTTGAGTTCTTCATCTGCACCGGCAGATGCATCAACTTGCTGAATCCACTTCATGCCCCGGGAAGCGAGGTAGGGCGCGGGTCGAAAACCGGGCTGTTCTCGCAGCACGTCGTAATCCAGATCAGAGGTTTTAAAGGTATAGGCCGGGCTGTCATTGTCACCCCAGCCGCCAATGGCGAATACCTTTCCGCCTACTTTCCAGACCTGGGCTCCGCCCCATTGGACAACGTGCGTGGTGGCGGGCAGCGCCTGGCAAAAATCATTGAACTCATCGTAGGTCACCTGTTAACTCCTTTTACCGGATTCACCCCCTACCTTTAGTCAGACTAGCTGGCACGCACCCAATCACGCAACGGCCCGGCCAGACGCTCCAGTGTTTGAAGCCATTGCTCCGGCTTCGTGTTGCCGCTTGCCAACCCTTCCATTAACACCAAAAAATAGTTCCCCATCAGGTTATAGGCCACTGTGTCGGCCTCTTCCTGAGAGCAACCATCAACCAAAACCAGGCGCCCGCTCAACTCCTGAATATAGCCTCGCAACTGCTCTTCAAACGCCGCGTACTGAAACAGGCTGTTGGCCAGCAGGGCCTGGCTCAGTGGCGGGTGCTCACTGTAAAAGCCATAGAGCGCGCGGGCATAAACCAGAAAAGCCGTAAAAGCGTCGGTATCCGGGCTCAGTTGGTCCCGCACCCTAGCCAAAATGCGTTCGATATCATGAAACAGAATGGCTTTCAGAAGCGCAACTTTATCCGGGAAGTGAGCAAACACAGTTCCAATACTGACACCACAGGCGGTTGCGACCTGGCGCGTCGTCGTTCCCTCATACCCCTGTTCAATGAACAGGCGTTTGGCTTCATTCAGCAGCTTCTGCTGCGTGGCGGCTTTCTGCTGTTCTCGTTTAGACACCGGCATCCTCCTCTGTGGTCTGCCAGTGTACCGTCTGGCCAGAGCTTTGTTGAGCATGATCAGTGAATATTGCAAAAGCGGCGCACTACCCTATAATTGAGCAAACTCAATGAGCATGTTCAATAAAGGGAACTAAAAGCATGATTCTGATTCAGGGAGCTGGCATTGCTGGCCTGACGCTAGCCGGGCTGTTGCAGCAACAGAATAAACCCTATCGACTGATCGACCACGCCAATCAGTTGCGTCCACTGGGCGCGGGCCTGGGGCTCCAGGCCAATGCACAGGCGATTCTGGCGAAGCTGGGCATTAAAACGGCCGTTGCCGATAGCGGCTGCTGGCTGCGCGCCATGACGATGGGGCCTGCTCAAAGCCCCCGCCGGTTCGAATTTGACCAGGCCAGTAAACCCCTCGGTGTGCACCGCGCGCAACTGCATGAGGCCTTGCTGGCCCGGGTGCCTGCCGACCGGCTGAGTCTGGGGCTGTCGGTTTCACGCTGGTATCAGGGGGAGCACGGCGTCGATATTGAGCTGAGCAATGGCGAAACATTTCGCGCCAGCCATCTCATCGGTGCCGATGGAATCCATTCGGGGCTTCGCGAACAACTGGGCAGAACCGGTGACCTCCGTATCAGCAATCAATGGTGCTGGCGTACCGTACTGCCCGGCCAACCGCTGGGAGAGGAAGGTTTTGAAGTGTTCGACGGTCGGCATCGCCTGGGTGCGTTTCCGATCGGGCGGAGCCAGACCTATCTGTACCAGGTTGAATCGGGGCTCACCAAAACACCCGACATCAGCGCCAGGGATGCCCGGGAACTCGCCAGATTCGGCGCCGTCGCCGCACCTCTGGCTGACGCCTGGTCTTCCGACCTGAACTGGTTATGTCACCCGCTGAATGACCGCCCCGTTTACTGGGGCAAGGGCAATGTGGCGCTTATCGGTGATGCGGCCCACCCGGTAACACCGAATATGGGGCAGGGCGCTGCTCTGGCCATGGAGGATGCCTGGTATCTCAGCCGCTTGCTGACCAGCCGGCAGGAACAGGCAGCACCAGGTTTGCAGCGATTCAGGCAGGCCCGGGTTCAGGGCGTTCGTCGGCTCTCCTGGCTGGCTGGCCGGTTAGCGCATTGGCACTGGCACCCGGTCCGGTGGTTGCGCGACCAAACCTATAGGCGGCTGCCAGCGCACCTGTTGCTGCGGTCACAAAACAATTTCGTTAATCACTTCATAAAGGAAATGGACCATGTCTAACCGAGCCTTTGGTATTTCACTGATCTTGCTGGCTGTTGTGCATCAGGTCGTCGGCTTGTATGAATTTCACGGAGAGTTGCTTGATGCAATCTTGCTCGGCTGGTGGAACTCCCAGGTTCGTAGCGAGCCAATGCGCGCGGTGATGCTCTGGTTTTTTGTCTCCGGCTTTCTGATTATGCTCTGGGGTGAATCAATGCGCCTCAGGCAGAGCCCGGTGCGTACCCGCGAATGGGCGGGCGGCGCGCTGATGTCACTGGCGGGCGCCACGGCCATACCGGCCTCCGGATTCTGGCTTGTGCTGGCGGTGTGTCTGGCCAAGGGCTGGCAACAACGGCAGGCATTCAGGGCTGACCGTGCTGGCGTGGCTTCCCGGTAACGGAACGCACGCCTGAACCGCTAAACGGTGGCGCTCAACACCAGAATTTCGTCACCGTTTTCCAATACCTCGCCACTGGGTCGCCACCCCAGCTGCCGGTAAAAGCCATGCGCCCGTATGGCTGAATTGCTGTCTGCCGATAGCCAGATCAGATTGGCACCTGCCTGCTGCAAGTCTGCTACAACCCTGCCCAGCAATTGCTTGCCGATACCCTTGCCTTCGAACGCCGGCAATACGGCCAACACCAGCACTTCGCCCGTGGCGATATGCCCGGTACAAAAGCCAACAACCGACGCATCACTTAAGCACACCCAGCCGCAGAGCTCACCCGATTCGAGGCCCTCGACCATACTGTCAGGGGTGACGCCTATCTCAGCCAGCCTGGCTTTTGGTATCGGGTTTTCTCGGGTTCTGCCGCGCACATCGAACAATGCTTCTACATCGTTATTTTGAGTTTTTCTATACTGCAGCGCAGTCATGGTTGTTGGTTTCCAAAAACACTGTGAAAAAAAATTTAACCTGTAACGAAGGGTAGGCTCATTGCTCGGGCTCGTTATTGGTAGAGCGTTCACATTACCGCAAGTAGTGGCACGGGGAAACTGCCAGCCTTGCCGTTGAGTCGACAACTACGAACACTCACAGGCATGGCTCCATATCGGCTTGTTATCCTGTGGCTCCGAGGTAACATGCATTAACACCTACAAAAAGGATCTGCTCATGAAACGCGAAACCATTGCCTTGCACCATGGCTACGAGGCTGACGACCAGCACGCCGTGGCTGTACCCATTCACCAGACCACCTCGTTCTCTTTCGACAACGCCCAGCACGGGGCGGATCTGTTTGACCTGAAAGTCACCGGGAATATCTATTCACGCATCATGAACCCGACCTGCGCGGTACTCGAACAACGCGTCGCCGCGCTCGAAGGTGGCATCGGTGCGCTGGCCGTCGCTTCCGGCATGGCGGCGATTACCTACTCGATTCAAACGATCGCCGAGGCAGGCGACAACATAGTCTCGATCAGCGAGCTGTATGGCGGCACCTACAACCTGCTCGCCCACACCCTGCCCCGCCAGGGCATTGAAACCCGCTTCGCCGATAAAGACGACTTTGATGGCATCGCCAAACTGATCGATGATCGCACCAAGGCGGTTTATTGCGAATCGGTCGGTAACCCCTCGGGCAGCGTTGTTGACATCAAACGCCTGGCTGACATCGCCCACGCGGCGGGTGTTCCGCTGATCGTCGATAACACCGTTGCCACGCCTTTTCTATGGCGGCCGATCGAGCAAGGCGCCGACATCGTCGTGCACTCGGCGACCAAATACATGGGTGGTCACGGCACCACCGTAGGCGGCGTGATTGTCGATTCCGGCAAGTTCCCCTGGGCCGACCAGCCAAAACGCTTTGCGCTGCTGAACGAGCCCGATGTGTCTTACCACGGCGTCAGCTACACCCGCGATGTGGGTGAAGCCGCCTTTATTGCCCGGGCTCGCGTTGTACCACTGCGCAATATGGGCGCCGCCCTGTCGGCTCAGGCCGCCTGGAATATTCTGCAGGGCCTGGAAACCCTGGCGCTGCGAATTGAACGCGTGTGCGAGAACACTCAGAAGATCGCCGAACACCTGAAGCAGCACCCCCGGGTCAGCTGGGTAAACTATGCGGGGCTGCCCGACCACAAAGACCACGCCCTGGCTCAGGAATACATGAACGGCACCGCCTCGGGAATTCTCAGTTTTGGCATTGAAGGTGGCCGCGAAGCCGGTGCTCGCTTCTACGATGCATTGCAACTGATACTGAGGCTGGTGAACATTGGCGATGCGAAAAGCTGCGCGGCCATTCCCGCTTCAACCACTCACCGTCAGTTAAACGATGAAGAGCTGAAAGCGGCGGGCGTCAGTGCCGATATGGTTCGGTTGTCGATCGGCATCGAACACATTGACGATTTGATTGCCGACATCGACCAGGCACTCGCCAAGTCGGCCGGGTAACCCGAAGAAAAACCCAACCCGTGCCGGGCGGAACCTCGCCCGGCCGGTAAAAAAAAGCGACACACAGGCTGAACAGAATGATGCGTTCATTGCGAGTCCTCTTCATGCTCAAGCAGATCGCCGGGCTGACACTCCAACGCCCGGCAAATGGCCTCCAGCGTGGAAAACCGAACCCCTTTCGCCTTGCCTGTTTTCAGCAACGACAAGTTGGTAACCGACACACCGACGCGGGCCGACAGTTCATTCAATGACATCTTCCGGCGCGCCATCATCACATCGAGCCGAACCACAATCGCCATCAGATGATTTCCTCGTTTTCTTCCCGCAACGCAACGCCCACCCTAAACGCCTCGGCCACAACAAGCAGTAACAAACCCGTAACGGCGAAGCCCCAATCGACTGAAAGCTGAAGCTGGAAGGCGTTTGAGGTCTGCGATTGAAAGGGAGATACCAAAGCCAGACCCTGTTGAGACAACTCACCTTTAAGCATGGTATGCCAGAGCAGGTCACGCAGGGCTTGCCAGAGCGGGAAGGCCACCAGAATGAGCCCGACCCAGCGCAGACGCTTCGCGCTGCCCGAAGAGAAAGGCAGGCCATCACCAACTTCACCGGTAAAGCGCCGTAACAACCAAAGGCCGACCATTAGCAAGGCCCCTGAAATGGCAAAATCCACAACCCGCAATGCCCAGTGCCAGCCATAACCCGAATGCTCGACGCTCAGCACTCCCTGGCCCAGAGTCACGGCGGCTTCGATACCGGCAACCGATACCTGCCAGGCCGGGTCGGGTTGGGGCGCAAGCACCGGCCACTGGCTCAGCAAAGGCTCTCCGAGCAAAGGGGCGCCCACCAGTATTGCGGCGGCCACCACAAGAAAGCCCAGAGCCAGCCCGAGCAGCAGATTCACCAAAGCGCGCAGAAGACGAGCCGACATGCCAACAGCCTCCAAAATCATCTATTGATTGAGACGGTAGCTTAGACGGCAGAATTTCGTATTACAACGATTATTTTATGTTTAACATAAAATTCAATAGAAACTACAGCGATGGCGCCAAGACCATTAGCCAAATACCCGGCGTCTGCTTAACACTGCTAATCGTTAAATTCCCAGGAATCGGCACCATCAAACAGCCTAACCGGCACATTGGATTACACCTCGGGGGGAACATCCTAAAGTCGATGGAAAGTCGTTCTTTCCTGGCGTTCTACCTACTTGAACCAGCAGAGTGTTTACCATAAGCGCTCGTTTAGACATTGAGTGGTGCGGTGCCAGCATTCATTCCGCCGCCACCTGGCTCGACTACTTGGGAGTTACTTCATCATCCATACAAAAGTGTACACCTGCTGTTCACTCATCGGCGATTTTATCAATTTCTTCCTACCGTAAAATGCCTCTCCCGCTTGGAACACGATGCGTGTTTCCTGAACGGGATCGCTCAACTTCACGCCGTTGCAGGAGAAAAACCATGAACACGCAAAAACTCTCACTCTGGGCGGGCATCAGCTACCTGCTGATCATAGCCACTGGCATTACAGCGGAAATGGGTGTCAGAGCATCCATCAAGGTACCCGATGATGCTCAGGCCACCATGATGAACCTGATTGCCGCCGAAAGTACGTTCCGGCTAGCCGTCGTCGCTGATCTGATAATGATCGTCTGTGATGTCATTGTCGCGCTCTTGTTCTTTCTGCTGCTCAAGCCCGTGAATTCGCCACTGGCCTCTCTGGCAGCCATATTTCGACTGATGCAGGCAACTTTTCTAAGTCTTAATCTGATGCATCTGTTCTCAGCTATTGCGCTGGTGCAGCCTGGTACCGTCACAGCACTCGGCCAGGAAGTGGCTGCAGCCCAGATGATGATGGCACTGAATGCCCACGCGCTGGGGTATTCGATTGGCTTGGTGTTCTTCGGTCTGAGCCTGTTGGTTTTGGGATATCTGATGATCAAGTCAACCTACATTCCCCGTTTCCTGGGTTATGTAATGCTCATCGTGTCAGCGGGTTACCTGATCGACAGCGGTGCGCAGATTCTGATGACCCGGTACGCCGACTTCGCCCACTTGTTTGCACTGGTTGTCTTTGTTCCGGCACTGCTGGGTGAACTGACGCTGGCAATATGGCTGATCTTTCGTGGCGTCAGTGTGCCGGTACACGGCCGGATGCAAGCGCAGGCCTAGCGGCGGTGAAAGTGCGCCACAATGGCATCAAACACTTTACGTATGGGTCGGCTGGTTCGCAGTTCCCGGTGGCACACCAGCCAGACATCCAGCTCCATCGGCTTGATGTGCCTGGGAAAGGCACGGGCAACCCCGGCCAGAGAGTCACCCACATAATCGGGAAAGAACGCCAGACCCAGACCTTGCCGAACCAGTTCGATCTGCGCGAACTGGTTCTGGCAATAGACGGCAATGTTTGACTCGCTAACATCCCAGCCATTATCCCTGAAAAAATCCAGCAACTGGTCTCCTTTGGAGAATCCAATCAGTTTCAAGTCGGTGGTTTCATCCGGTGCTTGATGACCGTAGTGCTCGACCAATGCCTCACTTCCATAGAGATACACCACTTCGGTTTCCAACTTGCGAATAATCAGGTCACCCTGTTCAGGTCGCTGATAGCGGATCGCAATATCCGCCTCGCGCTTTTTAAGGTCGCTGATCTGGTTCGAAACGACCAGCTCAACCCGAATAGCGGGCGCCTCTTCTTTCAGTGCAGCGAGCACAGCGGGCAGTCGATAAATGGCATCAAGCTCCGTCGCGGACACACTGACCTCACCTTCCGACAACTGAATTTGTCCGTGGGCGGCCAGTGAGAACTGGGTGGCCGCCTCTCCCATGGGCTGAACCTGCTCAAACAGTGCCTGGCCGCTGGCTGTCAGTACCAGGCCGCGTCCAACACGCTCGAACAGAGTCACGTTCAGCGCTTCTTCCAGAGCTCTGACCTGTCTGCCCAGGGTAGGTTGGGTGGTATTCAATGCACGTGCGGCAGCAGAGAATGAGCCTTCTGAGGCAACAATGTAAAAAGCCTTTGCCTGGTTCCAGTCAAATGTCAGATGTGTCCAGTTCATAATCCCTGCCTGCTTTAGTAATGCCATATCGCATAAATTTAACCACTTTTGCTGCATACCTGCTGTGCATTTATAGCCGATTTAATCGGTTTTCAGGAAGCGTAGACTGCGGACTCATGCCATTTGACGACAGGTTTTCTCATGAACGTACTATTACTGGGAGGTACCGGAGGTATCGGCAAGCTCGCGCTACAGCGCTTGCTTGAGCAAGGGCACACCGTCACCGCGATGGTCCGCCACACCACTGATCTACCGGTTCACGAACAACTTGAGCGGGTGCAAACTACCCTGCTTGACTGCAGTGAAACATGGCTGGAGGAGCGCCTTGGCAAGGTCGATGCTGTGATCAGCTGTTTGGGTCATCGGCCGACATTCTCTGGATTATTTGGCAACCCGCGCCGCCTGGTTCACGACAGCCTGAACCGCGTGCTGCGTGTCCTGGCCAGGCAACCCCGGCGCCCGGTAAAAATCATATTGCTGGGCTCTAGCGGGTGCGTGAATAGCTTGCGAAAAGAACGGCTACCCGCTCCGGATCGGCTGGTGTTAACACTGATTCGACACCTGGTACCGCCCCATGCCGACAGCGAACAGGCGGCAGAACTATTGGCCAGCCAGCGCCGTCACAATCCCTTTCTGGAATGGGTTGTTGTTCGACCGGATTCACTGATAAACGCAGAGAATGCCAGCCCTTATGAAGCTCGAGTGTCGCCAGTGCGAAGCCCGATTTTCAACTCTGGTGAATCCAGTAGAATCAACGTGGCACATTTCATGGTAGCACTGCTTAGCGATGCATCATTGTGGGCCCAGTGGCGCCATGAGATGCCCGTTCTGTATAACACAAGCCCGGTAGCAGACAGTAGCAACTGACTGGGGAACATAGACCCCCGGTGTTGTAGCCGCATGCGCTGCCCTAAGCACCTTTTGTCCCCGTGGCTTTGTATGGCGACGCCCAACTGGTATGGCCAAGCGCCATAATGCGGTCAACTTCGGCATCGGGCACGGCCGAGACATCACCCAGTTCCAGAGTATCGTAATGAAAGGCATAAAGGCGGGAGGCAAACTCCGCGATGGGCAGAGAGGCTTCACCGCGATACTCTCCATTGCCTCGGGTAGAGCAGGTAATGCCCTGGCCCCAGTCCTGCCCGCTGTCGTTGTTGGGGTTGAAGAAATAGACCCGCATTTCGTTGTGCGGGCTGAGCCCGACTCTCAGAATGTTAATAGCATGGCGACCGACGAAACGGGCAGCGCTGTCCGTTACCGCAATGCCTGCGGGCTGGGCGTGGATGATGGGCATGTTGCCGTTGTAATAAGGGTGGTAGCTTGCATAAAAGCAGCGGATAAAGCCCTCGTAGTCGCGTACCTCGCCTGTGTGGATATCCGCCACCACACGAAAGCCGTGACTGACCCACCAGCCGTAGAACTCCGGGTTGATCCAGCGGTGGGCATCGTCATCTCGCCCTTCGCATCGATGCCACATGTCGGCATAGATGCGGTCAAGATGGGGGATCAGTATGAGCGATACCGGGTCTACATCGACCGGTGTTCCCTTAACCAGCCCGGGCTCTAGGTTTCTGGAGGAGATGCTCTGGCCTTCAAAGCGGTTTAGCACTTCGTTGTCCCGGGCGGCCCAGGCCAGCACTTGCAGCAGGTAATCGGCTTCGCCAGAGGCCCACACCGACAAACCAATAGCCGATTGGCAGGTTGGATTGTTGCCCTGGCCCACACCCAGCGGCTGCCCCAGCAGGTTCATGACCCCGGCCAGCAGAAATACCCTCGGCGGCTGTGCTTCGCCGAAGGCTTCTCGCAGGGTATCTGCAGTCTCCACTGACAGGCTGAGTTTGATTTGGCGCCACAGGGCCTGGGCCACCGAGGGCGTGAACAGGGAGCCCCGCTCCAGCATCATGGTCAGGCCGAACACGGCCTGGCAGGTTTCCGGATAGATGGCTTCGTCGATCAGAGCGTGGACCAGATCGGTATAGCAGTAGAGATCGTCCAGGCCGGTCATGGTCAGCCCCAGCGTTTGGGGTATCAGATCATCCCGCTCGTGGTTGCGCAAAAAACGCAGCATAACCGCGTGGTAAGCCGAGGCCAGGCCGGTGTCGTGCATGCTGCGGGCAAACCATTGGGCTTCAGTTGCGAGTGCGGCGTCATCCATCTCTGCAAGCCGCTGCTCATAGATAACCAGGCCCAGGTCTTCAGGGCTGGCTGGTGTAGGCGCAAACAAGGCATTGACCAGACGGGTGGCATCGGCGTTGCCGGTGGTGTTTATCGTTGGGTCGTAGAGGCACCTGGCGATTTGGCTGATCATCTCGCAGATACTGTCAACCTGCACTGGCCCCTGCTCCAGCAACCGCCAGACCTCTGCTACCAGGCTATCGAGCAGGCTCTCATAGCCCAGGTGGGAAATCAGGTACTGGTAGAGCTCCTGAACAATGAACCCAAGCTGTTGCGGGCGTTCCCGGTCGGCCTCTTTGAGTTGGCCAGACAATAGATCCAGGTTCAGCGCCATTACCTGGGTCAGGAAATTTCGCGCCTGTTCTGCAGAAATGCCGGGGTGAAAGTAATCTCCCCGGCTAACAGCGAGCATGCGCAGCTCGCTAATGGCCTCCACCACGGTGGTAACGGCCCCTGCCTCTCGAAGCGAGTGTTTGGCCAGTGCGGGCTGCAAGATGCCCGGCTGGGCCCAGTCACTGGTGCCAAAAATGCCGGCAGACTCCAGCGAGCGCACTCGCCGGTACAATGCATCAAGACCACCCGACAGCGTCATCAATACCCGGGCGCGCTCTAGCAAAGCAATACTTGAGGCATTGGGGTTGACGCTGCGTGCACGACCAAAGTCCGCCAAGGCTGCATCAAACTGCTTCAATGCCTGCGCGGTTGTAAGGTTGGCATTCTGGCGCGCCATGGGTACTGATTCCTAATGTGATTCAACTAACAGGGATGCTACTGAGACACTCTCGTCAAATCCACTGCCCAAGTAGCATCTTCACACAGTAGCCTGTTAGATTGATTGCGCACAGCTTACAAAAAACCGCTTAATGAAAGTTTACCCTCAGTTGCCAAAGGAGAAGCCCAACCTATGGCGTCATACAGTTCGGGAGAGGGTTAACCAGGGACTTGCTTTCGAAAAAACACACGGTTAAAACCCGCTTCGCATCGACGGTCGGTTTCAAGGTACCCAAGCTTGGGATACATCGCCAAATTCTCTGTCATCGCTTCATTTGTATAGAGCTCTACAGCCTGATACCCGGCCTCTCTGGCGGAACGACAAGTTGAAGGCCGTCTTCATAGATAATGTTACTGAGATTGGCAGCCAACCTAATGTTTACATCAATGCCATATTACGCGCTCCGAAACAGAGCGATTTCGACCTGACCCATCTTACTCATGCTTCCACAAATTCTGCGAGCTTCTCTAAAGTCGAGTTCAACCCCGCCTCGTGGTCTTCGGGCCGGATACCTTCCGGTACGTTCCTGGCCTGGATCATCACTAGCGTCCGCTCGCCTCTAGGTTGGAACGTCCAGCTCATTTTCATTGTGCCAGAAAATAAAGGGTCTTCGCTCTCGAAGACGACTGCTTGCTCAATCGCCCGGCCCTCTTCGAGGTTCGTGAGTTGCACTTCGACCTCGTCTGAATCCTCCGATGTTTTGCCTCCTCCCTGGTGCGGCTCGGTATAGGTAAGCCTCATGCGATAGGAGCCTCCTTCGCGAAAATCGAAATCCAACATTTCACCTGTCATCGTATCCGGAGGAAGCCAGAGCTCCATTGCACCCGGCTCAGAGAACGCCCGGTATATAGCCTCTGGAGAGGCGGAGATTAGCCGTGATGCTGAATCTATTCTTGGGATCATATTTTATCGGTTCCTTATGGCCAGGACTGGCTGGCCACATTACCTGATAAAGGACAACGGGCTTGAGCGGGCAGGATAGACCATAATGGCAGCATGACCATAAGCAGACAGCCTGGCCCAACCCTTTAGACCCCAGTATGGTAGTGTGAGAAAAATGAGGAGGAAACACCACGATGGCTACCGAACTACCTTTTTCCCAGGCCTGCGAAAACAACAAGGCACCTATTCTGGATGTGCTGTGCGAGGTTTTCGACTCGCCAGCCAGAGTGCTTGAAATAGGCACGGGTACCGGCCAGCACGCTGAGCATTTCGCACGGTCACTGCCTCACTTGCAATGGCAGCCCTCCGACCACCCGGATGCTGCACACCTGTGTCGTCTGCGACTGGAACAAGCCAAGCTCCCAAACATACTGCCAATAATGGAGCTCGATGTCGGCAGGAAGCCCTGGCCAGTTTCCAGCATTAGCGGAGCCTTTTCGGCAAATACTGCGCACATCATGGCCTGGACCGAAGTCGAACAGATGTTTCATGGCATTGGCGAGCGTCTAACGGCAAAAAGCGCTTTTTGCCTCTATGGCCCATTTAATGATCAGGGGCGCTTTACCAGCGAAAGCAACCGGCAGTTCGACCAGCACCTGAGAGCCCGGGCACCGCACATGGGCATTCGTGACCTGGATGACATGAACGAGCTGGCCAAAGTTGAAGGCCTGATTCTGGAAGACAACATAGCCATGCCCGCGAACAACAGGCTGCTGGTGTTCAGGCTGGCTGGCGCCGGCTAGCCGCCAAGGCTTCCCTAAGGTCACCGAAGCGCCGCGGTACCTAGCGATTCACAGCATTCCTACAACAATCGTCTACGAGCTGGGTTCAGGGAGGACTATCTGGCAGATAACTACGCGTCTGCTTGAAAGTGCAGACTCTTTACCCGATCGCTGAATCGACTATAAAGGACTCCTTTTAAGTAACAGCAGACTGCTAAAACCCATAGTCGCGCTCTACTCTGGAGATTCTGGTTTTAAAAGATGCATACCACTTTTCATGCCCCAGTCTTTGTGCCTCCTGGTGTTCAAGGTTTGCTTTCCAGAGCTTTATTGATTCCAGATCAGACCAGTAAGAAACCGTAATACCCACCTCTTCTCTTGCCGATTCTATGCCCAGAAACCCTGGTTGCTGTGACGCAAGCGCTACCATTCTTTCAGCCATGTCACCATAACCACCGTCTACGTTGGTTCTGAGTGAGGTAAAGATTACCGCGTAATAGGGTGGCTCTGGTGTTTTTGCAATTAACGACACTTGGTGCTCCTCGATAGTTGACTCTGCAATCTATTGTACGAGCTGAAGACGACGGCAGCGCTTGTTGTGTGACCTTTTAAACTGGGGGTAGCCTGGCTAGTTCTTTTTCCCCGTTCGCAGCTTATTCATCACTTCACGGCGAACCAGTGCCGAAACAGACTCTGAATGCTCGTTCAGAAAGGCCTGAACGGCGCCGTGATCCCAGGGTGCCAATGAGCGAAGGGCCCAGCTTATTGCTTTCTGAACCATTATTTCTTTATCGGTGATGAGGGGCTTGCACACCATTAATGTTCTTGCTGAATCCCCTGTTCCTCCGTGGGCCTTAATGTTAAGAGGCACCGTAGCTACGACAGCAGCGCGTCGCCACCACAGGTCTGGCGACCGGCTCCAGCGCATAATAGTGGCATCCGAAACCCGGCCTTCCCGCCACGCTCTGCCCACCAGCGTACAGCAGAAACTGTCGACACAAGCCCAGTTGTCTATTCCACGTCCAAGCGCCTCCACCCGCTTGGGCGTGAGCGATTCCCTGGCTGCGCGGTGGCCGGCAATCAGTTCGTAGCCGGCTTGCCTGCATTCGGTGACGTTCTTTTCCAGCAGTTTGAGTGCAACAGAATAGACATCATCTGCTGATTCTGCGGCCAGTCGACTTTTATAGGTTCGTACAACAGAGCGTAAATCGGGGGTATAGACACCGAAATCCCGCTGGGCACTCGGCCGGTGCTCTTGCCGGGAACCGCGGCCGAACGCTTTCAGGCTGCGCGTAATGTCCTCAGCCATTGTTTGGGTATCCATAGTCAGGTCTCCCATGCTTACTGGCTTATATACCACTCCACAGCCAGCGTTTCATGTTTCTTAATAAAGCTATCCTTTAAGCTCATATACTGGTTTATGTCATCCCGACAAGAAGCAGCCGCTATCCGCTTCGTTTCTGAGTATTCAGTTGCAACGTCCGGATGCGCAATCAGGTAATCTCTGTAGGCTCGGTGGCGTAGCAAATGTGTATCTCCTGCTTCAAAGGCGTGAACATGATGGCTGCGCTGGACTCCGCCTTTCTGGAAGTATCGCCGCCCCGCAATGCCATTCTCACCCATCACCGGGTACCCTATTGACTCCATAGCGTGGGTTTCAGATTCCAACTCACTAAAATCAGCTACTTCAATCAGGATATCAATAACGGGCTTTGCCGCCAGGCCGGGAACCGCAGTACTGCCAATATGCTCAATCTCCATTGCCACATTGCCAAGAACTTGTTTCAGTAACGACCGCTCTGACTTGAATTTTTCTACCCAGGCAGAGTCATAACTCACAACTTCAATCTTTCTTAGGTTCACGATACACCCATATCCAACTGACGACTGGGCTTATTGGGCCCAACCGTATCAGTCATTCTCTTCATGCTGAGGAAGGTCGTCCGAGACAACGAAACAGGGCGCTTTATGGTTAAGATACGGCACAGTATCGTCCGGCACCTAATCGTCAAGTACTTTGAACCTTATAAACAGAAAGTCGCGCTCACCAGGGTAGATCTTGCGAATGATCCGTTTGAGTATAAACACGAATGGAAGGTACTCCGCCTTCGCATGTCGACGATTCAGCTCGCCGTATTGTACTGGTTCAATACTGATAATCTGAATACGGCAGATCTTTTCGCCATCTTCATGCGTAAGCGCCTCTACTACCTGGCCCGTGTAGTAATCGCTGTCTTCCTTATTGCGAATGGTCGCGGTCTTATTACCCGACAAAATATGGTTCTTAAGCCTTCGGCGGAAAGTCATGTTAGCGTGCACGAACTTCACTCACCTCCGTTCAAGTATGGGCCCAAGAACGCTAGCACCTCCCCCCTACAGACCCCCTCTACTACCTCAACCCCCGCCTGCTTCAATTTTGCCAAGCCAAGACCATTGTTCCTGGGGTCGGGGTCTACCAATGCAACGACTACGCGCTTTACACCCTTTCTAATCAGAGCCTCAGCACAGGATGGCGTTCTTCCCTGAAAGGAGCAGGGCTCCAATGTCACATAGGCAGTTACTTCGTTTAATGGCCCGTCGTACTTGGCCAGGGCTTCTGCTTCAGCATGGTGTTCACCCGGTGCCTTCGTAAAACCTGCTGCAACCACTTCCCCTTCCTTTACAAGAATGCACCCGACAGGAGGGTTAGGTAAACACGCCGGTAGCGCCTTTCTAGACTCTTCCAGCGCTAGCATCATGAATGTACTGCGCGGTTTCGTATAATAAGTGCAATTGGATAGAGAGAGAGGTCAGCTGGTAGACTCGGCACCTTCCTCCGCCAAGAGAAAAAGCACTTATGAGTTACAACCAGCTGACCAGTAATGAACGATACCAAATTTATGCGCTAATGAAAGCTGGGCATCCACAAAAAAGCATAGCCGATGTGCTGGGTAGAAGTGCATCCACCATCAGTCGAGAGCTGCAAAGGAACCGTGGTCTGCGTGGCTACAGGCCCAAGCAAGCCCAGGAGCTTTCCGATAAGCGTCGCTGCGAGGCACATAAGGCGATCAAGGTCACAGATAGTGTCCGACACATGATTGAGCAGCTGATTCGCCAGGATCTGAGCCCACAACAGGTTTCCAGCTATCTGGAAAAACATGCAGGAGTGTCGCTGCACCATGAGACGATTTATCAAATCATTCTCGCGGATAAAGCCATTGGTGGAGACCTCTATAAGCACTTGAGAGTGGCCTCGAAACCGTATCGAAAGCGCTACGGTCATTATGATCGCCGTGGCAAGCTCAAGAATCGTGTGAGCATTGACGACCGCCCAGCGATTGTTGATAGCCGCAGTCGAGTCGGGGACTGGGAAGGCGACACAGTTATAGGAAAAGGCCATCAAGGTGCGCTTCTAACTATGGTCGAGCGGAAAACACTGTACACGGTGATCGCAAGGCTTCCTGGAAAAAATGCAAACGCACTTGCAGATGCTGCTATCGAAAGCATGGCTCAATACCGGGACAGGGTAAAAACGATTACATTGGATAACGGGCTGGAGTTTGCCGAACACGAAGCCATAGCTGCGGGACTGAAAGCGAACATTTACTTCGCACATCCCTACGCCTCATGGGAGCGTGGCACCAACGAGAACACAAACGGGCTGATACGTCAGTACTTTCCCAAGGGAACTGACTTCAACACAGTAACCGATGAACAAATCCAGTTTGTCATGGACAGACTAAATTCCAGGCCAAGAGCTACGAGAGGTGGAAAGTCACCGAATGAACTATTTCTGGGGCGGCAAGTTAATTTGCTTGCTGCATAATCAATTTGCACTTATTACTTGAAACCGGGCTCTTCATACAATGCCTAACAATCTATTATAGATTGTCTCGGATATACTGCTCCACATTGAATGGTCGCCTCCCTTGTTGAAAGTGACCATCCAAGGCGTAAGCCATCTTTTCAAGTGGAGCTGCGTTGTATCCATGAGCCTGTATCTCACCGATATACCGCCCAATAAACCCTTACGGAGCAAGTTCCCGCCATTGGACCACATGCACCAATTCATGAAAGTGCAACCGCAAATTGTTGACTTCACCTTCCTTAATATAATATGTATCGTTGTATGTGATTCCCATGGCATCCATATCGATGAAATCTCCCAATCCTGCTTTTCGTAATTCAGGAATATCGGGTTTCGGAATCTTGTCGACTACGACGAAAAATGTGTTGGTTAGGAAATCGGTAGAATAAGAACCTTTAAACTGGTTCTTAAAAGCGATACAGGGCTTTCGCACATGCTCATGTGAACGATTCAACTGGTTTATCCATTCCTCGATCTTGTAGATCACAACGTCTCCTTTCGAAAATGTAGTGTTTAGACGTTCCTTTCAAGCGGAAGCGGAAGTCAGGCCATCCTGATTCGTTGGCTATTGTTCTGTGTTTTCACTTGTATAAGCAACAGTCTTTTTAGAGATAGATCGAAGCTTAACGATAGTACTCGATAGCCCGGACGATACCCGATTTGCTGTTCTCAACGGTCCACCATTCAGCATCTTCTTCTCGTATGGCTGAGGAATGCTGGACGTAAGAAACCTGGTCACACGCAGATTATTCAAGTATTTCCGCAAGCGGGAAGCATCACCGGTTTCGAATTCACGAAGTACTACCATAGCTGATTCTCAAATTGCGTTTGGATACACCCTAACGGGTTCATTTAGTGGAGCGTACAAGCCATAACGGAGTGCAATAAGGGGTTAAGTGATGTCAGACTCTAATGCCCACCACCCTGTCGAATACACCCAGCAGGCTTGGAATAAAGATGAACAGAACCCGTTGATGAGTTAGCAGGTGATGAGCTTTATTGCTCGCTGCCTCCCGATCGCCATCTTTTTACGGCCTGGGTAGCCAGGCCAGAAAGCTGCCTGGATACGTCGCGTCCCTTATAATCTGACAGAGTATCTTTGGCAATTGGCACTGAGTAATGAATATCGTGCGCAAGTTTACCCAGGTATTCTCGACCAATCGTCTTACACTGCGCCAACTCATCATCATTAAGCTCAATCATGTAGGTATAACTGAAAAAGCTCATGTTACAGTGTACGTCGAGATACAACCTGCCTTCGTGTTCAAATAGAAACCAGGCCCAAGCTTCAAAGTCGATAACTTTCATGTTTATTCACTTAATACCGGCAACATGCATGGTTTTTGATAGCTACCTTTATCACAAAAGTGTAAACGTCTTTGCTACAGGGTCTGTTAGGTAATTGCTACCAGCTTTGGCCAGATTTCTAACCATCTCTTGTTGTTCATCCGCTCTTCAAAAGCCCCCAGCTTTGGCCTTTTCGGGTTTAATGTAATGGTGCAGTCAAACAGCGCTTCAATGCCTAAAGGCGCCAAAATTACTACCTCCTCGTATTCATTCAAAGCCGCGCCAACCGCTGTTTCTACTTCTACCCAGAAGCTCATGGCATCTTCAGTTGAGGTATAAGGGCTATCCAGGTTCCGCTGGTGCATTCTCGCTTGGTTTTTTACTGACCAGGGTAAGCCCGAGATACCTCTGAGCTTGTGCTCAACTTCCCGATCACGAGAAGTGCTCGTGTCGTTCGGGTCAAAAAAGATCAGATCAATATCGTTTAACGTTGTAGCCGATGCAAAGCCATGTAGCCTATCCCAGACCATGTTTCTAACAAACCCCGCAGCAAGACACCAGCCCGGCAACTCCTGCGCAGCAGCAATGTTAAGCGCCTCCATACGCTGCCGATCTTTCGATATCCAATTCTTGACCTGTGCTTCGTAGTTCATCTTTATCCCTAATGCGCTGTTTAAAAGCCGGTATGTGGCCGCAAAGAAGAGAAACACTGACCTTCTTCGCATTGATAGCCACCAAAAGCGTCTAAAGACCAATTCCACCTAACAGCGCAATGCTAACTCGCATCGATAGTGGGTCCGCCACTGAGCAGATGGTTAGTTCGCATAAAATTCAGTACGACGCTAGCGAGTTCATCTGGAGCTTCAAGTGGGATCATATGGCCCGCTTCCAGAACTACAAGAGTTGATTGTGCAATACCATTATGCAGCTCCCTGGCTTCTTCCAAGCTTCGTATCCTGTCGCGACTACCTGCCACAATCAAGGTTGGACAGCGAATTTCTGTAAGCCGATCGGTGTCTGCATCACGGCGGAGCGATGCTTGCCTGCGAAACGCTCGACTGCCGAGACTTGTACTCATTTGGTGGATACGCTCTACCAATGCAGAGTCCTGTTCGCGCGAAGGTGCTAGTGACTGACGTATCGACTTCCGGCTAACACCGCCAAATGCTCCCAGCTCAGTATTGGCAATCTGGGATTTACGGTAAGCCTGCAGCTCATTATCGCCACGCGACGATGTAGCGATAAGAACAAGCTTGGATACTCGCTCAGGAGCTATACGAACGATTTCACGTGCGATGTAACCTCCCATTGAGAACCCAAAAAGGCTGAATCTTGGGGGAGCTTCTTCTAGGGTCAGTCGCTCCATATCTTCAAGCGAATTCCCAGCGTTTGGATCAGAATGGAACAAAGGCCCAAAAGGAGAAAGAGCCGGAGCAAGGTCCGACCAAAGGCTGTGGTTAGCATGAATCCAGGGATAAGAACGACCGCCATACTATTTTCTTCTCAGTTGCACGAATTTTCTACCTAACCAATAATCAAAACGCGGTGCAGGCCGCAGGTCGGAACGAGTTGAATTGCCTTGCTATGCATGTTGAGGCGTTGCCCGAAGCAGAATGCGCCAACGAAACTGCCTATAGCGGTAGAAAATATTTGTATACAGCCACACCAAAAGCGTCAGTCCACCCGCCTTGACCTCCACATCATCAATGTAGCTGCAGGTTTCATTTTGCTCGGGAGTTACTTGAATGAGGTGATTCCAAACCGGAACCAAGCCACTGCCCTCCTTGGTAATAAGCACCCGCTTACTGTCGTCGATTTCTTGGAAGGTTATTGAGTGTTTCCACGCTGGAATGAACCCGAAGAACATCAGACGAGTATGTTCAGTGGAGCCCTCTCGGCACTCCGGTGGAAAACGGTGTGAGCCGGAAAATCCAAGAAATCCACGTGTGACGAATAGCAAGGTGTCGCTCTTTCTGACCAGAGCCCAAACCTTGTCGGCGGATGAATTAAAGGTAGTTGATACTTTTACTCGCAACTCACGATCCTTGTCAATTTCAGTGCATAACGTCAGGTGCAGGGAAGGCGAAAGTATTGCGCCGCGCGCGCCGCTTTTGACCTCCCCTGACACGACTGTTTAGCTGACCTCAATTTTCATGTACGAAGACGGCTTCTCGACCACAAAGTGCTTCCAGATATGGTCGTACAGCGCCATTTGATTTGGAAAGGGCACCACTGATTTAGCTTCTTCTAGCGAACACCATCGATACTCTGTATGTTCGGGATTCAGCACTATCGGCTGCTCAGGGGGACAAATTACAACAAATACTGGGATAACCTCTATTCGATTTTTACTAGGCTCATAAAACTGCTCAAGATACTCGCCGTTATAGAGCTCTTTAACTGCTATCTGCGTCTCTTCGAGGAATTCACGAACGATAGCCTGCCATCCAGTCTCCCCGGCCTCAACCTTTCCGGCCACGTGGCACCAGAAGCCTTCCTTTAATCGTTTCATAAGAACCATCTTGGTTTCGCCACCCACCTGAGATAGGGCAACACCTGAGACAACTTTGGAATAAATTGGGATCATTGCTCTGTTTAATTCCTTGCCGAGGCTTGATGTATTACGTGAACAGCTAGCGCCGTTAAGCACGCGCGGCTGCGGAATGGCGGCGAAGCCGCAATGTAGCAGTCGTCGCCGTGACTGGCATGGTTATGTTTTTGGCTAGGGTAAACGCACATGCCTGGGAACCTTTGCCTTCAGTAATTTGTTGAGTTCGTGCTGCATACACTTATAGTGATCGGGGATGTCCAAGCAGACTAGCCGTTTACCCTTGAGCAATTCCCTATACTTCCGTGCCACCTTATCTCGGTGGCTCCTTTCCATGACCAGGATGGTGTCAGCCCACTCAATCAAATCTCCGGAAACTGGTGTCTCCACATCCGAGTTAGTGCCGGCACCGATTGCTTGAACACCGGAACAACCTGAAAAGACAGCTTCAGCAGGCAGACTCCATAGTCTGTTTTCGCTACAGACGGACAGAAGATTCAAAGGCCCCTTTCTTGAACATAACGTTTTTGTTTTAAGGCGAGCGCAAGCGAGTTCAGCACCCGCCGCGATAGCGGGGTTTCGGGTGTGTCCAACAACTATTTGTGGCTTTTAATGGCGAGCCAACGCATAGAAAACATGATTAACGATTTTTCCGTTAAGATTCTCGGCATTTGAAATTGTGCCTTCGATCGACATTCCCAGTCGCTCACAGACAGCCCTACTCGGTCGGTTTTTCTCTGCAACTGGTATTTCTATTTTATCTAGATTGAGTTCGTTAAACGCAATATTTATTAGCTTTTTGCTACATTTAGTTACAATACCTTTTCCTTGGTATTTTTCAGATAGCCAGTACCCAATTTCCGCTTTCTTCAATAACTCATTGATGTAGTTAAAACTAATACATCCAACGGGATTTCCTTGATAAAGAATATTGCACGCCATACCCTTGCCATTCGCGTAATCCTGAGATACTACTTTCACGTACCCTAAATAATCGGTAAGGTTTTTTGTCAACTCCGGCCATGCTAACCATTCCGATAGGTATGCTTTTTCAGACTGAATGATCTCAAACATCTTTGGAGCCAAAACTCTATCGACCAGGCTTAGCTCAATATCATTGTCGATTCTTAGTGTAAACACGTGATTCCTTTTAACAGAAAGTAACGCCCGGCTCACCGAGCAAATTTTTTATGGCGGCTTTTGTGCGGCCCTTTGCACAAAAGGTGACAGCGGAAATTTCTCGGGAGCAGCCGTTTGTTATGAATTTAAGCTACCAATACTTTGCCGCCAATTTTGGATACAGCTTATCTACACCATCTTCATCCCAAGGCTCTCCAAGAGGATCTTCTGGGTAAGACTTTGAGTATTCTGGCAGCTCATTACCGGCTTTTTCTTCGTACAATTCAGCCGCCACATAGCTGAAACCTTCCAGCTCAGGCTCTTCTAGATCCTCTAGCAAAGCGAGTGACTCTGGGTCACTCAGCGCCGCCTCGAAAACCTGCTTTCCTTCCGATATGAGAAAGTCACAAAAATATTTGAAGCCATCATCAGAGCATCCTCCGTTTATTACATAAGCAGCGCCCCACAAATCCCACCTATAGGACCTTATGATTTGGTCAAAATAAATCTCGTCAAAATCCTTAATCTCCTCTGTTGATAAAGACTTTAATTCTGCAGCAAGTAATGAAGGTCTATCTTCAGCCGAAGACGCTGACTTTTTAACTGATTCTATAATCTTCCAAAATTGATTTTCGTTCACTCGATAATTCTCCTGTATTCATAACGCCCTAGTTAAATGAAGATACCTACGCAAGGGAGGTTTCCTTGATACCAAGTTCCCCAAATATTTGATTGATTTCATCCATAGTATTCGAGAGGGTCTCAGTGAGGATTCCTTCTACCCCGTATATCTCTTTCGACTCTGGCCTATTCTCAAAAATTGTTTCGTCCGTGTACTCCAGCCCCAAGCTTCTCCATTTTTTGGACATGATTGAATGCTTCATCGAATGACAGAACATGCCCTAGAGAATGGCAGTAATCATTTCGGATATCATTGATATCTATACAAATCTGCGCGATCCAATCCGGAAATGGGCTATTTGACTTGCACTGCTCTAGCTTCCGAGGAAATGACCAACGCCATATTCCTCACCAAACCCATAATGAGAAAGAATTTTCCCCAACATTGCCTCAATGACTAGATGTCCCTTTAGGACCAGCCCAAGAATGTCTTCATCCGAAAAAGCGGACGAAAGGTGATAATCAATTGTTGGCTCAACTTTTGGCTTTCTCATAGGCATTTAACGCCCGGGCTCAGCGGCCGATTTGGAGGCGCACCGCACCGGAAAACCGGTCCGCTGCAGCCCCTGGTTAGGCAATGGCTGACTCGCCCAATCGAACATACTTTCTGTAAATAGCCGCCTGCTTCTCTGCGGCTTCTCTGAGCGATGAATGTTGCTCAAGTAAAGCATCCACAATTGAAATAGGTTCTTCCATCGGAGAAAAACCAATTCCTTCCCACAACCTCATGCTTGCAGGGGCGAGCGACTGAATTTGGGATTCAAGGTTAGTTAGGAAAGCAAAATAGTTCCCTTCACGCTCCTTACTGGGAATCTCAACGTAAGTGATCCTGCAATACTTTCGTATGAATAAAGTACGCAATTTCTTAGCTAACTTTGCATCATTTGGATCTTGAGCATTAAGAGCAGCCACTGGGTCCAGCTTTTTGCAATAGCGCCACATTCTCCCTGTGCAGTAGGCTTGGGAAAATTTGTGGCTACGTCCTTCGCTACCGGTGACGTGTTTATTTCCGACGCGAATTCTAAACCCCTCTGTCGCCTTTGGGGTGCACCCGATATATCGAATGTTTTCTTCGTGGTCCCAAAGAGCGTAAATACCAAAAGTATCAGGTAGATTCGTCAGTAACTGCGGCGCATCATTCTTCAGTTTTTCCAAGAGTTCTCGACTGTTCACTTTATCATCCTTGGTGCCTAACGACGCCAGCAACGGCGGCCTTGGAGGCGCGTAGCGCCGGAAAGGCCGTCCAGCGCACGAAGTGCGCGATGTTGGCTGGCCTGGTTATGTTGCTTTATTTTGCTCACGGTACTTCCTGTTGCTTTCTCTTATTAGAGAAAATATGGAATAGCCAAAGTAAATGGCAAACACTATTGCTAAAAGCAACGACCCGCCTGCCCAGATTGCAGCTTTCTCAGGAGGCCAGCGCTCTGGCTCGGCTGCATTCAGCCAAGCATAAAAAATCGCCGCCGTGAAAAAATACACGAGTCCGGGCAGTCCTGATATGACTCCAACCCAGAACATTGCCTTCTTTCTTTTGGTCATAATTTAGAAGGTCCTCGGCCAACATAACGCGGAATTCAGTCGACGCTTTAGCGGTCGGCTGGAATGAATTTTTAGTGCCTTTTGTAGCGTCACTAGCGCCTCCGAAACCGCCATGGCTTGAACGTGCGGCGCAGGCCTACGCAGACGAAGTATCCGGATGCCGCTATCCAAAACGCCAGCCTGAAATAGTTGTCCAAGAGTGATTCCCTCGGAAAGTAATACTCATCGAAACCAACTAAGACGTGTTCAGTCAGCGCTAGGAAGATAGCCAATACAGCCAGACTGTAGCCGACCCACCTAAAAAGCACCGGCTTTATTGACATAGTCATGCACTCTAAACCTCTAACGCCGCGTTCACCGGCTTGTCCGGTGCAACGCATTGTTATGGTGTTTACTCTTGATTTTTTGATGGTACAAGTCCCATGAACCCTGCGTTTTTTGGTGGAGGGTTCTCATTCGAATTATACCAACGTGAATCTGGAACCCAGCTTCTGGGTTCTAGTCTTTCTTTAGCCACCCACTCTGGGCGGTAATACAGGCGGAGAACGATGCAAACAATTGCATTTACCAGCCTGAATCGAGGTGTGTCAACAGGATAATCGCCGCCCTCTGGCAATGGAGATTGCAAGCTTTCACAAAGCCCCTTTATTCTTTCGCTTTCGAAAGAGAGCCCATGCTTTGCGTGCGCAAACTCGTTACGGATCTTCCTTATTAATCCGATTTCTTGGTATTCGAATTTGTCTATTAATGCCAAGGAGTAACAGGCGTCTATCCTTGAGGAAAACGTACCCAATGGGGCGTTGGGTGCGGAAAGTAACTTAGTGGCTGATTTTCCTTCGACGAAGAATGATTCCAAGGTATTCAATAATTTTTCGTCAATTAGAGCCGCACCGACAAGTGGCAAACCCCTATCGGTTTCGCTTTGAAGCTCTTTTACAAAACTAGCAAGATCCTCTGCATGCTCAACTAGCACTTAACTCTCCTTGCGCCATAACGCCGCTCAGCACGCGCGGCTACGAAATGGAGGCGAAGCCGCAATGTAGTAGACGTCGCCGTGACTGGCCTGGTTAGGCTTTCATATGACTGAGCTGGCTATTTTGACAATCGCTGGCCCAGCGCGAAATGTTGGGCTATGAGCGTCCGCAGCTATCATATGTTCAGTATTGTCGTGAGCATCAAGGGCTGCTTTCGATGCCCATTTTTCTACAAGAATGAATTTGTTTTCGTCCTTTTCATCGCTAAGCAATTCATACCTAAGGCACCCTGGCTCCGCCAATACACTAGGTTTTAGCTTCTTGTAGGCTTCAATCTGCTCATCTCGCTTACCTGGCATCACTTCTATGAATACCAGCAAATTGACTTCATTCATGACTCTTTCTCCTTATACACATCGGATATCGATGGCACTTTTTGAGCCTAACGCCGCTCAGCACGCGCGGCTACGAAATGGAGGCGAAGCCGCAATGTAGTAGCCGTCGCCGTGACTGGCATGGTTATGTGATTTTCAGTCCACGACGAAAAGCTTCGCGCCCAGCTCAGTTGAGGACCGGTGAAGCTCAGCGTTGTCCGCCACCTGGTAGCTAGAACCCGGCTGGAGAACAAAGCAACGCCCGTCCTTTAATTCAGTGTGGAGCTCACCTTCCAGGCAGAGCAGGATGTGCCCTTTGTCGCACCAATGATCAGCCAGATAGCCGGGGCTGTACTCGACCATACGAACCCGGATATCGCCGAAAGTGCGGGTCTGCCAATAAGCAGCTCCCTGCTCCCCTGTGTGTTCGGTCTTCTCAACTTCAGACCAGTCAGTAACCCCAAAGGGTAGATCCCTTATGTCCAATTTGCTTCTCCTTAAGCACATAACGTGGAGCTAATTCGCGCCGCTTTTCGGCGTCGAATTAAGCGTTTTGTTAGCTGCAGGCCACGCATTCTTGAACCAGTATAATGGCATTGAAACAGGGCCTACTAAAAACAGGGCTACGTACCAATTTTTCTTGCTAGATTGCGATAAATTCAGGTTCTTTTTCACCAAATAACCGTAGCATGCAATGAGACATAGTAGCCCACCTGTCTTGGCGTACCTAAAGACTTCGCCATAGAACCAGTCTTGCGACGTGACCCAATGGAACTGACTTGTGATAAAAATGATGTACGCCAATGGTAATAACGACGATACAAGCAATACCACCAAAAATACTTTCCTCACTGGACTCTCCATGTACAGCTAACGCCGCAAACAGCGGTAGTTTTAAGTGGCTTGGAGCGAAGCGGAAGGACGCTTAAAACTATCCGCCTGCTTTGCTTTGTTATGAAACGCCCCAAGGTTGCTATTCATCAATTTTGTCTATTCGCCTCTGGTGGCGGCCACCTTTGAATTCAGCGGCGAGCCAGATTTCAACAAGACTGAGCGCCTCGTCTTCAGGCATCATGCGCTGGCCTATGGCGATCATGTTGCAATCACCATGTTCTTTTGAAAGCTGCGCAGTTCGCCTATTCCAGACTACTGCGCATCGAATTCCGGCAATTCGATTAGCAACGATTGCCTCATTCCCGCTTCCTCCCAAGATAATACCGAGCTGGCACTGCCCTCTGGCGACTGCTTTGGCAGCGGCACGGACAAACTCTGGATAGTCTACAGGCTCCGTTGAATAGGTACCGAAATCCTCAACCAGTAGCGCTTTGGAGGCAAGATATGACTTTATTGCCTCTTTATAATCGAAGCCGGCGTGATCACATGCTATTGCAATGGTTGTCATAACTTCCCTTTTTCATAACGCTTCCATCACGCGCTTGTCGCGTGCATGACCTTGTTAAGTGGCTGGTGCTAAGGGCGCCTGACAATCTTCGCGCCTTTTGGAAAAATCGCCACATCATGCCCGCCCACAATATCCCCGTATCGATTCATGTGGGTGACTACCATAGACCCATCTGAGTTTATACTTTTCACTTCGAGTCGCATGCCAACAATAACGAGCAGACTTGCTATATCTTCCTCGTCCAAATACTCAGTTAGGCGGGCGTCAATCTCTAACACTTCAATTACGTCGCCAACTATTACCTTAGCACCTTCTTTATCGTGACTTTCGCCCATAAGCAATCCCGACATCACTTTGCCATAACAGTTTATTCATCGTCGCTTCCGACGGTGATGCCGGTAAAAATGATCCGAGCCCTATCATAAAACACTGCCAAAAACTCAGTGATAGAGGGGCTTTGGTCGATAACCTGCTCATTAAACAGTTCATATCAAAACCGGCAAAACCGTCGCTTAAGACGACTATTTACGATATCAGCGTCTCCAGCGACGCATATTCCGAAAATTCTCCGGTATCTGCGTCGCACTCTGGTGCGAAGTAGCACTATATCCGGTAGGAATTGGTCACCACCAGGGCTGGTTTTATACGTTTTGGGGCGGTTTTGGGTAATTAGAGGCTGGTGTCAGAAACGGCGGCTATAAATCGTGCAGATTCGCTACCGCCCGGCCGGTTACAGGGCACACCAAGGGGAAATAGATTGTTCGGTTACCATGGCACTACGCGATTATGTTGGCAAGTATTTATTGGTCAGGAGCATATAGAATTGACGCGGAGTTCAGGGCCGGACCGGTGCCGGGTTTCGCAGCAGGCACGGATGCCTGCGGTAGGGCTTGGAGGGGCTGGGATGCCCCTGGAAGACTGGGCGAAAGACGGTGGCGGTTCGGGCCGGGTTTTGGCTGGGGTTGAGTTTTGTGGTAGGTCAGGCAACCCTGAAGCCCTACGGTTTACTCTGGGTGAGCGGTGGTAAGGTTCTGGAGGTTTGTTTTGCTTCGTGTCGCCCAGGGGACTGGCCTCCCACAAGTACGAACCCGGTAGAGATGTTCCGTTGCAGCGGTTTGGGCTTGTTACAGCCCTTTCACCGCGTAAATGCCGGGCGCGTTGCGCCAGTAGCCTTTGTAGTCCATGCCGTAGCCGAATACATAGCGGTCTTCGCATTGCAGGCCTATGTAGTCGGGGATGATGTCTGGGCGGGCTTTGCGGTCGTGTTGCTTATCCACCAGTACCGCGATGTGGATTTCGGCGGCGCCTTCTTTGTGGGCGTGGTCGACAATGGCGCCCAGGGTGGAGCCTTCGTCGTAAATGTCGTCAACAATGAGGATGGCGCGGTCTTTCAGGGATTGCTGTGGATAAGTACGCCATTCCAGGTCGGCGCCGCGGGTTTTGTCGCGGTAGCGGGTGGCGTGGAGGTAGCTGATTTCGAGCGGGAAGCCGAGCTTGGTGACCAGCTTGCCGGTTAGCACTAGGCCGCCGTTCATTACGCTGAAGACGATGGGGTTTTTCTGGGCCAGGTCCTGCGAAATGCCGACCGCCATGTTATCGATGGCTTGCTCGACCTGTGCTTCTGTAAACAGGCAATCAGCTTCATTCCAGACTTGCTGGATATCAGACGGGATGGCGGTCATTGCTGCCTCTGTGGTCAGGTTTTATACGGGGGGCGAACTTTAGCGGCTCCTTGGTTGCGGTGCAAGCGGAGCGACAGACTGTTCACTGTTCGGTAGTATAGTGGCTGTTTTTAACGACGAATACCGACGGAGAGTTCGATGCGCATCGCCCTCATCTGGGCCATGGCCCGCAATGGCGTCATAGGCCGGGATAACAAACTGCCCTGGTACCTGCCCGAAGACCTCAAGTACTTCAAACGGGTCACCACCGGCAAGCCGGTGATTATGGGCCGCAAAACCTACGACAGTATTGGCCGGCCATTGCCCAACCGCACCAACATTGTGGTCACCCGGGATGCCAGCTTGCAGCTGCCGGGCGTTAAGGTGGTTACCAGCCTGGATGAGGCGCTGGACCTGGCGCGGGCTGAATCGGTGATCAGTGATGTCGAGGAAGTGATCGTGATGGGCGGCGCCGAGATCTATGCCCAGGCGCTGCCGCTGGCCGACCGGCTGTATGTCACCCTGGTACATGCCGAGGTCGAGGGCGATGCTGTCTTTCCGCCGATCGATCTGGATGCCTACCAGGAGCTGGCACGGGAAGACTTCAAAGCCGAAGGCCCCAACCCATACGATTACTCTTTTGTTGTGTACGAGCGGCCAGAGGCGAACTGACCGGCCTGCAACGCGCTATTCTTCAATAAAGCCGTTCAGGCCCATCCAGGTGCAGAACAGGGAGGCGCTGCCGAAAATGGTGAAGCCTGCGAACAGCGGGATCAGGGTGTCGTTGAAAAACAAACCTACAAAGTAGGACAACGGCACCGAGATAAAGCTGGTCAGCGAGCCAATCAGCGCCGCGCCCAGGCCCGCCACCTTACCCAGCGGCTGCATCGCCATCGCATTCAGGTTGCCGAACAACAGGCCGACCGAGAAGAAGCCACTGGCGCCAAACACCATAAACTGCCAGATCGGCGGCAACCCACCCTGCAGCAACGCCAGTACCCAGAGCAAGGCGAAGCAACCGATAAACCCGAACAACGCCAGATAGCTGATCAGCCGGGTGCCGAAACGCATCACCAGGCGGCTATTGACGTAAGACGCCACGCCAATGGAACCGGCCATGGCCGCGAAATAGAGCGGGAAGCGGTCGCCCACGCCGTAAAGGTCCTGATAAATCGCCTGGGCTGAGCTCAGGTAGGTGAGGAAGCCACCGAAAATAAAGCCGGCCGCGGCGGTAAACCACATGGCGCTGCGCGTGGTCAGCACGGTCCAGCCATCCTGCATCAGCTGTTTCCAGGCGAAGGGTTTGCGCTTGGCTTTGGGCAGGGTCTCCGGGTGGCGCCAGCCGAACCAGACAGTGATGACGAGTGCCAGGCCAATGAACACCGCGAAGATCATCCGCCAGTTGGAAAGTTTTACCACTAACTGGCCAATCGCCGGGGCGATCATCGGCACGATGATGAACACCATCATGATGAACGACATCACTTGCGCCATGGCGCGGCCAATGTAACGGTCGCGGATGATCGCGACCGAGACGATGCGCGGGCCGGAAACCCCAAAGCCCTGCACCAGCCGGCCAATCAGCATCCACTCCAGTGTCTGCGCCTGCATCGAGATTACCGAGCCGATGGTAAAACAGATCAGCCCGCTGAATATCGAAGGTCGACGGCCAATCACATCAGACAGGGGGCCATAAAACAGCTGGCCAAAGGCCATGCCCAGCACCAGAAAGGTGATGATCATGTGAGTTTGGGCTATGTCGCTGATGCCGAGGTCAGATGCGATGGCGGGCATGGCCGGTAGCATCGCATCCATGCTCAGGGCGACAAGCGAGGTCATCAGCGCCATTAAGGTTACAAATTCGGGCAGGCGCATCTCGGGGCGGGCGGGTTTGGCCGGTGGTGCGGTGGTCATGACGGTTCAGTCCGGAACGGGTCGGCGGCAGAAGTACCGGCGACGCAAACGCGCAGTTTACCACGCTTTGTTGCACCGGTTGGGCGGCGTTCAAACTCAGTGACTTATGGCGGTTTAGGTGGAGCTACTGAAAGCCCAGGGCACGTTGCAGGCGCACCATTTTGGCAGTATCCGGCTGTGGCTGGGTCTGTAAACCGGCCAGATGCATCAGCAGCAGATCCCGGCGCACGGTGTCGGAAGGCAGGTGGTGTATCGCCCCAATGTATTCGCGCATCGGCAAAGGCAATTGCCAGCTTATTTTTACTGCATTGCCGTAGCGCGCACTGAACAGATCCATCAGCCGGTCGAGCATGGCCTCGTCGGGTGGGCTTGCCGGGTTGGGGTGTTGTTCAATCACATCCAGCAGTGCAAATTCACCCAGGCGGTACAGCAGGCCTGCGGTGTAATAGGGCGCCGGGTCGAGCTTGAGACGGGCTGCGAGTTGGGCGGCTGTTTCGGCAACTCGCTGGCTTTCTTCCGAGTAACGCTGCATGCGGTCTTTAATACTGGCCGGCCGGTTGGTTGAGCCCTGGTTCAGCAACAGGGCGCTCACCTGGGCAATCGCCATGGAGACGCCCATGGTCGCAATGGCATCCAGCAGGGTCGGCACCGACCGGCCGTAGCGCCGCATCTCGCTGCTGTTGGCTACGCTGAGCAGACGCGACGTAATAATCACATCATCCTGCCAGAGTTTGGCGAGTGATTTGGCGGTGGGCAGCTCCTGCTGCCATTGCTGGGCGAGCACTTTTTGCGCATCGGGCAGCAGGGTTAAATGGTCGAGATGTTTCGACTGACTTTCCAGCCAGGCAACCCAGTCGGTTGGTTCATTCGAAGCGCCAGGCGCATCTTTACCGGCAGCGGGTTTGAAAAACGGCGTGAGACGCTTCATCACATCTTCAGGTGTGAAGGGTTTAACAATGTAGCCGTTCAACCCGGCACGGTGGCTGGCAATCACCGATTGACGATCGCCCCGGCCAGTCACCATGACAATAGGAACGCTCTTGTTTTGCTGACGAATGCGACGCGCCAGATCCAGACCGGAATCGATGCCCTGCAAGTTCCAGTCACAGAGCACAAGGTCGATGGGTTGGCTGCACCAGATTGACCAGGCCGAGTCAGCATGCTCGGCTTCGTGCAACGACAGCCCGTTGCGAATGCTGCCAACAATAGTCAGCAACAGTTCACGCATCAGCGGGTCGTCTTCTACGATCAGAATGTTCATGAATACAGCGCGCTGCCTATTTTTCAAAGGGTAGACTAGACTACCGTCAATAAAGGTTCAAAGCCATGCGACTCCGGTAGAACGGAAGGTTCGTGGAATACGCGCTAGAATCAACACTCCTATAGCGAGGTAGCGATGGCGTCAAAAGACGTATTGGACAAACTCGCATCACTGCGCCTCAATTTTCAGCAGCGGCTGCCCGACGACTATAAGCGCCTGATCAAAGGCTGGGATGACTGGACTAAAAATACAGAGGAAGCGGATCGTCTGGCGCTATTGCGCCAAGTGCATACCCTAAAAGGCAACAGCGGAACTTTTGGGTTCAGCGAGCTAAGCAGCCGGGCTGCACAATTTGAGGCTGCGCTGGACGCGCGTCAACCCAATAACGAGTCGGCTTCGGTCTGTTTTGCCGCTCTGCTTACTGAACTGAACTCCGTAATGAGCTCTGGTGACACTGACGATACGCCCAGCATAGCCGGTCCTTCTGCGTCATTGCTGACTCGAGAGGCTGTATCACCATCGACCGCCAAGCCCACTCAACGCCCTCTGCTTGCCTATATTACCGAACCGGATGCTGCACCGGACAAAGCGCTATTGAACAACCTGAACGTACAGGGCTACGACGTAACACTGGCTTCATTGTCGAGCAAATCGACGCAGCTCCCCCAATGGATTCTGGTTGATTTGGCCGAAAACAAAGGATCGGTACGTCGATTTCTAGCACCCATTCATCGCTGGCTAAGAAACGGCCTAGAGGTCATTGTGCTTATTGACGAGCTGGACTTTCAGGCACAACTTGCGCTGGTGAGGGCCGGTGTTGAACACTGCTTAATGCGTCCGGTGTCGGTAGATCAACTGCTACGCCTGGTAAGACCCCGTCTGGGGCATGCGCCGGAGTTCCAGGGGCGGGTCCTGATCATGGACGATCAGGAAGAGATCATGCGTTACTATCAGACCTTACTCGAAGCGTCTGGATTGTGCGTTCAGATTGAATCCGAACCGGCACAAATTTTTCATCAAATCGAGCAGTTCAACCCGGACTTATTGCTGCTCGATATCAATATGCCAGACGCAACAGGCCCCGAAGTGGCCAGAGTATTGCGGCTGCACGAGCGCTTTGAAACGTTGCCCATTCTGTTTCTAACGGGTGACTACGAGCAAGCGGCGCAGCGGAGCGATCTGCTTAACATTGGCTCGGACGATCTGCTCTACAAGGGCATGGACGAGACTGAACTTGTAATGCTGATTACCGCACGTGCAGAACGTGCCCGCCAACTGAGCGACCTGGTGAACCGGGATGCCCTCTCTGGATTGTACAATCACGGTGCCGTGCAACGTGCTTCCGAGCAGTATTTTGCCAGGGCGCATCGCGAACAATTACCGGGCAGCCTGGTGCTGCTGGATCTGGATCACTTCAAAGCCGTGAACGACACCTACGGGCATGACATCGGCGACCAGGTCATCCGCACGCTGTCGCAATTGTTGCTGGCCCGGTTTCGAAGCACAGATACGGTGGGGCGTTATGGGGGTGAGGAATTTGTTATTTTGCTGCCAGATACGTCGACCGAGCAGGCTAAAACCCTGGTTGATTCGCTCCGTGCCGACATGTCGGCGCTCACTTTCACCACCGCGGAGGTCAGCTTCACCGTCACCTTCAGTGCCGGCATCAGCGACGCCCGGGATTACAGCAGCCACCTGGAACAGTTCAAAGCCGCCGATGAAGCGTTGTACCATGCCAAGCAGGGGGGCCGGAACCAGGTGGTGATCAGCCCGACGACAGCTGCGCCTGATCCCACAACTGGCGCACCTGATCGGCTAGCGTAAGCGGGTCGAACGGTTTCGGAATTACACCAATGGCACCTAACGCCTGATAATCGCTGATCTCGCCGGGTTGGGCCTTGGCGGTCATGAACACTGCAGGCACTTCGCTCATGCCAGGCAGCATGCGCAGCTGGCGCAGTGTTTCGGGGCCATCGAGGCCTGGCATCATCACATCGAGCAACACCAGGTCCGGAATACGGTTACTTAGCGCATTCAAGCACTCGGCACCCGAGGCGCACTGGGTAATTTCCAGCCCGCCCACCGTTACCAGTGCCAGCTCAGCAATGGCGCGGATATCCGGATCATCTTCCACATGCATGACATGGTTCAACGGCATGGGCCGGTACCTCTGGATCAGGAATCTGACTCCAATTTAACAGCTTTTAACTCAAAACTCGCAGCTCAAAACTCGTAGCTTCCTATACTCTAACAAAAACCACCCGAAACTCGGTCAGCCCCGGACGCGATTCGAAGCCAATGTCGCCGCCCATGGCTTGCACAATGCTGTGGCTGATCGCCAGCCCGAGCCCGGTGCCGCCTTTTTGTCGGTTGTCGCGGTTGTCGGCCTGGCTAAAACGCTGGAATATCTGTGCCCTGAACGCCTCCGGAATGCCCGGGCCGTGGTCGCGCACCGTGATGGTGACGGTGCTGGTGGTCGTTCGCGCATCAATCGTCACGGTCTCGCCTTCGGGCGAGAACTTAATGGCATTGGAGAGCAGGTTGGCCATTACCTGTTCGAAGCGGTACGCATCAACTTTCACATTAACCGGCGGTACCTCACCGATGGTCACTGTGACGCGATGCACGTGAGCATAGCCCGCTATGTTGTCGGCCGTGGTGGCTAGCAACGGCTGCAGGGCAAGAGGCTGCAAATCGAACGGCATGCGCCCGGCAATGAGTTTATCCATGTCCAGCAGGTCGTTAACCAGCAAGATCAGGCGGTCGGTGTTTTTCAGGGCAACGCTCACCATTTTGCTGGCAGCGGCTGGCACTTCACCCAAATGCCCGGCTGCCAGTAGTTTCAACGACCCGGAAATGGACGTCAGCGGTGTGCGCAATTCGTGGCTGACGGTCGACACCAGCTCGCTTTTTAACCGCTCGATGCGGCGCCGATCGCTGATGTCTTCGTACACCGTCCACAGCAGGCGGCTGCCATCCACGTCCGAGACTTTCAGGCCGATGACATTAGCCGGGTACTGATGGCCGTCGCGGTGTTTGACCTTTACCTCAACCGGGCCGATCTGATCTTTTTCAGCGGATTCACGAATGCCCTGTTGATCAATCTGATGGCTCAGGCCGGACGAGAGTTCGCGCTTGGTCATGGTCAGCAAGGTGTCGCGGTCGTAACCGCTTTGCTGCACCAGCGCATCGTTAACCGCTATAAACTGGCCGTTGGACAGGTCTGTCAGCGCTATGCCCAGCGGTGACAATTCAAACAGCACCCGCAACCGCGCTTCACGTTGCAGCAATTGCTGCTGATCGTGCTCGCGCTCAAGCGCCGACTCCACCCAATGCCCGAGCAATCGAACAAAGGCCAGGTCGTTTTCTTCAAGTGAGTTGAGTGCGCGCTGGGAGGCCGAAAAATTCAGCGTGCCATACACCTGTGAGTTCACCATCAGGCGGATGCCAACGTAGGTTTCGACGCCAAAAAGCTGATAACAGGGGTGACGCTGATAGTCTGTACCCGTGGCTGAATGAATGACCAGCTCACCATCGTTTTGCAGCGCCAGGCTGCAAAAAGTGTCGCCCAGCGAAAACACATCACCGGCGTTAAGTGACATCGAAGCCGGCGCCTGACACCACTGCACGGTGTACCGGTCCTGCTCGATGTGACTGATGATGCCGGTCTCGAGCCCGAGGTGTTCGCAGCCCAGGGCCAGCGCCCGGTTTAGCCGGGCGTTCAGGGTGTTTTTGGTGTCTGCTGCGATGTCGTTCAAGACGCTCAGAAACTGCAATTGGCGGTGCAGGTTGTGCTTGATATTGCGTTCTTCGGTGACGTCTATACTAAGCCCCACCAGGCCGATGATGTCGCCGCTCTGGTTACGCAATGGCAGTTTCGACACCCGGTACCAGAGGGGTTGCCCGTGCTGATCGGCGCTCTCGTTTTCCATTAGCGAAAGCGTCTCGCCGTGGTCGAGCACGGCACGGTCTTCCTGATCGGATTTGACCACCAGATGCTCGGGGTAGAGATCACGGTCGTGCTTGCCGAGGATATCCGCCTCTTGCTCGATACCCAGCTGGTTCAATTCAGACCGGTTGGCGAGCAGTTTGCGGCCGCTGCGGTCTTTGACGTAAATGTTCATCGGAATGTTGTCGATGATGGTGCGCAGCAGCCGCTCGCGGCTTTGCAAGGCCTGATCGGTTTGCAGCCGCCGGGCTTCACTCTCTTTCAGGTCGGTAATGTCGATGTGAGTGCCCATGACCCATTCCGGCCGACCCTCCTCCGTCCAGCTGACCACCTTGCCCCGGTCCAGTACCCAGACCCAGTGGCCTTGCTTGTGCCGCATCCGACAGGCCAGTTCGTAGATCGGGGTCTCCCCATTGAAGTGGGCGTTGAGCAGGGCTTCCGACGACGCCAGATCATCCGGGTGAACCAGCGTTTGCCAGGTAGCGATCGACACGGGTTCCAGTTCCGATAACTGATAGCCGGCAATTTCGGCCCAGCGTTCGTTAAACACCGTGGCCCCGGTTTGCACATTCCACTCCCAGAGGCCGGCGCGAGTCCCTTCAACGATGGCCCGCAAGTGGACTCGCTCCAGTTGTTCACGACGTTGCAATTCGGCTTCGGCCAGTTCGGCCAGATCCCGGAACAACTCGCGCTCGCTGGCCGTCAGGGTGCGCGCCGCCGTATCGATCAGGCACAGTGTTCCCAGCGCGTAGCCATCGCGGGAACGCAGCGGCATGCCAGCGTAAAAACGGATTTGCGCATCGCCGGTTACCAGGGGGTTATCGGCAAAGCGGGGGTCGGCGTGGGTATCGGGAATTTCGAACAGGCCGTCGCCGAGAATGGCATGGCCACAGAACGAGATGGCGCGCGAGGTTTCGGTGGCGTCGAGCCCCTGGCGAGATTTGAACCATTGGCGATTCGCGTCAACCAGGCTGATCAGCACGGTGCGCACACCCAGGGTATTGCGGGCGAGTCGGGTGATCCGGTCGAACGCCGCTTCGGGGGGAGTGTCCAGAATGTCCAGGCTGTTCAGGGCGAGCAAACGCTGGCGTTCGTTGTCGGGGATGGGCGGTGCTTGCATCAATACCGTCGTCGTCTCGGGTTATTGCTGTGCAGTCTAGCACTGCACCGCGCTGCCTGTGACGGTATTGATGCGGGCGGGGGCTTCGGTTACGAGACCGATTGCAGCCGCTCACGGGCCATGGTGTCGGCCAGGTCGCTGGTGGCGATGTTCTCGCGGGCGGAGCGTTCGAACAACGCCATCAGGGTATCGTAAATACCCTCAATGTGTTCGTTAACGGTGTCGGTGTTGTAGTTGCCCTGCTTTTCATAGCAGACATCGATGATGCCCCCGGCGTTGATCACATAGTCCGGTGCGTAGCAGAGGCCTTTAGCATGCAACAACCGACCGGTTTCGGCGGTATCGAGCTGATTGTTGGCGGAGCCGGCAATAATGCTCGCCTGCAGTTGTTCCAGCGTGTGCGGGTTCACGGTAGCGCCGAGTGCGCAAGGGGCGAAAATGTCCATCGGCTGACGATATATATCGTCCAGCCCAGCGGCTTTGGCATCCAGTTCCTTTTTCGCACGCTGCACCGCCTCGGTGTTGATATCCGTCACCACCAGGTGGGCACCGGCTTCGGCCAGCATTTCCGCCAGGCGATATCCGACATTGCCCAGGCCCTGAATACCCACGGTAAGGCCATTCAGGTCGTCCCGCTGCAGACGGTGCTTAACTGCCGCCTGGATCCCGAGAAAACAGCCGTAGGCGGTCGCCGGTGAGGGATCGCCGGATTTGGTGTGGCCTTCGAGGGTTTGTTTGTCGTCACAGCCCGAGACGTGGGCGGTTACCTCACGCACGATTTTCATATCGGCCACGGACGTGCCCGAGTCTTCCGCGGCGATATAGAGGCCGCCCAGACGCTCCAGAAAGCGGCCAAAGGCCCGCATTTGCGCCGGCGTTTTCTGAGTTTTCGGGTCGCCGATGATGACGGATTTGCCACCGCCCAGTGGCAGCCGTGCGAGGGCGCTCTTGTAGGTCATGCCGCGCGACAGGCGCAGCACATCGGTCAGGGCATCGGCATCGCTCTGGTAGGGGTAATAGCGTGTGCCGCCCATGGCCGGGCCAAGGTGGGTGTTATGAATGGCGATAATGGCACGCAGGCCGGATTCGGGGTCGCAGACGTAGCTGACGTGTTCGTGCTGGTCGAACTCGACATGATCAAACAGGCTCATGACGATGATCCTTTTTTGTTGGGTAAGTGCCGGGGTCACCGGTACTGTTGAGTGGCGTTAGCCATATCGGCCCTTGTGAGGCCTTGGGGGTAACCTTAATTCTTCAGCGCGGTTTGTCCAGTGTTAATGAAAAAAGCCCGCACAGGGCGGGCAAGGAAACCTTGAATGAGCGGCTTACCTACTGGGCATCGGTGGGTTGCTCGGCGGGTGCGTAGCGGCCGCCCCGGTGACTGCCGTGCATGCCTTTTCCGCCCCGGGGCTGGTGCGCTTCGAGGTAGGTGATTAGCCCTTCTACCTGGTCGGCTTGCAATACCGTGCCCAGTTCATCGGTCAGGGCGGTACGGGCAGCGGTGTGCAACGCCTGGCGCTCTTCTGCCGTTGGGCGCTCGGCATCGCTGTCGCGTTGCTCCCGGTGCTGCTCACGTCGTTCTGCCATCTGGTTGGCCATGATCTCTACCACCTCTGCGCGCTGGGCATCGGTCAGATTCAACTGAGTAAAGATGTAGTCGAACCGGTCGGACATGCGGTTCTGGTTCATGGCATCGTGGGCGTAAACGGCACTTGCACTGCCCGCCAGGGCGGCGACGACGCCGATGGCAATCAGCGCTTGACGCGGGGTGGTCGAGAAAATGGATTTCATGGTCTGGTTCTCCGTTAAGTGGGCCCTCTGACCCGGTGAAAACCAGTATCGGCTGCCACTTCGCAGAAAGTGTGGAGCCACCGTGGATGACGGATTCTTTGCAATGGCTTATTCGAATTTGTACCCGGCGCCATACACCGAGCGCACAAATTCCTGATCGGGTGCCAGGGTCGAAAGTTTGCGGCGCAGATTTTTGATGTGACTGTCGATGGTTCGGTCGCTGACCAACCGACGGTCGGGGTAGATGTCGTCCATCAGTTGATCACGGGTGAAGATGCGGCCGGGTTGCTTCATCAATAATTGCAGCAGGCGCATTTCGATGGCGGTGAGTTCGGTATCCCGGTCGCCAAAGCGGGCGCGGTTGCTGTTTTCGGCCAGCTGCAACTGAGGTTCCGGCGTGCTGTCGGGCACCTGGTGCGTGCGGCGCAGCACGGCTTTTACCCGGGCGACTACTTCGCGCGGGCTGAACGGTTTGCAGATGTAATCGTCTGCGCCGAGCTCCAGGCCCAGCAGCCGGTCGATCTCCTCGACGCGTGCCGTCGTGATGATAATGGGTGTCTGTTGCGTGCTGCGAATGGCCCGGCACAGGCTGAGCCCATCGGTGCCGGGGAGCATTAGGTCGAGCAATATCAGGTCGGGCGTTTCCCGGCTTAGCCAGTCCAGAACGCCATCGCCCCGGTCGAGCAGGCTGACGCTGTAACCATCGCGCGTCAGATAGTCGCGCAGTACCGTTGCCAGTTTGGTTTCGTCTTCAACAATAAGAATGTGGCCGCTCATCGGGCGGGGCTCCCGGAGTCTGGTTGATCGGAAAGATACGGAAAGAAGACCGACACCGCCAGGCCGCCCAGCGGGGAATGGGTGGCGGTCACCTGGCCCTGGTGGGCCTCGGCAATGCTGCGCACAATCGACAGGCCAAGGCCCGAACCACCGCTGGCGCGGCTGCGTGACGCGTCTACGCGGTACAGTCGGTCGAACAGCAAGGTCAGCGCATCGTCCGGAACGCCGGGGGCTGAATCGGACCAGCGCACGGTAATGCCGGCGTCGCTGAGCTGAACCTCGGCCTCTACCCGGCCCGGTTTGTTGGCGCTACCATCGGTATAGCGCAGGCTGTTTTGCATCAGGTTGCTGAACAGCTGCATGAGCCGGTTCGGGTCGCCGGTCATCGTCACCGGTGCGGCGGGTGCCTTGAGTGCCCAGTCGAGGTGCTTGCGGGCCAGTTCCAGATCGAAGTGGCCGTGAACGGTGTTCAGCACGTCGAGCAGATCGAGCTCGGTTGGCTGGTAGGTCAGGGTGCCGGCATCCCCCAGCGACAGATCATGCAGGTCGTTCACCAGCCCGCCCAGTCGCTGAATTTCCTGAAACAGCGAAGCCAGAGTGTCGGGGTCTGGCTTGCGCACGCCATCGAGCAGGGCTTCAATTTCAGCCTTCAGCACGGCGATGGGTGTGCGCAGTTCATGGGCGATGTCGACGATCCAGCGCTGGCGTGCCTGTTGGTTGCGTTGCAGGGTTTCGGCCAGCACGTTGAAGTCCCGCGCCAGGTCGGACAGTTCATCGTTGCCGCGCACGGCCAGACGCTGCTGTACGTCATCGCTGCCCAGGTCGCCGCTGGCCAGTCGATGAAAGGCGGTCTTCAGATCGGCAATGGGGCGCAGCAGTCGCGCCGCGAAGGGGATGGCCAGTGCCGCCGACACCAGCAGGGTGATCAGTGCTATCCAGCGCAACTGGCGGCGCTGCTGGCTGGCGAACAACCGGTCGAATTCGGCACCCAGACGCACCGCTTGCGGCACGCCCAGCGAGCCGACAGTCTCGCCATTAAGTTCAATGGGCAGCCAATAGGCGCGTCGCTGCAGCCTGGGGTCGCCAATCAGCAGCGTATTGTCGGCATCGCTCAGCAGCACGGGCTCGCGGCGCTGATCACGCGGTGAACGCCCGGGTGTGGCGTTACTCACCAGCCGGTAGAAACGCAGGGGTTCCCGCTGCACCCAGGCCCAGCTGCCCTGTTCTGCGTAAATATCCGACAGTGCCGACAGCAAGGGCGCCAGTCGGCGGCTTTGCACCTGTTCAAGATAGGCCTCGAAGCCAGCATCGAAGGCGCGGTTGTTGGTAAACACAATGGCACTCGCCACCAGTGCGTTAGCGAGCAGAATAACGAGAAACAACTTGTATCGAAGACTGATGCGCATGGTCGTCCGCCATGAGGTGATGCTACCGATTCTAGCAGCGCAATGTGCAGCCACTATGCATTGGCATTGGTGCGGGCTGTCTTGGCTCTGTCATCTTAGCGCCATAAACTGTTCATCAGAACCGCCTTCGCCAATCAACTGAACAGGGCCAACACCTTGACTCCCAGTACCGACACCCGGAACAACACCGCATGGCACCATACCTGGGACGTATTCTGGCGCTTTTTATTGCTGGGGTGCACCAGTTTCGGTGGTCCGGCGGCGCATTTGGGCTATTTTCGCACCACCTTTGTGGTTCGGCTGAACTGGCTGAGTGAAGAGCACTACGCCAATCTGCTGGCGCTGAGTCAGTTTCTGCCCGGCCCCGGTTCAAGCCAGGTCGGCTTCGCGATCGGCCAGCACCGGGCGGGGTTACCCGGCGCAATTGCAGCGTTTATCGGCTTTACCCTGCCATCGTTTGTAATCATGACCGCCGTGGCAGTGACCAGCCTGACCGCCACGGCCGCCTGGGTTCCCGGGGTGATAATGGGTCTGAAATGGCTGGCCGTCGTCGTCGTGCTCGATGCCGTAACCGGTATGTTCAGCCGCTTCTGTGACACCAAAGCAACCCAGGCTGTTGCACTGCTGTCGCTCGCCACCCTGGTGGTGTGGCCCGGAGTGGGCGGCCAAATGCTGGTGTTGCTGGTGGCCGCTGTCTGGGGCGCCAGCCGACATAACCGTGACGCGGGCACCGTTCCCGACGGAACCCGGGGCCGGATACGCTGGCTCTCGCTGGCTGTGTTTCTTCTGCTGGCGGTACTCGGTTTGCTGGGCTGGCTGGGCAGCCTCTGGGCCGATTTCTACCAGACCGGCGCTCTGGTGTTTGGCGGCGGCCATGTGGTGTTGCCGTTGCTACAGGCCACGGTAGGCGATGCCATCAGCCAGGATGCCTTTCTTCTGGGCTACGCCGTCGCCCAGGCGTTGCCCGGGCCGCTGTTCTCACTGGCGGCTTACCTGGGTGCGCTGCTTCAGCCTGATACGCCGCTACTAGGCGCGGCACTGGCCACCCTGGCCATCTTTCTACCGGGCTTTCTGCTGTTGCTGGCGGTGCGCGACTACTGGCAGGCACTGTTGGCGCGGCCACGCATCAGCGGTGCCGTTACCGGCATTAACGCCGCCGTCGTCGGTTTGCTGATGGCGGCCTTGTACCAGCCGGTATTTCTGCAGGGCGTGCAAGTGCCCTGGCAACTGGCACCGGTGGTGATTGGGGTGCTGTTGTTACGCAGCCAGCGCGTGCCCCTGGTTTTACTGGTGCTGGGGTTTGCGCTGAGTGGCGTACTGCTGGACACACTAATACAGACAAGCTGATGCCGTGATTGGCGGCAGCCCAGCCCGTGGCGCGCAGCAACGCCAACACTACCGTAAACAATCTCAAAAAAGCACTTTACCTCAAGTAAAGCTGAGGTATTAGCATCGGTGTGGCTAACAACAGAGGAGCCACAACGATGCATCTGGAACACATCAATCTCGTCATCAAATCACTCGACCGGTCACTGGCTTTTTACCGGGCTGCCTTTCCGCACTGGCGCATTCGCACCCGGGGAGAGGGATCCTGGTATGGCAAGCCACGCACCTGGGTGCATTTTGGAGACGACTACCACTACATCGCGCTGAACGAAATGGGGGAAGGCGAGAACCGGGACCTAAACGGTCACCAGGTGGGCCTTGCCCACTTTGCTTACGTCACCCACAACCTCGATGCGGTGATCAAACGTCTGCATCAGGCAGGCTTTGAGGTTACCAACCCCGGCAGCGAAGAACCGCACCGCCGCAATGTCTACTTCCTCGACCCGGACGGTTTTGAAGTGGAGTTTGTGCAATACCTGAGCGACCTGCCCGAAGAGAGGAATTTGGAATAGCGATGAGCTATTAGCTGCGAGTTGTGAGCTGTGAGCTGCGAGCTGAGAGTTTTAAGCTAACAGCTCACAGCTCGAAGCTCTCAGCTTTTTTCACCCCCCTCCCAGAGAACCGGCCCCGGGCCCTGCTCGCCAAGCGCATCGTCCGGGTTTCGCAGGCGGCAGTTGTCCATCGATAAACAGCCGCAGCCGATGCAGGTGTTAAGTTCATCGCGCAGGCGTTGCATCGATTCAATGCGCTCGGTCAGTGCCTGGTGCCAGCGCACCGACAACTGCTGCCAGTTGTCTTTGGTGATGTCCTGATGCTCGCCCAGTTCACTGAACATCCCGGCAATCTCTTTAAGGCTGAACCCCAGCCGCTGTGCCGTCTTGATCACGGCGACCCGGCGTAACATGCGCCGGTTGTAGCGACGCTGGTTACCGGCATTGCGGTGGCTGTATATCAGCCCTTTCTGTTCGTAAAAATGCAGGGTGGCAACCGACACCCCGGCACGTCGCGCCAACTGGCCAACTGATATTTCCGACACGGGACTTACCCTGTTCAACATGACGGGTATCAGACTAGCGCCTGCTTCACCCGAACTGAAGCCTGTATCGCCTCGCACAACCCGCTATTTGTGCCATTGAGTGAAGAAAGCCAACCCGGGTTATCCACAGGGGTGTCGTTTGTGTCCGCCCAGGGAGCCGCGCCAAGGCGGCGTTCTTCGCGTCATGGTCCATTGAGCCGCTATTCAGCAGGATTGTTTATTGTGAAAGCGGTCACATAGCGGTAGCGTCAGTGTTAATTAGCTGACTACCTGGCCAGGGTTTTACACCCAAAGGCGTAGCCGGTGTTTTGAGTACACCCCGATTGCGTTCGATTAACGACAAACCGGGCCAACACCAGACTAAACACTATGACTGCAGATCAGTGTGCGACCGGGCGCAGCCCGGGGGTCGATTCCGACGACATTGAGTTTCTGTTCAATGAAAATGCCGGTGCCTTCATTGCACAGGTGCGCCACATGAACGAACTAAGCACGCCTGCGATGACGCGGCTGCTGTCGGTTTCCAAGAAAACCTATATGGAGATGGAGAAAGGCAAACGCCAGTACCGCATGCACATCATCAACTGGTGGTGTTTTGTGATGGGCATGTCACCGCTGCACTTGCTGGCCCAATCGAATTATTTCAGCCACCTGCCCATTGGCGACTACCGCAATATTCGCCAGGTTCGCCTGGCGTCGCTGCTGCAACGGGTTTCGCCAGCCGATTGCCTGGCGACCTTGCAACGCATGATCGATCATTGCCCGCGGCATATTGGCCGCGACGCCGATGAATCGGTCTGCATACAACCCAGCGAGCTCGCCGGTGTACGGCCATTTTTCTACGACAAAGACTACTACCGGATGGTGGCCGAGGGCCTGCTGTTCTTTCTTCGAGAGAACCAGTTGACCCGGCGCGACCTGGCCCGACACCTGAATGTCACTCCGCGCACCGTGCGGCGCATTCTCTCGGGTGAGGTGTCCATTAATTTCAGTTATTACGCGCGATTCTACCTGTCGACCGGTGTTTACCCGCTGCTCATCCTGGACGACAGCCCATATTTGAAAATCCGGCTGAAACTGGAACAGCGTTTGTGCCTGATCAACGATCTGATCGCCGGTTATGCCAGCTCACCTGACCTGCTGGATGAACTGCTCATGTCACTCTCGCACCTGCCTCAGGATAGCAATTGGTGTGAGCTGTTCGAACGCTAACCGCACTCCCGCTGCAGGCCTTAAACCCAGCCTTACACTATTCGATAACTGTCAAAATACTTTCGAACACGAAACTTTAATGTTCCCGTCTATTTTTCCAATCGCTCACCGTTCCAAACTTAAGTGAAACTCGAATTGCCTTCTAACTTATTGAAACGAGCACCTTTTTAGTGCGCACCGAACGCTCTGCCACCCAGGCATGCCGGGTCTTCTTTGGGGGCGATAATTTTAGGGGAATCAGCTTTTACAAGCCTTTCCGCCCATCCATTCAGGCAAATTCTGAGTCGTAGCGGGCCGGGCTGGTTTGCGTCTCGCGATGCCGGGAGAATGGGCTCGTTTGACTGTTGCAAGCCTCCATCATCCCGGTCAGCTGAAATATTTTAATGCCCATTTCCTTGCCAGAGCCGAATTGTTTTGCCATTCTGATATAGCTCTAAAGGATTTTGGGGGTGCTAAGTCGATGGATATCGGCCTGTTTCAGACCCTCAACCCTAACCAACAGAAACCCACCCGGGGTGTTCGACCAGCGCCGGGGTGAATGGAGGTTAACCACATGAAAACATCTGCATCTGTTACCAAGATTTTGGGCATCTCTGCCCTGGCTGCCGCGACGATGGGCGCCGCCACCCTGGCCCAGGCTGCCAACTGGCGCTATGCACACGAAGAATACGAAGGCGACGTTCAGGATGTGTACGCCTATGCCTTCAAGGAATACATTGAAGACAATTCCGACCATACCCTTCAGGTCTATCGCTTCGGTGAGCTCGGCGAGTCCGATGACATCATGGAGCAAACCCAGAACGGCATTCTGCAATTCGTGAACCAGTCGCCCGGCTTTACCGGCTCGCTGATTCCGGAAGCGCAGATCTTCTTTATCCCGTATCTGATGCCCACCGACATGGACACCGTGGTTCAGTTCTTCCGCGAAAGTAAAGCCATTAACGAAGACTTCCCCGAGCTCTACGCAGAGCAGAACCTTGAGCTGCTGCAGATGTATCCGGAAGGGGAAATGGTGGTCACCGCCGACGAACCGATCACCGAGCCGGCTGACTTTGATGGCAAGAAAATCCGAATCATGACCAACCCGCTGCTGGCCTCTACCTATGAAGCCTTTGGTGCCACCGCAACGCCGCTGCCCTGGGGTGAAGTCTATGGTGCGCTGCAGACCAACATGATTCAGGGCCAGGAAAACCCGATTTTCTGGATTGAATCCGGTGGTTTGTACGAAGTATCGCCCAACCTGACCTTTACCGGCCACGGCTGGTTCACCACGGCGGCCATGGCCAACAAGGATTTCTACGACGGCCTGTCTTCTGAAGACCAGCAGTTGATTCAGGATGCAGCCGACCATGCCTTCGAAGAAATTCTGGTACACATCGACGGCCTGGCCGACGAAGCACTGGAAGCCATTGAATCTGCCAGCGATGAAGTCACGGTAACTCGCCTGACCGATGAACAGATTGAGATGTTCAAGGCGCGTGCACCTGAAGTGGAAGAAACCTTTATCGACATGACTGGAGAAAGCGGTGAAGCACTGCTGAACCAGTTCAAGCGAGACCTCGAAGCAGTGACTAACTAAGAAAGCGAAAAAGCTGGCAATGCACCCGCCTTGTCAGTGGAACACCGGGTACTCTGGTACCCGGTGTTCAAGGCCAGTTCCCGGCATCCCTTTTACAGCGCTGCCCAGGGCTGGCCGTTTTATCCAGATCCATACCCAAGTGGCCATTCAGAGGCCGCTTACGCCTGGATACCAGACTCAGCCTCTGCGTTAACGGCTGTCTTTGGCCCTGACAACACGGATCTGTTCAGATGAGCCTTTGCTCAGCGTTTGTTACGCACAGGAGCCATTTCAATGTCTGACCCGTCTAATGAAATGGATGACACCGGAGACTTTGAATCCGGCCTGCCCGGCTTTCTGGGTGTCATCGATGTTGCCATCAGTAAAGTCGAGGCGGTTATCCTGGCCCTCGGTGTCATCCTGATGGCTGTGAACACCTGCACCAACGTCGTCCTCCGCTTCGTATTGGGAGAAGGCTTGTTTTTTTCCGGTGAAATCAACCGGATCCTCATCATCATGATTACCTTCGCTGGCATCGGTTATGCCGCGCGTCACGGACGGCACATTCGCATGTCGGCCCTCTATGATGTGTTGCCAACAACCCCCCGGCGCATACTGATGATTCTGATTGCCCTGTTTACGTCTGCGGTTATGTTTTTCCTGTGTTATTACTCAGTCGGGTACATTTCCGACCTGTACAGTCGCGGCCGAATCTTACCTGCACTGGGTTTTCCGATCTGGATCATTTACGTGTGGGTACCTGTCGGCTTTGCCGTTACCGGAACCCAGTATCTGTTAACCGCAATCAAAAACCTGACATCTACCGATGTCTATCTGTCTACCGGCGTGGTCGACGGATATGCCGACAATGAAAAAGAAGTGTGACACGACAGCGCTTTTCAGCTGACTAGAAGAACACAAAAAATGAGGCAATCATGGCTACGACCCTGATGTTCATAATGATTGGTTTGCTGCTGCTTGGCTTTCCAATGATGATTCCGCTGACCACCGCTGCATTGGTTGGCTTCTACATGATGTTCGATGGTTTCGGACAAAACACCACGTTTATTCAACAGATGATGGGCGGTATTCGGCCTGCTTCACTGATCGCCGTGCCCATGTTTATTCTGGCAGCCGACATAATGACCCGCGGTCAGTCTGCTAACCGGCTGATCGATATGGTGATGTCCTTTATCGGGCATGTAAAAGGCGGCCTCGCTATCAGTACGGCTACCTCTTGCACGTTGTTTGGTGCGGTTTCCGGTTCTACTCAGGCAACGGTGGTTGCTGTGGGCTCTCCGCTGCGGCCCAAAATGCTGAAAGCAGGGTATTCCGACCCGTTCACCCTGGCGCTTATTATCAATGCCAGTGACATCGCCTTTCTGATTCCGCCCAGCATCGGCATGATCATCTACGGGGTTATTTCCGAGACGTCCATTGCCGAACTGTTTATTGCCGGTGTTGGCCCGGGCCTCATGATCCTGGCTTTCTTCTCACTGTATGCACTGATATACGCTTATCGGAATAACGTACCTACCGAGCCCAAAGCCAGCTGGAACGAGCGCGGCAAAGCAGTGCTCGGCGCGCTGTGGCCACTCATGTTTCCGGTAATTATTGTCGGTGGTATCTACGGCGGCATTTTCAGCCCGACAGAGGCAGCCGCAGTCTGTGTCCTTTACGCGGTATTCCTCGAATTTATTGTGTTCCGCGAACTGAAGCTTCCAGACATGTACCGCATTGCCAAGTCCACCGGTTTAATCACCGCCGTTGTATTTATTCTGGTTGCCGTGGGCAACGGCTTCTCCTGGATTATTTCATTCGCTCAGATTCCACAAGCCATTCTGGAAGCGGTCGGTGTGAACGAAATGGGCCCCGCGGGCGTCCTTATTTCCATCTGTGTCGCCTTCTTTATTGCCTGCATGTTCGTCGACCCGATTGTGGTGATTCTCGTACTGACACCCATCTTTGCACCGGCCATTGCCGCGACCGGTCTGGATCCGGTTCTGGTGGGCATTCTGATTACCCTGCAGGTTGCCATTGGGTCTGCCACACCGCCCTTTGGTTGCGATATTTTTACCGCCATTGCCATTTTCAAGCGGCCATACTGGGAAGTCATTCGCGGTACACCACCGTTCATCTTCATTCTGCTGTTCTCAGCGGCGCTGCTGATCATGTTTCCGCAAATTGCCTTGTTCCTGCGGGATCTCGCATTCCGTTGAGTGCTTTACTGACAGGGAGATCAACCCATGTTTAAGAAAATGCTGGTGGCAGTCGACGGATCCAAGGCGGCATTGCGTGCCATGGAGCAGGCTATTGAGTTTCAGCAAATGACACCCGACGCAGAGATTTTTCTGATCTGCGTCTATAAACATCACAGCCTGTTCGCGGCCTCGCTGTCAGTCGGTAGACCTGAGGGTCTGCAAATACCCGATGACACCCTGGCCGGCTACGCCAAAGACATTGTTGAGCAAGCCAAGAACATCGCCACTGAAAAGGGCGCAAAAAATCTGCGGGGGTTTGTGAAAGGCGGTCGGCCGTCCAAGATGATTGTCGAGTTTGCCAGGAGCAAAGGCATTGACCTGATCGTCATGGGTGCCCACGGCACCCACTCCGACAAAGACGGGTTGTTGCTGGGCAGTGTCTCGCACCGGGTTGCCAGTCTGGCGCATTGCCCGACCCTGATTGTCTGAGCGCAGTGCGTGCATTCGGCACCTTCTGGTGCCGGTGCTTTTGTTCCATTGAACCTATCCACTCGAGGCTTCATTCAGGAGGCTGATCGTGCATTCGGGATACAACGACGACATTCCTGCCAGCATGACGGCCATGGTACTGACCGGTCATGGTGGCATTGAGCAACTGGACTACCGGACTGACCTGCCAACGCCGAGGCCCGGCCCCGGCGAACTGCTGGTGCGGGTTACCGCCACCGCCAAAAACAACACCGACCGCAAGGCACGCGAGGGCCTTTACCCAACCCAGGATAACGACGAAGTAACCTCCTTTCAGATGGGCGGCAAGGCAACCCTGACCTTCCCGCGCATTCAGGGCGCTGATGTGGTTGGTCGCGTGGCCGCAGTGGGCGATGGCGTCAGCCAGGAAAGGCTGGGTGAGCGTGGCCTGCTCGACTTCAATATTTACCCCGATGCACGGCGCACCCTGAACCTGATCCCGGATTATTACGGTCACGGTGCCGATGGCGGCTATGCCGACTACATTGTCGTGCCCGCCGATCAGTTTCATCACATCAGCAATGCTGAACTCGATGACGCCCAGCTGGCATCGCTGGGGATGTGCTCCTACCAGACAGCGCTGCATATGCTGACCTCGGCCCGGGTAAAAGCCGGTGAACGAATACTGGTCACCGGCGCCAGTGGCGGTGTCGGCACCGCCCTGATTCAGCTATGCCGCATTATCGGTGCCATCCCCTATGCGTTTAGTCAGGCTGATAAAACCGAGGCACTGTTAAAACTGGGTGCTGAAGCCGTATTCGACCGCAGTAACATGCAGGGCTTTACCGAGCGCGTTCTGGAGGTGACCGGCGGCTACCCAATGGATGCGGTTATGGATCTGGTTGGCGGCGAGTCGACCAATCAGTTCATCGACACCATGATCGTCGACATGCACAAACGCAACGACAACCCCCGGCTCAGCATTGCCGGCGCCAGTGGTGGTAACGTCAGTGAACTGCTGTGGACGAAAATCTATCTGTACCAGGTTCAGTTATTTGGCGTGTCTCATGGCACCCGCGAAGAAGCGGACCAATTAATTGAATGGATTCGCAGCGGTGAGCTTAAACCGGTATTGCATGCCGCGTTCAAACTCTCCGACCTGCACCGTGCGGAAACCTATTTCATGAATCGGGCCAGCAATTACCTGGGCAAGATAGTGATCGTTCCGGATTCACAATGGGCCGAGCATGGCGCACCCCACGCGCTGGAGAACAGCGGATGAGCACCCCTGAAGCGCCTTCGACCCTGACGCTGCAATTGCTGGATACCCACGCAGGCGGAGATGTAAGCCGCATTGTCACCGGCGGTATCTCCCCTCTGCCAGGCGCCACCGTACGTGCGCAAATGGAGTACCTGCGCGACCACGCCGATGGTCTGCGCACCCTGCTGCTCGAAGAGCCGTACGGTATTCCGGAAATGTCGGTTGACCTGCTGGTGCCAGCTACCGACCCGAGGGCCGCCACGGGTTACATCATTATGGAAGTCATGGGCTATCCGATTTATTCCGGGTCCAACACCCTGTGCACCGCCACAGCGGTACTGGAACTGGGGCTGGTGGAAAAGCAGGAAGGCGAGCAGCATTTCATGCTGGAATCTCCGGCCGGGCTGGTCAACATCACTGCCCGGGTACGCAACAATGTAGTGGAGTCGGTTACCTGTGAAGGCCTGCCCAGTTACATCGATACCTACCAGGCGACACTGACGGTACCGGGCATTGGCGACGTTACCTACAGCGTTGCCTACAGCGGTGGCTTCTATGCCCTGGTCGATGCAACCGAGCTCGGCTTTGACCTGACACCGGATGAAGAGCGCGCGCTCAGCGACTGCGCGCACGCTATTGTCACAGCCATTCAGGCCGAGCCACCCTATTCACACTACAGCCTGGGCGATGTCGGGCCGCTTCCCTTCCTGCACTTTATGGGGCCCTTGGAGACAGTCAGTGAGGGCTATTACCGGTCACGCTCGGCAACCTACGTGCACCCCGGTGTTATTTGCCGCAGCACCACCGGTACCGGCACCTCAGCCAGGCTTGCACTGATGCATTACGAGGGTTTGATCAAGCCCGGCGACAAGCTGGAAACGGTTTCGTTGCGGGATACGCGGTTTGTGGGTGAGTACAAGGGAATACAGCAGCAGGGTCGCTTCCCGGTAATAGAAAACACCATCACCGGTAAAAGCTACGTGATCGCGCAATCTGACATTCTGGTTAACGCAGACGACCCCATGGTCACCAGCCGGGGGCTCGACCAACTGCTGTCTGCTAGATAGCCCGGCGCCGGCCTCCGGTTCACTCCGCCTGGGAAGGAGGCAACTGGCAGGTTCCAGTGCTGCAGTAGCGCCGGTCGAACCGGCGGTCTGCCCAGCGCCGATACAGCCTGCTGGCAACGGATACCACACCGGGCCACAACAGCGGCCTGAACAACCAACCGAACCGGGTGTGCTGCCAGGCGCCTACTGTCGCATTAAGGCCGGTGACCCAATGACCACGCTCTGTCTGCAAATGCAGCGTACGCAGCAAGGTCGCCCGGTTGGGCTGATGAGTGTCGGGCAAATGGTGAATGTCGCGCAAGGCCAACCCGCGGTCGGCCAGGCGACGCAGCAGGCGAACTTCTTTGGCGCACAACGGACAAGACCCGTCGAAATAGAGAGTATCCATACCCAACTCTACGAGCGCTTTCGTGGCCAGGATCAGTCTGCCCAGCTTTGCGGCTTTAAATAGTGCGTTAGTAACCGTTCTTCATCACTGCCGGGCTCGGGGGTGTGACCGTACACCCACTGCACGTGAGGCGGCAGCGACATCAGGATCGACTCGGTACGTCCGCCAGACTGCAGTCCGAACAGGGTGCCCCGGTCGAACACCAGATTGAATTCCACGTAGCGACCGCGGCGCACTTCCTGCCAGTTACGATGCGCCTGGGTGTAGGGCGTTGCCTTGCGCCGTTGCAGAATGGGCAGATAAGCATCGAGATAGCTGTTGCCGACCGCCTGCATAAACCCAAAGCAGGTTTCGAAATCCCAGTCGTTCAGGTCGTCATAAAACAAACCGCCGATGCCGCGGGGTTCATTGCGGTGCTTCAGGTAAAAGTAATCATCGCACCAGGTTTTGAAACGCGGATACACCGACTCGCCAAAGGGCTCACACGCCGTCTTGGCCGTTTGATGCCAGTGCTTGCAGTCTTCGTCGAACCCATAAAAAGGCGTTAAATCATAGCCACCGCCGAACCACCAGACCGGTTTCATGCCGTCTTTTTCGGCCACAAAAAAGCGCACGTTGGCGTGCGACGTTGGCGCAAAGGGGTTGCGCGGGTGAATCACCAGCGACACGCCCAACGCCTGCCAGCGACATCCGGCCAGTTCGGGCCGGTGCGCGGTGGCACTGGCTGGCATGGTGTCGCCCATCACATGGCTGAAACCGACACCGCCTTTCTCAATCACCGGTCCGCCCTGTAATACGCGTGACCGGCCACCACCGCCTTCGTTGCGCTCCCAGCTTTCTTCGGCAAAACGAGCCGAGCCGTCTTCGCGCTCGAGTGCCGCGCAGATACGATCCTGCAAATCCAGCAGATAAGCTTTGATGGGTTCGATATCGAATTCGGTGTGTGACATGCAGTCTCCAGAGTGACAGGGGCAGCGGGTAGGCTCAGGCGCGAAACAACTCACCGGTCAGCAAATCGCGAATCTGACTCGGCTGGGCACCGGGAAACGTCTTGCCCGGTGCGATGCCATCGAGTTCGGCACCCAGTTTCAGGGCTACCTGCAAGCGGTCGGTTAGTGCGGGTTTGCCACTGCGATTGGCACTGGTCGACACCAGTGGTATGCCTGCATGGCGGCACAAAGCCCGTGCCATCGGGTGACCTGGCACCCGCACGGCAATGGTCGGGCGATTGCCGGTTACCCAGGTGGGCAGGCTGCCATTGTGTTCGACTACCCAGGTGAACGGGCCAGGCCAGCGCTCGGTCATGCGGTAAACCAGATCGGAACTCAGCGGTGCGAGGAAAGGGGCAAGCTGCTCGTAGTCGGCAGCAATAATGATCAGCCCCTTGTCGACCGGACGCTCCTTGATGGACAAAATGCGCCCGACTGCATCGGGGTTCCAGGGGTCGCAGCCCAGCCCCCAGACACCCTCGGTCGGGTAAGCCACCACGCCACCGGCCAGCAGGCGCTTGCCCAGTTGGCGGGCAGTAAAATCGAGGGCTTTTGGCAACAGAGTTTCAGTCACAGTCAGGGCGTCCGCTTTTACATCGAAGGAAGAGGCGAGAAGAGTACTGAATTAAAAGACGTGGAACAATAAAGGACGCGAAACATCGAAAGACGCAGGACATGAACAGACGCAGACCATGAAAATACGTAGGCAATTAACTGACGCAAGACACAAATGGAAGGCTTGTTCGTATTGCGTCGTTACATGTTTTGCGTCCCTTGGTGTTCCGCGTCTTCTATTGTCCCGCGTCCTTCCATGTCCTACGGCATTTAAAGCCGGCAATAGCCCCCGGGTTGCTGTTGAATCCACCCGGCCAATTCCAGTTCCAGCAACGGTTCCAGCAGGGTATGGGACGGGCATTCCAGATGGTCACTGAGTACGTCCAGCGGCTGTGGCTCCGACGACAGCAACCCCAGCAGGGTGGTTTGCAGTTCGGGCAGGTTCGGGTCCAGCGGTGGGCAGGGTGCTTCAGGTGAGCGAATGCGCAGTGATTCCAGCATGCCATCGCCCAGCAAATCATCAATACTGGTCAGCAGCTGAGCGCCATCCTGAATCAGCCGGTGGCAGCCTGCCGTGTTGGGATTGCTGATGTCGCCGGGCAATGCAAACACCTCGCGGCCCTGCTCCAGTGCGTGATCGGCGGTGATCAGTGAGCCACTGCGCTCGGCCGCTTCGACCACCACTATGGCGTCGCTTAACCCGCTGATGATGCGGTTTCGTCGCGGAAAATGACCAGGCTTGGGCTGAGTACCCAGTGGGTATTCCGACACCAGAGCACCGTGACGTATAACCTGGGAGAACAGCCCCGCATTCTGCTTGGGGTAAACAATGTCTACCCCGCAGCCGAGCACCGCCAGCGTCTTGCCGCTGGCTTCCAGCGCGCCCTCATGCGCACAGGCGTCAATGCCCGCTGCCCCGCCACTGGTGACCACGAAACCGGCTTCACTGATGCCCCGCCCCAGGGCCAGAGCGTGTTTACGCGCCGAAAGGCTGGCATTGCGGCTGCCGACCACCCCAACCTGGCTCTGCGCCAGCAGATCCGGATTACCGCGCACCCACAGCATCAGCGGCGGGTCCGGAATGTGGGTCAACAACTGCGGATAGGCGTCGCACTGCAAACTGACCAGATGGCAATTTTCCTGCTCCTGCCAGCGCATCTGCTCCAGCGCACGCCGGTATACCGGGTGCTGTTCACCCAGGTTATGAATGTCGCTCAGTGTTTGCTTGATAGCGGGGGGTAGCGGCCAGCGCCGGGCGTGCCGGAACAGATCGCGGGGGTCGTCCACCACGTCCAAAAGCTGGTGGCAACGTTTCAGGCCGAAACCGGGCGTCAATACCCAGCACAGCCAGTGCAGGCGTTCATCCATGCAAACGGGTCCTTTTCCCTGATGTGGCTCCGGCTGTTTCCCTGCCGGACATAACGGTTTACTGCTTAAGCCGGTACCGCTCTACCATGAGCAGCACCGGATGGGTGCGACGGGTCAGAAGCCCGGTGAACGCACCTGATCACCCACGCTCATGGGCAGATCGGCTTCCAGAATCAGGCCGTAGGAGGCTTTCTCGAACACTCGAAAGACCATCATCAAGCCAGCTTCGGTTTCCGGCAGTTGCAGGCGATCGTTGGTAATCGGATCGCGCACCCGGTCGCCCCGCAAATGTACGCGGAAAATATTGCCTGCTTCCAGACCTTCGCGTGCGCCCTTGTTGATGGTGACGACGTCGAACTGACCAATGCTGCGCACACCGCGCGCAACCCGAAGAATCTCACCTTCCACGCCATCGGGCGGCTCGCTCGGGTAGAACATGGAATTCAACAGCGTCTCGTCGGAAGGCAGCAGACGGTCCCGCAGGCCAATTTGCTGGTTGGTGCGCTGCAGGCCCAGGGTGCCGATGTCGCGGCTGTAATCCGACAGGCGTGCCTGGCCCAGTTCAATCGCTTCGAACCCCAGGTCTTCGCCCGTGCCAGGGTCTGTCAGTGGCTCGCCTTCGCGGTATATCTGGTAGGTGCGCAGGGATTCGTCGAAATCACCCCGTGCGTAAACGGTATCGCCAGCGCCCACGATCAGACGGCCTTCCTGTCCGCTGACGATGTAAGGGGCTTCTGTCAGCTGATTTTCCGAAAGAATGCGGTTGCCGGTCAGGAAACCCGCCACGTATTCACGGGGAATGGAAGGGATGGCACCCAGAATGGGGGTGACACGGGCGGTGGGCCGTAATTTAACCAGGCCGCCTTCAACGTCTTCCGGCGAAACGCGCACGGTGCTGGCATCTTCACCCCGGGTGAGCGTCGTCAGTCGCTGTTCGCCATCGACCAGAATCAGCCCGATAACATCGCCCGGGTAGATCAGGTGCGGGTTTTCAATTTGAGTGTTGAGTTGCCAGATGTCCTGCCATTTCCACGGATCGGCCAGGTACATTTCAGCGATATCCCAGAGAGTATCGCCTTTCTGAACGGTATAGCGTTCGGGCACATCGGCATTGAGCGCAACGTTTTCCGACCACGCAGGAAGCGCGCCGAAGCACAGAATGACAAAAGCTGCGATGGTGTTCCTCATGGCCAGTTTCCCTATAACAATCTACGGTACGGTCTATGGTGCGCCACAATAAGGTCAATGGTGCGATCAATACTAATTGGTAACCAAACAATCACTGGTGTGATCAGTATATAAGCAGTCGCCCGGAAAGCCGACCCGCAAAACAGGCAGAATTTGCCGTTTGATTCTGCGCGGTTGGTAACCCGCCGGGAGCAACGTTAACCCTTCACCGGTCAAGGTACCTGGGGCCGGGTCCGTATTAAGCGCTTACACCTGCTCTAAGAGTGACCACTTTTAGTTTAGCAGTCAATCGCTTAGCGAGACATATTAAAGCCCACTGTGAGCTGTTTTAGACGCTTTATCGCTGGTTTTGAGAGCAATGTCACACTAAACCCGGACCGGACCCCGGGTCGAAGCCATGGCCTAACGCTGTATGTCCCGGATTTTTTACCGTTTTTAGCGCTTTACCGTGCGTTGCAAGCACCGGTTTGCGCCCATATTGTGTAAAATGCGCTCATAACTCTCCGAATTAAGACAAGGCACTGGAACCATGGCATTACTGGATATACTCGAATACCCCGATCCGCGCTTGCGAACCGTCGCCAAACCGGTAAAGACGGTCGATGACCGCATTCGCACCCTGGCCAGCGACATGCTGGAAACCATGTACGATGCACCCGGTATCGGCCTGGCTGCCAGCCAGGTAAACGTGCATGAACGCGTGATTGTGGTGGATATCTCCGAAGAGCAGGATGACCCACACGTCTTCATCAACCCCGAATACGAAAAACTCGGAGGTGACATCGAATACCAGGAAGGCTGCCTGTCGGTACCGGGCTATTACGAAAAAGTAAGCCGTTCCGACAAAATTCACGTGAAGGCACTGAACGTCGACGGCGAGCCCTTTGAGCTGGTTGCTGAAGATCTGCTGGCCATTTGCATTCAGCATGAGATCGACCATCTCGATGGCAAACTCTTTGTCGACTACCTCTCCAACCTGAAGCGCACGCGGATTCGCAAAAAGCTGGAAAAACAGCACAAACAGATGGCGTCCTGATTCATGTCGCTGAAGGTTATCTTCGCCGGAACCCCCGAGTTCGCGGCAGAACATTTGCGCGCGGTTCTCAGCTCTGACCATGAAGTTATTGCTGTTTACACCCGCCCGGACCAACCCGCCGGGCGTGGGCGCAAGCTCACAGCATCACCCGTTAAAGCCGTGGCCGAAGCGGCCGGCATTCCGGTGTATCAGCCCGCCACGCTGCGCAACAACGAAGCCCAGGCAGAGCTAGCCGCGCTGAATGCCGACCTGATGATCGTCGTCGCCTACGGGCTGATTCTGCCGCAGGCCGTGCTCGATGCACCGCGCCTGGGGTGCATCAATGTTCATGCCTCACTGCTGCCGCGCTGGCGCGGTGCCGCCCCCATTCACCGGGCACTGCTGGCCGGAGACGCTGAAACCGGCGTGACCATCATGCAGATGAACGCCGGGCTCGATACCGGCGATATGCTGCTCAAGGCCCGATGCCCGATCACGCCCGACATGACCAGCGAACACCTGCATGACGCGCTGATCAAGTGCGGCAAGCCCGCGCTGATCGATGCCCTGGCCAGCCTTGAAGCGGGTACCGCCCAAGCCGAACCGCAAAACGATGCCGACGCCACCTACGCCGAAAAACTCAGCAAGGCCGAAGGCGAGATCAACTGGGCTGAAAGCGCCGCGCATATCGACCGCCAGATTCGCGGGCTGACACCCTGGCCGGGGGCCTATACCTACTGGCAAGGCCAGACATTGCGCATTCACCAGGCCCGCGCCGGTGACCAGGCCGCTACTCGCCCTCCGGGTACCATCCAGCAATTAACTCCGACCGACCTGGTGGTCGCCTGCGGCACAGGCACTCTGGTAATTGAACGACTGCAAATGCCCGGCAAGAAAGCCATGGCCACTGCCGACGTATTGAACGCGCGCCGTGCGGCCTTCGAAGCCGACCCGGTCTTTACCAGCACCCAACCAACCGAGGCCGCTCAATGAGCCAGAATGTCCGTGTACTGGCGGCTCAGACCGTATTGCAGGTCGCCGATCAGGGTCGATCGCTGAGCGATTTGCTGCCGCGCTACCGTGACACCCTGGAAGAGACTGATCGCGGCCTCTACCAGAAACTGGTGTATGGAACGATTCGGCACTATCTCAGCCTCGACGAACTGTCACGCACCCTGCTCGATAAACCGATCCAGCATAAAGAGCGGGTCATACAGATGCTGTTGCTGGTGGGCTTGTATCAGCTGCTGTATCTGGATATTCCCGAACACGCGGCCATCAATGAAACCGTCGACGCCACCAAACCGCTGAAGAAGCCCTGGGCCAAAGCCCTGCTGAATGCGGCACTGCGGCGCTTTCAGCGTGAACGCGAGGAACTGCTCGCCAACCTGCAAAATCAGCACGCCATGCCCGGCTGGCTGACCCGCCAGCTGCGCAAGGATTACCCGGAGCAATGGCTCGACATCATGGCCAACGGCAACGACCAGGGTCCAATGACGCTGCGCGTGAATCAGCGCCAGGGCAGCCGTGATGCCTGGCTGGCCGAAGCCGACACCGCGGGCCTGTCGGTTGAGCCCTCGGCGATCACGGCCTCAGCCGTTACTCTGGCGCAACCGGTCGGTGTTTTACAGCTACCCGGTTTCGAGCAGGGCCGGGTCAGCGTTCAGGACGAAGCCGCCCAGCAATGCGCCTTCCTGCTCAACCCTCAAGACGGCGAGCGCATTCTGGACGCCTGCGCCGCCCCGGGCGGCAAAACCGGCCACCTGCTGGAGCGGGCCGACGTGCAGGTCACCGCCCTCGACATCGACGCCGGGCGACTGGAACGGGTGCAGGAAAACCTCGACCGCATTGGTCTGAAGGCCGAATTGAAAGCGGCCGATGCCGCCGAACTTAAAAGCTGGTGGGATGGCACTCCCTTTGATCGCATTCTTCTGGACGCACCCTGTTCCGGCACCGGCGTCATTCGCCGCCACCCGGACATCAAGCTGCTGCGCAAACCCAAAGACGTTGAATTCCTCACCCAGGTGCAGGACACCCTGCTGCATCGCCTCTGGCAAACACTCAAGCCGGGCGGAACCCTCCTGTACGCGACCTGCTCACTGTTACAACGGGAAAACTCGGAGCGCATCAGTGCCTTTCTGGCGCGCCAGGCCGATGCCAGAGCCGTTAGGCTGAACCTGGCAGGTGACGCCGAGGTCGAGGTCGGGGTACAGTGGCTGCCACAACCGGGCGGCCATGACGGATTCTATTTTGCGTTGCTTGAAAAAGTGGATGCATAAGCCTTAATCGCTCTAATTTCGGCTTGCAGAGTGCGAGCGGCGGATGTTGGTGGTGCCACTGCGGGGGAGTCCGCAACAGGGATGTTGCGGTCTAGGCTCCATGGACGGATTGAGTGGGCGGCATTCCGCCCGACCCCGCAGGGGTACCACCAACATCCGACGCGGACCAAAGCGTCTAATCAAACTCTGAAACTGAGTTAAAAGGAAACAGGCGTGAAAATTATCATGTTGGGGGCCGGCCAGGTCGGTGCCACGCTGGCGGAAAACCTGGCCAGTGAAGACAACGACATTACCGTCGTCGACACCGATGCCGAGCGCCTGCGCAACCTGCAGGACCGGCTCGACATTCGTACCGTCACCGGCATGGCCTCGTTGCCCAATATTCTGGCCCAGGCCGGTGCCGAAGACGCCGACTTGCTGATTGCCGTGACCAGCAGCGACGAAGTTAACATGGCCGCCTGCCAGGTAGCCTTCACCCTGTTTCGCACGCCGACCAAGATTGCCCGAATTCGCAGCCCGCAATACACCCAGCACAGTGAAAAACTCTTCGCGCCAGAAGCCTTCCCGGTAGATGTACTGATCAGCCCCGAGCAACTGGTCACCAATTACATTAAACGGCTAATAGAAACACCCGGCGCCCTGCAGGTTCTGGACTTTGCCGACGGCAAACTGCAACTGGTAGCCGTACGGGCCTACCACGGCGGACCACTGGTGGGTCAGGAACTGCGGTTTCTTAAACAGCACATGCCCTCGGTGCACACACGGGTTGCCGCCATTTTCCGCAAAGACCGGCCGATCACTCCTGAGGGCTCCACCGTCATCGAAGCTGATGATGAGGTGTTTTTCATTGCCGGGCGCACTGACATTCGCGCTGTCATGAGCGAGCTGCGCAGCAAGGAGCGCTCCTATAAACGCATTATCATCGCCGGTGGCGGCAACATTGGCTATCGGCTGGCGCTGGGACTGGAAAGCCGCTACTCGGTAAAATTGCTGGAACGCAACGAAGCCCGTTGCCAGTGGCTGAGCGAAAATCTCAACCATGCCGTCGTGCTACGCGGCGACGCCTCCGACCAGGATTTACTGCTCGACGAAAACGTGGAAGACACCGATATTTTCCTGGCACTGACCAACGACGACGAAGCCAACATCATGGCCTCCATGCTGGCCAAGCGCCTTGGCTCGCGCAAGGTGATGACGCTGATCAACAACTCTGCTTACGTCGACCTGGTGCAAGGCGGTGAAATCGACGTTGCCATTTCACCGTCACAAACCACCATTGGCAGTCTGCTGACCCACGTGCGTCGCGGCGACATTGTCAACGTACACTCCCTGCGTCGCGGTGCGGCTGAAGCGATCGAAGCCATTGCCCACGGCGACAAACGCTCCTCCAAGGTGGTCGGCCGCGCCATTGAAGACATTGACTTGCCCGAAGGCTGTACCATTGGCGCCATTGTGCGTAACGAAGAAGTATTGATCGCCCGCGATGATCTGGTCATTGAATCCGACGACCACGTCATCCTGTTTCTAATCGACAAACGAAGAATCAGCGACGTCGAGCGTTTGTTCCAGGTGGGACTGACGTTCTTCTGACCCGGGGTTGAATAAAAACCGGACACTGCAGTGGCACGAGCCCGGGTCACAGGCCCGCTTCATTGCACCCCTCGCGGAGGCACGTCCCTGTGCCGCCGCAAGGGACGCGGGCTTCCTGCCCGCTGTTACATGAAACGCCCCTGCAACCCTGTTACATTGCTGGCGTTTTTCAACATTCCGCAGGAGTGATACTGCCCAATGCATTATCGAATGACCATCAAGGTACTTGGCTTGCTGCTGATGGTCTTCAGCCTGTCGATGCTGCCGTCGGTGCTGGTCTCCTTTTATTATCAGGATGGCATTCACAACGCCTTTATTCTGGGTTTCTTGCTGACGCTCGTGGCCGGCTTTATCAGCTGGATGCCGGTCCGGCATTACCAGGGCGAACTGCGCACGCGCGATGGTTTTGTCATCACCGTGTTGTTCTGGGTGGTGCTCGGCCTGGCCGGTTCCATACCGATTCATCTGGCCCCGGCGGCCACGGTGACTTACACCGACTCCTTCTTTGAAAGTTTTTCAGCGCTCACCACCACCGGTGCCACTGTCGTTGTCGGCCTCGATTCCTTGCCTAAAAGCCTGCTGTTTTACCGCCAGCAGCTGCAGTGGATGGGCGGCATGGGGATCATCGTGCTGGCCGTGGCGGTACTGCCCATGCTGGGCATCGGCGGCATGCAGTTGTACCGCACCGAAACCCCGGGGCCGGTCAAGGACACCAAACTGACACCGCGCATTACCGAAACCGCCAAAGCCCTCTGGTACATCTACGCCGCTCTGACCATCGCCTGCGCACTGGCCTACTGGATTGCCGGGATGAGCCCCTTCGATGCCATTGCGCACAGCTTTTCCACGGTCGCGATTGGCGGTTTTTCAACACACGATGCCAGCATCGGCTATTTCGATAGCGTCGCCATCGAGATGGTGTGCGTAGTGTTCATGATCCTGTCGGTCGCCAATTTTGGCCTGCACTTTGTCGCCTGGCGCAATCGCAGCATCAAGCAATACCTGCTCGACCCCGAGTACCGGTTTTTTATTGTCATCATGCTGGTATTTGTAGTCATGACCACCGTGACGTTGATGTTCACCCGCGTCTATGCACCGGGCGATGCCTTGCGCTACGGCATTTTTGAAGCCGTCTCGTTGCTCACCACTACCGGTTATGGCACGGCTGATTTCGCCTCCTGGCCGTTATACCTGCCGTTCTTTCTGATTCTGGCGTCTTTTGTCGGTGGCTGCGCCGGGTCGACCGCCGGCGGCATCAAAGCCATTCGCACCATGCTGTTACTGAAGCAGGGCCTGCGCGAGATCAAACGGCTGATTCACCCGGCCGGGGTCTTTCCGATCAAGGTGGGCAAGCGCGCAGTGGGCGACCGCGTCATCGAAGCCGTCTGGGGCTTTTTCAGCATGTACATCATGATCTACGGGCTGATTCTGTTCGCCCTGCTCGCCACCGGCATGGACTTCGTGACAAGCTGGTCAGCCGTCGCAGCAGCCCTGAACAACCTGGGCCCAGGTCTTGGCGACGTCGCCAGCCACTACGCCAATATTCCCGACGTAGCCAAATGGGTACTGTGCATCGCCATGCTGCTGGGCCGACTCGAAATCTTCACGTTGCTGGTGCTGTTCTCGCCGCACTTCTGGCGCAGTTAATGTCGAATTGTTGGAATTGCACCCAGCCAAGTGCCAGGTGCAGGGTGTCCCTATTCGGGGAAGTCTGAGGCATGAATACCGAAGCCTAGGCCCCATGGACGGGTTTACGCCGAGCGATATGTCGCACCACCCGTATAAGGACACCCTGTGCCTGGCACGGACTCATGGCAACAAGGTACCTGAAGGCCACAGTGACCCCGCCGCACCGCCTATGTATAATGCGGCGTTTGATTTTTGACCTTCCGACATCAGGATGTTTCGCTGTGACTGAACAGACCACGCCATCGACAGCACCACCCGAGAATTCAACCACGGCCCGCAATCTGAAGACGTTTCAGGGCCTGATTCTGACGCTGCAACAATACTGGGCCGACCAGGGGTGTGTGATTCTGCAGCCACTGGATATGGAAGTGGGCGCCGGGACCAGCCACCCGGCGACGTTTTTGCGCGCCATCGGGCCGGAAACCTGGAACGTGGCCTATGTGCAGCCCTCGCGTCGCCCGACCGACGGTCGTTATGGCGAGAACCCGAACCGCCTGCAACACTATTACCAGTACCAGGTCATTCTGAAACCGAACCCGAGCAACATTCAGGAGCTGTATCTGGGCTCGCTGGAAGCCATTGGTGTCGACCCCCTGGTGCACGACATCCGCTTTGTTGAAGATAACTGGGAAAACCCCACGCTGGGGGCCTGGGGCCTGGGCTGGGAAGTCTGGCTGAATGGCATGGAGGTGACCCAGTTCACCTACTTCCAGCAAGTCGGCGGCATTGAATGCTTCCCGGTTTCCGGTGAGATCACCTACGGCCTGGAACGCCTGGCCATGTACATTCAGGACGTCGACAACGTCTACGACCTGGTTTGGACCATCGGGCCCGATGGCAGCAAGGTCACTTACGGTGATGTCTATCTGCAGAACGAAATCGAGCAGTCGAAATACAACTTCGAGCATGCCGATGTCGACAACCTGTTTCACCAGTTTGAATACCACGAAGGCGAAGCCCGCAAGCTGATCGATCTGAACTTGCCACTGCCCGCCTATGAGCAAATTCTCAAGGCGGGCCATACCTTCAACTTGCTGGACGCCCGCCACGCCATCTCGGTAACCGAACGCCAGCGTTACATTCTGCGCATTCGCACCCTCTCCCGGGATGTCGCCAAAGCCTACTATGAAGCCCGCAAGGCAATGGGCTTTCCGATGGCGCCACAAGCGCTGCGCGATGAAATTCTCAGTGCCGGGAACAAGGATTAAGACCACATGACACAGGCTGATTTTCTGATAGAACTGGGCACCGAAGAACTGCCGCCCAAGGCACTGAAACCCTTACAGGATGCCTTCGCCGATGGCCTGACCCAGCGTCTGAAAGACGCCGGGGTGAGCTTTGGCGACACCGAACGCTATGGCGCGCCGAGACGCCTGGCCGTTTTGATTCGCGACCTGGGGCTGGCACAGCCCGACGAGGCCTTCGAACGCCGTGGTCCCGCCGTCAAAGCCGCCTTTGATGCCGATGGCAAACCAACAAAAGCTGCCGAGGGCTTTGCCCGCGGTAATGGCGTCAGTGTCGACGCACTGGAACGCATGGAAACCGACAAAGGCGAATGGCTGGTTTACCGGGGCGTTGAACCTGGCAAAGCCACCGCCGATTTGTTGCCAGAGCTGGTCCAGCAAACCCTCGATGCCCTGCCGATTCCCAAGCGCATGCGCTGGGGCACGAGCCGCGACGAGTTTGTGCGTCCGGTGCAGTGGCTGGTGATGCTGCTGGGCAACGATGTTGTACCGGCCACCGTGTATGGCATTGAATCTGGCCGGTTGAGCCGTGGCCATCGTTTCCACGCACCGATCGATATCGAGATTTCCGCACCGGCTGCCTATGCCGAAACACTGCGCTCACAGGGCAAGGTGCTGGCGTCGTTCAATGAGCGCCGCGACTACATCGAAACCCAGGCAAAAGCCGTGGCGAAAGCCGAAGGCGTTGAGGTCGTCATCGACCCCGATCTACTCGACGAAGTGACGGCACTGAATGAATGGCCGGTCGCCTTGCTCGGTAGCTTCGAATCCCGCTTCCTGTCGGTACCGGCCGAGGCGCTGGTTTCGTCGATGCAGGAACACCAGAAATACTTCCCCACCCACGACAGCAAGGGCGAGCTGGCACCGCGCTTTGTCTTTATCGCCAACCTGGAAAGCAAAGACCCGGCCCAGGTGATCGCTGGTAACGAGAAGGTCATTCGCCCGCGCCTGGCCGACGCCGCTTTCTTTTGGGATACCGATCGCAAGACGCCGCTGGTCGACCGGGTCGAGAAACTCAAATCGGTAACCTTTCAGCAGCAATTAGGCTCGATGTACGACAAGGCTACCCGATTGAGCGCCATTGCCGGCGAAATTGCCCGACAACTCGGTGACAACATCGAGCAGGCAGAACGCGCCGCCTGGCTGGCCAAGGCCGATCTGGTCACCGACATGGTGTTTGAATTCGACGACATGCAAGGCATCGCCGGTTACTACTATGCCCTGCACGACGGCGAACCCAAGGCCGTGGCTCAGGCCATTATTGAACAATACCGCCCGGCCGGTGCCGGTGACGAACTGCCACTGAGCCGCACTGGCATGGCCGTAGCCCTGGCCGACCGGCTCGATAACCTCTCCGGCCTGTTCGGCATCGGCCAGCCGCCAACCGGCACCAAAGACCCCTTCGCCCTGCGTCGTGCAGCGCTGGGGGTGTTGCGCATTCTGGTCGAACGGGATCTGGATCTGGACCTGGTCGAGCTGGTCACCTTCGCCGCCGATCAGCATGCGGATCTGCCGCAGCGCGACACCCTGGTGCCTCAGGTGGTCGACTATGCGCTCGACCGCTTCAGTGCCTGGTACGCCGACGCCGGTTTCCGCCACGATGTGTTCCAGGCCGTGCGGGCGCTGAACCCGAGCCGGCCGCTGGACATCGACCGCCGGGTGAAAGCCGTGGCCAGCTTCAGCCATCTGGTTGAAGCCGAAGCTCTGGCGGCGGCCAACAAGCGTGTTTCAAACCTGCTGGCCAAGGCCGACGGTGACATTCGAGAGGAGGTTGACGTCGCACTGTTTGAGACCGACGCCGAAAGCACGCTCTGGCAGGCGATACAGTCGGCCGAGGCGCATATCACGCCCATGCTGGCCGTGGTGGACTACCAGGGCGCCCTGCAGCACCTGGCCAGCCTGCGCGACAGCGTCGATGCCTACTTTGATGGTGTGATGGTAATGGCCGACGATGCCGCGGTACGCTCCAACCGTCTGGCAGTATTGTCGAAACTGCGCCAACTGTTCCTGAAAGTGGCCGACATTTCCGTGCTCCAGGCCCAGTAAGGCGAGTGAAGGCGGGCCGGCTCCGGCCCGCGTCTCTTCCCCCGGGGAAAGGCTAAATTCACTTAAACGACATCGCCCGGACACTGTTTGTCGGTACACTGGGCGCCACTTTTAATCTGGCGAGAGCTGACGCTATGTGGTTGGCCTACCTGCGAACCTTTGTTTTTTATGCCTTTTTCTACGGGCCTTTCACTATTTTGTGGGCATCGTTCTGTGCCCTGTTTGCCTATTTGCTGCCCTACCGGATGCGCTATCACTTCGTGGTCGGCACCTGGGCCAAGCTGACCGTGTTCGCCAGCCGCTGGATTCTGGGCATCAAGTACCGCATTACCGGGCTCGAAAATCTCGATGGAAACGCCGGTGTGGTGGTCTCCAATCACCAGTCGGCCTGGGAAACCTTCTTCCTGCAGAGGCTGTTTCGGCCCCAGACGCAGGTGATCAAACGCAGCCTGCTGAAAATTCCCTTCTTCGGGTGGACCTTCTCAATGTTGCGCCCCATCGCGATCGACCGGGCAGACCGGGTAGGCGCCATGAACCAGATTCTCGAACAGGGCATCCCGCGCCTGAACGACGGTATTTTCGTGCTGATTTTCCCAGAAGGTACCCGGGCAGAACCCCACAAGGTTCGTAATTTTCAGCAAGGGGGCGCACGGCTGGCCAAGGACGCGGGCGTGCCGCTGATTCCGGTAACCCACAATTCCGGCGATTACTGGCTGAACAAGCGCTTCGTGAAGCTGCCGGGCACCATCGACGTCATCATTCACCCGCCCATTGACCTCGGCAGTCTGAAAGCCAGTGAAGGCACCAAACTTGCTCACACAGTCATCAGTGATGGCTTAACCCGTATTCAGGCGCAGAACGAACGGGTAAACCGCAAGCAACAATCATAACCGGCTGCTGCCAAACCCTGGCAAGCTCATTGATTTCCGCCAGGTTGACTCAGACCAGATAGGTTTGGCCTGGTCATTCCGACTTACGGTGTTAAAAAAAGCGTCTAGACTGATCCACTATTATACCGGCGGCTACCCGGCTCCGGTTAAATCACAGTGGGGAGGTGCGCGATTGACCTTGCTAGCTTTCAAATACCCGGCGGCCCGGCGGCGGCAGACCGCTTCGGGGCGACGACCGTTATCGATCTGGCTATTAATTGGGGTCATCCCAATTGTAATGCTCTCCCAGTTCAGCGTGGCCGAGTCTGACATCTCTGGCCAGGGCCAGGTGGTGCGAGTCGGGCTTTATGAGAACGAACCCAAAATATTTACCCGCGCCACCGGAGAACCAGCAGGCATATTCATTGATTTGCTGGAAAACATCGCCGCCGCAGAAAACTGGACGCTAGATTACCGGCCCTGCAATTGGAGCCAGTGTCTGAATTGGATTGAAACGGGCGAACTCGATTTGATGCCGGATGTTGCCCTAACCGAAGAGCGCCTGCAGCGCTTTGATTTTCATCAACAGCCTGCGTTGAACAGCTGGTCACAGCTCTACAGCCAGCCTGAACAGTCCATTGTCTCTATTTTTCAGTTAAACGACGCCCGGGTTGTGGTGCTGCAAGATTCCGTTCAACGGCCGTTTTTTCAGTCGATGCTGACCAGCTTCGGCCTCCAAACCGAGCTTATTGAAGCCCCGAACTACCCGGAGGCGTTTCGCAAAGTGCGTGATGGCGAGGCCGATGTCGCCGTCTCTAACTACCTGTACGGCGCCTTGCACGCCGCCCAGTACAACCTGGTAGCCACCCCGATTGCGTTTCAGCCCTCGCAGTTGTATTTCGCCACCCTCAAGGGCCAGAATGGCGCCCTGCTGGACGCGATCGACCGGCAACTGACGCTCTGGCGGGTAGACAACGACTCCGTTTACTTCGACATCCTCAATCGCTGGCAGACCCTGCCCCCCAAACCCCTGATTCCGCGCTGGCTGGTGCTCTCGCTGGCGTCAGCCCTGGGTTTGCTCGCCATTACCGTTTTGCTGATTACCTGGTTGCGCCATCTGGTCGGTGTGCGTACCCGCGCCTTGTCAGACAGTGAACGCAAGCTGACAACCATTCTCGACAGTGTCGGTGCCTTCATTTATATCAAGAATCACGATTTCAAATACCAGTATGCCAATCAGCAGCTGCTCGATTTTCTGGGCAAGGGAGAAGAAGAGATCATCAACCAGACCGATACGGATCTGTTTGGTGATACGGAGGCAACGCTTTTCCTGAACAACGACCGACAAGTCTTCGCGCAAGGACGCCCGTTGCGAGCAGAAGAGGCCTATATGGCCGGCGATGAGGAACGAACCTTCTTATCGATCAAGATTCCATTGCACGATCATCAGGGGTCAATTTATGCCCTGTGCGGTATTTCCACAGACATTACCGAAGAGAAGCGCCGGGAAGCCAGAATTCAGTATCTGGCCTACTACGAGACGCTGACCGGACTGCCCAATCGCGCCTATCTGTTTGATTACCTTGACCCCACCCTCAACCGGCCACCGCAACAGGGGCTCGCGCTGATGGTACTCGACCTGGATGACTTCAAAGACATCAACGATACCCGCGGGCACGACTACGGAGACCAGTTATTGATTGAAGTCGTTCATCGGCTTACCAACGCACTGCCTGAGGGGGGCCATTTGATTCATCTCGGCGCCGATGAATTCGTCATTCTGATGTTCACAGAGGGCTCACCGGCCACCCCGGCCACCGAGTTCTGTGAAACGGTGGTCCAACTAATGCGCAATGGCTATCAGTGGCGTGAATTCAGCAATCACTGCACCGCCAGCATTGGCCTGGCACTGCTTGAGCCCGGAGAGGCGGGGGACCTGGCGCAAACGCTTAAACACGCCGAAGTTGCCATGCACCAGGCGAAGCTGAATGGACGTAACGGATACTGCCTCTTTACCCAGGAAATGCATACGGCACTGCAAAATCGACTGGCACTCGATGCCGATATGCGAACCAGCCTGGCCGACCAGGATTTCTTTCTGGTGTACCAGCTTCAATTTGATGACCGGCAACAGGCCATTGGTGCTGAGGCGCTGCTGCGCTGGCAACACCCGCAGCGTGGTCTTGTCTCGCCTTTGGAATTTATTCCACTGGCCGAGCGCAATGGGCTGATCCTGCCACTGGGCCGCTGGGTATTACTGACGGCTTGCCAGCAACTGGTGCAATGGGCTGGGCAAGCCGAAACCTCTGGCCTGTCATTATCGGTCAATGTCAGCGCGGTGCAGTTTCGCTCTGCGGATTTTACCGCCATCGTGGCCGACGTACTGGCCCAGACCGGCGCACGGCCGGATAAATTAAAGCTGGAGTTGACAGAAACCATGCTGATCGACGATCTGGATGATGCCATTCGCAACATCAGCGAACTTAAGGCCATGGGGGTGGACGTAGCGCTCGATGATTTTGGCACCGGCTACTCTTCACTTGCCTATCTGAAGCGATTGCCTCTGGCTCAACTAAAAATCGACCAGACCTTTGTTGCCGACGTACTTAAAGACCCAGTCGCCGCTGCCATTGCTCGCACCATCATCGGTCTCGGGCACAGTCTCGACCTGAACGTCATCGCCGAAGGGGTTGAAACGGAGGAACAACGTGAATGGCTGAGACAGGAAGGGTGTCTGGCGTATCAGGGCTATTTATTCGGCCGTCCTGAAACCGCGGAGCAACTACAGCATCGCTGGGCGCAATTTGCCAACTGATCAAGGGTAGAAACGACACAGGGCGGTTGAGCCTGTTTCTAGACTCACCCGCCGAAGCACCAGGGCCCGTTTCGGGCCCGGGGTTTATTTATTGCAAGTTGGCGTCAATGGCGGCCTGAATATCGGCCTGCGGATAGGCCCCGCGCAAAATCTCTGTACCCACTACAAAGGTGGGTGTGCCGGTAATGTTCAGTTGCTGGGCTAATGCCCGGTTGCTGGCCAGGTTCTGTTGGACCCAGTCGGCTTTGGTTTCTTCTTCCAGTTCAGCACGATCAAGCCCTAACGAGTCAACCACCTCCCATACTTCACTATTCTGACGCAGGGCACCGGGGCGAGCCAGCAGGGCATCGTGATACGTCTGATACTGATCCGGGTAGAGTTCATTAATGGCCAGGCCAACGCGTGCAGCCGTCACTGAGGTCTCCGACAGTATCGGCCACTCCTTATACACAACACGCAGATTCGGGTTAGCTTCCGTCAAGGCCTTAACGGTTTCCGAAGCACGTTTGCAGTAGCCGCAGTTGTAATCGAAAAATTCAACCAGGGTGATGTCACCGTCCGGATTACCACCCACCGGATCCTTGGCAGTTCTGACCAACAGGTCGCCAGCGTCGGCGAGCAACTGATTTTCGCTGGCCTGCTGGGCTGCCTGTTCCCGCTCTTGCAGAATGCCAATGGCTTCCATGATGATTTCAGGGTTTTCCAGAATGTAGTTGCGCACCATCTGGTTAACGTCGTCTTCCGTCAGGTCTTCTGCCTGGGCAAAGACCGCCGTCAATGCCAGCAGGGGCATCAATAACAGTAAGCGTAACCGTGCGAAAGGGGTGCGTGCGTTAAACATGGTGTCTCCAACAACGTGAGGGTTTTGGCCACAGTATAGACGAGAGCTGATCATTTATTGACCAAAGCGGGCGTTATTCTGTGAGAGGTAATCTTGCTCGGCCGGGGTCGACGGCCGATTCAGAACGGTATTTCGGTGCGGGTACCGGCCGAATTGCTCAATGATGCCCCGGTGCTCTCCGGCGGCATCGTGAAAGCTTTTCAGAGCTTCCCGGGCGCTGGGGAAATCGTTAAACAACTGGTCGATTTGCTGGCCCAGTATCTGATGGCACTCCAGTGACTCGGCGTGCATCAGCGGCATCAGGCAGAACATACGGCCACTCATGCCGAGCAACGACAGATGTCCGTTATCGAGCGCTTGCTGGCTCCACTGCAGGGCAAGCGGATCCCAGGCAAATGCCTCGGCACGCCCGCGATAGAGATTGCGACTGAACTGATCGACCAGAATGATCAGCGCCAGGCGCCCTTCCGGGTGTTCGAGCCAGGCGTTCAATTCGCCATCGATGGCGCGCTGGTGGTCGGCAGCGAACCGTTCGGCGATCAGCCGGTCGGTTTCCTTGCCACCGCTGAACCAGCGTTTTTGATAGTGCGGCTCGGGCGGTTCCTGGTCACCAAACCAGAAATCGAGCACGGATTGCCAGGGTTTCATCGGCGTTTCAGGCCGCAGCCTGCTCAGTCTCTGACTCAGCGCCAGAGTTTAGCAGACTGCCCGCCACCATCGTCCAGTAGATTTGCAGAGTGTTGACCCAGCGACCGGTCTGCGACAGGCCTCCCGTGGCATCCCATTGTTCAGGCAACGCCAGTTGCAGGGCCAGGCTTTGCCGGCCGGCAGGAGCGCCCAGGGGAAGCGCGGGCAATTTGAGCATGGTTTGGTACCAGTTCAGGTACAGCCGGGCTAACTGACGATCACGCAGTGAGGTTGCTTCCTGGGTTGCGGGTTCGAACCCGGCCCAGAGGTGCAGTTGCTGCGCCGACTGCAAGGCGGAAAACAGCGTCTTGCCCAGCGCCAGATTCGGGTGTGACAAGGCTGCCCTGGGCCACACACCCTGAGCACTGCTGCGCCAGCGCTGGGTCAGCGATGCCAGATCCTGCTTGGGTGGGTTCTTTTGCAGCCCCAGGGCGTGAGCCATGGCGGCTTTTTGCGTGGCCCGGGTGGCATTGTAGTGACGCATCACCTGTGCGGGCCGCACGGCTTTGCCACTGATCGCACTGGCAGGCGGCACCAGCGCATCCACGCCAATACCGGTCTGGTTAACCCGTTGCTGGTGCTTCTGGTAGGTTTGGTAGTGCTTGAGCAGGGTGCCGGCAGGCATTCGAACCCCGGCCTCGCGGTTCAGGGCTTTGTGATAACCCGCCGCGCTGGACAGCACCCAGGTTGCAGGCGAGGCCATGCGAAACTGGCCCTGGCTGGTTTCCTCATCGGCATCAGGAATCGATTCTGCCGGGCCGATCCATTCCGGCCACTGATCCACCGTTACTCCCATAGTGGTGCAAAACGACTGAAATTCGGGCCAGACGGGCATCAGGCTGTTCAGCTTGCGGGTCAACCGCGTTACCTGGCGCGCTTCCCGGTGTCCGATCAGGGTTTGCATCATGGCTTCCTGGCGAGCCTGAAGGTGCTCGACCATGGGCGCGACGCGCAACATCAGGGCGCCGGACCAGTCGGGCTTAAGTCGCGCCAGTGTGTGTTGCCACTGGTTGAAAGCCCCCCAGGTCCAGTAGGTAAAGGGTGGTGCCAGGGCACCCAGTTGCCGGGTCATTTCGCCGGTCAGTTGCTGCAGGGTTACCGCCTGAAGATAGGGCAGGCCGATCTCCACCTCGCACCGGCGCCGCAGCCATTGCAGTGAACTCTGGCGTACCGTGACGAAGGGCGCATTTGTGATGCGAATGGCGGTGACCGAGGCGGTGTTCAAATAGGTGGAAATTTCATGCGTCAGCGCGAACAACAGCAATTCGGTATCCGGGTCCAGCTCCAGCCCCTCTGCTGGCGGGCGTCGCGGCCTGAACAGTGCCGCGGGCACCAGCAGAACACCGGCGATGATCAATTGCGTCAGGGCGGCACCAGCCTGGCTGGTCCAGACTGACACCGAGATCAGCGGCATTACCAGCAGCAATGCGATCAGCGGTAACACCAGATAAATCGCAAAGGGAATAGCGGCCAGAATGAGCAGGCTGAACCGGGTTTCCAGCTCTTCATCCGGGTGGCGATAACGCCCGGCAAAATAGTGACTGAGCCCGCCGTCGAGCAAATGCTGGCGCAGTTCATCGGCCGAGATTTTCTGGTTCGCCGTCGCCGTTTCAGCTTCGATGATCAGGCCGGCCCGGGTGAGTTTTTTAGCCCACTGACGGGCTTTCTCTTCCGGCAGGTTGCGCGCCAGCACGGTTCGCCGGCTGGCCATCAGATCGGCCAGCTGGGCGTCGCTCAGTTTAAGTTGTTCCTTGAGCGTGAGGCTGAGCTGAGTCTTGTTGGACACTGAATCCTGAAAGCCCAGGCAGACCAGGTGAAACCGTTGTGCAGACATGATTGAACCGAGCCCTGTAAGCAGCAAAGGTGGCCGGGTGCCACCAGAGCTCCAGAATTAGCCAGGTCGGCGTTTTGCGCAAGCGGAAAAGGTCCAAACTGTGCGTTGGTTCAGGTGCGATCGTTTAACCGCTCAAGTTTCGAAGTTTGGTTCACCTAAATGGTTTTGGCCCGCACAGGATACCGGGTATGCCGAGAGCAATCCTAACCCTGAGCAACTATAAAATCAGCGTTTAAACCCCTGCCGAATCAGGCGGCCTGCGCCGCGTGCCTGGCGAATCACACTTTTCCAGTCCCGCCTGCGCCCCAGCCGGTTCAGCCGCTGGGCCCGGCCGTGTTTCGCTTGCTCCAGGCGTTCATAAACGGCGCTCCAGAGCAGATCGATGTTGTAGCCGTCGGCGCCTTGGTCAAGCCGCACCGGTACGAGATCGGCCGCTGGCAGGGCAAGATCCGTTGCGATGTGCTGCAGCGACTCGCCAATAGCAACAGCCTTGGGCGTTTTCGGTTCGGTCAGATCATAGGGCGGCGACCATTCCCGGGCAGGTGACAGGCGATCTATGTGGCTGACAACCCCGAGTATCGGCGGCTGCCGCCGGGTCGGGTTGTCGCGGAACCAGGCACGAATGGCATCCAGCGCTTGCCGGTCCAGCGCGCGGTCGGCCCGGTGGGCAGACACCACCCACAGAATGCAGTCGACCGACTCCAACTGAGCGCCCCATGCTTCCTCGCTCAATTGCTGAGCCACCCCCGGAGTATCAATCAGAACCGCCAGCGGCTCGCCCGCCTCATCACTCAATTGATAGCGCTCGGCACGGGCCGTCATTGGCAGTACATCGACCGCGCTCTGAGTGTCGTTCAGCAGGGCATTGACCAGGCTCGATTTGCCCACCTTGAGCTGGCCTGCGACCAGCACCTGAACGGGCCCCGGCGGTGGGCGCGTGGTTTGCTCGTGCTCGGCCAGTTTTGCCATCTGGCCGGCATCGGCCTGCAGGCGCCCGGAATACAGGTCTATGGCCGCCCGGCCTACTTCCTCGACCCAGATGCGGGCGCCTTTTTGCTGCAAATAGTCACTGGTTCGGTCGAACGCGACGTTCAGCAGGCGCTCCCGGACTTCCGCCAGCACTGCCGACATCGGGTTCACCGCCCGCACCAGCCGGAACAGGGTTTTGGCGCCTTTGTAATAGGGCTGACTGGAGCTGCCCAGGTGCCAGAGCCGCATCACCTGCCCTACCTGAAAGTGACTGGACCCCGGCACATGTTCACCCAGCACCAGCCGCAGCCTCAGGCTGACCCGTTCGCTGAGCAACAATGCCTCAGGCAGCGTGAAATTCCAGACCGGGTCTTTGTGATCCGGATAATAGTGGCGGGCGACGTGTTCAATGACAACGCGTGCGCGTTCCAGCAGCAGCGTCTGACTACCCAGTATGATTTTGTCGGTATCCCGGGCCAGTTGCTGCACTTCGGTCCAGGCCGCCAGGTCCTGAGCCGACCAGTCTGGTTCTGGCGGCGAAACCGGCGCGGCGGTCTCGGCCGGCGTCTCGATACTGCCGATCAGGCGACGTTGCAGCAGATGCACCAGCAAGTAGCCGCCGCCGGTCAGAATTGCGGTACCCAACAACCACAGTAACAGCCAGCCTTGCTGCCACAGCCAGAGCCCGCCCAGGGGGATCAGCAGCAACAGCGGCAGGACCATCAACACCAGCACCAGGCCGATCACAATGATGATGGGCCCGCGCCAGCGGCGTTTAATCGTCGCGGTCATGGTGCTCCCTGCGCATGCGGTCGTGAAACATTTGGTAAGCCTCTTGCAGCGAGCCGCGGTAGGCGTTGGCAACACCTTTGGGGTCCGCCTTGCCCTGCGCCGACTGGTTCAGGTAATAACAGGCCGCCCTACCCAGCGCATAAGTGACCGCCGCACTGGCAGTACCTGCGGCCACAGCGCCGACCGATTGTCCGTACACCGGGACCAGCTTGCCCAGCTGACGCGCCGCAAAACTGGCCCCAATACCGACCAGCGTGCCGGAGCCCAGCGAGGTGCCGAACTCGGCCAGACTGCGCCGGTCCCAGTCGAGCCCGTAGATACGACCAATGGAATGCAGCATCTTGCCCTGCAAGGTCGGCACCGTTACAAAACCCGCGAGCGGGATCAGGTCGGTCAGGCCAGCGGCGGTGGCATAGCCCACCAGATGTGGATGCAATTGTTGCAGCCGGGCATCAGCATCAGTCAGTTGCAGGCTGCGCAGCTGTTCACTCTGGGTGGCATCCAGCACCTGGTCCAGCACGGCCAGCAGGGCGTCCAGGCCATAATCCGGGTTAGTAAAACCATCCTCGGGGCGGGTCAGATCCACCGCCACGGCATGCACGGGCCCCGGGCCCGGAAGCGTTTCCAGCCTGGCCGCCTGGGTCATCAGTGCGCGTTGCAGGTCGGTCAGGCCGGTGTCGCGTTGCAGTTCAGCGTAGTCGGGGTGATCCCGGTCGTCCGGGTAGCCATCGTGCAGCCGGGTCTGCACCAGCACGACCGGCCAACCGGGGTGGCGTTTGCGAATGCGCTGCACCTGGGCAAAGACGTCATCTTGCTGCGGGTCCATTGCGCGGGCCACCACGATCAGTGCATCGGCCTGGTGTTCCTGTTCGGTCAGATCGTCTTCCGGCGCATAATCGACTTCACCCAGGCCACGGGTGTCGATGAAGCGAACCAGCGGCAACTCCGGCGGGAAATCAAATAGCCGGGCGTGGCGGGTGCAGGGCTTGAAGCCTGCGCCAATCTCGGCTTCGGGGTGGCGGGTAATGGCATGAACAATCGAGGTCTTGCCCGATTGCACCTTGCCCAGCAGCCAGAGCACCGGCGCCTCGCCCTTCACCTGCGGCGACACGGCGGCTTCAATATCCGGTTCTGGCGACAGCACCGCATTGACGATGCGTTTCCAGTTTTTACCCCGGGGTTCCGATGACATAAACGTCTTGCCTTTCCACTGATACGGGCGACAAACCCAGTATGGCAGGTCACCCTGCAAATGAAACGCCTCAAGAGCCGACCCTGGTTTACACTGATACCAGGCCCGCTCAATCGCGGTTCAAGCACCGCCTGCAGGCTGTGTTATGGGCTCGCCCACCAACGTTTCAACGTTTGCTCTAAACACTAACGGGGAACACCGGCATGAAAAAACTCAAGAATGAAAAAGAACTGGTCAAAAAAGCCATTGCCATGGGCAAGGCATACGGTGAGGCCAGAGGCGTGGTCGAGTTTGAACCCACGGATTCTGCCGAAGCGAAAATTGAGTACATCTATCGCTTGCTGGTGCACGACAAGGTGATTCAGCCACTGCCAAATGACCAGATATCGCAACAGGCCATGCGCCATCGTCTGGCCATTTGGGCCTCGAAAACGCCCGATTAAACCGGGCCCAGCAGCAGGCCCAACCCATGCGATCCGCCAAAAATATAGATCGCGCAAATAACGCCTTCACCGATAGAGGCACCGAGCAGGGTTTTCCATAATTTGATGCGAAGAATACTGCACACATAGACGATCATGTCGGTGGGCACGAAGGGGGCAAACCCCCAAATGCTGATGACAACGAGCTCGCGTTTGTGGAGTAACCGGGTCAGACGCTCAACCTGGCGGGGGTATCGTTCGTGGAAATACTGGTCGAAGCGGACCTGCTGTGCCATTAGGTACACAATGGCCGAGGACGTATAAACCGCCACCTGATTGACCAGAAACAGAGGCAGGGGCGGAAACACCAGAACCCCGGCCAATACAAACGGCGTAGAGGGAATGAGCGTGAAACCCCTGAGTGTGGAAACAACGAAATACAGCAACAGACTAACGGTCAGGTTATCGTTAAAAAACTGACGCAGCGTTCTCGGATCGAACCACTCCGGGTTCAGAAAATACACCGACAGCGACAACGCTACGATGGCACCCCAGCCGACAAGCCAGCTGCGATTGACAATAACATCGGATTCTTTGTTCACAATTGGGGGGTCACTTCGTCCTGTGGGGCGCATCCTTTGGGTTTAAGCACCGCAAACCGGCAGTTTACCGTGACTTCAGTGTCAGTTGAACGACCTGTCAGCTGCTTTACGCATCGTCGATTCTTGCCAGCAGTGCCTGTATCACTCAGTCTAACTACGAGACTCAGGGCACAACCAGACCCACTCAGGAGACGCCATCGGTATGAAATTGCGCGCTGAACACCCGGAACCGAAAGACGCTGCCACACGCCGGGCCGCCCGGCCGGTCATTGCTTACCCGCACAATCAGCTACCAGCATACGATGCCGACTGGTATGCCAAGGCCCGCGCCACCATGACCCGAACCGACCGGGTAACGGTAAACCCCCGCGATGCCGCCACCTTTCAGGTTCCCGCCGGGCACTTCTTCCGCATCATCAGCACCGAAGGCGCCCAGGTCGGCGACCTGAATCTGTGGAGCCAGCACCAACTGGCGGAACGCTTTTACAGCGGCAAAACACGCGCCCTGCACGGCACCCACCTGAGCACCGGCGACCGCCTGTGGAGCAGCTTCCCCTACCTGAGGCCGATGGCCACCATCACCGCCGACACACTCGACTGGTATGGGTGGGATGACGATGGCGCCAGCGTGCACGATGTGATTGGCACCCGGTGCGACCCTTACACCAGCCATCTGCTCAGCAACGAGCACTACCACTATTGTTGCCATTCGAATCTCACGCGTGCCCTGGCTCAGCATCAAGGTCTGCCGCTGGTCGAAGCTGAACATTACGTCCACGATGTACTCAATGTCTTCATGTGCACCGGCTTCACCCGGGATTCCCATCAGTACTTTATGAAAGCCAGCCCGGTTCGCCCGGGCGACTATCTGGAATTCTTTGCGGAAATTGACCTGCTCGGCGCGTTATCAGCCTGCCCGGGCGGCGACTGCAGCGCCAGCCACTCCAGTAATGCAGCACGCTGTTATCCGTTGATTGTGGAAGTGTACCGGCCTGAGGCTGCCGCTCTGGATGGCTGGGAGCCCGCTGCAGTGAGCGGTTACAGCGGCGAGCATGGCCGCGATTGACCTGAACGGGGAAGGAGGAAATAGCGCTTTGGATGGACTAGCCGGCCGCGATCGCCAGCGGTGTCTCTTCGACCCTGTTTTTACCCGCGTCATGTGAGGGGGCAACCCAGGGTTCGGAAGGGGTGTACAGCTCGTCCTCCATCGCCTTGAGCGTTTTACTCAATTCGGCAATGCGTGTGGCCAGTTGCTGGTAGTCACTGTGTTGTACCCGTCGCGCTGTCATTGAACGTCCTCTTCCTCAATTTCATTACCACTTCAGTGTAAGAATTGATCGCACGACCGGAAGGAATTAATAACTTTTATATTAGAACAAACCGTTATTAAAAAGCACCAACGGGAAAGATGCCAGCCATCAGACTGGCTTGACGTTCGACAGAAATCGCCTACTTTGATCAATTGAATATTAGATTAAATTAATATAAGTTCAGGCCTGATGGATCTAATGCTCTGCACTACTACAAGTACGTTAATGAGTCGGCTGTCTGACTGAGGAGGATTGCCGCATGTCCAATCGCAAGAGCCGGCCCGGTGTCTCGGAATCTGCCACTGCCATGGCAGCCGTTGCCAAAACCATGCCCCCGTTCGAGGACCACAGCCAACAGGAAAAGCATTACACCACCTGTTACATGTGCGCCTGCCGCTGCGGCATTGAAGTCACGGTCGAGAACAACCAGGTTCGTTTTATTCGCGGCAATCCCAACCACCCGGTGAACCAGGGCGTACTGTGCGCCAAGGGCAATGCCGGCATCATGAAGCAGAACTCCCCCGCCAAATTGCGCAAACCGCTGATGCGCAAACCCGGTACCGAGCGCGGTGCGGGCGAATTTGTCGAGGTGGAGTGGGACGACGCTCTGGCGCTACTGACCGAACGGTTGCGTCACATCCGCGAGACCGATCCGAAAAAACTGGCGTTCTTTACCGGCCGTGACCAGATGCAAGCACTGACCGGCCTCTGGGCGCAGCAGTTCGGCACCATTAACTGGGCGGCACATGGCGGGTTTTGTTCAGTCAACATGGCGGCCGCCGGGCTCTATACCATCGGCCAGTCGTTCTGGGAATTTGGCGATCCGGACTGGGAGCGCACCAAATACTTCATGCTCTGGGGCGTGGCGGAAGACCATGCCTCCAACCCGATTAAACTGGGCATCGAGAAGATCAAGAAACGCGGCGCCAAATTCGTCGCCGTCAACCCGGTACGCACCGGCTACCAGGCCGTTGCCGATGAATGGGTCCCGATCAAACCCGGTACCGACGCCATGCTGGCGTTATCAATGTGCCATGTACTGTTATCGCGCGACTTGATCGACTGGGGCTTTCTCGGGCGGTACACCAACGCCCCCTTCCTGGTCATCGACCACCCGGGCCATTCAGACAATGGCCTGATTGCCCGCGATGCAGACGGCAACCCCCTGGTCTGGGATCAGGGTAAGGGCGCGCCAACCAACGGCATGATGCCGGGCGCTGAAGCTTCCCTGTTTGGCGACTACACCCTGCCGGATGGCCGCCAGACCAAAACCGTCATGTCGCTCATCGCCGAACAATATCTCGATGAACGCTACGCCCCGGAAAAGGCGGCTGAAGTGTGCGGCCTTGATGCCGACACCATAGAGCGCCTGGCGCTGGAAATGGCTCATGTTGCCTTCAGGGAAACCATCGAAATTGAATGCGAGTGGACCGACTGGGCCGGTCGCAACCACGACCGCTTCATTGGCCGGCCCGTCTCCATGCACGCCATGCGCGGCATATCCGCCCACTCCAATGGCTTTCAGACCTGCCGGGCACTGCACCTGCTGCAGGTGTTTCTTGGCACCATTGATGTGCCCGGCGGCCATCGGGCCAAGGCACCCTTCCCGCGCCACATTCCACCTCCGGTGAAACCCGCCAGAGAGATGGCACCCAATACACCGCTCAAGTCACCGCCGCTGGGGTTCCCGACCGCCCCCGAAGATCTGGTGGTGGACGACCAGGGCAAGCCGCTGCGCATCGACAAGGCCTATTCCTGGGAAGCGCCTATCGCCAACCATGGCCTGATGCACATGGTCATCACCAATGCCGTCAACGGCGATCCCTACCCGATCGACACCCTGATTCTGTTCATGGCCAACATGGCCTGGAATTCGACCATGAACACCTCTCAGGTGCGCGACATGCTGCGCGAGAAAGACGACAACGGCGACTACAAACTGCCGTTTCTGGTGGTGGTCGACGCCTTCCATTCAGAAACGGTCAACTTTGCCGACCTGGTGCTGCCCGATACCACCTACCTGGAACGGTACGACACCATCTCCATGCTCGACCGGCCGATTTCCGAACCGGATTCCGCCTGCGATGCCATTCGCTCGCCGGTGCTCACACCCGACCGTGATGTGCGTGCCTGGCAGGAGGTCATGGTCGATCTGGCCGGCCGGCTGGGCTTCCCGGCGTTTGTGGATGACGACGGCAAGCCCAAGTACAAAGGCTATACCGACTTCATTGCCCGCTGGGAAAAAGCACCGGGCATTGGTTTCCTGGCCGGCTGGCGCGGTAAAGCAGGCGACAAACCGATGCGCGGTGAGCCCAACGAAAAGCAGTGGGACAAATACATTGAACACCAGGGCTTTTTCCAGCACCACCTGCCCGAGCACATGCGGTTTTACCGGCATGTGAACAAGGATTACCTGGCCTGGGCCAAAGAAGTCGGCTTCAACGCCAGCGAGGCACCCATCATCATGGAACTTTATTCCGAGGTGTTGCAGAAGTTCAGGCTGGCAGGGCAGGGCCTGTACGACGGCCCCTTGCCACCGGACGAGATCGACAAAGCACGGCTTGTGAAGTATTTCGACCCACTGCCGCACTATTACCAGCCGCTGGAAGAGCAACGCATCGACCCGCAGATGTATCCGTTCCACGCGATCAACCAGCGACCCATGCACATGTATCACTCCTGGGATTCGCAAAACGCCTGGCTGCGTCAGATTACGGCGCAGAACTTTCTGTTCATGAACCGGGCACGGGGCGAGAGCCTGGGCATTGCCGACGAGAGCTGGGTGTGGGTGGAATCCCACAATGGGCGTGTTCGCGTGCAGGTTAAACTGATGGAAGGGTGTCAGGCCGACACCGTCTGGACCTGGAACGCCATCGGCAAGCAGTCCGGCGCCTGGGGGCTCGACAAAGACGCACCCGAGGCGCGCAAGGGCTTCCTGATGAATCACCTGATTTCCGAGTTGCTGCCGAAGATGGATGGCAACGACGATGACGAGCGTCGCCTGACCAATTCCGACCCGATAACCGGCCAGGCTGCCTGGTACGACCTGAAGGTGAAGATCACGCCCGCCAGTGCCGACGAAGCCGGTACCAGCTGGCCCCAGTTTGACACCCTGCAGCCGTTACCGGGTGCCCGGCCAAGCCCGGATCAGTTGCGTTACAGCACCCATGAACCGGTGCGACTGAAGCGTTCCCTGATGGACATCATCATGAGGAGGTCCTGATGAAACTCGGCCTGGTTATCGACCTGGACACCTGCGTGGGCTGCCACGCCTGCGTCGTATCGTGCAAACAATGGAACACGTCGGGCACCCTGGGGGCACTGACCGATTACGATCCCTACGGCAAGGAGCCCAACGGCGTTGCCTTTAACCGGGTGCGCAGTTACGAGGTGGATGAATACCCCAACAACAAGACCGTCAACATGCCGATGTCGTGCATGCATTGCGAGACGGCTGAGTGTGTGACCGTTTGCCCCACCGGGGCCTCCTTCAAGCGTGAAGAGGACGGCATCGTACTGGTGGATCAGGACAAATGCATGGGGTGCAACCTGTGCTCCTGGGCGTGCCCTTACGGCGCCCGGGAACTCGATCAGGCCTCCGGCACCATGAAAAAATGCACCCTCTGCGTCGATCGCATTTACGACATGGAACTGTCGGAAGCCGAACGTCAGCCTGCCTGTGTGCTCACCTGCCCGACCCGGGCACGGCACTTTGGGGATTTTGACGACCCGGATTCCAACGTCAGCGTACTGGTCCGTGAACGTAACGGTCTGCAATCCATGCCCGAGCTGGGTTACAACCCGGTCAATCATTACTTGCCGCCGCGGCCCAAACCCAATGCCCCCATCCACGATGGTGGACAACTGGAACCTCTCACCGACCGCTTTAAAAAATGGCTGAACAAGGTGGTGGTGCGATGAACGGTACGACCCTGGTATTAACCGCCCCTGTTTTTGCCCAAATAGTCATAGTTATAGGAGACTACTGACCATGCATCCTGCTGTGTCGGTTATTCTGTTTACGGTGTCGTCTGGTGCGGGTTTTGGTTTGATATTGATGACCATCGCCCTGTCCCTGATGGGTTGGGTGCCCGGCATGGGGCCAGGGCAAACCCTGGTCGCCATTTTTACGGGCTCGGTGCTGGCCACCATTGGCCTGCTGTCGTCTACCGCCCACCTTGCGAACCCGAAAAATGCCTGGAGGGCCTTCTTCCGCTTTCGGTCTTCGTGGCTCTCGCGCGAAGGCATTTTTGCTGTGCTGTTTTACCCGGTCATACTGGTGTACATGATCGGCTTGTGGCTGGCTCGAGACTCGGGCAGCCTGCCCTGGTGGGGGCTGCTTTCCGGTCTTGTCGCCAGCTTGCTGGCACTGGCCACGGTGTTTTGCACGGGCATGATCTACGCCAGTCTGCGCACCATTCCCCAGTGGAACAGTGCACTGGTGCCTGCAAACTACTTATTGCTGGCCATCAGCTCAGGCACCGTCATTCTTACCTTGATCGCGGCCTTACAGGGCATCGAACTTACTGTGTTGTCTGGGCTCTCGCTGGTTTTACTGGTCATCGCCGGCCTGGCCAAACTGCTCTATTACATTTGGATCGGAAAGCCTCAGGGGCCCACTCTGAATACCGCGATGGGTATTACCCGTGCAAAGATTAAAATACTTGAATCGGGCCAGAGCAGCCGCAGCTTTCTGAACAAGGAATTCAGCAACCAGGTCCCGGCCAAGACTGTCAAAAGAATGCGCTGGATGGTTTATCTGGTGGGTTTTGTAATTCCAGCGGTGTTGATGCTGGTGGTTTTCCAAACGTCACTGACCGTTTTACCGTTGCTGGCGGTGCTCCTGCTATTGGCCGGACTCGCCATTGAGCGCTGGTTGTTTTTCGTCGAAGCGCGTCATGTGGTAAACGTGTTTTATGGCCAGTGAGGTAACGCTTAACTAGAAAGACAGCAAAGGAGCTGCAGTGTTGAACGACATTATCACACTGACCCCCCAAATGATGGTCGTGCTCGTTATTCTGGCGTTCACGATCTTCCTTTTCGTATCTGAAATTGTGCGCATCGACGTGGCCGCCATTGCCATTATGGTCAGCCTGGGGCTGCTTGGTATGGTGCCGGCTCTCAGTGATATCGCCAACCCCGACACCCTGCTTAACGGCTTTGCCAGCAATGCCGTTATGTCAATTATTGCGGTGATGATCATCGGGGCCGGGCTGGATAAGACCGGCGTCATGAGTCGGCTGGCGAGTTTGATTATTCGTTTCGGCGGGCGCACCGAAGCACGGATCATTCCTCTGGTGTCCGGATCATCCGGTTTAATTTCGAGCTTCATGCAAAACGTCGGTGCAGCAGCGCTGTACGTGCCCGTTGTTTCACGTATTTCTGCCCGTACCGGTTTGTCCAAATCCCGCTTGCTGATGCCCATGGGGTTCAGCTGTATTCTTGGCGGTACCATTACCATGGTCGGCTCCAGCCCATTGATCTTGCTTAACGATCTGCTGCCCGGCGACATGCAGACATTCAGCCTGTTCGATGTTACCCCCATTGGCCTGGCGCTGATAACCACCGGTATTCTCTACTTCGTTGTCTTTGGCCGCTTCATCCTTCCCGCTTCCGTACCCAGCCACGGCGACGCAGAAAGCGTTGTCGACTATTACCAGCGTGTTTATGGCATGCACTTCATCATTCGTGAAGTTCGAATATCGCCAGCCGACCCTCTGGTGGGCCAAACCCTGATGGCACTCGAACAAGCGTTCGGTGTTGTTGTTATCGCCAGTTTCATGAACAGTGAATTGCGGGTAGGCCCCTGGGGCGGCCTGACCATTGAACCGGGTTCCCGGTTTGCCTTGCTGGGCAACCAGAGTGCCATGGACAGGGTGGCAGCAACCGAGGGCTTTGAAGCCTTTGATCACCTGGATGTGTTTGCCGATGTCTTATCCGCCGCCAAATCAGGGGTGGCAGAGGTGGTTATTCCCCCCAGATCCAACCTGATTGGCAAATCCGTTCGCGACATCGCCATGCGTAAAACTCACGGTTTGTCAGTACTGGGGATCAATAGCGGCGGCAAGAATATTGATGACGGATTCCGGGATCATCCGCTGAAATCCGGTGATGTATTACTGTCGCATTGTCGCTGGGAATCACTGATGCAGCTGGAAAAAAACCGTGACTTTGTTGTGATTACCACCGAATACCCAAAAGAAGAACTGCGGCCGCAAAAAGTTCATATGGCGGTAGTGATGTTTGCCATTGCACTGAGCCTCGTGCTCTTTACCGACCTGAGATTGTCAGTCGCACTCCTGACCGGTGCCCTGGGCATGGTGCTCACCGGTGTACTGACCATGGATGAAGCCTACAATGCCGTCAGCTGGAAAACCGTCTTTCTGCTCGCCAGTCTGATTCAGCTTGGTGCCGCTGTGGAACAAACCGGCACGGCCGCCTGGATCGCCCAGAACACGCTGGCCCTACTTGGCGATGTCTCGCCCTGGATGCTGCAAGGTGCAATCGCCATACTGGCTACGTTCTTCACACTGGTCATGTCCAACGTCGGCGCGACCGTCTTGCTGGTGCCGCTGGCCATCAACATCGCCATTGCCGCTCAGGCCACTGGCATGGAAGCCGACCCCCGCGTCTTTGCACTCACCGCGGCCATTGCCACATCCAACTCCTTTCTACTACCCACCCACCAGGTGAACGCCCTCATCATGGGGCCGGGTGGCTACCGGGTTAAGGATTTCATGAAAGCGGGGCTGGGCATGACATTACTCTTTATCGTTGTCGCCATGATCATGCTGAACATTATGTTTTAAAACAGCTGTTTTGGACCAGAGGCACACCGTGGGCACTGCCCTCTCAGTTGATTCGTTCAAGCACCCGATACTGGCCCGGTGCCAAGGTGGCATCCAACTCATAGGGACCAACCGCGCTGCGATGCAACGCCAAAACCCGGTTACGGAACCGGCCGAACATGCGTTTTATCTGATGGTACTTGCCTTCCGTCAATACCAACTCTGCGGTGGTTGCGGACGTCAGAGTCAGCTCAACCGGTGCCGTCATACAGCCTTCAGTTTCAAAATACATCCCCTCAGCAAACGCCTTCACATAATGTTCATCCAAAGCTTCCTGAACCCGCACTTGATACCGCTTGGGCACCTTGCTTTCCGGCGCCGTCAACCGGCGCGACCAGCGGCCATCGTTGGTCAGCAAGACGAGGCCGGAGGTATTCAGATCCAACCGGCCCACGATATGCAACTCGTCTTTGGCCGGGTGATCAATCAAGTCCAACACGGTAGTGTGTTGCTTGTCTCTGGTTGCACAGACAACACCAACAGGCTTGTGCAGCATGATGTATAGTGGGGAACGCTGCTGCAGCACCGTTCCCTGGCATTCAATTCGGTCAAACTCGCAGACCCGCCACTGGCCATCGTTAACCGGCACACCATTGACGGTGATGACCCCACGGGCGAGCAACGGCTTCACCGATTTCAGGGGGACCTGACAGGTCTTGGCGATGAACCGGTCCAGGCGACTGTGTTTGGAATGCACAAAGGTCCCTCAATGAGGCGTCAGTAGTGGCGAAGTGGCCAGATACACGGCGTTAAAAATGCCAGCGAACTGGTGACATTGAGCCGTTCACAGTACGCTTGTGTCAACGCTGACACCACGGCCATGTCCCTCACAACGAGCAATCTTTAATGAAAAACACACTCAGACATCTGTTCCAGCCCATTCTTCGTATTTTTGAATCGGGCGACGATCAATTCCGATACGACAAGTCACATCGAAAAATTCTGCTTGCGGTCGGCGTACTGTTCCTGTTGTTGTCGGCAATATCGGCCGTACTGGCCATTAACTCCGCCCAGTTGGGCGGCCTCGTCCCCGTACTCGCCTTCTTCGTAATCGGGTTCGTATGTGTCGTTGTGGGCACTTTGGGAAGTGACAGGGCAGTCGCAAAGGTATGGGGCAACAAGTAGCCCCTGCGATCTACAACAATCCCCTTAATGCCCCCGGAAACAGCCGATCTCTGTTGCAAGCCGGGCAAACACTGAAGGGCTTAAACCGAATCAGGAAGTAACCGTGATTAACATCAACCCAAGAAAACTACTTCACAGTAAATGGACAGCGATCAACCCCTCCAATAAAGAGAAGCACTTCCTCGTTACGGAGGTGGAATTCAACGAAGAAGGTGAGGTCATTCATTGTTTGCTCGAGGCCGTTTTAACAAACCGGTCAGAGCCAATAGACTGGACGGAACTGAAGGATGAAAACAACTGGCGCCAGGGTTGGGCATAAAACGCTGAGGTTCACTGCCGGTGCAAACGCCCGGTCTCTTAATTCTGCATGGGAATGTCATCTTCCCATCGAAAGCCAACGCCACCGCTTTTCCAGACGCCCTCCCCGAAGGGGCTGGGGCCATCAATGTTCAGAAATTGAGGCAGCTCAGCAGTCGGTGCCAGGTTGTGGACGCCTTTAACGGTACTGCGATGCATGATTCGCAACCCTTGCTGTTCGGGCGGCAAATGGGCTTCCGGCGAAGCCTGGTGAGCGACGGCCAGGTTATCAATGAACACACAGTCATTTTCCCGATAGTCATAGACAGCCGCATAACCGTTCTCGAGCCCGGCATTCAGGATATCGTTGTATTCATGACACAGCCGGGTCAGTTCATCTGCATTCAACAGGCGAAAGCCATCGCCATCGGTTCGTTTTTCAATCACCGCGCCGGTCATGCCCAGGTGCAACCAGATGCACAGGCGACTGGAGATCGGATGCTTGTGAACGACCGGATGCACCACCCCCGATGCGGAATTCACGGACGAGAGCCGACGCCAATACGCTTGGCGATTCTGAGGCAGCGCGTCATAAGCGGCCCCCTGATGCGCAAAATAGGTACCGCCTCCTTTTTCGGCCGGCCTTATGATGTGGTAACCCGAATGCGAAAAGGTAGCAGCGATGAAACTGCCATCGTTGTGCCATTGCGGGCCCACGCCGGGAATGCCGGCGCGGCGATCGTTCGACAAGCGGAAGATGTGCGGGTTATTCCAGGGCGTCGACGGATGGATGCCGTGTGTGCTATGAAGCGCTCTGCCACCCCACAAGCAACTTGCCCGTAAAAAGTCTTCAACGCCCAGCGGCTGGTCATTTTTAAAAACGATGAAGCCCCGGTTTGCCATTTCGAGCTCAAGCGCACGCACGACCTCTGGGTCCGGTAACGTCTCTGATGTCAGATCTATGCCTCGAACCTCCGCACCCAGAGGCTCTAGCGGCGTGATTGTACCACCGCAGCTCTCCACCTGTGCAACACGGGCAGGATCTAGCGGCGCGACGGTCAGTTCATCGGTTTTCATGGTCTGTCTCCTGTTGCCGAATTCTATGCATAACCTGTTGGCCGTTGCGGCGGATGACCCGCACCTCTATGGCAAAACCCGGAGGGGGTCTAAGCCCTGTGCCTGCCATTGACCAGTCACCTTAGTGTCTACATGAAGGCAGGCATCGCGGGAATAAACCATTTCTCCGGCCATTCCGTGTTACCGGTGGCCAGCAGTTGTTAACTATTGTAAAGACGCAGAGCAGCAAAAGAGGGTTTAGCGGGGGTACGTTGTGTTGGAGTGCCATTGCTCACTGGCGGGTGCGGGATTGAACGCCCAGACGATGCAGCGTGTGGATCAGGTCTGCTTCACTGATCTGCACATATTCCAGAACACGGCCATACAGCATGGCGGTGGGCACATTGCGGTTCCGGCATTCTTTCTGGGTCTGTTCGAGCACAGCCAAAACGATACGATCCGTGCGGGTGAGACCATCCCGGACGTCGGGCAACTCGTCCTGCAAGGCCAGTTGGCCCTTAAAGCTCACAGACACGCCTGCACGAGACTTCCGAGTGCGAGTTCACCGCCTTGTACGACTCGGGTAGTGATGCCTCCGTGTCCGCGCATTGCATTGTAGGCACCGGGACCGAGGGCTTTCTCCATCTTACTGCACGGGTGACACAAGCCGGTGTACTCCAACACAACGTCACCGATTCGAAAGGTTTTATCTTTCAGGGCCAACAAGTTGAGGCCAGACACTACCAGGTTACGGCGGAATACCTCGGGGCCAATAGACTCCCGATGCAAGCATGAGGCAATCACACTCAGGTGTTCGTGTTGGATCAACGTCACTTGCCGTTTGCTGGTTTCACGGCCACTGAAACGATCACCCTCGAGACCTTTGCCAGGGCTCACCATGGCTCGATCAAGCATCAGCATGGCCTGATCACGGGCGGGGCGTATACCGATCCACTCCACCCGGCCAGTTTGCGGTAGCGTATTTAGCAAAGTATGCAGCGGTGTTGACTCAGGCATTGGGCTTCTCTATTACATAGATCAGGTAGCCAGTTTGCCACGGACACCCTGAGCAGGACAGCCTAAGGCTACACCCATAGTACCACTGCCTAACCTGCGTTTGCTTTCAGCATTTGATACAACTGATCCTTCAAGTGCAGCCGTTGCTTCTTGCGCTCTTCAAGATAGTCATCGTTAACAAACTCGCTTCCGCTTTCAATGCCGTGAACTTCATGTTCCACATCATTATATTCTTCAAACAACTTGGCAAAGTGCCGATCATTCATTTTTAAATCATGAGTCTGATCTCTGTATTCCGGAAACTCATGTAATAAATCGTGTTTTTCAACCATGCATTGCGCCTATTGGTTTGGGAAGTGATTTCGATAGGGCTATGAACGATCCACGCCCGATCGAAAGAAAAGAACTTTTCATAGCCAGTCGTAAAACTGTGAGAGAACTGCGAGAACCAACGCATGAACGATCTAGGGTAGGCTGTAAAACAGGCTACTGAATGGTTACCAGTGTAGGAGTCTGGCGATTCCTGTCAAAAGGTTGAGGTGTAAGTTAGGTGTATGGTTGCCACTGAACGGAGTCACCCTCGGGCATGCCGGATGTGGGTGTGTAAACCCCCTGACAATTACACAATGTAACGATGGATCTCTTAATTTCTTGGTATGCAGGTCATGGTTGAAACTTAATGCCTTAGAACTCGGTAACCGATGGGATATCTAACAGAGTGTCAGCAAGCTTCAGCAACCAGCGTATAGCACAGTGGTATTTGGGCGGTCTGGTTTTCCAGTATTCACAGTAAACGCTTCGCCGAAAATCTTCTTTAGCCGCGTAAGCTTTAACCAGCCGGACCGACTATTACTCCAAACACCCAAGGCGGAGTGCCAACTATGACCGTTAAAGCCTTAAGCAGTCTGCTTGTCTTCTTGCTGCTTCTCACCCTGGTGCCAGCCCGGGCTGAAACCATGAATGGGTTTGATGTTTCCGAAGCGTCGATTCCCGTCGGGAAAATTCGTCAGGGCGGCCCGCCGCGCGATGGTATTCCGGCTATCGATAACCCAAGGTTCGATGAAGCTGATGAGGCCAACTGGCTGGAGCCTACCAGCCGGGTACTGGGGTTAAGCATCAATGGCGAGGCGCGGGCTTACCCGGTGGCCATTCTGAACTGGCACGAGATCGTCAACGATGTGGTGGCCGGGCAGCCGGTAGTGGTCACGTTTTGTCCGCTGTGCAACACCGGCATGGTGTTCGATGCCGAGGTAAACGGCCAGGCGCGCTCCTTCGGTGTTTCCGGTTTGCTTTATGAGAGTGATGTACTGTTGTATGACCGCGAAACCGAAAGTCTCTGGTCGCAAATTCTCTCGACCGCCGTCTCCGGGCAAGCGATGGGGCAACAACTGACGGTGTTGCCGGTAAAGCACACCACCTGGCAAGCCTGGCGGGAAGAGCAGCCCGGCACTCAAGTGCTCAGCCGGGATACCGGCTTCCGCCGCGACTATTTGCGCGACCCCTATGCAGGCTATGAGCAATCACCCACAACGCTGTTCCCGGTCTCCAACCAGGCGCCCGGGCCCTGGCATTCAAAGGAATGGGTGATGGGCGTCAGTTTTAATGGCGAGCACAAGGCTTACCCTTACGAGGAGTTGTCGCAAGCCGGGAACGACCGCTTTGACGACGAAGTGGGGGGTCAGCCCTTTACCGTCATTTGGGACAATGCGCATCGCAGTGCCAGTATTGAGTGGGAAGGCGAACCCTTACCCAGCCTGGTAGCCTTCTGGTTTGCCTGGTATACCTTTCACCCCGGTACGGAGGTCTTTACCGCGCCCTGATGCACTGGCGGACTCGAGCACGCTGTTCATGAACCTGTTTGAGGCCGCGACTCATCTTAAACGCCGGGCAGACCGTACCCCTGTCATCACTTCGTTCGGGAGTACGTTATGTCGTTGCCACTCTGGTGCCTGTTCATTGCAGCCTTGCTGGTCATTCTCTCAAAAGCGCCAGCCATGCGGGCGATGGCTCGAATGCAGGGCGGTTACGATAACCAGCACCCGCGGGCGCAGCAGGCATCATTGACCGGGGCCGGTGCCCGGGGGTTGGCGGCGCACCAGAACACCATAGAGGCGTTTCCGATGTTTGCGGCCGGGGTGATTGTGGCGGAGGTGTTTGCTGCCGGGTCGACGATTGCCGGAGTGCTTGCGGTGCTGTTTATTGTCTCGCGCATCGCCTACATCGGGCTCTATGTGGCCAACATTGCCACGGTGCGCAGTCTGGTTTGGGCAGCCGGTTACCTTGCCAGCCTGGGTTTGATGCTGGCACCACTCTATGGAAGCTAACCGCTTCCCGACACAACTACAGCAATAACTGCCAGTAACCCACATCTATCCAGCGGTCGAACTTGAACCCGACCGCTTCGAAGTGCGCCACTTTCTTAAAACCAAATTTCTCATGCAGGGCAATGCTGGCTTCGTTGGGCAGCGCAATGCCGCCCATGGCGCTGTGGATGCCTTGCGCTTTGAGTGCAGGAAGCAAATCGCTATAAAGCTGGGACCCGACACCTTTGCCCTGATACGCCGGGCTGACGTAAGCGGTCACTTCCACCGAATACCGGTAAGCATGACGCGGCCGCCAGGCGGTTGCATAGGCGTAACCGGTCAGCTCACCCTGGTGCTCGGCCACTCGCCAGAATAACCCGGCGTCATTAACGGATTGCATTCTTTGCTGAATGTCCTGAGCGCTAACCTCGGCTTCTTCAAAGGTGATGATGGTGTCTCGAACATAGGGGTTGTAGAGCTGAGCGATGGCAAGGGCGTCTTCGGGTTGGGCGGCTCGGATCAGGATGTCGTTTGGCATAGGGCATTCGCTGCTGAATCATTAAGCCCATTTAATCAGGGATTCGGTATCACGCCAACGATGCGCTAAACTGCGCGCTCATTTTCTGCGGGCCTCTACGTCGATGTCGATCTTATCTCAGCTGGAAACACGCAGCGGTGGCCAGTGCGAGCTGTGCAAAGCCAGCGATGCGCTCTCGGTTTACACCGTGCCACCCAACACACTGGAAAGCCTGGATACCACCCTGTTGGTATGCGCCACCTGCCGGAACCAGATTGAACACCCGGAGCAGATGGACGCCAATCACTGGCGCTGCCTGAACGACAGCATGTGGAGCCAGGAGCCACCGGTACAAGTCATGGCATGGCGACTGCTGCACCGGCTGATCGCCGAGGGCTGGCCAAAAGATTTACTCGATATGCTGTATCTGGACGACGATACCCTCGCCTGGGCACAAGCCACCGGAGACCACCTCAGTGACGACGACAAAGTCATTCACCGGGACAGCAATGGCGTGGTACTCACTGCGGGCGATACGGTCACCCTGATCAAAGACCTAACCGTAAAAGGCGCAAACTTCACCGCCAAGCGCGGCACGGCCGTTCGAGGTATCTCACTGGTAGCAGACAACGCAGAGCACATCGAAGGCCGGGTCAACGGCCAGCAAATCGTCATACTGACGCAGTTCGTTAAGAAGTCCTGAGGTTAAAGGCAGTCTTGTGCCAGGAGTTCGTGACGGCCACCGGGTACTCTCATCTGGGGTCGGCGTAAACCCATCCATGGGGCCTAGACCGCAGCGTCCTGCTGCGGACTCCCCCAGATAAGAGTACCCGGCAGCCGTCACTAACCGTGGAGAAGCATTAATCTCTCCACTCGAAGCTCGAAGCTCGAAGCTCGAAGCTCGAAGCTAATTTTTACTCCGTCAACGACTGCTGCAACAACAACCCAAACCCCAGCTTGCTCAAATACTGAGCTTCCTGCTCAAGGTCCGCCTGGGTAAGGCCGTGGTTATCCCACCAGTCGCTGCGGGCGGAAAGCAGTATCTGCTCACCGTCGATGCGCAGCGAAACGCCGTCGGAGGTACTGCCGGTTCGGGCACGGTGCAGCACGGTCGCAATTCTGAAAATGACCAGCAGAATGGGCATCAGGATTTGGTCGTCTTCGCCCAGTTCAGTCAGTTTGTTGAGATCGGGTTTTTTACGGTGGTGGCGCACCAGGAAGGTGAGCCGCTGTTGTTCCTCGTGGCTGAAGCCAGCCAGGTCGCAGTTGGCGACGATGTAGCCACTGTGTTTATGGAACTGGTTGTGCGAAATATCGAGGCCGACTTCCGCTACCTGAGCTGCCCAGCGCAAGTAATTCGACCAGGGCTCCTGCTGGGTAAGTCCTAAAGCCGCCAGGTTGTCGTTAAAAAAACGCAACGCAGTATCGGCCACCCGCTTGGCCTGTTCGGTGTCGGTATGAAAGCGCTCAGCCAGGTGTTGCACGCCCCGGCTGCGCACGTCTTCATGATCATAACGGCCAATCAGGTCATAGAGCAGGCCTTCGCGCAATGCCCAGGGGGAGGCCTCCATGGTCTCGAGCCCCAGGCCTTCGAAAACGGCCCGCAATACAATCAGCCCGCCCAGAAACACCGGTTTGCGATCAGACGTCAGGCCATTGGGATTAAAGTCGTCAACGGTTTTACATTGCCCGGCCTGGTCGCACAGGTCATTCAAAAGCGCTCGGGTAATGACCGGGTTTCCGGTCATGGCTTCGGCGACTTTGGAGATGGATTTGATGCTGCCGGAACAACCGATGGCCCGTTGCCAGCCAATGCTCTGGAAGCCGTCGTGCACCGGTTCAATTTTCTGAAGGCAGAAGGTAATGGCCTTTTTAACGGATTTCTTGCTGAGCTGCCCGTCATCAAAAAAGTCGCGCATGATGGCGACGCACCCCATGCCCAGGCTGTCTAGCAGCAGCGGCTGGAACTGCTCGCCGACAATCACCTCGGTACTGCCACCGCCGATGTCGACGACCAGGCGACGATCCAGTTCATCATCGAGCCCCTGGGCGACGCCCTGATAAATCAACCGGGCTTCCTCAGCCCCGGACACAACATCGATATGATGCCCGAGCGCGGTTTCAGCCTTGGCCAGAAAAGGCCCGGCGTTCGCCGCCTTGCGCAGCGTGCGGGTGCCCACTGCACGCACCGCATGGGCAGGCAGGTGACTGATCCGCTGGCCAAAGCGGGCCAGGCATTCCAATGCACGGCGCTGCGACAGGTCATCCAGTTTGCCATCGGCGCTCAAGCCGAAGCCCAGACGCACCGGCTCCTTGATGCGGTCGAGTACCTTCAGCTCTCCTTTTTCAAGGCGCGCAACAATCATGTGGAAGGAATTGGAGCCCAAATCGATGGCCGCCATTTCTTCCACCCGGTTCCGCCAGAAATCTGAGAGCTTGAGCATATCGATGCAACCTGAGTAAATTCTTGCCACAATGCTGACCAAAGAAACCCTCGGGAGCAAGCATTATGGCCATTCACAGTTTTCGCGGGCACACCCCGCACTTTGGACAGCGCGTGTTTATCGATCCGCGCGCCATGGTACTGGGCGATGTTGAACTTGGCGATGATGTCTCAGTGTGGCCCGGTGCCGTGGTGCGAGGCGACATGCACCGCATCCGTATTGGTGCGCGCACCTCGGTTCAGGATGGCGCGGTACTGCACATTACCCACGCCAGCGATTTCAACCCGGATGGCTGGCCGCTGACCATCGGTAACGACGTCACCATCGGCCACCAGGCCTGCCTGCACGGCTGCACCATCGGCAATGAGGTGTTGATCGGCATCGGCGCAACGGTACTGGACGGCGCCGTGGTTGAAGACCAGGTGGTGATTGGTGCCGGTACGCTGGTACCGCCCGGCAAAACGCTGGCCTCAGGCTATGTGTATATGGGATCACCAGCGCGCCAGGTACGGCCATTAACCGACAAAGAGCAACGCTTCTTTAAATACAGCGCGGCCAATTACACCAAACTGAAAGACGACTACCTGGCTGATGGTCTGGGTGACGACAGCGCCTGATTGATGGACGTTAAGTCATAAGACTTATGAATTCTTTAGACCTTGAAAGTTTAGGGTTGAGCGAGGGTCACCGTTCGAGTAATCTTGCACCTAATGAAACACAGCGTTTCATTAGCAAACCCTTAATTCGAATCTGCCCAAACGGCAACAACCTACGGAGGCACGCCATGAAATACGCTCACGCTATGCGCCAACTGTGCACCTCCCGTACTGTGACCCCAGCGGTCACCGGTAATGTGCTGTTGCACCCGCGATTCGACTAAGGACACAAGCCTTGCGAGCCGTGGATGAAACCTGCGGCTCGTTGTATAACAAGGATTGTGTTTTACCAAACCCCTCCTGAGATCAACACCCCGCGCTTTCTGCCACTGCTCCCAACGCTTGCATTTCAACCATGCAAACAAGCAAAACGGGAGAGTGATCATGATCACCAAACTGATGAACCGAATTAACCAGCGCCGTGAACTGAACCGCTGGTTGCAGGAAAAACGCGCCGAGCGTTATGTTGCCGAACACCTGAACAGCCACTTGCAAAAAGACATCGGCCTGGGCCAGCAGTCGTCCGAAGTGCCGCTGACCTGGAGAGAGCCCAAGCAAGCGATTCGTCTGGAAAAAGGACAGCAGACGCCGGAGCAACAGGCGCGAAGTCCCGGGAAGCAGAAAGCCGGGCCCCCTAGCGCCTAAGGTGGGGAGCGCTGATCAAGTCAGGCAGGCGGCCTGACACAGCGCTCTCCGGCAGTACCCCGGCAGCCATTGTAGCTGCCGGGTTTTGCATCCCTGGGATGCACCACTTTGTTCATCACCGCCGCTGCAGTACACTCCCACGCCTCACTCAATACGAGCACCACCATCATGGCACTCAAAGCCACCGTGCTGAAAGCGCGGCTGAATATTTCCGATATGGACCGGGGCTATTATCAGGAACATGCCTTCAGCCTGGCGCAACACCCGTCTGAGACTCCCAACCGCATTATGGTGCGGCTGCTGGCGTTCATGCTCAATGCCTCCGAGACTCTGACGTTCTCCAAAGGCCTGAGCGATGAAGGCGAACCGGAACTGGCGGAGCGCGATTTAACCGGCGATATCACTCTCTGGGTGGCCTTCGGTCAGCCGGATGAAAAATGGCTACGCAAAGCCAGCGCCCAGGCCAAAGCGGTAAAACTCTACACTTACGGTGGACGCACCGTGCCCCTCTGGCTCGCCCAGAACAAAGCCGCCCTGGCGCGCCTGCCCGAGCTTGAAATCTGGGAATTCTCGGAAGAGGACCTGGATGCCCTGACCGGCTGGTTCGAGCGCTCAATGACTTTCCAGTGCAGCATCACCGAGGGCGTGCTCTACCTATCCAAAGACGATGACGCCCTGACTATTACGCCGATTCGGATTAAGGAGCGGAGTTAGGAGCTTCGAGCTTCGAGCTTCGAGCTTCGAGCTTCGAGCTTCGAGCTTACAGAAGATTGCAACACATGATTTGCCTTGAGTTAAATGCTCATACCAGCTCAAGTGACAGCTGCCGGGTAGGTCTATCCGGGGTAGTCCGCAACAGGGATGTTGCGGTCTAGTCTCCATGGATGGATTCACGACGACCCCGGATAGACCTACCCGGTGGCTGGCACGCACTCCTGGCACAACAGCAAACCCTACCGAAGCAACCCGAAGTTTCCCAATACCACTTGGGCAAGCTGGTTACAAAGCGTACAATGCGCGCCCATTTGCCCCAGGCTACCCAAGTTAGCCAACCAAGAGACCCGATTGTGAGCCAAACTGATTTTTCCACCCTGCCGTTAAACCCCGATCTGCTGAGCACTCTGGCATCGCTCGACTACCACCAGATGACGCCGATTCAAGCCAGCAGCTTGCCCGATATTCTGGCCGGGCGGGATGTGATTGGGCAGGGCAAAACCGGCTCTGGCAAGACGGCGGCGTTTGGTTTGGGCGTGTTGAACAAACTCGATGTTAAACGCTTTCGGATTCAGACCCTGGTGCTGTGCCCGACCCGGGAACTGGCCGATCAGGTGGCGAAGGAATTGCGTACCCTGGCGCGGGGCATTCATAACATCAAGATACTGACGCTCTGTGGTGGCATGCCCTTTGGCCCGCAAATCGGGTCACTTGAACACGGGGCTCACATTATTGTGGGAACACCCGGTCGTATTGAAGAGCATGTCCGCAAGGGTACCCTGGTGCTTGAAAACGTGAATACCCTGGTGCTCGATGAAGCCGACCGGATGCTCGATATGGGGTTTCAGCCGGTGCTGGAGTCGATTCTCGAATCGGTTCCAAAACAACGGCAAACCCTGTTGTTCAGCGCGACCTTTCCCGATCAGATCAAGCAGTTGGCTGATCACATCATGGTCGAGCCGGTCATGGTGAAAGTCGAAGCCCGGCACGACAGTTCCAGCATTACCCAAAGTCTGTTTCGCGTTGGTAATGATGAAGACCGGCTCGACGCTCTGCTGCGTCTGCTGGCACACCACCAGCCGACCAGCGCCGTGGTGTTCTGTAATACCCGGGCCGAAACCCTGGACGTTGCCGATGCCCTGAGTGCCGCCGGCCACAGCGCCATCGCCCTGAACGGGGATCTGGATCAGCGCCAGCGCGACGAATCGCTGGTGACTTTCGCCAACAAGAGTGTCTCGGTATTGGTGGCAACCGATGTCGCCGCGCGCGGGCTTGATATCGATGCGCTCGATGCAGTGATCAACTTCCGCATGGCGCTGGACCCGGAAGTGCATGTGCACCGCATTGGCCGTACCGGTCGTGCTGGCAGCCAGGGCATTGCCTGCACCCTGTTCAGTGACCGGGAAGGTCACCGGCTGGCGGCACTCGAAGGATACCTGAATACCACGCTCGAACCCGAAGCGCTGCCGCCTGCCGTACACGCGCATTTTCGGCCACAGCCGGCGCCGATGATTACGCTGCAGATCGACGGCGGCAAAAAACAGAAAGTACGCCCCGGCGATGTACTGGGTGCGCTGACCGGCGAGCAGGGAATTGACGGCGCCGAGGTTGGGAAGATTTCCGTTTACGACCAAAGCACCTACGTCGCCGTGGCGCGGGGCGCCAAAAAACGCGCGCTGGACAAGCTGGGCCGGGGGCGAATCAAAGGCCGGTCGTTTCGGGTTAGGGTGGTTAAAGCGGGTTAACCTGCACCGTCAACCCGGTTATAATATTAGGGTTATCTAATTTTAAGGTTGCAGGCCATGTTCTCAAAACGTTACCAGCCCATCGTGCAGGCATTTTTGATGTCGGTGCTTATGGTTACCATTATGACGGCGGTGATTACGGCATTGAACACCGGCATCGGCAATGGCTTTCTTGGCCGCTGGGCACAGGCTTATGTGGTCGCCTGGCCCATCGCCTTTTGCATCATTCTAATTACCGGAAAGCGCGTTATGCGGCTGTCAGTCGCGCTGTGTCAGCGCGACTGAGACTCCGCGGTTTGCAGGAGGAAACCCATCAGGGGTTGACTACCCGAACCCGGCGAATGGTGTCCCGTGCCAGAGGCATCACCATGGTGCCGCCAAAGACCGATTGCTTGAACTGGATTTCTTCGTTGTTCAGGCTTTCGATTTCACCGCGAAACTCCCGGCCATCGGCCAGGTTTATGATTATATCCGAATTCAGCCAGTCGGCGAGGTCGGAGACCGGCACTTCAATGACCCGGGGTGCCTGTTCGGTTTGTGTTGGCTCGGGGGTGGGTCGTTCCGGCTCAGCCTGAGGCACCTCAGGCTGTGACTGGGCATTGTCTGGCTCTGGCAAGCGCTGCGGCAAGGCCAGCGTTAATTGCAGCGGGCTGGGTTGACCGTCGTTGACAACAATTTGTGGTGCAATCAGGTCCAGAATCGCCTGAGGGTCGGAGACCATCATCATTTGCATGGCGTTCAGCCGGGCAAAACTTTCCACTCGCAGGCTCTCGGGTCGCTCAATGTAGGTCGCATAGGCCTCGACCACGTTATCGGCCAATACCACACCCTGCTCCTGCCACAACTGTTCCCAGGCATTTACGTGACGTGTTTTGTAGGCGTCGATACTAAGGCCTGTCTCGCGAGCACAAAACGACATTACTTCGGGCACGTAGCCCAAATCGTCTACTCGTATTTGCACCTGATTCAGGGTCGCACCCATCAGCGCGGCGGGCCCCTGGCCATCAGCCAGCGCTACCTCGAGGCGGGTGCTCATCCGGTACATGGATTCTGTGGTAAATTCGCCCTCGACCTGCAAGTTATCGCGTTCGGGCGAGAGCCGGTATTCCAGCGTCATGTCGGAGCGGGTCTGGCGATAGCCCATGGTGTCGAGGTCGGTAAAATTAAAATAGGTGCGTTCATCGCCGCAGCCGGCGGCCAGCATATGTTGCTGGGCATTGTTATCGACCAGCGGCCGCATTGAATCCAGATCCAGTTCAATGCCGCTGAGTCTGAGTGCGAGACTTTGCGGTATGTCGTCGTTGCTCAGTGTCTGGCCCAGTTGCACCAGTTCGAGCAGGTTATCGGTTTCCAGAGAGGCGCGTTCGATGCGAACATCGCCGCCCTGGCCGTGTGCAGAAAAATCCAGATTGTGAACCCGAATTTCACCCGTCGGTATTACCCAGATCTGGCCATAGGTAAGACGGCCGACACCTTCAGCCATCAAGGCCGCCTGATCCAGCTGGCTTTGAACCGTGCGGGTAACGTGCCAGTGCGCAGCGCCATAGCCGCCAACCACGATGAGCAGCAAGACGAGTAGAATCCTTTTCATGGTGTTCCTTATCTTTTGAAAACATAGTGTTAAAAAGGGGGATGACTGAATGGGGCTTGTTGCGCCGCCCACCTTGTTTTGGCATTCATCGTCAGTCAATGAATTAGAGCATAAAGGGCTCTGGTTCAGGTTTCAAAAAAGAATGCACGCACCAGCCACTCCAGGTGGCAGTGCGTAAAGTCGATATCCAGAAAAAGGTGAAAAAGCCCCTTAAAGATAGGGCTCAATGTTTCCGGCATAGAGGGTATAACCGGAACTGCCCAGCTCTGACTGCTGGGCTTCGATCATCAGGATACCGCTGACGTAGACCGGTTCATCCATAGGCCCCATCTCGTAACCACCCTGGGTTTGCACAAAGACGATCTGGTTCGAAGGCGGTGGCGGGGTGTGAATGCAGGCGCCGTAATAAGGCACCAGCAAAAAGCTGTAGACCGCATCACCATCCATTTCCAGCGGCACAACAAACCCGGCCAGTTTGATATTGGCACCACCCAGGGCATCGACCACCGGGGCGTTGGCAAGCGCCTGGGTCATATCGGAATAGAGCCGTTGCGCCTCGGGGTCATCGTCGCTGAGACTGCTCAGGTCGTATTGGCTGAAATCGATCTGCTCGCGCAGGCTTTTGTAGCTGAAATTGGCGGGCATCAGATCATCCCACTGGATTTCGGTGGCTTCACGCGCCTGAACCGTAACTGCGAAACTGGCCAGCAACAGCGTGCTGAACGCCAGACAAAGCGTGTTTTTCCATACTGTACTGTTCATCGTTACATCCGAAACGCGTGAGTTAGGTGGTGGCGGTCAGACCATCCGACAGCGATTGCCGGTAGGCCTTCCAGCCCGGCAACAACCCCACCAGAAATGCCAGGCCGACAAAGCCTGCCAATACCAACAACAGGGTGGGCGAGGGCAGCGCCAGCGTTAATTGTATGCCGTAGGTGCCCTGAACCCAAATACTGGCGAGCGCTATCACGCCCCAGTGCAACAACAGCCCGGCCAGCAACCCGGCAACGCCATAAAGGCCGGATTCAAGCATCAGCAGGCCCAGAATATGGCCGGGCCTGGCGCCCAGTGCCCGCAATATCGCCATTTCCCGGCGACGCTCGTTCAGACCGGCCAGAATCACCGTCACCATGCCCAGCAAACCGGTCACCACCACCATAAAGGAGACCGCGATCAGCGCATTTTCGGCAATGCCAATCAATTGCCACAGTTCCTGCAGGGTCGCACCGGGGATAATCGCCGACAGCGGCTCCGCGCGATACTGGTTGATCAGCCGTTGAAACGAAAACGTCTGCACCCGGGATTTCATGCCCACCAGCACGGCGGTGACGCTTTCCGGCGTCAAATCCATCTCGCGCGCTTCATCCGCTGAAATCTCAAAACCCGGCAACTTAACACCTTGTTGCCAGTCGACGTGCATGGCAGTTATTCCTTCCAGCGGCACATGCACACTACGATCTACCGGTGTGCCGGTGGCCTCAAGAATGCCGACCACCGTGAAGGGTTTGTCATCGTGGTTTTCGAAACTGGTAGTGCCCAGACCATGAGCAACCACCAGTTCATCGCCGAGCTGGTAGTCCAGTACCTCCGCCACTTCAGCGCCGAGCACAACGTCATAGACATCGTCGAATGGCTGGCCGCTCTGGAAGCTCAGAGATTGATTGCGACCATACTGATAGTGATCGAAATAGTCGGTGGTGGTGCCGATGACCCGATAACCCCGGTGCGAATCACCCAGCGACAGCGGCACCGTCCAGTCCACGGCCGAGTTGCGGCGCAGGTCGGCATAGCTTTCCCAGCTGATGTTGTTGGTGGCGTTGCCGATGCGGAACACCGAATAAAGCAGCAGATTCAGCGATCCGGTACGACCGCCTACGATCAGATCGGTACCCGACAGGGTGTTGGAGAAACTGGCACGGGTGTCTTCACGCACCCGGTCAACGGTCAGCAGCAAAGACAGGCTGAGCGCCACCATGCCCAGCGTCAGCAGGGCGGTAGTACGACGATTCCAGAGGCTGGCCAGGGCGAGACGAATCCAGTTCATGAGGTGGCCCCGCTCTGGGTACGGGATTCCGGCGCTAACTCCAGCTCCTGATCAAACCAGCGCGCCAGATGGCGGTCGTGACTGACAAACACCAGTGCGCTACCCAATGCCTGGCACTGGCCGGTCAACACGTCCATAAAGTTATCCACATTGTCCTGATCGAGGGCCGAGGTCGGTTCATCAGCGATCACCAGTTCAGGCAGGCCCATCAGCGCCCTTGCCGCAGCAACACGCTGCTGCTGGCCAACGCTGAGCGCCGAAACGCGCTGATGCCAGAGAGCCTCGGGGATGTTCAGCCGGGTTAACCGATCGGCCGCGGCGTCGGTCAGACTGCTCGCTTCCGACAACGCCTTGTCGTGACGGCGACGCGACAGTCGGCAGGGCAACATCACATTGTCGATCACCGACAAATAGGGCAACAAATTGAATTGCTGGAAGATATAACCAATGTTGTCTGCCCGGAAACGGTCCCGCACCTTGCCCGATTGCTCTGACAAAGGTTGATCAAGCACCTGAATCCGCCCCTGTGTAGGCACCAGCACACCTGCCAGCAGGTTCAACAGCGTGCTTTTGCCACTGCCACTCGGGCCACGGACGAACAGGCTCGACCCGGCCGGAAGCCGAAGCCGGTCGATCGTAAGGGTGTTGTGCTGCTGGCCGGGCCAGCGATAAGCCAGGGACTCAATACTCAGAGCGTCCGCCATGGGGGCCTCTATTGGTTGAACGGAGAACGGACCGTCGGGGTACCGGTGGCACCCCCGGGTCACAAGCGAATCAGTTCAGGGTAAGACGGGAGTTGGCCGGTGTCAGTTGAGCGCCACCTTGCCAGTCATCGCCGATGTACTGTACCTGCAAGTCGGTCAAATTGGGAAAATGTTCGAATGCCGACACCGTGACCGTGCTTAATGCATCGGGATTTTCGCAGCGATAGGTCCACTCGACAAGCACGTCGGAGTGAGCGCTTTCTTCGTGGTCATGATCATGGTCGTCATGATGTTCGTCTTCATGGGCATGGTCGTCATGATGCTCTGCTTCATGCCCGTGGTCATCATGATGCTCGTCGCCATGTTCATCATGATGTTCCTCTTCGTGCTCATCGTGGTGTTCTTCATCGTGCCCGTGATCATCGTGAGCCTCGATACCCGACCAGGTGTCGGCATCAACAGTCTGTTCGGTCAAAGTACACTGAGCTGCTGCCGGCAATTCAAGCACGGCATCGGCCCGCGCCAGAATCGCCAATGCCGAGGCAACCTGGTCTCGTTGAGCATCATCGGCAGGGGCCTGCTCGAAACCAACCAGATTATAAGCGGGTGTATCCAGACTGACGGCCAGGGCCTGATTCTCGCCAGCCAAGGTTAACTGTGCCGCACCATGCGCGTGGGCACCGAGCTGGCGTTCGGTTTCGGCCTGGGCACTGGTGGCCAGTGCGACCAGGCTCAGGGCAAACAGGGCAGGTGTCGATTTGAGGGTCATGTCGTGTTCTTCCTTAACAGGGTTCGGGTTCGCAGAAATCAGCGCTGATTTAGAGATGTTACAACGTATCAATTGAAAATGCCAAGCTCGAATCTGTTCGAACCGGCATCGGGCCCGATATACTGACGGCCCAGTCTGTCCCGGTACGCCTGTGCTACTCGCTTACGTAAATGCCCTGATTCCCGTGTTGTTCTGCGCCGCCCTGGGCTACGGCCTGGCGCGTAAAACCAGCCTGCTGAACTCGCCCTCGCTGGCTACTCTGGTCACTCACATCGGCCTGCCAACGCTGATACTGAGCGCCCTGCTGAGCATGGATGCCGAATTGCTGAGCCTCTCTGGCACGCTCTGGGCCATAATTGGCGTTCTGGCGATCAGTGCGCTGCTGGGTGCCATTCTGTTGCACGTCAGTGGCCTGGCGGTGCGTGGGTACTTACCCATGCTGGTCAACCCCAACACCGGCAACCTGGGCATTCCTCTGGTGTTTGCTCTGCTGGGGCCGGATGCCCTGATCCACGCCGTTCTCATTTCAACGGTGGTGCAGATCAGCCATTTCACCCTGGGCGTGGGTCTGCTGTCGGGCAGCTTTAGTCTGAAGTCGATTCTGCGCAACGGCTCGATTCTGGCCCTGATCGCCGGAGTGATCTGGCGCCTGACCGACGCGCCCCGGCCCGAGGCCGTGCTGTCGACCTTGTCGTTACTGTCTGGAATGACGCTGCCGATCATGCTGCTGCTTCTGGGCAAATCACTGGCGGGCATCGATGTACGCCAGCTCGACCGATTGGGCCGCATTATCGGCTTGTCGTTCGCCCGGGTCGCCATTGGCCTGACCGCCGCCCTGCTGGTCTGCCTGGCCCTGCCGCTTTCGCCTCTGGTGCAACAAACCCTGCTACTGCAGGCCAGCATGCCGGTGGCGGTGATCAGCTACCTGCTCGCCAGCCACTATAACGGCCCGAAAGACGATATTGCCGCGGTGATTCTGGTTAGTTTGCCGATATCGCTGCTAGCAGTGCTTGGCATACAGCTGCTGTCCTGAGTTGGACAGTCAGGTTTCGCGGGGTGTATTGAGTGGCCCTGGTCCGCGACGGCTACCGGTGGTGCCTCTGCAGGGTCGGCGTGAATCCATCCATGGAGCCTAGACCGCAGGATATGAATCCCTTCCATGGGATTCACCCTTCGGGCTCGCTGCGCTCATGTTAAAACGCTCCCGGCGTTTTAGTCCCTGCTGCGGACTCCCCTGCAGAGGCACCACCGGCATCCGACGCTCACACTTAGCTCCCGCGAAACTTGACTGCCCAACTCAGGACTCGCCTCACTCAAACGGATAGCGCAGGCCCCACTGCTCCCGCATGCGGTCCATCAGGGCCATGATCGCTACGGTCTCCTGCAGAGGAATCACCGGGCTTTCCAGCTCGCCGGCGCGCAGACAGCGCACCACTTCCGCTACCTGGTAAACGAAGCCGTTTTCAAACTGATCGAGCTGTACCGCGGATATGTCGTCGACCTCGTTGGCGCCGCCATGGTGGTGAATGGCAAAGGCACTGCCGGCCTGAAAGTCCGGGTATTCGATGTAACCGGTGCTGCCATAGAGCATCGCCTCCTGCTTCATTTTCAGGTTGAAGCTGGTAGCGATGGAGGCGGTCATGCCGCTGGCGAAGCGGAACTGATAAGTGGCGCGCTCGTCGACGCCGGTGTCGCTGAACTGGCACAGAGACTGGACTTCAACGGGCAGGTCGCCCGCCAGATAGCAGACAAAACTGATTGGGTAGATGCCCATATCGAGCGTTACACCGCCGGCCAGTGCCGGATCGATCAGGCGCGGTCGGTATTTATCGGGCGCAAAGCCCCCGAAGGTGAGGTTCATGTGCTGCACCTCACCGATGGCCTTGCTCTGCAATCGCTGTTTAAGTTCGATCATGGTGGGCAGGAAGCGGGTCCAGATAGCCTCCATCAGGAACAATCCCTTAGACTGCGCCAGCTCGGCCAGTTTGCGGGCCTGGTCGGCATTGACGGTAAAGGGTTTTTCGATCAGCACTGACTTGCCATGGTTCAGCGCCAGCACGGCATTGTCGTAATGGAAATTGTGAGTGGTGGCAATGTACACCACGTCGATGTCTGGTCGTTCGACCAGACTCTGGTAGCTGTCATCGGCCAAGATGCCGACCGCGCTGGCAAAGGTATCGGCCTTGCCCGGGGTGTTTGAGGCCACCGAGACCAGCTCACTGTCGGGGTCCTGTGCGACCGCGTCGGCGAGTTTATAGGCGATGTTTCCAGCGCCGAGAATGCCCCAGCGAATGAGTGCGTGTGCCATCAGTTTTCTCCCTGTTGCTCTGGTTATTGTGTCCGTTCGGGCGTGAATTCAGTGTCTTCAGGGCGTAAACTGCGGGCAAATTATGACCTTTGGCCCTGAAACCAGCGTTGTTTTGTGAAAAGCTAACCGCATTTACACCCCAATGGTCCTTAAGACCACACGGAGGTCCGCCATGGCTCGCTCCATACATACTTCATTCAGGATAGATTCTATGTCACCGTTTGTGCGCATTCTCGCCGCCATCATTGGGCTTGCCCTGCTGGTGTTCTTTTTCTGGATCGGGCTCTTTTTGGTGCTGGCGCTGGCCGCTGTGGGCATTGGCCTGGCCATCATCAACGCCGTAAAAATGAAGATCACCGGACGGCCTTTGTTCGCATCGCGCTTCAAAAAGGCCTATGAAGAAGCCCAGCGTCGCCAGGAGCAGGCTACCGGGCGGCGCCCGGGTAACAGAGGGCACCGGGTCATCGAAGGCGAAGTCGTCGATGAAGATGACCAAGACAAGTCTGACCGGCCGAACTGATCAGTCCAGTTCAGCCGCTTCTTCGATTTTGGCCTTTGGAATCAGTCGGGCGAATGCCAGCCCCAGCTCAAACAACAGCCACATCGGCACCGCCAGGATGGTTTGAGAAATGACATCCGGCGGTGTTAGCAGCATGCCAATCACAAAACAGCCGGCGAAGATGTAGGGTCGTTTGGCCGACAGCGCGTCGACCGAGACGATGCCCGCCCGCACCAGCAAGAAGGTCGCAATCGGTATTTCAAAGGCGATACCAAACGCGAAGAACAACTTCAGACAGAAGTCGAGCACGTTGCCGATATCCGGCATCAGGTTGATGTTTTCCGGCCCTACCGAGGTGAAGAAGCCGAACACCAGCGGCAGCACCACGAAATACACAAAGCTGACCCCGGCATAGAACAGCAGCACGCTGGAGATAAACAGCGGAATCGCCACCCGGCGTTCATGCTTGTACAGGGCCGGCGCTATGAAACCCCATATCTGGTGCAGCAAATACGGCACTGAGATAAACACCGCCAGCACGATGGTGAGTTTCAGCGGCACGAAGAACGGCGAGGTCACGCCGGTGGCGATCAGTTGGCCACCTTCGGGCAACAGTATTTCCAGCGGTTTGACCAGAATCATGTAGAGGTCGCCAGCCAGGAAGTACAGACCAATAAAGACCACAAAAACAACAGCGATGGAGCGCATCATGCGGTCGCGCAGTTCTTTCAGGTGCGCGACCAGCGGCATGGTGGAATCTTCAGGGTTTTCGGACTTCATCGTCGGGCCTGGTGTTTGAGTGGTTGGGGGCGTCTGAGCTGCTGGAGGCTTTAGGGGCGTCTGCATCCTGCACACGGGCTCTGGCGGCCGCGTCGTTGCTCACCTTGCGTCTCAGTGCCGCTTCGGCCTGAATATCACCTTCCAGTTCAGCCTGGGCAGTTTCATCGAGCGCAGACTTGGGGGCAATGGATGGCACTTCCGCATCTTCACTTTCATGCCGCGCCTCGGTGGACCCGGTTTCATCGTTATTCTTGAACGTCTGGCCTTTGGTTTCGGCCATGATCTTCTTGTTCAGTTCATCCAGCCGCACTTCCTGTTCAAGCTGGTTCTGCAGCCCGGTCATAAAACGCCGCGCCTTGCCGACGGTCCGCCCCAGGGTGCGGGCCACGCCTGGCAAACGCTCGGGCCCGATGACCACCATGCCAATGACGGCCAGCAGCATCAATTCGGTAAAACCGATGTCGAACATAATGAGCTCTCAACAGATCAGTGGCGGCCACCCAGCGGGCAGCCCGGCCATAAAACAGATGCGCGACCCGGTTTAGTGGGCGCTGGTATCGGTTTTCTTGGTGGTTTCCTGCTCGGTTTCAGCAAACTGGGCGTCTTTCTTCTCCAGTGCTGCCTTTTTCTCTTCCTCAGATTTCTTCTCGGACGCGACGGTTTCCTCGTCGTTTTCGTTCACCGCTTTTTTGAAGCTCTTGATGGCACTGCCCATGTCGCCACCCAGGCCCTTGAGCCGTTTGGTGCCGAAAATCAGCAGTACGATGGCCAGTACAATCAACAGTTGCCAGATAGAAATGCCGCCAAAACCCATGTTGCTACCCTCTTAGGATGGTGTTGTCAGTTTTCGCCTGTCGAAAACCAACCGGTGTTTGTACAGATGCATCCCGGACCTTCAGGCCTGTAATACATCTGAAAAGATGCTCTATTTGCGCCCAGATCAGGGGGTCAGGTCAAGTGCTCAATCGGTTGAGCGCGATGCCTTTTCTTCCAGACCCGACAAACCAAAGCGCCGCGCCAGTTCGTCGGTGACCTGCTGCGGTGACAAATCCAGCGCTGCCAGCATCACCAGCGTATGAAACCAGAGGTCCGCCGTCTCAGAGATGACTTTGTCGTTCTGGGAGGGATCGGCCGCTGCGTTTTTTGCCGCCAGTATGGTCTCGACGGACTCTTCCCCGACCTTTTCCAGTATTTTGTCGAGCCCCTTTGCATACAGGGAGGCAACATAGGAATCATCGGCACTGGCACCCTTGCGGGCCTCCAGAGTGTCGGCCAATTGCTGTAGAACGTCCATCATATGACACAACCTTTAACGTTTTGTTGCAGCGATTATTTACTCAAATTTCGGCGTTTGCACAATGCGAGCGGCGGCTGCCGGTGATGCCTCTGCGGGGAAGTCCGCAACATGGATGTTGCGGTCTAGGCCCCATGGACGGGTTCACGCCGACCCCGCAGAGGCATCACCGGTAGCCACCGCGGACTACGGCCACAGTAATAAAACAGCCCCAACCGCCAAACCGACCCACTGGCCGGTCGACAGGCTCTGCAGCCAGAGTGCAGGTTGAGGAATCAGAATCACACCGGCCAGTAACAAAGCGGCCCCCAGTCTACGAACAAAACGGCGCTGACCTTGCTTTCGTTCCTTGCGTCCGGCTTCCAGCTGAGCGGCGATGCGCTGCTCAACACCGCCAATTTTACGCAGGTTCAGCAACGTATCGTGCACCAGGTCCGGCATTTGCGGGGCTTTTGCCAGCCAGCTCGGGCCGTGTTGGCGCAGGGTGTTGATGAAACGCTTGGGACCGACCTGTTCGCGTACCCAGTTTTCGAGGAACGGCTTGGCGGTGGCCCAAAGGTCCAGCTGTGGATAGAGCTGCCGGCCCAGGCCTTCTATGTTCAGCAGGGTTTTCTGCAGCAGCACCAGCTGTGGCTGAACTGTCATGTCGAAGCGCTGTGCCGTCTGGAACAGTCGCACCAGCAGCAGACCAAACGAAATCTCGGCCAGCGGCTTTTCAAAAATAGGCTCGCAGACGCTGCGAATCGCCGATTCGAATTCGTTAACCCGGGTGTGGGCAGGTACCCAGCCGGATTCGACGTGCAGCTCGGCTACGCGGTAATAGTCCCGGTTAAAAAAGGCCAGCAGGTTCTGGGCAAGGTAGCTTTGGTCTTCCCGCGACAGCGAGCCGACGATGCCGCAATCGATGCCTATGTATTGCGGTGATTCCGGGTGCTCACGGCTGACAAAGATGTTGCCGGGGTGCATGTCGGCGTGGAAGAACGAATCCCGGAACACCTGGGTGAAGAAGATTTCTACGCCGCGCTCAGCCAGCACTTTCATGTTGATGCCAGCGGCGTTGAGCGCCTCGGTATCCGAGACCGGCATTCCACTGATGCGCTCCATGACCAGTACATTCTTACGGGTGTAATCCCAGTGCACCCAGGGAATGTACAACGAGCCCGAGCCTTCAAAATTGCGGCGCAAAGCAGCCATGTTGGCGGCTTCGCGCAGAAAATCCAGCTCATCAAGGATGGTGCGGCGAAAGTCTTCCACCACCTCGATCGGCCTTAGCCGGCGACCGTCGGGTATGGTCATCACCAGACGGGCCATCAGGTCCAGCAGGCGCAAGTCCTTACTAATGACGTTACGGATGCCGGGACGAACGACCTTGATTACGACCGACTTGCCATCCGGCAGGGTAGCCGCGTGCACCTGGGCGATGGAGGCAGAGGCCATTGGCGCTTCCGAGAACTCGGCGAAAAGAGTGTCGACGCTCTCGCCCAGCGCTTCTTCAATGAGCCGCCTAGCCTGACTGCCTGGGAAGGAGGGTACTCTGTCTTGCAGGTAGGCGAGCTCGGTGGCCATTTCGGCAGGCAACAGATCGCGCCGGGTCGACAGGATCTGGCCGAATTTTATGAATACCGGACCCAGGCTTTCCAGTGCCAGACGCAGGCGACGACCTTCGCTGCCTTTAGCGGGAATGATCCAGCGAGGCGGGAAAAAGTACTGGCCAAAGCGCAGTAGCCAGGGCACTTGCTGGTGCTGCAGTAGGGTATCGAGGCGGTAGCGGCTGAGAATCCAGGCGATACGTATCAGTCGAATCAGCGTCACGATGTGCCCCGTTTGTTGTTCTGGGCATCCAATTGCTGGCGCAGGCGGGCAATACGAGCCCCCAGTCGGTCAGCCCCCAGCCGGGTCTGGTGCACGGCCTGGGCATGCTCGCGCCATAAGGACGATGGCACCAGCCACTGGCTTTCCTCGCGCAGAAAGTTACGGACCGTCCGGTCAAAAGACTGCCCCTGAGCCTTGGCCATGCCACCAATAAAGCGCAAGCCATCAGCCAACGCATGGGCCGGCAAGTCGCCGAGCCGGTCACCGAGGGCCATTTCCCAGTCGATATCGAGCGTCGACATTACTTCCTGCAGGGTGAAAAAAGTGCGGGTGTCACCCTGAATGTCGATTTGATGCACCATCATCGCCTGGGCCCGGTCTTCGGCGCGCAATACACTGAACAGGTCGCGGGCCTTGCCGCTGACCCGGGCATCGGCGTTGGCGGGTGCATCCGTTGCCAGCGTAATTTGTGCCGTCTCCGGTTCACTGCCCGCGTCGATAAACAGCACCAGGGTGATATCCGGCTCGCGCATGGCCAGCACAATGCTGTGCCCGGCCAGCCGTGCCAGTTTGCGCTGGGCCTGGGCATCGTAATACAGGGCGTCGTTAATCAGCCGCTGCAGCGGCCAGAGCCACAGACTCATGCCTTAACACCCCGGTGCAGCGCGACAATACCGCCAGTCAGGTTGTGGTAGCGCACCTGTACCAGGCCGGCGTCTTCCATCATCGATTTCAGCGTATCCTGATCCGGGTGCATGCGAATCGACTCAGCGAGGTACTGGTAACTATCCGGGTCACCGGTCACAGCTCGGCCTATCAATGGCAACGCTTTGAAGGAGTAAACGTCATAGGCTTTGCTCAGCAAGTCGTTTCGGGGCTTGGAAAACTCCAGCACCAGCAACCGGCCGCCCGGTTTCAGAACCCGGTTAAACTCGGCCAGCGCCTTCTCTTTATGGGTCACATTGCGCAAACCGAATGCCATGGTAATGACGTCAAAATGGTTATCCGGAAAAGGTAGATACTCGGCGTTGGCCTGTACCGTCTCCAGATTCCCGGCGATGCCCCGGTCTGCAAGACGGTCACGACCCACTTTCAGCATGGAGTCGTTGATATCCGCCAGCACCACCAGACCATCGGGGCCCACTTTGCGGGCAAAATCGTAACTCAGGTCCCCGGTGCCACCGGCAATATCAAGTACCCGGTTCCCCCGGCGCACCCCGGAAAGTTCGATGGTGTATTTCTTCCACAAGCGGTGCACACCAAACGACATCAGATCGTTCATCAGGTCATATTTGGCCGCAACGGAATGAAACACGTCGGCCACGCGCTTTTGCTTTTCGCCGGTGGCGACCGTCTGATAGCCGAAATGCGTGGTGTCTTCGGGCGTGGCGTTGCCGGATGAGGCTGTGTCTTTCTCTGACATGGAATCTCCGCGGGCCAGTCTGACAATTAAATGTCGGCCAGACCACCGTAAATGGACTCGTTCCTGATAACTCAAGTTTGAAAGTTTGCACCGCACTGAGTGACAGGTGTCCGGCATGCCTATCCGGGGAAGTCCGCAACAAGGATGTTGCGGTCTAGGCCCCATGGATGGGTTGAGTGGGCGGCATTCCGCCCGACCCCGGATAGGCATGCCGGGCATCTGGCACGGATTATGGCACCCAACCCTAACTAAACTTTCTAACTTGAGTTATCAGGAGCGCAACTAATAAGCTAGTGCCACTATTGTAGCGAGTTAGACCGGCCGGGGCGACTAGTCGTGGTTCCTGTTAGCAGGCGACCTTTGCTAGACTCGGCCTCCCTTATCGATGTTCCCGGAGCCCGACTGTGCGTCAATTCCCCCAGACCCGACTGCGCCGCCTGCGTGCGCACGACTTCTCGCGCCGCCTGGTGCGCGAACACCGCCTCAGTGTCGATGACCTGATTTATCCGGTGTTTGTGCTTGAAGGCGAACAACAGCGCGAGGCCGTGCCTTCGATGCCCGGTGTCGAGCGCTTGTCGATTGACCTGCTGGTGGAAGCAGCGGCTGACTGGGTGGCGCTGGGAATTCCGATGCTGGCGCTGTTTCCGGTCGTGCCTGCAGACAAGAAATCATTGCTGGCCGAAGAAGCCTTTAATGCCGAAGGCCTGGCACAGCGGGCCACCCGGACGCTCAAGGCGGCCTATCCGGAACTCGGCATCATGTGTGACGTGGCGCTGGACCCGTTCACCACTCACGGGCAGGACGGCATTATTGATGACCACGGTTATGTCTTAAACGACATTACTGTGGAAACCCTGGTCCGACAGGCGGTTTCACAAGCTGCAGCTGGCGCCGATGTGGTAGCCCCCAGCGATATGATGGACGGGCGCATCGGTGCCATTCGCCAGGCACTGGAAGCGGCCGGGCGGGTGAATACCCAGATCATGGCTTATTCGGCCAAGTACGCTTCCAGCTATTACGGCCCGTTCCGGGATGCCGTCGGTTCGGCGGGCAACCTGGGCAAGAGCAACAAGGCCAGCTATCAAATGGACCCGGGTAACAGCGATGAAGCTTTACACGAAGTTGCGCTGGATCTGCAGGAAGGGGCTGATATGGTGATGGTCAAACCCGGCATGCCCTACCTCGACATCGTGCACCGGGTAAAAACCGAATTGCAGGTGCCTACCTTTGCCTATCAGGTCAGTGGTGAATACGCCATGCATCAGGCCGCTGCACAGAATGGCTGGCTGGACCTGGATGCGGTGATGATGGAAAGCCTGATGGCCTTTAAGCGGGCCGGAGCCGATGGCATTTTGACCTACTTTGCTGTTGCTGCGGCCCAAAAACTGGCCAAAAACAGCGGATAACGTCGATTAGACCTTAAAATCAGTGATTGGGCCTTGAAATGTGAACAGGCCGCAGTCATTTTGTGCGGAAACGGACTGTACCAGCCACCTTTGGCTACAGTCCAATAGACAGCAGCCGGATTCCTGAGTTAGGCTGCTTGTCGATTTGCGAGTTTCGCATTTACCCAATTCCTAAATCAGCCAAGAGAACGGTACAGAACCTAATGAGCGAACACATTAAAAACGTCTCTGATGACAGCTTCGAAACCGACGTACTGGGCAACGACAAGCCGGTACTGGTCGACTACTGGGCCGAATGGTGTGGCCCCTGCAAGATGATCGCTCCGGTTCTGGAAGAAGTGGCCACCGAGTACGCCGATAATATGGTTGTGGCCAAGCTGAACATTGATGAAAACCCGAATACGCCGCCAAAGTACGGCATTCGTGGCATCCCGACGCTGATGATGTTCCGCGGCGGTGAAGTGGTGGCGACCAAGGTCGGCGCCCTGTCCAAGACCCAATTGATCGAGTTTATACAGGGCAACCTGTGATAGAGTGTTCGGGTCGGTTACCCCGGCCCTGAATACCGCAGGGGTGAGCTGAAACTTTTCTGGACACCCCTGCCGACTCAGCCTATAGTGCCTTAAACCTGTTTTATCTACGCTTCCAACCACGTCTCCGGGCGGCCTGCCCGATCATCTTCCCAAGACTAATAAAACCGCAAACCCTATGAACCTGAGTGACTTAAAAACCAAACCAGTGCCCGAGCTCTTGGAAATTGCCAAGGGAATGGGACTCGATAACCTGAACCGGTCTCGTAAACAAGATCTGATTTTCACCGTTCTCAAACGTCACGCTAAAAGCGGCGAAGACATCTGGGGCGATGGTGTGTTGGAGATTTTACAGGACGGATTCGGCTTCCTGCGTTCGGCCACGGCATCGTACCTGGCCGGCCCTGATGACATTTATGTGTCTCCCAGCCAGATTCGACGTTTCAATCTGCGCACCGGTGATACCGTCTCGGGCAAAATCCGGCCGCCGAAAGAGGGCGAACGCTATTTTGCCCTGCTCAAAGTCGACAAGATCAACTATGAGCCGCTGGAAAGCACCCGCAACAAGATTCTGTTCGAAAACCTGACCCCGCTGTTCCCGGAAGAGCGCCTGATTCTCGAATCCGGCAATGGCTCGACCGAAGACCTGGCGAACCGGATTCTCGATCTGGTGTCGCCCATCGGGAAAGGTCAGCGTGGCCTGATTGTATCGCCACCGAAGGCCGGTAAAACCCTGATGCTGCAGCACGTGGCCCAGGCGATTACCCGCAACAATCCGGAAACACACCTGATCGTGCTGCTGATTGATGAGCGCCCGGAAGAAGTGACCGACATGCAGCGCTCGGTGCGCGGCGAAGTGATCGCGTCAACCTTCGACGAGCCACCGGCCCGTCACGTTCAGGTCGCGGAAATGGTGATCGAGAAGGCCAAGCGTCTGGTCGAGCACAAACAGGACGTTGTTATCCTGCTCGACTCCATTACCCGCTTGGCCCGTGCCTACAACACCATCGTACCAAGCTCCGGCAAGGTACTGACCGGTGGTGTCGACGCCCACGCCCTGGAACGCCCCAAGCGTTTCTTCGGTGCCGCGCGTAACGTCGAGGAAGGCGGTTCACTGACCATCATGGCAACAGCCCTGGTCGATACCGGCTCGAAGATGGACGAAGTGATCTACGAAGAGTTCAAGGGCACCGGCAACATGGAAGTGCACCTGGACCGCAAGATCGCTGAAAAGCGCATTTTCCCGGCAATCAACGTGCGCCGTTCCGGCACCCGTCGTGAAGAGCTGCTGACCAGCCCGGAAGAGCTGCAACGCATGTGGATTCTGCGCAAGCTGCTGGCCGAGATGGAAGACGTCGCCGCGATCGACTTCCTGACCAGCAAACTGAAGCAGACCAAGACCAACGACGAGTTCTTCAAATCCATGAAGGGCTAATCGACTTATTGCCAAGAGTACGTATCAGCCACCGGTTATATCGCCGGGGTCGGCGTGAACCCGTCCATGGGGCCTAGATCGCAGCATCCATGCTGCGAACTCCCCCGGAGAGGTATAACCGGCACCTGATACTTAGCCTGTTGCAAACTTCGAAACTACAGATTAAAAGCCGGAGCCGGAAATCGCCTTCGGCTTTTTTGTGTCTTTTGCTTGCCAGAGCGGGCAATCAAACGGTGTATAATCACTCAAGTTTTGAAGTTCGCTCAGAAGACTAGGACCGGGTGCTGGGTGTGCCTCTGTGGGGTAGTCCGCAGCAGGGATGCTGCGGCCTAGGCTCCAAGGAAGGATTCACGCCGACCCCACAGAGGCATACCCTGCATCCGGTGCGGTCCAATACCTCAGACGTGAACCGAACTTCGAAACTTGAGTGATAGCCTTCGCCCATGCCATAGGAAACCCATGCCTGAATTACCTGAGGTCGAAACCACCCGGCGCGGTATCGAACCGCACATTTTGAACCGCCGCATAAGTCGGGTTACGGTGCGTGACGCCCGGTTGCGCTGGCCGGTGCCGCCGGAATTGCCGTTACAGGTTCAGGACCAGCGTGTTCTGGCGACGCATCGTCGCTCCAAATATCTGCTGATCGAGCTGGAACGGGGCATGTTGATTGTGCATCTGGGCATGTCGGGTAGCGTGCGGGTGTTGCTTGATGACCCGACACCGGGCAAGCACGATCACATCGACCTTGAGCTCGATAACGGCGTGCGCCTGCGTTACAACGACCCGCGTCGTTTTGGTGCCTGGCTCTATACCGAGGCTCCGATCGACGAGCATGAACTGATCGCGCACCTTGGCCCCGAGCCATTGACCGATGCTTTTACCGCCGACTATCTGTTCAAAAAAAGTCGCAAACGCACGACACGGATCAAAACCTTTATAATGGATGCGCGTATTGTGGTGGGCGTGGGGAACATTTATGCCAACGAGGCGCTGTTTCTAAGCGGTATTTACCCGCATAAACCAACCGGTCGCATCACCCGTAAAGAATGCGAGCGGCTGGTCAGTAACATCAAGCAGGTACTGGCGCTGGCGATCAGCCAGGGCGGTACTACGCTACGCGACTTTGTGGGCGGCGATGGTAAACCGGGCTACTTTGCGCAGTCGCTTAATGTATATGGACGCACCGGACTTCCTTGCCACCGTTGCGAAACGCTTGTTCGCGAACTGCGCACCAGCAACCGGGGTACCTTTTTCTGCCCGCAGTGCCAGACTCGTTAAGGCACATGCAATGAGCCCTTTCTCAGGAGAACAGGATGAAACTTGAAGACATTCGACGCGATTATCTGCGCGGCGGTCTGAACCGTGAAGATCTCGACGCCAACCCCCTGGCGCAGTTCGAGCACTGGATGAGCCAGGCCGTAGAAGCCGACCTGAACTCGGACCCAACCGCCATGGTGCTGGCTACCGTAGACGCCAGCGGCCAGCCGAGCCAGCGTGTCGTTTTGCTAAAGGGATTAACCGAAGAGGGCTTCGTCTTTTACACCAATTACGAAAGTAACAAGGGCCGCGACCTGGCTGCGAACCCCAGGGCCAGCCTGCATTTCCCATGGTTACCGCTCGAACGCCAGGTGATTGTGTATGGGGAAGCTGAAAAACTCAGCGAGTCGGAATCTGAAGCCTATTTCCACTCCCGCCCCCGGGCCAGCCAGATTGGCGCCTGGACCAGCCACCAAAGCCAGAGCATTTCATCCCGCGAGGCCCTCGATGGCGCCTACCAGGAAATGACAGAGCGCTTTGGTCAGGATGAGATTCCGCTTCCGCCGTTTTGGGGCGGCTACCGGGTCGTGCCGCAACGCATCGAATTCTGGCAGGGCCGCAGCGGAAGGCTGCATGATCGCTTTATGTATCAGCGCGAAGGCCATGTCTGGACCGTGCAGCGTTTGCAGCCCTGAGGCCTTGAACATTGGCGATGGCTAGAGGAGCTTTTGTCGGAGGCTACTCTGTGGGCGACAGGAAGCAGCCGGGCCGGTGAATAACAACGTTATTGCCAATGTTTAAATTCAGCGGTTGCTTATACTTCCTGTCGCTCAGGGGACTGAACTCCTACATTACAGGGGCAAATTAAGGCTCCCGCGCCACCACGGTAACACTTTCGTATAACTCGCCTTCCACCGGGTAACACTCACCCTGTTCTGTCTTCTCCGTGCGCCCTGATCCAAATCCGGTTAGCATCCCACGCACAAATAAATAGCCAATCTGAAGACACCCTATGCTGACCTATGCCGCCTACCTCAAAGTCGATAACCTGATCGACTTACAACACCCCAAATCCGACCCTGAAGAACACGATGAAATGCTGTTCATCATCATTCACCAGACCTACGAGCTCTGGTTCAAACAGGTGCGACATGAACTTGGGTTCTTAACGGAAAGGTTGGATGAGGGTGCCTTGCCCCGGGCCAGTCATACGCTGAAGCGTATTCTGAAAATCTTCAAAACGCTGGTGTCACAAATCGACATTCTGGAAACCATGACACCGCTTGAGTTCGAGAGTTTCCGCAGCCGGCTCGATACCGCCAGCGGCTTCCAGAGTTATCAGTTCCGGGCTATCGAGTTTGCCCTGGGCCACAAACGGCCGCAGCCACTGACGTTTCAGCCGGAAGGCAGTGTCGGCCGGCAGATGCTGGAAACCGCCTACCATGACCGTTCGCTGTGGCAGGTGTTTATGCAATTACTGGCACGCCAGGGCTATTCGATTCCGGACGCTGTTACCCAACCGGATCCGACCGCAGCAACCGAGGCCAATGCCAAGGTGCAGGAAGCCTTACTGACGATTTACCAGACCGATCATGAACTGGCCTCGCTGTGCGAACTGCTGGTGGACCTGGATGAAGGCTTGCAGGAGTGGCGCTACCGGCACGTTAAAATGGTGCAGCGCACCATTGGCACCAAGATGGGCAGCGGCGGTTCAAGCGGTGCCGAGTATTTGATGAATACGCTTTTCAAACCCGTCTTCCCGGATCTGTGGGAGATACGTGCCCGGATTGGAGCTCCCGCTTAAGCGATAGTCACTCAAGTTTCGGAGTTCGGGTTTATTGGGTGGCAATGGGCCGCGTCGGCTACCGGTAGTGCCTCTGTGGGGTCGGGCGGAATGCCGCCCACTCAATCCATCCATGGAGCCTAGGCCGCAACACCCATGTTGCGGACTTCCCCACAGAGGCACTACCGGCATCCGCTGCTGGTCACCAGTGCGAACTCCGAAACTTGAGTTGGTAAACTTCAGGGCAGCGCCTGATAGAGCTCAGTAAGAAAACCATCCAAGGCAGCGGATCCGTCGGGTGTCATTAGCCAGGCGAGTGCCGCCAGATTCAACACAACCGTTACCCAGAACAGGCGGCGGAAAGCCGTTTTTTGCGTCTTGTGCCGGAACCGGTGCTGGGCGATGCGGGCACCCGGCCAGCCACCAAACAGGGCCAGCAGGTGAAGGCTGTTTTCGGCGATGCGCCAGCGGCCGTTTTGGGCGGCTTCTTTATCCAGTGCATAGGCGGCATAACAGAGAAGGCTCATGACCAGATAGAGCGACACCAGCGTTCTGGGCACCATGTCATTTGAATAGGCGATTGCAAGCGCGACCATGAAGACGGCAGCACCATAAACGGTCAATGGCGTCGTGCGCCGATGTGTTGACGTATTCGTCATGGTTTTCGATTTCCGGTCAGTTTTTTGGCAGTTTTCTTCATCGGGATTTAGCCTCACTGTAAAGGTTGAGATCTGCATGAAGCCGCCTTAAGGGTTTACGGCGTTAGTATACCGGGTTTGTGATTGCCCGGTGCGCCGGGCAGGCTGTTATTTAAAAATGGCACTCTACTTGACCGATGTGAATTTCAAAACGCCATGGGCTATTCTGTTGTGCCACGCGCGCGCCCAAGAGGAAACCGGTGCATCTGCCGACTCTGATAGTCATCACACTGATCCTGAATGCCCTGCTCGGACTGCTGATGGTCGTCATTTACGATCTGAGCAAGCGTAAGCCGTGCTTCTTGTATTGGGCGTTGTCTTGCCTGGTCTTCTCGCTCGGCGTTGCGCTGGCCAGTGCCCGGGTCACCATTGAGTTACCCATTCTGACCTATGGGCTGGCGAACCTGATGTTATTGGCCGCACCTATTCTTGCCATTCTTGGCATTCGAGATTTTATCGGGGCGGATTTGCCGCTCAGAGTAACAAAAACCCGACTACTCACCGCTTTCTTGCTGACGGTTGCCGCTCTTGTCGCGAGCTATCCCAACAAAGCCTTGTTCAGCGCGGTGACTGCGCTGCTGATGGCCGGCTGTTTCGCCGTTGGCGCCCTGTGGATCCGTCAGCTTTCCCTGCGCAACCCCGCGCCGCGCTTGCTATTGCTCACCCTCTATGCAGCCCATGCGGTGGTGATGCTGGTGCTGGCAGGCCTGTCGCTGGGCTCAGGTAATCAGGGCTGGGTCTATGAGATGGTGCTTGCCAGCCACATTCTGCTGACCACCGGTACGGCGATGCTGTTCCCGTTACTGGTTTATGTAGCGACCGAACAACGTCTGAAACGACTGGCCAACCAGGACGAACTGACCCAGTTATACAACCGCCGCGCATTTTTCAACCTCTCCGACGGCCTGTTCGACGAGTCGGTTCGCGTCGGATCGACCTTCAGTGTGTTGATGGTCGATCTGGATTACTTTAAACAGGTTAACGACCAGTGGGGTCACGCGGTTGGCGACCAGTGCCTGCAACTGGCCGCCCGAACCTTGCAAGCCGAATTGCGTGAACGGGACATTCTCGCCCGCCTGGGCGGTGAGGAATTCGCGGTTACGTTACCCGGTATCGATGCCCGCGAAGCTGAGGATATCGCCCAGCGCCTGTGCCGATGCCTGGCTCATAAGCCGCTGATGATCGACGGCCAGGCCATTCAGATCACAGTGAGCGTGGGCGGCGTGCAGCGCCAGAAACACCACACCAATGTTCAGGACATGCTGTTACAGGCCGATCACGCCCTGTACAGCGCCAAATCGAAAGGGCGTAACAAGGTGATCTTCCACCACCCTGCCCAGACGCCTGCGCCAGAACAGGGGGCTCCCGCTTAACGGTCAACCACACGTTCAAACCCGCCGTAAATGAGTCGCTTGCCATCAAACGGCATGGGGTTCACATCGGGGCCGAGACGGGGGTCTGCCATCACCTTGGCGATTCGCTCATTTCGTACCGCTTTGGAAGGCCAGACAATCCAGGAAAACACCACGGTTTCATCCGGCTTGCACTGCACCGCCAGGGGAAAAGACGTGACTTCGCCCTCTGGCACGTCATCACCCCAGCACTCAATGACATTCAGGACGCCATGTTCCTTGAACACGTCCGCCGCCTCATTGGCGTGTTTGATGTAACGCTCTTTATTGGCCGTCGGCACGGCCGCTACGAATCCATCAATGTAGCTCATGATATGTCTCCTCTTATGAAGGCTCCGAATAATTCACGCGGCGCCTCCCTTAGTCTTTCGGCGGCAACTCGCGTACCGGCCTGACCTCAATGCTGCCAAGCTTCGCTGGCGGAATTCGGCTGGCCAGCTGTAAAGCCTCATTCAGATCGACCGCATCCAGCAGGTAAAAACCTGCGAGCTGCTCCTTGGTTTCCGCAAAGGGGCCATCCGACATCAATACCTCGCCATCTCTGACCCGAACCGTCGTAGCAGTTTCAACCGGATGCAGCGCCTGACCGGCAAGGAACTTGCCCTGACTGCTGAGCCGTTCCACACACCCGATGCACTCCTGATTCAGGTCATGCCACTCCTGTTCGGTCATGGCGTTGATCGTGCTTTCCGGGTAATACACCAAAGCGACGTATTTCATCTGAGACTCCTTTACGGTTAGGTTTATTCCGGTTTTTCAGTGCAGTTGATCATCCAACCGATGCCGAACCGGTCGGTCACCATGCCAAAACGATAGGCCCAAAAGGTGTGATCGAACGGCATAATCACCTGGCCGCCCTCAGCCAGAGCGTTAAAAATGTCACCCGCCCGTTCCGGATCCAGATAATCGAGCTGCACCATGGCGCCCTGCGGACGACTGTAGGCGCCTTCGGGCATATCCGCACCCATCAATCGACGGCCACCAAGATTCACCGATCCATGTAGAATCTTGTCGTTCCGGCTGGCGGGAAACGGACTTTTATCCGGGCTTTCACCGTGGGTAAAAAACGGCTCAAGATCACCGCCGAGAACCTCAGCATAAAAGGTCAGGGCCTCACGGCAATTGCCATGGAACTCCAGGTGAATGTTCAGCCCACTGGGCAACCGGGCCATTTTCTCCGCTAGCTTCAGATGGGTATCCAGCCCCGCGCCGGGTTCGAAATCGGCCATTTCATAGACACGACGCAATTCCAGGCACAGACCTTTTTCGGCATCTTCAGGCGGCCATTGCCGGGCCCATTCAATGGCTTCTTCTTTGGAGCGAACGTTTAGCATCGTATAGCCCGCGATAAGTTCTTTAGTTTCCGCAAAGGGGCCATCAGTAACCATCGCTTCACCGTCTTTAAATTCGATACGACAGCCTTCCCGACTGGGCGTAAGCCCTTGCCCGGTTTCAAGCACACCGGCTTGTTGCAACCGTTCGTTATATTCACCCATGGCTTGCAGCAAAGATTGTGACGGCATAACACCGTTTTCAGTGTCGGCATCGGCCTTGCGAATCAGCATGTATTTCATAACTGCAGTTCCTTTGTTGTTGTGTTCAACCTTATGTCGTGTGGGAAAGGAGCAAATCGACAGAATTAAAATATTTATTCGCTCTAGATTTCCGGGTGGCAGAACAGCAAGTACCGGTGACTGGGTAGGTCTATCCGGGGTAGTCCGCAGCAGTGATGCTGCGGCCTAGGCTCCAGGGACGGATTCACGCCGACCCCGGATAGGCCTACCCAGTCGCTGGTACGACCGTCAGGCTACCAGGCCAACCTTACAATTGGGGGCTAGACAGTTGACTCAGACGCCGATTCAAAAAGCGTTGCTCGGGTCCTTGTTGGGTTAACGCCAGTGCCCGTTCATAGGCACTTATTGCCTCTTTGTGATTACCCAGGCGCCGATGCAGGTCTGCACGGGCAGCGTGATAGAGGTAGTAGGCCTGAATGGCTTTCTGGCTTTCCAGTTGATCGAGCAATGCCAGGCCTGTTGCCGGACCATCGCGCATGGCCACCGCGACAGCCCGGTTTAGTGCGATGACGGGTGAGGGGATCTGTTGGTAGAGCGCCTCGTATAACGCGACGATCTGGTGCCAGTCGGTGTGGTCGGCATCGCCCGACTCGGCATGGGCTGCGGCGATGGCGGCTTGCAGGGTATAGGGGCCGGCCGGTGTGGCGGCTGCGGCCCGGTTCAGCCACTGGCGACCGATGGCGATCTGCTCGGCATCCCAGAGTGAGCGGTCCTGGTCTTCCAGGGTGATCAGGTCGCCATGGTCGTCCTGCCGGGCGGCTTTGCGAGCATCGTGGAATAGCATCAGCGCCAGCAGGCCGCAGACTTCGGAATCGGGCAGCAGATCTGCCAGTTGGCCGGCGAGGCGAATGGCTTCCTCGGCCAGGTCGACCTTGACCACCTGTTCGCCATCGCTGCCGGAATACCCCTCGTTGAACATCAGATAGACCACTTTCAGAACGCTGCCGAGACGCTCAGGCAACTCTTTTCGCTCCGGTACTTCGTAGGGAATGCCCGCTGCGCGGATCTTGTTCTTGGCACGAACGATGCGCTGCGCCACCGTCGTGGTTTTTTGCAGCAGAGCGCTGGCAACCTGCTCTGTGGTCAGGCCGCACATTTCCCTGAGCGTCAGCGCCAGCTGCGCCTCCTGGGTCAGGCTCGGGTGACAGCAGGTGAAGATCAGCCGCAGCATATCGTCGCTTATGGCGTCGTGATCCTGCTCCGGGTCGAAAGCTTCCTCGGCGTCAGCAAGGTGCTGGTATTTGCGGGCGGTCTGGCGCTTGCGAATCTGGTCGATCCCGCGGCGCTGGCCGGTTCGAATCAGCCAGGCGGTGGGGTTGTCCGGCAGGCCTTCTTCCGGCCATTGGTGCAGGGCAGCGAAAAAGGCTTCCTGCATCGCTTCTTCGGCCAGTTCGAAATCACCGAGCAGACGAATCAGGGTGGCCTGAACCCGGCGGGATTCGGTTTGATAGAGTTCGTCGAGCTGTTGTTGTAGCGTCATGGCTAGCATCGTTTCCCTGGCCAGGTGGCAGTCTGGAAGGCCAAAACCAACTGCGTTTGTGACCGGTTTCCCTGAAGTCTGTCACACGTCGTTTTTTCTTCAATACTTTGGGTATACTCCAAATTCTGACTCAAACTCAAGGATTGTTGAGATGAAAGGATCTGTTGTGTCGCGCTGGTCCGGCGCGGCGTTGTTGTGGTTGCTGGCGCTGGCGTTTTCCCAGCCTGCACTGGCTGAATTCTATGTCTCGACGGTGTTTGAATCCCAGTATGAAGGTGCGCCGGCGCTAACGCTGAGGTTCACTGATGCACTGGATCCACAGACGGATCTGGAGGCATTCGTCACTGTGCAGCCGGCCCCGGCCGACGGCAGTTACTGGATCAGCAATGACGGCGGCGTCAGCTGGACGCTGCCCTTTGTCGAGCCCAGCACCACCTACCAGATCCGCATTACCGGCAATCCGCGTTCGGTCAGCGACGAACGTCTGACTACAGAGACGGTGATCGCCGATGCGGCCATCAACCGTCAGTCAGACCAGTGGCGGATCACCACCCGGCCCATGGTCGCCTCCGCCAGCTTTGCCAGCCAGGGCGAGTTTCTGGTCGGGGACATTCAAAATGGCTTGCCGGTCACAGTGGTTAACCAGAGCGAAGTTGAACTGGATGTGTTCCGTGTTCGCGACGACCGGCTCGAGGCCTTTCTGGCTTATACATTTTATTCCGGTCGCACCTATTACTCGACGCTCAATGAACTCGATGCCTACGCCGACCTGGTACATACCGGTCGCTACCCTGTAGACCCGCGCAGCAACACCCGCACCAGCGTTAACCTGAACCTCGACCCGGTGCTCGACGAGCATGACAGTGGCTTCTTTGTGGCGGTGTTACGCCAGCCCGGCGACTACAATTACCAGTTTGATACCCGCTTTTTTACGCTGTCGGACATCGGCCTCCATGCTCGCCTGTACGGCAGTGAGATTCAGGTACAACTGAACGCCATTGGCAGCGGTATCCCGCTGGAAGACGTTGAGCTCACCTATTACTGGCACGAGCAGAACCGGTCCGGCTACACCCAGGTGGCCCGCACCGATGAGCAGGGCCAGCACCGGCTGGAAACCAATGACCGGCCCCGGCTGATTGTCGCCCGCCAGGGCAACCAGACCAGCTATGTTCGCCTCGACCGGGCGGCACTGGATTTATCAGCCTACAGCAACGTCACCGAACGCCACCGTGAACAGCAAAGTTTTCTCTACGGCCCGCGGGATCTATACCGGCCAGGTGAAACGGTGAACATCAACATGCTGCGTCGCGACTACGACGGCCAGCCCATCGCCAACCCGTCACTGGAGGCCCACCTCTACGACGCCCGTGGCCGCAAGATCGAAGAGACGGTCTGGCGCGCTGGCCCCTCTGGCCTGTATCAACACAGCGTAACGCTGCCCGACGATGCCGCCACCGGCACCTGGCAGTGGATCGTCGAGCCCGATCGTGCCGTGCAGCGCGAGATTTACAGCTTTCAGGTCGAGACCTTCCTGCCGGAACGAATGACCCTATCGTTCTTCCCGGGAAGCACCGAACGCATGCCGCGCCTGACCGAACTGCCGGCGGGCATTCCCGTTCAGGGCGACTATCTTTACGGTGCCCCGGCGGCGGGCAACGAGGTGGATGCCCTGGCCACGGTGCGCCCGACCACCCGGGTGTTTGAAGCCTGGCCTGACCTTACCGTCGGCGATGCCCGCCAGAGCCTGGATAACGATACCCTGAGCCTGACGGCCATCACGCTGGACGAAACCGGTTCCGGGTTGCTGACCTTGCCCGATGCCTGGAGCAATGTTGACGTACCCCTGGCGTTCAATATCGCCGGCAGCCTGTATGAAAGCGGCGGCCGGCCGGTCACCCGCAACCAGCAACTGATCCTGATGCCCCCGTTCGAGACTCTGGTGGGCATTGAACCGCTGTTCCGGGACCGCCCCGCAGCCAACGCCGATGTCGGCTTCAAAGTCTTTGCGCTGTCAAAAGACGGCGAGGCTATCGATGGCGAAGTTAAGGTTCAGCTGTTTCGAGACCATCGCGAATATTACTGGTGGTTCGACGACGATAGCGGCTGGAGCTGGCAGTACGACGCCAACCGCTATGTCACCGAATCCCGCACCCTCACCGTTACCGAAGAGGGCGCCGAGGTGCAGTTGCCGGTTCAGTGGGGCGACTATGAACTGCACGTCACCCACGCCGATGGCGCCCGGTCAGTGCATTATTTCCGCACTCAGTACAGCGGCTATAGCGATGCTGCCTCCTCGGTAGTGCGGCCCGATCAGATTCCGCTGACGCTGGATCAGGACGCCTATGAACCGGGTGAAACCGCCACACTGCGTTTAGTCGCCCCCGCTTCTGGTCGTGCGCTGATCAATGTCGAAAGCCAGGCGGGCGTGCTGTACTCGACCCACCAGGACGTTGAGGCCGGTGAATCTGAAATTACACTGCCCACCGAGACCCACTGGAACCGGCACGACCTCTATGTCTCCGTGATGATCCTGACCCCGGCCGATCAGGTGACTGAAGTCGCCCCGAAACGCACCCTGGGGCTGGTTCACCTGCCGATGCAGCGTCCGGATCGTGAATTTGAGGTAGAGGTCAGCGCACCGGACCGGGTTGAGCCAAACCGGCCGATCACCGCTCAGCTGAGCATTGAGGATGCCGACGCTTTTTCAGACCAGCGGTTCTATGCGACTGTCGCCCTGGTCGACATGGGCGTGCTCAATATCACCCGGTACGAACGCCCCCAGCCGGAGCGGTTTTTCTTCTCACCGCGCCGGTTCGAGGCCCAGTATCAGGATGTGTACCACCGCATCATCAACAATTTAGGGCTCGACATGGTGCGCCAGCGTTTCGGTGGCGGTTTTGCCGAGAGTGACGATGCGTTGTCGCGCGGTGGTGAAGAACCGAAAAGCGATGTGCGCATTCTGTCTTACTTGTCGGAACCCATTGAATTCGTCGATGGCGAAGCTGAGGTCAGTTTCGACTTGCCCGACTTCAATGGCCGGGTGAAGTGGATGGTCGTCGCCTGGGGCGATCGCAGCTTTGGCAGCACTGAAGCTGAAACCGAGGTCGCTGACCGGCTGGTGGTTGAGGCTGCACTGCCGCGCTTTATGGCCTTTGGCGATCAGAGCACGCTGGCGCTGGATGTGCACAATCTGTCCGGTGCCGACCAGACCCTGGCGCTGGACGTTGCCATCGGTGGGGCCATCAGCGCCACGGAACCTGGTGACAGCCTGACGCTGAAAGATGGCGAGAAAACCACGCTGCGTATTCCGCTGGAAGCCGGGTTCGAGTCCGGTACCGGCGATATTGCCGTGCGCCTCAGTAACGGCGACGACCTCGACATCAACCGCCGCTGGTCGCTGGGCGTACGCAGTGCCCACCCCTGGCAAACCCGTTTCGAGCGCACCCGCATCGAGCCAAATACCCTGTGGCAGCCCGAGCCGCGTACCGACGATCTGATCACGTCGACCGTTCAGGCGCAGTTGACCCTGTCGAACCGGCCCGCCATCGATTTCGCAGAACACCTGCGCTCGCTGTTGCATTACCCCTACGGCTGCCTGGAGCAAACCATCAGCTCAACCTACCCCTGGTTGCTGATTGACCCACAACTGGCCCAGGATCTAGGGCTAGTGCAGGCGCTGGAGAGCCGGTTCGACGAACCCTATACCGAAGCCTTCCGGCGCACCCAGATTGAAGCCGGCCTGGCACGGGTTCTGGCCAAGCAGAAGGAATCCGGGTTCTTTGGTTATTGGGATTCGGGGTCGGTTGAATCGCATTGGGGCACTGTGTATGCGGCCGACCTGCTGGTCGATGCGCGACAGCAGGGCCTGCCGGTCGACAGTAACCGCCTGGACCGGGCCTTGATCGTCCTGCAAGGTCAGTTACGCGGCTCTATGGGGGTTGTCGGCTGGAGTGACGACCCGGCCTACCAGCAATTTGCCGTACGTGCCTATGCCGCCCTGGTACTGTCTAAAGCGGGCCTGGGCTCGCTGAGCGACCTGCGCCGTCTCTATGACCAGGCACTGGAGCGCGACTACGACCAGTCCGGCCTTGCCTGGATGCAACTGGCCGTGGCTCTGCAAGCCGAAGGGGATACCCAGCGCGCAGCTGTCGCCGCCGAAAAAGGCATTACCGTTGAACGCGACCTCCATCGCTATTACAGCGACTACGGCAGCCCGCTGCGCGACGCTGCCCTGTCTCTGGCACTGGCGCTTGAGCACGGCTTCGAAGCCGGTGATCTGTGGCAACAGGTGCCCGACCTGCTGCGAGAAAAGCAGTGGTTCAGCACCCAGGAGCGCATCGCCCTGGCCAGGCTGGCGCTGCAATTCTCTGCCAGTCCGGAACCCTGGCAGGCCACCCTGAAGCTCGACGCGCTGGATCAGCGGCTCGACCGGAAAGGGGCCTTCAACACCCTGATCGATGCCGATCAATTAGCCAGCCTGCGCGGCATTGAAGCCGGTGACGAGGCGATCTTCGCCAATCTGGTTTACAGCGGTGCGCCGCTCGAAGCGCCCGAGCCCTATGCACAGACGCTCAGAGTAGAACGCGACACTTTCGACATTCAGGGTGAACCACTCGACATCACCGAACCGCTGACCACGGGCGACCTGGTGATCGTACGGCTATCAGTCACCAGCGAGGCCCGGGTGCCAGAAGCCTTGCTGGTCGATCTGCTGCCGGCGGGGCTGGAGATTGAAAACCAGAATCTGGCCAATGCCAGCGTCAACCTGGATGACGTCCGCATCGAGGGTGATTCGGTCGGCGAGTATTTCCGCAACCGCATCGCCTACGAAGAAGTCCGCGATGACCGCTTTGTGGCGGCGCTCGACGTCAACGAGTGGCAGGGCCAGGTGCTGTACTACCTGGCGCGGGCCGTCACACCGGGTGAATACGCCATTCCCGGCGCCTATGTCGAAGACATGTACCGGCCGGACATCCAGAGCCTGGGTCGCTCGCCCGGCCGTCTGGTGGTTCTGCCCCGCTGATGTTCGGGTTGGCCCGGCTCCGGCAGCGCCCCTGGGTCGTCGCACTGGCGATACCCGGCGTGCTGTTCGGGCTGACCCTGCTGATGCTGGTGGTGATTGACCGCCTGGCCCCGGTGGACCTGACACCCCGGCCCGGCAGCCAGGTGGTGACCACCGACAATAACCAGCTGCTGCGGGCCTTTGCCGATGCGGAGGGCGTCTGGCGTTACCCGGTCACACTGGCCGAGGTGTCGCCCTACTATCTGGAAGCCCTGATTGGCTACGAAGACCGGTATTTCTACCGTCACCCCGGCGTTAACCCCTTTGCGCTGATCCGCGCTGTCGGTCAGGCGCTCTGGCATGGCGAGGTGGTATCCGGCGGGTCAACACTGACCATGCAGGTCGCCCGGCTGCGCTACCCGGAAACGAGAACGCTGACCGGCAAGCTGAAAGAAATGGTCCGCGCGCTGCAGCTCGACTGGCATTACAGCAAGGCCGAGATTCTTACCTATTACCTGAACCACGCGCCTTTCGGCGGCACGCTGGAAGGGGTTCAGGCGGCATCGCTGTCGTACCTGGGCTATCCGGCGCAGGATCTGACCCGGGCTCAGGCGGCGTTGCTTGCTGTGCTGCCACAAGCCCCCAGCCGGTACCGGCCAGACCGTCACCCGGAACGTGCCGAAGCGGCCCGAAACAAACTGATGCAACGCCTTGCTGACCGGGGCACCTGGTCCCCTGAGGTGGTGGCCGATGCCCGGGAAGAGCGGGTCATCGCCGTGCCGATTCAGCGCTACCAGACCGCGCCCTTGCTGGCGCGGCGTCTGGTCGATGCTGCCGCAACAAGCTCCACGCCAAAACTGACCCATCGCACCACCCTGAACCTCGACTGGCAACGCCAGGTCGAAGCGCTGGTGCCGGCCTATGTGCAGGCGATTGACCGCCAGGTCTCGGCTGCCGTGATGATTATGGACAACCGCACCGGCCTGGTTCGCACCTACGTCGGCTCGGCCGATTTCAATGACCAGGACCGGGCCGCCCACGTCGATATGGTGTCGGCGATCCGGTCGCCCGGCTCAACGCTGAAGCCGTTTATTTACGGGCAGGCACTGGACCTGGGGCTGGTGCACAGCGCCAGCCTGTTGCTCGATGTGCCGCTGCGCTTTGGCGATTACCGGCCGGTGAACTTTACCGGCGGTTTCAGCGGCCCGGTTTCGCTGGCCAGCGCTTTGCAACAAAGCCTGAATCTGCCGGCGGTTCAGGTGCTGGAGCAGATTGGCCCGGCGCGGTTTTATCTGGCCTTGCAGCAAGCCGGCGGCGAGCTCCAGTTGCCCGCCAACGCGCGCCCCAGCCTGGCGGTTGCACTGGGCGGGGTCGGCACCTCGCTGGAAAGTCTGGTGCGGTTGTATTCGGCGCTTGGAAGAGATGGCCAGACGATTAAACCTCGTCTGAGCCCGGATGACCCACGCATTCGGAGCCCATTGATGTCAGCCGGTGCGGCCTGGATCATCCGCCGCACCCTGCTGGATGCCGACAATGCCTTGCCTGGTTTGGCCGTTAAAACCGGCACCAGCTACGGCAATCGGGACAGCTGGGCGCTGGCAGTGAGCCAGCATCACACCCTGGGTGTCTGGGTCGGGCAGCCGGACGGCTCGGCGCTGCCCAGTCACTTTGGTCGCCAGACGGCCGTGCCGTTACTGGCCCAGGTCGCGGCCATGGTCGGCGACAGCCCGGCGTTGCCCGCCCAACCCGCCAGCGTGACCCGCGAAACTATCTGCTGGCCCAGCGGTCGACCTGAAAACGAGGCGTTGTGTGACCAGCCCCAGGAAGCCTGGGTGCTGGACGGCACCTTTCCCAGCACCTGGATGCACAGCCGCGATGCCAGCCTGAGCTTCAACCGGCCGGTCACGTCCCTGAACCTCAACCCTGAATCCGGCTTGCAGGTGCCGCTGGGCTGCGATCTGCCCGCCACCCGAACCCAGGTCGCACTCTGGCCAGCGCCCGTGCAAGGCTGGCTACAAACCGACTGGCGCAGCCGAGAACGCCTGCCCGGTTTCGACCCGCGCTGCCCACCGCAGCTGGTTCCGGTGGCCCAGCAACCCCTGGCCCTGAAAGGCGCATCCGACGGCACCCGCCTGATGGTCGACCCGGGTCAGGACATCGATCTGTCACTCTGGGCCGAGGGCGGCCAACCCCCGTTTCACTGGTATCTGAACGGCGAACAACTCACCACTCAGGAACCCGAGTTGGATCTGGCCCTGGCACCCCTGCACCGCTATCAGATCGTTCTGGTTGACCAAAGCGGCCAAAGCGACCGAATTCAGATACAGACTCGGGTGCGGTAGGGAGCTGTGAGCTGTGAGCTGTGAGCTGTGAGCTCGAAGCTTAAGACGTGTGTTTTTAAACCACCACCTTCCTATTCTCAGACCGATGCGCAATCTGACCAATAGCTCGGGCATCCGGTAGTTGGCCGAGAAAGATTTCTGCCTGATCCGGGTCGAGGGCTACCAACAAGCCACCTGAAGTCTGAGGATCGATCAGCAAAGCAATATCAGCCTCGCTAACAGATTCAAGCCCACTGCATTCCAGCGTGTAGGGCATTAACTGAGGGTGCAAACTGGAGCGAAAGCCCTGCTCCAACAGGTCGCGAGCACCGGGCAGGGCGGGGATGGCGTTCAGATTTAGGTGGGCTTCTATCTCATCGCCGCTGACCATTTCCAGTAGGTGACCCAGCAGGCCAAAACCGGTGACGTCAGTAACGGCATGGGGTTCCAGTGTTTGCAGTACTTCCCAGGCGGCTTTCTGGCTGACCAGCATGCTCTCCCAGGCCGCTGAAACCGCTCCGGCAGGAGCCTGGGCGGCGGCATCTGACGCCCAGATCACGCCGGTACCAAGTGCCTTGGTCAGAATCAGAACATCGCCGGGTTGTGCTCCGGTTTTACGCCACAGACGGGCCGGGTCGACTTCGCCGTTGGCGACGACCGCAACATGGGTTTCCGCGCCTTCGGTGCTGTGTCCACCCGCCAGCGCTACCTGTTGGTCACTCAATGCCCGGTGAATGCCACGCATCAGTCGCTGGAAATCCGCTTTGTGCAAGCGCGGGTGGGCGTGGGCCAGGTTGATCCAGACCTGGGCCGAGACCGGTTGCGCGCCCATGGCGTACAGGTCACTCAGGGCGTGGTTTACGCAGACCTGGCCGAAACGGTACAGATCGTCATTGAAGCTACGAAAACCATCGAGGCTTTGCACCTGGGTCAGGCCCGGGGTCGGTTGCCACAGGCTGGCGTCTTCGGCGGCTTCCAGAGCCGGGGTCAGACCGGGTTTGTTCATGCGCGGCAGAGTGCTCAGGGTATCGTGCAAAATCGCCGGGCCCAGTTTGCTGCCGCAACCGGCGCAGTGCATCTCGGCCTCTGCTCCGGTGGGCATGGTGGCCATCATTTTCGGCGCGCCCAGCGACTGAAATTTCTCCATGAACGCACGGTCTATCCGGTCTTTCCAGCGCCAGACCCAGGCACCGCTGGCGACGAACGGGCCCCGGTGACCAACAGCCTGGCGGTCACCCAGCGACAACAGTGACAGAAACTGTTTCTGCAAACGCGCGGGTTTCATTGGCTGGCTGGCAAAGGCGAGCTTGAGGTTCTCATACAGAAACGGCGCCTGACGTACCGCATAGACACCGGCCTTGGGCCGTGGGTCAAACACCATATCGGCGACGTCACCGGCGGCGAACACATCCGGGTGCGAGGTGCTTTGCAGGTAGCGATTGACGGAGATAAAGCCAGCAGGTGTCACGTCCAGACCGCTCTGGCTCAGAAACTCCGGACCCGCCGCTCTGGTGCACCAGATGGTCTGGTCGAGTGACAGCGCATTGCCGTTGGCAGCCACCAGCCCGCTTTTCTTCACGGCGGCAACTTTGAAGTTGGAATGGCAGACCACCCCATACCGGTGCAGGGCTTTTTCGGCCGCCCGTGCTGATCGTTCGGGGTAGCCACTTAGTATGCGGTCGCCCGGGTAAATCAGGTGCAGTTGCACGTCGCGATCCGGCCCCAGACAGTGCGCCATGGCCAGCACCAGCTCAACCCCGCCAGCGCCTGCTCCGACCACGCCCCAGTGTCGGGTGTCGGTGTTGCGCTCCCGGTCATGACTGCTCAGTAGCTGCTGCCATTTTGCATAGAACCGGCTAACCGGCTTGACCCCAACGGCAAAACTGCGCGCACCGGGCAGGCTGAGATCGGGCGTGGAACCGGTATCGAAGGAGACTTTGTCGTAAGAGAGGGTGGGCTGGTGCTGCACAGACAGGGTTTTGGCTGAAGGGTTTACACCGGTCACCCGACCCTGAATAAAGCGAATACCGGCCCAGCGGCATAACCGATTCAGGTCGATGTGCACCTCGACAGCCCGGTAATGTCCGGCAACCAGGCCGGGCAACATGCCGGAGTAGGGCGTCAGCGTCGACTCCGATACCAGTGTTACCCGCACTCCCGGTATTGGCTTCATGGCCAGCGTTCGAATCAACAAAGCATGCGTATGGCCGCCACCGACCAGAACGAGATCGCGTTCAAACATGGCGCTGGTGCTCCAGCCAGTCGAGCACGGCCCGGGCGTCACCCCGGAACACGACCTGGTCAGCCCGGCCACTGAGTTGGTACTGATACATGGGGTCGTAATAATCGGTCAGCAGGGTTTCGATAATGTGGTTAAAGCCGCCCGGATCCCGCTGCCGGGCCATCGCATCTACCGCGTCCGGTACGGCTTGTTGCAGTTGCTCATGGCGCACCCCGCCCAGGCGTTTACGAATGCGCCGCAGGTTCTGGCTCACATAGTCACCTAGCAAGGGCCAGGGGTTTTCAGGTTCTTGCCGACTGAAATGCTGCAGCGCATGGTTCACATAGTCATCAAGCAGGCGGTCAACCCGCTCCTGCATCGGCGCTTCCAGTGCGATGACCGGAGAGGCCTGCATGCGCTGGTGCAACTCGGGGATCAGATGAATGCGACCGATCAAATGCGCTTCGTCTTCGACCAGCACAGGCACGTCGCCATGGCCATCCAGACGCGCCCAATCCAGAGAAATCTGATTTTCCCAGTCAATCTGCGCCGGTTGCGGCGTAAAGGTCGCGCCAAAGGCACTGCCGCGATGTCCGGCACGGCCTTCCAGATCCAGACTGACGGGCCAGGCATGAATCACTTCCGTCTTGCCGCTGCCAGTCGGCCCCGCCAGCACCTGCAAGGTGCGAGTCGCCAGGCGCTCGTCGAACGCATCAATCAGAACCCGGCGCAGCGCCTTGTAACCACCGCGCACCAGCGGATAGTGAATACCCGCTTCGCGCAGCCAGGCCTGAGTGGTATTGGAGCGCAAACCACCCCTAAAACAGTAGAGATAGCCATTTGGATGCTGCCGGGCAAACGTCGCCCAGGCATCAAGGCGCTCGGCACGAATGTCAGGCGTCGCCAGTTCCAGACCCAGCTCAATGGCAGCGTCCTGGCCCGACTCTTTATACCGGGTACCAATGGCAGCCCGCTGATCATCATCAAGAATCGGCACATTAACCGCGCCAGGAATGGCACCATGTTCAAATTCAACAGGGGCGCGCACATCCATAAACGGCGTCTGGTCGAGCAGCAGATCCAGGCTGGCGTCAATGTCGTCGCGGTGGGGGTCGCGCACGGCGGACCTCTAGGCAAGAATGGCAGGACGCGATTATGCGGTTCGGTATGCTCTCAGGCAACCTGTGGTTCGGTTGTCTACTGTGGCTTGAGTCCGTGCTGGCCACCGGGTGTACTTGTACGGGTGGTGCGACACTCGCTCGGCGTGGACCCATCCATGGGGCCTAGACCACAGCATCCATGCTGTGGACTTCCCCGGACAGGTACACCCGGCAGCCAGCACTCAGAATGTTGCCAACGTCCATCCCTCCGTATTTAAGTTTCACAGGCTTAGGGTTTATTCATAAATCAGTAGGCTATCGAGAAATCGTTGCTGTCAAAGGAAGTGTTGAACTAAAACCGGAGCAGGCTACCAACCAAGTGCAGGTGGCCGGGTAGTCCTGTTTGGGGAAGTCCGTAGCATGGATGCTACGGTCTAGGCCCCATGGACGGGTTCACGCCGACCCCAAACAGGACTACCCGGCTGCCTGCACGAACTCATGGCACTGTAGCAAGAGTAACGTTTAACCTCGGGGTGAGAGCGAACCAACGTTGGTTTTATTTATAAATCAAGGTGTTAGCGAGTTGTAAGTGGCCTTGAAATGCTTGCGGCTTTGGCTAATGATGCGTGCTTCCCGTTTCGCTTCACCGAGTCATCGTCTTATGATCAGTATCGAACATCGTATTGCCCAGGAACTTCAGGTCGCCGACGCTCAGGTTAAGGCGGCCGTGGCCCTTTTGGATGAAGGCGCTACCGTGCCTTTTATCAGTCGTTACCGTAAAGAAGTGACCGGTGGGCTGGACGACACCCAACTGCGGAATCTTGAAGAGCGGTTGCGCTATCTGCGCGAGCTGGAAGACCGGCGTGCGGCGATTCTTTCGAGCATTGAAGAACAGGGCAAGCTGACCGATAGCCTGAGTCGCGATATTAAAGCCGCCGCGACCAAGACCGAACTTGAAGACCTGTATTTGCCCTACAAACAGAAGCGCCGCACCAAGGGCCAGATCGCGATCGAAGCGGGTCTGGAACCTTTGGCCGATGCCCTGTTCAGTGACCCTACGCTAGACCCCGCTCGTGAAGCCGAAACCTATTTGAATGCCGATGCGGGCTTTGCCGACAGTAAGGCCGTACTTGATGGCGCGCGCTACATTCTAATGGAGCGGTTCGCCGAAGACGCGGGGCTGATTGGCAAGTTGCGTGAATACCTATGGCAGCATGGCGAGATGCAGGCGCGGGTCATCGACGGCAAGCAAAACGAGGCCGCCAAGTTTCAGGATTACTTCGAGCATAACGAAGCCATCAAGAAGGTGCCCAGCCACCGGGCACTGGCGATGTTTCGGGGTCGCAACGAAGGCTTTTTGCAGCTCTCACTGGTGTTGGCGGGCGAAGAACCGCGCAGCACCAGCCAGGGTGAAATCATTGTCGCCGAGCATTTCGATATCAAAGACAGCGGCCGTGCCGCTGATGCCTGGCTCGGCGAAGTAGTGCGCTGGACCTGGCGGGTCAAGTTGCTGACTCATATTGAAACCGACCTGTTCAACCGGGTGCGTGAATCAGCAGAAAAAGCCGCCATTGATGTGTTTGCCAAGAATTTGAAAGACCTGCTGCTCGCCGCACCGGCTGGCCCAAAAGCAACCATTGGCTTGGACCCGGGCTTGCGCACCGGTGTGAAAGTCGCGGTGGTCGATGCCACCGGAAAGGTGCTGGATCACGGTGCCATGTTCCCGACACCGCCGCAGAACAAGATCCGCGAAGCCGAGCAGATGCTGGTGTCGCTGTGCAAAAAGCACAACGTAGAGCTGATCGCCATTGGTAACGGCACGGCGAGCCGTGAGACCGAGCGGTTCGTGAAAGCGGTGCTGAAATCGCACCCGGAAATCAACGCCCAGGCGTTGCTGGTGAATGAATCCGGTGCGTCCATTTACTCGGCCTCTGAATTTGCCGCGCGTGAATTTCCAGATCTGGATGTGACCATTCGCGGCGCGATTTCCATCGCCCGGCGGCTGCAGGATCCGCTGGCGGAGCTGGTGAAAATTGAACCCAAGTCGATCGGTGTCGGCCAGTACCAGCATGATGTCTCGCAACTGGCACTCGCACGTCAGTTGGATGCCGTGGTTGAAGACTGTGTGAACGGTGTGGGTGTCGACCTGAATACTGCGTCAGCTCCCTTGCTGAGCCGGGTATCGGGTTTGAACAGCACCATTGCAAACAACATCGTCGCGCATCGGGATGCAGCAGGGGCTTTCAGGAATCGCAAACAATTGAAAGACGTCAGTCGTCTGGGCCCGAAAGCCTTTGAACAGGCTGCGGGTTTTCTGAAAGTCATGAATGGCGACAACCCGCTGGATGGCTCAGCGGTCCACCCGGAATCCTATTCGGTGGTGGAGCGCATCGTTGCCGATACCGGCCGCGATGTGACCGCACTTATCGGCGATAGCCGGTTCATTCGGTCGCTCAAGGCCGAGCAATACGTCGACGATACCTTTGGTTTGCCGACCATCACCGACATTTTGCAGGAACTGGAAAAGCCCGGCCGCGACCCGCGCCCTGAGTTCAAGACGGCCGAGTTCCAGGACGGCGTCGAAACCATCAAGGACCTGCGCCAGAACATGGTGCTGGAAGGCGTGGTCACCAACGTGACGCACTTCGGCGCCTTCGTTGACGTCGGTGTGCATCAGGACGGCCTGGTCCACATCTCGGCGATGAGCCATCAGTTCATCGACGACCCGTCCAAGCTGGTTAAGGCCGGTGACATCGTTAAAGTCAAAGTCATGGACGTCGATGTGGCCCGCAACCGGATCGCCATGTCCATGCGACTGGACGATGAAGCCCAACCGGCGGATCGCGATCAGAACACCGGCAGCAACAACCGCCGCAACTCAGCGCCCCGCCGGGATAAAAACCAGGGTTCAGCAGCCCCGGCCGGGCAAACCGCCATGGCGTCACTGTTGCAGGAAGCCATGAAGAAAAAAGGCGGTCGATTGTAATCGACGTCGTGGCAGGGCCTGCTAAAGTGTTGCTTGAACTTTATCAGCCTGCCCCAACTCTGGGTGCCTTGGGTGCTTGCGCCACCGTGACTGTTTTTTGAGGATGTTTCTTTGCCAACGCTGACTCGCCTGGGCCATCTGGCCGACCTGAACCCCGACTGGCTGCGCTTTAATCGCGGTATTGAACGGGAAACCCTGCGCGTCGACGGTGAAGGGCACCTGGCGCAGACGCCGCACCCGAAAGGCCTGGGGTCTGCATTGACGCATCCGTCGATCACCACCGATTACTCGGAGTCGCTGCTCGAGTTTATTACCTCAGTTCATAACCGGCCCGAAGCCGCCCTGGATGAACTGGCCCGTCTGCACCGGTTCACCTACACCCAGTTACCCAACGAGCAGCTGTGGCCTTCGAGCATGCCCTCAGCATTACCGGCCGAAACCGAGATCCCCATAGCCCAGTATGGCACCAGCCACGTTGGCCGGTTGAAAACCGTCTATCGTCATGGTCTGTGGCACCGTTATGGCCGGGTCATGCAAACCATCGCCGGGGTGCATTACAACTGGTCGATGCCCACCGAGTTCTGGCAGGACTGGGCGCAACGGTCTGGCTGGGAAGGCGACCTGCAACGCTTTATCAACGAAGAATATTTTGGTCTGATCCGCGGCTTTCGGCGCCACTCCTGGTTGCTGCTCTATCTGTTCGGTGCCTCACCGGCCATCGACCGCAGCTTTGGTCACAAGGGGCATACCGAATTGCTGCCGCTGGGCGACGACACCCTGTACTCACCGTACGCCACCACGCTGCGCATGAGCGACATGGGCTACTCCAATAACGCCCAAAGCAGCTTGTATGTGTGCTTCAACAGCCTGCAAACCTATTCCGAAACCCTCACCGACGCCATTCACACGCCCTATCCGGCTTATCAGGCGCTGGGTACCCGGGTCGGGGACGATTACCGGCAAATCAGCGCCAATGTGCTGCAAATTGAAAACGAATATTACAGCGACCTGCGCCCCAAGCGGGTGGCTCGCAGTGGAGAAAAACCCATCCGCGCACTGAACGAGCGGGGCGTGGAATACATTGAAGTGCGCTGCCTCGATATCGACCCCTTTACCCCCCTGGGTGTCGATACCGACCGCATGGTGTTTGTTGATCTCTTCCTGTTCTGGTGTCTGGTTCAGGATAACGGCCTGGTTCCCAAGGAAGAGTGCTTCAAGCTGCGCGAAAACAACCTCAATGTGGCGGCCTTTGGTCGCGACCCCGAGTTAAAGCTGAACATTCAGGGCGAATCAGTGCGGCTGCAGGACCAGGGGCACAAGGTATTGAGCTCCCTGTCTGAGCTTGCGGTGGAAATGGATGCCTTGCTTGGCGGTGATCGTTATCAGCAAGCCGTAGCTAAGCAACTGGCTAAAATAGACGATGTATCACTGACGCCCTCGGCCCGGTTTCTGGAGCTGATCAAACAACAGGGTTCATTCCGCCAGACTGCACTGGAACTGGCAGAGCAACACCGTCAGCGTCTGGCCCCTGAAACCCTGGCGGCAGAAGATCATCTAGCCCTTACCAGCGCAGCGCAGCGCAGCCTCGACGAGCAAAGCCAGATAGAAGCAACAGATCAGGGTAGTTTCGACGACTTCCTGACGTCGTATTTACGGCAGTAGTTCAAGCACTTATTGTTAACCAATCGACCCAGAGAATGTGACTTGGTTCACGTTTTTAACCTTTATTGCTGAAAGTGTGAACCAACTTCCGGTTAAGATAACGGATCATCGTATGATGTTCGGATCGATCACAGGGAGACAGGGTCTTTGGAAACCATGCACTGGACGCTGGAAACACTGAACAAGGCCTATCAACAAGGCTACATGACGGGCCTGACGGGCCAGGGGGCCGATTCACCCCCCTATGAAAACGATGTTCTGATTGCAGCCTGGGAAGCCGGTTGGGATGATGGCTTTCAGCGCCATAAGGGCGTAAAGCCCAGTGCCGACACCAGCTTTCTGTCTTCCAGCAAACGCGCCTGACCGACCTTCGACGATCCCGCCTTTGCCTGCATGGCACCACGGTATACCCGGTTTTTTAACTCGACTACGCTAACCTTGAATCACAAACGCCGTAAACAACACCTGGTCGACCTGCGGGGCGCCGGTTTCCTGTTCCATATAACCCTGAATCTGCTCCAGCAACTGGCTTTGCAGCTCCGAACGGCCCGTGGTTGAGGTCAGTGTTTCCCGGTCCTGGGCGCTGATCAGCATAATAATTTCATGCCGGATTGCATCGGAGTGAGTACTCACCTCGAGCGCGGCCGTGCCGTCGGGTACCAGTAAACTGATACTGGCCTGCAGATAACGCAACCGCGACCCTTCACCGTAATTTATGGTAAAGCTCGGCTCCAACTCAACGTAGGTGGGGCCAGTAGCTGTGGCGTCTTCCGCGTTAGCCGGCAAGGACAGGCAAAACCACAGCGTGACCGCCAACAACAGCAGGTGGAACGGTTTAAAAATGTAGCTCAATGGCAACAAACAGCACCCCTTCTGAATTCAGACAACCGGTCAGCCTGGAACAATAGCAACTCAGTATAGCCACCCCAGTCGACATAATGCCATCTAGCTGAGCTAGCCCGTGTTTTAAGGATCAATACAATCACTATCGACCGCGCAGCCGGAACATTAAGACCGATATGAAACTCTGAGCCCTCTCAGCCTTACACTCAAGTGACCGCTGTGACCCGGGCGGGTGTTGTCTGGGAGCTTTACTCAGGCTGTTGTTGTCCCGAATCCGCCGCTGGCCTATAGTTTGTGGTCTGACATAAGTGGCCAGATGTCGGGAGCCCCGGCACCCAACATTCGTTTATCAGAGCCAATTGATGAGCTGTTGCCGCTAAACACCTTACGGTTGAATGGAGTTACCCATGCTCGAGAATTGCAAAACAGCCCGGGAGCGGTGGGGGGGAACCCACCAAATGATCGACCGCTGGCTAGGCCAGCGCCAGGAAACCCTGGTTCGCTATTTCGATATATCCTCGGATACCGCAGCCGATCAGCAAAGCACCCTGTTACAGTCGTTCTGTGAATCGCTGATGGATTACGTCTCGGCCGGCCACTTCGAAATTTACGAACAACTGGTGCGCGAAGCCAGGGAGTTCGATGACGGCGGCATCGAACTGGCCCGCAAGCTCTACCCTCGAGTAGAGGCGACGACCCAGGTCATTGTCGATTTCAACGACAAATACGACACCCGCGATCACACCAATCAGCACGTCAGCGATTTGCCGGCCGACCTGTCCAAGCTGGGTGAAGCCATGACCGAGCGCTTCGAAATGGAAGATCAGATGATCGAGCGGCTGCACAACATTCACAAAGAGCAGGTCGCCTGAGTGATTGCCGCACGACCCAACCGCCACTGAGCCGGGCGACCGCCATGGCTAAGTCTGCCCCGCAAACCCAAGTCTGGCACCACTCCATGCGGGCGGTGTCTTCCGCCTCAGCACGAAAGCTGACAATAGCGGCACTGTTGGCACTGGCGCTCGGCGGCTGCTTCCCGCAAAACCCTGACGATCAATTTGAACTGGCGACCCGGGGTGCCTACCACGGCACCCTGACACCCAATGCCAATGGCGCGGTCGTCGGTTCCATTCACCACGGTGGTAGTTTCTGGTCGTTGCACCCGCCCGCTCGTCAGTTCAACTGGAACCACGATCCGAACAGTTACACCGAAGTGCTGTACACCGATGTCTCTGCCGATGGCCAGCGTGCCCTGACCGCCGACTACAGCAACCTGGCACTGTGGAATACTCGCACGGGTGAACCCGTGTGGTATTGGACCGCTCCGGCCCGCATCCAGGCGGTCGACTTGTCGGCCGACGGCAGCCTCGCACTACTGGGGCTGAGTAACAACCAGGCAGTGCTGTTTGATGCCGTCAATGGTGGCGTGTTGCGCAGCTTCGATCACGAAGGCCCGGTCATCAGCGTTTCTCTGTCGGACGATGCCCGCATCGCGCTGACCGGTTCGGAAGACCTGACTGCCCGGTTGTGGAGCGTGACCGACAACCGCCGCTTGCAAACCTTCACCCTGCCGAATCAGGTCAAACTGGTCAAACTCACCGGCGATGCCCGCCTGGCGTTACTGGCCCCGGCCGATGAGCCCGCCCAGCTCTGGAACCTGGCAACCGGAGAACAGATCGCTGAACTGGCCACCGGCGACGTTCGCATATACAGCGCCCGTTTTGAGTCGGCCGGTCGGTTATTGATCGGCACGACCCAGCGTCGCATACTGCAGTTTAATGTTGAATCCGGTGAGCGAACGGGCCTGTGGCAAATCGGCAGCTTCTGGAGTGGCACCTACCAAAGTGCCACGGTACTTGATATGAGATGGCGTAATGAACGACTATGGGCACTGGGATCAGACGGCTACCTCTACGCATTCTGAACCCAGCCGGTTGCATGGCGATGGCCTGCTACTGAATTCAAACCCCGAACAACACCGGGTGAGTTGTTAGCTTTTCTCCCGAAATCAATGACTTGAACCTCATTGATATGGCCGCGGCCACTCATACACCAGAGCATGGTTTAATCAGCAGTAGGGTAGCGTAACAGGATGTCGTTTTATCCCTCGGATGAAAACAAAAATACAGCGCGGGTTATTTCAGCCCCTCAGCCCACTCGCCTGTTAATCGCCAATGCCAAAGGCGGCAGTGGCAAAACCACTATTGCGACCAATCTATCGAGCCTTTTTGCCAACCGCAACGAAACAGCCGTGCTGATCGATTACGACCCACAAGGCTCCGCTACGCAGTGGCTGCAGTCGCGCCAGCCCGACCGGGCCCGCATTCACGGTGTAGCGGCCTATCGCAACGCCAACGCCCAGGTCACACGCTCATTTCACTTGCGCAACATTCCGCCGGATACCTCAAAAGTCATCATCGACACACCCTCAGGCCTGACCGGCTCACTGCTCAATGAACTGGTGCGTGAGTGCGACATCATCATCATTCCCGTCACACCTTCACCCATCGACATTCGGGCGACCACGCTGTTCATCAAAGACCTGCTGCTGTGTCCGGTCTTTCGAACCTCGCCCAAGAGGGTTGCCGTGGTTGCCAACAGGGCGCGCAAGAACACCCTGGTGTATTCGAAGCTGGAACTGTTTCTGCGCAGCCTGAAAATCCCCTTCATCACCACCTTCCGCGACACCCAATTTTATGTGCGCGCATCCGAGTACGGCCTCGGCCTTTTCGACTTGGATAACGCCCAGAATAATGACTTGCTCGACTGGCAGGCATTGATCGACTGGATCGACAGCTAAACCGGTTTGCCACCCAATCGTTGCCTGTAACCACCCGGTTAAACCCCGAATCCTTCGTTATCTTCCTTTTTATCGTGTTTTTTTCGCGAAAACCCGATATTTAATGCCTTCAACGCTTGAATTTTCAATCGTGGCTGACAATAGTACAGTGCAGAAATTAGTGACGGATACGCGCCTGCTTCAGGTGTTCGTTTCCAGTCAACATTGAAGCGTATTATCGGTTATCAATACCGACCTCGCTTCTGCCAGAAATCGGGAACACTGAGAACAACTGAGGGGATAGACTCATGGCCGCCGCCAAGAAGAAAGCGACACCAAAGACACGCACCGCCAAAAAAACTGCCGCACGCAAAACACCCGCGCGTAAAACTCCGGCGACGCGCAAGACTGCTGCAAAACGCACGGCCTCGTCTGCCGCAATGACCTCACCGGTTGATGTCCTGAAAACAGAAATCGGCAAACTCCAGGTTGAACTCGAAAAGATGCGCGACAAAACGGTCGCAGACAGCGCTAAAACCCGTGACCAGCTCAAGAAAAAATTCGATGCGGCACGCAAGAAAGTTGCCGCCGCCCAGGCCAAACAGCAGGCAGCAGCTCTGCGCGCCAAGAGCAGCGCTACCCAGGCAGCAAAAAGCCAGTTGGCCAAGGCCAAGGCAACCTATCAGGCTGCCAAATCAGCCGCTGACGATCTGAAACAGGAATTCGACGCCGCCAAGGATGCCTACGTGGCAGCCGCCAATGAGAAAAAAGCGGCTGATGCTCTGAACAAAGCGCTGGATAAAGTCCGCAAGGCAGAAGAAAAGAAAGCTGCCATCGCTGCCAAGAAAGCCGCCGACAAGGCTGCCAAAGCCGCCAAAGCCAAGGCCAAAAAAGCCAAGGCCAAACCCAAGAAAGCGGCGGCCAAGAAAACGACCGCCAAGAAAGCAGCAGCCAGTGCAGCACCCAAAAAGACAGCGGTGAAAAAAGCTGCTGCCAAAAAGGCAAGCACCCGCAAAGCTGCCCCTAAAAAGGCTGCACCGAAGAAAGCCGCTGCCAAGAAAACCGTAGCCAAGAAAGCGCCGGCGAAAAAAGCAGCCCCCAAGAAAACCGCCGCCAAAAAGGCAGCCACACCTAAAGCAACCGTAAAGAAAGCGGCACCGAAAAAAGCAACAGCCAAGAAGGCCGCTACCAAGAAGCAAGCGGCCGCCCAGAAAGCGCCGGCGAAAAAAGCAGCTGCAAAAAAACCAGCCCCGGTTAAAGCGCCTGCACCCAAGGCACCGGCAGCACCGCAAGCGGCACCCTCAGCCGCGCCGGCAGCACCCAGTGCACCGGCCGTGAGTAGCCCGGGCAACAGCGCACCGACACCGGCACCTGAAAAACCGGCAGCACCCAAGCAGCCGCTGGTGAACACCGTGCCGTCTGATGAAGGCCGCAGCCTGTTCGATCCGAAAAAAGACGCCTGATGCGAAGTCGGGCCCAGAGTGGACTCTTCCGTTGTTCACTCTGGGCCCGGTCATCCAGCAAGCGAGGCCTGGTTAAACCCTCTGCATCCTGTCTAGCAAGGCCTCCACCTCGTCGACGGACAAATCACAGTCTTCACTCAACTGAGTGACGATACGACCATGATCAGTTTGATCTGACTGCTCACTACCCAGACACCTTGCCAGCAACGACAAATCCCATCGCTCCAGTGTCAGCTCCCAATCCAGTAAGCGGGCCCGTTTCGGGTCAGACCGCTCCATAGCCAGACGACAGCGACGCACCCGATGCAATACCCGACGCGGACGACCCGCCCGTACGGCTTGCCAGCGACTGGCGTTTAACGCCAACTGGTTGGTAACGGCGTAGCCAGCCACCAGGGCATCGTTAATGTGCAACCGGGCGTTCTGTTGCAGCGACAGCAAATGGTCTTGCTCAATGGCATAACAGCGTACTGCAAAGGACCAGAGGTCGGCCGAGCGATCGCTTTCGGTCTCGGTGTTGTCGGGTGTCTGATTCATGATGATGAATATCTGGAACGGCATCGGTAATCAGAGACAGTATCACAGCGCATTGGTAAACTGCGCGCCATGATTACCTTATCCAATGTTCAACTGCAGCGCGGTGGCAAGCCGTTGCTGGAAAACGCCTCCGCCACCCTGTACCCCGGCGAACGCATTGCCGTGATCGGTGCCAATGGCAGCGGCAAGTCCACCCTGTTTCAGGTGCTCCAGGGCGACCAGAGCCTCGATGGCGGCACCGCCCGGGTACCCGCCAACTGGCGCGTCGCCCACATGGCTCAGGAAGTCGATGCCGTCGACCGCAAGGCACTCGATTTTGTGCTGGACGGCGATGGCCACCTGCGTGAACTGGAAGCAGAACTTGCGTCTGCCCAGGCCGCCGGCGATGACGACCGCATTGCCCATGCTCTTGGCGCGCTCGATACCTACAAGGCCTTCGAAAAACAATCGCAAGCCGAACAATTGCTGATGGGGCTGGGTTTTGTCGTTACCGACTTCACCCGGCCTGTCTCCGATTTCTCGGGCGGCTGGCGGGTCCGGCTGAACCTTGCCCGGGCGCTGATGTCACCGGCCGATCTGTTGCTGCTCGACGAACCCACCAACCACCTCGACCTGCACACCTGTTACTGGCTCGAACGCTGGCTACAACGCTACCCCGGAACGCTGCTGCTGATTTCCCACGACCGGGACTTTATGGACGGTGTTGCCACCCAGGTGCTCAGCCTTGAACAACGGCAGCTGACACTCTATCGCGGCAACTACAGTCAGTTCGAACGCCAGCGCAGTGAACGGCTGCGGTTACAACAGGCCCAGTATGAGAAACAGCAGGCACGGGTTGCGGAAATTCAGTCCTTCGTCGACCGGTTCAAAGCCAAGGCGACCAAGGCCAAACAGGCACAGAGCCGGGTAAAAATGCTGGAAAAGATGACGCTAACGGCGCCAGCGCATGTCGACAATGGCTATGACCTGTCCATTCCCTGCTATGACAAAGTTTCCGACCCGCTGCTCAGCCTCAGCGAAGTCAGCCTCGGTTATGGCGACCGCACCGTCATCAGCAACGTCGAACTGACCCTGCATCCGGGCATGCGCGTCGGCTTACTGGGTTTGAATGGCGCCGGCAAGTCTACGCTGGTCAAGGCACTGGCGGGCACCTTGCAACCACAAAGCGGCGAGATGGTGCGCGGCCAGCATTTGCGCATAGGATATTTTGCCCAGCATCAGCTGGAGTCGCTCGACAGCCAGGCCAGCCCCATGGAGCATTTGCGCCGGCTCGATCCGACGGTGCGCGAGCAGACCTTCCGCAATTTTATCGGCCGTTTTGGTTTCGCCGGCGAGCGCGCCGATGAACCGGTCGGCCAGTTTTCCGGTGGTGAGAAGGCCCGGGTTGCCCTGGCACTGATCGCCTGGCAAAAACCGAACGTACTGTTGCTCGACGAACCGACCAACCACCTCGATCTGGAAGTGCGGGACTCGCTGAACTTTGCACTGCAGCAATACGATGGCGCGGTGGTGCTGGTATCGCACGACCGCTATTTGCTGAACAATACGGCCGATACGTTCTGGTGGGTCAACGGCGGCCGGGTTACGGAGTACAGTGGTGATCTTGAGGACTACTTCCAGACCCTGCTGAAACAACCCGATAAACTCCAGGGGCATTCAACAGCCAGCGACAAGGAGTCATCAGCGGCCGATAAAAAGGCCCTGCGCCAGCAAAAAGCAGCCGAGCGGGAACGCCTCAAACCCCTGCTGCGGCAGCTGAAGAAGGTCGAGGGCGATCTCGAAACCGCCCAGGCCAACCTGGCAGAGCTTGAAGCCCGGCTCGCCGACACCACCTTGTATCAGGAAGAACAGAAAGCCACCTTGCAGAAAACCCTTCAGGCACAGGCCGATGGCCGCCAGAAGGTTGACGACCTGGAACAGCAATGGTTAACCCTGTCGGAGCAAATAGAGGCGGCTGAACTGTCCACATAATCTGTGGATAAGTCTCTGGACAAGCCTTGGGCACATGCCGCCAGGCCCCAGCCAATGGCCATTTCCAGCTCAGGGTGAAAAATGAATCAACGCCTTAAACGCTATTAAAATCAAGGCATTAGGGTTTGACAACCGGTCAGAATGCCGGGGCTGCCCGGGCAGCTACGCTGAGTGGCCAATTGTGAATAAAACCGAGTATCGACCGGGGTTAGAATCCGAATTCAGCGCTACCCGATGCTTTTTCAAGACCCGGACAAGCCGTGCAATCCGGACACACCTTTTAGGAGAACACCATGAAAAAAGATGAAGAACGCAGTTTCGACCCGGTCGCCGACCGACTGATCAAATCCCGCAAGCTGGTTATTTGCGAGGAGATCAACCAGTCCATGGCCAAGCGCGTTATTGGTCAGCTACTGGCCATGGCCGATGAGTCCGACGAGGACATCCATTTGTTCATCAACAGCCAGGGTGGCCACGTTGAAGCCGGCGACACCATTCACGACATGATTCAGTACGTCGATGCCCGGGTTAAAGTGATCGGCACCGGTTACGTCGCCAGCGCCGGTACCCATATCTTTCTGGCAGCCGATAAAGAAGACCGTTATTGCCTGCCCAACACCCGCTTCCTGATTCATCAGCCATCAGGCGGAGTGGGTGGCCAGGCCAGCGACATTGCGATTCAGGCCGAGCAGATCATTCGCATGCGCGAGCGTCTGGCACAAATCATCGCCAATGCCACCGGCCAACCCATTGAACGCGTGCGCTCCGACATCGAACGGGATCGCTGGCTGACCACGTCTGAAGCCATCGAGTACGGCATTGTCAGCCAGGTCGTTCGCTCGTCGAAAGAAATTAGCTGACTCTTTCTTGCAGGCACAAAAAAGCCCGGCCAGAGCCGGGCTTTTTTTGTTCAGTTTCGCCAGTCTTACTTGATCTTGGCTTCTTTGAACATGACGTGCTTGCGAACCACCGGGTCGAACTTTTTAAATTCCAGTTTGTCGGGTGTATTACGCTTGTTCTTGTCTGTGGTGTAGAAGTAGCCAGTGCCAGCGCTGGATACCAACTTGATCTTGTCACGCATGGTTCGGCTCCTTAAATCTTGTCGCCACGGGCACGAACGTCAGCCAGTACGGCCTCGATGCCCTTCTTGTCGATGATGCGCATGCCCTTTGACGAGACACGCAGTTTGACAAAACGCTTTTCACCCTCAACCCAAAAACGGTGAGTGTGCAGGTTCGGCAGGAACCGACGCTTGGTTTTGACATGTGAGTGGGAAACATTATTCCCGGTTACAGGACGCTTTCCCGTAACTTGGCAAACTCTGGACATTATTAATCGCCTCCGATTCTTCGGTGCCACCGAGGTTCAACATAAACCGATCGACCCCCCGACATGTATTGGTTCGGCCGCTTCTAGCCCCCGATCCGCACTTTTAATCCGGGGCCCGGATAAAATGAGGCGCGATTTATACCAGAACACGCCATCAAGCTCAAGAGAAAGCGGCGAATAATTGAGCGAAATGCCTATTAACTCCAGTTTCGGCGTTCGCCACCAACTGAGTGTCAGGTGCCGGGTATGCCTATCTGGGGAAGTCTGAGGCATGGATGCCGAAGTCTAGGCCCCATGGATGGGTCCACGCCGGTCGAGTGTCGCACCACCCAGATAAGCATACCCGGTGCCGGACACGGACTCCTGGCACCAACACAAACCCCACCTCCGAAACTTGAGTTAACCCTATATCCAGCCTCGTTCGGCAAAACTGACCACCACCCCGGCACCCACCACCATATGATCCAGTACCCGTACATCGATGGCGCGCAGTGATTCCACCAGCCGGTCGGTAATCTGCCGGTCGGCCTGGCTGGGTTCGGCGACACCGCTGGGGTGGTTATGCGCCAGTATCACCGCCGCTGCATTGTGCTTCAGGGCTGTGCGCACCACTTCACGCGGGTAGACCGCCGCGCCGTCGATGGTGCCCGTGAACAGGGGCTCATATTGCAGCACCCGGTGTTGGTTATCGAGCCAGATGCAGGCGAACACCTCGTGGGGCAGGCCGCGCATCTGTGCCAGCAAATAGTGGCGGGTGTCTGCCGGCGAGGTGAGTGAAGGCGAGGCTTTCAGGTCATCCAGCAAATAGCGCCGGCTCATTTCCAGCACCGCCTGCAGTTGCACAAACTTCGCCGAGCCCAAGCCCTTGCCCTGGCAGAAGCGGGCCTGGTCTGCCGCCAGCAGGGTGCCCAGGCTGCCATAGTCGGTCAGTAGCTGGCGGGCCAGGTCTACGGCGCTGACGCCAGGCAGGCCGGTGCGCAGGAAGATGGCCAGTAATTCTGCATCGGTCAGGGCGCTGGCCCCACGTTGCAGCAGTTTTTCCCGTGGCCGGTCTGAAGCCGGCCAGTCCTTTATTGACATGGTTGCGTCCTTTTTTGGGCAGACACCCTTGTCTGCCGGTCACGAAGCTGAGGTGCCAACCGCGTTGTCACCCGCCCCGCTGTGATGAACACCAATCCCTTATGGTATTCTTGCCGTCTATTTTGAGTGGCAGAGCACGAGCATGCAAACCCCGAACCTGGAGACGCTGGCTGGCAAGCGCATCATTGTCGGCATTACCGGCGGCATCGCCGCCTACAAGGCGGCTGAACTGGTGCGCGAGCTGGTTCGGGCTGAGGCCGAGGTGCGGGTGGTGATGACCGATGCGGCCCGGGAATTCATAACGCCGCTCACGCTACAGGCACTCAGCGGCAACCCGGTGCATCATTCACTACTCGATGAAGCCGCTGAAATGGGCATGGGCCATATTGAACTGGCACGCTGGGCTGATCTGTTGCTTGTTGCGCCAGCCACCGCCGACTTCATTGCGCATCTGGCGGCGGGCTCGGGCCACGACCTGCTCAGTACCCTCTGGCTGGCGACCACGGCGCAGCGTGCGCTGGCGCCGGCCATGAACGAGAAAATGTGGCTCAATGCCGCCACCCAGGCCAATGTCGCCCGGTTGCAACAGCTCTACCCGACACTTGCCTGGTTCGGTCCCGATGCCGGTCAGCAGGCCTGTGGCGATGTCGGCCCGGGCCGCATGCTCGAACCCCATAATCTGGCCGAACTCGCCGGTGGATTGTTTCATCGTGGCAGTCTGACCGGCAAGCGGGTGGTGATTACCGCTGGCCCTACCCGCGAAGCACTGGACCCGGTGCGTTATCTGAGCAATCACAGCAGCGGCAAGATGGGCTTCGCCCTGGCGCAAGCGGCGGCCGAGGCCGGTGCCCGGGTCACCCTGATTGCCGGGCCGGTGCACCTGCCGACACCCGACCGGGTCAACCGCATCGATGTTATCAGCGCGCAACAGATGTTTGAGGCCGCGCTCGGTGAACTGGGCGATGTTGATCTGTTTATCGGTACGGCTGCCGTCGCTGATTACCGCCCCGCGGAAACGGCCACCCAGAAAATGAAAAAGACCCCGGGCTCGGAACAGCTGACGCTGCACCTGGTCCAGAACCCGGACATCATCGCCACCGTGGCCAGCCACGCTAAGCGGCCTGTCTGTGTAGTCGCCTTCGCAGCGGAGACTCAGGATGTGGAAGCCTACGCCCGGGCCAAGCTCGCCCGCAAACAGGTCGACTGGGTTGTGGCCAACGACGTGTCCCGCACCGACATCGCCTTTGGCAGCGACCAAAACGAAATAATGCTGGTTGGCGCTGATCATCAGGAAGCCTTCGGGCCCGCCTCGAAAAGCGCGGTCGCACGCTTTATCATCGCGACCATTAGCTGACACCACCCGACCTCTAAACCCAAACACCGGAACCTCGACTCTCCATGAAGAAACCGCTGAAGATCAAGAAACTCGATGCCCGCCTGGGTGACACCCTGCCATTGCCGCACTACGGCACCGAGGGGTCAGCCGGGCTCGACCTGCGTGCCTGCCTGGATGAGGCATTGACGCTCAAGCCCGGCCAAACCGAACTGATCGGTACCGGGCTTGCCATCTACGTGGAAGACCCGGCTTACGCCGCCATGATCCTGCCGCGCTCTGGCCTGGGTCACAAGCACGGCATCGTGCTGGGCAACCTGGTGGGCCTGATCGACAGCGACTACCAGGGCGAGCTGATGGTGTCGTGCTGGAACCGGGGCAGTACCGAGTTCACCATAGAACCTGGCGAACGCATCGCCCAGCTAGTGCTGGTACCGGTTGTACAGGCCGATTTTCAGTGGGTTGAAAGTTTCGAGGAAACCGACCGGGGCGCCGGTGGTTTTGGCCACACCGGTCGACATTAGTCGGAATTGTTCAACAAGGCTTAACCTGTCACTGAGCTTGGGCTAAAGTAGCTGAATGAAGTGAGCAATCACTGCACCCGTCAGTACGCGGGTAGGCCGGTTGCTCAGCAGCACGATGTATTCAACCATCCTATTTTAAGGAATTGTCTGTGGCGTTACTCGGCAACAAGAAGAACAAACCCAAGGCCAGTGAGAAGTCGACTCCGAGCACCACAGGCAACGCGGCTAATCGCAGTGTATTCACTTACATGATGGTGCCGATGCTGGCCATTGCCCTGTCGATCGGAGCGTCGGCCTGGTGGGTCATTAACCAGGCCATCGGCCCGGTTAACGAAACCCACCAACAGCAGCTGATCAGCCAGGTTGGCGAGCAGTACGAAGCCTACTTCAACAATGTTCTGAACCAGCACCGCACACTGATGCAGCGTCTGGCCAGTGGTGATCAGCTTATCGACCTGCTGCAAAACGCCAGCCGAACCGAACTCGATAACGCCGAAGCACGTCTGGTCAACAACTTGCCCTACGGTCTTGCGGTGCATCTGTTCCCGCTCGGCCAGGCATCCCAGCAACCCAATGCCATGCCGCCGCTGGCGTTCGCCGGCATGGACATGATCAGACGCACCGAGCAGGGCCAGAATCTGCCATGGGAAGCCCACCAGCTCGACGGAGAACCTTACCTGCATTCGGTCATCGCGGTGCGCAACGCAACGGGCACCCTGATCGGCACCCTCAGCGTCAGCCAGGACATGGCCTTTCTGGAGGAATCCCTGAACGGCATCGACAGCACCCAGGGCAACGTCGTGGTGGTGCAGCAGTTTCAGGGCGGTGGTCAGCAGACCTTGCTGACGTACGGCGTCAAAACCTCAAACCCGGTGCGCACCCTGCGGTCGGATAACCCGAACTGGACACTGACCTTCCAGCCCTCCGACGAACTGGCGCAATCGACGGTCTTTGCCGCCACCAACCTCTGGGCCACCTTTGGGTTGATTTTCATCATCGCGCTCGCCTCGATGCTGATCGCCGCCAGTCGGTTGCAGGCCGCCATGCGGCACGATGCGAATTTGTTTGCCCGTTTTATTCAGCGGGTACTGAGCAATCAGTCGGTCGACAATCAACCCTACCGGCTGGGCCTGTTCAACTCGCTGGCCAAAAGCGTTAACCGCTTGCGCATGGGCAAGGGTACGCGCCCCAGCGCACCGGCCATGGTCTCCCAGGGCGGCCAGCCATATGGTCAGACCCCGCCGCCATTGCCGGTGGCCGAAGAAGCCGATGACGACTTCGACGTCAGCATGCTGGAAAGCGACGACGACCTGCTGGGTATGGATTCTCCGGCGCCGATGCAAATGGGCCACAGCTCGCCGGTGTCTGCCGACATTTTCCGGGCTTATGACATTCGCGGCATTATGGGCGAAACCCTAGACAGCGACATCGCCCGCAAGATCGGCCTGGCCATTGGCAGCGAGGCGCTGGACCGCGGCGAGCAGACAATTGTTGTAGCGCGCGACGGCCGTCTGTCGAGCCCGGAACTGAGCAAAGCCCTGATCGCCGGGTTGACCGCCAGCGGACGCGATGTCATCGATATCGGCGTGGTACCCACACCGCTCGCCTATTTCGCCACCCACACGCTGGGCACGCCCTCCTGCGTAATGGTGACCGGCAGCCATAACCCCAGCAACTACAATGGCTTTAAGATCGTACTGGCGGGCAACACCCTGTCGACCGACGAAATTCTGAACCTGCACCGGCGCATAGAGGAAGAACGCTTCCACAGCGGCAACGGCAGCAGCACCAGCAGCGAGATTACACCCAGCTACATCAATCGGGTCACTGAAGATGTGAAGGTTTCACGGCCGCTGAAGGTGGTCATCGACTGCGGCAACGGGGTGGCAGGCAACATCGCACCCAAACTGATCAAATCACTCGGTTGTCACGTTCTGCCCCTGTATTGCGACGTCGATGGCAACTTCCCGAACCATCACCCGGACCCGAGCGATCCGAAAAACCTGCAGGATCTGGCGCGCACGGTCATCGAAACACGCGCCGACATCGGCCTGGCTTTCGATGGCGATGGCGACCGCATTGGGCTGGTCACCAACTCGGGCAAGATCATTCCGGCCGACCGGCTGCTGATGTTGCTGGCCAAGGACATGATTACCCGCAACCCGGGCGCGACCGTTATTTACGACGTCAAATGCAGCCGCCGCTTGCAGGGGCTGATTGTCGGCTACGGCGGCAAGCCGCTGATGTGGAAAACCGGGCACTCGCACATCAAACGCAAGATGAAAGAAGTGAATGCGTTGCTCGCCGGTGAAATGAGCGGTCACATCTTCTATAAGGAACGCTGGTACGGTTTTGACGATGCACTCTACACGGCCTGCCGCCTGCTGGAGATCATCTCCACCCGCAGCGACAGCCTGGATGCATTGTTTGGCAGCTTCCCGGAAGACATCAACACCCCGGAAATGAACATCTCCGCGCCCGATGACCGCAAGTTCCGCATCGTCGAGCAACTGCAGCGCAATGCCGCCTTTCCCGGCGGACGCATTACCGACATCGATGGTTTGCGCGTCGATTTCCCGGACGGCTGGGGCCTGGTGCGCGCCTCCAACACCTCGCCCAAACTGGTGTGCCGGTTCGAAGCCGACACCGACCAGGCGATGTCTCGCATTCAGGATGCCTTCCGCTCGCAGCTGCAAGCCGTTGACAGCCAGTTACAGATTCCCTTTTAATGCGGCGTTTTCTGGAAAGCACCGGGCACCTCAGGTAGCCCGGCGTTAACCTTCCGGGCCCGGCTGGCTGCTATTGCCACGCCAGGCACACCCCATTCCGGACAGGTTTTATTTTCCGGTCTTCACCGCGCAGACAGTCATCAGTAGGTCATATCATGCCGCTCGATCGTAAAACCGCCCTGAACTTTGTGAACGTCCTGCACGAAGCCCTGCCGTACCTGCAGAAGTTTCAGGGCGCCACCGTCGTCATCAAGTACGGCGGCAACGCCATGGTCGACGATGTGCTCAAAGCCAGTTTCGCCCGTGACATCGTTTTGCTCAAAACCGTGGGCATTAACCCGGTGGTGGTACACGGCGGCGGCCCGCAAATTGGCGAGTTGCTGACCAAGCTGAATATCGAAAGCAAATTCGTCAATGGCATGCGCGTCACCACCAGCGAAACCATGGACGTGGTGGAAATGGTGCTCGGTGGCCTGGTCAACAAAGACATCGTTAACCTGATCAACCAGGCTGGCGGCAAGGCCTTTGGCATTACCGGCAAGGATGGACACACCATTCAGGCACGCAAGCTCAAGGTCACGCGCAAGACACCGGACCTGGATACTTCGGAGATCATCGACATCGGCCATGTCGGGGAAGTGGATAAAGTCGATACCCGCCTGATCGAACTGATGACCGAAGGCGGCTACATTCCCGTCGTCGCCCCCATTGGCGTCGGTAAAGACGGAGCGTCCTACAACATCAATGCCGACCTCGTCGCCGGCAAGCTGGCCGAAGTGCTCGGCGCCGAAAAACTGATACTGCTGACCAACATCAGCGGCCTGCAGAACAAGGAAGGCCAGGTTCTGACCGGCCTGAGCACCGAACAGGTTGATGCACTGATTGCGGACGGCACCATCTACGGCGGCATGCTGCCGAAAATTCAGTGCGCCCTGGAGGCGATTCACAATGGCGTCACCAGCGCGCACATCATCGACGGCCGGGTGGCGCACGCAACGTTGCTGGAAATCTTTTCAAACGAGGGCGTCGGCACGCTGATCACCAACAACGCCGACATTCTCGACCAGACGCAGATGGAATCCTCATGACCGAAAGTAACACCCAGGAAGGCTTGTCGCGTCGCGATCAGATCTTGCAGGCACTGGCCCACATGCTGGAAAGCAGCCCGGGCAAAACCATCACCACCGCCCGCCTGGCCAAGGCCGTCGGTGTGTCGGAAGCGGCGCTGTATCGCCACTTTCCGAGCAAGGCAAAGATGTTCGAAGGGCTGATTGAGTTCATCGAAGAGACGCTGTTTTCCCGCGTTAGCCGAATACTGCAGGAAGAAAGCCGGGCGGTGGCCCAGTGCGAAGCCGTACTAACCCTGCTGCTGCATTTCGCCGAACGCAACCCGGGCATGTGCCGCATTCTGATCGGCGATGCCCTGGCGGGCGAAGTGGAACGCCTGCGCTCCCGCGTCGCCCAGGTATTCGACCGGCTGGAAACCCAGATCAAGCAGATTCTGCGGGAAGCCGAACTGCGCGAAGGCCTGCGCACCGAAATGACCGCCACCCAGACCGCCAACCTGTTGCTGAGCGTTGCCGAAGGGCGCATCAACCAGTTCGTGCGCAGCGAGTTCAAGCGCAACCCCACCCAGGACTGGGACGCCCAATGGCGGGTGCTGACTCAGGCGATTTTCAAATAGGCCCAGGGTCCGCGTCAGCTACCGGTATTGCCTCTGAGGGGGTCGGCGTGAATCCGTCCATGGAGCCTAGACCGCAGCATCCTTGCTGCGGACTTCCCCCACAGAGGCAATACCGGCACCTGACGCTTATATTGTGCTAACTTTAAAACTTGAATTGCTAGTTTAAAACCGAACCCGTAAACCGGTTCCAAACCGCGTAGTATTTCCCTCGCTTTCTTCCGGCAGAAACACCTCGGCAAAGTTGTAGGCACTCACCTGGTTGGAGAACCGGATTTCATGCATGCCGGCAAACATCAGCTGCGTTTCTTCAATGGTTTCAGCGTCGTTTTCCTGGGCGGAATAGCCACCCGTTAAACGCAGCCGATTCTGCCAGCGGGTGATGTCCAGCGGCAGCTCAGCGAAACCGACAAAACTGGTGCCGTTGAGATCCTGATCCCCATTACCGGCAAATTGCAGCAAGCCGCCCACGGTGATTTCGTTCAAATAGTACTCACCCACCAACCGAAACACCTGAGTGTTGGTATTTCCGCCGTTAACTTCAAATGCACCGGACACGCTGAACGCCTGCTGGGCCATGGTTGCCGCCAGGGAGATACCCGTTTCACCATTGGGGTTCTGGGCGGGCAGCACAGCACCGTCGAAGCTCAGACCATTGCCCAGGTCGGCGCTGGTGAAGTTAATGCCACTGTTATAGCCTTTGTATTTCGCACCCGTAGGTAATGTCGCGCCCGGCGTTAGGATTCCGTCACCCAGTATCAGTGAGAAGTTGATCGGATCTTCATCCATCAAATTAAGGTAATTTTGAGTTTTGGTCAGTGGTGTAGGGCCTCCAAAAATGCGAATTGTCCCAAAGTCGCCCTCTAAGCCAGCATGTCCTCGCAATGCCTGTGGCACACCTGCTGCTGAGTTAAATTCGCCCTCAACTATGTCGGCATAAAATCGCGCATCGAACACAGCTGAGATGGAAGAGTCTATATCCGAATCTCCGCGAAACCCGAAATGAGATAGACTCCCATCGATACCCATGCTGGTTCCGGCGTCCTGGTTCAATACAAAGGTATTGGCATTGGCCGTACCATATATCGTGGTCGCGGCATGAGGAGCAGAAGCCACACCTAGCGCCAAAACAGGGACTGTCCACAAAGCTTTCATAAAAAAACTCCTTACCTGTTGATTACTACGTTCTGGAATACCCAGTTGAAAGTGATCACGTTAACAAGTGCCGTCTGCCGGGTAGCCTGAGGGTCAAGTCGAGTTAGATAGCCTGCTCAGCATACCCACTGAGAGTGACCGATTCTGAGAGGCAGGTCAAAGCAGCGAAATCTGTTGATTTAGCTATACTGTCGTTACGCTTCCGACCTTGAACTGCTGCTATGGAAAACTGGATCAGTCACTATCAACAACTTCCTCATGCCGACCAGCGCGCGCAGTTCCTCAGTACCCTGGTGCATCACTACACCGAAGTGTTCGACGCTACTCAGAGCGGCTTCCTGCTACTGGATGGCCAGTTAAATATTTTGTCGCATAATCAGCTGGCAGAAACCCTCTTCGGCTTTGTGCCCCGGCCCGGAGACCCAATGCCCCAGCCGGGCGATTTGTTTGAAGTCGACAGCGAAGCCGACCCAGCCGGGCACGACTGCATACTGACGCGGGCACTGCAGGAAGACCGGCCGCTGTCCAACATTCAGACGGTGCGCCGCGACGGCGAACGCCACTGGCTGCGTCTGACCGCCATTCCCGTCACCCTGATGGCCGATGCCCAGGTGCTGGTCGTCATTCAGGACGTCAGCGCTGAACAGCGATTGCAGCAGGATGTGGTGCAACAGCAACAGGCGCTGGAGCAGGCTCGCACGCGGGATTCTCTGACTGGCCTGTTCAACCGGCGCTACATTCTCGATGAGCTCGGCCAGTTGAATGCCCTGGCCAAGCGCTACCGCTCCCGGTTCTGCATCGCGCTGATCGACCTCGATCACTTCAAAGGCGTTAACGACACCTACGGTCACACCGTGGCCGATACTGTGCTGCGCACCCTGGGTGAGCTGATACAGGAAGAGCTGCGTGACGCCGACATCAGCGCCCGCTACGGCGAGGAAGAGTTTATGGTGCTGATGCCGGAAACCGGCATCGACGCCGGCATCAGTACGCTCGACCGCCTGCGTCGGCGTTTCAGTGAAACCCGGGTACCGGGCATCAAACGCTCTCTGACGCTGAGTGCAGGGGTGATTGAATGGCAACCGGGGCTGTCGCTGGAACAGCTGGTGTTCAAGACCGACCAGCGCCTGGCCATGGCCAAGTACGCCGGCCGCAACCAGGTGTGCGGGGATCTTTAGATCGCCGAGTCGGTCGTCAGCGCCTTGAACTCGGCATTGCGGCGCAGGCTCTTGAAGGAGTCGTCGGTCTTCGCCTCGTCGCGATACGACGGTGTCAGGTTAATCGCCTTCTCCAGAAACTCCATCGCTACCGTCGGCTCATCGCTCTGGGCATAAGCACAGGCCATTTGATAGTAGGCGTGGGCGTGGTCCGGGTCGATGTCAAGGGCTTGCTGGCTGAGGTTGATCGCCCATTTGGTTTCATCGATTTCCAGCGCCGCATCGGCCTTGTAGGTCAGTGCCTCGGTGTCGAACGGGCGCAGTGTCAGAATCTGATCGTAGATCTGAATCTTGCTGTGCGGGTTGGTTTCCTGACTGGCGCGCAGCCACAACGAATGGATCTCGTTGGTCTTTTCAATCTCTTCCCGGTTTTCCTCGATCACCTGCGACTTCTGCTTCAGGTTGCGCTCCAGCGCTTTCAGCCGTTTCTCATAGGAGGCCACCAGCTTGGAGACTTCGCGGTCGGCATAGGTGTGGGCCTTTTCCTTGATGTCGCGAATGTTGGCGTAGCCCACCACGACCAGCAGTGAGGTAACCCCGGCGATCAGGTAAAAGAAGTAGGTGACGGTATCGATGGAATAGGTAACCGACTGGGTGGCCAGCTCTAGCTGCTTGGCGTTCAGCTTGTCTGAGTACTCGACCCGGAAATTAGCCATATCGAGCCGCAGCTGGCGGACTTCATCCAGCAGGTAGCGTTCGATAAAGGGGTTGTACATGGCTTCGTCGAGGTCTTCAATGGCCTCAACGACATCGTCTTCAGAGTAGGTATCGGCTGCCGTGGGCAGCCGGTCAGCGGGTTCACCCCAGGCTGGCAGGGCCAGCACCGAGATGATGAGCAGGGAAACTAGCCCGGTCAGGCTACGCATTGGCTTTTGTCCTGTTTGTTCGGTTCGATCAGTGTCTCGTGCAGCAGTTTCAGTGCCGCCTCATACTGATCGTCCTCGACTACAAGACGAATGTCTACCTGTCGCATGCCCTGATGTATCGCCAGCACACTGATATTGGATTCCGCCAGCGACTGACTGATGCGCGCCAGAATGCCCGGCACGTTCATGTCACTGCCAATGACCGAGACCATGGATATCTTGCGGCTGGAAATGTCCGCTCCTGGATAGTAGCGTTCCAGGCGCGATTTGATGCGCTTGATCACCTTCAGGCCAGTATCCAGATACATGGTGACGGTGTTGGCGTTGTGTTCCTTGGCCAGCATCGGCACTTCGAAATCCTGCACCAGCTTCTGGATTTCCAGGAACTGATTTGGCTCGCCAACCATGTCCTGATCGAATACATCCAGTGCAAAAATATGCGGTTTACCGGCAACAATTTCGACGCACGGTTTTTCACTGCGGTAATCGTTGGTGATCAGGGTACCATCGTGATCCGGCTCAAAGGTGTTCTTGACCCGCAAGGCAATGCCTTTCTGGCGCAGGCCCTTGGCCGCTTTCGGGTGAATCGCTTCCATCCCGATCAGTGACAGCTGGTCGGCCACATCGTAGTTGGTGCGCCCGATCGGCATCACCTTATCAGCACCGACCACTTTCGGGTCGGCCGTCGACAGATGGTATTCCTTGTGGATCACCGCTTCGCGGGCGTCGGTCAGTTCGGCGACCTTGCTGAAGGTGATTTCGCTGTAACCCCGGTCGAAGGTCTTCATCAGGCCTTCCTTGCACTGGGTATAGCCCGTCACAATCGGCATTTCCTGGCTCAGGTCAAACCGGCTGAAGGTCTTGTGAATTTTCTCATCCATCATCAGGTTGTCCGGCTCGCGCCAGCCCGTCAGGTCGACAAAGCGGGCGTTGATGCCTTCGGCCTGCAGCAACAGGGCAGTATTGAAGGCGCTGTGCGCTTCACCGACACCGGCCAGCATTTCACGAACCGTCGCCAGGTGCTCTTCAATCTGGAAGTGGCCGAAAGAGCAGACCCGCTGCAAGTCGAGCAGACAGCTGCGGATGCCTTCCATGCGTTCGGTAATGAACTGGTCGGCCTGTTTGCGCGAATGCGGCATTTCAAACATGCGGGCATTCACTTCACGCATCGCCTTGGCCGCATCGGTCAGGCGCTCGCTCCACTCCCAGTCGGAGTCATCGTTGGCGAACAGGGCGTAAACACCGGGTTCCTTGCTCTTTTTATGTTCCAGCAGCAGGTTGGTGATGCCGCCGTAGGCCGATACCACAAAGATACGCTGGTAAAGCGTTTCCGGGTCGCGGTGGATTTGTACAATATTATCGCGCACTGCGACGTAGTCGTTCATCGATGTCCCACCGATTTTCTCGACAGTATGCTGTGCCATTAACCTAAAACCTCCTGAGCTCTCACCAGACCGGTCTGCATACGGCGTTTCCTGCCGCGGCGGGTCTGGCTGACTCTGATTACACTGTATTGATTGCGCGCCGATAGCAGCGCTCTAATAAAACTGACCTGGATCGAACCTAAAACCGACTTCGGGCACTGATTGCTTACACCCAGTGCTCGAAAACGGTCTTGGAAGCCTGCTCGTCGGCAGGCTTCTCGATTATTGCACCTCAGTCAGTAACGGCGTCCGCTTCCAGCGGGTAGGCACCGTCCGGGCCGTGGGTTTCCTTGCCATTCAACGGCGGGTTGAAGGCACAGGCCAGTTGCAGTTCTTTTTTGGCCTTGAGGATGTGGTCGTCATGCTTGTCGAGAATGTAGATGGTTCCCGGCTTGATGTCATGCTCGATGCCGGTGGCCTTATCAAGAATCGACCCTTCACCCGAAATGCAGTACACCGACTCCAGATGATTCTTGTAGTGAATCGGGGTTTCGGTGTTGGCATAGATGGTGGTGATGTGGAATGAGAAGCCCATGCCATCATCTTTCAGCGACATGCGCACGCTTTCCCAGGTATCACTGGCTACACGGCGGTCGGATTTTCGGCATTCTTCCAGGGTACGTACAATCATTGAACAGTCTCCTTTGGGCCTGCCCCGTGGGGCAGGCGAGTGTTTCCGCAACAAATGAGTGAATAGCGCTGGCTCAGCTGGCTTTTGCGCGAGCTTCCGGCAATACCTTGGCAAAGGCCGACTCGAGGATGTCGATGCCCTTGTTCAGATCGTCCAGCGGAATGGTCAGCGGGCACAGGCATTTAACGACTTCATCCCAGGGACCGCTGGTTTCAACGATCAGGCCATTGGCAAAGGCTTCTTTGCAGATCGCACCTGCAATATCACCATCGGCGACCGCGATACCGCGCATCATGCCACGGCCTTTCAGATGCATTTCAGATTCACCGAAGCGTTTAATGATGTCTGTGAAGCGTTTCTCAAGGATGTCGGCACGCTTGGCGATTTCGCCTTCGAAGGCGTTGTCTTTCCAGTACTCTTCCAGCGCGACCCGGGCCGTTACAAAGGCCAGGTTGTTGCCACGGAAGGTACCGTTGTGCTCACCGGGTTCCCACTGGTCCAGTTCCGGACGCATCAGGGTCACCGCAAACGGCAGGCCGTAGCCCGACAGTGATTTGGACAGGGTAACGATGTCTGGCTTCACGCCCGCCGGTTCAAAGCTGAAGAAGGTACCGGTGCGGCCACAGCCGGCTTGAATGTCATCAATAATAAACAGCATGTCGTGCTTGCGGCACAGGCTTTCCAGCTCCTGCAGCCAGTCCATGCGAGCGGCGTTCAAGCCACCTTCGCCCTGAACGGTTTCGACAATGACGGCAGCCGGCACTTCAACGCCACTGCCCGGGTCGGTCAGCATCTGGTCGAGCAATTTCAGGCCCATGAAATCATCGCCTTCATGGCCGTAGTTGTCATAAGGGATGCGCGTCACATCGCCCAGCGATACACCGGCACCGCCACGCTGACCCTTGTTACCCGTTACCGCCTGGGCACCCAGGGTGCAGCCGTGATAGCCATTGGTAAACGACACGATACCGGCACGACCCTTGGCCTTACGGGCGATTTTCAAGGCCACTTCTACAGCGTTGGTGCCAGTAGGGCCTGTGAACTGAACTTTATAATTCATGCCGCGCGGCGCCATGATGATGTCCTGAAACGCTTGCAGGAAGCGTTCTTTGGCATCGGTGTACATGTCCAGACCGTGGGTTACGCCGTCGCTGGCAATGTAGTCGATCAGCGGTTGTTTCAGCAGATCGTTATTGTGACCGTAGTTCAAGGTGCCGGCGCCGGCCAGAAAGTCGATGTAGGACTGGCCTTCACGGTTGGTCAGGCGGGCATTCTTGGCCGTGGTGAACACGGTGGGGAATGACCGGCAGTACGAACGAACTTGTGATTCAACCTGGTTAAAAATATCCATGTTGTGTCTCCAATGCTGTGAATTCAAAAAAGGGTTAGTTGACTAAACGTTTCAATAAAAGTCTCAGAACTGCACCAGGCCGCGTGTCTCAGCGACGGATGGGCCCAATGCGATACAGCTCTTCGGATTCGTGCTTGCCACCAAAATGCTGGTCTTTGTCGAACAGAACACCGACGTCCAGCTCGGCTTCCCACTCCCGGGCCAGCGCTTTAAACAACCGCTGAGAGGGTTCGTTGTCCGGGGTGATGGTGGTTTCGAGCCAGCTGACGGTGTGCATTGTGTCGCGCGCCATCAGGTGCTGGATCATTTTCTTGGCCAGACCCTTGCCGCGTGCTGCCTCACCGACCACAACCTGCCACAAAAAGTAGGTATCCGGATTGCCCGGCTTTATATAGCCGGAAACAAACCCTACCAGCTCCCCGTCCAGCTCCGCTGCTACGGCGGTTTCGCCGAAATGCGTGGTCTGCAACAGGTTGCAGTACAGCGAATTGGTGTCCAGCGGCGGGCTTTGCTCTACCAGCCGGTGAACGGCCAGACCTTCGTCGGACCGGGGTGTTCTCAATGTGATGCTCATTGTCAGTTGTTCACCTCGTTTGGCGACCCTCAGTGGGCCGGGCTGAACGTTAATTATGTATCTAATCTTTAGTATGCGAATCATTTTAACACAGTTACTGCCCTAAAGATCAAGCATGATGGCGACATCGTTTTGTGAAACCTTTCGCTTTCTAAAATTTAACTTGTGATGGAATGGGTAAAAAGGCTAATCTATATAGCGTCTCGAAATTGTTTCATTAGAGGACGAACCTTTTATCATGCGATATAATCTGGCCCTGATGGGCGACCAAACACCGTGGGTAAAGGACCAGACAATGAAACGAGTGGATGAAGTACTGGTGTCATTGCGCCGAATTATTCGCGCTACAGACATTCATTCGAAGCAGTTAAGCAAGCACAGCGGGCTGACCTCTCCCCAGTTACTGATTCTGATGGCGATCAGCAAGCTTGGCGATGTCACCATAGGTACCGTCGCCAAGGACGTGAACCTCAGTCAGGCCACCGTAACGACCATTCTGGACCGGCTGGAAAAGCGGGATCTGGTGCGGCGGGTACGCAGCGAGGTCGATCGTCGCCGGGTGCACGCGCAACTGACCGAGGAAGGCAAAAAGGTCGTCGAAGACGCCCCGAGCCCCTTGCAGGAGAGCTTTGTCGAGAAGTTCGATCAACTCCCGGAATGGGAGCAGACCATGTTGCTGTCGAGCGTTCAAAAGCTGGCTGAGCTGATGCAGGCGTCCGATATTGACGCCTCGCCTGTGCTGTATGTAGGCGATGTCACGCATCACCTGACGGGCACTCAGGGACGTTAAGTCCCTGAGACGGGTTCGCTGTCGGCGCTGTAGTACTCCTCCCGGAGCAATCCGTAAAGAACCCCGGTTTCACCGTAGTATCGATCCGTTTCTTCGGTAAAACGCAACCCGATGCGCTCCATCACCCGGTGAGAGCGATAGTTATCCGTCGCTGCGATCGCCCACACCGCGGGCAGTTGCAATTGCTCGAATCCGTACGCCATTACCTTGCTGGCCGCCTCGGTTGCCACACCCTTGCCCCAGTCTGGCTCCGCCACGTGCCAGCCAATCTCGATATGTTCCGAAAAAGAGTCGTCACCAAATGGCAGCGCCTTAAGCAGGATGATGCCTGCCAGTCGGCCGCTGTCTTTCCAGCGGATGGTAAAGGTGCCGGAACCCGGGGTATGAGCCTCCCAGCGTTCAGCACGATCGACATACAGCCGGGTCATCAGGCCCAGGTCTGGCGGGTCGGTCCAGCCAAGGGGCAGGCGCACGGCCTCCGACTGATACATCGCCTGATGTTCAAGCAAGTCGGTTTCGGGGTTGTAACGGTTTAACCGAAAGCGTTCTGTCTCCAGTTTCATGACCAGGGGCTCCCATTCTGCACAAGACGGTATCGTGCCACTGCCGTGACGCTGCGTTCCATCCTGTGCATTTTTGTAAGGTGGGCTACCAATTGCGCAGTGCTGAACTACTTTCAACAGTGAGGCTTCGGAACTGAACCGGGCTTCACCTGTGATGGGGGATTACCCCTGTATGAGGGCGGTTGGGCTGGCTACTGCCGGGCTTAACGCCGGTGGTACCCACCGCCCCACTTTTCAGCACGAAACCCAGCATGACCTCAATTGCCATAACCAGGCGCAAGTCGATGCGCTCGTATTTACTGCGGGCGTACGGTTAACTGCGTACTGCTCAGACGCACCTGCAACCGTACGCTGTCGTTGGCGGGCACCGGCAAACTGATGCCTGCCTGATCGTTGCGGTTCTGATCCCAGTGGGACAGATCCAGTACGGCTTCAACGTCATGGCTGTTGCGGTTCGTCAACACCAGCTCCCATTGCTGCCCGCTTAGCGATTCGGTACCCAGCGTCACCATGTCAGACGACCCTAGAGACAAGGTCGTCCGGGTTTCCTGTTCCGGCTGGTAATGCGTCTCAAGCAGGGCGACTTGTTGGTCCCAGACAGCGATCTGTAAGGGTCCGGCAATGGCGGGCAGGGCCTCTTCAGCGCTGACGGTCATATGCCACTGGCCCGGCATACTGCCTTGCTGGCGAGTTGACCAGTTAAAACGATACTGGTGATCAACACTGGCCAAAGCCACTTCTTCAACTGGAATCCAGGCATGGCTGTTCGCCGGCATCCGGATAGGCTCGTCCGAGCTCAGAGTGGCCTGGCCACTGCTGTCACCGGCCTGAGGACGGCTTACATCGGCCGACTCTAGGTCTGCCATGGCATTTCTTGCCATCATCGTGACCGGTTGCTGGCTGCTCTGGGCATAGCTGTAGCCCGGTGCATTCAGATCGTAATCAGCGTCATTGTGAAGCACCAGTTGCTGCAACAGCACCGGGGTTTCAGCTCGGTAATCGAGGCTGTAACGAACTTCAGCCGATATCCGGTTATCAAGCCAGGCATAGGCCAGGTCATTGGTGCGATCGTCTGGCTGATGTACCCGCAAGGCCAGGTTCTCTTCCTGGTTCTGGCCAACAACCCAGCTCAGCCGGTCCCAGGCGGTCTTTGGCAAGGAGCGGCGCACGCCGGCCTGAGACAGGATCAGCACGTCTTCCGTTACACTGACAACGGTCCAGGAGCCCGGCCAGTCGCCAACCTGTACCAGCGAGCCTTCACTGACCCAGGAAACCGAATCGGTCGATTGCCAGGTCACTTGCAGATCGGGATCGGTCGCCGACCACCAGAACGTTCCGGACGATAACTGGTCTACCGGCAGCGGCAGCGGTGTTACGGCCTGACGCAGAGTGGCTGAACGGGCTACCCAGCTGCCATTTCCGGTTAAATAAAGCCAGTCAGCGGCAACAGGCTCCTGGGCTGCCGCAAACGGAGTGGCACAGATCAAAGCGGCACTGAGCAGCCCTGGTCGAGAAATGCTTAACGGATTCATGTTGAATCTCCCTACAATCCGGCATAGCGGAAATGGTTCACGGGCGCCGGGTTAATCACGAACACCACACCCGGCTCAGTGTAAAGCGCGCCTTCGGGATTGTCTTCTCCCTTACAGTGATCATACGCCCGGCCCAACCGCACTGATGTGTACATCAACCAATACCTGACAGCGCGCCGCCGTTGTGTTTTCCTTATCAGGTGTATTCCAACGAGCGCCTGGCACGCCGTGACCGACAGTCCGCTTTTCCACTATTACCAGTTACTGATCGGCCATCTCCCCGAAGGCCTTGAGCTCGGTGTGCACGCCCTGTTCCTGGCCGTCATGGCGCTGGCCTTTTTGTTTCACCGGGTGCACTGGTTTTTACTGGTGATCCTGGGCTGGGTTCTGTTCGCTGTGCATCCCGACGCGGTGGGTACGCCGGTTCCCGTCTGGAGTTTGGCGATTCTCTGGCTGGGCTGGCTGAGCGCCCAGTGGCGATCCGACCATGCCCTGCGCCGCCCGACGATCTGGCTACCAGGGCTAGTGCTCATCGCGGCCGCCGGAGCTCAGGGTCTGTCGTTGCCAGCGGCCCTGCTGACGCCTGACCTGCCCGGGCTGAACCCGCTGCCCGGCGTAGGTCTGCCCGCACTTACGCTGTGCCTGGCGTTTCTGGCCCTGCTGTCCATTCTGTTCCGGTATTTTCTGGCGCCAGGGGCCAGTTGGCCCTGGCAACTGGTGGGCTGGGCACTGACGCTGTGGTTGAGTCTGCAGCCTGTGGGTGCGCCTCTGGTGTGGGCCGGCTGGGCTGCGATTATTGCGGCCTTGCTGATGACCGATGCCTACTCGGTCGCCTATCGCGATGCGCTGACCGGCATTCCCAACCGCCGGGCTCTGACTCAGCTGCAGCGCACCCTGGGCCGGCACTACGCCATTGCCATGGGAGATGTCGACCATTTCAAGTCATTTAACGACACTTGGGGGCATGAGACGGGAGATCAGGTACTAAAGCTGGTGGCTCGGGTGCTGTCGCAGCATCGCTTGCCGGTGAAGGTGTTCCGCTATGGCGGGGAGGAATTCACCCTGGTGTTCAGAGGCATGACCGTAGAGCAGGCCACTCCGATACTGGACACCCTGCGCGAACGAGTGGCGGCCTACCCACTGACCGTGCGCAAACCGGGTCGGCCCGCCTCGGGACGCAAGGGCAAGCGACAGCGTGGCCAATCCAACCCGGCCAAACAGGTCAGCATCACCCTGTCGTTTGGCGTTACCGACGCCACCAAAGCAGACGCCTCACCCGACGCCGCACTGCAACGAGCGGACAAGGCGCTTTATAAAGCCAAACAGGCGGGTCGTAACTGCGTCAAGGCAGGTTAGTGAGCTTATTTCTTCGACGGATAGGGCACATACCCGTCATCACCGGGTACGGGATCAAACTGATGGTTCTGCCAGCGCTGCCGGGCGTCGTCGATCAGCGCCGGGTCCGTTGCCACAAAATTCCAGTCCATTCGTCGCGGGCCCAGGGGTTCGCCGCCGAACACCACAAAGTGCGCGCCTGCTTCCCAGGTGATCATCAGCGATTCGCCGGTTATCAGTAACTGATGTTTATCGATCGGCTGCTGCTGGGCGCTGAGTTTACCTTTCAGTAAATAAAGCCCCCATTGCCAGGTTTCCGAGGGCTTCTGCATCGTGATCTGGCCTGCTTGCTGGCTGCGACTGTCGAGCAGCACCAGGGGTGAATCAACCTCGGCCGGTGCTCGCCGTGTTTGCCATTCACCGGCTACCAGCACCCAGTTGGCGCCAGCTTCCTGCCAGTGGGGCAAGTCTTTGCCTGCGACATGTTCGAATCGGGGTGTGCCGGTTTCAGTGGCTTCAGGCTGAGCGACCCAGAACTGCAGTCCCTCGATCGGGCTGTCGAATTGCCGTTCGGAGTCGGGGCTGCGTTCCGAATGGGCGATGCCATGGCCTGCGGTCATCCAGTTCAGATCGCCCGGAGCGATGACCTGATTACTGCCGAGTGAATCCTTATGCACCATCTTGCCGGCAAACAGCCAGGTAACCGTTGCCAGGCCGATGTGCGGATGCGGGGGGACATCGACGCCCTGGCCTTTGGGCAGGGTGTGCGGGCCCATGTGATCCAGGAACACAAAGGGGCCACAGTGACGCGCGGCCGACTGGGGCAATACCCGGCGAATCGGCAGGCCCATCAGATCCTGCTCGCGCGGGCGCAATAGGGTCGGTTCAGTGGGGGTTGTCATGAAGCCTCGTCAATACAAAGGCCTGCAAGGCGATGGCGTCGTTTTCCTCGAGCTTTTGCCATTGCAGACCAATGGTGCTGGTGCCTTTTTCACTGTCGAGCACGAAGGAGCGAACGATGCCTTGCAAGCGCATCACCTTCTCCACCGAGCCCAGATTGAGCTTGGTGATCAGGGTGATCACTTCACCCGGATCAATGGCTTGAACCCGGGCTCGCAGCCGACCGCCATCGGTGCTGAGGTCGATGATCTCCGAATTATTGCGCTCACCCTGGTACACCAGGGTCGCATGCACGCTGACCCTGGCGCGCACGGCCTTGCGCACTTCACCAAGGAACAGCTGATTTGGCATCGCCAGGTGCAAATGCGGGAAAGGTGCCACCGACACGTGAATGACGTGGGTTCGAAACGCGCAGGCGCCATTGATCTTGTTGGCGAATAAACGGACGTTCAGGTTGGTATCGAGTTTGACGGAAATCGGGTGACCGTGCGCCAGCGGTGTGGTCACAATCACGGATTTTCCGGGCCGGTAGCCGACCAGAATACTGCGGTCACGCTCGGTGGTGTAGCCGTCGATCTCAAGCTGCAGCGGTTGGCCGGGCAAGAGTTGCAGTGATTCGAAAGTCGCGGTCTTGGTTTCGGGTTTGTCTGCCATGAGGGCTCAGAGTCCATGTGCCTTGACACAGAATAGACACTATTGGCGCCAACCTCTATACCCGTGAGTCGCCGGAGGCGCATTCGCGCCCCCCTCTTTATAGGTTCTTGAACAAAGCGTCCTGCATTTTTCAAAAACACGAGAGTCAAAAAATGTGATGTTCGCTGCTTTCCCAAAACATGCCTGTTACAGCAAGCTAGTCGCTTCGGCGCAGCATAAGCACCAGAGCCGCCAGGGCAATGGCCAACAGGACAGCACTGCCATACGTCAGGCCTTCGACCATGGTTAGGCCGAGAATGAAATTCGGCGAATAACCGCACATGGCCCAGACTTCGAACACGTTCGGAAACCAGACATCGAGCGGCAGCCAGGCGGGGAAACCCGCATCGAAGTTGCACACCCCCTCGTAGGTACCGCGTTCAACCTGCATGGTGCGATAACTTCGTTCCATCAGGCCAGCGACGCAGACGATAACACCCAGCTGGGCAATCAGACGGCCCCAATACAGCCGGTGCAACACCAGGCCGACACTGCCGGCAATGATGCCGCCAAGCGTCCACACCCGGGCATGAATGCACAGTACGCAGGGCGGCTCGTCCAGTACATGCTGATAAAACAGCGCGACACCTTCCAGACCCAGGCCCACCAGCACGATGGCCAGCCAATACCAGGGGGTCAACAACAGGCGGTGTATTCGATTCAACATCCGGGATCCTTTTACTCGGTCAATGCAGAGTGAATTTCATTTTACCGGTATTTGAGGCAAAACAGGGAGTCTGGCGGGTCACGGTTTACCGGCCCATGACAGTTCCACCAGCACAGGGTAATGGTCACTGGGGTAAATACCTTGATAGGCGTCATCAAACCGTTGCAACCGGCCGACCGGACTCAAGGCCGGGTTGATCAGAATATGGTCGATCGCCGGTATCAGATTCCAGCCCCGGTTATGGTGAAAAGTGCTTCCCGCCGGGCGCAACAACTCAAGCCCCTGTTTTTTCAGAAACCCCATGGGCGACCAGAAAGACGGCGCATTGAAATCGCCCAGCACAACGGTGGGTACCCCGGCCTCAAGCCAGGGCTCAATGCGTTCAGCGACCAGCCTGGCTGACAGCCGCCGATTGCTGCCACTGCCATAATCGAAATGATTGTTGACCACCACCAGCCGCTCGCCACTGCTGCGTCGCTCCAGCTCTACCCAGGTGGTGAACGCCGGGTAGGAATCGTTATAGGTTCGGCTGTAGATCTCGTCGGGCGTCTCGGAATAGAAAAACCAGCCCTGGTCGCGGAGTACAAACGAATCGGTGCGAAAGAGGATCGGCTGGGTAATGGGAAACTCGGCGGCATCGCCATAGGCACCGACGCTGTATTCCGGGTAGTGTTCCAGCACCCAGTCGAGCTGACTGTTCTCGGTGTTAAAATGCCCGCCAACAAAAGTCTCCATCTCCTGAAAAGCAATGATGTCGGCCTGCATCTCGCCAATGACCTGTCGAACGGCTTCGCGCCGCTCATCCCAGACAATGTCGTCCTGGTTCGGTGTGGTGTAGTGGATGTTAAAGGAAGCAACCCGAACGGTTTCAGCCGGTGCCGCCAGCGCCCAGCTTAGCAACAGACCCAGCGCCAGAGCGGGCTTCACAGCCCGCCAATATTTCCCAGCCTGACACATCCGGATCACACACACCCTATCGGTACAGTGTCTTCATGAATTCAGGCACGGCCAGCGCACCACGGTGAATATCCGCGTTGTAATAACGGGTCTCAAAGGCCTTGTCTCGGGCGTCCTGCTCGCGAAAGTCGGTCACCGTCAGGCCCTTGCTGGCCAGGGTACAGCTCCACCAACCCGACGGATAAATCGGCTGGGGAAAGGGCAGGGTATGGTGCGATTCAAACCCGGCCGCGCGCATCTCGCCGATCATTTCGGCGATCAGATTATCGGTATGAAACAGCGGGCTTTCACTTTGCTGCACCAGCAAACCATCGTCACCCAAAGCACGAAGGCAATGGCCAAAGAATTCCCGGTTGAACAAACCAGCTGCCGGACCAACCGGGTCTGTTGAATCAACGATGATCAAATCCAGCTCACCCGGCTGGCAGTTCTTGATCCAGGCAATACCATCTTCAAACAGCAGGCTGGCCCGAGGGTCATCGTTGGCTTCACACAACTCGGGGAAATGAATTTCCGACAACCGGGTCACCCGCTCATCAATTTCCACCTGCCAGACTTGCTCAAGCCCGGGGTGACGCAAGACTTCGCGCAAGGTACCGCAATCGCCACCGCCAATAACCAGTACCTTTTTCGGGTCTGGATGGGTAAACAACGCCGGGTGCGTCATCATTTCGTGATAGAGAAAGTTGTCCTTGTCGGTCACCATATAACAGCCATCAAGCACCATCAGCTTGCCCCATTGCCGGGTCTGATAAATCTCAATGTGCTGAAAAGCGCTTTGCTCTTCATGTAATTTGGCAGTCACTTCCAATGAGAAGGCCGAGCCTTCCGGTGACCAGACTTCGGTGAACCAGCTTTCGTTTTCGGGCATTACTGACATGAGTGTTCCTGATAACAATGAGCAACCCTAGGGTTGGTGAGAATAGATGATATTTCCTGGTTGTGCCGGGGCATATTTGTTCAAGTTTTGGAGTTGGCGATACAGGCTAGCGCCGGCTGCCAGGGATGCTCATGCGGGGGTATCTGAGGCATGGATGCCGAAGTTAAGCCTACATGGAGGTATTCACGGCGCCCCCGCAGGAGCATCCCTGGTAGCCGGCGCGGGTTCATGGCGTTGCAGCCAACCGAACTCCAAACTTGCATTATTAGCTTTGTACTCGCTCGATTCGGCCGACCGGCTTGAGGCTATGCAGGCGGCGAATGACTCGGGCCAAATGTTGGCGGCTGGCCACGGATACCGTTAGGTTCAGGCGGCTGATCGTCGCATCGCGCTCCTGCATTTCGATGCTCTCGATGTTGGCATCGGCCTGGGAGACCGCGTTGGCAACACTGGCCAGCACGCCTCGGGCGTTGCGCATCTCGACCCGTAGGTCGACCACAAACTCGCCTTCCATCGACTTTTCCCAGCGCAGATGCACGCAGCGATCCGGGTCTTTGCGCATATCGACAATGTTGCGGCAGCTGTCGACGTGAATCACCATGCCCTTGCCCTTACTGATGACCCCTACGATGGGGTCACCGGGAATCGGCCGGCAGCACTTGCCGTAGCTGATCAGCAAGCCCTCGGTCCCCTTCACCGTCATCGCCTTATCGTGACTTTCGCTGCCTTCGAGCGGGGCTTCACGGCTTAACATGCGGCGTGCCACCACATAGGCCACGCGGTTGCCCAGGCCAATGTCTTCAAGCAGGCTGTCCATTTTTTCCAGGCCGTATTCATGCAACAGCGTGGCCTGGGTTTCCTCAGACAAAGCCTCCAGCTCGGTATCGAAATTTTTCAGGGCGTTGTTCAGCAGCTTGCGGCCGAGCGCAATCGAATCGGCTTGCTTCAGATTCTTCAGGAAATGGCGGATGTTCGAGCGCGCCTTGGCGGTAATTACAAAATTCACCCAGGCCGGATTGGGCCGGGCACCCTGGGCAGTGATCACCTTGATGGTATCGCCGCTTTCCAGCGGCTGACTCAGCGGCGCAATCTGGCGGTTGATCAGGCAACCGACACAGCTGTTGCCAATGTCGGTGTGCACCGCATAGGCGAAATCGACCGCTGTGGCGCCCTTGGGCATTTCCAGAATCTTGCCTTTGGGGGTAAAGACGTAAATTTCGTCCGGAAACAGGTCGATCTTCACGTTTTCAATGAACTCGACCGGGTTGCCGGCTCGTTCCTGCATTTCCAGCAGCCCCTTCACCCAGCGCCGGGCCCGCGCATGGGTCGGGCTCGATTCGGACGAATCGTCATTCTTGTACAACCAGTGCGCGGCGATGCCGTGGTTGGCCATGTCTTCCATTTCCTGAGTGCGGATCTGGATCTCGATCGGTACACCGTTCATGCCGATCAGCGTGGTGTGCAGGCTCTGATAGCCGTTCGCCTTGGGGATGGCGATGTAATCCTTGAAGCGGTTCGGCACCGGCTTGTAGAAATTGTGCACAATACCCAATACCCGGTAACAGGAGTCGACCGAGTCGGTAATGATGCGGAAGCCGTACACGTCGAGGATTTCCTGCAAGGTTTTGCGCTGGTCGCGCATCTTGCTGTAGATCGAGAACAGATGCTTTTCCCGGCCCACCACCTGCACGGACAGCGCTTCGTGTTCAATGCGTTCCTGCAGCGCCTGGCGGATCTGCACCAGCAGTTCCTTGCGATGCCCGCGGCTTTGCCGGATCGCCCTGGCTATACGCTTGGAGCGCAGCGGGTACAGGGATTCAAACGCCAGGTTTTCCAGCTCGATACGCAAGTCGTTGATGCCCAGGCGCAATGCGATGGGGGCGTAAATATCGAGCGTTTCCCGCGCCTTACGGCGTTTTTTCTCCGGCGGCATGGCACCCAGAGTGCGCATGTTGTGCAGCCGGTCGGCCAGCTTGACCAGAATAACGCGGATGTCCTTCGACATCGCCAGCACCATTTTCTGGAAGTTTTCGGCCTGCTCTTCTTTCTTGGTCTCGAACTCCAGGTGGGTCAGCTTGGAAACGCCATCGACCAGCTCAGCCACCCCCGGGCCAAATTGTTCGCTGAGAGCTTCCTTGGTAACCGCCGTGTCTTCAATCACATCGTGCAGCATGGCGGCCATCAGGCTTTGATGGTCCATGTGCATTTCAGAGAGGATGTTCGCTACCGCCAGCGGGTGGGTAATGTACCGCTCACCACTGCGCCGCATCTGCCCCTCGTGGGCTTGCTCGGCGTAAAAATAAGCGCGTTTCACCCGGCGCACCTTTTCCGGTGCCAGGTAAGATTCGAGCCGCTTGGTCAGCGCGTCGACGGTGGGCAAGGCAGGATCGTCCAATAACAGTGATAGAGGCACGGTTTTAAAGGCCTCGGCTAGCTTGAGTGTAATGAAAGCACAAAACACAGCAATAAAAAAACCGGGTCAGAGCCCGGTTTTTTTGCTATCGACGATTTAGGCCGACTGTATTGAGTATCTGAATCACTCTTCGAGTTCGTCGAGAATCGACGGCGTGATCTTTTTCCCGGCGATTTCACGCAGCGCGATGACCGTCGGTTTGTCGTTCTCGATCGGTACCAGAGGCTCAGCGCCATCGTTGGCAATTTGGCGGGCACGCTTGCTGGCGACCATGATCAGTTCAAAACGATTTGCCACATTTTCCAGGCAATCTTCAACAGTGACTCGAGCCATCAAGGTCTCCTACGGGTGATATAGCCATTACGGACGCGGGATTGTACGCGGATTGAGCAAAAGCTCAAGGGGCAGTTGACCCAGCGCCAGATCAGGGATCACCGTCGTTGACGGTTCCGGTTCAACCCTTATAATTAATCTAACTGATAATTAATGTCATTAGCGTTTATAAAAGGGATCTATCATGCGTATTTCACCGGGAACCTTGCTCGCACCGCTCAGTCTGGCGGCCCTCTTCACCCTTGCACCGGTCCAGGCCGACACCGTCGTCAGCCACGCTCAGGGCGAAACCACTCTTTCACAACCACTCGACACCGTGCTGACCTTCGACATTGCCAGCCTCGATACCCTGGATGCGTTGGGCGTAGAGGTCGCTGGCATGCCGCAAGCCTCACTACCGCCTCGCCTGAGCCACTACCGGGACGACGCCTACACCAACATCGGCTCCCTGTTTGAACCGGATTATGAAACCGTCGCTTCACTGCAACCAGACTTGATTATCGTGGCCAATCGATCGTCTACGGCCTATGACGACCTCAGCAAACTGGCCCCCACCATCGATATGACGGTATGGGGCGAAGGCTTTCTGGAGCAATTCACCACCACAACCCGCAACCTGGCCGCTATTTTCGACAAAACCGACGAGGTGGAACAACGCCTTGGCGCTCTGGATACCCGAATTGAACACGCCCGCTCGCTGGCCGCCGACGCCGGTGACAGCCTGATCGTCATGACCAGCGGCGGCAAACTGACCGCCTATGGCCCGGGTTCACGCTTTGGCTGGATCCACGACGACCTGGGGTTGAGCTCAGCAGTGACCGACCTGGAAGACGCCACCCACGGCGACCCGATTTCCTTCGAATACTTGCTCGAAACCGACCCTGAGGTGATCTTCGTGATCGATCGGGACGGCGCCATCGACCAGGCCAACCAGGCCGCCCGCGCTACGCTCGATAACGACCTGGTCAAACGCACCCGGGCTTACCAGAACGACCGCATCGTCTATCTGGACTCGGTGAACTGGTACATCGTGATGTCGGGCCTGCCCGCTGTCGAGCAGATGGTTGAAGAAGTGATCGCCGGCTTGTCGAACTGACGCCGACCTACCGACATGACCACGGTTTCCCAGGGGGCGCCAGCGCCCCGTTTCGCACCGCCCTTGGCGCTGCTGTTGTTACTGGCACTGATGCTGGCCAGCCTGCTGGTGGGCGCGGCTGACTTGTCCTGGGCGGCACTGTCGGATCAGGACTGGCTGATTTTACTGGTCAGTCGCCTGCCGCGTACCCTGGCGCTGGTGCTGTGCGGTACTTCACTGGCGGTGTCGGGCCTGATCATGCAAATGCTGGTGCGCAACCGCTTTGTCGAGCCCGGCACCACCGGCACCCTGGAAGCGGCGACCCTTGGACTGTTACTGATGGCGCTGTTCGCGCCAGGCCTGGGCGTATTCACCAAAATGCTGGTCGCTGCTTTATGTGCCCTCGGTGGCAGCCTGCTGTTTATGGCGCTGTTGCGGGCCATTCCGCTGCGGTCGGTGGTGATGGTGCCGCTGGTCGGCATTATGCTCGGCGGTGTTATCGGTTCGGTGACGCTGTTCATCGCTTATCGCTTTAACCTGATGCAATCGCTGGCGAACTGGACCAATGGTGATTTCTCCGCCGTGCTGCGCGGGCGCTACGAACTGCTGTGGCTGACCGCCGCCCTAACCGGCATCGCCTATACGGCCGCCAACCGCTTCACCCTTATCGGCCTTGGCCGCAACCTGGCGATGAACCTGGGGCTGGGTTACCGCAGCGTAATGCTGCTGGGCCTGATCATCGTGTCACTGATCTGCGCCGTTACCGTCGTCACCGCCGGTGTCATTCCGTTTCTCGGGCTGATCGTACCCAACGTCGTCAGCCTGATGATGGGCGACAACCTGCGCCGCAGCCTGCCCTGGGTAGCCTGGCTGGGCGCGGTGCTGGTGCTGGTCTGTGACCTGCTCGGCCGTCTGTTGCGCTACCCCTACGAGATTCCAATCGGCACGGTAATGGGCGTGCTGGGCAGTGCGCTCTTTATTTATTTGCTGCTGAAACGGACCCGGCCAGCCTATGTCTGAACTGAACACATCCGGAATGAACGCCGCTGGCTCGCCTTTTTGGCCCCGGGTAACGCCGGGGCAACGCCTGGTGCTGGCCTTGTTGTTTGTGGCCCTGGCTATTGTTGGCTTCATGACCCTGAACGTCCGGGCAGGCTGGGCTTTTACGGTGCCGTTTCGGGCCGAGAAAGTGGCGGCCATGGCGCTGGTCGGTTTCGCCATTGCGCTGTCGACCGTGCTGTTTCAGACACTGACGCATAACCGCATCCTGACCCCGGGCATCATGGGTTTTGATGCGCTCTATATGTTGCTGCAATCGGTACTGCTATTAACCCTGGGCCGGTTGTTCTATATCCAGTTAAACCCGCACATCAAATGGCTGTGCGAAGTATTGCTGATGACGGGGGCACTCTGCGGGCTCTATTACTGGCTGTTTTTGCGCCAGAAACGGGATCTGCATGTGCTGATTCTGGTGGGCATTATTTTCGGCACCCTGTTTCGCAGCGTGAATAGCCTGATCACCCGCATGATGGACCCGGCCGACTTCGACGTGCTGCAGGATGTGATGTTCGCCAGCTTCAACCGCATCGACTCACCCTTGCTCGGCATCGCTGCACTTCTGGTCGCGGTGATCTCGGCTTGGGTTTGGCACCAACGGTTTAAACTCGATGTCTTGCTGCTGGGCGACGCCCCGGCGATCAACCTAGGGCTGAACCAGGAGCGGCTGACCCTGCAGTTGCTGGTAGCCATTGCCGTGCTGGTCTCGGTATCGACCGCCCTGGTCGGGCCGGTAACTTTCTTCGGTTTGCTGGTGGCCAACCTGGCGTACGCCATCGCCGGCAGTCATCAGCATCGTTTCATTCTACCCATGGCAACCCTGCTGGCGGTCGCAACGCTGATCGGCGGCCAGGCCGTGCTCGAACATCTGCTGCACTTTGGCACCAGCCTGAGCATCGTGGTCGAGTTTGTCGGCGGGCTGTTTTTTCTATGGCTGGTAATTCAACAGGGGCGACGATGATTGAGGTAAATTCGGTAACCAAACACTATGGCGACACACCGGTACTCAGGTCGGTGAGTCTGACCCTGCCTAACAAAGGAGTTACCGCCCTGATCGGGCCAAACGGTGCCGGGAAATCAACGCTACTGGGCATCATGAGCCGTCTGCAAAAACCCGATACGGGCCAGGTGCTGATCGACGATCTGGATGTGCACAGCACCGACAACGCCATACTCGCCCGCAAGCTGGCCATTCTGCGTCAGGACAACCCAATCAGCCTGCGCCTCACCGTTTTCGAACTGGTCGCCTTCGGCCGCTACCCCTACAGCCAGGGCAGACTGACCGATGAAGACACCGACCAGATCAACCAGGCCCTCGGCTACCTGAACCTGCACAGTTTGAAGCATCGCTTTCTGGATGAGCTCTCGGGGGGACAGCGCCAGCGGGCCTGCATCGCCATGGTGTTGTGTCAGAACACCGATTACTTACTGCTCGATGAGCCGCTGAACAACCTCGACATGAAGCACGCCGTCGACATCATGAAACTGCTGCGCCGGGCGGCTGACGAACTCGGCAAACACATCGTGCTGGTGTTGCACGACATCAACTTCGCTTCCTGCTACGCCGACACCATCATCGCCATGGACCAGGGCCGCATCGCCCACCAGGGCACCCCGGATGAACTGATGACACCCGCCATCATGCATGATCTGTACGGCATCGAGATGAGCATTCAGCGCATCCAGAACAAACCGGTTGGGTTTTATCACCGTTGATCGCAGGTTGAATGGCTTAGGGATTGAGCAATTCGATAAACAGGTCGCCGTGGGTCTGCTGTTGTTTCGACAGCGTCATCCGGTTGGCGATGAAGATGGCGCAGAGTTCATCCAGCGACTTATAAAAGTCGTCATTGACCACGACAAAGTCGTACTCGTGGTAATGCGACATCTCACTGGTGGCGTCTTTCATGCGCCGGGCGATGACTTCGGCACTGTCCTGCGCGCGTTTCTCCAGGCGCTCCTGCAAGGCCTCTCGCGAGGGCGGCAGGATAAAAATGCCTTTGGTATCGGGCATTTGCCGGCGAATCTGCTGGGCGCCCTGCCAGTCGATTTCCAGTATCACATCGTGGCCCAGATCCAGCTGGCTCTGCACCCAGACCTGACTGGTGCCGTAGTAGTTATCGAACACCTGGGCATGTTCCAGGAATTCACTGCGGTTAACACTCGCCAGAAAGGTCTCCGTCGACACGAAATGGTAATGCTGGCCGTCTTCCTCGCCCGGTCGCATCGGCCGAGTGGTGTGCGAAATGGACAGATACACAAAGGGCAACCGCTTGATCAGCGCATTCACCAGGCTACTCTTGCCTGCACCCGATGGCGCCGAAATCATATACAAGGTGCCAGGTGCCACCGTGCGCTTGCCGGTGCTAGAGGTTGGGGAAAGTGAGGTCATTGCGTGCATCTGCCTTATCGAAGCCGGGTATGGGAACAAGGCAACCTATTATAGGGGGTTTTCGGCCAATCAGCATGGCTGATTCCGTGGCCACTGGCCGGGAAAGGCTCTGATACTGACTTACACAGGATTTACCACTTACTGAAAACGAGACCGGCCAAGGCCTGCAGCGAGAGTGACCCGCTTGCGATGAGACGGCTGTCTGGCATCGATGTAGCCCGGCAGTCAGGCCTGCCATAAACTGTCGACATCCCAGTTACTGAGGTTATACCAGCAACCCATGAGCCTGCTGATCGCATTCGCCGTGCTGTCCATCGCCGTCTCCTTTATCTGCTCGATTCTGGAAGCGGCACTGCTGTCGATCACCCCGAGCTACATCGCGCACCAGAAGGGCGAACGCCCCGAGCTGCACCATAAGCTGCGCCAGTTGAAAGAACACATCGACCAGCCACTGGCCGCCATTCTGACCCTGAACACCATTGCGCATACCGTAGGCGCCACCGGGGTTGGCGCTCAGGTGGCCGTGGTCTTTGGCGACGGCTACCTCGCGGTCGCCTCCGCTATCATGACCCTGCTGATTCTGCTGTTGTCTGAGATCATTCCGAAAACAGTGGGTGCCCGTTACTGGCCGGCACTGGCGCCTTATCTGCCATTTACGCTGCGCATGCTGATTTTGTTGTTCAAACCCTTTATCTGGCTCTCAGACCAGGTGATGAAACTGTTTGGCACCGGCCAGTTCGAGAGCAATGTACGCCAGGAAATCAAGGCACTGGCCGCCCTCGGCCGTGAACACAAAGCCCTGGATGCCGATGAGCAGCGGGTGATCTCCAATATTCTGGATCTGCACGATATTAAGGTGCGCCAGATATTGACGCCCCGGTCGGTATGCGTGACCGTGCGACCAGATGAGACCGTCGAAGCGTTGGTCGAACGGGTGAAAACCGGCCAGTTTTCCCGCTACCCGGTGCTCGACAAAGCCGAAGAGCCACTGGGCATCGTCTTCCGCCACGACGTACTCGATTTAAGCGGCAAAACCACCGTCGCCGACGTGATGAAACCCATCAGCGTGGTGTCCGATCAGCTATCGGCCGAAAAACTCATGGCACGGCTGATGGAAGAACGCCAGCACATGTGCCTGGTGTACGACGAATACGGCACCTGGCTGGGCCTGGTTACGCTGGAAGACATCATCGAAACCATCATCGGCCAGTCGATCATCGACGAAACCGACAACATCCCCGACATGCGCCGCCTGGCCCGGCGCCGCTGGAAGCACCGGCTGAAAGACCTGTCGGACAGTGCCTCCTGAACACCCACGGTGGCATCCCGGGAAGACTGCTATAGGCTGTCTCTAAACCGGTAACATCGAACACTGGCTGACTGCCCATTCAGGGCAGCCAGCGGTACCCTGGCGCTGAATAATGAGCTCACCAGGTTACTGATCGACCAGCAACTCATTGAAGCCAGCTGGTAGGGCGACAATCAGGAACTCACTTACAAAAACGGCGCAAGCCCCGAAAGGTAATGGCCCTGAGCCCAGGGCCATTTCGACTCCCAGCTGCAATGGCCTACGGGCCTTTTCACCGGAAACAGATTCATAAGGCCTTATTAAATGGGCATTAGCGCACGGCTAACCAAGGAGACACATGGGTATCTGTATCCTTGATAAATCTGCTAATGTTCTGGATCCAAGCTTCACGGACTCATTTGAAGCTGTGTAGCTACCGTCCGTTGCACCCAAAAGGGGGACCTTGATGAAAGAGGCTATTGCCCGATTGCGTCAGTTTCGGGATGACAGAGACTGGAAGCAGTTTCACAACCCCAAGGATCTGTCCCTGGCCCTGAGTATAGAGGCAGCGGAGCTATTGGAAGTCTTCCTCTGGAAGTCGCCGGAACAGGCCGACACAAGCAAAATAAGGGAAGAGCTGGCAGACGTCCTTGCCTACGCACTGTTGCTTGCAGACAGCTATGACCTGGATGTGGAACAGATCATTCTCGACAAGATCGCAGTGAACGAACAGAAATACCCCATCAGCAAAGCCAGGGGCATCGCCAAGAAGTACACAGATCTATGAGCCGCTCCCCCATGGTGGAGGTTCAGCGCTTTCCATTCAGTCGGAGAGCTCTGGACGATTTGCGCCACAACGCTTTCGCCTCTGGCAACTGGCCTTTGGTGTACCTCATCAGTGACGAGGCGCAGTTGCGCGCTTACATTGGCGAAACCACTGACACGCTCACGCGCATGAGCACGCACCTCAAGCACGACGAAAAACAATTGCTGACTGCCGTTCATCTGATCACCAGCGAATATTTCAACAAATCCGCCACGTTGGACGTGGAATCGATGCTGATCAAATACATGGCTGCTGATGGCAAATACACTCTACTTAACGGCAATCTTGGACTTGCGGATCACAACTATTACCAGAGGGATGCGCTCTACGACGACGTATTTCGGGAAGTCTGGAACCGGTTGATTGCTCTTGGTGTGGTATCCCGCACTCTGGACCACCTCGATAACTCGGATGTGTTCAAGTACTCCCCTTATAAAACACTGTCTTTCGATCAGCGCCAGGGTTTGCTTACCATCATGCATGAGCTGTTGAATCCCGGAGTGAAAAACATCGTGGTGGAAGGGGGCGCCGGAACCGGAAAATCCGTTCTGGCGATCTTTTTGTTCAAACTGCTCAACTCGCAAGACAACACATTTGATTTACGGGAATTCTCCGATGAAGAGGCGGAGATACGAACGCTGCTGACATCACTCAGGCAAGCGATGCCAAACCCGAAGATGGCACTGGTGGTGCCGATGACTTCATTCCGGACCACCTTGAAAAAAGCCTTCAAACACGTTTCGGGTCTCAGCCCAAGCATGGTCATCAGTCCATCAGAACTTGCTCGACAACACTACGATATTGTTCTAGTGGACGAGTCCCACCGGTTGCGAAAACGAAAGAATCTGGGCGCCTATTTCGGCAACTTTGACAAGACCTGTGCCTTACTGGGCATGGACAAGCACCATTGCAGCGAAGTGGAATGGGTATGCAAGCAAGCCAACAAAGCCATTTTCTTTTACGACCAGGGGCAATCCATCAAACCCTCTGATACCGATGGTGAGGTTTTTCAACGCCTCAAAGCAGACAGGGAGTCGGTGACACATCAGTTGTTGTCACAGTTCCGGGTCAAGGCCGGACAACCTTATGTAGAATTTGTAGACAACCTGCTAAATTGCCGAGTTACCGATGAGTCCATCCTTACCTTCGATAACTATGAACTTAAGGTTTTCGACTCGCTCGACGAAATGATCAACACCATCAATCAAAAGGAACATCAGGTCGGGCTGTCTCGCCTCATCGCCGGTTATTCATGGCCATGGGCATCCAAAAAAGACAGCACCGCTTATGACATTACTATTGGCGACGTTCAACTGCGCTGGAACAGCACCAACACCGACTGGATCAACAAGAAAGACTCCCACAAAGAAGTGGGCTGTATTCATACCACTCAGGGCTACGACCTGAACTACGCGGGTATCATATTCGGAGAAGAGATCCGGTACGACCGGGACACTCAGTCCATTTTGATAGACAGGGACCGATACTGCGATCGGAATGGCGGACAAGGTATCAAGAATCCGGAAGAGTTGAAGCAATACATCATCAATATTTACCGGACTATCATGTTGCGAGGCATTAGCGGCACTTTTTTGTACGCCTGCGACGATGCGCTACGAGAATACTTCAAACAGCATATCCCACGTCACACCGATACCAGACCCGGGTCTGAAACCGGGGACATGGTAGAACTGGTACCTTACGTCAATTCGGTACCTGTTTTTGACCTACAAGCAGCGGCCGGTGATTTCAGCGACGTTCAGACCGCTGAACACAGAGACTGGGTTGCCGTACCCGATGGTATCCGGCCTCAGGAGGGAATGTTTGCCTGCCGGGTTGTCGGTGAATCCATGAATCGTGTAATCGCCAATGGTACTCTGTGTCTGTTCCGTTCCGATAGAGGTGGAAGTAGAAACGGAAAAACGGTCCTGGTGGAATGTATCGACACCATAGATGCCGACTCAGGCTCCCGATATACCGTCAAAGTTTATAAAAGTTTCAAAACTGAAAACAAGCACGGCTGGTACCATACCCTTATTCAGTTAAACCCCAATTCACATGAAGACAGCTTTCAGCCCCTTGAACTGACAGAAGACGAAGCTTTGCGGTACCGGGTGGTGGGAGAGTTTGTTTGCGTGATTGACTAAAAGATAACCACTTTTAAGATCCACTTGACCTACACTATAGCCATGCTCCGATCTGGCAGGAAACACGGCTTACTGATTGCGAGACTGATCCACCTCAATCAACTCATCCAACTCAAACCCTTCCGCCTCAGCCTGCGCCTTGAACTGTTCCAGCGCCTCATCACTGACCTCTGGTGTTCTAGACAAAAACCAGAGGGTGTCTCGATTGTAGCCAGTTATGTAGGCCCGGGAATAGTCTTCCTTGTCCAGATCAAACACCACATAGGAGCTGTAGAAAGGCCCGAAGAACGACACTTTCAGGTGGCCTACATCGCTGTCACCCACAAACACCGCCCGGCCTTCGGCCTCCTGCCATTCACCTTCCGCTTCGTTATAGCCACGGTTGAGAACGCTGATGCTGCCGTCATCATTCAGGCTGTACTCGGCGGTTACCTGGCTCAGGCCTCGCTCAAACCGGTGATCGAGCCGGGCGATTTCATACCAGGTGCCCAGAAAGCGCTCCTGGTCGAATCCGGTGACCGGTTCGATGCCTTTGGGGAGGCCGGTGCAGCCTGTTAATACCAGCAGTAATAGTGCGGGTGCTAGCCTTAGCATGGTCATGGTGATTGTCCTTTTAATTGAGTTTTGGGCCCTACCTACCGACTATCTGACTGTGCGGTCGGTGCTGCGTTGTTCAGAGACTCTCCAGCCAAATGGCTTCCTGCTCCAACGCCAGCCCATTGGCTTGCATGGTGTCGATGAGGTGCTTCAGGTCAGGCTCATCCCCGAGTATTCCCTCAAGCCCTCGCGCGGCGGCCTGAAAGTCCTTCTGTGTATCTTGCCAGAGCGAGTTGCTGCCAAAGCGAAGCAGTTTGTCTTTCCAGTCAGGCATCAGCCAAAAACGGGCGCGCGAGCCAAGGTATTGCTTCAAACGCACATAATTGTGTAGCCCCACACCATCATAGTCTGGAAATAGGGTGACTGTGCCCTCTGTCTGCTTTGCCAGCCAGTCGATGAGTTGTATACGCAGGTGGCCACTGTACCAGCCAAGGGTTAGGGGTTCGGTTCCGGGTATCCAGTCTGTCTTGTCGAACAGGGCCTGGTTTTCGACCAGCCAGAGCGGGTTGCGCGTGTGCCAGACAGAATGCGCTTCGGAGCCAATGGTGAGCACGGCCGCGCCCTGGTTTCGGGTCTGTTCGTCCAGATCCAGACGTTGGCCGAGGTTGTTTTGCCACAGGGGCTGGCCCCGTGTCTTGAGCAGCAGGTAGTGAACGTCGTGGCCCTGTTTGCCGCTTTTGCTGGAACGGGTGCGACCAATATTGGCGGCGCGCTCCGGCAGGGTATCGGCCAAATCGATTCCGGCCAGCGGGGCGAGTTCGGTCAGGTGCTGTTCAACCACGCGGCGAAGCACAATGCGAAAAATACGACCACGGCCACTGCGCTGTTGCATCAGGGCCCCGGTGCGCTGGCGAAACTCGTCGAGGGCACGTTGCTGTGCCGGCGTCAGGTCTGAAGCCGACAGCTGGCCGCCCTCGGCGCTGAGCAGTTTTTGCAGGGCGGCAGCGAGCGGACGGTTCATGCGGTGGTACCGACGGCGCTGTCCAGCGGTTCCAGAATCTGCCAGCTTTGCTGGCTAATGTGATTTTGCCCCTGGTGGTGATGAATGGGCACGCAGTAGCGCACCGTGGTCAGGGGGGCCGGTGAGGCGAAGATCAGCGCGAACCCGAAGTCCTGTGCGGTGGCGATAAGGCTGGTCTGGTTGCGGCTGTCGAGTGCCAGGGCTTCATCGAGGTAGCAGATGGCATGCAGGGCGTGGCGTTTGTCCTGCATCAGGTGCAGCATGGCAAGCCCGGTGACCAGCTTGGCCATCAGCACGGTGCCGTTGGAGGCGGCGCTGTCGATTTCTTCAAAGGATTCGGGTTTCTGGTCTTTCTTGCCCACCACAAACACCAGCCGGAACAGGTCGGCGACTTTCAGGCCCTGGCGGGCATTGCCTTCGTCGATCAGTATCTGCTTGGCGCGGTCGAGTTTGGCGTCGTCGAGCACACTGGCCTGGTTGAACAGTTCAAAACTGTCGCCGGTATCGACCTGGTTGGCCTTGTCGATCAGCACATCGATGGCGTCTACCAGGTGCTGCTCGTCTTCTGCATCAATCTTGAAGATGGCCAGGTCGGACAATTGGCGATGGCCTATCAAGCGGTTAAAGCTGTTCATCTTGCTCTGGAAGCTTAACAGCCCGTCGCGCAGTTCCCGCAAGCTGGCCGTCACATTCACCACGGCACTGCGCGCTTTCTTCTCCAGCGCTTCCTGCTCCCGTGGCAGTTGATGGCTGAAGTCGATAATGCGCTTGAGTTCCAGGTCGCGGGAATCGCTGTACTGATATTTGGTTAGCCCGCCGGCATGGAGTTCCGCAAGGCCTGCGCTCAGCTCCCGGTTGAGCTGTTGCAGGGCTTTGCAGTCCCGCTGGTACTGCTGCAGCTTGTCGGCCAGTTGCGACAACGGCCAGTCTGTTTCGCCCAGCCATTTGTGGTGGTCCAGGGCGTCGAGGTAGCTGAACTCCTCAGCAGTGTCGGTCCGGGTATCGCGTAACTGGTCGATGGCGCGGTGATCCCGCTGCAGGTTGTCCTGTTCACGGTCGTTTTCTCTGACCCGTGCCTGCACCTGGTCGCTGTGTTCGTTGGCCGTGGCCAGTTGGTGTACCACCGTTTCCAGTTCGGCGCTCAGCCGGTGTTGCTCTTGTTGCCGTTCGGGTTCGCGCTGAATCAGCGTTTGTAGTTGATCGTAGTCGGCCAGATCCTGTTCCCGCGCCCGGCATTCTTTAGCCAGCGCCGCCTTGCGCTCCCGGGTCTGTTGCAGTGAGTGGGCGGCCTCAAGCTGCTGTGCCAGACCGGCGAGCTGACGTTCGGTGTCGGTGATCTGTTCGTCGAGTTCGGCGGGTGTGAGTTGCTGATGTTGCGGGCTGAGCTCGTTCAGCGACACGTCGAGCCCGGCGAGTTTCAGTCGCTCTGACGAGGTGCTCTGCAAGGCACTGCGCAGTGCCGACGCATCCAGCGCGAAGGCATCGGCCGCCAGCACCATGGCCTGGCCATTCAGTGCGCGGTTTAGCCTGTCGGCGTCTTCGGCTGACAACTGCTGGCTCAGCGCCAGGTAGAGGTTGTCGTTAAGGTTGCGTTTCTGCTGCGTCAGCGTTTGCAGGCGTCGCTCTGCTTCTTTCAATGCGCGCTCAATGACGGCCGGTGGGCGGCCATCGGCCTGGGTCAGAATGGCGGTGATTTTTTCCAGTTCAGCGGTTGCCTGCTGGTACTGCTGCTCCAGCACAGCGCGATCAGAAACCAGGGCGAATTGTTGTTGCAGGGCACTCTGCCGGGTGTCGTCTTCTTTCAGTTTGCTCAGTTGCGTGCCTAGGTCAAGCTCAGCACGAGCCAAGGTTTTGATGCGCTCCGATTGCGCCTGTTGCTGCTCTCTGAGGTGGTCTGCTTCTGCCTTTAACTGGCTAATTTTATCATCAAAGTGCGCTTGCCAGCGGGACAGACCTTCATCGATACGTGGCCGCCAGTCGATGAGTTTGCCGCGCAGTGTCAGACGTTCTTCAAAAGCCTGTTCCAGTGTTTCGATGCGCTTGAGCTGGTTTTTGGCGGCCAGATATTGGGCTCTGTCGGCATTGACGTCGTGAAAGGCCTTGTCCCACTCCTGTTTAAAGTCGATACCGGCATCGGGCAGGTCGCGGCGGAATATTTGCAGCAAGTAGGTTTTGACATCGGCCGAAGTGAGCTTGTCGAGCCGCAAGGTGCGGGTCAGCACCTGCTGGAAGACCCGGGCATCGGAGGGGTTTTCCAGTTTGAAGACGGTGAAGTCCGGCTCGACGCTGCGTCGCTTCTGGCTGCCGCCATAGATCAGTTTGGCGAAGTCGGTGGCGTCGTACTGGAAGACGGTGCGCCCCTTTTCCGCCAGATGGGTGATCAGGTCTGGCTGCTGCACCAAGGTATCCCCGGCCTGGCGGAAGTCGCCCAGTTTCAGTTCACCCTTATAAGCGAAGTAGACATACTCATTACTTGCGCCTTTGCCTACGCAACCAAAAACGACGGTTCCGGTTTGCGGCAGCATCACTTCCAGCAGAATATAAGCGCTGTTATTGGGAAAGTAGAATTTGCGGGTTTTCTCGAATTCATGAGAGCCGAAATCCATGCGCCGGCGGTCGATGATCAGCAGAAATTGCAGGGCGTTGATCAGACTGGTTTTGCCGGTGTTGTTCGGAGCAATCAGCGAGACGGCATCATCCAGCGGCAGTTCGGCGCGCTGATAGCCCGCGCTGCCGAGTAACGCCAGGCGCTGAAATCCGTAGCGAATCATTGGCTGTCCTCATCCGGTGTTGCTTCGCTGTCTAAGACGTCTTCGGCGTCGTCGCGGTGCTGCTCGGCCAATGCTTCAAAGTGATCGAGATAACGGCAAACAGCGGGCAATAACTGCCAGTGACCGGCCTCACGCCGGGCAAACCCGAAGGTTTCGGCTTTTTCAAGCAAGGTCAGCAGGCCGTCGACATCCAGCCCTTCGGCCAGCAGCAGTTCCTGATGTTGCTCATAGGCACCTGTGAGCAAGGCCCGGTCGATGGGCCAGTCGCTGAATCGGCTCAGGGCTTTGCCGGCGTCGGCCTGGGAATCGAAAATCACCATAAACAACAGGGCCAGCTGGCGCGACTGGTGGCTTAGGGTGGCGCTTTTCTCGTCGGTATGAAACCAGGCAAAGCCCCGCCCGTCGATGCGCAGTTCATAGCCCAGCGCCCGAAACAGGGCGGTATAGGCGTCGCTCTGCTGTTCCAGATCGGCCCACAGGGCGGCGTCGGACAAACGGTTCAGGTGTTTGCCACTGTTGAACAGTTTGAACAGCTCGGCCACATTCGGCAGCCGAGCCAGATCAATGGCTTGAGTCATCTCGGGTCTCTTCCTTCACGACAGGATCCAGTCGATGCGGATGGTACACCACCTGCACGGCTTTCAACGGGGTGCGGGTTTGATCCGGGGTCAGAGTGGCATCCCAGCCAGACTCGCGCACCAGTTCATCATAAAGCCTCAACAGAGTGGCGTCTTTCAGTTGCGGGTAGTTCTGCTGTATCCAGAGCAGCAGGTTATCTAAAGGCAACGCCTGTGCGAGAGCCTGCTTCAAGCGAGGTTCATCGACCCAGTCGCTCAGATCAGCCGGGCTGCTTTCCACCGGCTCGGGGAAGGTTTGCACCCGGGGCTCAAAGCGCATTGCATCGGCCATCAGGGTACGAATCTCGTCGCCCAGATGCACCAGGGTGCGCCGTTCACGCTGCCAGCCGGGCAGCTTCGGGCGACCAGGTGCTGAGCGCAGCACTGCTTTTAAACCGCGCTTACGCACCTGGCCCAACAGGTCGCCGATCGCACTGGACAGCACATTGTGCTGGCGCGCCTCTTCACGCAAAGGCAACAGGGTATCCGAACATTGCAGGGCGACCAGACGCCCGAGTCGGCGCAGCTCCTTGGCCTGTTGCGCGACCTGGCGCAGTTGAAGCCGCTGGGTATAAAGCGCACCGCGAATGGCCAGCGCCTCCTCGGCACGATCCAGATTTTGCACCGCCAGTTTGAGATGGGGGTAAAAGGTACCGCCCAGGCCACTGTCCATCATTTCGTTCATCGGCTCGACGTACTGGTCGTAGGCATCCAACACCGCCCGGTAGCGACGTGCGATGGGCATGGCGGCATCACTGGCCTTGGCTTTTTCGGCCAGTTCCAGAATGGCATGTCGGTCGGCATCCAGTTGCCGTGCAATTTGCCGGAACAGGTCCGACAGCCGCGCGGCCCCAGTACGCACCTTGTCCATATCCTGTTCATCAATACCCTCGGCCAGCGTTGCCGTGGCTTCGCGAACGGCTTCGACACGCGCCTTGAGCACCGCCGACAGGCCGAGTTCATGCTCGCGGGTCAGGCCACGCACGAAGTCCAGTACTAGGGGGTTGATTTGCAAATAGTCAGAGCGACTCAGGGGTTGCAGCAAGTCCGCCGCGCACAGCGAACGCAGAATGGCCGCCGGTTCTGTAGGGTCTTCTGCATTAGTAAAGCGCTCGATCACCGCGAGCAAATGGGATTGCTCAAAGGCAGGCAATTCACGGGATTGCCGGCAGAGTAATTCAATGACCTCCCAGTGGCGATGCAGCTGGAAAATCAGGCTTTTCGGCGATGCCATACAGCGTTTACCCGGTCGATGATAGGAAACCCAGGGCATTATGCCAGAGATGGAGTCGGCCTGTATTTTGGTAACCCGAACTGAAAGAATGGGTGAAAAAGGAATAATCAGGATGGGGGATTAACACCGTGACGGCAGAATTCGACGCCTTATTAACCCGCATACGTCATTGCCAGACATGCGCCCTACATCTTCCACTGGCCCCCAAACCCATCCTCCAGGCCGACCCCCGCGCCACCATTCTGATCGCTGGCCAAGCACCCGGACGTCGCGCTCATGATAGTGGTGTGCCCTTTGACGATGCCAGTGGCGACCGGTTACGCAGCTGGCTGGGCGTGGATCGGGCCGCTTTTTACGACCCGGCCCGTTTTGCAATTGTACCCATGGGGTTTTGCTACCCCGGCAAGGCAGGCGGCGGCGACGCGCCGCCAAGGCCGGAATGTGCAGAGCAATGGCATTCGACGCTGCTTGAAGCATTGCCCAACATTCATCTGACCCTGGTGCTTGGCCGCTACGCGCTGGCGTATCACCTGCCGCAGTATCGGCGCAGCACGGTTACCGAAGCGGTTCGCCATTGGGAGGAGGTCTGGCCCCGGTATTTGCCACTGCCACACCCCAGCCCGAGAAACCAGGCCTGGTTTAAGCGCAATACCTGGTTTGAGACGGAACTACTCCCCAAGTTGAGGATCCGGGTAGATCAGCTTAAACCAACATAAAAACACTTATCTTGACGCACAACGCTATTGTGCATAGCATGATCAAAAAGCGAATGGAATACGATGGCTATTGAATTCAGGGACTCATGGCTGGAAGCCTTTTACGAAGAAGACCTATGCCATAAAAAGATACCGGACACCATAGAAGGCGCGCTCTACAGGAAGCTCCAGATTCTGGATGCAGCCCAGATGGAGTCGGACCTCAGGGTCCCGCCAGACAATCGGTTTGAGCATCTCAAGGGAAAGTTATCCGGGTGGTGCTCTATTAGGGTGAACCAGCAATACCGTCTTATTTTTCGCTGGGAGGAGGGTATTGCCCAGGACATTTATCTAGACCCACATGCGTATAAGGGCTAGGGGAGGTAATGATCATGAGAAATACAAAGCGTAGACCGGTAACAGTTGGTCAAATGTTGGTAACCGAGTTTTTGGAGCCAATGGGTATCGAAATCAATGAGTTGGCCGAAGCCATGGGTGTTCACAGAAACACACTGAGCCGACTGGTTCATGATAAGGGTGCATTAACAGCCCCTATGGCGATTAAACTGGCTAAAGCCCTGGGAAATACGCCGGAGTTTTGGCTGAATATTCAACATGCGGTTGAGCTCTGGGACGTACGCCACAAGGCCTACGAGCAGGAAGCCAAAAATGTGAAACGTATTAAGCCACATGTTGATCCAGAGTGTGTGGCCGTAGGTTAACTGACCCAGAGTAATTCACCTTGGCCATGCCCCACTTATCCGGCTTTACCGGTATTCCTCAACGATCCGGTCGGCCGCTTCCCGGTAGCTCTCTGAGCTCAGTACACCGTCTATACGCTCAATGACCACATCGCTTTGCGGGTGGCTGAGTCGCAGACCAACATGAAAGGGGATGCGGGCGTTGGGTATGAAATCGACCGGATGATAGACCACCTGGCCTTCATACCCCAGGCGCCGGGCGATGGCGATAGCCTGCTCCGGGGGCATGACCATAAAGTCGCCCGACCGGCGGCGCACCAGCAGGTGCATCATGGTATCAAGCTGGCCAACCAGAACGGTCTCCAAACTCGCGGGGATATTATCGCGCTCCCACTCTGCGCCTTGTTGTCCAATAAACACCAGGCCTGCCAGATCGTCGAAGCTCTCCGCTGCCTCCAGACGGTCGCGCTCGAGGTGGTCATGGCGGAAAACAAGGTAGCCAAAATCGATGTTGAACACGGGCGTCTGACTGAACACGGCATAGCGCTGACGCTCGTCCGAAGGGTAGGTTATAAACCCATCCAGTTGCCCGGTTTCAACCCAGCGTTGCATCCGGATCCAGGGGCCCGCGTCCATCAGCAGCGCTTCACCGGGCAGTCGATTGAATAACTCAATCGCCAGGTCCGGAATGATACCCCCGGCACCGCGGGGCCCGGTGTCACTGACTGGTGCTTCGTCTTCAGCAAAGCCAAATCGCCAGTCATCGGCTGTTGCAGCCCCAACAGTGTTTACCAGAGCCAACCACAACACCGCTAACAACCGGCCCAAACCCACCCGCCCGCGGCTAATGAACCACTGGAAAAGTGAAGGGTGGGCGGCTGTTTGCCATTGCGGGGCTGACTGGTTCATTCGATATTCTGCACCTGCTCACGCATCTGTTCGATCAACACTTTCAAGTCCACCGAGGCCTGGGTAACCCGGCTGTTAGTAGCTTTGGAACCCAGGGTGTTGGCTTCGCGGTTGAATTCCTGCATCAGGAAATCGAGCCGGCGACCGATGGCGCCTTTCTGTTTCAGAATGTGGCGAACTTCGCGGGTGTGGGTGACCAGGCGGTCGAGCTCTTCGGCAACATCGGCTTTTTGCGCCAGAATAACCACTTCCTGTTCGAGCCGCTCCGGGTCCAGATCAACCTGCAATTGAGCAGCCTTGGCGTTCAGGGATTCCCTGAAGCTGGCCACCCAGCCCGGCATCTCTTCGCGTAGCACCTCGACGATGGCGTCGATCTCATCGAGCCGGTCGCCGATCATCTTGCCCAGCTCCTGGCCTTCGCGGCGCCGGTGGGCCATAAAGTCGGCAAGGGCGGCGTCGAACAGGGAACGCATGCTGCTGAACACGGCCTCCATATCCACCGCTTCTTCGGCGAGAATGCCGGGATACTGCAACAGCGCCAGCGCGTCCGGCATCGGACTGTCGGCAACGTTATCGCGTACTTTGTGAAGCGCTGCGTTCAGGGCTTGCAAACGCTCGACGTTCACATCGAGCCCGGCACTGGCCTGGTTGGGATAAAAGCGTAACTGAACATCGACCTTGCCGCGTTTGACCTGCTTTTTCAGCGCCTCACGCAGCGGCATTTCCACCGGTTTCAGAGTATCGGGCTGGCGAAAGGTCGGTTCCAGGTAGCGGTGGTTCACCGAGCGAATTTCAACCGACAGAGTACCGAAGGCGGTGTCTTCCTCACGCCGGGCGAAGGCGGTCATGCTGTCGGTCATGGCTCAGGCCTCCGGGTTCAGCGCCGCGCGCTGCAGATCACAGAGTTCGGTAACGCCCTTGCGGGCCAGGGCCAGCATGGCGTTCAGTTCGTCGGGCTGGAACGGCTCGCCTTCGGCCGTGCCCTGAATTTCAATAAAACCGCCATCGCCGGTCATGATCACGTTCAGGTCTGTATCGCAGGTGCTGTCTTCAGCATAGTCCAGATCCAGCACCGGGGTGTTTTGCCAGATGCCGACCGAGACGGCGGCGATCGGGTGACGGATCGGGTTGGTCTTGATCATGCCGTTTGCCAGCATGTAATTAACGGCATCGGTCAGGGCCACAAAAGCGCCGGTAATGGCGGCGGTGCGAGTGCCGCCGTCAGCCTGAATCACATCGCAGTCGAGGGTGATGCTGTGTTCGCCAAGCGCCGTCATATCAACAGCAGCACGCAGCGAGCGGCCGATCAGGCGTCCAATTTCCACGGTGCGCCCGCCCTGTTTGCCACGCGCTGCTTCGCGCTGGTTGCGGGAGCCGGTGGCGCGCGGCAGCATGCCGTATTCGGCGGTTACCCAACCCTGGCCCTTGCCCTTCAGAAAACGCGGCACGCTGGTTTCGACGCTGGCGGTCACGATGACCTGGGTGTCCCCAAAACTGACCAGTACCGAGCCTTCGGCATGCTTGGTGAAACCGCGTTGAATGCTGACGGGGCGAAGTTGATCCGGTGTACGACCGCTTGGGCGCATAGGGTAAAGCCTTTCACTGATTGATGAGCCCCACAGTATAGAGGTCGGGCCCGCCTGTGCACACCATGCATCAGGAACAGCTTTCGGGCGCATCCAGCCGGGTGAAGCGATAACTGTAGCCGGGTTGGGCGTCGCTGTTGTCGCGTTGCACCCAGGGCAAGGGTTCCTCAATGTTCCAGTCGAAAATTTCAGGCCATTGACCTTCAACCTGGACATAACGGCTGTCGAGCGACGGACTGGTCACGGTCAGGGTCGGCCGGGGCTGGTTGTCTGGCAGAACCACGGTTATTGGTTCCGGTTTCAGGTTTACGGTTAGCAGGGTGAGCACGCCCCGCGTCTCAGGGTCACAATGCGCATACGCCTGAATCACCGCGCCACTGCCGCGCACCTCATACCAGCGCGGGCCCATCAGTCGGTTCCAAAACACCTGGGCCCAGTAATCCGGGTTGGGGCTATAGCGGGTGCGGTGGGCGAGCAGCGCGTAGTCTCCGCCAACCAGAGACTGCCGGATAACGGTATCCTGCCCCGTTTGAGCCGCGGTTCCCAGTTGCGTCAGCCACCACAAGCTGGAGCCAAAACGGTTGGTCAGCTGATCAACACCACCGCACTGGGCCGGGCCGGTTTCACCCAGCCAAAGTTCAGAGTCTGGCGAGTATCGGTCGACCCAGCCACGAACGCGTTGTGCCTGGCGGCGGAATTCGTCCACCGCTTCAATGTCGACCAGCGATTCCCACTCCGCCCCTTCAGTGCGTACCCGGCAGCGAGACGACTGGGTCGGGTAGTAGTGCCAGCTGAAGATGGCCGGGTTGGCCCCGTTTTCCAGGAAGGTGCGGGAGCTGCCCACCAGCGGTCGCAAGGGTTCGCCGATGCCCGGCCAGAAAGCGTTGGCAGGCCCGGCCAGTGGAACATTATCAGTGAGTGCGCGGGCCCGGGCGAATTCTTCGGTGTACTGATCGAACCCGTACTGGTGTCGCAGGCCAAACATCAGCCAGTGGGCGCCGGGTTCATTGCCGAACTCCAATACGCCGTTGTAATCATCGGGCAGCCAATCGAGCAGTCGCTGCAGTTGGTCCGGTTGCCAGTCGCCCCTGTCTCGCACCCTGGGGCCGGTGCTGGTGGTGATCATTGGCCGGGCGCCGGCGGCCCGGGTGAAGTTCAGAAAGTGGTTGAGGTCATCGCGATCCAGCCACGGCTGAGCCGGGTCCGGGTCGTCGGCTGACTGCCACCAGAGCTTGTCGGCTTCAGTACCGCCAAGCCGGATCCATGCAGGGGCCAGAATTCGAGTCCAGCGCCTCAGGTCAGTGTCGGTCAGATCGAGCGGGCGGGGCGGTCCGTCGAGGTCGGTCCACCAGTCGCCACCAGTCAGCATGGCGGCATCGATGGCAACACCAACGAAATCCGCACTTGTTTCACCGCGCTCGAACCCCACACTCAGGTAAATAGTGGTCGGGGTCCTGACAGGGGCCCATACTAAACCGATCAGGATCAGTACCAGTGCAGCGGTGAGCCATCGTGGGTGACGCCATAGGGCGCGGAGCAATGCAGTCATGCGCCGGTTATACGACATTTCTGTGACCGTTTGACGACACCGCCATGACCGCCTGGCACCGTACTGACCCTTCAAGACTCAACAAAAGGACACCACCATGACCAACCCATTGCTTGAACCGCATGAACTGCCGCCTTTTGAGCAATTCAACGCAGACCAGATCGTCCCGGCCATGACCGAGATCATCGACAGCAGCAAGGCACGCATTAATGAATTGGTCGAAACGGTTACTGAACCAACCTGGGATGCCCTGATCGAACCGATCAGCGAACTGGACGAGCGGCTCAACAATGCCTGGGCGGTGTTCGGTCACCTAAGTGGCGTTAAGGATTCGCCCGAATTGCGCGACGCCTACAGCCAGGCGCTGGCACTGTACACCGACTACCAGAGCTGGCTAGGCCAGCACGATGGGCTGTTCAAGGCCTATCAGCAGATCGCAGGGCGCGATGACTTCAATACGCTGTCCACCGCCCAGAAGGCCGCGATTGAACAGGCACTGCGCGATTTCCGGCTGTCCGGCATCGACCTGAATGAGAACGACAAAAAAGCCTTCGCCACTCTGCAATCGGAGCTGGCCCAGCTGCAACAGCGCTTCAGCGAACACGTGCTCGATGCCACCCAGGCCTGGTCGTTGCACATTACCGATGAAGCCCGTTTATCCGGCTTGCCCGCTTCAGCCCGGGCCACCCTGGCGCAGTATGCCCGCCAGAAAGACAAGGATGGCTGGCTGGTCACCCTGGAAATGCCCTCGGTGATTCCGGTACTGACCTACGCCGACGACCGTGACCTGCGCCGCGAGACCTATATGGCCCAGGTTACCCGCGCTTCCGATGTCGGCCCAAACGGCGGCGTTTACGACAACGGCCCGGAAATGACCGACATTCTGACCAAACGCCAGGCCGCCGCCGAATTGCTGGGCTTTGCCAGCCATGCCGAGGTATCACTGGCGACCAAGATGGCCGACTCTCCCGCAGCCGTGCTCGATTTTCTGAACCAGTTGGCCGCCAAAGCCGTGCCCCAGGCCAAACGCGAGTATGAAGAGCTGGTCGCTTTCGCCCGGGATGAACTGGGCATGACCGACGAACTGGAACCCTGGGACATCAGCTACGCCAGCGAAAAGCTGAAGGAGCAACGCTATGCCGTCTCTCAGGAAGAGCTGAAACCGTATTTCCCGGCACCGCGGGTGATTGAAGGCCTGTTCGAAACCGCACACCGTCTGTTCGACATCTCGTTCGAGCAAGTCTCCGACTTTGAGACGTACCACCCGGATGTGCAGCTCTACAACGTGCTTGAGAACGGCGACGTTGTAGCCCGCTTCTACATGGACCTCTATGCCCGCGAAGGCAAACGCGGCGGCGCCTGGATGGACGAGTGCCGCAAGCGGGTGCGCATCGGCGGCAAGCTGCAAAAGCCGGTTGCCTATCTGACGTGCAACTTCACGCCCCCGGTCGAGGGTAAACCCTCGCTGCTGACGCACGATGAGGTGACCACCCTGTTCCACGAATTTGGCCACAGCCTGCACCACATGCTGACCCGGGTAGATGTCGGCGATGTGAGTGGCATTAGCGGGGTCGCCTGGGATGCCGTCGAGCTGCCCAGTCAGTTCATGGAAAACTGGTGCTGGGAGCCCGAAGCACTGGCCTTTATTTCCGGCCATGTCGATACCGGCGAACCCCTGCCAGCCGATCTGCTGGAAAAGATGCTGGCCGCCAAAAACTTTCAGTCGGCCATGGGCACGGCGCGCCAGCTGCAGTTCTCCCTGTTCGACATGAAGCTGCACAGTAAAACTGAAGCTTTCATGGTGAATGACGTGCAGGCGGTGCTGGATCAGGTTCGGGATGAGGTGTCGGTCATTAAAACCGTGCCGGAAAACCGCTTCCAGCACAGCTTTGGTCACATCTTCGCCGGTGGCTATTCGGCCGGCTACTACAGCTACAAGTGGGCCGAAGTGCTCAGCGCCGATGCCTACAGCCGCTTTGAAGAAGAGGGCATTTTCAATGCCGAGACCGGCAAGGCGTTCCGCGATGTGATTCTGGCCAACGGCGGCAGCGTACCGGCCGGAGAGCTGTTCAAGCAGTTCCGCGGGCGGGAACCTCAGGTCGATGCTTTGCTGCGGCACTCCGGTATTGCTGCCTGAGACTCTGCAACAAGGCTCAGGGTACACGGCATGGCTTGATGTGCCAGTGAATTACCTCCGTTCGGGGTGAGCTTGTCGAACCCCCTTGGGGATAGCCGTCAACCTGTGGCTGGTTACGTTCCCCAAGGCCCTTCGACAGGCTCAGGGCGAACGGAGGGTTTTGACGTGCCAATCGCCCGATGAGCTACACTACTTTTCGCTTTAAAGCCGGCGCAGCAAAACGAACACCTTTCCAGCCATGCTGCATAAACTGACGAATGTTGGCGTGATCCTGCCCTTCGGGATTGCCCAGCACATCCTTGCGATAATAATCGCCAAACAGCGCCAGCGTGGTTGCTTCCGGCAAATTCATCGCAAGAGCAAAGGCCAGCAACCGGCATGAGCCCTGGTTGGTACCGGCGGCGTTGTGCTGCTCACCCACCGTAAACGCCACTGGCGTGAACTCAAATTCCCGGTCGATCACCGCAATGGCCTGATCAAAATCGATCGTCTCTGGCCGGGTGTAAAGCTGGTCTGCAAAATCGTTCAGTGTCATCGGGCATCGTCCGTCGTTGGCAAAAGCCGGATTTTACCACAGGCCCGTCGCATCACAGCGTCACCTCCCGCCCCAGCAGCCAGTCTTTCCAGCGACCCATACGCGCCCGCCCGTGTTCAACGGCCATCAGCATGGCGGGGACGTAAACCAGGATCAGCAGGGTTGCGAACATCAGGCCAAAGGCGATGCCGGCCGCCATCGGGATCAGGAACTGGGCGTCAAAGGACGTTTCGAACAACAAAAAGCCCAGGCCCCCGACCGTGGTTAGCGTGGTGATGATGACTGCACGCAGTCGCCGCACACTGGCTTCAATGATGGCCTGCTCCATGCGCATGCCGTCGTCACGCAACTGGCGGTAGACCGTCACCAGCACGATGGCGTTGTTGATCACAATGCCCGACAGCCCGAACAGGCCGTAAATGCTGAGTACACTCAGCTCCAGCCCCATGATCCAGTGCCCGGCGATGGCGCCAGTCAGCCCGAAAGGGATGGTCGACATGACGGCCAGCGGCCAGCTCCAGCTTTCAAATACCCAAGCCAGGGCGATGAAGATCAGCATTAGCCCGAGTACGGCACCAATCTGAACATCGCGGAAGAAGTCGTTCTGCGATTCCTGGTCGCCTTCAACGCGCAGGCTGACATCGCCGAACTGCTCCGCCAGCTCTGCCCGCACCTCGGTGTCGATCAGCCGGTTCACCTCGGTCAGGTTCACGTCCGAACTGTCTCGCTTGGCCGAGACCTGCACCGACAGTTCGCCATCCACCCGGTTCAATTGCTGAATGGCCCGTTCTGACTCGGGTACTGCCAGGGCCGACAAAGGCCGCTGGGTACCGTCTGGCAGGGGCACGGGTAGCTGGGCCAGCCGGGGCCAGGCGTCGACTTCGGATTCAAGCAAACGCAGCTGCACCGGGCGCTCATCGCCTTCGATCTGCAGGGTTTGCACCGGGTAGCCATTGGTCCAGTGGCGCAGGGTGCTCGCCAGCTGCTGTGGTGTCAGACCCTGTGCCAGAGCCTCAGCCGTGAGGTTCAGGTTCAGTTGTTCGGCGCCCAGCGGCAGGTTGTCTTCAATGTCGATCAGCCCCGGTATTTGCCCCAGCCGTTGCCGGGTCCAGTTGGCCGCCTGCTGCAGTCGTGCAAGATCTTCGCCCACCAGGCGAACCTGAATGCCGTCGGTTGAAGGGCCCTGCTGGCTTTCAATGAAGCTGACCGACACCAGCCCGGCCGGCTCTTCCACCCGCTGCCGCCACTGACGGGTGATCTCGCTGTTGGACACCGGGCGCTCGGTGCTGTCGTCCAGTTGCACGAACAGCGCACCGTCTTCGCGGGATTCCCGGTGTGTTTCCATAACGATGGTTTCAACCAGATTTACGCCATAGGACTCCTCGATATCAAGCAGGGCGGATTCCATGTCCGTCAGGAAGGCCCGGGTCACGGCCGGATCCGTCCCTTCAGCGAAGTCGACGTTCATTTGTAGCGCCGGCTGCTGAATGGCCGGGAAAAACACGAACTGAACGCGACCACTGGTCACCAGCGATACCGCCAGCACCAGCGCCACAACGGACAACGCAAAGGTGGTGCCCCGATAGGCGACAGCCATAGTAACCGCACGCCGGAAAGGCCCCTGGCGAAACCGCTCAAACCCATTCTCAAAGCCAGCACGCAGGCGGCCCGGAGGTTTCAGTTTGCCCTTGCCCACGCTGTGGGCCAGGTGGCCGGGCAGAATTAAAAAACACTCCACCAGCGAGGCGGCAATCGCCATGATCACCACCAGCGGTACGCTCTTGGTGAAGACCCCGGCCTGGCCGCCGACCAGCAGCAGGGGCAGGAAGGCGGCGATGGTGGTCACCGAGGAGGCAACCACCGCCGGCAACATCTGTTGCGCGGCCCGTAACGAGGCCTGGCGGGGCTCTTCCCCCTGTTCCATTCGGCTGTAGGCGTTTTCGCCGACCACGATGGCATCGTCGACGATCACCCCCAATGCGACCAGAAACCCGAACAAACTGATCAGATTAATGGAGTTGCCGCTCAACTCCAGAAAAATAAAGGTCCCGAGAAAGGAGATCGGAATGCCAGCGGCGACCCACCAGGCGAGCTTCGGCCTTAAAAACAGGAACAGCACGGCCAATACGATCAACAACCCGCCGACGCCATTGTCGACAATGATGCCAATGCGGGCCTGCACAAACTCGTAGGTTTCGTTGTAGACGTGAAGCTCCATGCCCGCCGGCAACGTTGGTTCAAACTCGGCCACCCACTCATTCAGAATCTCGGCCATGCGCAGGGTGTCTTCACCCCGGGTGCGACTGAGCGCGAGTTTCACGGCCGGTTGCCCCTGATAGGTCACCCGGGTCTGATCCGGGTCTCGGTCTTCGCTCAGGGTCATGCGCTGGTCGAGACTCAGAATGGCATCGCCTTGCGTCAGAGTCTGGCGACCCAGGGTCGCCGGGTCGCTGGCTTCGGCCGGTACCCGCAACTGCGACTGCAATTGGCCCTCGCCGGTAATGCCGGCGGGCACATTCAAGTTCCGCGCGGCCAGCTGCTGCCCGAGCTCTGACAGCGAGGCCTCACCCGACAGGTACTCGGCCACCGTCATGCGCAGGTTCAGTTCCCGGTCCGGCAGTCCATTAAGATCCACCTTGGCGATGCCCGCCGCCTGCAGGCTTGTCTCAGCGGTCTCGGCCCAGTATTGCAGCTCGTTCAGGGTCACATCGCCGTGTAACAATACTTCCGCGACCGGTTCATAGAACACCTGACGGGTGACTTCGGGTTCGTCAGCGCCGTCGGGCAGCGAAACGGTGTCGAGCGCCTTTTCAACCTCGGCCACCGCCTGCTCAATGTCACTGACCGCTTCCTTGAAGGTAATGGTCATGAACGACCCGCCTTCAATGGTTGTGGTGGTCAGCCGGTCGACGTCGGTCAATTGCAGAATGGCCTGCTCGAGCGGGATGGTCACTCCGTCCTGAACGTCCTCGGCACTGGCCCCGGCCCACTCCGTGTTCACTGTCGCAATTTTTAGCTCAAAATCGGGTAAAAACTGGGTATTGAGCCGATCGAGTGCGATTAGCCCCAAAAAAATGACCACGAACATCAGCGCATTGGGGGCGACTCTGTGGTGAGCAAAGGCTCTCAGCAAACCGCTCATTGGTCGGCCACCTTGACCGCCAGGCCGTCGGCCGCCTGTTGCAATCGGGTCGCCAACAACCGGTCACCGGTATTTAGATCTGCCTCTATCAAACGCCAGACCTGCCCGTCGTCGAACTGCTCACCGAGCAACCGAACCGGCACTCGCTCCAGCCGATTGTCAGCCACGCGATAGACCGACTCGTTAGCATAGACACTGGCGTCTGGTACCCGGTGCGCCTGAATTTCAGGCAAGTCTAACCGCAAGGGGTAGGTTCGGTTCAGGGTTGCCTTGGGCTGTTCATTTTCAGTCTGAAAATACAGGCGCAGGCTTCCCCGGTCGGCGACCGGATCTCGCTGCCTCAAGTCAACCGGGATGGCTCCCGAGTCAGTTTCGACCATCGCCGTCAGTGAGGATAAGCCATCAATCTGCGGCATGGCGGAGGCAGCCACCCAGGCAACCCATTCGGTATCCCGGTCGTTGACCAGGGTCAACAGGGTGCTGCCGGTGCTCACCTCGCCCCCGGGCTGAACCTCCAGGCTGGCAATGCGGCCTGCGAAGGGTGCGGTTATTGTGGCTTCAGCCAGGTTGTCGCGGGCCTGCTCCAGTTGACTGTCAAGTTCGTCCCGCTGGGCGGCCAGTTGTTGTTCAATGTCGTCATAGCGGGCGATCGCCAGCTCTCTCTGCTGCAGCGCCAGTCGCTGATTTTGCAATGTCCGCTCAGCGGCTTCCAGATCGGCCGCCGAACTCAGATTCTGGCGCGCCAGGTTCTGCAATCGCTCGACACTGCGCTGGGCAATGGACACCAGATTTTGTTCGATTGCCAGCGCCGACTGATCACTCTGATACTTACTTTGCTCCAGCCGACTGCGCGAGGCCAGCTCCGCCCGCCGGGCTTCCAGCTGGGTGACCTGGCGCTGCAGGGCACGGTCATCCAGCTGCAACAACGCCGCCCCGGCCTCGACCGATTGACCTACAGCGACCTCAACAGACTCAACGTCTGTCGCAACTGGGCTGGTCAGCCTTACCGACTGGCGACTCTGATACCGGGGATACAACATCAGCTGCGGCGACCAACGCCCAGCGTCTGGCCCGACCGTGGCCACGGTTGGTGCATCGGCCAGCGGTTGTGGCTCGGCCTCGGCGGTATTGTCGGTTGAGGGTTCCGGCGCGTCATTCATCCACAACGCCCCGGCCACACCGGCGCCCAGAACGACCAGCGGCAAGCTCCATCGTACCCAGCGGCTGCTCATAGGTTTCGACACTCTTTAGACAGGAATTAGCCAGAGGTACGGCTACCCGCCGTCATTGGTTCATACTGACATGATTGGCCAGCAGTTCGTCAGTCGCGCCGGTAGATGAAGGAGTCGATGCCCTGGCCAGCCAGTCGGGCCCGCTGCTCTGTGGCGCGGGTTTCAGGGAAGGGTCCGAGCACTACCCGGTAACCACCGGCTTCCGCGTCATAAGCGACCTGGCTTTGTGCCCGGTCATCGGGCTCTAGCTGGTTGCGAAGCCGCTGCACCGAAGCCTCTTCCCGGAACAGGCCGAGGTGTACGTAGGTACCTGACGCCAGAGAGTCCACACTGGGCAGTCCAGTCTCGGTGTCGCGTTGCGGCGCTGGTAAGGGCTCACTAACCTCGGCCACCCCAACTTGAGAGACCGCTATCGGGTCTCCTTCCGGGGCTGCCTGCATGGTCAGCGACGGTAACTCGTCGTCGGCTGACCCGGCAGCGGGTGTTTGAACGGGCCTGGCTGCAACCGGGTCAGTGGTTGCAGATTCGGTCGTTGAAGTGGTGTTCAGCACGATGGGGCCAGCGAAACCCTGTGCCTCGCGCTTTGGCTGCACCGGTTCGCTGTCGCGCAGGCGCGCATCGAGCCGGTTCAAACGACCGGGCCAGAAGCGTAACCCCAATTGAGCGTGGAGGGTTTCTTCCAGTTCGGGTTGCCAGCGCAATTCTGCAAAACCGGCGATTTCAGGCAGGAAAAAACGTTCCAGGCCAAGGCCAGCCTGCCATTGTGCGGCGTCTATTTTGTCGCGACTGGCCGGCAACGGCTGGTCAACGCCAATCCAGGGATACCAGCGCTGGTTAAAGCCGGCGTCGGTTGGCAGGGAAAGCCGTCCAGTCAGACTCAGATCGCGATCGGCGGGCCGGGGTTCCGACACCCCGACGCCCACGCCCAACACCAGGCGTCGCCCCAGTGTCTCCTGCCAGCCCAGCGACATACCGGGCTCCAGCAGGGCTGTGGGCGGCGCCGTCAGACCCAGACTCAGCGCGCCATCACGTGCCATGGCCCCGGTTGCCAGCAGCACGCCCAGCAGCGCCAGGCCGGGCTGCCGCCACATCAGGCCAGTTCTGCCCGCAGCTGCTCCAATACGGGCACCGTGTCCGGGCGGACCCCGCGCCACAATTCAAAACTGACGGCGGCCTGGCCGACCAGCATACCGAGGCCATCGGAGCACTGGCCCGCACCCTGCTCGCGTGCCCAGCGGTTAAAGGCCGTCTCATCCTTGCTGTAAATCATGTCGTAACAGTGAGTATCGGGCGTAAAGAGGCCTTCCGGCAGGGGCGGCAGATTGCCGGACAAGCCTGCCGAAGTGCCGTTGATCACCAGATCGAAGCGGCCGCTGAGTTCATCGAAGGCACTGGGGGATATTTCCGGAAAATCGTCCGTCAGTTCTTCAGCCTTGGCCAGGGTACGGTTGGCCAGCACCAGGTTGGCCGGGTTGCGCGACAACAGCGTTTCCAGTACACCCCGCACGGCACCACCGGCGCCCAGAATAAGGACATTGCGATCGGCAATGCGCCACTTCAGCAGGGTTTCAAGATCGAAAACCAGGCCCTCGCCATCGGTGGTATCACCCAAAATGCGACCATCGGCTTGTTTGACCAGGGTGTTGACGGCCCGGGCTCGCTTGGCGCGTTCGGTCAGATCGTCGGCGAAATCATGGGCATCCTGCTTGAACGGCGCGGTAATGTTAAACCCGCGATAGCCATCGCGAAACATTTGCCAGACCCGGGTTTCAAAACTCGTGACTGGCAATTCAATGGCTTCGTATTCCAGCACTTCTCCGGTTTGCCGGGCAAAGGCGGTGTGAATAACCGGAGACAGGCTGTGCTTGATCGGATGGCCCAATACCGCATAACGGTCCATAGATGATCCTTAGTAATGGGTGAAGTTCAAAAGTCTGGCAAACGCTGGCCGCGCAGATTGAAACGATAATTCAGGGAAAAAACAAGCGCTCCGAGCATTGGTCCAACCCCCCATTGCGGCACTTCCCAAGCTGTCGCTAAAAAAACCAGGGTCACGTTAAAAACCATAGTCAGCACCGGGCGGATTGTCTATGGCTAAAACCAGAGTTCCCCAATCAACTGACCCAGTTGCACACCCGCCCACAACCAGAACCCAACCGATATCAGCCACAGGCCCGCAATGAGGACGATGCGCCCGGTGCCGGCGGGTCGTGTATCGGCCGTATTGCCAGCGTGCGTGTGGGTGTCGGAATCGGTTGGTTTCATCAGGCGGCCAGTGATGGGGTTGAAGACCGCCAAAGCCTGACCTGTCGGACTGGGGTGCGTCAATACCGCGGAAGTCTGAATGTGCGCCCGGTCGGATTCAGGAGTGATACAAAACTTAGTCATGGCCGTAAAGAAGCTCCGAAACGCAGACGGGTTACCGTGACGGTGACATTGACACTCCGGTGTCTGCTTTTGCACCCATTAACCGCTGAATTCAAGAGTGACATTATGAGCAATCTGATCCGGCTGATGTACATCAGCCGAGCTACCTTCAAGCCCACGCCCGCCATCAAGGGCATTGAACCTAACGTCGCGCGGATACTGCAATCGTCCCGCATCAACAACGCGAAAGTGGATGTGGGTGGCGTTCTGTTCTACGGCGACGGGCATTTCTTCCAATGCCTGGAGGGCGACAAGGCCGCCGTACACAAACTGCTCGACCGGCTGCATCGTGATGACCGACATACCGATGTAAAAATCGTTTCAGAAAAGCCGGTACAGCTTCGTCGGTTTGACGACTGGTCGATGAAATACACCGCCATTAACGACTCGATCAAGACACTGCTGGCCAAATTTGGATTCAAGACCTTCAACCCTTACCAGTTTGATACCCAGCATTTCGACGCACTGATTGACGCACTAGAGAGAATGAACCAGCCCGATGAGATAATCGATGGCAACGACCCGAAAAAATCCTCCCGGAAAGCCCCGACCCGAGCCGACAAAGAGCGCTCCGGCCTGGTTACCATGGGTATTATTGCGCTGATTCTGATTGTCGGCGGGGTGCTGGTTACCCAACTGATGTAAATGCTCAGGTCTGGGTCAACAGGGCACGGCGTGTATACCGCCTTTTCAGAGCCGATGCCCGGGCTGACCACTGTTCCCTGCTTGGGTCGCTACCGGCGTGCTGGTACACTGCGGCGGCTCGACTTCGCCCCCCGACAGGACACCCGGCCCCATGGCACAGCTCAACCCCAGACAAGAAGAGTCTGTTAAGTACATCAGTGGTCCGATGCTGGTGCTGGCCGGGGCGGGCAGTGGCAAAACCTCGGTGATTACCCGGAAAATCGCCTATCTGGTCAATGAATGTGGCTACAAGGCGCACACCATTGCGGCCGTGACCTTTACCAACAAAGCCGCGCGTGAAATGAAGGAGCGGGTGGGCAAACTGATTAAAGGCAAGGCCGCGCGCGGGCTGATCGTTTCGACCTTCCACAATCTGGGGCTGAACATCCTGCGCAAGGAAGCCAGCCACATTAATCTTAAAAGCGGCTTCACCCTGTTCGATGATCACGACTCCAAAGCGCTGATCAAAGACATTCTGTTGCGTGAAGTGCCCAACGCCGTCGATGAAATCGACCACTTTCGCAACCTCATCAGCCGCTGGAAAAACGACCTGACCGAACCGGCTGACTTGCGCGGCAAGATGGACGAAGCTCGCGACGCCCTGGCTGTTGAGATTTACGAGCAATACAATCGAATGCTCAGCGCCTACAACGCCGTCGATTTTGACGATCTGATCCGGCTGCCCGCGCTGCTGTTCATGAGAAACCCCGAGGTACTGGCCAAATGGCAGCGCAAGATTCGCTACCTGCTGGTCGATGAATACCAGGACACCAATTCCTCCCAGTATCTGCTGGTGAAACTGCTGGTGGGCGATCAGCCCCGGTTTACGGTGGTGGGCGATGACGATCAGTCGATCTACAGCTGGCGCGGTGCCCGCCCAGAAAACCTGGTGCAACTGCAGACCGACTATCCGCACTTGAAGATCGTCAAACTTGAGCAGAATTACCGCTCTACCGGGCTGATTCTAAAAGCAGCCAACACGGTAATCGACAACAACCCGCACGTGTTCAAGAAAACCCTGTGGAGCGAAATGGGCTTTGGCGACCCCATTCGCATCATCCGCACGCCGAACGATGAAGCCGAAGCCGAGCGCATCGCCAACGAAATCCTGCACCAGCATTTAATCCGGCGTGGCGAGTACCGCGATTTTGCCGTGCTCTATCGCGGCAACCACCAGGCGCGCATTCTGGAAATCAAACTGCAGCAGAACCGCATTCCGTACAAGATCAACGGCGGCACCTCCTTTTTTGCCAAAGCCGAGATCAAGGACATCATGAGTTACCTGCGCCTGCTGGTGAACCCGGATGACGATGCGGCCTTCCTGCGCATCATCAACACGCCGCGTCGCGAAATTGGTCCGGCAACGCTGGAGAAACTCACCGAATACGCCAGTCATCGCAAAGTCAGCCTGAGTGCCGCCTGCCAGGAACTGGGCTTGCAGCAACTGCTGCCAGCCAAGGCCGCCGAGCGGTTGCATCGCTTTTCCGACTGGCTCGGCCGTATCATCCACAAGCTGCACACCGAGGCCGACCCGGTGATGGTGATCCGGGAAGTGGTAACCGATATCAATTACGAGGCCTGGCTTCGCCAGGACAGTGTCTCCGACCTGCAGGCCGAAAAACGCCTGGCCAACGTTTACATTCTGATCGACAGCCTGAAATCGATGCTCGAACGCGGCGATGAAGACGAAGAGTCTGATCTGCAAATCCAGGACGCCATCGGCAAACTGGTGCTGCGCGACATTCTCGACCGCCAGGAGCAGGAAGACGAAACCGATGCGGTGCAACTGATGACGCTGCACGCCTCCAAGGGCCTCGAATTTCCACATGTATTCATCATGGGCCTGGAAGAAGAATTGCTGCCGCACCGCAACAGCATCGAAAACGGCGATATCGAAGAAGAACGCCGCCTGATGTACGTTGGCATTACCCGCGCCCAGCGCACCCTGGCACTGACGTTCGCCGCCCGGCGCAAGCAGTTTGGTGAGATCATCGACTGTACACCCAGCCGCTTTCTGGATGAACTGCCCGCCGACGACGTCAGCTGGGAAGGGCGCGATGCCGGCAGCACCGCCGATAAGGTGAACAGTAAAGAGACCTTCGCCAACCTCCGTGCCATGCTGAACAATTGATCGAATTCGGGTAGGCTCTCTTACTCATCAGGCCAAAACAGACAACAATATCGTGCCGACGTCGAGTAACCCACCCATTACCTCTGCCAAACTACTGCTGGACAGCGAGTATCGCCTGATCGCCATTGGTGATGCCCAGGGTTTGCTGACGCCACCACCATCCCAAGGTCAGTCACTATGTGACTACTGGGCCCATTTTGAACCCTGGTTGGCTTTATACCAGGCCGTTGACCCGGATCGCAGTAATTTCCAGAACTGCATCCCTGGTGCCATGGCCAGTCTGACGCCCCTGGGTGAGCATCAGTTGCTGCATATCTGGAAACACCTCGATGTGCTGCAAAGCAGCCTGTCGCTGCTGCAGTTCAATGCGCTGGTGTTCGATGCAAACCAGACCCTGGTGTACGCCAACACCGCCGCCCAGAACTTTCTCGCCTCGCTTGGCCTTCGCGACTGGGAAGCCCTGTTGCCGGAACGCTGGCGAAGACATTTTACAGACTGGCTGCAGCAGGATGTCGCCATCAATCTGGAACGGGAACTACAGGGCATGTGCCTGCGCTGGGAGATCACCAGCGACCCGAACCAGCAGTTTGTGGTGATGGTGTGTCACCCGATGGAAGAGCGCGAAAACTACCGCCGCATTCTGGAATATTCGGTAGACGGCATTTACCAGACAGATGCCCGGGGCGCCGTAATCTACGCCAACCATTCCCTGGCCCGGCTGTTTCGCTACGATTCGCCCGCCGACATGAAAGACCAGGTTCGGCGCGCGGCGCACGACATCTACGTGCACACCGAAGACAGAACACGCTTTCTCGAAGCCCTGGCTCATAACAACGAAGTATCGGGGTTCGAATGCCAGATGAAACGTAAGGATGGCGATCGAATCTGGGTGCGGCAAAACGCTCGCCAGGTGGTCAATGAGCAGGGCGAGCTGGTGCATATCATCGGTACCATTGCCGACATTTCCGAGTTAAAGCGCTCGGAAGAGGCTCGTCGCAATGCCGAAAGCGACTACGAAGACCTGTTCAATACCGCCCAGGCCGGCCTGTACCAATCGACCATCGGTGGCACCTTCATTCGGGTGAATCATTTATTTGCCCGCACGCTGGCATGCGCCTCACGCGAAGAATGCCTCGCCTATTACGATGACATCACCCAAAAACTCTATGACAGCCCCCGTCAACGGCTGCGTTTGCTGTCGATGCTGCAGCGTGACCGGACGGTGGTGAACCAACGAGCCCGCATGGTGCGCCGCGACGGCAAACCCATCTGGGTGCTGATGAACGCCCAGTATGTGACCGAACGCCACACCGGCCGGGAAGTGATTCAGGGGTCGATCATCGACATTACCGAACAGGTTGATGCCGAAAATGAAATTCGCTACCTGGCCGAACACGATACCCTGACCCAGTTGCCCAACCGCAGTCAGTTTCAACAGCAATTGCAACAGGCGTACGACCACTGGCAGCTACACCCGCATCATGAATTCACGGTCATCTTTCTCGACCTCGATCATTTCAAGGACATCAACGATACCCTCGGTCACCTGGTCGGTGATGCCCTGTTGGTCGAGCTCGCCAAACGTTTGCAGCAACCACTGAATGCGCCATGCAAAACCTTTCGGCTGGGCGGGGATGAATTCGCCGTGCTGATCGATGGTGCCCTTTCAGAAACCGATCTGGATATTCTGTGCGTGCAAATTGGCGACCGTGTCAGCCGGGAGTTCCGTTACCAGGAATCAACACTCAAAGTCACCGCCAGTATGGGTGTGGTGCTGTGCCATCAACTGGATGCCGACCGGTCACACGCCGTCATTGAAGATGTCATGAGCGCGGCAGACCTTGCCCTGTACCGATGCAAGCGCACCGGGCGTGCTGGCTACCGTCTCTATGAACACCGGATGCGGGTGGATCTGCAATCGGAAAAATCCATGGAGAACGAGCTGGCACTGGCGCTGCGCGCCAACAAGCTGTTGCTTCATTTTCAGCCGGTTTTTGATGCACAGAGCCGTCGTATCATAGGTGCGGAGGCGCTGATTCGCTGGCCGACCGAGGCTGGGTTTATCAGCCCGGCGCAGTTTATTCCGCTGGCTGAACGATCCGGTCTGATAGCCGATATTGATGTGTGGGTGCTGGAACAGATTCTCGATTATTGTGACAAGCTCAGGCAAAAACACGCTGACTTGGTGCTGAGCTTTAACCTCTCAGCCCACCACTTCAACAACCATACCTTCACCGACATTATTCAGCCATTGCTGCCACGCATTAAGCGTGTCGGCCCGCAACTGGCATTGGAACTGACCGAACGCGTTATGTTCGAACGCACAGAAGGCGTCATCGCCTCGCTGCAGTCTCTGCGGCATTTCGGCGTGCATATTTCACTGGATGATTTCGGCACGGGCTTTTCATCACTGAGTTACCTGACGCAATTTCCGATCGATAAAATCAAGATCGACCAGAGCTTTATCAAAACCATGCACAGCAACACCACGGCACGCGCTGTTGTTCAGGCAGCCGCACAAATTGGCAAGACGTTGCAGTTGGTCGTCAACGCAGAAGGCGTGGAAACCGAAGAACAATTAACGGTGGTGCAGCAACTGGGCATTGAGGAGGTGCAGGGTTTTCTGCTCGCCAGACCCATGCCCTTTGAGACGTTTCTAAGCTTGCTGGACGACTCGGGAGCCTGACACTAGCCTACCGCCAGCCAAACCCCAACCACCAGCATTAAGGTGCCGGCAATCCGGTTGATCAACCTCACGTTCTGACCGCGCGACAACACCACACTCAGGGACTTGCCACCACCGGCATACATCATCAGTGCCACCCATTCGATCAATAGCATGATGGCCACTAAAGCCGCCAGTTGCGGCGCCAGGGGTTTACTGTCATCCAGAAAAGGTGGCAACAACACCATGGTGAACGCCCAGCCTTTGGGGTTGGCGACCGCGGTCACAAACCCCTGCAATGCCAGCTGCAAGCGGCTGGCGCCGGCATGCGCCGAGTCGCCAGTTTCCGGTATTGCCAGCTTGCCGCGCGACTGCCACATTTGCAGACCCAGCCACATTAAATAGAGACCGCCGGCCCATTTGAAAACGGTAAAGACCATGGGCGCGCTGAGCATAATGGCGGCCACACCGATCACGGCCAACACACTGACCAGACCAACGCCAATCAGTTCTCCGATCATCATCCAGAGGGTGCGTTTTATGCCGATGGTGATGCCGAGACTCATCGCCAGTGTCATGCACATGCCCGGCGTCAGCGACACCAGCGCGAAGGTAGGAATAAAAGCAGCCAGCAAAGCAGTATTGATCATGGTGCGGGTGACTCCTCAGACAACCCAGGTTTGGAACTGATCCAGAAAACGAGCCCGGTGGCGATAGTCGCCAGCAGACCGCAGCCAATAAAGACGCCATCGTAACCGCCCCACTGAGCGATCACACCGCCCAGCCCGGCCCCGGCGAGGCTGCCAATTTTGATCGAGGTAGTATACAGCGTGGATGCCATACCGAGCCGGTCTTTCATCAGCGTCTGAAAGATACTGATGCCAATCCCGGCCGCCAGGCCAACCAGGCCCGCGTTGAACACCTGCATGGCGAGCAACATGCTAAAGCTGTTGAACCACCAAACGCCAGTATAAAACACCATACCGCTCAGGGCGGCGACTTTCAGCGGTGCAAACAGATGCCAGCGCCAGGCCTGGGCACCGCCAAAAATCATGATCGGGATTTCCAGCCCGGCGGCCATGCCCATCAGCAAGCCGGGGGCGATGGTCATCAATTCCAGGACATCCCGTACATAGAGCGGCATATAGACAATGTACATGGAGTTGGCAGCAAAGATGGCAATGGTCACCATCATCAGCCCCAGCACACGAGGGTCGGTCACCGACACCTTGCTGGTCGAACCAGACAAGCGAGTGTCTTTCATGCCAGGCAACATCAGCAGCGTCAGAAAAAAGATCGCGGCGGTAATCATCATCAGAGACCGAAAGCCAAGCCAGTCAAACAGGAAGTAGGCCAGTGGCGGCCCGGCAATCCAGCTCATCGAAATGGTGGCCCGCAGCACCGATTGAAACAATGCGGCCTGCTGATCGTTGACCTGCTCGCGCGCCAGTGCAAACAGTTGCGGCTGCGCCGTCGACGACAATCCAAACCAGACCATTCCGACCACCAGCAACAGCGGATACCACTCAACCACGCCCAGCCCCACAGAGCCGAACATCGACACGATGACGGAGACGTAGAGAATCTTCATCCGGCTCATACCGGCATCAGAGCGTTTGGCCAGCCACTGGCTGACACCAATACCGGCCAGCGTATTGGCCACAAAAAACACCCCGATCCACAGCGGCTCAATCCCCAGATTAATCGCCAGATGCGTACTTAAAACAGGAAAAACAGACGCACCGGCCGTACCCAGCAACATGCTCAGGGCCAGCAGCCGCAACACCATAGGTTGTAACCAAAACGCTCTATTCAATTTCACTCTCAATGTTTGGTGGTTTCTTTTGGTAGTTGCCTTAATTCGTGACAGGCACCGGGTGTCCCTATTTAGGGTCGCTGTGAACCCATCCATGGGCGCTAGACCGCAACGTCCCTGTTGCGGACTCCCCTAAATAGGGACACCCGGCACCCGTCACTTGTTAAGCTGGTTACACTTACTACGACAACCAATACTTAAATTCGTATACGACAAAAAACGGGCCTGGCACTTAACCAGACCCGTTTTTCACCTCACAAACCAAGCGACTATTACTGCCCGAATCGCTCAGGCCCCGCTGGCTTGTTGTCCAGCACCGCATCGATTCGCTCCATCACCGCATCGGTCAGCTTGTCAGTAACATCCATCGCTTTCAGGTTATCTTCCAACTGGCTCAAACGAGACGCGCCCAGAATAACCGTGCTGACGTTCGGGTTCTTCAAACACCAGGCCAGCGACAGGTGCGTCAGGCTCAGGCCAAGCTCATCAGCAATCGGCTTCAGCTGACGAACTTTTTCCAGCCGCGCCCTACCTTCATCGCTGAGCAAGGTGTCCTTCAACCACTCGTAACCGGGCAGGTTCATGCGGCTGTCATCGGGAATACCATCCAGGTATTTACCGGTCAGAATACCTGAAGCCAGTGGCGACCAGATGGTGGTACCCAGCCCGTACTGCTCGTAAATCGGCCGGTACTCGCCTTCTACCTTGTCGCGGTTGAACATGTTGTACTGCGGCTGTTCCATCGTTGGCGGCGTCAGGTGCTCCTGACGAGCAATGGCGTGGGCTTCGGTGAGCTGCTGCGCATTCCACTCTGACGTGCCCCAATAGACGATTTTACCCTGCATCACCAACTGATGCATGGCACGCACCGTTTCTTCGATGGGGGTATCAACATCGGGGCGGTGGCAGAAAAACAAATCGAGGTAGTCGACTTTTAGACGACGCAGCGCTGCATCGCAGGCATCGCGCACGTGCTTGGCCGACAAGCCCAGCTGTGTCGGTTTTTCACCACCCCAGAACACTTTTGACGAAACCACAAAAGTATCGCGCGGCAAGCCCAATGCGTTAATGGCATCACCCATGATTTTTTCCGATTCGCCGGCTTCATAGCCTTCGGCGTTATCGAAAAAATTCACGCCGCTGTCGTAAGCGGTTTTCAGTAAGGTTTTGGCATCGTTCAAATCAACCTGCTTGCCAAAGGTAACCCAAGACCCTAACGACAGGGCTGAGACTTTCAGGCCGGAACGGCCAAGACGACGATATTCCATGATGACTCCTATACGACTCGAGGTCGTGTAAAGTAAAAGTTAGAGGTAAAGCTGCATCAAGCGATCGTGACCGGGTGCGTTGCTGACGGGGCGTCGGTCCCCATGGATGGGGACCGTCGAGCTTACAGGGCGGTCCGACGTCTCGGTGTACTTGCAGCGACCCGTCAGCAACGTGCCCGGTTGCGATTGCGCTTTTGCCTCCGTGTTAAAAGAGCCACGACCTACCAGGGCAGCAAATGGGTGCCTTTGTCAGTGAAACCATCCCAGAAGGTTTCCAGCCTGGCGCGATCGGCGGCCGACAACCGTTGACCGGTGGCGCCGAAGTTGGCGTCCAGTTGCGTCTGGGAGCGAATGCCCGGGATCACGCTGGACACCTCATCGTAGCTGAGCAAATAGGCCAGAGATTGTTGCGCCAGGTTGCGATCGGCAGTGGGTAGCCAGGCTAATTGCTCAACCAGGGCAGCGCGTTGTTCAACGTCGGCCTGGCTCCAGCGTTTGCGTACGCCGTCGAAAACGGTTTGGGCGTTGTATTTGCCGCCGAGCCAGCCGCTGTCGAGCGGCACCTTGGTGATGACACCCACGTCCTTGGCGCGAACCTGGTCAAAGGCCAGCCGGACATCCTGGTGCAGTACGTTGAACAGCAATTCCAGCACCTGGGCATCGGTGGTTTCTAGCGTTTCACGCACTTCAAAAGCGTAATCAGTGCTGGCGCCATAAAAGCGGACCTTGCCTTCGGTTTGCGCTTTTTTCATCGCCTGCCAAATCGGGTGCTGTCCGTTCAATACTTCCAGTGGCGGGCTGTGCACCAGCACCACGTCGAGATAATCCGTTTTCAATCGTTCCAGCGAACCGTGCAGACTCTCCTGAAACGCCTCGGCACTGTAATCGGTGCCGCCTTCCGGCTTGTGACCGAATTTACTGACCAGCACTACGTCCTGGCGCACGCCGCGCAGCGTTTCTCCCAACAACCGCTCACTGTTGGTTTTCGCATAATTCGGCGCGGTATCGAAGAGGTTACAGCCCCGGTCGAGTGCTTCGGCCACCAACTGATGAGCCGTGGTGTCATCCATACCGCCCCACTGATCGTTGTTGCCCAACTGCCAGGCGCCAAAACCAATGTCGGATACCTTCAGTTCGGTTTTACCCAGTCGACGATAATTCATCAGATCTCTCCCCGAATGTGCTGGCGCACCCGGTCGTGATAGAAATGAGACAGGTGGGTGTGCAGTTCGTTGTCAAGAGATGGCAGGGCAGAGACCGCCGCATTGTCGGCGATCTGTTCGGGTCGGCTTGCGCCGGTAATAACACTGCTCACGCCTTGCTGATCGAGCAACCAGCGCAACGACATCTGCGCCAGCGTCATGCCATCCGGCACCAGACTTTTCAGTTCACTGGCCAGCGCAACGCCGGTTTTATAGGGCAGGCCGGCAAAGGTTTCACCAACAAAGAACGCATCGCCATTCTGATTGAAATTCCGATGATCTTCTTTGGCAAACTCATGGTCGGCCGTCATTTTTCCAGACAACAACCCACTCGCCAGACCAAGCCTCACAATCACACCGACTTCTTTCTGATGCGCCAATGGTAAAATGGATTCAGCCATGTCTTGTCGCAACAAATTCACGATTAATTGCAGCGAAGCGACCTCTGTATTTTCGAGGCAGTAACGGGCGTCGTCGCAGGTTTCAACACTGGCGCCAAACTGGCGTATCAGACCAGCCTGTTTAAACTCGGCAAGCCATTCAAAGACGTCACCGCGCTTGATCTCACTGATCGGAATGCAGTGCAGTTGCACCATATCGAGCTGCTCGACCTGCAGCCGCTCACGCGATGCTTCGATGGCTGCCTTCAACCGATCCCGGCTATAGCCATCCGGATACAATTCGGGGGTACGGCCCGACTTGGTGATAATAATGCGGTCAGTTTCAGGATGCGCTTTGTTAAACTCGCCAATAATCCGTTCACTTTCACCACCACCATATACATCAGCGGTATCCCAAAAGGTAACACCGTTGTCGCTGGCGGCTTGTAAAACCGACTCGGCCTGACCAGCTTGCAGGGCACCCCAGTCACCACCCAACTGCCAACAGCCCAGGCCGATTTCAGAGACGGAATACCCGGTCTTACCGAGCGGTCTGTGTTGAACAATCTGGCTCATAATCTGCTCCTGGTTGTTTATTGGGAATGGTTTGCTTATGTGCCACTTACGCCAAAAACGGAGTTTGGGCTCCCTTTAGTGGCTGGAATTCGTGCCAACTGCCGGGTAGGCCTGTTCGGGGTCGGCATGAACCCATCCATGGGGCCTAGGCTTCGGGATATGAATCCCATCCATGGGATCCACCCATCGGGCTCGCTGTGCTCGTGCTAAAACGCTCCCGGCGTTTTAGTCCATGCCTCAGACTTCCCCGAACAGGCCTACCCGGCAGCCGTCACTAGGTCCAATGCAAATCTAGAACTAGTAACAATGAGACAACGAGTATAGTTGCTATCATTTCGATGATAATCCTGCAAAAATTAACCTTATTCGTTAATGAGACTAACTAATGGATCGTTTTGCGGAGATTGAGGCCTTTCTTGCGATTTGTGACGCCGGGAGTTTTACCCGGGCGGCGGAGAAACTGTCGATATCCCGAGGGCGCATCAGTCAGAGAGTGGCCGAGCTGGAGGCCCGGCTGGGGATAACCCTGCTGCATCGGACTACCCGGAGTGTGTCGCTAACACCGGAAGGCGAGCATTTTCGCCTGCGCACCCAGTCGAGTTTGAATCAGATTGATGCGGCCGAGCATAGCCTGAAAATGATGGCTGACCGCTTATCCGGGCCGGTACGCATCAACTCGGTGGGCGGTATTCTGGGTGAGCACTACCTGGCGCGCATGCTGACTGAGGTTGCCGCCCAGCATCCGCAACTGCAGTTTCAGATCGATTTCAGCAGCGCCCGGGTCGACCCGAACCAGGACCCGGTGGATCTGGTACTGCGCGGGGGTGATGACCCGGGCAGCGGGGTGGCCGCTGAACGAGTTGGCCGACTGCGCCTGATGCTCTGTGCCAGCCCCCGCTACCTGAACCAGCACGGGTTTCCGCGGCATCCCAGTGAACTGGGCGACTTCAATTGCATTACCGGCACGCCCAAATCCTGGCAATTCCGGCGGGGCAATGACCACCACGTTCATTACCCCCAGGGCAGCTGGCATGCACCCAGCAGCCAGGCTCAGTTACTGGCCGCCGAGCAGGGGCTGGGCATTGCCCGGCTATCGAACCTAGTGCTTCGTGAACCCTTGCAGCAGGGTCGGTTGGTGCAGGTTCTGCCCGACTGGGAGATTGAAAACACCTCACTCTGGCTGGTTTGGGCGCAGAGAAGTGAATTGCCAAAACGCGTCGCCGTGGTACGGGACCATCTGATTCGTCGTTTTCATAGCTTTGATCTGGGTGCCATATGATGACCCGGTTCTCATCTGACAACGCCGCCACTGGCCGCATGGCAAGGCTGTGATACACTGATCAGGATAAAAATGAGGAGTTAACCCATGCACCTGCCGCTTCGTCTCAGCTTGCCACTGGCCACTCTGGCTGCTCTGGTTATTCATCCAATGGCCTGGGCCGACCCCGGTGCACTGGATCGGTTCGACTGCCACAACGACGCCGTTACCGGCGAATACCATTGTCATGGCGATGAAGCACTGGCCGATCTGGGCGGCTTTGCCATTGGCGCCGGCGTACGTTCCTCGGTCTGGGTCTACCCCGATGAGAGCGAATACGACGCCTTTGTCGGCCCGTCCCTCGATATTGAAGCCGGTATTGGCGCCTTTGCCTTGCAGGGCAGCTATCACTACAAACAGATTGTCACCAGCGACTCCGACGTCTACCTGATCGGCTGGGATGTGGGCGCCAAACTGGGGCGTGGCGTTGCCCGCTATGGCACCAAATACTATGGCAGCCTGGGTTACTACGCAGAAACCGTTGAACAGGAAGGCTTCGAAGACACTCGCATCAGCGGTTTCTACGTGGGCGGTGGCGGTGGCTACAATTGGGATGAGCTGGGTCTGGATATTCAGGCCGACTGGCATTTCGGCGACAACTACGAAGAATTCTTCGACGGCAACGTCGACGTGCAAACCGTTTCAATTCGCACGGTACTTAGCTACCGCTTCTGACCAGCCGCCCTGATCATTTGAACTGCAATCAGTCAGTTTGACATGACGTCGGAGCCAGGCTTCGACGTCAGATTTCTCAGCCAGTAACCCCGGCCTGTTCGCCACCGGAACAACGCTACTTTACCCAACTCTTCCAGCACCGTTACTCCAACCACGGCCCACAGCGGCCAGCCCAGCCAGAGCGCGACCAGCGCGGATACCGGTACGGCCAGTAACCAGAGTGAAATAGCTTCAGTCAATAGCACAAACCGATTATCGCCACCCGCCCGCAGAATACCAATTACCGCCAGCATGTTGTGAGTGCGCACCGGCAAGCCGATGCAGTACACCAGCCAGACACCGGCCAGCAACTCCCGAACCGGCGCTTCCACAAAGGCAAAGGCGCCAACCACCCAAGGCGTCATCATTGCCAGAACAACCGCCAGTAAGGCTGACGCCAGGGTAATTTTATTCAGAAAGAAGTAGCACAGCGCCCGGGCTTCATCGTATTCGTGCCGGCCCAGGTGCTGGCCAATCAGAATCGACGCCGCTATGCCAAAGCCAATGAACAGATCGACGATCACGTTCTCCAGCGGCGACATCAGACTCATCGCCGCCAAAGGCGCAGCCCCCATGTAGGCATAGACCAGAAAGAAGGCAAAAATACCTGCACTCCAGAGGCCCTCGTTCAGCATCAGCACCCGGCCATAGCGCCAGACTTCCCAGAACCGATCCGCCGACCATACCCAGATCACCTGCAAATGGCGACGCAACAGAAACAGCAGCAAGGCCAGCTCCAGCACCCTTGAAGCGACCGATGCAAAGGCAACACCGGCAAGACCAATATTGAGCACCGGGAAAGGCCCAAACAGCACCAGATAGTTCAGCAATGTATTGGTCAGCAGCGCCAGGCCGCTGGCCGCCATTGGCCACAGGGTGTCACCGGTGGCGCGTTGTACACTCGCCAGCAAGAAACTGAAGCCGGAGAGGGCAGCAAAGGGAAAAGTCCAGAACCAGTAATTGGCGGCCATGCCAGCCACTGCGTCATCCGGCGATAACAGACCGGCCATGGGCTGGGTAAAGAACAGCGCCATCACCGTCAGCGGCAACATCGCCAGCCCGCACCAGGCTAAACCGGTCCACAAATACCCCAGCACAGCGATACGATCAGAAGCGCCCCAATACTGCGCCACCAGCATCGAAACACCACCGCTCAAACCTATGGCGATCAATAGAGCAACGAAGTAAACCTTGCTGATCAACCCCACAGCAGCGACGGCGGCTGAACCAAGGGAACTGACCATGTAGATATCGACCACGCTCAATGATGAGGTCAGCAAGGCTTGCAGGCTGATGGGTAACGCCAGACTCACAATGCGACGATAGGACAGCGCCAGCATCTTAAAAACTCCTTTTTTGACTGGCCAGACTCAGACGATCGTCATGAGTTAGAAATTCGCTTGAGATCAACCTCGATCTACCCAAGGATCGCCAGGTGCACCTGCTGGAGGTCGTTAGATCGCAGGGACGCGATCTTCGAGCCCCCATGGACGGGTTTACGGCGTACCTTCAGCAGGTGTACCTGGTGATCCGCTTGGCAAGTAGGTAATGGTGAGCACCTTTGCCAATTGTCCTGCGAATTTTTAACTCATGCCACAGGGGTAGGTTCAACGGATTATTGCAGACAACAGTGCTTGTATTTCTTGCCACTGCCACAGGGGCAGGGGTCGTTACGGCCAACCGACTGTCGGGGTTCGGCCGCCGACTGGGCAACGGCCCCGACCGAGATCGACAGGCGCGAAAACAGATCAGCCGCCTTGGGAAACTGGCCCAGTATCTGGTCGGCCAGTTGCTCGGGCCGCAAGGGTGAAGAGCGCCGCGCAATGAATTCCCGCGCTTTGTCGGGTGAGGCAAAAAAGCTGAGGGCGAAATACAGACTGTCGAGTTCCGTCCGTAACTCTGCCGGCACCAGTGTCAGCCACAGCGGCCGGGCATGGACGAAGCCGGCTTCAAACCCCAGGCTCCAGTCGTTCATCCGGTGCCCGGGTTTGATCTGACTGACCGCATCCATACCGGCCGTGTCCGGTATCGGATATTCCTGTTTTTCACACGCCTGTTCAATGTGGCGCTGCAACGACAGCACGGCGTTGAGTGCATTCGAAGCGGGTTCGATGTGACCAAACAGTGGCAACACATCCCCCAGCCAGTCACTGGCCGATACCGGCACCGGCGCCTGGCTGATGGCAAAGAAAAACCCGTTCAGGCCGTCAAGACTCGGCGGTACCGGACCCTCGGCATTTTCGGTAGGCAGGTTATCGGTTACCCACTTACGAGCATCCTGATAACTCAGGCTTTTAACGTTCAGTGACTCAGTCATGCTTCGCCTGTTGTGAGAAAGCGGCCTGTTGGGCATCGCTGGCTTCGGTCTGGTATTTGGCTTTCCACTGATCGTAGGGCATGCCGTAAACCACCTCGCGGGCGCTGTCTTTATCGATGTCGACACCTTGCTCGCTGGCGGCTTCCTGATACCAGCGCGACAGGCAATTGCGGCAAAAACCCGCCAGATTCATCATATCGATGTTCTGCACATCGGTGCGTTCCTGCAAATGCTGCACTAAGCGGCGAAACGCCGCCGCTTCAAGTTCAGTCTTGGTTGGGTCTTGCATGGGGAATACTCCTGAAAAGCGGGCGCGCAGTGATATGTATATGATCCACTAGCCGCCCGCTTTTTTTACCGTATAGCCTTGCTGGCTTAACTCGGTCACCAGCAGGTCACGCTGGTCACCCTGTATCTCGATCACGCCGTCTTTGACGGTGCCGCCTGTACCGCACTTGGCCTTCAGCTTTTTAGCCAGGGCTTTCAGATCTTTCTCTGTCAGCGGAATGCCGCGAATCAGCGTCACGCCCTTGCCTTTGCGGCCCTTGGTCTCTCGGCTGATGCGAACAATGCCATCGCCCTCGGGAATCGCTTCCCGAGATGTGCACTGGCATTGCGAGCGGGGTTGCTGGCAATCCGGACAGGTGCGGCCCGATTCAGTGCTGTATACCAGAGCCATGGTCGCCTCTTAAAACCGTGTAATGAGGCGCGCAGTTTACCACAGCCGCCCAATGAATCTCAGGCCGTACTGGCGTTCTCGCTGGCAATCTGGCGCAGTGCCTGAACAAACACCTCAGCTGGCTGACCACCAGTGATGGCGTATTTGCCGTTCACAATAAAGGTCGGCACCGAGCTTACGCCCATCTGCTGATAATGTCCTTCTTCGGTCCGAACCGCCTGCTCATAGCGGTCCGAGGCGAGCACGGCTGCTGCACTGTCCCGATCGAGTCCGGCTTTTTCGACGGCCTGCAGCAACACCTCGGTGTCGTTCACATTGGTCCGATCGGTGAAATAGGCTTCAAACAATGCCAGTTTCAGTGCCGTTTGCTGTTCGGTGTCTTTGGCCCAGTGCAGCAGACGGTGGCAATTGAAGGTGTTCTGGGTGCGCATGTCATCGGTGAAATTGAAGGTAAAACCAACCTGGCTGCCCGCCTCGGTGATGCGCTTGCGGTTCTCTTCACTCTGCTCATAGCTCAAGCCGTATTTCGCCATGATGTGCTCACGCCAGTTTTCACCTTCGGCCGGTGCATCGGGCCGCAGTTCAAAGGCATGCCAGGCGAGGTCAGCTTCGATCTCACCGTCCAGCGACGCCAGCGCCTGTTCCAGGTTTTTATAGCCGATGACGCACCAGGGGCAGGCCACATCAGACACAACATCGATACTCAGATTTTTCATGGTTACCTCTTAACTTCGCGGTTCATAGCCGCAACTCTGTGGCCGTTCTGAATCAGGACCACTGTTCAATCAGGGTTTTTGCCAGGCGGTGGCCGCTGCGCCAGGCGCCTTCGAGGCGGTCTCCCTGGGTCCAGTCACCGGCCAGACCAATGGCCAGGTTGCTATCAAAGGCGACATCCAGTCGCGTTTCAGTACCGGAGCGGGCATACAACCAGCGGTGCTTGAAGCGATCCGACACCGCCGGCAGTTCCGGTTGGCCCAGACGACGCAATGCCGCCAGACACTGCTGTTCCAGCAAGCTGTCCGAGGCATCAAGATGATTGGCCGACCACTGGGCGGTAAAGTGCGCAACCCAGGTTTCCGGCTCTGCCGTTCGTCCGGGTTTGCTGCTGTCACGGGCCAGCCAGTTCACAACGCCGGTTTTTACAAAGGCCGCATCCGCCTCTATGCCGGTGGGCTCACTGAAGGTTATAGCCAGCGCCCAGCAGGGCAGCATGGCGGTTGTACCGCGCAACGGCACTTCCAGATTTGAACCCGGCGGCAGTAACGCCAGCGACTGGGCGAGAGGCGCAGTCAGCAAAACGGCGTCGAACTGGCCATACTGTTCACCCTGGTCATCCCACAGACGCCACTGTTTGCCGACACGTTCCAGCCGGTCTACCCGGGTTTGAACAAACAGATCGAGCCCCTCACTCAGGCCTTGCACCATGGCGTTCATCGTTGGCGTGCCGACGTATCGCGTCTGCTCATCCGGAGACGACTGAACGCCGTCGCGATCCAGCACCACGGGCGATACCGGCCAGGGCGCGACCCAGCCCTCAGCCAGCCAGTGATCAACCTCCTGCTGGAACGCCGGATCCCGCACCGTAAAATACTGCGCGCCGTGGTCCGCCTGCCAGCCGTCGCGGCGGCGTGTCGCCAGGCGGCCACCACGGCCGCGGCTTTTCTCGAACACCTGACACCGGTGACCGGCCTGTTCGAGTTCACGCGCCAACGTCATGCCCGACAACCCGGCACCCACGACTGCAAACACTGCCATGATGAGACTCCTGACTTAATCGCTGTTGAAATGAAAACGAGCTTTGAACCTTACCTTCGAACCTTCGCGGTTTTCCGGTTTGAACTCTGGTTACTTACTATGGGGTTCACCCGGGCCATCCGCAAACCGGTTAACAAAAGAAAATGGTCGAATACCAATCTTGCTGCACCCGGGCGCAGACACTTGACCAAATGCGTTACACTGTAACCTACACGGCAATGCCGTTGCCGGATCACCTTTTAATTGGACCCTTTGACCCAACCTTTACGCCAAATTAGCCAAGTACCGCCGGGTCATGACCACAGACCGTTACCGACTACCAGAGACCGCCATGAGCATCGAACAACGCGCCACTGTCACTATTCCCCTGGGTGAAGCCTCGGTGCCCACCCGTTTTGTAAGCTTTAATGACCTCAGTGACAACAAGGAACACCTGGCCATTCTGTATGGCACGCCCGAACAGGATGATACCCCGTTGGTGCGCTTGCACAGCGAATGCCTGACCGGTGACGTGTTTGGATCGCAGCGATGCGACTGTGGCGAACAGCTGCACGAGGCCCAGCGTCTGCTGGCCGATCAGGGCGGTGTTTTACTGTACTTGAGACAGGAGGGCCGAGGCATCGGCCTTTACAATAAACTGGATGCCTACGCCCTTCAGGACAAGGGCATCGATACCTACACCGCCAACGAAATGCTCGGCTTCGCCCACGACATGCGCGATTTCAAACCCGCGGCTGAAATGCTGCTGGCGCTGGGCATTAAACGCATTCGCCTGTTGTCGAATAACCCGCACAAAGCCAGCCAGTTGCAGGATTTCGGCATAGAGGTGGTCGACCGTCAGGATACCGGTGTCTACGTCAACCAGCACAATGCGGCCTACCTGAAAGCCAAGGTCGACCAGCAAGCCCACACCATTCTGCTCGACCAGGCCCGCAAACCCGCCTCGGGTGAGCGGTAACAGCCTGTGTATAACCCGGGTATAACCATTGCAGGAGCTGGGTATTGGCTGGGGAGAAAATATCGGACTATTGCTGTTTATCCGGTAAATTAAGGCTGAAATAGCCCTAAGCCTGGCGATATCTCTGTGCGTTACCTTTGTGTATAAAAAACCCGGCCAGTACGGGTATTGCAATCACTGAACCTTATTCATGCCGCAAACGTAGAGGATGATTGACATCCTTACCCGGTAATCACCCGTGCCACGGACTCCCGCCAAACACAATCTGCCCGAAAAACACTGCGCCCTGTGCCAGCGCCCCTTTAGCTGGCGTAAAAAATGGGCCGATTGTTGGGATTCCGTCAAATATTGCAGCGAACGTTGCCGAAGATCCCGGAAAAGGAACGCCAATACGGCCGGATAACCACGAATACTGGACGTCATACCGGCTGCATGACACTCTGGCGGGGTTAATAGCGGCTCAGGGTACAGGTTATGCAATATCTCGAAGAATGGTTAACGGCAAGCGATGGTCACGCCATTCCAGTCAAGGTCTGGCGTCCGAGGACACCCACAGCAACGCTGGTCATCGCTCATGGCATGGCAGAACACGCCAGCCGCTACGCGCCCCTGGCCGACTGGCTGAATAACCGGGATATCGCGGTCGTGGCCATTGAGCATCGCGGCCACAGCGACGACTGCCCCGAAGCCGATCTCGGCCACTATGCCGATCAGGATGGCTGGAACAAGGTGATTACCGACCTCGACCAGGTCGTCGACTACGCCCGTTCACTGGAACCCGATGCCCCCCTGACCCTATTTGGCCACAGCATGGGGTCTTTTATTGCCCAGGCTTATGTTCAGCGCTTTGGCGACAAACTGCAGGGGCTTATCCTCTGTGCCACCAACCGCATCAACCGGCCGCAATTGTTGGTCTCCAAACTGATGGTCGACGCAATCAAAGCCGCAAAAGGCCCGCGTCATCTGAGCCCGCTGGTCACTAAAATGACCTTCGGTGCTTTCAACAAAGCCTTCAAACCCAATCGCACCACCCATGACTGGCTGAGCCGGGATACCGACCAGGTCGATGCTTATCTGGAAGATGCTTACTGCGGCTTCGACTGCACGGTTCAGCTGTGGAGCGATTTTATTGGCGGTTTGCTCACCATCGACCCGCGCCAATGGCCCAAAGACTTGCCAGTACATGTCATGTCTGGTTCCGATGATCCCGTCGGTGAATTCGGCAAGGGTATTGGCAAACATATAGAAGCGATCAAAGCCGCTGGGGTTAATTTGGCCAGCACCCGCTTGTTCGAAGGTGGCCGCCATGAACTGGTGAATGAAACCAATGCGCTGGAGGTGTGGGAGCATTTGGCAGGGTGTGTGACGACTGGCTGATGTTTTGGAAGGTTAAGTACCCTGTGGGGATAACCAACTCAAGTTTTCGAGTTCGTAGGTTATGAGCGCCGGATGCCGGTGGTACCTCTGTGGGGTAGTCCGCAGCAGGGACTAAAACGCCAGGAGCGTTTTAGCATGAGCGAAGCGAGCCCGGAGGGTGAATCCCAGGGATGGGATTCATCTCCTGCGGCCTAGGCCCGAGACGTCGGACCGCCAGGACGGATTCACGCCGACCCCACAGAGGTACCACCGGTAGCCGTCGCGGGCGATAGGCACCCAAGCAAACTGAACTCTAAACCTTGAGTAACCGCCAAACTTCGCTATTTCCCAATGCAGAAACTGGAAAATATCCGCCCCAGCAGGTCATCGGAGGTGAATTCACCAGTGATCTCGTTGAGCGCGTTTTGCGCCAGGCGCAGGTCTTCGGCCAGTAACTCACCGGCTGCCGCACCCAGTAACTGGGCTTCACCGGACTGCAAAAACGCCTGAGCCTGGTGCAAGGCTTCCAAGTGGCGACGCCGGGCGATGAATCCGCCTTCACGGGCGCTTTCATAACCCATCAGTTGTTTCAGGTGCAAACGCAGGGCGTCGAGACCGATCTGGTCCCGTGCGGATAGCCGGATCACCGGCTGTGACTGCTCTGTGGATAAACCTGGGGATTCTTCTGTAATATCGATCTTGTTGCGCACCACGGTGATTGCTGCGTTGGCGGGCAGGCGATGCACAAAATCGGGCCACAACAGCGCCGGGTCGGTCGCATCAGTTTCACTCGCATCCACCATGAGCAGGACTCTGTCGGCCTGTTCGATCTCCTGCCAGGCACGTTCAACACCGATGCGTTCGACGGCATCCGGGGTGTCCCGCAGGCCAGCGGTATCGATGATGTGTAACGGCATGCCGTCAATGTGGATATGTTCGCGCAGTACATCGCGAGTGGTGCCGGCAATGTCAGTCACAATAGCCCGGTCGTTACCGGCCAGGGCGTTGAGTAAACTGCTCTTCCCGGCGTTTGGCCGCCCGGCGATCACCACCGTCATGCCGTCACGCATCAGGCTGCCCTGGTTTGCCGCTTCAGTCACCCGGTCCAGCTGACCAATAATGGCCGCCAAGTCCGACTGCACCTTGCCATCGGAGAGGAAATCGATTTCTTCCTCGGGAAAGTCGATGGAAGCTTCAACGTAAATACGCAGACAGATCAGTTGCTCAACCAGGCTGTGGATTTCTTTGGAGAAGGCGCCTTGCAGGGAACGCACCGCAGAGCGGGCGGCTTCGCTGGAGGAGGCGTCAATCAGGTCGGCAATGGCCTCGGCCTGGGCCAGATCCAGCTTATCGTTCAGAAAGGCGCGTTCGGAGAATTCGCCGGGTCGCGCAAGGCGGGCGCCGAGCTCCATAACCCGCTGCAACAGCAAGTCCAGAATGACTGGCCCGCCATGGCCCTGAAGCTCGAGCACGTCTTCACCGGTAAAGGACTGGGGGTTGGCAAAAAACAGGGCAATACCTTCATCCAGCGGTTGCTGGTCGGCATCGAGAAAGGGGCCATAATGAGCGTTCCGAACCTGAGGGGTGTAACCAAGTATGGCCCTGGCGATAGCGGCTGTGCCCGTTCCGGAAACCCGGATGATGCCAACGCCACCTCGTCCGGGTGGCGTTGCCAGGGCACAGATCGTATCGCGGTCGGACATCAGCTGCTCGATTTGGCCTTGTCGGCTTTCTCGAACTGACGGTTAACAATGTACTGCTGCACAATAGTAGTCACGTTGTTGACGAACCAGTACAACGTCAGACCGGCCGGGAACCAGAGGAACATGAAGGTGAAGATCACTGGCATGAACTTCATCATCCGCGCCTGCATTGGGTCCATGCTCGGTTGCTGCTGCATCTGCATTTGCACAAACATGGAGGCGCCCATCAGCAGCGGCAGCACGAAGTAGGGGTCTTTAATCGAGAGGTCTTCAATCCAGAAGATAAACGGCGACTGACGCAGTTCAACGGCTTCCATCAGCACCCAGTACAAGGCAATAAAGATTGGCATCTGCACCAGGATCGGCAAACAACCGCCCATGGGGTTCAGCTTCTCTTTCTTGTACATCTTCATCATTTCCTGACCCAGACGCTGGCGATCGTCGCCGAACTGCTCACGCAGTTGCGTCATCTTCGGCGCAAATTTGCGCATCTTGGCCATGGAGCGGTAACTTGAAGCGGTCAGCGGGTAGAGAACCATCTTGACCGTCAGCGTCATCAGTACAATCGCCCAGCCCCAGTTACCCACCAGGCCGTGCATGAATTGCAACAGTTTGAACAATGGCTGGGCCGCCCACCACAACCAGCCGTAATCGACCGTCAATTCGAGGTGCTCGGCGATGGTTGCCAGGTCGTCCTGATCTTTCGGGCCAACGTAGAGTCGGGTAGCGGTGGTCGCTGTATCACCCGGCGCTACCGTTACCGCCGGTGACTGAAAGCCTGCGTAGTATAGGCCGTTAGCGAGCTGACGGGCATAGTAGCTGTGAGACTGATCCGTCGCCGGAACCCAGGCTGACAGGAAATAGTGCTGCAAGAAGGCAATCCAGCCACCCGTCTGGGTGATGCGGAAGGTTTCGTCTTCCATGTCGCCAAAGGAAATCTTGCGGTAACGATCGTCCGGTGTGGTGATGGCCGCGCCGAGGTAGGACGCCATGCCAATCTGGCCACCGGCGCTTGGATCATCAGAGCGGTCACGCTTGAGCTGGGCGAACAGGTTAGTGGTGATGGCCTGTTCCGATCCGTTCTGAATCTCATAACGAATGTCGATCAGGTAGCTGCCACGCGTCAGCGTGAAAATTTTGTTAACGGTAACGCCCGTGTCGGTGGTGTGCGCCAGGGTAACTTCAAGCTGCTCGGTACCCTCGTCCAGCTGGTACTCGCTCTGCTCTGCCTGGTAGCGCGCACGTTGCTCACTGTCGATGCCATCAGGCCCGACCAGACCACTCATGGCCGTGTAAGTGCGCTGACGATTTTCGAGAATGCTGAAAGGGACATTGGGCGTATCGGCGCGAGCAGGGTATTCAGGCAGGGCCGCATTGATGACGTCACCACCATTCAGGTCAATGGTCAGATCAAGCACGTCTGATTGCAGTCTGACCACGTCACCACCGGCTGCTGGTGCAGCCGCGCTGGCGCTGGGCCCACCCGCTGCTTCAGGCACTTCACTGTCCGGTGCGGCAGCACTGGCGGTATCAGAAGGAACCTCGGACTGAGGGACTTCCAGAGGGGCCATTTCTGACGAACTGGCGGTTTGCTCTTGCTGCGGCGCACCGGAATAGTCAGACGACCACTGCAGGACCAAGATGTAAGAGACCACGGCCAAACCCGCGATCAGGACAATACGGCGCACATCCATAATCAATTTCCAGTCAGATCATTAACCCTGAACCGATTCCTGACTGTCAAAAACACGCTATATCCAACGCACCAGGGGTCGGATGAAGATGGGAGCAGTCTGTGGTGGCCCGGTTCAGGCTGAGGAAGCTACACGGCAGACGACATCCGCCCGCTTCCTGTGTAAAAAGCGCCGAAATGGTACCTGCACAGGGTGTTTATTGCCAGCCAAATACCGGCCGCAGGACAAAAACGGTAATCACGCTTCAGGCTGACTCTGCCGCGGCCTTATGCCAGCGACGTGTCAGTCGTCTGAGCTGTTTATCAATCAGCTCGTGCAACTGCTCATGCGTCAGCAGGCCCAGTTCCTTTCGACCCATGAGGATGATGTCGAGCGGTGGCCAGTCGGCATAATGCAATCGAAAAACTTCGCGGGCACATCGCTTGATGCGGTTTCGGGCTACCGCCGTGCGGATGTTCTTTTTGGCGAGAATAAAGCCAAGGCGAGCCGACCCCGATTGTGAAGGGCGGGACAAAAGCAGTAATTCGGGGCAAGCCGATTTGACGGCTACCTGATCGAAAACGGCACGGAAATCCCCGGGTGTCAGCAAACGGTGACTGCGAGGATGTCCGTAGCCCGGTGCAGAGTGAGTACCGGGTTCCTGGGCGCTTTCCGGAGAAATACCGGTTAAACCGTCAGGGCAGCACGACCACGAGCACGGCGACGTGCCAGAACCTTGCGGCCATTGGCTGTGGCCATACGGGCACGAAAACCGTGGGTACGCTTGCGCTTCAGGACGCTGGGTTGAAAAGTACGTTTCATGGCTGTTCTCACACCGAGTCGGGGGAAGCTGTGCTTCCGTTAGGCATCGGGTCCGAATTTCCATTTTCCGGAAGAGATCGAACCCCTAAATTTGGACGGCGGATTCTAATCACTTTGACGGTGTAATTCAATGACGATTTTTTAATCAGTGAGTATCCGTCTCACAGCGGCTCATCCCGGTTCACTGCTTTGAAATGGGTCTGATGTTATTCAGGGTTTTCACTTAAAGAATTTATATAGGTATGTAGTGTTTTAGGTTTAGTTCTTTGTTGTTACTTATTAGTGCAGCCGATTTCTGTTTAAAAGTGTAAAAAATCTATATAAAACAATGAGTTACAGACCTATTAAGTCAGGGCTTCCCTGGGTACGGCCTGGGTATGAGCGGTCAACAAGGTGTGTGTAACATGGCAACTTATGCACAATGATTTATTCACAAAACCGTCCCTGTGGTTACACACAGCCTTGTGCGCCCGGTTATTCACAGACTTTGCGCGTCTGGGGTTCTTACCGAAAAATGTTCTGTAAGGCCCGAATAAAGCGGGATTTGGGTCATTTGTCTGTCTGTGAAAAGCAGAGTCGATAGCGCTGTTTTCGACAAGACTGCGACTGGCGTGTGGCGTGTGGGCAAGTTAGAATGCGGCTTCTATTTTGATCGTCTTCCGGAGAGTTTGTGCCCGATTCAGCCTGGCAACAGTGTCTTGACCTGCTGCGCGGAGAGGTTCCCTCGCATCAGTTCAATACCTGGATCCGCCCCCTGAGCCATCGACAGGATGGTGAGGCGCTGGTGTTGCTGGCACCCAACCGTTTTGTGGGTAACTGGGTCCGGGACAAGTATTTACACCGTATTCAGGAACTGATGAATCAGTTTGGTGCGACCGGGGCGGAAGTGCTTGTAGAAGTCAGTGCCCGGTCCGGTCGTCCGGCGCGTCCGGCGCGGCGTGCACCGGAACCGCAGCAACCCGCCACTACCGGCAACGACAACAACGCTCAGTCCGGTTCCCTGGTAGATCCGGAATCAGCTCAGGCTGATAGCCAGGTGTCAACAACCGAGCCCGCTTCCGTTGTGGCTGAGCGACTGAACAATGATCCGATGCCGGTGCAAACGACGGGCTCTCAACGTGGCAAGGGCAAGTTTCAAAGTTACCTGAACCCCGGTTTCAGCTTTGCTTCCTTTGTAGAGGGCAAGTCAAACCAGCTCGCCCTGGCGGCGAGTCAGCAGGTGGCCGATAACGCCGGGGGTGCCTACAACCCACTGTTTATATACGGAGGCGTTGGTCTGGGTAAAACCCACCTGATGCAGGCAATTGGTAATCATATTGTCGATCAGAACCCTGGCGCCAAAGTGGTTTATTTGCACTCGGAACGCTTTGTAGCGGATATGGTTAAGGCGTTGCAGCTCAATGCCATGGCCGAGTTCAAGCGGTTTTACCGAAGTCTCGATGCTCTGTTGATTGACGATATACAATTTTTCGCCAAGAAAGACCGCTCTCAGGAAGAGTTCTTTCATACCTTTAATGCCTTGCTCGAAGGGAACCAGCAGGTAATTCTTACCTGCGATCGTTACCCCAAGGAAATCGAAGGTCTGGAAGATCGTCTGAAGAGTCGCTTTGGCTGGGGCCTGACCGTCGCAGTGGAACCGCCAGATCTGGAGACCCGGGTGGCGATTCTGATGAAGAAGGCGGAAAAGCAGCGAGTTAAACTGCCGGCCGATGCGGCTTTCTTTATCGCCCAGAGGATCCGGTCGAATGTGCGGGAACTCGAGGGTGCTCTGAAACGGGTAGTAGCGAATTCGCAGTTTACCGGGGCGGCGATCAATACCGCCTTTGTTAAAGAGTCGTTGAAAGACCTCTTGGCGCTGCAGGACAAACAAGTCAGTATTGATAACATTCAGCGCACCGTGGCTGAGTACTACAAGATCAAGATATCGGATCTGCACAGCAAACGACGCAGTCGCAGCATTGCACGTCCGCGTCAGGTGGCGATGGCCCTGGCCAAAGAACTGACCCAGCACAGCTTGCCGGAAATTGGTGAAGCCTTTGGCGGCCGCGACCATACAACGGTTTTGCACGCCTGTCGCAAGGTCAGGGAATTGCGCGAAACCACCCTGGACATCAACGAAGATTACAACAACCTGTTACGAACGCTGACCACCTGATTAATGGATGGAAACGGACTCATGATTCAATTCTCATTGCCACGAGACACCCTGTTAAAGCCGCTGCAACTGGTGGGGGGTGTTGTTGAAAAACGTCAGACATTACCAGTCCTGTCTAACGTGCTGCTGGAGATCGAAGGCAACCAGCTATCACTCACCGGTACTGACCTCGAAGTCGAGATTCAGGGCCGGGTTGAACTATCGGAACCCTCGACCGAGGGCGCTGTTACGGTACCGGCCCGCAAGTTGCTCGATATCGTCAAATCACTGCCGGACGACAGCCTGATCAGCCTGGTTCAGAACGACGACCGGGTGGTGGTCACCAGTGGTCGCAGCCGCTTTACGCTTTCCACCTTGCCGGCATCGGACTTCCCGAATGTCGAGGAAGACGAAAACACCCTGAATTTCAACATGCCGCAGAAAATACTGAAAAAGCTGGTTGATGCCACTTCCTTTGCCATGGCGCAACAGGATGTGCGTTACTATTTGAATGGCATGTTGCTTGAATTGTCGCAGAACAGGGTGCGTACGGTAGCGACTGACGGCCATCGTCTGGCTATGAGTAGCCAAAGTGTCGATGCACTGGGTGTTGAGGAACGGCGCCAGGTTATTGTCCCGCGCAAGGGTATCCTTGAGTTGAACCGGCTGATGAGTGACTCGGATGACTTGGTCGAAATTTCACTGGGTACCAACCATTTGCGTGCCAAAACGGCGGCCTTTACCTTCAGTTCCAAGCTGGTCGATGGCAAGTTCCCGGATTATGAGCGGGTAGTGCCTCGTGGTGGCGACAAGGAAGTGGTCGGCGATAGGCAGTCGTTGCGTTCCATTTTCGGTCGTGCGGCCATTCTCTCCAACGAAAAATACCGTGGTGTCCGTCTTCTGCTCAGTGAGAACAACCTCCAGGTCAGGGCCAATAACCCGGAGCAGGAAGAAGCCGAGGTGAATCAGGAAATCGATTACCAGGGTCCGGAACTGGAAGTCGGCTTCAACGTGACATACTTGCTCGACGTCATGAACGTGACTCAGGGCGAACAGGTCAAGCTGGTGCTCTCAGACGCCAACAGCAGCGCCCTGCTGAGCGATTTCGATGATGACTCATCGGTTTATGTCGTGATGCCGATGCGTCTGTAACCGGGCACAGGGTCTTAAGCCCGGCATGTCCTCCATCCGACGACTGACCATTCAGGGTGTCCGCAACCTGGCGGAGACCCGTTTCGACCCCGGTCCGGGTGTTAATGTGCTGGCCGGGGATAATGGCGCTGGAAAGTCGTCTGTGCTCGAAGCCATTCACCTGCTGGCCCTGGCCCGCTCCTTTAAAGTGTCCCGTACCCGTACCCTGATTCGCCAGGGCGTCGACGACGCGACGGTGTTCGCTGAGTTCGCCAACAAGACCCGCGTGGGCGTGCAGCGCTCGCGCAACGGTCACCACAGCATTCGGATCAACGGTGAGTCGGTAACCGCAGTGTCTGCACTGGCGCAACGGCTTCCCCTGCAACTGATTCACAGCGACAGCTTCCTGTTATTGGAAGGCTCGCCAGGCCATCGTCGCCAGTTTCTGGACTGGGGTGTGTTCCATCAGGAAGACGCCTTCCACAGCCAGTGGCAAAACGCGCAAAAAAGCCTTAAAAACCGCAACTCCCTGCTTCGATCTGGTAGAATAGAGCGTTCGCAGCTCGCCGTCTGGCAGCGTGAATTTATCACCGCTGCCGAGCAGCTGGATGAATTGAGAAAGCAGTATCTGGAGGGCTTCGTGCCCCGGTTTCACCAGGTGCTGGCGGCCCTGATCGATCTGCCCGATGTTCGGATTCATTATTACCGGGGCTGGGATAAAGCGCGGCCACTGGCTGACGTGCTCGAGCAGCAATGGGAGCGTGATCTTAAGCTGGGGTATACCCAGAGCGGCCCGCAACGCGCCGATATGCGCATTAAGGTGGGTAACCAGGCCGCCAGCGATGTGCTGTCGCGAGGCCAGCAAAAGCTGGTGGTGTGTGCACTCAAGGTCGCTCAGAGCCTACATTTGCAGGACGTTCACCACCGCCCAACGACCTTTCTGGTAGATGATCTGCCAGCAGAGTTGGATCGGCACCATATTCAGAAGTTAGGCGCCCTGATGGAAGGACTGACCGGTCAGGTCTTTATGACCAGTGTCGACCCGTCACTCCTCAAGGATTTTTGGCAAGCGCCGGATCAGGTCCGAGTGTTCCATGTGGAACAGGGCCAGGTACGTCCGGCGAACGATTTGGAGCTACCAGATGAGTAACAGTTACGATTCCTCCAGTATTAAAGTACTTAAGGGACTGGATGCTGTGCGCAAGCGTCCCGGCATGTACATTGGGGATACGGACGATGGCACCGGTTTGCACCACATGGTGTTTGAGGTGGTGGATAACTCCATCGACGAAGCCCTGGCAGGGCACTGCAAAGACATCAAGGTAGTCATTCACCCGGATGAATCGGTCACCGTCAGCGACGATGGCCGGGGTATCCCGACCGACATGCACGAAGAAGGGCAGTCGGCTGCAGAAGTGATCATGACGGTACTCCACGCCGGTGGTAAGTTCGATGACAACAGCTACAAGGTCTCAGGTGGTTTGCACGGAGTCGGTATTTCCGTTGTGAACGCATTGTCTTCTGAAGTGGTACTGACCATCCGCCGCGACGGCAAGATACACGAACAGCGTTACGTCCATGGTGTGCCACAGGAGCCGCTGAAGATTGTGGGCGAGGCCGATTACACGGGCACGACCATACATTTCAAACCCTCTGCCGAGACCTTCACCTCGATCGAATACTCGTTCGATATTCTGGCCAAGCGGCTGCGTGAACTGAGTTTTCTGAACTCGGGGGTTGCGATTCATCTGAAAGACGAACGCAGCGGGAAGGAAGAGTACTTCAAATACGAAGGCGGCTTGAAGGCGTTCGTCGACTATCTGAACAAGAACAAACAGACCCTGAACCAGGTGTTTCATTTCTCGTTTCAGCGGGAAGAAGACGGCATCGGCGTGGAAGTGGCCATGCAATGGAACGACACCTACCAGGAAAACATTCTGTGCTACACCAATAACATTCCCCAGCGGGATGGTGGTAGCCATCTGGCTGGTTTCCGTGCTGCCCTGACGCGCACGCTGAATACCTACATTCAGAATGAAAACCTGCAAAAGAAACATAAGGTGCAGACCACCGGCGATGACGCACGCGAAGGTCTGACTGCCATTATCTCGGTTAAAGTGCCCGATCCTAAATTCAGCTCCCAGACCAAAGACAAGCTGGTCTCCAGCGAGGTCAAGCCGGCGGTCGAGCAGGAAATGGGCAAACAATTCGGTGACTTCCTGCTGGAAAACCCGGGCGAAGCCAAGATTCTGGTCGGCAAGATGATCGATGCGGCCCGGGCCCGTGAAGCAGCCCGCAAGGCCCGCGACATGACCCGGCGTAAGGGCGCACTGGATATCGCCGGCCTGCCCGGCAAGCTGGCCGACTGCCAGGAGAAAGACCCGGCGCTGTCTGAACTTTACCTGGTGGAGGGTGATTCGGCCGGTGGCTCTGCCAAGCAGGGGCGTGACCGTCGTACCCAGGCTATTCTGCCGTTGAAAGGCAAGATTCTGAACGTCGAGAAGGCCCGCTTCGACAAGATGCTGCAGTCAGCTGAGGTCGGTACACTGATCACAGCGCTGGGCTGCGGTATTGGCCGCGAAGAGTTCAATCTGGCCAAGCTGCGTTACCACCAGATCATCATCATGACGGATGCCGACGTCGACGGGTCGCACATTCGTACCCTGTTGCTAACCTTCTTTTTCCGGCAAATGCCGGAACTGATTGAGAACGGGCACATCTACATAGCGCAACCGCCTCTGTTCAAGCTGAAGAAGGGTAAGCAGGAGCAGTACATCAAGGATGAAAAGACCCTTGAGCAGTATCTGATCTCCCAGGCGCTTGATGGTACGGAGCTGTTTGTGAATGAAACAGCGCCGCCGATCCGTGATGCCCAGCTGGAGAATCTGGTTAACCAGTATAAAGACGTGATGAGCCGGATTGACCGGATGAGCCGGGTCTATCCGAAGGCGGTACTGCAAGAGCTGATCTACATGCCGGATCTGACGCCGGAGATGCTGTCTAGCCAGGAAGAAGTCGCCGACTGGGTAGATCATCTGAGTGATCGTCTGCTGGATACCAACGCCGGCAGTACGACCTATCAGATGTCGATTACAGAAGATAAGGAACGCCATATCTTTGTACCCAAGGTGCAGGCGATTGCTCATGGCCTGGGAACGGACTACCAGTTCTCCCATACCTTCTTTGAAAGCAAGGAGTACCAGGCCATTGTCGCGTTGCGCAATCAGCTGGATGGCCTGATCGAAGAGGGCGCCTATCTCAAGCGTGGCGAAAAGTCTCAGCCCATTGCCGAGTTCGAGGAAGTCATCGAATGGATGATGGGTGAGGCCAAGCGCGGCTATAACATTCAGCGCTATAAAGGGCTGGGTGAAATGAACCCGGACCAGCTTTGGGAAACCACCATGGATCCGGAACAGCGCCGTATGCTGCAGGTGACGATTGAAGACGCCATCGGCGCCGACCAGATCTTCAGCACCCTGATGGGTGATGATGTAGAGCCACGACGTGCCTTTATCGAGACAAATGCGTTGCTGGTGAGCAACCTGGATTACTAGGAGGTTTCTTTTACTAGGCTGCCTCTAGTTCGTGCTGGCAACCGCTAGGTCTATCCGGGGTCGGGCGGAGTGCCGCCCACTCAATCCATCCCTGGAGCCTAGACCGCATGATATGAATCCCGTCCATGGGATTCACCCTTCGGGTTCGCTGCGCTCATGCTAAAACGCTCCTGGCGTTTTAGTCCCTGCTGCGGACTACCCCGGATAGACCTACCGGCCGCCAGCACTTAGCTGGATATCGCGGTTAGACCTAAAGAATAGTAATTCGATATTTGACTAAAGGGCCTACTAAGGCCCTTTTTTTTATGGATATAAAGTCTTTTTACCCATAGAAGTGGTGCCCGCGCCTGGTGCTGCGCACCTATTGCTAGACAATAGAAGGTATTGTTGTCTCGCTCATTGGCTAGAATTTCGTTCTAGGGCCCTTTCAATAGCTTTAACGTTTAGTCTGCAGCACTAGGGAGCCCCTCTGAACAACTCCCCCAAGGCTCTGCGCGAGCTAAAACGTTTTGGCCAAGTGGGCGGCACCGGAGTGCCGGCCCAGTCCTACGCACTTCGCAGCGCAATGGCCGTAGCCCTTGTCAAGAAGTGCAACGCCGGGGCAGGACGTTTTAGCCGCGCCCTACGGGTGGTGCGGCATTCCGACTTTCCGAGGAACGCTGCTACTTTGTTGGACTCATTTGAAAGGTCTAGACATTCCTGCATAAGTCCAAGTCCGCCTCGCGGAAACGTCCCTCGGATAAGCCAGAGCCCCAGGGGAGTTGTTCAGAGGCTCCCTAGCTATTAAGTTCCACGTGGAACATGGTTCAAATTAAGTGATCTCTAATCAGGGTCACCCTGGTGAGTGCTCAGACAGTCTGGCCAGTATCGGTCCTTTGGAAAACGTCCCCGATTGTCTGCCAATAACCCTTCGGCCTTTAGCAGGTCATATTGCGTAATTGATCCCGGATGCTCAGTAATCTTGCGTTGGCTATTGATGATCCTGAACCAGGGCAAGCCGGATTCTCTCGGCAGTGTTCTGAGCCAGGCTTGTATTTGCCGAACATGAACGCCGCACAGGCTTGCCAGGCGGCCATAGCTGGTGAAATAGCCGGGAGGAATTGAACTGAGGGTCTGGTAGAACGCGGCTTTGGGCGATGTGTGGACGTCATCCTGATGGTTGCCTGACATGCCTTCCTACCTGAAACAGAATTGAATAGTCAGTTTAGCCGCTGCGGTGAGTTCAGTGAATGGGTGACATCAAGGTTGGTGGGAAAGAGAAGAGGGGGATTAAAAAATTAGATTTGTTGTGAATGAAAGGGTTTGTTCCACGTGGAACACACCCTTACGAACGACATCTATCGTTATCAGCTTTGGAGTTTGTCCAAGGCGTTAATGACGTGCTCTGAAGAACTGACTTCGAACTGGCCCGGCTCTTCCACTGCTATCCATTCTACGATGCCGTTTTTAGCAATCAGTGCGAAACGGCGCGAGCGAACGCCCATGCCGCGCCCGGTCGCATCCATTTCCAGCCCCAGGGCTTCTACAAAGTCGGCATTGCCGTCGGCGATCATGTCCAGGGCTTCCGCATTCTGCTGTTTGCCCCAGGCGGCCATGACGAAGGCGTCGTTGACACTGAGGCACACGATACGGTCTACACCTTTTGCTTTGAGGGTGTCTGCGTTGACCACGAAGCCAGGCAGGTGAGATTGGCTGCAGGTGGGGGTGAAGGCGCCAGGGACGGCAAACAGCACGACCGTCTGGTCGGCAAAGAGGTCGTCGGACGACACGCTGACGGGGCCGCCTTCGCCCATGCGGTGCAGCAGGACATTGGGTAGGGTTTCTCCAACTTGAATGGTCATAAGCGCAGGCTTCTCCATGGGTACCAGTCTGTTCAGTGTGTGGTGTTTTCTGGCCATGATATACGAAACCGAGCTGACGATGGACTTGATGCGGCTTTATTGAGACATTTATTGGGATGGTGTCGCAAATCGACCAACCACAGACTTCAGGAGCAAACCGGCCATGGTGTCCAAAGGCATTGATGTAAGCAGTGCAGAAAAATATACGCTGGCGAGGATTCAACCCGCTGATAACGCCGCCATGGCGATTGTGATTCGTCAGGGGTTGACTGAATTTGGCGCCAACCGGCCGGGCTTTGCCTGGCAGGATCCGGAACTCGACGACCTGAGTACGGCCTACAGCGGTGACACCACGGCCTATTGGGTCATCAGAAGCAGGGAAGGGGTTGTCGGTGGTTGTGGCATAGGACGTCTGCAGGGAGTGGCGGATTGTTGTGAACTGCAAAAAATGTACGTTCTTGCTGAGCATCGTGGTGCCAGGCTGGGCGCAAGGCTGATGGAAGCGGCCCTGGACTTCGCAGCGCGTCATTATCAGTGGTGCTATCTTGAAACCCTGAACGGAATGGCTCAGGCAGCAGCGCTGTATCGAAAATCCGGTTTTATGCGCCTGCCTCAACCCATTGGCCAAACCGGTCACAATGCGTGCGATCACTGGTATATTAAGGAGCTCAACAATAATAAGATAAGTGGATAATCTTGGGGCTGTGGTCCTTGTGCATTGTTCTGGAAAGCGGACAGTGAAGTGACCCGGCTTTTCTAATGGATTACCTCCCGGGTGAGGTTGAGGTGACCATCTCCCTCTTCGACTGCCGTGCTACTGCCTGCCTAAGCCCGGAGCTAATAAATGGATGTTGAGCTGTGCTGTTAAGAATTCGCCGGAGTGCGTTACTGAGCCGATTACAACGTGTTGCCGGAATCAGGCACTTGTCAGGGCTATTTGGCTTGTCTCCGCTATTGATTGTGCTGCTTGGATGCCTCGCGATGCCTGCACTGCGGGCTGAACCCATAGCGCCGCTGATAGAACTGACACAATCAGATGTCGAGAATCTGGGTCCACAGGTGTTGCTCTTGGCAGATGATAGCGGGCAGTTATCGCCCTTTGATATTCTGCAACCGGAGTACGCTGGCGAATGGACCGAGCACAGGGCACACAGTATCAGCCGTGGCTACGATGATACCCCTTTCTGGATACAGTTCAGACTGGATGCTGCCCAGTCGATTCACAAAGAATGGCACCTGGTTTTGTCCAACGCCCTGCTGGACTACGTGGATGTGTATCAGGTGTTTGGTAACAGCGGGCCGCGGCTGATCTACCGTTCCGGTTTGCAACGTCCGAACCAGAGTCGAATTGAAGATCACCGTTTCTTCATTGTTCCGGTTGAGGTCTATGGGCCCACCACCTATCTGATGCGTATTGAAACCTCACCGTCGGCCCTGGTGCCACTGCATGCCTATCCCAGTGATGACTTCTGGTCCCCCTTGCTCAAGGCTGACATTGGTAACTGGCTGTTCTACGGGGTATTGCTGGCGATGGTGCTGTACAACGGGTTTCTGTATACCACGGTGCGTGATGTCAGCTACCTGTTCTATGTGCTGTTTATTTCCGGTTTCGGGGTGCTGCAACTGTCGCTCGATGGGTATCTGGCACAGTATCTGTGGCCACCGGACCTGATCTATCACTATGAGTACAATTTCTGGATAACCCTGGCGACGGTTATCTTTGCCAGTTTCTTTGTCATCCACTTTCTGAATCTGAGGCACACCTCACGTGCCCACCTGTGGGCTCTCTATGGAATGATTGCCCTGCAGTGTGTGGCCGCAGGTCTGCTGGTCACGATCGACCTCGACTGGTTTGCCCGGCTGTATACGCCGACCATCATCGTATTTATGGTTCTGGCGGTATCGGCCGGTATCCGGGCCTGGCGTGTAGGCTTTATAGCCGCCAAGTTTTTTGTGCTGGCCTGGGTGTTGTTTGCGGTAGGCAATTCGGTCTTTCTGCTGGGGCGCTTACTGGGCATTGAAGCGCCGCTGCCACCTAACCTGGCATCAAAACTGGGGTCTTTCGCCGAGGCCATGTTACTAAGCTTTGCCCTGGCGTACCGTATTCGCCTGCTGCGGGATGAGCAGGATCGCCAGCGCATGCGAGTGGAAGCCCAGAGCCAGTTCCTGGCGCAGATCAGCCACGAAATCCGAACGCCGCTAAACGGGGTGCTGGGAATGACGGAAGTCTTGTCCCGAACCCGCCTGGATGACGAACAGCGCGGCTATGTCGATACCATTCAGGGCTCGGGCAGCTCTCTACTGGCACTGATCAACGACATTCTGGATTACTCCAAGATCGAAGCGGGGAAAATGGCGTTTCGCCGTGAACCGGTCGATGTACACCAGCTGGTGCAACAGCAGGTGAAACTGTTTTTGTCTCAGGCAGAACATAAGTCACTGGCGCTTACCGGTGACATAGACCCCAGGGTACCGGCCTGGGTGATGCTGGATGCGCAGCATGTGCGCCAGGTGCTGTCTAACCTGGTCAGCAACGCTATCAAGTACACAGACCGTGGCACGGTCAAGCTAGCGCTTAGTGTCGACCCGAAGGCCCCTCGGCTGCTGGAGTTCCGGGTTGAAGATACGGGTATTGGCATTTCCGAGGTCGACCAGAAAAACCTGTTCAATCTGTACTCCGATGTTGATCCGGGGCGCCAGCGCAAAGCCGGTGGAACAGGGCTGGGTCTGGCTATCAGTCGTGAGCTGGTGGCGTTAATGGGAGGAACATTAACGGTCAGCAGTGTGCCAAACCAGGGTTCCTGTTTTACCGTGAAGTTGCCGTTTCTGCAGGCTCGTCAGCGTCGCGAAGAAACCCGCCTGACGGCTGAGCGGCCCCTGAACGGCCTGCGCGTGCTGGTAGCGGAAGACAATATGGTCAATCAGCGGGTTATTGAGGGGCTACTGGAGAAACTGGGGCATCAGGTTGTGCTGGCCAGTCACGGTGGCGAAGCGGTCGAGGCCCGGCAGTCTGACGACTTTGAGTGTGACGTCCTGCTCATGGATTGTGAAATGCCTCATATGGATGGCTATGCCGCGACAGAGGCTATCCGGGCCTATGAGAAAAGCCAGAACCTGCCCCGGCTACCCATAGTGGCGCTAACTGCGCACGCTCTGGAAGATGTTCGCCGCCGCTGCATCGAGTCGGGTATGGATGACTTTCTGACCAAACCCATTAATACCCGCCACCTGGAACGGATACTGGCTCAGTACGTACAAGACCCGTGACTGCCTGAAATCGGGTGCGGGTTGTTTATACTCAGCCATCAGCCGGTGTTGTTCTGTTACGACCAGCGCCTTTGCTGGCATAAAGCGCCTCATCGGCACGATGCAGCCATTGATCGGCTGATTCACCGTTGCGGTAGGCCGATACGCCGGCAGAAAAGGTAATCTGGACTGGTTTACCCTGAAAGTTGAACGGGCACTGGCTGATGTGCAGTCGCATTTTTTCAACGGCCTGCATGCCTGCATTGATGGGAGTCTGGGGAAGCAACAAAACGAATTCTTCCCCGCCAAACCGGGCCAGGTAGTCCGACTGCCGTAACTGGCTGCGCATTTCCTTGGCCAGCACCTTGAGCACTTTGTCGCCCGCAAGATGGCCGTACTGGTCATTGATGGTTTTGAACAGGTCAATGTCGATCAGGGCGACACAGCAAGGTTGCTGGTAACGCTCGCTGCGGGCGATTTCCTCGGCGAGCCGGGCATCAAATCCTTGCCGGTTGGGCAACTGAGTCAGCGGATCGCGCAATGATAATTCGCGTTCCTGATTCACCTGCTCGATCAGCTTGTGGTTATCGGCCTGCAATGACGTCAGTTGCTCGTTCAGTTCTGCCTGGCGCTGGTGCATGGCTGACAGGCTGGTTTTTACCTGGTCCTGAAACTCGCCTAAAACGCCCAGCAAATCGTCCATGGAGTGCGTCATGGCCAGCCGCAAAGCCTGCATATCGGTGGCTGACTCCAGCTCGGTACGCACTCGCTCCAGCTGGTGGTCGACATTGGCGTTCAGACTTTCGTTGAGGGTCTGCAAGTCGGAGACCGCTGCCTGGTCTTCACCAATAAGGCGGTTGATGGCGATCAGCTTGGCATTTAGTTCATTGAGGTAATACTCGAACTTACCTTTTTCCTGGTTAAGTCGAGTCTGGATCAACATGATAGTCTCGGCCGCCAGTACATCCAGCGTCGACCAGTCCGGTATTGGCTCCAGTCGGGCGGCCAATGCGCGCAAAGCACCGTCTTCATCGCCCAGGATGGCCAGGGTGCGTAACAGAGTAATAAAGCGTGAACAGAGCTTTTGCCGCAGTCGAACCAGGGTGCTGTTGTCGGCATCCGGTTCAGCGACCACTGAGACCAGAGGTTGTATTTGATGTGCCAGCGACAGTGCATCCTGGACGTAGGGGCTGCGCTGATTGAGATGACGTATCAGTGAGTCCGGGACGCGCTCGTCGTCAGTATCGACCAGCAGCTGATAGAGTGAATAGAGCTGGCTAACACCTTCTTCGGTGCGGCTTTCGATCAGGTCAAAGCGCTTATCGGTGGCTTCCAGGGCTTTGCCAAAAGCGTCGGCATCAAGATCGTTGCGTTGACGCAAAGCCAGTTTAAGCTGATCCAGCGTTTCATCGAGCTCGCGGTCAATGCCCCGTACCATGATGGATAAGTCCAGTACGCCGCGCCGCAACAAGTCCTGTATTTCGCTCATTCGTCCCACATACCCATGCCGATACCTTGCTGAAAAATTACCCTAGCTGATGCGAGTATAGCAGCGCTTTGGCGCCGCGCCGATCTGCCAAGCCGCTTTTATCGAGCCAGTTCCGGCAACTCTATTTCAAGCGCAACCGGCAGGTGATCTGACAGCGGGAAGTCCAGTACACCCATGCGCACAATGCGCAGATGACGACTGACCAGAATATGGTCGAGACAGCGGTGGGGCTGCCAACTGGGAAACGTAGCCCGGGCATGGGCCGACTTGAGGCCGCATTCGCGCAGCGGAGAGTCGTTAAGCAGTCTCAGGCTGTGGGTGTTCATGTCACCCATCACAATCACATGATGGTATTGCTGAATCAGATTGCGAATGAAGCGCAGTTGCTGGTCCTGAGCTTTTTTGCTCAACGCCAGGTGCAACATGACGATAACAACCGGGTGTTCGTCGCCAAGCTGAACCACGATGGCACCCCGGCCAGGCAAACCGGGCAGGGCGTGGGTGTCGATTCGGTGAGGTTCAAAGCGGGAAATCAACCCATTGCTGTGTTGCGCAAAGCGTCCCAGATTGCGGTTCAATTGCTGGTGCCAGTAAGGCTGACCGGATTTCTTTGCCAGGTATTCCACCTGGTTGACAAAGCCGGTGCGAAAACTGCCGCCATCGACTTCCTGCAAGGAGACCACATCGAAGTGACGGATCAGATCGCTGATTCGATCCAGGTTGTGCTGGCGAGAGCGGCTGGGCCAGACATGCTGCCAGGATTTCAAAAAATAATCGGGAAAGTGTCGGGTGTTGATGCCGACCTGAATGTTGAAACTCAGTAGCGTCAGATGGTCCGGGTCGGCCTTGCGATAGAACTCCTTGGGGTCACTGAGGTGAACCGGGAATTCGTAATCAAGGTGGCTCGATCTCATTGACGGGCTCCTGTAGATAGTGACCCGACGGCAGACAAAGATAAAACAGAAGGGCCGGCTGGCTACTCAGTGTAGCGCAACCGGTAATACGATGTTATCGGGCAGTTGGTTCCGGTGAACCTTTACAGCTGGTCTTCGTTGCGAATCAGCCATTCAGCGACGGTGAACATCCGCTCGTTGCCGCCGGCCATTTGCCCGGAGATCAGGTATTTGCCGTTTACGACCAGGCTGGGTGTGCCTTGAATCTGGCTCATCCGGGTAATTTTCTGCGCCAGAGAAATGCGGGTATTAACGGCAAAAGAGTTGGCCATGTCCATGTATTCACTTTCACTGATGTCGAAGCGTTCAAAAATTTCAGCGAAGTCTTCATCGGATGACAGGCGGTTCCGGTTTATATGGATTTCGTTGTAAATCGACGGGTGACTCTGTGCAATAACGTCCAGAAACTGACCGGCATAATAGGCTTTGGCTTCCGGAATCTGGCGGTCATTGAACAGCACAGGCACCGGGGTAAAGCGAATGTCATCGGGCTTGCCTTGTTTCCAGGAAGTCACAAAGGGTTCCAGGTTAAAACAGTGAATGCAGCTGTAGCTGAAGATCTCCATGATCTCACCCGCTTCTTCACCCCGGTAGCTGGTCGGCAGTTTCTCCGGCAATACCTGATAATGGGTGCCTGCCTGAAATTCTTCTGCAGTAGCGGAACCGGCAACCAGCACCATCAGTGCCAGCGCGGACAACATCACACGTTTAAACATAGGTTGGATCTCCACAAGAGGACCAGAATAGGGGAATGGCCGACACTTTGCCTGAAAGCCACCCACAAAAAAAGCGAAGGCCTTGAACCGGTCCTTCGCTTTTCATTGTCTTTACCTCGGGTTAACTGGGCCTGAACGGCCGGTTTAATCCGGGTTTTGGATCAGTGCAGCCCGTTGATGTAACTGGCCAGCGCTTCAATTTCGAAGTCTTTCAGACGGAAGGCGGTTGAGCGCATAACGCGGGATTCGCCATCGTTGGTACGGACTTCGTCGCTGGGTTCAGAGGCGCGATAGCCACGCTGAAACTTGTACAACTGGCTTTCGATGTAGCCGGCATGCTGACCAGACAACATCGGGTAACCGGCAGGCGCATTGCCCGCGCCGGTGGGAGAGTGACAGCCTGCACAGGAGGGCACGCCGGTTTCCGGGTTGCCGCCGCGATACAACTGCTCGCCCAGAGCGACCAGATCCGGATCGGCATTGCCGACAGTTTTGTCCTGGCTGGCGTAGAAGGCAGCGATATCGGCCAACTGGTCTTCATCGAGCCCGTCGAGCTGACCGGACATTTGAGTGATCACACGATCACCATTCTGGACGTCGATCATCTGCTTGAGCAGATAGGCTTCACCCTGGCCTGCCAGTTTGGGGAAGGAAGCGGCAGCGCTGTTGCCGTCGGCCCCGTGGCAAGCGGCACAGGATTCTGTGTATTGTTCGCCGTCTTCAGCATTGCCCTCGGCCATTGCAAAGCCGGAAATGCCGGCCAGCATGGCAAGGCCTACGATCAGTTTTTTCATGTCGCGTCCCGCACGTCAAAGGTGGAAAAGGTCGGTCATCAGAACGGATATGCACGGATCCGGATTCTGACCACACCGGTAATATGACCGGGCATTATATAGACCCGGGAGGGTGTTGAGAAGAAACCCCGCGCCCTGAGTGGGTATTAATTGAACATCGACCGGTGAACAGCACTCCGTCCGGGCCCGATTTCAGGTACACTGCCGGTTTTTAACCCCCATTGAGAGACCCCCAATGTCGGTTTTGCGATTTGATTCCGCCCGATTCCTGACCAGTGCCCAACATCTGCAACAGAGCCCTCCTGACAGCGGCGCTGAAGTGGCCTTTGCGGGTCGCTCTAATGCGGGCAAAAGCAGCGCCATGAATGCGCTGACGCGCAATTCCAAACTGGCCCGTACCTCGAAAACGCCGGGCCGCACCCAGTTGATCAACTATTTCTCGTTGTCGACCGAGAACTGCCGTCTCGTTGACTTACCGGGGTACGGGTACGCCAAGGTCAACCGGGATATGAAGGAAGACTGGGAAAAGAACATCGGTGAGTATTTGGCCGATCGCCACAGCCTGAAGGGTATCGTGCTGGTGATGGACGTACGCCACCCGATGACTGAGTTCGATGAGATGATGGTGCGCTGGGCGATCCAGACCCAGATGCCGCTGCGCGCTCTGCTGACCAAGAGCGACAAACTGAAGAAGGGCCCGGCCAAAACCACCCTGATGAAAGTACGCAGTCAATTGCAGTCGCAAGCCAATTGGCTCTCGGCGCAATTGTTCAGCTCGCTGAAAAAAGACGGTGTTGCGGAGCTGGAGAGTTGGTTACGGGAGCAGATGGAACCTGAGGCTGAGCCGGAGAACGCATTGGGTGCCGACCCGGAAAACCCCGATTCACACGTTTAGTTGACCACAATGAAAAACGGGTCAACTTCTCAGGTAGCTCAAGTTTCGGAGTTCCCACAATACGAGTGGCGGATGCCGGTGTTGCCTCTGCGGGGAAGTCCGCAGCAGGGATGCTGCGGTCTAGGCTCCAGGGATGGATTGAGTGGGCGGCATTCCGCCCGACCCCGCAGAGGCAACACCGGTAGCCGCCACGGACGAGCGCCACCCTAGTATCCCGAACTCCGAAACTTGAACGGCTGGGGTCAGCCATGTGGCTATTCAGCAAATGTAGGAGCCAGTTACCAGCACGCGTTTCTTTGAGTCAATCAGACTGAACTGATCCAGGGTGCAGATCAGCGTCAGTTTGGCCGGTTGCGGTACCGGCCGTTTGAATTCCATGGTCAGACTGCGCACGGAGCGGCGCCAGTGAGTTCCCAGGGTTGCCAGCAGCAGATTGGCGGTACACAGACCCTGCACAAAAGACCCTGAGTGACCCAGCAATCGAGCGCCGATGCTTGAGATATGAAGCGGGTTCAAATCGCCCGACAGTTTCCCGTACTGACTGCCCAGTCGCCGGCCAATGGCGACTGGAATCTGATCAGCCACCGGGTTATCGATGGCAATGTCGCTGCGCTCTGCCTGGGGCACTTTTATATGCTCGGACGACAGTTGTGCGACGAAATCTTCCGGCAAGCCTCCGACGTACAGTTCGTCTTCAAGCTGCATGATTTCCCGACCCCGAACATCCCGCACTTCAGACCGGAAGATCAGCGCGACAGAGCGGCTTTTTAACGGTCTGGCTCCCATATAGCGGACGTTAGTGGTGTAGTGAGCATTCACTTCAAAACCATCGGGCGAGGTTAGCAACAGGTGGCTGCGCAGGTGCATGATGCGGCTGAACTTAATGCCCAGGTCTTCCAGTACCTGCATCAGCGCCCAAACACCGGCCGGAGCACTGTAAGTAAATGCCTGGGGCGCCGTGCTTTGGTAATGGAACACCTTGTGCCAGCGTTCGGTGGTTTTTTCAGTCAGATACCAGTTGGTTTTCAGCGGTGCGAGCTGGGCGCCGAGGTTCAATGACTCATCGGCTTTCAGGCTCTGGAACACCTTCATGTAGAACCGGGTGGCGTAACCCAGCGATGAAGACGAGGTGGGTGTCTGGAACCAGCGGGTTTTTAATTTGTCGGACATGGTGTCACCATCCATGGTTCGGCATACGGGGTTCTGCAAGGCGACGTGTTATCTGCCTTTGCGAGCCACCTACACAGACGCACAGGTGACAGCCGCTTAGTTTAGCACAGGAACCTCAATGGCAGACGAGGTGTTTTGACCGAGCGGTCGACAATGACGCTGCTGTGTCACTTCCGTATAATCGCGATTTTAAGAGGCAGTTGACTATGACGGTTCGATTCATCGCCGGTGCGGTGTGCCCCAAATGCGGCGCCATGGACACCCTGAAAGCGGGTTACGAGCACGAAGGTGCCATCATGGTGCGCGAGTGTGTCGACTGCGGCTATATCGATCGCATCAGCCAGACCCATCAGAGCGTTAATGAAATAAAGACCCGGGTCACGCCGCCACCGCCCAAACCGGAGGTTGAAGCAACCCCGGTTAAAATTCTTGATCCAACCTCACCCGCTAAGGATGACTCCCAGTGACGCAAAACGCCCCGGCTGTAACCGTTGGCATCATTATGGGTTCCCAGTCCGACTGGGCCACCATGAGCCACACTGCCGACACCCTGACTCAGTTGGGGATCGCCCACGAATGCAAGGTGGTGTCGGCGCATCGTACGCCTGACTTGCTGTTTGATTATGCGGAATCGGCGTTCGACCGTGGTCTGAAAGTCATTATTGCGGGCGCCGGTGGTGCAGCTCATTTGCCCGGCATGTGTGCCGCCAAGACCCACTTGCCGGTGCTGGGTGTTCCGGTTCAGAGCAGCATGCTCAGTGGTGTCGATTCGCTGCTTAGCATTGTGCAGATGCCGGCCGGTATTCCCACCGGTACGCTGGCCATTGGCAAGGCCGGTGCCATCAATGCGGCGTTGCTGGCAGCCAGTATTCTCGCCAATGAGAACGCAAGCGTGCGTGCCGCACTGCTGAAATTTAGAAGCGACCAGACCGACCGGGTGCTGGCCAATCCGGTTCCGGGGGACTGACGCATGCGCATTGGAGTCATAGGCGGCGGCCAACTGGGCCGCATGATGGCGTTGGCAGCCGTGCCGCTGGGCATTCGCATGGCTTTTCTCGACCCGGCCAAAGGCGCCTGCGCCGCTGACCTGGGGCCCCTGGTCGAAGGCGCTTACGACGATCACTACGCCATTCGCGAACTCTTGAAAATGTCGGATCGGGTTACCTTCGAATTTGAAAGCGTGCCGCCCGAAACCGTTGCTTTTATTGCTGACCAGGTACCGGTGTATCCCTCGGCCCGGGCGCTGGAAACTGCCCGGGATCGCTGGCTGGAAAAGAACCTGTTTCAGCGTCTGGATATCCCGACCGCGCCCATAGCCGACATTACCGATCAGGCGGATCTCGACCGCGCCCTGGAACGGCTTGGCCTGCCCGCTATTCTGAAGACCCGGACGCTCGGCTACGACGGCAAAGGCCAGAAAGTGCTGCGCACGCAAGCGGATGCCGAAGATGCCTTTGCCGAACTCGGCTCGGTGCCGCTGATCTACGAAGGTTTTGTCGATTTTGACTACGAGGTCTCCTGCATCGGCGTGCGGTCGGCATCGGGAGAACTCGCTTTTTACCCGCTGGTGCGCAACGAACATCGCCAGGGCATGTTGTACCGGTCGCAACCGGTGGCCGAGCATCCGCTACAAAGCCTGGCGGAAACCGCGGTCGGCCAGGTGATGGCAGCGCTCGACTACGTTGGCGTACTGGCCTTTGAGTTTTTTGTGGTCGGTGATCGCTTGTTGGCCAACGAGATTGCGCCCCGGGTTCATAATTCCGGCCACTGGACCATAGAGGGCAGCACCTGCAGCCAGTTTGAAAACCATATCCGCGCCGTGGCCGATCTGCCATTAGGCCGGTGCCGGGCTTCTCAGCCGGTGGCGATGTATAACCTGATCGGAGCGCTTCCGGACCGCGCCGCCATTCTGGCGATACCTGGCGCCCACTGGCACGATTACGGCAAAGACCCGCGCCCGGGTCGCAAGATCGGCCATATCACCATTACCGCGCCCAGCGAGGCGCAGCTGCAGGAACGCTGCCAGCAGGTGGAAGCCTTGTTGGTCAACGACCTGGGTTAGCGACTCCACGACAAGCGCACACCATGGCGCGACGCCAGGCAGGGGTAGGGTGGTTGCTGCTGCCTGCTCTTGCCCGTGGCGCCGGTGGTGTCAAAAGACGGTGGCTGCTTCTCGATGATCTCCATGACAGCAGCATCCAGCTCGTTGGCGTAAGCATCGCCGATCAGGGTGTGTACCAGCAGATTCGACAGGGAGGTATCCCAGCTGAGCGCGGCGCACTGGGTGTGAAGCCGGCGCCGGTCATGCCATTCCTCGAGCAGGCGGTGGCCAAAGTACACCTTGTCGAGAATGCCCAGAATGCCAAAGCCCAGACGTCCCGGTTCCAGGCTGGAAAAGAATTCGGCAACCAGATCGTACAGGGGGTCGAATTGGGCGGCGTTCTTGTCGTTGGTGGTGACGTTCCTGGCTTCTTCCAGCAGGATGGGCAACAAGCGGCAATACTGGATCAGCATGGCGGTCAGTCGTCGTTCGGGCGTGCCGTGTTCCACCACCAGCAGTGCCGGGTGTTTGCGATGAAAAACAGCGATAAAACGCTGCAGACTTTGCTCCCCTTCCGTGGCGGCCAATGCTTGATCCAGGGCATTATCAATGCAGGGCTTAGACATGACAACGGGCCTTGTCGGGTGAATCGGCGAGCGTGCAGGTCTCGGGTGTCGACCGTCAATCCCTGCAATGATCGCGTACCGGGAGATACCGTGGCGTGCTTACGCTGCGTGTAACCAGTGCGTGGCATGCACCAATGTCGTCGTTAGTGTAGCCCAGCCTGTTTACTTTGCCGCAATTGGAGCCGTTCGCAACACACCCTGATGGTCAAATTCTGTTTCAGGGTGTCTGCGTCATCGGGCGTACCGAATGCCAGTAAACGGCCAGCATCCAGAGTGAGCGACCTATAAAAAGCAGGCTGAACCCGAGCCAGAGGGCCTGCTGGGTTGCCGGCAGCCACTGGCTCGCCAGCACAAAGCTGAAAAAACCGAACACGACGCCGTTGCGCATCTGGGCGGTGAGTCGGGCGCCAATGAACACACCATCGAGCCAATAGGCCGTTCCAGCCAGTAGGGGCATGGCGACGACCCACGGCAGGTAAGCGCCGGCTTGTTGTTGCAGGTTTGGCTGGCTGGTCAGAATGCCGAGCAGGTTATTGCCCAGCAGGGCAAACACCAGCGTCAGCGCGGAAGCCAGCCCGAAAGCGCACCAGCCGGTGGTCCATAGTACTTCGCGCAGCGCTTGCGGATCGCGTTGTCCGATGGCCAGCCCGACCTGGGCTTCGGCAGCGGCAGCGCTGGCATCCATACTGTTGGAAATCAGCGTCAGAAACGCCAGCAGGATGGCGTTGCTGGCCAGTACGGTATCACCGAGAGCAGCACTGAGCCGGTTGAACCAGGCAAAACCCATCAGTAACAGAAAGGTACGAATAAACAAACTGAGGCTGACGCTGAAAATGCCCGCATAGGCCACCAGTGCCTTCAGCCGGCTGGCATCCAGCCCGGGCGGCAGGTGCTTCAGGGTTCGCCTCAACGTCAGCACTACCAGGGCGAGGGCCAGGTACTCGCTGATGACGGTGCCCAGGGCAATGCCATCGGTGGTCATGCCAAAGCCGTAAACCAGGGTGACATTCAGCACCAGATTCACCAGTTGCGCCACCGACACAGTCACCAGAGCGATGCGGGTATTTTGCATGCCCACAAAGAAACCCAGCAACATGGAGGTAAAGACCTGAGCGGGCACGCCCCAGATGCGTATGCTCAGATACAGATGCGCCTCGGCGGTAGCAGCCTCCGAGGCTTGCATGAACCCCAGCCCCAGTTGAATCAGCACCGATTGTGCAGCAAGCACCGTCGCCGACAGCAGGGCGGCCACCAGGCAGTACTGGGCTAGCTGGGTGCGAATCAGCCGGGCATCATCGGCCCCCTTTGCCTGGGAGGTGAAGCCGGACAACCCCATCGACAGGAAGTTGAAGCCGAGGAACACAAAGGCGATCAGGCTGGCACCCAGCGCGACGCCAGCCAGGTACACGCTGTCGTCGAGATGACCAAGCACGGCGGTATCAACCAGCCCCAGTAATGGCAATGACAGGTTGGCCAGCATCACCGGCCACATCAGTGCCCAAGTGTGGCGCCAGGCGTTATTGGATACGCGGATCAAAACAGGCCCACTCCCGGGTAAATTTTTGAAGGGTCATAATTCCCCTAAGGTGTTGTTTTTACAAATAATTTCGTCTTCTCTGACTGATATTTGAACAGCCCTTGGAACGCTTGATGCTTGGGTTTTAAAAATATCCGTGTTTATACTAACTCGACTCAATCTGAATCGGGTGATCCGGGAAACAAGAAAGACTCAATTCGGCACAGACCAGCCTTAGGCCGCTGCTTAGCCCTTCATTCAGTAAGTCGCTAATCAGACGCCAGCAATCGCAGTAAATTAGGTGATCCGGTCCGACCCAGGAATCCCAATACAATAACAAGTGCAGAGGTGAAGGATGCAGATGAAGCTGCAAAGGGCATTTATTGCCCTGACGGCGCTGTTGATAAGCTCAGTCGCGCATGCCGGCTGGCAACTTAACATGCCCCGTGGTGTAACCGATATCAGCCAGGAAGTGTATGGGCTACATATGCTCACACTTTGGGTGTGTGTCGTTATTGGGGTGCTGGTTTTTGGCGTCATGTTCTATTCGATGTTCAAGCACCGCAAATCCAAGGGTGCGGTATCAGCCAATTTTCATGAAAGTACCAAAGTAGAGCTGGCGTGGACGCTGATCCCTGCCGCGGTGATTTTTGCCATTGGTGTCAAGGCGACCTATACGCTGGCTGACATGTATAACTTTGAAGACTCTGAGGTGACCGTCGAAATCGTCGGTTATCAGTGGCGCTGGCGTTATCGTTATATTGATGAAAATGCTGAGCAGGAAGTCAGCTTCTTCTCCAGCATGTCGACGCCCAGGGATGAGATCAACAACCGGCTCGAAAAAAACGAGAACTATCTGCTGGAAGTTGATGAGCCCGTGGTGCTGCCTACCGGCACCAAAGTCCGTTTCCTGCTCTCCTCTGCCGACGTAATTCACTCCTGGTGGGTACCGGCGCTGGCGGTCAAGAAAGACGCAATCCCCGGCATCGTCAACGAGGCCTGGACCATCATCAACGAAGAAGGCACCTACCGTGGTCAGTGCACCGAACTGTGTGGCAAGGATCATGGCTTCATGCCCGTTGTGGTAGAAGCCGTGTCTCCGGAAGCATTTGAACAGTGGCTCGCCGACAAAGAACAGGAGGCCATTGAACTGGCCGAATTGAATGACCGCGAGTGGACTTTTGAAGAACTGATGGAGCGTGGCGAACAAGTCTACGGTTCTGCCTGTGCTTCCTGTCACCAGCAAGATGGCTCCGGCGTACCGGGTGCTTTCCCGGCGCTGGCGAACAGCCCAATTGCGATTGGGTCTGCCGAAGGCCACCTCGATGTGGTGGTCAATGGTGTGCGTGGTACGTCCATGGCCGCCTATGGCAACCAGTTGAGCGATGCCGATATGGCAGCAGTCATTACCTATGAGCGTAATGCCTGGGGTAACAATGTGGGCGACATGGTCACCCCTGTTGATGTTTACAACTTTAAAGCCGGCGAATAAGGAGGCATGACATGACGACTGCTACCCATGATCATGGCCATGATCACGAACACCACGGTCCGGCCAAAGGTCTGACTCGCTGGCTATATACCACCAACCACAAAGACATTGGAACGATGTATCTTTGGTTCAGTTTCGCGATGTTTTTACTGGGCGGTACCTTCGCCATGGTGATCCGCGCCGAACTGTTCCAGCCCGGTTTGCAACTGGTGCAACCGGAATTCTTTAACCAGATGACTACCATGCACGGGCTGATCATGGTTTTCGGGGCCGTGATGCCGGCGTTTGTCGGCCTGGCTAACTGGATGCTTCCAATGATGGTCGGCGCGCCGGACATGGCGTTGCCGCGCATGAACAACCTGAGTTTCTGGATTCTGCCCTTCGCTTTCGCGATGCTGACCAGCACCCTGTTCATGGAAGGGGGCGGACCCAACTTCGGCTGGACTTTCTACGCTCCGCTGTCGACCACCTACGCACCACCGAGTGTGACCTTCTTCATTTTTGCCGTTCACATCATGGGTGCCAGTTCGATCATGGGGGCGATCAATATCGTTGCCACCATTTTGAACATGCGGGCCCCCGGCATGACGCTGATGAAGATGCCGCTGTTCGTCTGGACCTGGCTGATCACCGCATACCTGTTGATTGCCGTTATGCCGGTTCTGGCCGGTGTGGTCACCATGATGTTGATGGACATTCACTTTGGCACGGCCTTCTTTAACGCCGCCGGTGGTGGTTCGCCCGTATTGTTCCAGCATATTTTCTGGTTCTTCGGGCATCCTGAGGTGTACATAATGATTCTGCCGGCGTTTGGTATCGTCTCGGCAATCATCCCTGCGTTTGCTCGCAAGCAATTGTTTGGCTACAGCTCCATGGTGTATGCAACTGCCTCCATCGCGTTTCTGAGCTTTATTGTCTGGGCGCACCACATGTTCACCGTGGGTATTCCCTTCCTGGGTGAGGCCTTCTTTATGTGGGCCACCATGCTGATCGCGGTACCAACCGGGGTAAAAGTGTTCAACTGGGTCACCACCATGTTCCGGGGCTCGATGACGTTTGAAACCCCGATGCTGTTCGCCATCTGCTTTGTTGTGTTGTTTACCATCGGCGGCTTCTCCGGCCTTATGCTGGCGGTGGCTCCGGCCGACTTCCAGTACCACGACACTTATTTTGTCGTAGCGCACTTCCATTATGTGCTGGTACCGGGCGCTGTGTTCTCGATCATGGCGGCTGTTTACTACTGGCTGCCCAAGTGGAGCGGCAAGATGTATAACGAAACGATGGGCAAGGTGCATTTCTGGCTGAGCTTTGTCGGGGTTAACATTCTGTTCTTTCCGCAGCACTTTCTGGGGTTGGCGGGCATGCCGCGCCGTATTCCCGACTACGCCCTGCAGTTTGCCAATTTCAACATGATATCGAGCATTGGCGGCTTCCTGTTCGGTGCAAGCCAGTTGTTGTTCCTCTACATCGTGGTACACACCATAGTGGCAGGCAAACCAGCACCGGCAAAACCCTGGGACGGTGCAGAAGGCCTTGAATGGACGGTGGATTCACCTGCGCCGTATCACACCTTCACCACACCGCCTAAAATTGACTGATCGGTTGAACCGGAGAAAGCCAGTATGAGCGATGCAGAGAATGCCCGTCCCAGCCACACGCGCCTTGTCATTAAAATGGTGTCGGTGGTGTTCGGTATGCTGGCTTTTGTTTTTGTTGGTCTGGTGCCTATGTACAACCTCATCTGTGAATGGACCGGTATCACCGGTCGCACCAATGAGGCCTCGCTGGTTCAGGACTATCTGGTCGATGAAAACCGCAGCATCAAAGTGCAATTTCTGGCCAACAACAATGCCGACATGCCGTGGGAGTTCCGACCTATGGTTAAGACCATTACCGCCAAACCCGGTGAAGTGGTTGAAATCAGTTACTTTGCCAGGAATGCAACACGACGCGACATGACTGCGCAGGCGATACCAAGCTTGTCACCCTTTGAAGTGACACCTTATTTTCACAAGACAGAATGCTTCTGCTTTAATCAGCAGCCGCTGACCGCCGGTGAAGATGTGGAGATGGCGCTGGTGTTCCAGATCGACCCGGACCTGCCAGCCTGGATACAGACCATCAGCCTGAGTTACACCCTGTACGATGTCAGTAGCGAACAGCAATCGGCGGCCGTTACGTTTCAATAAGGCCGCTCACCCAAACAACCGGGAGTATCAGCAGCCACTGTGGCATAGCTGACCAACCCCACAAGAACAAGAACAGGATGGAGAGTGCGATGTCCAGCAATGCCGCGACAAGCAGTACAACCCATGAGCACTATTATGTGCCCGCACAGAGCCGTTTACCGGTGTGGATGGCCTTTGGCATGTTCCTCACGGTATTCGGTGCCGGGAAAATGATGAACGACATGTCGTCCGGGGCCGAGAGCTCCAGTTCACACTGGTGGTTCTTCGCCGGTGCACTGGTGTTCGCGGTCGTGTTGTACAACTGGTTCAGTAAAGTGATCCGCGAGAACCATGCGGGCCTCAATAGCGTCCAGCTGAAGAAATCCTATGTCTGGGGCATGGGCTGGTTCATATTTTCAGAAGTCATGTTTTTTGCCGCCTTTTTCGGCGCGCTGCTCTATATTCGTCAGTTCGTCGGCCCCTGGCTTGGTGGCGAGGGTGACAAAGGTATCACCAACTATCTTTACCCCGGTTTTGAATTCAGCTGGCCAATGCTGAGTAACCCGGACAACAGCCTGTTCCCCGGGCCGGAAGCGGTGATTCCCGCCTTTGGTCTGCCGCTGATTAACACCATCATCCTGATTGCGTCGAGCATAACCCTGACGGTCGCGCACCATGCCTTGCGGGCAGGTCATCGCAAGCAACTGAATATCTGGCTGGGTGCCACGGTCGTTCTGGGTATTATCTTTTTGTTCTTCCAGGCTGAGGAATACATTGAAGCCTATCAGCATCTGGGGCTGACACTCGACAGTGGTATCTATGGGTCAACCTTCTTTATGCTGACCGGGTTCCACGGTGCGCACGTCACCATCGGTACCTTTATGCTGGCTGTGCAACTGGTTCGCTCTATGCGGGGTCACTTTAAAGCGGAGGATCACTTTGGGTTTGAGGCGTCAGCCTGGTATTGGCATTTTGTCGACGTGGTTTGGTTATGTCTCTTTGTCGTGGTTTACTGGATTTAAAGACAGGTCCGGGTTTTCTGGTGGAGCCTGTTCCGGGCTCCACCATTTCACTGCCTCAGTAGCGCCCGCTCCAGGGCGCACCCTGAATCAGCTCGCCGGTCATATAGCCGTACACCAGCACGATCACAATCATGACAGCCAGACTCACCCTGACGGTCAGTAGCTTGACCATGCGTTTTGATTCCGGCTCGTCTTTGAATAAGGCCACCAGGGCACCGCTCAGTGACAGCAACATGGCAATGATCAGCACCACCATGATGACTTTTAACAACATAATTCTGGCTCCTGATAAATCGGGTTGGTTCGGTTACGGCATTGACGGCGCGTTATGACATTTAAGCCCGGTGTGGCGCTCACTGTTTTTGTAGCGGTTTTTTTGCCGCTCTTCATTGTGCTGGGCTACTGGCAGCTTAACAGAGCTGAGCAGAAAACCCAGCTGGAAGCGCAGTTGAAGGCACGCACCGTCGTTGAAACACTGACCAGCACGACTCGCCCGGTTGATTACCAGCATTACCGGCTGAGCGGGACGCTGGATACCGACAAGGTCTGGTTGCTCGACAACCGCACCTGGGAAGGCCAGGTGGGGTACGAAGTCTGGGTACCGCTGGATGCCGGCAACCGCTGGTATCTGGTATCGCTTGGCTGGGTTCCGGGGTCGGCTGACCGGCGCCAGTTACCTGCTCTGTCACTCCCCCCGGGTACCAGAGACTGGGTCGGGCAATGGCGCCCACTTAGTGACAGCATTGTTCTGGCCGACACGCCACTGACGGATGAGTGGCCCCAGGTTATTCAGGCCATAGCGCCGCAGGCAATGGCGGAAAAAATGCAACGCCAGCCGCCGGCGGGTTTATTACAATTAACCGCGGGTCAGCCCGGTGTTGGTCAGATCAACTGGACCCCCTCGGTGATGTCGGCCGACATGCACACCGGCTATGCCCTGCAGTGGTTTGCCATGGCCATCGCGCTGGCGGGCATGTATGGCTTCGCTGGCCTTCACTTTGGCAAGCGACACCGGCAACAACAAACAGACAGTTCAAGCTCTGTCGAGCAGAACTCTAACCCCAAGTGAACCGGCGTTCTGTTATTCAGGATTGCCGTGCGGAGAAGATGATGACTCAATCCACTCAGATGGCACCGCGCAGTAACGGTTTTAACAAGCTGCAAATGCTGGTGATACTGCTGACGCCCTTGCTGGTGATGGCGTCATCGACGCTGCTCTATTTCTCTGGCTGGCTGACCCCGGATGAACGGGTGAACAAGGGTATTTTGCTGGCCCCGGTATTGCAATTGAACGACCTCGGCCTGGATATTGAGTCGGTGAACCCCGATCGGCAGTGGCTAATGGTTCAAACCTCAGCCAATTGCCAGGCTGATTGCGAACAGCAAGTATATCTGCAACGCCAGACACACGTGGCACTGGGCAAGAACGAACCACGAATGAAACGACTGTTGTTGTCCCGTACCGCGGGACTGGAAGGGCTTACTGAACAGTACCCGGGCCTTGAGCTGTATCCGTTGGGTGGCGTGTCCGATGCATTTCGCAAGCAGGTGCCGTCACAGTTCAGCGAACAAAACTACGTCTTCATTGTAGACCCGCTCGGCAATATCCCACTGTACTTCACCCCTTCAAACACCTTTAAGGATCAGTTGGATGATTTGAAAAAGCTGCTGAAGCTGTCAACGATAGGGTAGCGGCTAACGGTTAGGATGGGCGAATGCGCCAGTCCGGTCGAACAAGAAAAATGAGGAATGGATGGTGTCTAGTTACGGTGTAAAACCTGGGTTCAAATTGGCGGCCTTTGCCACAGTGTTTGCTATTTCCGTTGTAGTTCTGGGTTCTTTTACCCGGCTGGTTGACGCGGGCTTGGGCTGCCCGGACTGGCCCACCTGCTATGGCCACCTTTGGGCGCCGCAGACGGATGAACAGATCAGCCGGGCCAATGAAGCCTTTCCGGAGATTCCGGTCGACCTGGAGAAAACCTGGCCGGAAATGGTGCATCGTTATCTGGCCAGTTTGCTCGGCTTGCTGATACTGATTCTAGCGGCAGTGTCGTTTCGCCACCGGCACCGGCCCGAACAGCCGTTCAAATTGCCGTTATTCCTGCTCTTTCTGGTGATATTGCAAGGCGCGTTCGGTGCCTGGACGGTCACGCTGAAACTTTGGCCTCAGGTGGTGACCGCTCACCTGCTGGGCGGGTTTGCTACCTTTACTTTGCTCTGGCTATTAACCCTGAGACTCCTTGGGACGCCAACCGGCCTGCGATTTTCGAGCACCCCGCGCCGGCTACCCCGGGTGCTGGCTGCGGTCACCCTTGCTGTGGTGATCGGGCAGGTGTTTCTAGGCGGCTGGACGACTTCCAACTATGCCGCGCTTGCCTGTCCGGATCTGTTTACTTGTCAGACCCAGTGGTGGCCGGAGGCTGATTATGTGGCCGGGTTCGATCTGGCCCATCCCATTGGGCCCAACTATCTGGGCGGACACCTTGATGTACCGGCCCGCACGGCTATCCATATGGCACACCGGATTGGGGCTATCTTTACTACCCTCATTTGCCTGTGGCTGATCTGGCGCCTATTCGCCATTCGCTTTGCCGGCCTCGCCAGTGCACTCTTGCTGATTCTGGTGGCGCAGGTCACACTGGGTCTGAGTAACATCTATTTTGGTTTGCCGCTGACGGTGGCGGTGTTACACAATCTGGGCGGGGCGCTGCTGTTAGCCGCCGTAGCGACCGTCAATTTCACTTTGTACCGAGAGGCCAAGCATGTCTAAAACAATAACGGCCCCTGTCAGCCCCCGTGCCTGGCATGATTATTATGAGATGACCAAGCCCAAGGTGGTCATGCTGATGCTGATTACCGCCTGGGTCGGGATGGCACTGGCCCCGCAGCAGGGCGCTGCCGGCCTGGTCAACTGGGTGTTTGGCACCCTGGGCATCGCTGCCCTGGCGGCGGCGGGCGCAGCGTTTAACCACCTGGTTGATCACAAGATCGATCAACTGATGGCCCGCACTCACCGGCGCCCGGTCGCTACCGGCCGCGTCAGCCAGCGTAACGGGCTGATCTTTGCGTTTGGTCTGACGCTGACCGGCTTTGCCGTGCTGATGGTGTTTGTGAACGCCTTAACGGCCTGGCTGACCCTGGCCTCAATGGTGGGCTATGCGGTGATTTACACCGGCTTTTTGAAGCGGGCCACGCCACAGAATATCGTCATTGGCGGGCTGGCGGGTGCCATGCCACCCCTGCTGGGCTGGACCGCCATTTCCGGCAGCATTGGCGCCCTGCCGTTGTTGCTGGTACTGATCATCTTCGCCTGGACACCGCCGCACTTCTGGGCCCTGGCGATACATCGCATCAAGGATTACCAGAACGCCGACATCCCGATGATGCCGGTCACCCACGGCATTCAATACACCAAGATCCACGTCTGGCTCTACAGCTGGCTGCTGCTGGCGATCAGCCTGCTGCCCTTTGCCACCCTGAATATGGGGCCGGTCTATGCGGTGTGCGCGCTGGCACTGGGGTTGCGTTACTTGCAGTGGAACTGGTGGTTGTTGATGGATCGTAAAGTCGATGCCGCCTGGGGCTCGTTCAAGTTCTCGATCACTTATTTGCTGTTATTATTTGTGGCCCTGCTACTGGATCATTCGATCAGGACCTTTCTATGACCACCGAGACCCTGCCAGCACCGCCCAATCGTCGAATTCTCTGGACGTCTCTGGCCTTGTTTGGCCTGGTGGCTTTGGTGTTTGCCGGGTCTATCTACAGAACGGTCAACGCTTCGCCCGATCTGAAAGCCGAGCTCGAGCAACGCGATACCCTCTATTTCGACACGGTGCGCGAGGTACCGGTGGTTGAGCTGGTCTCACACCAGGGAGAAGCCTTCTCAACGGCCGATCTCAATGGCCAGTGGCATGTGATCAATTTCGGTTACACCTTCTGCCCCGATATCTGCCCGACCAACATGACAGACATGGCCCAGGCCTACCGGACGCTCACCGAGCAAGGGCTTTCCGACCAAGTGCGTATGTGGATGGTTACCGTTGACCCGGCGCGCGATACGCCGGAAGTGTTGTCTGAGTATGTGCCTTTCTTCCACCCCGAGTTCACCGGACTCACCGGTGATGTAGCCGACCTGCAAACCCTGGCACAACAGCTCAATACCCTGTTCTACCCCGAAGGTGAAGGCGAGGTGTACACCGTTGCCCACAGCGATAACATTGCCATCATCAACCCTGAAGGGGAGTACCGGGCACTGCTGCGGCCGCCGCACACTCCGGGCCAGATTGCCGAAGTGATGGCCTTGCTAGTCGAATACGACTAGCCCATTTAGTCCATCCGCTCCCGAACCCGGTCCATTGCCTCACAGAGTTCCGTTGCCCCGCTGACCAGGGCTGGGACGGGCCGGTGCATGGTGTCCGGATCGGTCTCCAGCAAAGCCTCATTGGCTACCGCCTGCAGCTGCGGCCACTGGTGCCAGCCGGTGTCATCACCCGAGGTAACGATCACCTCGGGGTTCTTGTCGATCACCGCCTCCAGACTGACCTGGGGTGACAGCATCGGCAGATCAGCGAAGACGTTAACCCCACCGCACATCTCTATAATTTGGCTGATAAAGGTGGCTCCGTTCAGCGTAATCAGCGGGTCGTGCCAGACCTGATAAAACACCTGCAGTGCAGCTTTTTCGCCATACTTCAGAGTCAGGCGTTCAATGTCGGCACTGAACCGGTCGGCTACCCGGTTGGCGCTCCCTTCCCGGCCGGTCAGCTGGCCAAACTGACGCAAGGTACGATCAATATCGGCGAAGGTTTGCGGGTCGGAGGTGAATACCGGGTAACCCAGGGCTCGTAATCGGCTGATCTGGTCGCGATTGCCGCCGCTGGTAAAGGCGATCAGTAGGTCGGGCTCGAGCGCCACGATGGCCTCGGTATTCAGGGCGTTGTAGTCGCCCACCCGGGGCAGTTCCTGGGCCGCGGGCGGGTAGTCGGCATAGGCAACGGTGGCCAGAATGAGATCACCGGCATCGATGTCGAACAACAGCTCGGTGGCATGGGGAACCAGGCTGACAATGCGCTGGGCGGGCCGGTCGAGTACCAGGGCGTCGCCAACATCGTCGACGAGTCGAATATCGGCCCATAATAAGCAGGGGGTAAACACCAGCGCCACAAGGCCGGTTAGTAACGGTTTCATCAAAGAATGCTCCCTAACGCGAGGATGATGGACACACCAGTCAGTCGAGATGACCGGCGTCTCCTGGCCTGGACGGGCATTCGGGCTTTGACGACGTCAATCCATCCGGGCTTCTAGCCGGTGGCCGATTCGCCTTACCGTTGCGCGACAGCTCCGGATTCTCACCGGATTCCCCCGTATTAAGCATCGCCGTTTGGGTTTGGCCCGCAGTGGGCCACACCTGGCGATGCCCAGGTGCAGCGATAGTAGGGGAAGCGGCTGTGCATCACAATGGCGGTAACCCCGGGGTGCTGTGCAGCCTGAATTGCCTGTGTCATTATTAGCCGCCGGTCTGTGACCGATGCCTGTAGACGCCAACAGGCCTGTTTATCCGGTTGGCCCTGATAACAAGAAACCCGCGAAGAGGATGCTGAATGCTGCCGCTATACCCGGAGATTCGACCCTATAACCAAAGCCATCTGGCGGTAAGCGGTGGTCATCAGCTCTATTTTGAAGAGTCGGGAACGGCCGATGGCCTGCCGGTGGTGGTTATCCACGGTGGCCCGGGGGCAGGCTGTTCCGATCAGATGCGGCGTTTCTTCGACCCCGAACACTACCGCATCATCCTCTACGATCAGCGCGGTGCCGGTCAGTCCGAGCCCCATGCTGAAACTAACAACAACACCTCAGAAGCCCTGGTCGATGACCTTGAACAGTTGCGACAGCACCTGAAGATCGATCGGTGGGTACTGTTCGGTGGCAGTTGGGGCAGCACCCTGGCGTTGCTGTACGCCCAGGCCTACCCAGCCCAGGTGTCTGCGATGATCTTGCGTGGCATCTTTCTTGGCCGGCAGCAGGATCTCGACTGGCTGTATCGCAGCGGTGCCGGGCGTTATTTTCCGGAAGAGTGGGAGCGCTTTCTGGAACCGGTTGAAGGGGCTACCGGAACCGACCTGGTCGAAAACTATTATCAGTTGTTGCATGGCAGCAATGACCTGGCGCGGGTTGGGGCCGCCAAGGCCTGGGCTCGCTGGGAGGCCGTTAATGCCTCGCTGCGGCCCAGCACCCAGTCGCTCGACTATTTCACTCAGACGCATGTGGCGTTAAGTCTGGCGCGCATTTCGGCGCACTTTTTTCGCGAAAAGTGTTTTCTGGCCGAAAATCAGATTCTGGAAGCGGCCGGAGCGCTGGCCGGCATACCCGGTACCATAGTTCATGGCCGCTACGACATGATCTGCCCGCCCGAGCAAGCCTGGGCCTTGTCGAAACACTGGCCGGACGCCGAACTCGACTTTATTCGCGAAGGCGGCCATTCCGCTTTCGATCCAGCCAATGTCGATGCGCTGGTGCGCGCCACCCAAAAGTGGAGTCGCTACCTGCGCCATGATCCGGGGCGGGCAGAATAGTCTCTCCGGAGTCGTTTTTTTGCCAAACTCGGCTATGGTTTCAACACACCTTTATTGATCCTCCCGCCAACTGGACGTTATTGCCATGAAAGCCCTGATTCAGCGTGTCACCCGGGCACAGGTCACTGTCGACAATGCCAACATCGGCGCGATTGATCAGGGCTTGCTGGTGCTGGTGGGCATTGATCCCGACGATGGCGCACCAAACATCGAAAAAATGGCCCATCGCTTGCTCAATTATCGGGTGTTTGCCGATGCTGACGGCCGCATGAACCTGAACGTCCAGCAAATAGGTGGCGGTGTATTGCTGGTGCCGCAATTTACGCTCTCGGCCGATACCCGCAAGGGCCTGCGGCCCAGCTTTACGTCGGCCGCTACCCCGGAGCATGGAGTCACGGTGTTTTCGTCCCTGGTTGCAGCAGTGAAACAGCGCCACCCATGGGTCGAGACCGGTCAGTTTGGCGCTAACATGCAAGTGAGCCTGACCAACGACGGGCCGGTTACCTTCTTGCTGGAACACTGAATACCAGCCGAAGAGCGTGGTGAGTCATCCTTTAGAGGGGGGCGCAAACGACACCCCTGCAATCGCTTGTTGGCACCGAGGCCTTTACAATGATCGACCTTCAACAAAAAGAACATGACCACTTTGATGACTGAGATTGCACCGTGATCACGGACCAGCCCAACTCGTTTAGCGCTTGCCTGGAGGAGGCTTGGGTAGTCATGATCTCCGAGCCGGTTTCGGCACTCAGGCTGCTGGACCGGGCCCGAACACTGGTTGAGGCCGATCCGTTGAAGGCCTGCCAACTGGCGTTTCATGAGGGTTGGGGGTACAACTTTCTTGGCGATCACCTCCAGGCCCTGAAAAAGTTCTCCGAAGCCCTGGCCCTGGCTGAGCAACTCAAGCATCAGGAAGAAATCTGGCGCATCCATAACGGCATGGGCATGGCCTACCAGGGAATGGGGCAGTACGGGGAAGCACTGCACCACTATCGCCAGTCACTGGTGATTTGCCAGTCGATCAGCAATATGAACGGCCTCTTCGCTGCTCAGTTGAACCTGGCGTCACTGCATTACGAAATCGATGATCTCGACAGCGCTGAAGATCTTCTGAATCAGGCGCTTGGTCTCGATACCTCTACTGTGACGGCTGAAAATCTCGGTGAAGCGGCTCTTTTGCAAGCCCACCTGCACAGCCGGCACAGCCGCTTTCAGGATGCGCTGCTCGGTTGCCGCGCCGCGCTGGAATACGCACGCCAGTTGAATTTCGGTCATCTGGAAATTCAGGCGCTGATCGCCGTTGCCCGCTGCCAGCGCCTGCAGAACCGCCTGGTCGAGGCTGAAACCACCTTGCTGGTGACCATCGATCACCCCGAGTTCGATAAAGAAGGGGTCACCGGCCTCTACGCTTATATCGAGCTGGCCAAGGTGCTCGCCTCCACCGGCCAATTTTCCCGGGCGGTACATACGCTGCGCCAGGGGCTGCGCCGCGAGGGCTTGCCTGAATTCAGCCTGATTCAGCAGCGTGCGCTGGAAACCCTGGCGGTGTGTCTGGAACGGGCCAGAAAATACCGGGCCGCGCACATCGTGTTGCGCCTGGCGCTGGATCTTGAGCGCAAGCTGCAACAGCGAGACGTTCGCCGCCAAATCGAGCTGCGGCAATACGAAGCCAAGATGGAAGACGAACGTCTGGCCCGGCAGATCGCGCAGCACGAGAACCGGCAACTCAAGGCCGCCCAGTCCCGGCTGCAACTGATCAATGAGCTGGCGCGCCAACTGGCCTCGTCGCTGCGCATGGACGATATCGGCCAGAAGCTGTACGACATTGTTCGCCAGCGGCTCGATGTGCACTTTGTCTCGCTGGCGCTGAACCGCCCCGACGTTGAAGCCATCGAGTATGTGATGGTCATTGACGACGGCGCCCGGCTGCCCGGGTTTTCCATTCCCTATTCATTCGATCAAAGCCGGGCAGTGCAGGCGATTCGTTCCGGCGAACCGCTGCTGATCAGCGGAGAAAAACACCAGCCCAGCTCGCTCAGGCTGGGCGATAACCGCAAATTGCCACTGTCGCAGCTGTTCGTGCCATTGATTCACAACCAGGCCGTCATTGGCATGGTGTCGCTGCAAAGTTCAGTGGCTGAACGCTTTGGGTCCGATGAGCTGGAGCTACTGAGCTCGCTGGCTCCCTTCCTCGCCATTACGCTCAGCAATGCACTCAGCCACCAGCAACTGTATGAAGTGAATACCGCCCTGTCGCACGAGAAAACCCAGATAGAAGCGGCCCAGCAACGCATTGAGTACATGGCGAACCACGACACTCTGACGCGACTGCCCAACCGGCGACTGCTGGTCAATTTTGTGGATGAGCGGATCGCGATGGCCAATGAATCCGGTCGGGCCTTTTATCTGGTGTACATCGACCTCGATGGTTTCAAACCGGTGAACGACCGCCATGGTCACCGCGTGGGCGATTCCGTTTTGATGGCCCTTGCCGGCCGACTCTCCGATGCTCTGCGCAAGACTGATTTCGCCGCCCGCGTCGGGGGCGACGAGTTTGTGATCATTGTGGATGATTTCGACAACGAACCGGCCATTCACGGCTTTATCAGCCGAATGCTCTCGGTCATAGAAAAGCCGGTGGTTTCCAATAACGAGCAGGTCGCGGTGTCGGCCAGCATTGGCGTGGCACGGTACGGATCGCACGGGCGGGATCTGGATACGCTGATGCACCATGCCGACCAGGCCATGTATGGCATCAAGCGCTCCGGCAAGGGCGGTATTGCCTACGCCGAGCAACACCCGCGCACGCTGTTTTAACCGGCCCGATTCAGGCGCCGGAAAAACTCAGAATCTTGATGGCCAGGCTGGCAAACACCAGCAAACTGACCAGCCAGCTCCAGAACACCAGAGTTTCCCACAGGTGTCGGGCCCGTTGGCGCAGGCCTTTGGGCGGGTCTTTTTCCGGTCGGGTCAGCGCCAGCAGTGCACCCAGTAACACCAGCCCCAGGCCAGCGACAAAGCCGGTGAAGAGTTCGTCTCCGTTGAGCTCAGGGTGCGCCACCGCCCAGCCGATCATGGCCGGGAACACCAGGGCGCCCAGGGTCATCAGCGGCCAGGCCAGCCGGCGCATCGGGTAGAGCCGTACCAGGGTTGCGTGTTGCAGGGTCATCAGTTTCATTGGGGAATGGAGTGCACCAGCGGTTGAATGGGCTAATTGTACGATTTGGGCCCATCCTGCCTGCTATTGGGGGCGAGTGTCCAGAAAGTCGCGCATCCAGCGTGCAATTCGCTCGCCCTGGTGGTCAACCGCCAGGCTCTCGACAACCGTCTGCATCTGCTCAGCGGTAATATCCCCTTCACGGTACCCCAGCAATGCCTGCTGATAGTCTTTGGTAAACTCGGGGTGCCCCTGAAAACACAGCACCCGGCCCGGAATGTGATAGGCCGCGTAGCGACAAAAATCGTTGGTGAGCAGAGTTTCGGCACCCGGCGGCAAGGTCAGTACCTGATCGCGATGGCTGATCAGCAAGGATACCGGCTCAGGCTGATCGACAAAGGCGGGCAGATTGGCCCGGGCCTGTTCATCAAAATCGTAGGTCATCACTCCCAGTCCCCAGCCACGGTCGGCTCGTCCGGCGGCTCCGCCCAGGGCATGCGCCAGCAACTGATGGCCAAAACAAATGCCGATAATGGGCTTTTCTGCCTCAAAGACCTCTTTGCAGAACGCGCGCAACCGAACTATCCAGTCGTCGTCTGCAAAGGCATCGTGCTGGCTACCGGTGATCAGGTAGGCATCGAAGTCGTCGATCGATTCCGGGTATTTTCCGTCAATGACCGGGAAAACCTCTATATCGCCACTGAAATCGACGTTATTTAACAGGGTCGTGAACATCCGCCCATAGCTGTGATAGCTCGGTTTCAGTGCGGGGCGCAGCACATCAGTTTCCAGGATGGCCAGTTTCAGGGGAGCTGTCATAGGGGTTGGAAATTCCGCATCAGAAGTCGCAAGGCAGGGTACAGACGGCCACAGCAGGGCCGAACCCGGTGTGGGGCCATTATGGTTATGGCGACGCGGATTTCAAGCGGCTCCGGGCGGAGCCGCTTGTTAGGAAGGAAACCGATTTATTCGGCAACGATGGCCTCAAGGCTGATTTCAACCCGGCGATTAGACGCCCGGCCCGTGGCGGTGCTGTTGTCGGCGATGGGACGCAGTTCACCGTAACCCTCAGCGGCAACCCGTTCAAACGCAATGCCCTGGCTCAGCAAGACTTCGGCAACACTGGCCGCACGACGTTCAGACAACATCTGGTTGTAGCTTTCAGCGCCGGTGCTGTCAGTGTGGCCTTCAATGGTGACCAGGGTGTTTTCATACTCCTGAACAACCCGGGCAACCGAGTTGAGCGTGTCCATAAAGTCGGGACGCAGCTCTGAGCTGTCGGTATCGAAAGTGATGTTGCCGGGCATGATCAGGTTGATTTCACCTTCTTCGGTGCGCTCTACCTGCACACCGCTGTTGACCAGCTCTTCGCGCAGTTCCGCTTCCTGCCGGTCCATATACAGGCCCACGCCGCCACCGGCGACGCCGCCAATACCGGCACCGATCAGGGCACGCTTGGCGCGTTCTTCTTTCGGTGCGGTGGCTGCACCCAGAACGGCGCCAATCAGACCGCCAGCGATGGCGCCCTTGGACGCGCCGCTGACCTGTGATTCGCCGGTGTAGGCATCGAGCGTAGTACAACCAGTTAACACCGCGCCAGACAGAGCCAGGGGCAGGGCCAGTTTATGCCAGGTATTCATCATTGATTCTCCGTTTCGTACAACAGGGTCGGCCAGCAAGGGCTGCCCGAAAAATACAGGGTAAAAGGCTAATATGAATCATCGCTTAAAGCGATGACTGATCAAATCCAGCGGTAAGGCTGATGACTGTTTTGCCTCTTCCATCACAATATAACTTTTAGACTCCCGCACGTGCGGCAGTGCCAGCAACAGATCCCCCAGGTACTTGCGGTAGCTGGGCAGGTCGGTCAGTCGTATTTTAACCAGATAATCCGACTGACCCGACACCAGGTGGCACTCCTGCACGTAACTGAGGCCATCGACCGCCTTGCGAAATTCATCAAACGCCTCGGCCGACTGATTCGACAGGGTGATCTCGATAAACACCAGCAAGCCCAGCCCCAATGCCTCAGGTGAGAGTATCGCCTGGTATCCCTGAATCAGACCTGACTGTTCGAGCCGTTTTACCCGGTCCATGCAGGGTGTGGTCGACAATCCGACCGTTTGAGCCAGGTCGACATAGGAGATGCGAGCGTTATCCTGCAGGGTTCGAAGGATCTTAAGATCGATTCGATCCAGCTTACGGCTTTTGCCAGAATCAGCAGACGCAGAGTGGGTGGTGTCGGACATCGAAATTCCCCGGAAAGTCCGTCAAGCATACCTGAGCGCCCGGCGCCGAGGCAATCCGCTTACCGCTCGTCTGACTCTGGCAGAGTTGACGCCAACCCGGCGACTTCGTACTATTGCGCAGCTCGCATACCCACGCCGGACATTCCCGCAAATGCCCCGTTAAATCAATGGTTTGCGACGCCGACCTTTATCGGAGAGTAGCTCAGCTTGGTAGAGCACTACGTTCGGGACGTAGGGGTCGCAGGTTCGAATCCTGTCTCTCCGACCAACCAAATCCAGCATCAATTTCAAACCGGTATAACGAGCCGGGCGACCCGTGGGTCGCAGCAGGATGGCCTGCCCGTTGAATCCTGTCTCTCCGACCAACCAAATCCAGCATCAATTTCAAACCGGTATTACAAGCCGGGCGACCCGTGGGTCGCAGCAGGATGGCCTGCCCGTTGAATCCTGTCTCTCCGACCAACCCAATTTCAGCGTTACATCCAACCCTATATCACGAGTCGGGCGACCCGTCAGTCAATATCCCAGTCAGGCGCAAAACTCGGGTTAGCCAGGCGCAACCCCTGGTCCAGTGTATCAATGCGGTTCATTTCCGAGACGGTCAGCTCCAGATCCATGGCGGCCAGATTGCCTTGCAGATGGTGTCGCTTGGTCGATGACGGAATGGTGATGATGCCGCGCTCCCGAACCCAGGCCAGGGCCACCTGCGCGGGGGACACTCCCTTGTTTTCAGCAATCGCATTCAGCACTGGGTCGTCGTTTACGCGACCTACCGCCAGCGGCATGTAGCCGGTGACCAGAATGTCGTGTTGCTGGCAGTGGTTGACCAGCTTGCGATTGTGCAGATAGGGGTGAACCTCCACCTGGTTGGTCAGCAGGCTGCCGGGGCCCAGTATCTCCAGGGCCTGATCGATCTGGGCGGCGGTGAAGTTGGAGACGCCGATGTGGCGGGTCAGGCCTGCGTCCTGCACGGCTTTCAGTTCACCCAGGTAGTCTTCCATGGGGACATCGCCTTCCGGAGCGGGCCAGTGAATCAGCAACAGATCGACGTATTTCATGGTCAGGCGCGCGAGGCTTTTCTCGACGCTGGGGCGAAACCGGGCTTTGCTCAACTGGTCGACCCAGACCTTGGTGGTCACAAACACCTCGTCCCGGCTGACCGGGCTGTCGGCAATGGCTTTGCCAACGGCGGCTTCGTTTTCATACATCTGGGCGGTATCGATGGTGCGGTAGCCCAGCTCCAGTGCCGTGGTTACCGCCTGGTGAGCGACGTCGTCTTTCAGTCTGTAGGTGCCCAGACCGGGGTTTTTCAACATGGCTTCCGACATTTCAGGCTCTCCGGCGTTACAATAGTATTCAATAAATAATGCGACAGGTTGTTAGGGTGGGGGTGGTTTGCTGTGCTTAAAGGGTCGGTCAGCCGCTGGCACCTCATATGGCCTGTTCACAATAAGATAACGACATCATACGGGTGGTTATGAAGAAGCTGGGAATATTGATCGCAACGCTTAGCCTTCTGGGTTGTAATACGAGCAGCGAGTCTGAGGTGGAAAGCGCTGAAGCGGGACTGGCGCTAACTGACGTGACACTGGAAGGCAAGGTGGGGACCGGTCGCTGGTACACCCGGGCCCAGGTTGAACGGGGTCGGGAGACCTTTGAGCAGTATTGTGCGGCTTGCCATGGTGCTAACGCCGAAGCGACCCCGAACTGGCGCACGCTCGATGCCAATGGCAATTATCCGCCGCCGCCGCTCAATGGCACCGCACACGCCTGGCATCACCCGCTGGCGGTGTTGTCGATGGTGATCGAGGAAGGAGGCGAACCGCTTGGTGGCGTTATGCCCGCCTGGGGCGATACGCTGAGTGAGGCCGAGATTGTTGAGGTGATTGCCAGCTTTCAGAGTTACTGGCCGGATGAGATCTATCAACTCTGGCTGGAACGCGAACGCGCCAGTCGCGGTCAGACGACCAATGAATAAGTGAACGTCCGATAAAATGGCCCCGAACGCCAGGCGTTCGGAGCCGGCAGGGCCTTACTGGCGATTCAGCCAGTCGCGCATTTCCCGGATTTCCCGGTTCTGTTCGCGCACCACGGCTTCGGCCATGTTGCGCAGCATGGCATCCTCACTGTACTCCAGCACGACCTCGGCCATTTCGATGGCGGCCTGGTGATGCGGGATCATGCCGGTTACAAAGCGGGTGTTGATGTCCGCGTCGCGTTCGCCGTGCATGCCGCCCATCATGGTCATCATTGAAGCCTGGTAAGCTTGAATGATCTCATCCGCCTGGTCGTCGGGCCGGGGGTCCGGGTTGTCTCTCAGCCAGCTTTCCATAAAGGCCATTTCATCACTTTGCGCGGTGATGATCTCCTCGGCCAGCTTGGCCAGTTCAGGGTCTGCCTGACCGGATTTAAGCAGTATCTCCGACATATCGACAGCCCCCTGGTGATGCGGAATCATGCCGACGACAAAGTCGTAGTCGACATCACCGCTGGGCGGGTTGCTGTGCATGTCCTGCATCATGCGGGCATTGGCGGCGGCGAAGGGGTTGTTGCTCATGGCGCCCATCCCGGACATGTCTGAACCGTGCATGGCGGAACCGCTCTTACCTTCTTGCATGGTCGAGTGCATGGGCATAGAGCAGGCGGAAAGCACCAGGGTGCTTAAGGCCAAGGCAGGGATCCACTTCAGGTTACGGATGCGGTTTATGGTGGTGGAGCTGTGCAATAAAGTTGTTTGATGTGACATGGTCGTTCCCTATTTACAGATATCGATAAGTGGCCTTGCGTTCCTGGCAGTGACGAGCACTCAGCACCGCGCGTTCAGGTGAGTTGCGCCAGTGGTCTCCAGATGCACAAGGCGCTCAGGACAGGGTTATAAACGAACCGGGTTTTGGGGGCGGGGGTGTCAGGTCAGCTCGCCAGGGTTCCCAGTGAGCAGACTGTAGTTCAGGGGGCAGGGCAACCTCACGCGAGGCTACCTCGGGATTGCTCACGGGCAACATGACGCTAAGGCAATGATCGGCACAATGGTCGTGAGGCAGAGAAGGGTCTCCGTGCGCGCTGGCGGTCGCAGCGTGGTGTGAGGCCATGGCCGCATGATGCGTCGCTTCATCGGCGGCGATAACCGCCGCCAACGGATCCGTCGATGGCGTTGCCATCGCAGCGCTATGCACGCCTGTGAGACTCCAGGTAAGCAGCAAAAGTGCAATAAGCAGCAACTGAAATCGTCCGCTGACAGACAGCCGGGCACCCAGGCTGTGGGAAAGCCCGGAGCGGACAGTCTGTTTAAATGCGGCGCTGTGGTTCATGCCGCTATCGTCAATTGGTCTGCCCGACGGCGCAAGCCACCATACACAAAGATTACCCGTCCATTAAAAAACCACACTGATCCGTATGGCTAACGGGATGCCCCGGTAAAAGTGAGTAATGTCATTGCTGAACCCTTCGCCGCTGTAATCTTCCGAGAAGCGGAGGGTGGGCAGGGCAATAAACTCCGTCATCACTGGCCCCGCATGGGATTGCAGCGACAGGGGTGTACTGATGCTGAAAAAGGCAAGGCTGTCGCTTTCAATGTGGTCGCTGCCATCGATCAGTGGATTGTCGTACTCCCAGAGCAACCAGCCCGAACCAAAACCCCCACCGGCCTGCAATGACAGGTGCTTGAACAGGGGCCAGCGTTTTCCCGCAGTCAGTTGCCAGCCGATAACACCCGGGTCTTCCAGAGTGTTGCCTCGTTCGTGATCAAAAGCCGCATCGAGGTAATAGGCAGATAGCGTGATCTCCATCCCATCATCAAACCCCGCCGCGCCAAATTCGTAGCCGTGGCGACTGTGATAGGTGGATTGCCGGCCAATTTCCGGGAAATACCGCCCAACCCAGAATCGCCCCGAGTCGAATTCAGGTTCGTTCCAGCCCGAATGACCGTCGAGTGAACGCCCTGATGAGTGGTCACCTGAATTGAGGATCAGGGTCGCTGCCGTATCGGCGTACCAGTGTGTCGCGGGTTCTGAAAGGTGGGAAATGTCGCGGTCGTCGGGGTTTTCCGACTGAGCCAGTTGACCCGCTTCACTGATACTGGCCGAGCGGATGCGCTCTGGCTGAGATGAACAGGCGGTCAGCAGGATGCCGAGCAGCACCAGGCTGAAACGAGAGTAACGGGATCCAAGGTAGGCGAACGCCATGACAATTTCCCTGAACGGTGGTGGTTGAGATCCATACAGTTGGGGAACTATACAACAGAGTGTTATTGCTTGGTTAGTGACCACGCTTTATCTAGAAAGTGTAAAGAGGTAAAGTTTCGGTTCGTTCCAAGAGGGAGCGGCAGGCATGAATGCCTGCGCAGTGAAAAATAACAGATAACGAACAAGGAAACGTTATGACGAGCCAGTCCCTGACCGACACTCCGGTCACTTCCCGACCTTCTCTCAAGCCCATTCCCGTTGCCTTCAATGGCCGTGGTGGCGAATATTTCGGCATCTGGATTGTTAACATCGCGCTGACGGTGCTGACACTGGGTATTTACTCCGCCTGGGCCAAGGTCCGTAACAAGCGGTACTTTTATGGCAATACCGACGTCGCGGGTGCTTCCTTTGAGTACCTGGCCACCGGCGGTCAAATTCTGAAGGGGCGTCTGATCGCTGTGGCGGTCTTTGTTGCCTTTTCCATGATGTCGAGCTTCATTTCCCCTGAAGTGTACGGCCTTTTCATGCTGGCTTTCATGGCGGCGATGCCCTGGCTGATTAACGCCGGCCTGCGATTCAATGCCCGTTATTCCGCTTACCGTGGCGTGCGTTTCCGCTTCACCGGCACCTACTGGGCCGCCTGCAAGGCGTTTTTTCTGTACCCGCTGCTCGGCATGATCACGCTGGGCATCATGATGCCGCATGCCATGCATTATGCCGCCCGGTATGTGGTCACCAACCACGCCTATGGCAACAAAGCCTTCAAGTTTGATGCGACGGTCAGGCAATATCAGTCGGTTGTGCTGGGCTTGGTGATCGGTATTATCGCGTCCATTGCGTTAATCGCCATCGGTTTCAGCCAGGTGTCTATACCTCTGATGCTGGTGGGCTATCTGGCCATTTACGGTTTGTCTCTGGCGTTCAAACCCTTGTTGTTCAATGTGTACTGGAAGGGTGTGAATCTGGAGAGAAATCGCTTTGAGGCCAATATGCCAGTCGGTCGTTTTATCTGGGTGTTTATCAGCAATTCGATTGTGGTAGCGCTCACTCTGGGTCTGGCTTTTCCGTGGGCCCAGGTTCGGCTGGCGCATCTGAACGCGAATTCTCTTACCTTCCTGCATGCCGGTAACCTCGGTAGCATCGCGGCCAGCCAGGCAAAAGAAATGTCTGCTGTCGGTGAAGAGCTGGGCGAAGTCTACGACGTGGATGTTGGCTTTGGCATCTAACGGAGCTGTTGCAGGTCGCCGGTGGCGGCCTTCAACACCGGGCAGACTACTGACATGACGCAAACCTTTAGCGCTCACTTTTACCCCGAGGGTTTTGCCGACAGCCAGACCGTCATGGTATTGCTGGATGCCAGTGGCTGGCTGAGTTTTCAGGCGTTCGACAAAAAGTACCGCTGCCCGTTCAACCGGGTTACGGTCAGCGACCGGCTGGGCCGGTCCCCGAGGTTTCTGACATTGCCCGAACTAGGCAGGCTGGAAACCCGCGACAACGACTTTGTTGATATGGCATTGCGCCACTTTGGTCACCAGGGCGAACGTACCCTCTGGTTACCAAAGCTGGAGCGCGCGCCCCTTTGGATTCTTGGTTTGTTGATTGTGGTTGTTGTGACCGGCTGGGCTACTTACCGGCACGGCATTCCGGCCATGGCACGGGTTACCGCACCACTGGTGCCCGACAAGGTACGGGAGCTGGCGGGTAATGAGGCGCTGGGCTGGATGGAGCGCGGCTGGCTGACGCCTACTCAACTGAGTGACGAACGCCAGCAGGAGCTTCGCCAGACATTCGATCGCCATTTTGGAGACCAACTGACCGGTCTGAACGTCCGGGTGCTGTTCTACAGCAGCGACGCCTTTGGTGCCAACGCCTTCGCCCTGCCAGACGGAACCCTGGTGTTCACCGATCAGTTCGTGGAACTGGTCAATGAAGCCGAATTCCTGGCCGTAGCCGCGCACGAAATCGGCCATGTCCAACACGATCACGGCATTCGGGGCATCATCAGCTCCTCCGCCCTGGTCGCTGCCACCTTGCTGATCACCGGCGACAGCGAGGCCCTCTCCGAAATCATCGTCACCGCCCCATATGCTCTGGCGCAGCTCTCTTATTCGCGTGATATGGAACGGGAGGCCGACACAGCAGCAATGGAATTGATGCTGGCCGCTGGTTTGGACCGGAAAGCCTTTGCATCGGCGTTACAGAAGATGATGGACAGTCACGGTGCCGGCGGAGATGGCTCCAGGGCCTGGGAAGAGTACCTCTCCAGTCACCCTGCGACCGACGAGCGCATCCAAAGGTTTGAGTAATGGTCTATGTGACCCATCCGATAGCTGCTTCCGGTCGATGCGGCGAGGCCAATACTTACACACATTTAACATCAATGCCGTGCTACGCGGCGGTTGCGATGGCTGAGTCCTGAATAGAACACGCCGGCCACCAGTCCGCCCAAATGCGCCTCGAAGCTGATGGTCGGCTGAGGCAATAACCCCCACACCATCCCGCCGTACAGCAGGGCTACCAGCACGCTGGTCAGCACGGCGGCGGGTGTCCGCTCGTACCAGCCATCGGCAATGATCAGCCCCCAGAGCCCGAACACCCAGCCACTGGCGCCGATGTGCAGCGCCGGGCGACCTATCAGCCACAGGATGAGCCCGCCTACGACGATGATGAAACCGCTGGCGGCGATGAATCGGCCTTTACTGCGTCGCATCACCAGCCAACTGAACAGGAACAGCGGAATGCTGTTGCTGATCAGGTGGCTCCAGTTACCATGCAGGAAGGGGCTGGTCAGGATAGCCCAGAGCCGCTCCGGATTACGGGGTACCACGCCCAATACCCGCAAGTCGATCTGGGGCAACACCAGGTTGAGCAGAAAGACAGCCCACAGCAGAGCCACGGCAACGAAGGCGACGTGTAGGCGGGCCATCAACTGTCTGCTGCCGGCCGGTGAATGGTCCGGGTGGTCTGCTGTACTTCCTGTTTCACGTCACGCAACTCCTGACTGAAGGTAACAGATGTTAAGTTCTCAGATTGACTGCCACCCTGATCAACCACAGGCTGTTAATTACCGAGTGTCACTGATTGTATAGGTCAACGTCTGAGACCGTATGTACATTTCACTGGTCTCAACGTCTTTTGATTCCTCAACGACGTCGCAACCCTGAGGCCCTTTGAGCATGGTGAGAATAAACAGATGTGACCGGTTCACTGCTTCTCTGCTGCGGTTTATTCTTTGTCGAGCGCCGCATCCAGCTTAAGGGTGCGCAACCTTAACGCATTACCAATCACCGAGACTGACGACAGGCTCATGGCGGCTGCGGCGATCATTGGCGACAGCAAGGCACCGAAGATCGGGTAAAACAGACCGGCGGCGACGGGCACGCCCAGGGTGTTGTACACGAACGCGAAGAACAGGTTCTGTTTGATGTTGCGCAGTGTGCCATGGGCCAGGGTGCGCGCGCGGACGATGCCGTTCAGGTCACCTTTTACCAGGGTGATGCCTGCGCTTTCCATTGCTACATCGGCGCCGGTGCCCATGGCGATGCCGACATCGGCAGCGGCCAGAGCGGGTGCGTCGTTGACGCCATCGCCAGCCATGGCCACGACGGCGCCTTTATCGCGCAGTTCATTGACCAGTTTTTGTTTGCCTTCGGGTGACACGCCAGCGCGTACTTCGTCGATGTTCAGTTCGGCCGCGACGGCTTTGGCCGTGGTGGCGTTGTCGCCGGTGGCCATCACGACGCGCATGCCCTGCGCCTGCAGTGCACGAATGGCGTTGGCGGTGGTTTTCTTGATTGGGTCCTGCACTGCGATCAGGCCGGCCAGTTTGCCGTCGACGCCCAGGTACATGACCGTTTTGGCCTCTTTGCGCATTGCGTCGGCTTGTTCTTCAACGTCAGTTAAATTAATGCCTTTGTCGTCGAACAGGGCGGCATTACCCATTAACAGGTCATGGCCGTCAACACGTCCGACAATGCCCTGGCCGGTCACCGAATCGAAGGTTTCAGGCTCCTGAAGTTTGGCTTCACGCTGCTTGGCTTCGGCCACTATGGCCTCGGCCAGCGGGTGTTCGGAGCTGCGTTCCAGGCTGCCGATCCAGCCGAGCAGGGTGGTTTCATCCTGGTCGTTCAGGGCGACCATATCGGTGACCTTGGGTTTGCCTTCGGTCAGGGTGCCGGTCTTGTCGACGATGAGGGTATCGACCTTGGCAAACCGCTCCAGTGCCTCGGCATCCTTGATCAGCACGCCCGATTGGGCACCGTGACCGGTTGCGGTCATTATCGACATTGGGGTTGCCAGTCCCAGGGCACAGGGGCAAGCGATGATCAGAACGGAAACCGCTGCAACAATGGCGTAGGCCATGGCCGGTTCTGGCCCGACCAGCGACCAGATGATAAAGGCGACAATGGCGACGAGGACGACCGTGGGCACGAAATAGCTCGCCACCCGGTCGGCCAGGCCCTGAATCGGCGCGCGCGAGCGCTGGGCCTGGGCCACCATGGCGACGATCTGCGACAGCACGGTTTCGGAACCAACGCGTTCGGCGGTCATGACCAGGGTGCCCGTTTTGTTGAGGGTGCCGCCAGTCAGTTGATCGCCTTTGGTTTTTTCCACCGGCACCGGTTCGCCGCTGATCAGGGATTCATCGACTGATGACTGGCCTTCAGCCACCACACCATCGACTGGGATGCCGCTGCCAGGTTTGATCCGCAAGCGGTCACCGCTTTGTACCTGGTCGAGCTGAACTTCTTCGTCGTCACCATTATCGTTGATGCGCACGGCGGTTTTGGGGGCAAGATCGAGCAGGGCGCGAATGGCTGAGCCGGTGCGTTCGCGGGCTTTCAGTTCCAAAACCTGGCCGAGGAAGACCAGGGCGACAATAACGGCTGCGGCTTCGAAATAGACCGGTACCTGGCCCGATTCCATGCGGAAGGCAGCGGGGAACACCCCGGGCGCCAGTGTCGCGACGACGCTGTAAGCAAAGGCGGCACCCACCCCCAGACTGATCAGCGTCCACATGTTGGGGCTGCGGTTGATGATGGAGTTCCAGCCACGCACGAAAAACGGCTGGGCGGCCCAGAGAACGACGGGGGTGGCAAGTATCAATTCCAGCCAGATGGCGGTGCCTTCACCCAGCCAGCTGCGAAACGGCAGCCCGAGCATCGGGCCCATGGTGATCAGTAATAAGGGCACTGCGCCGACTACGCTGATCCAGAAGCGCCGGGTAAAGTCGATCAGCTCGGGGCTGGGGCCGGTGTCTTCCAGTGACGGCGTCATCGGTTCCAGTGCCATCCCACATTTGGGGCAGGTGCCGGGGCCTTCCTGCACAATTTCCGGGTCCATTGGGCAGGTGTATTTCGTACCTTCGGGCATGGGCTCCGGGGCTTCACTCGGGTCGAGGTAGCGTTCCGGGTTTTCCTCGAACTTGTGCTGGCAGCGTTCCGAGCAGAAATAGTGTGCCTTGCCTTCATGCCGTGCCATGCCTTTGGGCCGGTCACGCCGCACCGTCATGCCACAGACCGGATCTTCGGCGGTCTCGTAGGCGTTGGGGTCGTTATCAAATTTGGATTTGCAGCCGGCGCTGCAGAAATAAATGTCGTGGCCGTCGTGCTCGCTGTGATGCTTGGCGGTATCGGGCGATACGGTCATACCGCAGACCGGGTCGCGCAGCGCCACTGTGTCGGACTGTGCTTGGCTCATGGTCTCTCCTTAACGATGCGACATGCACCAGAATGTATGAGACACAGCCTAGACCTTCCAGTCCTTGGAAGGTCAAGTATTAAGAAGATTATTTTCCGGTGGATGTTCCTTCTCCCTAAGGCCCTTCGACAAGCTCAGGACGTATATGGTCTCCTCCCATTGTGCAAGCAACTTCGTTGATGTGTTTTCAGGTTTGCTGTCGTATATCCGGCCTGTTCTCGAGGCTTAGCCTCTGGCCTTGATGATAATGCGCGCATATTGTCCTATACGAACGGTCGGCCTCTAAAGCCATCGCCCTGATCAGGTTTTCAATATGCCGGTCTGACCTGTGTCACATCAATGTCTGTTACTTACGCAACCTGGGACGTGCTCTCCTTCTTTCAACGTGCTCGGTTTGCAGGTTAGTCTGTTTGCAGTCAGGTTAACCCGCAGGCTGGTAGGATTTGCCCCGGGCTACAATCACCCAAGCCACCCGTACCAGTTTGTTGACCAGCGCCACAACCGCTTTGTTAAAGCCTCGTCGCGCAACTAGGCTCTGTATCCATTGACTGAGCCGATCGTCTTTCCCCCTTTTGACGGCCGCCGCCACAACGGCTCGACACCCGTGTACCATGGCCGCTCTCAGGTTTGGATCACCGCGCTTGGTAATGCCGTAAAGGGACTCCCGCCCGCCCGTGCTGTATTGACGGGGCACAACTCCCAGGGCGGCTGACGCATCTCGCCCCCGACTGAACTGGTGTCCATTGCCCATCCAGCACGCCAGCTGACTGCTTACAACAGGGCCAACTCCCGGCAGTTCCATTAACTTCTGACAAACCGGGTTTTGTTTGACCTGCTCATTCAAACACCGATCAAACCAGTCCAGTTCTTCTTGTAACGCCAGCCAATGTTGATAACGTCGATGCAGCAGTTCTCTGAACCGGGGGCTTAGCCCATTCTCCGCGTCTTCCAATACCCAGGGGATTTCCTTGCGGAACGAAGCGACCCCTTGCGCAATGACCAGTCCATACTCAGACAGCAACCCTCGCATCTGATTGATCAGACCCGTTTGATCCTGCTTCAAGCGATTACGGATTCGGTGGAATGCCTGGTCGTCCTGGTGATCCTGTGTCTTGACCTGGACCGGTCGAATCCTGCCATGTTGGCAAGCCTCGGCAATCGCCAGTGCATCATTGCGGTCGTTCTTTTGACCACGCAGATAGCCTTTTACATGTTGGCTTGGCAATAACTGTACAGCTCGCCCGGCCGCTTGCAGCGTTCTGGCCAGGTGGTGTGCTCCAGAGCAGGCTTCCATGGCAATCACATCAACGTCGGCATTCATCAGGTACTCGAGTACCTGCTGGCGTCTCAACGTGCGTTGGCGCACCTGCTTTCCATGCCCATTCAAAATAGCCGCTTGAAAGGAGTTCTTTGCCAAATCCAAGCCTAATACGCTAATGTTGTTCACGGTCTCCTCCACTCTTTTGATTGTTGTCTTCAACTCCAATCATGGCACATTGTGATGCCGCTTGAGGGGGAGGAGACCATTCCATCGAACGGGAGTAGGTAAGGTTGCCAGTGTTTCCAGTTCCGTTCGGGGTGAGCTTGTCGAACCCCCTTGGGGGCTTTATTAAACCAGTGGCTGGTTCCCCCAAGGCCCTTTGGCAGACTCAGGGCGAACGAGACTTAAACTGCTGGTACCGGCCCCGGAGCCTTGCGCCGATGACTGGCAAACGCCAGGTTGCGGGCAAGTCGCAACAGATGACGGTCACTGCCAGGTGGGCCGATCAGTGAAAAGCCAACCGGGCCGCGGGCATCGCGAAGCCAGGGTAATGACAACTGCGGCAAGCCAGCCACACCCGCTACCGCCGTCAGGCACAGGGTTTGGCCGCGAATGCGGTCGACTTCTTCGGCGGGAGCGGAGACGGGAAGCGCCGCTGCTGGCACGGTGGGCATGCACCAGACGGTATCGTCACCGATCAGGTCGCGAACCCGCTGGCGCAGGCCATTCAAATTTGCCTGGGCAGCCCGGGCCTCTTCAACCGTTATTTTTGAGGCGGCTTCAAAGCGTTCGGCGACACCTGGGCCAAACACAGGGTTGTTCTTGGTGATCCATTCACCATGCGTCTGCCAGGCTTCATAGGCCTGCACCACCTGAAAGACCCGGCGATAGCTTTCCAGCGAGCCGACTGACAGGGAGCGAGACACCGGTAGCCCGAGTGACCGTATTGCACGGCGCGCCTGCTGGGCTACCCCGGTACCAGCCAGGTCCATGCCATCGCTGAGCAGGGCTACCTGGTTTGGAATCGGCACCTCGCTGTGTGGCAGTAGGGCATCACCCACGGCCATCAGAATATCGGCGCGCCGTGCCAGCCAGCCGACGGTATCAAACTGCGGCGCCAGGCTGCCCACACCAGCCCGGCTAACCGCGCCATGGCTGGGGCGCAGACCGTATAGGCCGCAATAACTGGCCGGGATGCGGATGGATCCGCCGGTATCAGTGCCAATGGCAAAATCAACCAGGCCCTGAGCCACGGCCGAGGCTGAACCACTGGATGAACCACCCGGGGTGGCATCCGGTACTGCCGGGTTCGGGGCGACGCCATAGTGATGGTTGTTGCCAGCCAGGCTGTAGGTCAGTTCATCAGTCTGGGTTTTGCCTATCAGCTCGGCGCCCTGTGCCAGGCACTGGTTGATGCAGACCGCGTGTTGATCGGCAACGGGGTGAGTGCTTGCCCACTGGGGGTGGCCCATGCCCATGGTGGTGCCGGCCACATCCATTACATCTTTAACCGCGAAACGCAGACCGGTTAAAGGCCCCGGATGAGTGGGTGATGCATGAACCGGGTCATCAGTGATAATAGCGCTACAACGTTGCATGGCATTTCCTCTGTAAGATTAAGGGCCCGCTATAACGTAGCCACCAGCCCATCGGCTCTGGGGTCCGCCGCCCCTTCAATCACGCCATCATGCCGGTGCACCAGGGCGCCGGCGTGGCCCAGGGTGTCGCTGAAGGCTTCATCGAGTATTTCGACGTCGTGTCCGGCGGTACGCAGTTGATCGATCAGCGCCGGGTCGAACCGGTTTTCCAGTTTTAGTCGGGTGTCGGTATCGCCCCAAGTGCGGCCCAGCAGCCAGCGCGGCGCGGTAACGGCTTGCTGCAACGATTGTCCGAACATCGCGTACCGACTGAAGATGGCTGCCTGGGTCTGTGGCTGGCCTTCACCACCCATGGTGCCGTACACCAGGGTGCGGCCATCGTCGAACTCGGCCAGGGCCGGGTTCAGGGTGTGGAAGGGTCGGCGGCCCGGGCTGAGGGCGTTGCGGGCGGCCGGGTCGAGCGAAAAGCTGGTGCCCCGGTTTTGCCAGGTAACGCCGGTGCCCGGTACGACGACGCCCGAACCGAATTCCCAGTAGATGCTTTGAATGAAGCTGACCGCATTGCCGGCTTTGTCGATGCAGCCCAGCCAGACGGTGTCGCCAGGTTTGGTTGGGTTGGGCCAGGGGCGGGCTTGGGTCATTGATAGGGTTTTGACTTGTTCGTCCAGCGCCTCGGGTGTGAGCCAGCGTGCCGGTGAATCCGTCAGCCAGTCGGGGTCGATGCACTCCTGATCGCGCACGGTGAGCGCGGCCTTGGTGGCTTCAATGAGGCCGTGCAGGTGGTCAAAGCCTTCGCCTTCGGTGACGTTCAGTCGATCGAACAGGCCGAGAATGATCAGTGACGCCAGCCCCTGTGTCGGTGGTGGCAGGTTGTAGATCGTGCTGCCTTGCAGCCGGGTGTGCAGCGGCTCGACCAGGCGTGCCCGAAACGCCTCAAGGTCTGCACGACGCACCGGACTGCCGAGTGCTTCCAGCCCTTGCGACAGGGTTTGGGCGAGGTCACCGCGGTAAAAGTCGTCGAGTCCGGCACGGCTGAGTTGCGCCAGTGTGTCCGCCAGATCGGGCTGGTACAGGATGTCGCCTTCGGAAGGTGGCTGGCCGTTGTTGAGAAACACCTCGGCAAAACCGGGTTGCTGAGCCAGTTGGTCAAATTTGGCGCGCGTCAGGGCGGCCTGGCTCTGGCTGACCACGATGCCTTCTCGCGCCTGCTGTTCGGCAGGGGCGAGTAAGCGAGAGACTGGGGTATTGCCACCGAGTTGATGGGCGACCTTCAATGCCTGCTGCCAGCCGCCGATGGTGCCCGCGACGGTCAGGGCCGCGCGCGGGCCCCTGCTGGGGATGGTGGCTTCGCCTGCACCGGTGTAAAAATCGATATCGGCCGCTTGCGCTGCCGGACCGCAGGCATCGATGGCGATGGGTGTGCCATTGGCCGGTTTGATCAGCCAGAAGCCATCGCCACCCAGCGCATTCATATGCGGGTACACCACGGCGATGGAGGCCGCAGCGGCGACCATGGCTTCCACCGCATTGCCACCTTCCTGCAGTACATCCCGCCCGGCCTGGGCGGCGCTGTGGTGGGGCGCGACACAGGCGCCGCCGAGGGCGCGTTTGGTGTGGATCATTACGGCTTGCTCCTTGCCCGGTTAATCATTGCTGAGCGGTCTGCGCCCGGAAGGCCCAGCCGGTCATGCGTTTTTCGATAACCACGAACAGGGCGTACATCAGCACCCCCTCAATGGCCAGCGCCAGCAAACCGGCGAACACCAGCGGCACTTCGAAGTTGGCCTGGGCCATCAGCATCATGTGGCCAAGCCCGGAATTGGCCGCCACGGTTTCAGAGACGACCGAACCGACAAAAGCCAGGGTGATCGCCACTTTAAGCGAGCCGAAAAAATGCGGCATCGCTCCGGGCAAGCCGACTTTGAGCAGCCGATCCAGCTTGCTGGCACCCAGGGCACGCAGTATGTCGTCCATTTCCGGTTCAGTGGTGGCCAGGCCGGTAGCGACGTTGACCACAATCGGGAAAAACGAAATCAGAAAGGCGGTAATGATCGCCGGAACCGAGCCGATGCCGAACCAGAGCACCAGAATGGGCACCAGGGCGACCTTGGGTACCGAATTAAAACCCACCATCAGCGGATACAGCCCGCGGTAAAGCCGGCGCGAACCACCGACGGCAACACCGAGCACCAGCCCGAACACCACGGCGAAGCCAAAGCCAGCCATGGTGGTCCACAGCGTCTGAATGGAATTGATCATCAGGGCGCGCTGAAATTCCACCGCTGCCTGGGCAATCACTGACGGCGGCGGCAAAAAATAAACGGGCAGGGAAAACAGATGGCAGACTGCTTCCCAGACCACGAAAAAGCCAATAATAATCCAGAACGACATCGCCTCTTCACGGCGAAACCAGCCAAGCCAGTGCCGCAAACGTGAAGGACGTGGTGTGGCGGTTGCCGGTGTTGATTGGGTCCTAGTGGTCATGAGGTGGCTCCCACGACTGGTTTTGCAGCAGCCTGTGCCCGGGTGCCGCGAATGTGCTCACGCAGGTCGTGCACATGGCTCACAAAGCCGGGTTCAAAGCGAATGTCGAGGTCGCGCGGCTGGTCAAAGGTGATGTTCTGACGCACCAGCATGCGCCCTGGCCGTGCGCTCATCACATAAACGGTGTCGGATAGGTAGACCGCCTCGGTCAGGTCATGGGTGACCATTAACACCGTGAAGGTCCGGTGCTGGCGCAACGTCTGCAGCACCAGCCAGAGTTCTTCCTTGGTAAAGGCATCGAGTGCGCCGAAAGGTTCGTCGAGCAACAACAGCGGCGGTTCGTGAATCATGGCGCGACACAGAGAAGCCCGCTGGCGCATACCGCCAGACAACTCCCAGGGGTACTTGCTGCCCATGCCTTCGAGGCCAACGGCCGTCAGAAGATCTTCAGCCTGGCGCCGGTACTGGGCCTTGCGGTGGCGAAAGTCCGACTTGGTGGCCGGCGCCACTTCCAGCGGCAGCAGGATGTTATCGAGCGTGGTGCGCCAGGGCAGCATGATGGCATTCTGAAACGCCATGCCGACCTGGCTGCGTGGCCCGGTGACCGGTTCGTTGTCGATCAGAATCTGGCCTTCCTGAGGGGTCAGCAAGCCGGATAGCAGTTTCATGAAGGTCGACTTGCCACAGCCGCTCGGGCCGACAATGGCGGCGAATTCGCCGCTGTCGATGTGCAGGTCGATGCCGTTGAGCACCAGCTGTTCCGGGGCCATGCCACCGTAGCCGAGGCGTAAGCCTTCTATATCAATCACACTCATACTGCGGGCCTGTCTTGAAAGTGGAAGTGTCCAACAACCGTTCGCCCTGAGCCTGTCGAAGGGCCTTGGGGAACATGACTAGTCACCGGTTCCACCATGCCCCCAAGGGGGTTCGACAGGCTCACCCCGAACGGAATTTGGGTTTGCGGTTACCCAATAAATCCCGAACGGTGCGGTCTTAAAATCATTGCAGCATCCGCTCTTCAGCGCTGGGCAAATAGGCATCGGTGAAGATGTCGTCGACCTCGGGTTTGTTGTTGAAGCTGTAGGCGATTCCAATCTGGTCGATGGCCTCGCGCATGCGTTCGGGGTCGATGTCGCCCATGCCATTGGCAATAACGGCATCGGTGAGGATGTTGTCGTCGATCGACATGATCAGCCGTTCCAGTTCAACCTCTTTGCGGGCAATGCTGTTGTGGGCCAGCACGTAGTCAACAGCGGCTTCCGGGTCGGCGATGGTGTCGCGCCAGCCGCGAATGGTGGCCCGCAGAAAGGCGGTGACCGCTTCCGGGTTTTCTTCGGCAAAGGTCGGGTTAACGATGATGGCGTTGCCATAGAGTTTCAGGCCGTAATCGCTCATCAGCATAACGCTGATGTCATCGGCATCGACGCCCTTGGATTTCAGGTTAATGTAGGAGGAAAACGAGAAGCCGGTAATGGCGTCGACATCGCCCTGGGCCAGCATGGGCTCACGTACCGGGAAGCCGACGTTTTCGATGGTGATCTGGCTGGCATCGAGGTTATTGGACTGCACAAAGGCTGGCCATTGGGCGAAGGCGCCGTCGGTGGCCGGTGCGCCCAGCGTTTTGCCTTCAAGGTCGGCAGGTTCCATCACGCCCAGGCTCTTGCGCCCGACAATGGCAAACGGCGGCGCATCGTACACCATCATGATCGCCTGAACCGGCACGTCAGTGTCCTGGTCGCGGAATTTAATCAGCGAATTGATGTCGGCAAAGCCCATCTGGTAAGTGCCTGAGCCAACCCGGGGAATGGCCTCCAGCGAGCCGGTACCGGTATCGATACTGACGTCCAGGCCTTCTTCCTCATAGTAGCCACGGTCCATGGCCATCAGGTAGGGCGCTGCAGGGCCTTCGAATTTCCAGTCTAGTGCAAATTTGATATCGGTCGCAGAAGCGGCCGTGGCGCTAAGCAATGCAACGACGCTGGCAACCAGAGATGCTTTGTTCATGGTGTTCCCCTGTGTGTGGCTTTAGGATTGGCCGGAGCCGGTACAGGGATATTGCAAAGGGCAGGCCAGATGGCCGAACAATCATTCAAATCGACGTTAGGCTGAAACAATCGTTTCAGAGGCCCGGTATCACGGGGTTTTACCGGCGTGGTCCCGATACTGCCGCCTTCACTGCGCACCAAGTCGATCACCCTGCACCAGGGTGTGCACCGTTTTGGCGCGGCGCTTGCCTGCTGTTCTGTTGCATTAACGGCGGTTCTGCGGGAATAACCGCCCGGTGCATCCACGAACCAGCCATTTCAGGCTAGACTGTTTCGGTAGGGTTCAATCAACCCGTTTTCTTCACATGATTTCTGTTGGGTGGTATGGCATCAGAACACAATTCAGATCAGCCTGGCCGGTCGCCGCTGGTCAGACAGCTGCATCACGAACGTCTCAACCAGATGTTCTGGGCCCTGCAGATTTTCCTGCTGGTTGCGACCGTACAAAGCATGGCACTCGGCCGCGTTTCCTCAGCGCTGGCAATGGCAGCGGCTGCGATACTGTTGTTTCTGAGTCTTTGGCTGGTGCGCCAGCAGCGCTATCAGCTGGCCGCCACCTGGATGCTCGGGCTGATGACCGGCCTGTGTTACTACTTTTTATGGAACAGCGATGGCCTGCGCGATGAAGCCGTGCTCGGTTACCCCGGCATTCTGGTTGTTGCGAGCATCATAGGTAACCGGCGTATTTTTATTGGTTTGCTGGCGGTTATGATTGTTAGTTTGCTGGTACTTGGTGGCGCCAATTCGATGGGGCTGCATCAGGCCCGACCGGTCGAGAGCAACATCAACGTGGCTATTTTGCTGGTGTTGATCCTGTTGACGACAGCCTACTGTATTCGCCTGCTGATCAACGACATCCGCCATCTGGTCACCCAACTGGGTGAGGAAAACCAGCGTCGCCAGGAATCGCAGGCACGGGTTGAGGCCCTGGTCAATCACGATAGCCTGACCGGTCTGCCCAATCGCACGCTAGCTGCCGAGCAGTTTGAATTGATGCTGCGTCACAGTGAGCGTGAAGGTCAGTCGGTGGCGCTGTTGTTTATCGATCTCGATAACTTCAAACCCATCAACGATTCACTCGGCCACAGCGCTGGCGACGAATACCTGATTCAGATTGCCCAGCGGCTGGTGGATGAAGTGCGCACATCGGATGCCGTCTCACGCTTTGGTGGCGACGAATTCGTGGTGCTGATGCCTGATTTGCCGCCGGGTGAATCCATTATCTCCCGGGCGGATGAGCTGCTGCAGACGCTGCGCGAACCCATGTTGCTGCAAGGCCACGAGCTGACCACTACGGCTTCTATTGGCATCGCCATAGCGCCGGACGACGGCACAGACTTCGCCACCCTGCTAGGCAAGGCCGATATGGCCATGTACGAATCGAAGCGCGCCGGTCGCGATGGCATTCGCTATTACAATACCAGCATGAACAACGACGCCCAGGCACAGGTCAAACTCATTTCCGATCTGCGCAAGGCATTACAAGGCAACGAGCTTGCGTTGCACTACCAACCCAAAATCGACCTGAAAACGGGCAAGCTGTGCGGTTGTGAAGCCCTGTTGCGCTGGCAACACCCGACGCGCGGTAATGTTCCGCCCATTGAGTTTATCAGCCTGGCTGAACGGTCGGGTCTTATCATTGAAATCGGCATGTGGGTGATGCAACAGGCCACCGGGGCACTAAGCCGCTTTGATTCGGTCGGCCTGCCGGGGCTGACCATGGCGGTTAATGTATCGTCATTGCAATTCAAGCGCGGCAACCTTGATCGGGTGGTTGAACAGGCTCTGACGGAATCCGGCATCGAGCCTCACCGGCTGGAAATTGAAATCACCGAATCGATGCTGATGGAGCCCGGAGAAGACATCGACCACACCTTTCACCGGTTGCAGGCGCTCGGCGTTACTTTCTCGATCGACGATTTCGGGACTGGCTATTCCAACCTGGGTTATCTGAACAAGATGAAAATCAGCACGCTGAAAATCGACCGGTCGTTTGTGTCGCAGTTGCAACTGAGCCCGCAAGACACCGCCATCGTTACCGCCATTATTCAAATGGCCAGCAGCCTCAACCTGACTACCGTGGCCGAAGGCGCCGAAACCCAGGCTGAAGCCGAATTACTGGCCAGGCTCGGGTGCACTCAGGGGCAGGGGTATTACTGGGCCCGACCAATGCCGGAAGCCGATTTTATTAAGTTCGCGCTTTCTCGTGGGTAAGCCATGCAAACCTTAGCCACTTAACCAATTCTGAGTTGTGATCTCAAGTTTCAGGGTTCGCACATAGCGAGCGGCGGGTGCCGATGATGTCTCTGCGGGGTAGTCCGCAACATGGATGTTGCGGTCTAGGCCCCATGGAAGGGTTCACGCCGACCCCGCAGAGGCATCATCGGTAACCGCTGCGGAAGATAGCCACTGAATCAACCCAAACTCCGAAACTCGAGAATTGAGCTCGGTGGCTATGAGCACTCAAATTCATTGAGCGAACGCCAGACAAGCTCTGCTATGGCCCGGTAGTCTTCGTCGTAAGGCTCCAGTGGCTTGGCGTTGTGACCATTCTCCTGATGGGAGGGCGCCTGATACAACCGGTGCGTTGAGTTGAAAATCGTCGTTTCAAACTGCGCCCAACTGGCCTCGGCACTGAACACCGGGTTGCCACCGTTGTGGCATGAGCTGCATTGACTCTGCAGAACACCCTGGACCTCTGTGTTGTAAAACGCCTCATTGCTGATGCATTGCCCCAACGTAAGGTCGCGCTCAAAGGTCACGGTTTTCCAGTCGCCGCCTTTTAACGCCGTCAGTTCAAAATGCTGCTCGCCCCCTGTCTCGATCATGACCGGCAGAGACTGGTCGAGGTAGTCTGCACACTGAGTAAAAGCCGGGAATACAATGCAAGAATCCCCGGTATCCCATTCTTCGATCAACTCATCGTTCAACACCAGTTGTACGGTGGCTTCTGTCGGTATGCGCACATCCAGCACGGCCTGAGTCGGCCCCGGGTTAGCCTGGGTATAACTGAGCGATCGCACCGCCAGCGCCAGCTCAAAGGTGCCGCTGTCATCAGTATCGACCGGATCGGACGTATCGCCGCTGTCGTCGCTGGCGGTTTCCGGCTGGCAACCAGCGACCAGTAAGGCGAGCAACGCAGTGCATGGGGCCAGCCTGAACGGGGCCAGTCGGGAGCGGTTTGCAGGGGTTGTCATGACATCATTCGGCTTGGGAGGAATGGCCTAGAATGGCATGGTGCCGGCTTTACATCTGCGACCGGCTCCACACTTCACGGCTTTCCCCCACGGGTTTGGGGTCGTGTTTGAAATACTCTGTTAACATTCCAATGCGTCACTGAGTGGCGCGAACGCGCATACACAGACTCACCTGGCACCATAATGATAAAAAGCCCGGAGAAACCGATGGCCGCAACCCCCCAGGCGCATCACATTGCCATCGTCGATGACGACCCGGACATCCTGCAGGTACTGACCGACACCCTGACGCTGGAGGGCTACCGGGTTACGCCCGTTCAAACGGGCCAGGCGCTGCTGGGCCTGCAAGCGCAGGACCCGGCCGATCTGATCTTGCTCGATTTGAAGCTGGAACACGAAAGCGGTTTGCGCGTGGCGCAGGATATCCGTCGTGATTCGGCCGTGCCGATCATGATGCTCACCGGCAAGGGCGATGAGACCGATCGCATTCTCGGCCTCGAAGTCGCCGCCGACGACTTTATGATGAAACCGTTCAATCTGCGCGAGATTGTCGCCCGGGTGCGGGCTCTGCTGCGGCGCAGTACCCAACTGAGCCAGACGCCGAAAACCCTGGAGCAGCGGGTATCCAAAGGCCTGGTGTTCGATGGCTGGTGCCTCGATCTGACGCGGCGCACGCTGCTGAACCCGGCCGGCGAGATGGTCGACCTGACCTATGGTGAGTTCAATTTGTTGAATGTGCTGCTATCGTCGGCGAACCGTGTGCTAAGTCGGGATTATTTGCTGGAAAAGACCCACGGCACTCAAACCGAATCCTTCGATCGCACCATCGACGTTCTGATACTGCGCCTGCGCCGCAAGCTCGAACCCAACCCCAAGGCGCCGCACTACATTAAAACCGAGCGCGGCATCGGCTACCGTTTCGAGGCGACGGTCAAACGGCTATGAACCCACTGCGCTGGACATTACACGCCAAAGCCCTGGCTGCCTTTGTAGTGGGTCTGGTGCTGTTGCTGACGCTGGTCAGCTTTTCCTGGCGCGGTCTTAGCCAGACCCGGGATGCGGTGAACGAGTTCGAAGCGTTGCTGATTCCGGAAATTCGCACGGCCCTGAGTCTCTCCGATGAAGCGGCGCAGATTGTGGCGCTGGCGCCCTACCTCGCATCGGCCGGGCGTCCGTTTCAGCTGCAGGCCGAGCGTCAGCGGCTCGAAAGCCGCTACCAGCGGGTGTTTGCCTTGTCGCAACGGTTGCAGAATCCGGACGTTCGCGCCCGAATCCAGGCTATTCTGGCCAATATCAAAGCCGATCTCGACGCGCTGACCGAGCGGGTTTACGACGAACTCTTTATTCGCGAAGACGTGCTGGCCGCTCAGTTCCAGGTCGATCAGCAGGCGCGCGAGAGCACTGAGGCCGGCCATTCCGTCACCATAGAACCCTGGCTGCCGCTGCAACTGTTCTACCGGGCGATTACCGACCCGGCCGACTATAACCGCCAGACCCGGGAGCGGTTGCGACCGCTGGTGCTGGCCGTGGCCGAGCCCGAGGCCTACCTCGACTGGCTGGAGCTGGCCACCGCTGAATACCAGAGGCTGCAGGGCATTCAGCAAAACAAGGCATTTCTGCTGGCGCGACTGCGTGCCCACTCCGAACGCCTCACCGAGCAGACCAACAGCTTCGCCGCCGATATTCAGCAGGTGGTGGTGCGTCAGCAAACGGCAGTGACCGACCGGGTAAATGCTTCACGGGTGCTGACCCTGGGTTTGTCGCTGGTGGTGATGCTGGCGCTGCTGGTGTACTACCTGAACAATCGGCGGCTGATTCGGGATCTGGCCACCGTCACCGACGACATGATGCAACTGTCGCGGCGCGAGGAGTCGCCGGCGCAAATTCCCATTCATCGCCAGGATGAAATAGGAGACCTGGTGCACGCCTACGATGTGTTTCGCGAGCACGCCCTGCAAGCCGAGCGCACCAGCGCTGAACTCGATACCCAGAAAACGCTGCTGGAAACCATCCATAACCAGATTCAGGACGGGCTCAGTGTGTTTTCCCGAGACGACCGGCTGGTGATCTGGAACCGGCGCTACCTGGAGATATTCGATTTCAGCGACGGCGACCTGCAGCCCGGCATGGCGCTGGACGAGGTGCAGGCACTGATGGCGCGCAAGGCGCATCGCAACCTCAGCGTGCAGCAGGAAGCCGTCGACATGCCGACCATGAACGTGCAGCGCCACCAGAGCCAGCAGAACTTTGAACGCCATTACGACGATGGTCAGATCATCGAGTTCCGCAGTCAGCCCATGCCCAATGGCGGCTTTGTGACCCTGTACCGGGACCTGACCGAACGGCGCATGGCCGAGCAGCAATTGCAGCAGGCGCAGAAAATGGACGTACTGGGCCACCTGACCGGCGGCGTCGCGCACGATTTCAATAACCTGCTGGCGGCGCTATCGGGCAATTTGCAGTTGCTGGAGCAAAGCGGAGCGGTCAGCGGTGCTGGCACAACCTATTTGCACCGCGCGCTGGATGTCAGCGAACGGGGTGCCCAGCTGGTTCAGCGTTTACTCGCCTTCAGCCGCAAGCAACGGCTGACGCCGGAGGTGGTCGAACCGGACCGGTTGATCGAGGGGCTGACTGAACTGCTGGAATACTCGGTCTCCGGTCCGGTCACGCTCACACTCGATTTGGCCGCGCCGGGCCGTAGCCTTTACATCGACCCGTCTCAGCTGGAAAACGCCCTGTTGAACCTGGTGCTGAACAGCGTCTCGGCCATTCCCGGCAAGGGCGCCATAACGGTTCGTACCCGTTACCTTGAAGACCAGGACCGGCTGGAGCTGACGGTCACCGACACCGGCCAGGGCATACCGGTGGCGTTGCAAAAACGCGTGCTGGAGCCCTTCTTCAGCACCAAACCGGTGGGTCAGGGCAGTGGCCTCGGGCTGTCGACCGTGTATGGCTTTGTGCAGCAAAGCGGCGGACAGTTCACCCTGCAATCCTGGCCGGGTCAGGGTACAACGGTGGAGTTGAGCTGGCCGGTTACCTCCAGGGCGCTGACCCCCGGCGCCGGCATTGTCGAACCCTCGCTTACTTTTGAGGCCAGCCGAACGCTGGTAGTGGTTGAAGACGATATCGCTGTTCGCCAGGCGCTTGCCGACTTGTTGCAACAACGCGGCTATCGGGTGTTGGCGTTCGAGCATGGCGAACAGTTCATCGACTGGGCGCATCACAGCGACGAACCTGCCGGGCTGGTCCTTTCCGATGTGAACCTGGGCGGTCTGCTGAACGGCCTCGACGTGGTGACCATGGTGCGTAAATACTGGCCTGACGTGCCCTGTCTGCTGATGTCCGGCCTGCCCCGGGAGCGGCTGGAAGACGACCTGGGGTTTGCCATTGAGCATACTTTGTTGCAAAAGCCCCTGTCTCAAAGGCATATTGACGCCTTGTTTCCGCCTCTGGCGGCGTCTGGCCAGCGGTCAGAGCCGATACAGAGCCGGAAGGACTGACACCCGGGCAACGCATGGAAGATGTACACCCGGATCTGAAGGAGTAGCACCATGGTGGGCGTACCCAGGGCAGGAGGTCGTATCGCAATTGCACTGTTAGTGGCTGTTGGGCTGGTTTTGCTGGCGGTGGGCATCTACCACAGCGTTAAACCCTTGCCACCCGGCCTCAACTTTGACGGCCCGCTGCGGCCGGTCAGCGATGTGCGGTTTTTATCCGATACGTCTTACATTGGCACCGACGACCAGCGTCATCTCGAACAAAGCATTTTCGATGAAGTCTTTGCCATGATCGACGCGGCCGAACGCTTCGTGCTGATCGACATGTTTCTGTTCAACGATTTTCAGGGTGAGGTGCGGGAAGAGCACCGGGCGCTGTCGGCCGAACTGACCGAGCGACTGATCGCCCAGAAGCAACGCTTTCCCAACCTTGAAGCGCACCTGATTACCGACCCGATCAACACCGTCTATGGCGGTCAGCGTGCCAGGCACCTGGAGCGGATGGAACAAGCGGGGATCACCGTTACCCTGACCCGGCTGGAGGCCCTGCGCGACAGCAACCCAGCCTATTCTTCCATCTGGCGTACTTTCTTATCGCATTTCGGAACCAGCACTGGAGACAGGCTGGCAAGCCCGCTGGGCGATGGCCGGATATCGCTGCGAAGCTTTCTGATTTTGCCGAATTTCAAGGCCAATCACCGCAAGGTGATTATCGCCGATCAGGGCCGGGGTGACGACTTCGCAGCGCTGGTGACTTCGGCCAACCCACACGACGGCAGCAGCGCCCACGGCAATGTTGCCCTGCGCTTCTCCGGACCCGCCGTGCAGGATCTGCTGACAACCGAGCAGGCTGTACTGGCGTTTTCCGGCGGCCCGACGGTTCAGTCGACGCTATCGACCCGAGCCACCGGCGATGCCTCCGATGCCGGGTTAAGAGTGGTCACCGAATTCGCCATCAAACAAGCGCTGATGGAGACCATTAATGGCGTAAACGCAGGCGACCAGCTCGACATCGCCGTGTTTTACCTGTCTGACCGCGACATCGTCAAAACCCTGCTGGCCGCACACGACCGTCAGGCCCAATTGCGCATCCTGCTCGATGCCAACAAAGACGCCTTCGGCCGCGAAAAGAACGGCATCCCCAACCGCCAAACCGCGCTCGAACTCCACCGGGCAGGCATACCCGTGCGCTGGTGCGAAACCCGGGGCGAACAATGCCATTCCAAATTCATGCTGGCCCGGCACGCCAATGGCGAGGCCACGTTAATTGTCGGCTCCGCCAACTTTACCCGCCGTAACCTCAACAACCTGAACCTCGAAACCAACCTGGTGCTAACCGGCGAGATAACCGGGCTAACCGCCCTGGCAGACGCCGCAGACTGGTTCGAATTGCGCTGGAACAACACCGACGACAAACGCTTCAGTGTCGATTACGAAACCTACGCCGACAGCCGGGTTTGGCCACAGGTGCTGTACCGGTTTATGGAAGCCAGCGGGATCAGTACGTTCTGAGCCGCAAGGCGAGGGAAAATCAGTTGCCGTGAACTGGCTTTGTTAGGGTTACTGCGCTACAGTTGTACGGAGTTTCCGTACGGTATGGTGGAAGAATGGACGTTATCAGTGTAAACAAGTTCAGAGACAATCTGAAAAGCCTTGTAGAACAAGTTGTTAGCAGGCACGAACCGCTCAAGGTGACGCGTCGTGCGGGAGAGGCGTTCGTGATCATCAGTGCTGAAGACTGGGAAAGAGAGCAAGAAACCCTCTATGTCCTTCAGAACCAAGACTTGATGCAACAAATTGCGGCCTCCCTCGATACTCATAGCCGTGGCCAAGGATACACACCTGACGATGAGCAGATGAATGAGATCACTGGTATTTGAGGGCAACACCTGGATAGCCTATGAAAAAATGCGCGAGAAAGATAAGAAACTGCACAAAGCGCTCTGTAAGCTGTTGAAAGAAATGCTCCGCTCTGAAGATCCATCCACGGGCACCGGCAAGCCTGAACCACTCAAACATAACTTATCGGGTTTATGGTCAAGACGCATTTCACAGAAGGACAGGCTTATATATCGGTTCGATGACAAGTCCATTTATATTTTTGCCATGGGAGGGCATTACGGTCAGTCCTAGCGATGCAATCACTCGCCAGTCGCGCGCATTGCCTTGTCATCAAAATACTCTGGGTAGTGTGTAGTCGATTCACCCATTCCCAGGTCATCAATAGAAGCTATCACTAAGCAGTCCTTAATAGCTGCCTATGATGGGTGCCTCAAGAGTGAGCATGAAATTGTCGATTTCGCGCTGGCCACTTACCGTTACCCAGTTCGATCATTTTCGTGACGCCACGAAAATGATCGGAAGCCTCATAGCCTCTGGTCTCAAAGGATTCCATGGTACGCCGAATTGCGGTCAGAAAATTCTCCCAGCGGATATAACCCAGCAGGGCTTGCAAGTCGCGAACAAACCAGAATTCGATGCCCTCCATGTCGGCTCGCTGTACCACGGATTCAAGATTGTGTTGCAGGGTTTGTAGTTGTTTATCCATACTCAAGTCCTTTTGGTTCAGGCAGGGGTCAATCTGAACACCCTCGATAGTACTTGACCCTGAAACATCCAGCCAGTAGTTCATACAGCATTTTGAAGCGAGTTTCAGGGTTAGTGACTATGCCACGTTCAAAGAAAAGCTATATCGCCCCTGAGTTGGCGACTTGAACCACAGCACAGACTAGCTACCCGCGTTTAAAATTGCCGCTGACTAGTTCGAATTGCGCTGGAACAACACCGACAACAAACGCTTCAGTGTCGATTACGAAACCTACGCCGACAACCGGGTCTGGCCACAGGTGCTGTACCGGTTTATGGAAGCGACGGGCATGAGCACCTTCTGATTCATTGTTTAGCTGACCAACCCTGGAGCTGAGTTTTAAACGCCGGCATTTGTCGAACCGGGAAAACTCAGCTAAACATAACTTAATGCCAGAACAACAACAGGAATTGCCATGCCCTTCTCCGACGACCACCTCGCCGAGCTGAATTTGCTCACCCAGTTTCGGGCCTCTTCATTGCAGGAAGGCATTAAAGTGCACAGCCAGGAGGCCGATCCGGCGCTGGTGGCCGCTGCCGAGCGGCTGCATGGCAAAGGGCTGATCACCCAGAGAGACGGCGGCTACCTGACCGACCTTGGGGTCGAGACGGTCGACCATACCCGCAAGCTGCTGGGTATTCTGTCGAGCCAGTAACCAGTAACCAGAAAATAACCGGCCCGGATGGCGCCGGGCCGTTCAGGTTAACCGGTGATCGCGCGCAGGCTGCCCAGGGTGGCATGGCAGGCCTGGGCAGCTTCCTGGCCTTTCTTCACAAAGTGCTCGCGGAAATAGCGCTGGTGTTCCTCGTGCTCGTGAAAATGGTGCGGCGTCAGTACCACGCTGAACACGGGCACCTCGGTATCCAGTTGCACCCGCATCAGGCCGTCGATGACTGCCTGGGCGACGAAGTCGTGCCGGTAGATACCGCCATCGACCACCAGGCCGCAGGCGACAATGGCATCGAAACGCCCGCTGTTGGCCAGGTGTTTGGCGTGCAGTGGAATTTCGTAAGCGCCGGGCACGCGCAGATGCTCGACCTCGGCCGTGCTATCGAGAAGTTTCAGTTCAGATTCGAAGGCGGTGCAGGCCTGTCCGACAATGTCGGCATGCCAGGAGGCCGCAATAACGGCAACGCGGGTAGTACGATGGGTTGAAGACTGATTCATGGGTTTCCCTCACGATTAGGGTGATTGCCAGAATCAGGGCGCGCGAGTACGCAACGACTGCCACGCAGAGGCGGCAGCGATTGGGTGGTTCGCGATCTCTCTCATCCGGACTCTAACCGTCGGCTCTGGCATCGCACCAGATCTGCTGACCTCGCCGTGAATAACCGGAGTTAGCCGGGTCACCGCGAGCGCTCGCGGGCTCCTGAACGGCATTCGCTGCCAGTCAGATACCGCCGGTGGGGAATTTCACCCCGCCCTGAGAACGCTGCTGGCGCAAGCGCGCCAGACGGGCAGCAGTATACTGAAAAAACCCCCGAACGCACGGCCACCAGAGCGCTGGGAGCCAGCGTTGCTGAAATCGGCTCGCTACGGTGCTTTCTGACCGGCTCCCTTGTACAGGCCAGCGGTCAGCATGAACTGCATGGCGTCTTCAAACGGCCAGTCGACATACACCAGGTCCGATTTGCGCACCAGAATGGTGACCCCGGCAATCTGATAGCTGATCTGCATCAGCACCGGCACCCATTCATCGGTTTCATGACGCGCTTCCAGCGCCTGGCCAACAGGCCCGGGAATATCACTGGCGGTAACAAAGCCGACCACGTAGGTGTCGTTAGCCTGTTTGACCAAAACGGTTTGCCGCTCTTTGGTTTGTTCCGGGTCTGTACTGATCAGCGAGGCCATGTCTTTAATGGCGCCGTACACCGTCTTCAACAACGGAAACCGCAGAATCTGATTTTCCAGCTGCTGGAACAGCCAGGCGATGGGGCTCACGCTGAACGCCAGGCCGATGACCAGCAACAGCAGCAGAATCAGTACAACACCGCTGCCCGCCCAGGGCTGGTCGATGCCGACCAGACGAAGCAGTACAAGACCAACGTTGTTCAGCCCATCCCCGATCGACCAGAACAGCCATACCGACAGGGCCAATGGCAGCACCCGCAGAATGCCCCGGGTAATGGTTTTTCGCATGTCGTGCTCCTTGGGTCCGGTTGAGTGTGCTTTTTGAAGAAAGCCTGAACGCCACTTTATCAGGTTGTGGAAAGCGGGCGCCTGATTTTGCAATGAACCCCGGGGCTGGTCATCGGGCGGCGACATTCAATGACCTTTGCCAGGCTGCTATACTGCGCGCGCCTGTTAATCCCGCCGGACACCCATGACCCCCAGCCTTAAGACCCAAGTGCGCAGCCTGTTCAACCTGCTGGCTACCCTCGCCATTGGGGCTGTGGGTGCACTGGTATTCAGTCTGCTGTCGTGGCCATTGCCCTGGATGCTGGGTAGCCTAACATCAACCCTGCTCGCCGGCCTGCTTGGCTTTACCCCTCATATTCCGATGCGGCTGTTCACCGCCATGCTGCTGATACTGGGCATCTATGCCGGTGCCGCTCTCGACCCGAGCCTGGTGTTTACCGTCTGGCACTGGCCCCTGTCGCTGTTCGGTATGGTGTTGCTGGTCATAGCAACAACGGCAGTCAACCACTGGTACTTCCGGCGTTTTGCCGGGTTCGATAGCACCACGGCGCTGTATGCCTCGGTGCCCGGGGCTCAGTCGCTGGTGCTGATCATGGGCGCGCGCGGCGGCGCCGATGAAAAACAGATGCTGATCCCGCAAATAACCCGGGTGCTGGCCGTCATCTATTTCGTGCCGCTGATTCTGGTCAGTCTCGGCGACCTGACCGGGCTCGATATCAACCGCATTCGCTCTGTGCCAGCCGAAGCCTGGGCGTTGCCCGCCTGGCAGTCTGTTGTTTGGGCTTTGGGTGCCATTGCCCTGGGTTTGTGGATAGCCAGGCGATTGCGCTGGCCGCAACCGCTGATGCTGGGGCCGTTAACCGGGGTTGCGGTGTTGCAAATTACCGGCCTGACCGATCTGAGCATTCCAGGCCAGGCACTGGTGCCGGTGCAGTTTGTGCTCGGCACCTATCTGGGCACCAAGTTCGCCAAAATCCGCTGGCGCACGGCCGTCATTCTTTCGGGTCACAGCCTGGTTGCCCTGTTGCTGACGGTGACTCTGGTCGCACTGATGACAGCACTTCTGACTCTGCTGACAGACATTCCGGCGGCCGCTATTTTTCTCGCCTTTGCCCCCGGCGGCCTGCCCGAAATGGTGCTGATTGCCGCAACCCTGAATGCCGACCCGGCCTTTGTGGTGGTGCACCACGTGGTGCGGTTTCTGATTATTGCGATTGCACTGCCCTGGGTGGCTGAAAAAATCGGTGTCAAACGCCAGTCAGAACAAAGCCTTCAGTGTAAAGATTCATTAGACAATGAGTGACTGCGCTCGCGAAAAGTCAGCATCTCAAATAAAACGTTCTTTTGGAAAAATAGAGAGTATAAGAGTACCTAGCCGTATTAGAGCGGTCTCTCCAAACGCGCAGACTCGCGCATTCAGATAAACCTCTGTGTTTTCTAACTGGCCAAAGCCAGTGCACTAGGCTTCCGAGAATGAGTACGTGTTGCTCACCCTCCTCAACCGGTTGAACACCTTCCGTGTTACTGGTTCAAACAAGCAGGCTATATTATGGGTATTCTACAACGATACTCGACCACCTTTTTTACCCTATTCGCATCACTGTTCATCGTAACCCTGGCTGCCTGTGATGGCAGCAATGGCGACCTTGATACCAATACAACCGTAATCGCCTCTCTGGCCGTAACCTCCAGCGCGCCAGTCGCCGGATCGACCACAGCGGGTACCAATACAAAAGTTGTCGCGGTGTTCAACCGGTCGATGAAATCCGAAACGCTGACACAAAGCAGTTTTACAGTGCAGGGCGCCGGTGAATCCAACGTTGTCGGTGCGGTAGCGTACGATGCCGATACCCAAGCAGCGACCTTTACCCCGAGTGGCAATCTGACCGCGAGCACAGTCTACACCGCTACCATTACCACAGCGGTAGAAGATGAAACGGATAAGGTCTTGCTGAGCGATTACGTCTGGAGTTTTACAACGGGCTCATCCGTTGATAACGCTGTTCCGACGCCATCAATTATCAGTCCCGCTGATCTCGCGCCCAATGTGCTGCGCAACACAAAAGTGAGCGTGATCTTTAGCGAAGCGATAGACCCGGAGTCGTTAACCTCAACCAGCTTTGAGCTGTCAAAAAATGCTGGCATTGATGTTGTATCCGGTGAGTTGCTGTATGTAAACCCGATGACCGTGGTGTTCACCCCTGATGAAAATCTGGACGCGAGCCTGCTTCATACGCTGACGCTGAGTACCGCTATTCTGGACCTGGCCGGCAACAGCCTGGCGCTTTCTGAAACCACATTCACAACCGGTACTGAAGTGTCTTCGAGCCCTGCGATGGTAGATCTGGGCACGGCCGGTAATTATGTGATACTGGCCAAGACCGGCATTTCCACAACCGGTACAACGCACATCACCGGTGATATCGCCGTCAGCCCGTCACCGCGTGCAACGTTAACCGGCTTTGGTGACACACTCGATTCGAGTGGTATTTTCTCCACCTCACCATTGGTAACCGGCGAGCTCTTTGCTTCAAATATGACTTCGCCAACACCAGAGGATCTGACCACGGCAGTCAGCAATATGGAAACCGCCTACACCAATGCGGCTGGCCGTGTTGACCCGGACTTTACCGAGCTGGGTGCCGGCGAAATTGGTGGCCTGACGCTAGACCCGGGCTTGTACAAATGGGAAACAGGTGTTCTGGTAACTTCTGATGTTACGCTGGCAGGCACAGCAACTGATGTCTGGATCTTTCAGATAGCTCAGGACCTGAAACTGGAAGATGGCAAAGCCATCGTATTAACCGGTGGCGCAGTGCCCGAGAACGTATTCTGGCAGGTAGCGGGTGAAGTGACCTTGCAAGCCGGTGCGACGTTTAACGGCGTTGTGCTTGGCCAGACCGGTATAATCTTGAAGTCGGGTGCGGTATTTAACGGTCGCGCTCTGGCGCAAACTGCCGTGACGCTGATCGCCAACGACGTCAACGAACCTGCGCAGTAAGCACTAAACAGACAGGGACGTCACGGCCACTGGTTATTTTCTGCGACCGAACACAAAAAACCGCGACGTTGATCGCGGTTTTTCTTTTTGTAGCATAATAGAAAATTTGTATCAGTGAATCTTGGCGACCAGTTGAGTGTCAGGTGCCGGATAGGCCTACCCGGTACCTGACACGGATGCAAGGAACGCGGTCAACCATCAATCTTGTTCAAAGAAGCCGCCAGTGCTTCAACGCGCTGATTGGTCTCATCCACCAGCGTATCAATCTCACCGGCCGAAGCACTCGACTTGCTGGCCAGGGTACGCACTTCATCGGCTACAACCGCAAAGCCTCGTCCGGCCTCACCCGCACGAGCCGCTTCAATCGCCGCGTTCAGCGCAAGCAGATTGGTCTGGTCGGCAATGGCATTAATGGTCGAGACGATGCCGCTGATTTTATTACTGACTTGCAGTACTGATTCCATAGCTTCCTGGGTCTCGCTCAGTGCCTGATAGCGATCAGTGATGTCGATGCCGAACAAAACATAGCGGCGCACCTCACCCGAGAACGTTTTCAGTGCTACAACCTGATAGTCCAGCGCCAGCGGCGGCAGGCCAGTCAGATCGACGGAATCCTTACCGCTGAATTCACCTTTCGTGCGCAGCGTCTTAATGTTCTCCGCTGTTAGCTTCGCCCAAAGTGCTTTGGCAACCTGAGACACTTTCTCCTTGTTGCCGTATTTGGCATGAATCAGTTTGTTGGCAGAGATAAAGCTGCCATCCGGGTTGAATTCCATGGTCACCATCGACCGTTCAATGGCTTCCAGACGACGGGTAAAATCGACCGTCTCCTGCTTGCTCTGGGTAATATCGGCCTCGACCGAAATAAACCGCTCAATCCGACCGCGTGCGTCGAACACGGGCGCAATGGAAAGCGACACCCAGTAAGGCGTACCGTTCTTGTGGTAGTTCAGAATCTCAACGTAGAAGGGTTCTAGCCGGTCGAGATGTTCGCGAATCTTCTTAACGGTTTCCGGGTCGGTGCCTTCACCCTGGAGCATGGGCCCCGGTTTTTTGCCACGTGATTCGGCCAGGCTGTAGCCGGTCAGTTTTTCAAAACCGGCGTTGATGTATTCGATACTGCCCTTGCTGTCGGTAATAATGATACCGCTGTTAGCCTGGTCGGCGACCAGCGACAGCATTTCCATTTTTTCCCGTTTTTCAACTTCCTCGGTCACGTCTTTTATAAAGGCCGTGTAGGTAATGCGACCGTCGAATTCGATCTTGCTGATGGCGGCCTGGCCCCACAATTCGGTGCCATCTTTGCGCACTACCGTGAGTTCACGGTAGCTGCCGACAATGCGATTTTCACCGGTGCTTCGGTTGCGGTTAATAAAGCCATCGTGCTGCGATTGCAGGCTTTTTGGTACCAGCATTTTTACGTTGTTGCCCAGCACTTCCGAGCGGTGGTAGCCCCACACCGCTTCGGCAGCCTTGTTGAAAAAGGTGACGTTGTTGTGCTCATCGATCGACACCACGGCGTCCATCGCCTGCTCCAGAGTCTGGTTCATCATTTCCCGGGCGTAGCGCTCGCGGCTGATGTCCCGCACGAACAGCGTGTGCTGTACCGACCTGCCCGACACGATAACGGCTGCCTCCAGCTGCACCCAGATGGCATGGCCGTCTGCCGCCTTAATCTGTGATTCAAGCGAGGTGTCAGTTGAGGCGCCCAGGCGCTTTAACGCATCTTTCGCCAGCAACTGGGAAGCGGGTTTGCCGATCACGGCATCGCGCCCCAGACCCCAGAGTCGTTCTGCTGCCGCATTGAAGAAAACGACGGAGTGTTGCGCATCCAGCGTCAGAATGGCCTGCGGGGCCTGTTCGAGTGCCAGGGTGGAGCGGGCGCTGGAGAACCAGCGAGACAAGAATCGAGCCATGGTGAATACATCCTCTGAGGGCACCGGCCGTGTAGATGGAACAACCTCGCACGGGGAAAACAGCCTGGAATGAACCCGGCAATGTCTTAGCGTGTCGGCTGGCCGGGCCGTTCCTTTAGCAGGGGTAATACGGAAGTCGGGTAAATTTGGGTCTGGATACCCGAACATTAAGACCGGTACTGTCGGCGAGGAGCCCGCGTAGCCAGGGTAACGGCGCTGTTCGGTTTATCGTCTGTCCAGAAAGCGGTAGCCGATGCCGGGTTCGGTTTCCAGATATTCCGGGTTGGCTGCATTGTCGCCGAGCTTGATGCGCAACTGGCGAATCACGTTGCGCAGGTACTGGGAGTCATCTTTGTGGCTGCGACCCCAGATCTTTTCCAGCAGGCTGGTCTGGGTGACCAACCGGCCGGGAGCCTGCACCAGGTGCTGCATTACCGCCCATTCCTTGCGGGTGAGGCTGATGGTCTGGCCATCGAGCGTCAGTTCATGGCGGTCTGGGTTAATGGTCAGCCGGGCATCGGAATAGACGGCGTCGGCCGGGTCTTCCCGGGTGCCGGTGCGCGAAGCGAGAATACGCCGCACCCGGGCCAGCAGTTCATTCACGCTGAAGGGTTTTACCACGTAGTCTTCAGCGCCCATATCGAGTGCCGCAACTTTCTCCATCTCCGAAGAGCGAACCGACAAGACCAGCACCGGTTGCTGGCTTTGCGCCATGAGCTGGCGCAGCACCTCTTTGCCATCCAGATCAGGCAGGCCGAGGTCCAGAATCACCAGGTCGGGCTGGGCCAGCACGGCCTGAGCAATACCCTGGCTGCCGGTCTCCGCTTCAATCACGTCGTACCCCTGAGACGCCAGGCTGATGCGCAAGAAGCGGCGAATCTGGGCTTCATCGTCAATAATCAGAATTCGGTTCATCGCTGGGTTATTCCTGGTCGGGTCGGGTGGCGGCATCTGCGCCGGGCGGGGCTACGGGCAGCGTCAGTCGCAGGCACAAAGTAAAACCGTCTGGGGGCTCTACAAAGGCCGCTTCACCACCGTGTACCCGCATCATGCCCCGGCAAATGGTCAGCCCAAGGCCCGAGCCGGTTGAATAGCGGTCGCCCCGGCTGAACGAATAGAACTGGCCGAACACCGCTTCCCATTGCTCGCGCGGCAGGCCGGGGCCCTGGTCGAGCACATCCATCCAGACGGTGCTGGCATCGGCGCCGGCGTGAACTTCAACGCGCCCGTCAGAACCCACGGCTTTCAGGGCGTTGTCGAGCGCATTGAACAGTGCCTGTTCGACCAGAGCTGCATGCACCCAGACAGAAGGCAATTCACCGCTCGGGTGAAAGCTGACGCCGGGCGAGGGCCGGGCGGCGGCCAGGCGGCGGTAAACCACATGGTAGAGCTCATCGATCGAGATCCACTGACGGTTCAGTGTCAGCTCGCCCTGGCCCAGGCGGGTCATGTCGAGCAGGTTCTGAATGTACTGTTCCAGGCGTTCGCTTTCGAGAATGATGGAGTTCAGCAGCTCCCGGCGGTCGTCTTCGTTCAGGTCGGCTTGCAGATCACGCAGCGAGGTGGCCGCGCCCATCATCGTCACCAGCGGCGTTTTCAGATCGTGCGAGACGGAAGACAGCAACGCATTACGCAACGACTCTTCATCGGCCCGGCGTTCAGCCGCCTTGCGCTCCTGCCGGGCTTCGCGGCGCTCCTGATACGCCAGCCACTGTTCGCCCAGCGCCCGCACCATCGATTGCCAGCCCTCGGGCAGGTTGTGGGTCAGCTCCGGGTCGCTGTTCAAACCGCGCGCGCCGGTTAACGGGTCGGTCTGGCCTTCATTCAGGGTCAGTGCCCGGGCATCGCCGAACACTTGCTGTGAAAAGGTCGCCAGGTGGTCGGCATCAGCCCTGGCCGGGTCGTCCTGAAGGTGTTTGGTCAGCGCCAGTTGAGCGCTGACGAAGCGCTGCTGAAACGACAACTGGTCGACCTGATGGCGCAACCGGTAAGCCAGGCCGCCGGTCATCAGTGCGAAAACCACGTACAGGGCAGCGGCGACTATTTCTTCCGGCTCGTGCATTTCCAGGCTGAACACCGGCTGGGTAAAGGCGTAGTTGAACAACAGCAGGCCCAGACCGGCGCTGGTCAGCACGCCGCGCCAGTCGGTCAGCAGGGCACTGAGCACTACCGCCATCAAATACAGCAACAGCAGGGTGGTGTGCGCCAGCCAGGGCAGCGGCAGCAACCCCAAACCGGTAATCGCCAGCGGGATCACCCCATTGCACAGCGGCCACAGCCAGGCCTGTTTCATCGAACCCCTCCGGTTTCCCATTACCAGCGCCAGAAGGCCGGTGTGAATAGAATCAGCAGGGCCATATACTCAAGCCTGCCCAGCAGCATGGCAAGGCAGAGAATGGCTTTGGCGGTATCGGGCAGGGTGGAAAAGTTGCCGGCTGGTCCAATTACCTCGCCAAAACCCGGGCCGACGTTCATAAGTGCCGTAAGCGCGGCCGACCCGGCGGTCACCACATCCAGCCCGGTCAGCGTCAGCGCGATGGAGAACAGCAACAGGCTGACCAGCATCACAAACAGATAGGCCAGTGAAGCGACCAGCACACCTTCACCGACCGGGCGATGGTTATAGGTGCGCTGAAAATGACCGGAGGGATGCAGCGATTTGAACAAATGCTCGCGTAACAGCAAGCCGAGCAACTGAAACCGGAACAGCTTGGTGCCACCGGAGGTAGAGCCCGAACAGGCGCCACTGAACATCAGAAACACAAACAGCATCAGCGAGAAACTGCCCCAGAGGGTGTAGTCTTCGGTGGCGTAACCCGTAGTGGTGACGACGGAGGTAATGTTGAAAACCGCGTGCGTCAGGGCGTGAAAAAACGACTCGCTCGACCCGCTCAGCAAGCGATGCACCGTCATCGCCAGGGCGGCTGCGGCCACCAGTTTGAACAGCAGCTGCACCTGGGCATCGCGCGCTATGTGCCAGGCGCGGTCATGCAGCGATTGCACATAGAGCAGAAAGGGCAAGCCGCCCAGCAACATAAAAGCGCTGCCCGCCCAAATCAGGGCACTGCTATCAAACTGCCCGAACGACGAATCCGAGGTTGAATAGCCACCGGTTGCCAGGCTGGTCAGCGCATGGTTCAGGGCGTTGAAGCCGGTCATACCCAGCGCCCAGTAGACTGCGACAGCCAGGGCGGTGAGCAGTATGTAGACCACACCAATTTGCGTGGCCACGGTGCGCACCCGGGTATTCTGAATGTTGGACCACTCCGAACTCTCGGTTTTAAACAGCCGCATGCCACCGACTTTCAAGAACGGCAACACCGCCACCGCCATCAGAATGATGCCGATGCCACCGACCCACTGCATCAGCGAGCGCCATAAAATCAGGGTGCGCGGGCCATTGTCGAGCCCGACCAGAATGGTTGAACCGGTCGTGGTTACCCCGGAGACGCTCTCGAACAAGGCATCAATGAAACTCAACTCAGGCCAGCCGAGGTACAGCGGCAAAGCACCGGTCAGGCACAGCAGGCCCCAGTTAACCGCCGTCACCAGAAACATCGGTTTTGCTTTCATGCGAATCGAAGGCCCGCGCGAAAGCAGCATGCAAGCCACCGCAACAGCCAGACAGACCAGCGCACTGAGCACCATGGCGCGCACTTCCCGGGCGGTGGACCAGTCGGCCAGCAGCACCGTCAGCCCCATCAGGCAGCCCCAGATCAGCATGATAAAGGTGGCAATTTTCAGGGCGGGTTTTACGGCAGTCACGGTGTTTTTCCACAACGATTAATACATCGCTAATGGTAAGGATCACGCTATAACAAAGCTGTAATGCCCACTGGCGCCGCGTAAGAAAAGCATAAGGTTTGCATAAAGTCGCAGGCTCAGGGGCGAGCCCAATTAGTCATAAAGTAAGGTTACGCACCGGTGGCATCATTGATTGCACGTTGCGACCGGCGGCGTTCACGAAGCACGTGGTGACGCAACCAGAAGGTAGTAGCCAGGCCCAGTAAGCCAAGACCAAAGGCAAACCAGAACGCCAGGTGAATGCCGGCTGCAATGGCGGCGGCTGAGTCCGGGTTATCGAAGAGGGCGGCGCGCCCGCTAAGCACGGTTATCAACAGCGCCGTGCCTATGGAGGCACCAACCATGCGCAGGGTGTTGTTCATGGCTGCGGCGTGCGCAATCAGCGGCACCGGCAGTGAATTAATGCCGGCGGTAATCAGCGGCATCATCAGCAAGGTAGCGCCCAGCATTTGCGCGACCGAGGCAGCGACAATCCAGGCCGGGTGCACGGCGTCGGGCATGGTGGCGAGGATGAACATGCCGATCGAGAGCAGTAAAAAACCGGCAATGGCCAGTACCTGAATGCCGAACCGGTCGAACAGGCGGCCCGCCAGCGGTGAGACAATACCCATCATCACCGCGCCCGGTAGCAGAATCAGACCGGCATCCAGCGCGCTCATGTCGCGCACGCTTTGCACGTACAGTGGAATCATCGTCTGGGTGCCGATCAGCAGGGTAAACACCAGCACCGATAAAAAGGTGGTGACAGTAAAGGTATGGGATTGAAACACCTTGAAGTCGAGCAGGGGTTGCTCAAGACCCTGCTGCCGGTGAATAAACGCCACCAGCGATACCGCGCCCACCAGCAAGCTGAGCAACACAATGGCGCTGCCCCAACCGGCCGACCCGGCCATGCTGAACCCGAACAGCAAACCACCCCAACCGAAACTCGACAGCACGACCGAGAGCGAATCGATGCGACTGGCGCGCTGGCGGGTCACGTTTTTCATAAACAACAGCGCCGCCAGAATCACCAGCAAGGCAATGGGCAGCAGCAATACAAACAGATAACGCCAGGAGAAATGATCCACCACCCAGCCCGATAAAGCCGGCCCGATGGCCGGGGCAAAGGCGATTACCAGACCCACCAGGCCCATCGCCGCGCCGCGCTTTTCAATCGGGAACATGATCATCATCAGCGTCTGAATCATCGGCATGATGATGCCCGCCGCCGCGCCCTGAATGATGCGCGCAATCAGCAGCATGGTGAAGGTCTGGGCAATGGCGCCGAGCAGAGTACCCAGGGTGAACAGCACCAGGGCGACGATAAACAGAGTGCGGCTCGAATATTTGTCCATCAGCGCGGCGGTGATCGGAATCAGCAGGCCACTGGCGAGCATGAACGCCGTGGTAACCCATTGCGCCAGGCTGGCGTTGGCATTGAAGTCTTGCATGATCGGTGGAATGGCCACCAGCATCAGCGTCTGGTTCAGCACTGAGACAAAGGCGCCGGCGATCAGAATAATGACAATCAGCGTGCGGTTGTAAGTGGGGATGTCGTCGCTCTGTGTCTGGGTTGTGTGTGCGGTCATCGGGTGTCCATTCGGTTAACAGTTGCTGAAGGCTGCATGGGTGGCTCAGGAAGCATTGCCAGCCGCGCTCAGGTTGCTGGCCAGTTGCTCAAGCACCGACAGGCAGGTGTCGATGTCGGCCGGGTCAATGCCCTCGAAAATCTCTTCGCGCACGCTTTCCACCACGGCTTTAATGCGCTCCAGCGAGGGTTCGGCTCGCGGCGTCAGGTGAATCGTCTTGCAGCGTTTGTCGCCGTTGATTGAGCGACGCTCAACCAGGTGTTCGTTTTCCAGCCAGTCCAGCGTGCGCACCAGAGTGGGGCCCTGCACGCCGAGCAGGTCGGCCAGTTCTTTCTGCTGCATCGGTTGCTCGGCTTTGTGCAGCGTCAGCATCAGGCGCCAGCGCGATTCCGTCAGGCCGTGCGGTGACAGGCGGCGGTCTACCTCGGCCCGCCACAGCCGGGCAATTTGCCCGAGGCGGTAGCCCAGTCGTTCGCGGTTGTGTTTCAGATCGGTCATCAGCGCCAGCGGTTACAACATGAAGGGCCGATGATACGCTCATTTAGATAGATAGCTACCTATCTATTGAAACGAAGCGTTTCCGCACCGCGCTTCACACCCGGCGTTTCACCCCGGCGAACGCCTTTATTTCAATTGTTTCAGCCCGCACCGCCTGCCTGAAATATTTCATTAGTCTGGCTCCGTAGAGTGACTGTTAAGGCATGGCCAACCCCTGGCTGGCCTGAACAACGATCGCAACGGATCACTCAATTAAAAACAACAAGAGGCAGGACACATTATGAAGGCATCACTCAAAACACTGACCCTGGCCATGGGCCTGAGCGTCGCGTCCGGCGCAGCGATGGCCGACGACATTCTGATCGGTCTGATCACCAAGACCAATACCAACCCCTTCTTCGTCAAAATGAAAGAAGGCGCCGAGGCGCAGGCCGTCCAGCACGGCAACGTTGAATTGCGCTCCTTTGCCGGCCGGTTCGATGGCGATAACGACTCCCAGGTGCAGGCCATTGAGAACCTGATCTCGGCCGGTGCCAAGGGCATTCTGATTACTCCGAACGATTCAGAAGCCATCGTACCGGCGGTACAGCAAGCCCGTGACGCCGGTATCGTGGTCATCGCGCTGGACACGCCGCTGTCGCCCGCCAACTCGGCTGACGCAACCTTTGCGACCGACAACTTCAAGGCCGGCGAACTGATTGGCCAGTGGGCCCGTGCGCAGGCCGGTGATCCGGACGACGCCAAAATCGCCCTGCTGGATTTGAACTCCTCTGAAATCTCCGTCGATGTTGCGCGCAACCAGGGCTTTTTGCAGGGTTTTGGCATCGATCTGAACGACCCGCAAGACATCGGCGATGAAGACGACGACCGCATTGTTGGCAACGACGTCACCCAGGGTTCCGAGGAAGGCGGACGTGAAGCCATGGAAAACTTGCTGCAACGCGACCCGAGTTTGAACCTGGTGTACACCATCAACGAACCGGCGGCGGCCGGTGCCTATGAAGCGCTGAAAGCCGTCGGCCTTGCCGATCAGGTGAAGATCGTGTCGGTCGATGGCGGTTGTCCGGGTGTCGAAAACGTCGCCGCCGGTGTGATCGGCGCTACCTCCATGCAGTTCCCGCTGAAAATGGCCTCCCTGGGTGTGGATGCGATTGTCACCTACGCCGAAAGCGGTGTGAAACCGGGCGCAACGCCGGGGCTCGATTTCTTCAACACCGGCGTGACCCTGGTGACCGATCAGCCGGTTGACGGCATCGATTCCATCTCGTCCGAAGACGCACTGACCCAGTGCTGGGGCTGATGCCAGCCGGCGCAGCATTCATGAAATAAACCGTGCAGATCGCGTCGTCGTACCCCGATGGCGCGGTCGCCGGGAGGCGTTATGACTGAACACACCAACCAAGGCTCCCAGCCACTCAGCTCTCAGGCCGACCATGAACGGGTTACCGAGTCGGTGGGTGGCTCCATTGCGATGCGCAACGACGAAGTGCTCGACTGGCCGCGGCGCATCCACCGCTTCTTCCACGCCAACCCCACGGCGGCGCCGGCCATTGTGCTGATCGCCGCGGTGCTGGCGTTTTCCCTGATCGCCGGGGAGCGTTTTCTGACGCCCTTTAACCTCTCGCTGGTGCTGCAACAGGTTACCATCATCGGTGCGCTGGGCGTGGCCCAAACCCTGATCATCATGACCATGGGCATCGACCTGAGTGTGGGCGCCATCATGGTGTTGTCGAGTGTTGTCATGGGCCGGCTGGCGGTCGATTTCGGCTTGCCACCGTCGATGGCACTGTTGCTCGGCCTGGTGTGCGGTGCCGTGTGTGGGGCCATCAACGGCACGTTGGTGACGCGTATTAAACTGCCGCCTTTTATTGTGACGCTGGGCACCTGGAACATCTTTTTCTCGCTGAATCTCTGGTATTCCAATAGCCAGACCATTCGCTCGCAAGACATTGAAACCATTGCGCCGCTGCTGCAATGGGCGGGTAACTCCTTCACCCTGTTTGGCGCGCGCATCACCTTCGGCTCGCTGATGATGATCGCCCTGGTCGGGCTGGTCTGGTACGCCCTGAACTGGACGGCCTGGGGGCGGCACGTCTACGCCACCGGTGATGATAAAGACGCCGCCGAACTGGCGGGTATTCGTACTCAGCGTGTGCTGATGTCCGTTTATGTCGTCGCCGGCATTATTTGTGGTCTGGCCGCCTGGCTGATGATCGGTCGCATCGGGTCGGTCAGCCCGCAGGTGGGTACCATGTCGAACCTCGACAGCATTACTGCCGTGGTGATTGGCGGCACCTCCCTGTTTGGCGGGCGCGGTTCCATCGTCGGCACACTGATTGGCGCTTTGGTGGTGGGCATATTTCGCAATGGCCTGGCACTGGCCGGGGTCGATGTGCTCTGGCAGGAATTCACCGTCGGCCTGCTGATTCTGGTGGCCGTGGGCATCGATCAATGGATACGGAGGGCTTCCGCATGAGTCAGCAAACCCCGGTTCTACAGGCCAAGGGCCTGATCAAACGCTTCGGTCGGGTGACCGCGCTCGACGGCGCCGACTTCGAACTCTACCCCGGCGAAGTGCTGGCGGTGATCGGCGATAACGGCGCCGGCAAATCTTCGCTGATCAAGGCGCTCTCTGGCGCCCTGGTGCCGGATGCCGGTGAAATACGCATGAACGGCGAGATTGTTCAGTTCAAGAACCCCATGCACGCGCGCAGCCTGGGCATCGAAACCGTCTACCAGACGCTGGCGGTGTCACCGGCGCTGGGCATTGCCGATAACCTCTTTCTGGGGCGCGAGTTGCGTAAACCGGGCATACTGGGGTCGGTGTTTCGTATGCTCGATAAAGCCGAGATGCGCCGCCAAGCCACCGAGCAGTTGAGCCAGTTGGGGCTGCTGACCATTCAGAACATCAACCAGGCGGTGGAGACGCTGTCGGGCGGGCAACGCCAGGGTGTGGCGGTAGCGCGATCGGCCGCTTTTGGCAGCCAGGTGGTGATTCTCGACGAACCCACGGCGGCGCTGGGTGTGAAAGAATCACGCCGGGTGCTGAATCTGATTCGCGATGTGCGCGACCGGGGTTTGCCCGTGGTGCTGATCAGCCATAACATGCCGCATGTGTTTGAAGTGGCCGACCGCATTCACATTCACCGCCTGGGCAAACGTGCTGCCGTGATCAAACCGGATAGCCACAGCATGGCCGATGCCGTGGGCATCATGACCGGTGCCGTAGAAGTTGATGCCGCCTGAGGGCGGCTTACCCACCCGCCATGAGGAGTAAACAATGAAACGCACGCTGGTTGCGGTGCTGTGCCTCGCGAGCTTCTGGCTGGTGGGCGCCTCGGCGGTTCGGGCCGATACCTTGCGGGTGGGCGTCAGCCTGGCGGATTTGGGTAACCCCTTTTTCTACGCCCTGGCGCAGCACCTGCAAGATGCCGCGAACGAGCAATCGTCGCAACCGGTCGAGATGACGGTGGTCTCCAGCGCTTATGATCTGCAGCGTCAGCAGGCGCAGATTCAGCGGTTTATTGATGACCGGGTCGATATTATTTTGCTTTCAGCGGCCGATTCCATGGGCATCGAGCCCTCTATTCACCAGGCTCGCCAGGCGGGCATTACCGTAACGGCGGTCGACATCGATGCTCAGGGCGCCGACCTCAGCGTCACCACCGATAACGTTCAGGCGGGCATGGTGGCGTGCCGGTATCTGGCCGAGCGCATGGGCAGCAAGGGTGATCTGGGCATCATCAACGGCGCCAGTGTTTCGTCGGTGACCGACCGGGTGGCCGGGTGCCGGGCCGTCCTGCAGGATTACCCCGAGATCCGCCTGGTCAGCGACCGGTTCAATGCCGGTGGCACCTTCGGCGGCGGGCTGGAAGCCATGACGTTTCTGCTGAGCCAGCACCCGGGCATCAACGGAGTTTTCGCCATTAACGACCCCAGCGCCCTGGGCGCCGCCGAAGCGGCTACGTTGGCGGGGCGAAACGATATTCTGATCACCGCGGTCGATGGCTCCAGCGAAGTACTGGCAGCCCTGGCCGGCAACCACCCGAACCTGATTGGCACGGCGGCTCAGTCACCTGAAGAGATGGCGCGAAGGGCAATGGAAGTGAGCCTGGCGCACCGGGAAAACCGGCTGCTAAGCCCGCGCAGCATCCGGATTCCAACGCATTTGATCAGCCGGGAAACCCTGCCGGAAACACCCTGACACCGTCCTCCCAAAGAACGGCATTCCAGAGGAATTAATCGGTTTACAGTATTCGAACATGAACAGCGATTCATGTTTTCTGTTCTGGTGTATCGAACAGCACCACGAAACGAATACAAACCGATGGGAATCCTCAGCATGAAAACAACAATGAAAGGTCTGAGCCTGATTGCCGCCAGTGGATTACTGGTGGCATTGGGAGGTTGTAACGACGACAGCAAGAACCCACCCGATACAACGAATCCGCCAGCGCTGAATGCGCTGCCGGCGGCGATCAGCGGTACTGTCATCCAGCGCAGTTACGACGATGTCAGCAATGATTTGCTAACCGCGGGCCTCGGTGCCGATGGTTTGGGCAGCGCGACGGCTCCGGTCATTGCCGATGCACTGAACCCGACGGTCGATGAGCTGCGTAAACGGGCCATTCATGGCAACTACCGGGCCCTGGTGCCAACCGGTGCCGGCAGCGGCTATGGTGAATTCTTCGGGCCGACGGTGGGAACCAGTAGCACCACTGGCATGATCGCCGGTGAAGAGTGGCTGGCCCAGGCAGAGCTGGCGAGCGGCGCCCGGATAACGGTGATGGTGCAGGTGCCCGATAGCTTCGACGCCGACAATGCCTGCATGGTGACCGCCCCCAGTTCTGGTTCGCGTGGAATCTATGGTGCAATCGGTACAGCTGGTGAATGGGGCCTGAAGCGCGGTTGCGCCGTGGTTTATACCGATAAAGGCACGGGCACCGGTGCGCATAACCTGACTGAAAATCGAACCCAGAACCTTGAAGGCCAACTGGTTGCCGCTGGCGACGCCGATACCTTGTTCCAGGCCGACCTGACCGACCAGGAACGCAACGATTTTCTGGCCGACACACCAGACCGGTTTGCATTCAAGCACGCCCATTCAGAGCAAAACCCCGAAGCCAGCTGGGGCGCCAGCGTGCTGGAATCCGTGCGTTTCGGTTTTTATGTCATCAACGAACTGCACGGTGACGAGAGCGACGACAATCAGAAACTGGTTACACTGAAACCGGAGAATACGCTGGTGATTGCCTCCAGCGTTTCCAACGGCGGCGGTGCCTCAGTGTTGGCGGCGGAGCAGGATACCGAGGGCTTGATCGACGGGATTGCCGTCTCGGAGCCGAACGTAAACCCGGTGGCGAGCGACAGTTTCAGTATTCAGCAGGGCAGTGCGACCGCCATTACCGGTCACAGCCGCAGCCTGCTCGATTACACCACCGCGCTGGCGATGTATCAGGGTTGTGCCAACCTGGCTCCGAGTATTCGCGACACGGCGCCACTGAACGCTTTCTTCAACGACTTTGATATCAACGAAAACACCTGCTCGGCGCTTGCCGCCAAGGGGTTGGTTAACGGTGCCGATGTGGATGCCCGGGCCGAGCATGCGCTGTCGATCCTTAACGATGAGTTTGCCATTCAGGCTGAACAGAACCTGGTGCAACCGACTAACTACGGCATCAATGTGCCGCAAGGCATTGCGGTGACTTATGCCAATGCCTACGGTCAGTTCAGCGTTGTAGATAACCTGTGCGGTTTCAGTTTCGGCGCAACCACCACCAATGTATCGGGTGTCTTATCTGAAGCGGCAGAGCATGCGTTGTTCTCCAGCAGCAATGGCATTCCTCCCACCGGCGGTGTCGATGTCATTTACAACGATGCCGATGGCGTGCCCACCCTGATCAAAGCAGCGACCTCGCCCAGCAGCAGCTTGCAGGACTACGCACTCGACGGCTTCCTGTGCCTGCGCGGGCTGGCAACCGGGGTTGATCCGGAGACTGGCGATGAGTTGACGGGCGAGGCGTTGGCGCAATCGGAGCGGGTTCAGGCAGGTATTGAAGCGATACGGGCAAGCGGTAACCTGCAGGGTAAGCCAGCGGTATTTGTCACCCCGCGCAATGATCAGATATTGCCGATCAATCACACCTCACGGCCCTACTACGCGTTGAACCAGACGGTCGAAGGCGATGCCAGCAAGTTGCATTACTATGAGGTACTAAACGCCCAGCATCTGGACATTCTGAACGACTTTGCGGGCTTTAATGAGCGCTACATTCCGATGCATCATTATTTGTTCGAAGCGCTGGACCTGATGTACGCCCATCTCGATGAAGGCACAGCGTTGCCGCCGAGCCAGGTGGTTAGAACCACACCCCGTGGCGCCGGTGCCCCTGCGATCACTGCGGCAAACCTGCCGGATATCGCAGCCGACCCGGCAGCCGCAGACCGCATCGAATTCGATGCCTCGGTGCTCTCCATTCCGGACTGACCAGCAAGCGCTGCCCTGCCATTCCGTGATAACGGAGGGTGGGGCAGCCCTTAGCTTTTTTGCCGCTGTTCCCAGGCAAGCTTGACGGTTTCGAGCTGCTCGTTGTCCTGCAGCAGGGAGAAGAAAGACTGTTTGGGCATCTCCAGTTCGCCGAGATGCGCCCGGTCCCAGTCGACCCAGGTCAGGCCTTTGCTGATCTGGTGCGCATGGTGTACGCCCTCTTCGAAGCTGTAGCTGGTCATGCCATCTTCAGTGATCTGAGTAATGCCCCGCACTTCCAGCCGGCCCAGCGTTAACTGGTTGCCCGACTCCATAACCACGACAAAATCACCGGCGCGCATTTGCAGCAGCGACCACAGTAACGTTGGTACGCCACTGAGCGAACTGGCGGTTTCGGTCCAGCGTTTGTCACGTGCGTAAGCAAGATTGCCCCGCACCTGCACCAGGGTTTTGAACTGACGTTCCCAGCCGGGTTTGTCTTTCAGATATTTTTCCAGGGAGCCGATTTCGGCCCATCCCAGTGCGACACATTGACGGCGCTTGAGCTCGTCGTAACTGCAATGCACGCTAGAGGTGATTAACCACCAGAGGTTCATAGGCGTGATCCATGGGTTGTATTTTTATTGTTCCCAGGCAAAAACAGCATAAATGCCTGCATGGGGAAACCATGCACCTAACTGCGATTTGATGCAATAACAACCTGTAAAGAGCCTGCCCAATGGTCGCAGACAGACACAAAAACGCCCGGCTAACCGGGCGTTGAGTCAAAGCCTTGGCGCAAACATCGCCTTAGGCGTTGGTCATGTCTTTCAGCTTTTTCAGCGGACGCACTTTTACCGCAGTGCTGGCTGGCTTGGCAGCGATCATGATTTCTTCACCGGTGAAAGGGTTCACACCCGGGCGTGCCTTGCGGGCCGGTTTTTTGACTGACTGAATTTTCATCAGGCCGGGCAATACGAATTCGCCGCATGCGCGTTTTTTCAGGTGACGCTCCATCAGATCCGACAGTTCGTCGAGCACAGCCTGGACGTCTTTTTTGGTCAGTTCTGTGTTTTCGGCAATCTCGGTGACGATTTGAGTCTTGGTGTAACGTTCTTTGATGGCAGTGGCTTTTTTAACCATGAATGCATCCTGATTGGTTATCGGTAAAGGTGATGAATGACGCTGGGTCATTGAAGCTGAGGCTCACCGAGCCCTTGGCTGGTGCAAGACTTTAGCGCATTGCGGGGGCATTGAATACGCCGAACGTCGCGCTTTTTACCGGTTTTTTGCCTGTTAATCGCATTTTGGGTGAAAAATCAGGGGTAACTGGAAGGCGGGTGAGGTGGGCGGCCAACCCGGTCGCGATGTGATCAGTCCAACCCGGCTTGCGTGAAGCCGGTTGCGACCGGTGATCGGGACCGGGCTGGCCATAATCTGACTGTCGGTGAGTGACGCCCGGTTGTCGAGGTTTTTTTGGCACAAAACACTGCTACTTTAGTCGGATTGTTGACTGGCAAGGCGTCACACGAGAACGCCGGGTTACATACGTGGACTGATTTTCAGGGCAATCACTGCTATTGTTGTAACCGTTTTCAGGTTTCGTTTAACCGGAAAGCAGGGAGGTCTGTACGGCTCGAACACGGTGTATGGCAAGTGAACCTGAGCGGGCTGGAATGGAGCAATACTTGTTCAATGGAGAATCCGAACACTATGTGCGCAGTGTTAACCCGTGCGTTTTCCGTTGGGAACGGTGACGAGCCTGGCTGTTCATGAAAGAGCCGTCACGCCCCATGACACAGGAAACCGAGCCCTTGTGGGAACATCAGGCGAGGATACACCCGGCCGAATTGATGGTCGGGCATTTTGTGGCGCGTATGGATCGCGACTGGAGTGAATCGCCCTTTCTGATGCAGGGCGTGATGATTGAATCTCCCGAGAACAAAGCCTGGTTCGAACGCCACTGCGCCTGGGTAGTGGTCGACCTGAACCGCAGCCTGCGCAAGGTGCTGGCGCCGCGGCGCCCGCCGTCGATCAGCCCGGGCAAACCGCTGACAGCGTCGCTGAATGTATCGGCCGCCGCCAGTAATGCCAAACACCCGATCAACCGGTTACGACATACCCGGGTCACCCAGCCAGCCATGAAAGCGGCCCTGCGCGGCTACGTCGGGCTCGATCAGCAAGCACGCCGGTTAATTCATACCATTACCCGGGGCGGGCCACTCGATCTTACGGCCGCGAAAAGTGCCGTCTCGGCCCTGGCCACCACGCTCGATAAAAATCTCTCGGCGCTGGTTTGGCTGACGCGCATCAAACAGCAAGACAATTACACCGCCCAGCATTGCATCAACGTCGCTATTTTATCGATGGGCCTGGCCCGTGCTCTTGAATGGGACGACAAAGACGTCGAACACGCAGGCCTTGCCGGCTTGCTGCACGACCTGGGTAAAATGCGGGTCGATCACGATATTCTGAACAAGCCCGGCCGACTCACGCCAGAAGAATTCGACCATCTGAAACGCCATTCACAACTGGGTTACGACCTGCTTAGAACCGATAAAGATGTACCTGCTGAAGTAGCAACTGCCGTGCTCGACCATCATGAACGGCCGGATGGCCACGGCTACCCGAACGGAAAGAAGGCCGGCGAATACAGCGCCATGGCCGCCCTGATTGCAGTGGTCGATGCCTACGATGCCATCACTTCGCACCGCGTTTACGATGCCGCCCGTTCTCACCACGAAGCCCTGAGCATTCTCTGGCAGCAACGTGAAACCCAATTCGAAGGCACGGTGGTTGAAGCTTTTATTCAATTTATGGGCTGGGTCACCCCGGGCACTCTAGTGCGCATGACCGACGACTCCATTGCCGTTGTACTTCAGGCCCGCATGGGCCAGCGCCTCTTACCTGTAGTGCAAATTCTGATTCCCAACGACACCGGCTACCTACTCGGCCCACGCATCGATCTGGCCAAACTGACCCCCGAAGAAGACCAGGTGCCGCTGCGCATCTCCAAGGTGTTGCCGGACGGTGCCGAAGGTGTCGACCTGCAGAGCCTGTCGCTCAGTATGTTGTAGTAGTTATTGGATTTTGAAGGGCGTTATGGATTAGCGGCGGGTGGCAGGGATACTCATGCGGGGGTATCTGAGGCATGGATGCCGAAGTTAAGCCTACACGGATGTATTCACGGCGCCCCCGCAGGAGTATCCCTGCCATCCTCCGCGGGTTCTGACGACACAGCCAAATTAGCCACCAATCCTGACGTGGCTAGTGGATAATTTTGTCTTCAACGTACGGCTGCCAATGTACCGATTCCAGCCGCCGCCCGCGTAAAATCACCCAGCCCAGAAACCGCCGGTCTCCCACCGTACTGAATTCAAACTGATACATGCGCTGAAAGGCGACGATGCTCTCGGTCGATCGGGCGAGGCGCATCCGGCGCAGGTAAATGCCGTCGTCGAGCATTTGTACGCCTTCTTTTTTGGCCGCGCGGCGGGCATGGTGCAGGGCAATCTGGCGCAGGCCGAGGTGGTGCCATATCCAGGCGCCGGCGATGATCACAAACAACAGGATCAGTAGGGATTTGCCGTCCACAGGGGTCTCTTCAAATGAGGGTGTGCGCGTCAGTATACGGCATCGGCAACGGGGTTGCTCAATTGCGGTTTAGCCGTTCAGGTGGCGGTAACGACGCTCGGGCCTGCCCACGGTGCCGTAATTCACCTCGGCACTCAATTCCCCGGTGCTGACCATGAACTCCAGGTAACGCCTTGCCGTGGTGCGCGATGCCCCGATGCGCTGGCCAACGGCATCGGCACTCCAGTCGCCGGTTTCCACCACGTGGCGAATCTTGTCGAGCGTTAGCGCATCGATGCCCTTGGGTAACCGCACCGGTTCATCGACCGGGGTTTCCGCGTGGCCTCTGGGCAACAATAAATCAACTTCCTTTTGCGCCACATTGTGCAGGCTATCGAGCGTATCCAGATGGGCGCGAAAATGGTTCAGGGCCTCTTCCAGGCGTTCGTACACCAGGGGCTTCAGAATGTAGTCGAACACACCGCCGTGCAGTGCGCTGCGCACCGTGTTTACCTCGCGCGCGGCGGTGATCAGAATAATATCGGTGTGGCTGTTGCCGGCGCGCAGTTCGCGCAGCAGCTCCAGGCCATTGCCATCCGGGAAGTGAACATCGAGCAAGACGAGGTCGGGCGTGAGCACATCGATCTGGTCGCGGGCATCTGCCAGGGTGTGCGCAATGCCGACCAGTTCAATCGAATCCATGCGTTCGATAAAGCGGCGTTGAATTTCGGCCACCTGACGGTCGTCTTCGGCAATTAACAGTCGGAGTGTTCTCATTGCGCGGCCCCCACCGGGTTAAGGGGTTGCTTGGGCAAATACAGTGTAAACCGGCTGCCGCCAGCAGCCAGGTTTTCGACCGTGACCGACCCGCCCCAGCGTTCAACAAACTGACGTACCAGGTACAGGCCGAAGCCATGGCCACTGTCGGTTTTGCTGGTGACGCCTTTTTCAAACATCCGTGCTTCCTCTTCCGCGCTGATGCCCGGGCCCTGGTCTTCCACTTCAAAAATCAGGTCCAGCCCGAGGTCGGTCATGCTCAGTTGCACCTGGCCGCCTTCGCCACGGTGCCGGCGCGTGGCTTCGAGCGCGTTATCGATCAGGTTGCCGAGCACGCTGACCAGCTGGTCTCTTGGCAACTGGGCGGGCACGTCGGCCATGTGGCTGTCCGGGTCGATCACCAGGGTCTGGCCCATCTCCCGGGCGCGGTTGTACTTGCCGAGAATGCAGCCGGCCAATACCGGGTCGGGCACGGCATCGAGCAACAGGTGAATCAGTGTTTGGTGGTCGTGCACTTCACTGCCGATTAACGCCATGGCCTGTTCGGTGGCGCCAATTTGAATCAGACCGGCAATGGTGTGCAGCTTGTTCGAGTATTCGTGCGTCTGGCTGCGCAGCGTATCCGCGTATTGCTGAATGCGTGTAAGCTGGCGGCTGATCTGGTCGAGCTCGTCGCGCAGCCGGAAACTCGACACCACCCCAATAATGTTGGCGCCCTGTTTCACCGGCAGCCGGTTGACGATCATGTGCCGGCCCTGCAGCCAGATTTCCTGGTCGAACTCCGGCTCGCCGCGTTCCAGCGCGGCCATTAAACCGCTGTCGGGCAGCACTTCGGCAATGGGCCGACCGGCCAGGGGTTTATCCGATTCAAGCCCCAGGCTATCGACCGCGGTGCGGTTAATGGTGGTGATAATACCTTCCCGGTTCACCGCGATGATGCCTTCGCGCACCGACTGAAGCGTCGCGTCCCGCTCTTCGAACAGCCGGGCAATCTGCTCCGGTTCCAGGCCAAAGATCGCGCGTTTGAACCGCCCGGCAATAATAATGGCCACCGCCACACTGCCCACCAGCATGAGCGCCATGACCAGATACAGCACCAGGTTGTAACGGGCAATGGTGGAGCGCACCTGGTCCAGCGAATAACCGACCGAGACAATGCCGATGATCTCCTCGCCGACCATATCGTAAATGGGCGCTTTGCCACGCATCGAAAGCCCCAGGCTGCCAAGCGCCTTGTTGACATAGCCCTGGCCGTCGATCAACGCAATGGAGCCGTCGTCACCATCGTCGTCCGCCATGGAATGGCCCAGCCGTTCCGGGTTCGGGTGCGCCAGCCGAATGCTGTTGTGATCCCCGATCACGATGAACAGTGCATCGTTGGTGTTGGCCAGTTTCTGACTGAGCTGGTTCAGCGACTCGACATCACGCATCTGCACGCCGCGAATAATATCCGGTGTGGCGGCAATGGTTTTGGCCACGTTCAGGGCGCGCTGACCAATCTGTTCATCCAGCGAGGCGCTCAGGTAGTACCAGGCAAAGCCGCCGATGATGCCGGTTTGAATGGCACTGACCAGACCCAGCACCAGAATCATTCGGGTCTTGAGTTTCAGTCGTTTAAACACGAGAAGGGGTTCTGCCTGCGTTTCTGCTGTGATTGCGCATAGTCGCTTCCGGTGCAGCCGGAAACGATGTTTTTTTATAGTCCCGCTAGCCTAACCGAGCTGACGTCTGATTTCGCGTGATCTTTATGAACAAAACGTCCTTTAAGTGCGTTAAAGGCATTACGCCCACAATCTGGTCAACAAACAACCACAGGCCTAGCCTCTGCATCGAACCTGAATAACACGCTCTGTGTGTTCGGGAATCACAGTAGAAATACAACAACAAAAGCAGAGGAAGACCATCATGAAATTCAAGCAATCCTTGTCTTTACTGGCCGCTGCGGCGTTCAGCGTATCCGCTATGGCCTGGGAACCCAGTGGCCGAGTTGAATGTATCGCCCCGGCTGATCCGGGCGGCGGCTGGGATTTCACCTGCCGCAGCGTCGGTAACGTACTGGAAGACCTGGGCATGGTGTCTGGCTCGGTACAGACTACCAACATGGCCGGTGCTGGCGGTGGTGTTGCCTTCGCCCACACCGTGAGCAAGCGTAACGACGACGACAAACTCCTGGTTGCCGCTTCCACCGCGACCACCACCCGCCTGGCCCAGCAGCAATTCCCGGGCATGAACGCCGGCATGGTGAAATGGGTAGGCGCCCTGGGTGCCGATTACGGCATCATCGCCGTCAGTCAGGATTCCGACTACGAGAACCTGAACGACCTGATGGATGCGGTTAAAGCCGACCCACGCAGCGTCAAGTTTGCCGGTGGCAGCGCCAACGGCGGCTGGGACCACCTGAAAGTTCTGATTGCCGCCAAAGCAGCCGGTGCCGGTTCCTTGCCGAGCATTCCCTACCTTTCGTACAACAACGGCGGCGAAGCCATGACTCAGGTCATCGGTGGCCATGTGGATGCCTTTACCGGCGACATCTCTGAAGCCACCGGCTTTATCGACTCTGGCGACCTGCGCGTACTGGCCGTGTTGGCAGAAGACCGCCTGCCGGGCAAGTTCAGCGAGATCCCTACAGCGCGTGAGCAGGGCATTGATGCACTGGGCCCGAACTGGCGCGGTTTCTACATGCCGGCTGATGCCAACGACGAAGCCAAGGAATACTGGGTAAACGCCATCGACGAGCTTTATGCCAGCGATGAGTGGAAAGCGGTCATGACCCGCAATGGCCTGATCCCCTTCCACCCGCCTGCAGATGAGTTCGAAGCCTTTGTTACCCAGCAAGTGGCCGACATTGAAACCCTGTCACGTGAAATAGGGCTGCTGAGATGACCTCGTTTGGAGACCGCTTTCTGGGTCTCGCCCTGTTCGTCCTGGCCGTCTCGTACGGCTGGGTCGCACAGCAGTGGCCGCCGCCGTTTGGCGGCCACGAGGCCGTTGGCCCCGAGACCTTCCCGACTATCCTGGCCTTCATACTGGCCGGTTCGAGCCTGTACCTGATGTTCAAGCCCGACCCCGATGCACACTGGCCTGTTGGCCGCACCGCCGCCGAACTGGTGGGCGCCATGGTCATACTGGTGTTGTACGCCTTCGTGCTCGAAACACTGGGTTTTGTGATTGCCACAACGCTGGCCGTGGGCACCCTGTGCTGGCGCATGGGCGCGAAGCCGAGAGCCTCGTTCCTGGTCGGTGTGATCAGCGCGGTATCGGTGTTCCTGTTGTTCAACAACCTACTCGAATTGAGCCTGCCTGGTGGCTTGCTGGAGTTTGACTGATGGAAACCCTGCAATTCTTGATGGAAGGCTTCGCCGTTGCGCTGACACCCACCAACCTGATGTTGGCTTTGTGCGGCGCCTTCCTGGGCACTCTGATTGGCGCGCTGCCCGGCCTGGGCCCTGCCAATGGCGTTGCCATTCTTATTCCGCTGGCGTTCACCCTGGGGTTACCGCCTGAGTCCGCGATGATTCTGCTCACCTCGGTGTACGCCGGTGCCATGTACGGTGGCCGTATTTCATCGATTCTGCTCAACATTCCCGGTGACGAACCGGCGATGATGACCTGCCTCGACGGCTACCCCATGGCCAAAAACGGCAAGGCCGCTGAAGCCCTGGCCATTTCCGCCATTGCCTCCTTCATCGGTGGCTTGATCGGTACGCTGGGCCTGATTCTGCTGGCCCCGGTACTGGCGCGGTTTGCGCTGACCTTTGGCCCGGCGGAATACTTCGCCCTGTTCGTACTGGCCTTTGCCACCCTGGGCGGCATTACTGGCAAAAACCCGATGAAAACCGTGGTGGCTGCCACGCTCGGCATCATGATCTCGACCGTCGGCATCGACATTTCCACCGGCACCCAGCGCTACACCTTTGGCGTGCTAGAACTGTATGAAGGCATCGACTTTATTCTGGCCATTGTCGGCCTGTTCGCCATCTCCGAGTTACTGCTGTTCATTGAAGAACGTGCCGGCAAAGGCCGGGCGCTGATTCAGGTGGGCAAGCTGAAACTAAGCATGAAAGACATCTACAGCATTCTGCCGACAACCTTTCGCGGTGGCATTCTGGGCTTTGTGGCGGGCGTGTTGCCCGGCGCCGGTGCCTCCCTGGGCAGCTTCATCAGCTACACCCTCGAAAAGAAAGTGCTCGGCAAGAAGGGCCGCTTTGGCGAAGGCGATATGCGCGGCGTAGCCGCCCCGGAAGCCGGCAACAACGGCGCTTCCTCCGGTGCGCTGGTGCCCATGCTGACCCTGGGCGTACCGGGCAGCGGCACCACGGCCGTACTGCTGGCGATGCTGATTTCCCTCAACATCACCCCCGGCCCGCTGATGTTCACCCAGAACGCCGACATCGTGTGGGGCGTAATTGCCGCCCTGTTGATTGGCAACCTGTTGCTGTTGATTCTGAACATCCCGCTGATTGGCGTGTTCGTGAAGGTACTCTCGGTACCGCCGATGTACCTGCTGCCGATGGTGACGATGATTGCCTTTGTGGGCATCTACTCGATCAGCCACAGTACCTTCGACCTGTATTTCATGGTCGCTTTCGGGGTGGCGGGGTACATATTGCGCAAGCTCGATATGCCGCTGGTGCCGATTATTCTGGGCATGCTGCTCGGCCCTGAAATGGAGAAAAACCTCGGCCACGCCATGATCATCTCCGATGGCGACTGGGGCATTCTCTGGGGTACACCGCTGGCGGTAGGCCTGTGGCTGGTGGCCGGGCTGGGGCTGATATTGCCTTACCTGATTGGCCCCATCCTGCGTCACCGTATGCGCAACGCCATTAAAGAAGACGCAGTAAGCGACTAAATACGATTCAGACGTGCTGGTAGCAGACCTTTTGGGCCGTTGGAGCAATCCGCGGCCCTTTTTTTGCTTTTAAGAGGACGGGAGAGCCTGAAAAGCGGCGTCAAAAACCCGGCTGCAGGCCCGATACAAAATATTACCACCTGACAGAACATTTCCCTTGTCAATGATAATCCTTCGCATTAGTATTCTGTTAACGATACACAACAGGCACAGAGCAAACCGATATGTACGTATGCTTATGCAAAGGCGTGACCGACAGAGACATCGAAGAACAAGCGATTCAGGGCGCTGACTACAGCGACGTGCGTCGTGAGTTGGGTGTAGCGACCGATTGCGGCGCCTGCGGCCAGCTGTGCAAATCCCTGTTGCGTCAATACGAAGCCGACGCCAACGTAGAATTCAGCGCAGCCTGAGCAGGCTGCGTTCTTCCCTTTCTGTTAATACCGTTAGATCCCGAGCACTTGCCCCTAGCCAAACCAAATTCCGAGTAGGGTTCGCCTGGCAGGCATTGGCCCGCGACAGCTACCGGGTATGCCCCTGTGGGGTCGGCGTAGATCCGTCCATGGAGCCTAGACCGCAGGATATGAATCCCATCCATGGGATTCACCCTAGGGGCTCGCTACGCTCATGCTAAAACGCTCCAGGCGTTTTAGTCCATGCTGCGGACTTCCCCACAGGGGCACACCCGGCACCTGCCGCTAATCACTTGTGGCAACTTGCGTCATAAAATTACGAAAAATACCACCGAAAAGAAATGCAGCACGCTGCCGGCCAGCACAAACAGATGCCAGATGGCATGGTTGAACGGCCAGCTCTTACGCATATAGAACACCACGCCCAGGGTATAAGACAAACCGCCCGCTACCAGCAGCCACAACCCGGTGGTCGGCAACGCCTCCAGCAGCGGCTTCATCGCCAGCACCACCGACCAGCCCATCACCAGATACAACGCCACCATCAGCCCGTGAAAACGGCGCAGCTGAGTAAGATGCACCACCGTGCCAAAGAGCGTTAACCCCCAAACAATGCCAAACAAGGTCCAGCCCCAGGGCCCGCGCAGGGTAACCAGGGTGAACGGCGTATAGGTGCCGGCAATGAGATACAGAATGGCAATGTGATCGAGCCGCTGCATGATGCTGCGAATGCGCGGGCTCTGAATGGCGTGGTACAGCGTAGAGGCGCTGTACAGCATGATCAGCGTGGCGCCGAATATGGCCGTGCTGACAATGTGCCAGGCATCACCATGCAAGGCCGACAACACCACCATGATTACCAGGCCCGCGATAGAGAGCATGGCACCGAGGCCGTGAGTGAGGCTGTTGGCCCATTCTTCAAGTTTGGTATAGCGGGGTAGTTCCATCGAACTGGACACGTTTGGTTTCCTGAGAAAAGCAATTCAATGAGTATAGGTGTTATGTCAAAGAAGATGAGGCCGAACCATGACTCTGCAATGACAAAGCCAGCATTAAGGCGGGAGGGGCAACAATACCGCCCTGGGGCGAGCACCTGTGTCGGCCCATCATAAACCGGGGCAGCGCCAAAAGGTGGGAAAAGGGTTTATTAACCGGCCCCGGGCTGCAACAATAGCCAAAATGTAATAAAACAACATAATCCCTCCCGGCCCGTTTTTCCCCAAAACCCGGGAGCTCAACCCCCGAGACCGCAGCACTATGAAGCCCATTCTCTGTTTTGGCGAATTACTGATCGACTTTCTGAACTTCAACACCGCACACGAAGGCGGCTTCGCCCTGCCAGAGTTCCGCCAATACCCCGGCGGCGCCCCGGCCAACGTAGCCGCTGCCGTAGGCCGGTTGGGTGCCTCTGCCCGCTTTGTGGGCCAGGTAGGCGACGACCGCTTCGGCCAGTTCCTCACCGACGCCATGAAACAGCTGAACGTAGACATGAGCTACCTGGGCGTACACCCAACCGCCCACACCCCCCTGGCCTATGTATTCCTGGATGACAGCGGCGAACGCAGCTTCGAGTTCCTGCGCCACAACTCCGCCGACGTAGTGATGACCCCCTCCGACCTGCCGGGCGGAGCCTTCGAAGGCGCAGGCACCTTCCACTTCTGCTCCAACACCCTAACCGACGAATACATCGCCGAAACCACCCAGGCGGCCATAACCAAAGCCCGCGCCCAAAACGCCGTAATCAGCTTTGACGTAAACCTGCGCCACAACCTCTGGCCCAACCGCCAGGTAGACCCCGCCATGATCCAGCGCTTCCTGCGCATGGCCGACATCATCAAGGTATCCCGCGAAGAGGCCGACTGGATAGAGGCCAATGGCCTTGCCGTAAGCGACTGGCTGACCACAGCCCAAGCCGTATTCATTACCGACGGTGCCGAAGCCATTGAGATTCAAACCCCCAAAGGCCAATACAGGGTGAGCCCGCCTAAGGTGAAAGCAGTAGATACCACCGCGGGTGGCGATGCCTTTACCGGTGGCCTACTGCTGGCACTGAATGGCCGGGATTTGGACGCGTTTGGTGAGAGTGATTGGGAAGCGGCGACCCGTTTTGCGGCGGCGTGCGGGGCCGTGGCGGTAAGCCGGCCTGGCGCATTGCCGGCATTACCGGAGTGGGCCGACGTAAAAGACGCCTGGCCATTTGGTGAAGCCCCTATATAAACGCTCACCTCCCAACTCTCCCAGTAGGAGGCCAGCCCCCTGGGCAACAGGAAGCAAAACAAACCACAGGCCCCTCCCACCGTTCGCCCTGAGCCTGTCGAAGGGCCTTGGGGAACACACCAAACCACAGACCCCCCACCCTCTCCCCCCCAAGCCCACTAAAGGGCCATCGGGGAGAGGGGGCGCAAACGACACCTCTGGAAACATAAATACTTGCCAAGTTCGCACCAGAGTGCCATGGTAAACGAACAACTTATTTCTGCCTTGGTGTGCCCTGTAACCGGCCGGGCGGTAGCGAATCTAATCGACATCCACAGGGCTTATCATTCCCCTTTCATGCAAGCCCACAACGTGGGTATAGATCTGAGTCGTCTCTAACGAAGAATGCCCCAGAATTTCCTGAATATTGCGTAAATCGGTGCCTTGTCGTAGCAACTCCGTGGCGAATGAGTGCCGAAACGTGTGACAGGTGATTCGTTTGTTGATACCGGTTTTACGCGCAGCAAGCTTAACGGCCCGCTGAACCTGCTGTTCACCAATATGATGCCGGCGCTCAACACCACCGCGCGGGTCGATCGAATACTTATCAGCAGGGAATAAGTATTGCCAACCCAACTCATAGGGTGCACTAGGGTACTTCCTGGCTAAAGCATCCGGTAAATATACGCTGCCATGGCCTGATTCCAGATCAGATGCGTGCAGACTTGCTACGTGGTCAACCTGCTCTCTAAGCATGGGAATAAGGCGATTGGGCAGTAAAGATCGCCTTGACTTGCCGCCCTTGGCTTCCTGTATCCAAAGGCCACCATTATCAAAGTCGACGTCTTTGACTCTAAGCCGAACGGCTTCCATAACTCTGAGGCCACTGCCGTACATCAATTGCGCAATCAGGCGGTGCAGCCCAGAAAGATGAACAATGACCCGTTTAGCCTCGTCTTGCGACAAAACGGTAGGAAGTTTTCTGGGTTTATTAGCCTGCTGAAAGTCCAGTTCGCCGATTTCCTGTTTCAAAAATTCCCTGAAGAGAAAAACCAGGGCATTCAGAGCTGTGCGCTGTGTATTGACCGCTGTAAAGCGCTCGATAGCCAGATGGCTTAAGAAAGGCTCAATATCACTGGGTTGCATTTCATTGGGGCTAGTATACCCGTGAAATTTGATGAAGCGTTTTATCCACAGGCAATAGGTTTTCTCAGTTCTGTAGGCCAAACCGCGAGTGCGTATGAACACAGTCACCCTGTCCATGAAGCGAGTTGATGTTGAAGAGACAGGTTTGGGGACATCCATGGCTAGGTTCCTTTTTACTAGATATCTGTATAAACATACAGTTATCGGCCATCGATTTTTGAGCATTTGATCACATAACAAGCCTAAGTCGCGACGCTGATATCTGGATATGCCGGGGATATGTGTCGCCTGAGACGCTGATATCCGAAATAGTCGTCTGAGGCGACGGTTTTGTCAGATTTGATATGCGCTTTGAAACGAGATGAATTTTCACGCCTAGCCCGTTGTTGCTGGGTATTAGCGGTATGGTGTGGTAGGTTTCAAACTTAATTTATCGAAATCAGCGTCGGAAACGACGATGAATAAACTGTTAGGGCTCACGAGAATGACGTGCGATACATGTGATCCTGGAGGCAAACATCAGACTGGCGGTTTTACCACCGAGTCTGATTACTCCGCAGAGAGAAGGCGGATTGACTCGCGGATCTCGGATGGAATTTTTGTGGTGGATACCAGTGATGGATTTGAAGTTAAGTTTCACTGTGGCAACTGCGGACAGCGGTGGCACCTCTCAACCCCCGACTGGGCGTACCGGGGTTTTCTAAAGCGGATGTCGCCGGGCTCTATGTTGGCTCCCAAGAATCAAGGGCAGTAAGGTGTATACTGCCCTAACAAGCCGCTCAAACATCGTTACGGCCGCAAAAGGCGCGGCCTTCACTGGACTCGCTAACGCTCGCCGTTTAGCGGAGCGTTATGCCCAATTATGACTAGCGAAGATACTTACAACAAAGCCATTAGTGGCGATGTTACGTTGACGGAAATCGAATTACACGCTATAGCTTCAGGCATAGATGTTAGTGAATCTTTCAATCAGGTATCGCTCTTAATCGCGCAACGTTTCATGAATGGTGATCTTTCATACAAAGTTGCTGACTACGCTATGAACGGTGTTTGGAGCGTGATGCTGAACTACATAAGGCAATGCGCCCAACCACTAGTCGAACCTTGCTACTCGGTTTACTGCGCCTTTGATGAGGGTGAATATGACCATAGAGATGGCGCTGATCCCGTGGAGAAGTATACACGCCCAGCGTTACAGTCAATCCTCGGCAAAGCATAACCAGGCCAATCACGGCGACATCTTTTTCGTTGCGGCTTCGCCTCCACTACAAAGCTGCGCATGTCGGCGGCGTTAAATGGCCAAACTATGATCGCTGAAAGCTATATCACCGAGATTGAGGCATATCGGGCCAACGGTTCAAATGATGAATGGTTTTTTGCCAAAATCACTGATCATCTACTTGAAGATCATTCTCCCCAAGAGGCGTTCGACGCAGTAGGTGAGATAGCTCAATTCGCTCTCGATGAAGAGGAGGCTAGCCTTTTCTACGATCATATTCAGTTTCTGATTCGACTTGCTCGTACTGCCAACACAACTGAGTGCCCAAAGTCTTTTTACGAGATTTCCAAGCGCCTTCGAGCAAAGGCGAGCATGTTTGGGGAAGCCGAACTCTCGGCAGTTAAGGAACTATATTCGTGGTTTCGTCTACCATTTAACAAATAGTTCCAGTTCGTTCCGGGCCTGACGGCCCTCCACCGGACAGCCTTGTCGCCGCTTCGCTCTGCCAAGGCTGCCGCTGAACAATGGCGTTAAATCAAAAATATGTACTACTGGAATCAAGATAATTTTGAGGGGTTGAGGTCTGTAGGGGAGAAATACTCTTCACTTGATGGCTATGAGCTTTTTGGCAAGTACTGCCTCCAAAAAGAGCAAGGCTTTAAAAAGCTAGCCGTCGCCACTGTGAAAGAATTTGTATCATGCTCGAAAAGTAGATCACTGGAAGAGCAGAGGGTCATTGCAGAAGAGTTGTCATCCTTAGGCTTCTGGAATGGAGAAATACATCAGCTCTTATCTCACCCTTTGGTGGAGTTTCTTAAGGAGGTTTTAGAGCTGTGGGCTTTAGATGAGCCCCGTAACCCGACACCTCTTAGGTGGCTAGGTTATATCGGTGGGGATATCTCCTATTATGAAAGAGCTCTTCAACTTGATCCTGCGGACGAAATTTGTATTACCCGAATTGCCCAAGCTCATATGAATGATGTGGACTTTCAGACGCACCATTTATCTGAATCTCTCTTCTTGGGTGATTTCAACGACGCAAAGAATTCTTTGCAGTCAGCTAATTATTTGATCAAAAGGTTAAGCACTGAGGGTATAAGGTCGAAAATGCAAAATGAATTGGAATACTACAACTGCCTCTTGGGGTTTTGGGAAGAGTATTCAAAGTTAGGCATAAATGAACCATTTCCAGACTGGTGTGCATCTAAAGGTGAGAAATTTAACTTTTGGTCAATCGTATACTATGACCGGTGAAGATTTAACAAACGGCTGCACCGGACAAATTTCCGCTGTCACCTTTTTTGCGTGGCAAAAAAGCCGCCATCAAAAATTTGCTCGGTGAACGCGGCGTTATGAGTAATTTATGAAGCAGTTAATGGCAAACATGCTTGTGCCCCTGATTTTCTTGCTGGGCAGCTTTGTTGTCTACTCGGTAATCTACGGCTCCTTGTCAGGATCGATAGAATCCGCTCCGGAGATGATTAATCGAATCGAGCAGGGAATCGCTGAGAATCCTGAACTTGCCGCCATGTGTGGTCTTGGATATCAGCTGACGGCTGAAAAAGACCTTCTTCAATCTAATATGAAGCTGCTGTCTGCACTGAGGAGCTTTTTGGTTGAGGGAGCTATCGGGCTATTCTTGGTTTCATTAGCGTGGCAACTATATGTGCATAAGAAGTTTCGCAAAAACTCATAACAAGTCGCATCAGTTCGTGGCCGTCGGCCACCGGACCGCTTTCAGCGGCCGCTGTGCTTGGCGTTATGGCAAAGTGATGTCGGGATTGCTTATGGGCGAAAGTCACGATAAAGAAGGTGCTAAGGTAATAGTTGGCGACGTAATTGAAGTGTTAGAGATTGACGCCCGCCTAACTGAGTATTTGGACGAGGAAGATATAGCAAGTCTGCTCGTTATTGTTGGCATGCGACTCGAAGTGAAAAGTATAAACTCAGATGGGTCTATGGTAGTCACCCACATGAATCGATACGGGGATATTGTGGGCGGGCATGATGTGGCGATTTTTCCAAAAGGCGCGAAGATTGTCAGGCGCCCTTAGCACCAGCCACTTAACAAGGTCATGCACGCGACAAGCGCGTGATGGAAGCGTTATAAGTAGCTATGGATAAGAAGTGCGAATGAATCAGGAAATTATACACTTTTCAATAGTTGTCAATGACTATGATGAAGCAATAGATTTCTACGTGAATATTCTTGATTTTGAATTGCTTGAAAATTCATACCAGCCTGAGCAGGATAAAAGATGGGTATTGGTCGCACCAAAGGGCTCAAAGGGTGTAAGTATATTATTGGCAAGAGCTTCGGATAATGAACAGTTGAAATATGTAGGAAATCAGACTGGAGGTCGAGTATCCTTTTTCTTAAATACAGATGACTTTTTGGGTGATTTCAAAAAATACTCTAGTAAGGGTGTACAGTTTTTACGTGAACCAAGCGAAACTGATTATGGTACTGTAGCCGTGTTTTTGGATTTATATGGTAATCGATGGGATTTACTACAGATGAAAAAAGAACATCATGTATCTCTACGTTTCTCATAACAAATACAGTCACGTTCACCCTGCGGGCTGGACTCGTTCCACTCGCCCGTGCTGTAAACGTTACGAGTAATTGGGAATGGATAAACTAGATAAAGCCTACAATTTAATCGCCAAAGTTCTAATTGCATCGATTTGGGCTTTCATTGGTGCAATTCTAGGATTGGTTTTAAAAGTGTTTGTAATTGGGTTTGGTCCAACGGTTTTCCCTGAGCACTGGCAAGCGGTAATTAGCTGGTCTGTATGTTTTTCAGTCGCATTTTTTATCTTGGCGTATTTGTTTCCAAGAGTCGCGGGATTTTTTTTCTGGTTTATATCTGAAGCTGAGGTGTCTGTGGATGACAACTCCTAGTATCAAGCTTGAACCGCGACAATAGTTATCGACCATGGTAGATTTCCTCTGGAGTTTTAAAGTTAAAGCGCTTTCTTGGCCGAGAGTTCAGACGATCAGCGATGATGTCGCATTGTTGCTGTGTCAGATTGGCCATACTGGTTCCTTTAGGTAGATACTGACGGATAAGGCCATTGAGATTTTCGTTACTTCCTCTCTCCCACGAATGAAATGGGTTCGCGAAGTAGAATCGAACGTTTGCGCTTCGTTCAATTTCTTTGTATTGGTGGAACTCGGTGCCGTTGTCAGCAGTGATGGTTTTAAAAGATAAAGGATCCCTGTCGATTAGTCGTTTAGTTTTTTTGTTCAACGACTTGGTGCTTCGATCTCGCAGCTTTCCAATCATAACGAACCCTGTTTTTCGCTCGTTGATTGTTACGATGCAGTCTTTCGAGCCACGGCCCATGACTGTGTCGATCTCCCAATGCCCCTTGTATTTGCGAGTTTCAATGCTGTCGGGACGTTCGGAGATATGCCGCTTATTGGATAGCCGGCCCCTGCTGTCATAGGCTTTATAGCGTTTTCGACGTTGTTTGAGCGACTGGCGAAGATGAGTCCATAGCGAACCACCATTAGCCTTATCTCGCCAAATGTACTGGTAAATAGTTTCGTGGGAGATTGGCTGGAGTCCGTTCATCTTCAAAAAACCGGTAATCTGCTCAGGGCTCCATTTTTGCCGCAAATAGTATCGGACAAGCTTGAAATCTTGCTCGTCATAGTGTCGATTGCGCCGTGATCGACTCCGTCGCCCTCGGGTACGGCTGTCGGCCTTCGTGGGCCTATAAGCACCATCTGTCCTATAGCAACTATTGCGTTCGAACTCCCGATATATGGTACTTCGATGTCGACCCATTTGACTGGCAACCTCGGCGTAACTTAGGCCTTGCCAACGAAGGTGCGATATCAGTACCCTGTCTTCCAGGGTGAGTTGTCTATAAGTGGTCATCGTTTATCTCTCTTTGGTCGGAAAGAAAAACGGCCATTTTGGCAGCTCACCCGCTTATTTGTCGAAACTGTCGCACTTAGTATATGAATTCGGCACTCATAACAATCACAGGCAGTCGACGCGAAAAATCACGCGCAACTGCTGCAAGCGTTAAGTGGCCTATGAATACGCGGCAGATTGTCACATTAATGCATAAGCTCCATTACGGAGATGTGGATACTTCGGATGGATATGAGCAACTGATGGTAGATGGGAAACTTGAACTATCTAAGTTCGAGCGGTTTGTTAACCGATACATAAACGAACCAAATATGCTGTTTTATGCTAATTCTCAATTGGCTGGGGTCGGAGATATTCAAGATGCATTTGAATTTGCCAGAGCAAACATGGCAAAAAATCGTATTCGTATAGCCAGCAATGATTTTCAGGCAAAAATTATTGTCGAACCGATCGGAGTAGGCATCGGCCACTTAACAAGTCAAAGCACTCAGACGCCGACAAGCGGCGCTGGTGTTTGAAGCGTTACGTGTTGAGGACTCATCGTGTCATTTGACGATTGGTACAGGAATAAAGATTGGAACGAATCTATCGAAGATTTTTTCTACTCAAAGTTGAAAAGAGCGAGAACGCAACGAGACCAGTATTTGGTAATCCAAGCTCTCACGTTGGCTGAGAATCATCCTAAGGTTACGCTTCGTCTAGTTAACGAATACTTTGTATCAAGAAAAGATCAATTTGATGACGTTCGCGCATTACTGGCAAAAGCAAACGCATACTTTGCCTTAAATGATCTCGAAAGATGCATTGTCGCCTTCAAAGAGGTCCTTGAAAGAGAAAAGGAATTTCCTAAACACCAAACAGGTGTGTACCTTGATTATCCCTATTTGGTTGCGAATCGGAAAATCGAACACGAATACACCACCGCGCTTAATGTATTAGATGAGCATGTTGATAGGCTGACGTTCCCGTTGGATCATTTCAAGTGGCATGCTTCTAAAGCATTAATCAATAACGATGGTTCAGAAGCGCAAAAGGCTCTTGATGCGGCGAAAATCAAAAGGTCTGGATTTCGTTTTCATCAAGATGTTGGCTTGGTCGGCAAAGAACATGAAAAGACAATCAAACATCTGTGCAAAATCAGCACGTAACAAGTGCGTCAACGGGACCGGTTTTCCGCTAGCGCTCCAAACCGACCCGTTACGCTAGCGTTATGAGGCATGATGAATAAAGAAAGGAAGCAATGGCTAGCAGTTTACCTAATACCATATGCCTTAATAGGTATATTCACCTTAGGTGCCGGCCTTTTTATGTTTCCCTTGGGAGGTATAGTTGGCGTGGTTGTTGGTTTATCATCAACTGAACCTTACTTTACAAGTTCATTTAAAATTGTTCTATCCTCGGTACTATTTCTAGCAGTCATGCTGTTTATTGTTGGGTTTAGGTTTCGTGAAAGGCTGTGGGGTAAAATTATAAATGCTGCGGGTGTATATTTATGGTGTGTCGCCGGCTTAATTGGTTTTGGTCCACAATGATTGCGGCTCATAACGAGGTGCGTCACAATCGCCCGCAAGGGGCTGGACTCGTCGCTGCGCTCCTCGCCTGTGCGCACGGCGTTTAGAAACCTCTGGTAGACCAATGCACATTGAACAAGAAATAGCATCGTGGGACGGGAAATCAGCTGATGACATTAAGGCGATATATGATGCACACAATGCAGAGAGTAACTTTTCTGAAACAATTATTGCTCTTTCATTAACTGAAGCTTGTGAAAAAGGAGCCACTTGGTTGTTAAAGGCATGGCTTGAAGCTGGAAATGAGTTAGAGCTACCCCAGGTTGAAAAGGTATATGGATCACTCGACCAATTGAAACACTGGGAGGCAAAATTGCATGCACTTCAAAGCATTCCTTTTATGCCAATCACTGATAAAGCGAGTGGTAATCTATATGCTTTCTTGAGAAGCACGCTCACTGATCCAAATAAATTCGTACGTGCTTGGTCATACAACGGGTTTTATGAGTTAAGTAGGCAGCATTCAAAGTACATCGATGAGACTAAGCAATACTTCGAGATGGCCATGCGTGATGAGGCTCCATCTGTAAAGGCGCGGATCCGAAATGCTATGAAGAAAGGTTTCTAACAAAATGCTGCTAGGGACAAACCTACGCTACGCTTCGGTTTGCCCCAGAGCACGGCGTTAAGTGTTTCTATGGATGATCGAGCGTTTACAAAACTGACCGAATACCTTCAGCAGGTGCCAGCAATTGAGGACACTATCGGTTATGGGGCAAATGATGATGGTCGGTGGTGGGTTAAATTCACAATAAACATCGACCACAAGTTGGCGTGGCAAACCGTGCAAGAGCTTGGGCACGTACTTAACTATCTGTCTGTGGATGAACGCCTGCCCACGTCCTTTCATCCTGTGTCGCCACCTCCATACATGAATGGTGGTCCTGCGGACTTTCTATCGTGGGTCATCGAGTGCCACGATCCTGAGTTTAAGCCGGGTACTTGTGCAAAGTGGTTAGAGGGTAGGTTGCCCAATCCGGTAGCGGACCTTGAGCAATGGGAAATGGAGTGAGCACACTTAACCAGTCGTTCAAGTACGTTCCGGCCTTCGGCCTCCACCGGACGCCCTAGTCGGGCGCCGCTTAACATTGGCGTTATGAGAAGCGTATGAATCAGCCAAGCGGATTGATCTCGGTATTGCTGGACCCGGTTGCTGATGATGCAAGCAGGGATGATGCTGCTATGGATTTGTCTGAATTTGATCAGGCGGAAGAAGCATTGTTTAAGGCGGCTTTATTGCCAGGGATGCCTGACATTGTTCGTGCATCGTGCGGAGAGTCACTGGCTGAGATATGGGTGCGGGCCGGAGCCGTGAATCGTAAGTACTACGGTGCATTGCCTCCAATAGCTCAAACAGAGGCTAGGAACTATATATATGCCAAGAATCCAGATTTGCTTAAGTCATAACAATGAGCTGCACCGGATAAATTTCCGCTGTCATCTTTTGTGCATGGAGCCGCACAAAAGCCGCCATCGCAAATTTACCCGGTGAGCATAGCGTTATGTTTGCTTGTCAGTTCAGTGCTGAAGAAATGCAAGTGACGATTTAGGTTTGTTATGACAGAGAAGCGAATAGATATATCTGCATCGGGGTATGAGATCTCTCTCTACTGCCATGTTGGCGAGGCGGTATGTACGGTGCAGTATGTTGAAGATGCTCTCAGTCACTCAATCGTTCTAAAAGTTAGTGTACCATCTACGAGATCTGAGGCCGATCTAGACCTTGAGAAACATCAAAAATACACACTAGGAAAAGCTATACGGATTGCCAGAGAGAAAGACATCTATAGTGAGCTTATTCAGACTGAGCTCAGTAAGTTTCTTAAAGAAAGAAATTGGCTGATTCACAAAAGCATTGCCCAGAATGCCGGGGCGTTGGAAAAAAATGAAAATAGAGACCGCCTGATCAATAGAATTAAGGCTATTACCAAGCATGCACATGAGCTATTAAAAATGATTGAGGATGACATGATCGATTTTGCAGAGGCCAGCGGCAAGGATATGTCCCGGGTAAAAAGTGAGATTTCGAAATACTAACTGTGAGAGCATACCCAGTGGTTGTAGTTCGTTCAGGGCCCACGGCCCTGCACCGGACACCCTTTTCAGGGCGCCGCTAAACAAAAGCGTTATGCGTATAGGGAGCTTCGATGTCAAAGGTTATTCTCAAAGGATTCATTATTATTCCGGACAGGGACCTAGAAATGGTTAAGCAAGAGCTACCAGTTCATTCGGAACTCACGCGAAGAGAGCCTGGTTGTTTGGTCTTCGAAGTAACGCCTAATGAGAGTAGCCCAAATCGTTTTGAGGTATATGAAGAGTTTTCCAGTAAAGCGGCATTCGATTCGCATCAAGTCAGAGTCAAGAGCTCTCGATGGGGGCAGGTAACATCAAATGCTGAAAGGCACTACGAAATCATTGAATAAACGCATAACAAGGCCAAGCAGCATCGCGCAACAAGTTGCGCTGGACCTCGCTACGCTCGGCCGCTGTTGGCAACGTTAAATTCCTCAAGGTGTAGAGTATGTCTAGACTTACGTGCCCCCATTGTGGTGGACTCGGAATTACGTTCATCCGAAAAATGTGCCTAGGCCCTGCATTGTCCGCAAAGTGTAACTCCTGCGGCAAAAAAATAGGGGCTTCATATTCGTCCATGTTAGCCGCCATACCATTTGTAATTGCGATCATTATCTCACCCATCATAGAGCCTCTAATTGTAAAAATGGCGGCCTGGGTAGTCGGCTTCGTAATCATGTCGTTTATTCACATGAAATATGTTCCATTGGATGCGAGGTAAGTGATAACAGAATTTAACAAAGCCAAGCACAATCGCCCAATGCAAAAAGCCGCATTGGGCTGGACCTCGCTGACGCTCGGCCTGTGTTGGCGGCGTTATATTCAAGGAAACTAATCTGCCATATGTCGCTGATAAATCTATATGCCCACATAACACTTAATGGGAATACACAGTTTGTGTATAGTGATCCTGCAGTTGTCTATGGCGAAGAAGAAGGTCTAATTATTCACTTGTCTCCTATGAGAATGGGAAAATTAAATCGCCGGGATGCGTTAAAACAAGTTAAGGAAAAAATATCTATGTCTCCTATAACTTGGATAAACACAGATCGGAAAGAATGGTTGGTAGATTTCAGTTCAGCTAGTTCGGATGTGAATTCTATAAAAAAGCTCCCTTGGCTTTCTGGAAAGGTATCAGTAACTCCCACGACAGAAGTAGAGGAAAAGGAAGAGTTTGGCGAAACCACATTTGATACTCATGTAAAATTAGAGTTTTATAAGGATGAAATATCCCACATGCAGAACAATAAAATCTTCCTCAGTCACAAAGGCACCAATAAAGGTATTGTTAGAGGGTATAACAAAATACTGAAGGAACTCGGCTTTAACACTTGGCTTGATGAGGATGCGATGAATGCTGGAACACTTCTTGATCGAGCTCTACTAAATGGTATGAAAAATAGCTGTGCCGCCATCTTTTTTGTAACTCCAGACTATACAGATGAAGGCTATTTGTCTGATGAAATAGACTATGCGATTTCAGAGAAAAGAAGTAAAGGTGCTCATTTTAGTATCATTACAATTGTACTTTCAGACAATTCAGGACAAAAAGGAATAGTTCCAGAATTACTTCAGCGTTTCGTTTGGAAGGAATGTAGTAACGATCTTGAAGCACTTAATGAAATTCTGAAGTCACTACCATTATCTGTAGGTGAAATCAGGTGGAAAATGTAACAAATACAGGCACTGCGACTCGTAAACTCGCGCGTGCTGTAAACGTTAAGCACCACTATGGATAATCAACCAATATTGAATTTAGATGGGTATCTACTCTCACTAAGAAGGCTTAGCGGAAATCGTTGTGATTTTTGGGCTGAAATATTTGATGTTGAAGGAGACGTCGAAGATGGATTTCGACAACGCTTGGTAGGTCGAGAAGTGACGTTGCTTGATAAGTCTCCTGTAGGCTACAAGGAATTAGATGTTGTACTCGAAACACATCTACTTTCAAAGCTAAAGATCAAGGATGAGGCACTACATAAACTATTTTCCTGGGACATAGTCGAGTTTATTCAAATGTCCTTTCGGCTATTGGAGCCCGAAATTGATCCCATATCTACTAAGGAGGCTTTTTTGATCAATGCTGAATCAGCATTTCATGGTCGGTATGTCTATCTTGTGGTGCCGGTCAGGAATCAGGCAATAGCGATAGGATTGGCAACCCGTGCTTAACAATCGCGTCAAAGACGACGCTCGTACCTCGCGCGCTTTACGCGGGCGTTAGGCATCAATGAGAGTCCAATGGCAGATAAACAAATAAAATTGAAAGTTTTCACGAGCCAAAATGAACTTTACATGAAAATGCTCTTGGAACTTAGAACAAAGATAGGATGGAGCAAAGACGAAAAATATGGGGAACCGATATTCTCGATTCCGTTTATATTGACGTGTGCGGCTGCACTTGAATGCGCTCTAAACGATTACATAATTACTCACTTTTCATCTGAAAACGATGAATTAATTCCAGGGTATTTATCGATGAGTCTCAGAGGTAAACTTACAAATATTGTCCCTTTACTTACAGATGGACAATATAAGATAAATACGGAACATAAAACGTATAAAACATTAGTTGAGCTTATAAGGGTAAGAAACCGCCTAGTTCATAATAAAAGTGACTATGAAGAGTGTGAAGGAACAGTTGTTACAGCGGAGAACGGTGATATTCATATAAAGATTCCTGATGAAGTCAATGAGAAACTGGATGATTACTATCTTGGCGTTAAGCCACCTATAGGACGCTTTCAAGACGCACTTGAAGATTTATACGAGAAATTTCTGTATGCCAGGCCAAAGACAAATTTCCCGGATAATCATTTTATTGTAAGGGTAAAGCATGCCTAACAAGGCGCATCAATCGCTCCCGTTGGTCGCTGGGACGCCAACCCGCTGCGCGGCTCGTCGCCCGTGTGCTTTGCGTTAGGTTCATACATGCTTCTGAAAGATCTTCGATTATCAGCAAGATATGGCAAAGCACACGGTTTGGTCCTGAAGGAACGATATTTAGAAGCATTCAAGCTAATAAGGTCGATCATTGAAGTCGACCAGAATCACTACTTGGTACCGCTGCTCCATGAGGATCTTGGTATTTGTTTATATCATTTAGGTGAATACACTGAGTCTTATGAAATAATGACAAAGCTAGCAGATCGACTGCTAACAGAGTCTGTAAAAGGAGAGTTCGAACTAGACCTCGAGTCATTAGAGCGCGTCACCTGGTATATCCGTGGAAATGAGAAAGCAATGGGGAAAACCTAACAATGCGCTGTTAGCGACTCGCTGACGCTCGCGCCAAAGCACAACGTTATGTTGCCGAGCTAAATTTGGAGTAGTCATGGATGATCTAGTAAAACTGGAGAAAGAACTACATGAACCTTCAGTGCGAAAAGATAAAGAGCGCTTGGATCAGCTACTCCACGACTCGTTCATTGAAATTGGTCGATCTGGAATTCTTTTCGATAAAGCTCAGATCATGAAAACCTTGAGCTCAGAATCAGTACATGTGGTCTCGTCAAAGGACTACAACGCGAAGCCAATTGGTGACGGACTAGTGCTACTCACGTACAGAAGCGCTCACGTAGAACCTAATCAGGCCTTATCGCGGTTTGCTCTCAGAGCATCACTTTGGGAGCAAACCACTCAAGGTTGGAAGATGAGGTATTACCAGGGAACTCCAACAGATGCATTTGACCAAGAAGCAACATAACAATTCGATTAACTTCGTAGCTAATCTGGACACCCAACTTAGCGGCATTTGAAGCCGCTTTGATCTCGGAATAGAAAAGGAGTCTAGCGGTGAATGGTGAAGGAGCTCATGCGAGGAGAATTTAAGTGTTTTGCCCTAGAATCACGATTTTCAGGCACAGTGAATCCTCAGGCAGTCCTGATAAGGAATATTTGGAAGGTTGGTTAGGTTAAGTGCTGAGCTGTTACCAGCCCTGGTGTTCGCTGATATCCAAACTGCTGACACTGGGCTTTGATCGAAAGAACCGTTCCCACTAAACCTTTAAACTGGCTCTCGAAATGCTGAGTGTTGTAAATCCAGTGGTCGGTATCGATGTTGAGGCGTTCGAGGATGGGCGGAGTCTGTCGGTCGATGCTTCCGCGTTTATCCGTACGAATCTGTCTGCCTGTCCAGTCAACCAGTTCCAGGTAATCCTGTAACCGAAAGGGTAAGCCTGCAGGCATGTCCTGGCGGGGGTATCCTACGAATGGAAACAAGGGTTTCGGCTGCTTTGGTTCAGGGCTTTCAGGCTCGCTTCGAGCCGTATTGATACGTTCTTGGACGGATGTAAAGTCAGAGGCCTCGGGAGCATCAGCCATCTGGGCGCGAATGGGGTTTAAATCCACATAGGCTAAACAGGTTGCCAGGGCGGTTTCATCGAGCAACGCCTGGGATTTGAACCGACCCTCCCAAAAGCGCCCCGTACAGCTATCTTCAGCATTCGCTTGTCGTGCGATGTCTTCGTTTAAGGCTCGCATGAACCAGCTGATCGACATCAGGCGCTCACGCCATTCTGTTACCAGCTCTGAGAGGACTTTGAGTTGCTCTTCATACAGGTCTTTTCCGGCCAAATACTCATGGCTTAGAAAATTCCCGGCATACAGGGTGTGCCAGCGTTGAATGACTTCGGTATCGGACCAGGCTTTAGCTTTTTCAGCGTTGATGTGGAGCACAATGTGGTAATGATTGGACATAACGGCATAGGCACAGATATCGAGCGCATACACTTCGACCAGCGCCATCATGCGCTGCTCAATCCAGCCACGTCGGTGTTCGTAGTCGTTACCGGAGTGTTCATCACGGCCGCACAGAAAGGCGCGGCGCACGCACCGTGAGGTGCAGTGGTAGTAGGGGGTCGCCTCCAGGGCGATCTGGCTTTTCCTTGAACGCGGCATATTGTCTTACTCTGACGGCCACTTTTTAGTAGTGCTGTATAAACTACTGGTTGGACGTCTGAGGGTCAAGTGTTATTGTGGGTGTTTGGGCAGCAATTGTGGGTGTCCGGGCAGCAGGGCAGCACTTGTCCAAGAAAAGCACCGCACCCTCAAAGCGGTCAAAGTTCACTGTTGTTGACACTTTCCGCTGCTGTGCGGCTACAAGTCCGCCCCAAAGCCGGGCGTTAGGCAGGAACAATGAGTGTAAGTCTAGTGCATGAAAAGGACATTAGAATTGAATCGCAGAATGTAATGCGTGCTCTTACGGGGGAGATCACGAGTCTTATCCCTATGGCCATCATCGAAGAGATCGGTTCTACAGCTATTCCGGGTTCTCTCACCAAAGGCGATATTGATCTAGTGGTCCTTGTAAAGAAGACGGAGTTTTCGGACGCAAAGCGATCACTGTCTGAGGCCTATGAATGGAATGAGATGGAAGATATTGAGTATTTTTCCAGCTACAAGGGTGTTAGATCTGGTATCGAGTTTGGCATCCAGCTATCTACAAATGAGCTGCAAAACTTTCGGTTCATCGAGTTCCGAGATATTCTGAATGCTAACCCGGATCTCGTGGCCCAGTACAACGCCATAAAACAAGAAGCCGCTGAGTTTACTATGGACTCATACCGAATTGTGAAAAATGAATTCATTGAATCTGTGCTGGCCCACTATGCCTGACAATACGTGCCAATTCGCACACTTTGTGTGCCGGAAGCTCGCAAGCTCGCGCCGTTGCGCTTTGCATTAGGAATCATATGACCAAATCGTATGTAAAAATTGAGTCTCCAAAAGTAGATGACTATCTCCGTCTGAGGCACGTCTGTGGATTGCGGCAGAGAACCAGAGAAGCAGCAGAGACCGGCCTAATGAACAGTCTTTATGCAGTAACACTGTACAATACTGAGGGGTGTGCGATTGGCATGGGGCGCGTAGTTGGGGATGGAGGCTGCAATTTTGAAGTTGTTGATATTGCAGTAGATCCCGACTACCAAGGAAATGGCTTTGGTCGATTGATAGTGGAACATGTAATGAACTACTTGGAGTCCAATGTGCCGCTACAGTCCTACGTTTCTCTGGTTGCCAACACGCCTTGGCTCTATGAGAAGTTTCGTTTCGAGCCATGTGCGCCGAAGTTAACAGGCATGCAGCTAAATCAGAAATTTCTAGCAAACCACTCAAAACCGACGCCAGAAGGCGGCGCAGTTTAGTGGGGCGTTATGTGGCAGTTCGCGAAGAGATTTGAATGGCCAAAAATTTGACCGAAGCGAGGGAAAAGCTCTTAAGTATGGAGTACCCGCGTTGGCGCAATGTTCTGTCTTGCGTGATTCTCGTGCTTCTCACCACGGGTATGGTTTCGGGTTGGTGGTATGCCTATTACACCGTCTCTGACGTAGTGTGCCATAAAGGTATTTTGTATTTCTCAGTTGTGTGGCTGGCAGTGCAATGGGTCGTCATTGGCTATTTTTATCGCTATCAAAATATTCCCGCGTTTGCTCGCGGTGCGATCAAGTTTCTGATATTGCTCGGGAATGTATGGTTTGGGCTTTTCGTTTTTTCGCTACAGCCGTGTGTTCTGTAGTCCAAGCACATAACCAATCGCTTAAGTACGTTCCGGCCGTTGGCCTCCACCGGATGCCCTTGTCAGGGCCCGCTTAGCTTTGCGTTAATACAGCAAGGAGAGATTATTGAAAATAACAATATTGGATGACTACCAGGACGTAGTCAAAACCCTGGATTGTTTCGAATTGTTGTCTGCTCACGACGTTACTATTCTTAATGAAGCACTCCCTGAGTCAGAGTTAGTAACTAAGCTCAAAGATACCGAAGTTCTCGTGTTAATCCGAGAGCGAACAGTAATTACAGAGTCCCTACTTTCTCAGTTGACACGGCTAAAGGTTATTAGTCAGACGGGTAAAGTTAGCAACCATATTGATGTCCACCTATGTGAAAAATATGGTGTCAAAGTGCTAGAAGGGCGTGGTTCTCCAGTAGCTCCGTCCGAGCTTTGTTGGGCTTTGCTCATGGCTGCAAGTCGACATATTCCGACATATGTTTCTAACCTTCGGAATAACCAATGGCAAAGCTCAGGTGTGCTTGGGTTGGGTCGTACTTTAAAGGGTTTAAAATTAGGTATTTGGGGCTACGGTAAGATAGGACAACGAATTGCTCAATATGCGAAAGCTTTCGAAATGACAGTAGTGGTTTGGGGTAGTGAGCAATCTCGAAATTTGGCCCTTGAACATGGCTTCGAGACTTCAGCTTCAAAGAAAGAGTTCTTTTCTGGTTCAGATATAGTGTCACTTCACTTGCGTCTGAATGAAGTAACGCGAGAATGTGTGTCCGCTGAAGATTTAAGTCTAATGAAGCCAGATTCCCTATTCCTAAATATCAGTCGTTCAGAGCTTGTCGAAACATCAGCACTATACAATGAGCTTCTGTCTGTTCCAACCAAGCGAGCAGCTATAGACGTGTTTGATAATGAGCCAGCCTATTCACACAATGAACCTTTGCTTTCGTTGCCTAATGTAACTGCAACGCCTCATTTAGGCTATGTTGAACAAAGGAGCTATGAGCTGTACTTCAAAATAGCGTTTGAGAACATTTTAGATTTCGAGCAGGGTACAGTATAAATCTCAACCCCAATGAGATCGTTGTTACAACGCAGCTAATCGAGACACCCACAATAGGAGGCTATCAAGAACAAGATCCTGATAGCTTGTATTGATGGATTAAAGTGGGTGTCCAGGCAGCATGGCACTCATCCAGCAAAGCCGCATGGGACGAGCGGTTGGAGGAGGTTCCAAATTTTGAGGGCCTGCCAACTTGAACCCGCCACCACATAACCTGTGCATTAAATTCGTTCCGGGCCGATGGGCCTCCACCGGACGCCCTAGTCGGGCGCCGTTTATGCAGGCGTTAGCTGGGATTGCCATTCCTGAGAAGTGATACTATAGTGATACTTTCAGTCTAATTCCGGATAACCCCATGAAAGTTGAGCTTGTTACGAACCTCAAACGCCAGGCCACAAAGATTCTGGCAGACTTGCATTTGTCCAAAGAGCCGGTACTGATTACGGAGCATGGTCAGCCATCCGCATACCTTGTTGATGTGCAGGATTACGAGTTTATGCAGCGTCGACTCGAGCTGCTTGAGGGGCTCTCACGGGGAGAGCGTGCTGTATTTGAGGGAAGAACGCACAGCCAGAGTGAGGCCAGGGAGAAAATGAGTAAATGGCTGAAGTAATCTGGACGGAACCCGCCCTTCAAGAGCTGGATGACATCGCCGAGTACATCGCTCTGGATAATCCTGCCGCCGCAAGTCACCTGATTCAGGATGTTTTCGATAAGATCGAGCGCTTGGAAGATTTTCCCCAATCCGGACGGATTCCTCCTGAGCTCCCTAATTCTGTATACAGGGAGGTGGTGATTCCACCGTGTCGTATTTTTTATCGTGAGGATGAAAAGCGGGTTCTTGTCCTCTACGTCATGCGAGAAGAGCGGCAGCTTCGTGCGTACATGCTTGGTGGCAGCTAACCAGGCGCGTCACACGGATGCCTTTGTCTTCGCTACGCTAAAGTCACCGGTGCGCTTCACGTTATGAGTTAGTTGGACTTCTGTAGGTTAAGCTCCAGGCCTCAAGAAGGATCCCGAAGCCTCGGAACAGGAAGTACAGGACAAGGATTTACCATTGCACAAGCAGCGTATTGCCATTATCGGTGCTGGCACCGCCGGGCTCGCCTCCGCCATCCTGCTGGCCCGGCAGGGCCATGATGTCACACTGTTCGAACGCGCCGGGGCCCTGGCACCAGTCGGTGCCGGCATCTTGTTGCAGCCTTCGGGCCTGGCGGCCCTGAAGGAGCTGGGGTGCCTGACTCATATTCTCGACTATGGTCATCGCGTGGATGCTTTGCGGGGGCTGAACGCGTCCGGAAATCCCATCATGAATGTGGCATATGCTGATTTGGGTGAGGGCGACGAAGTGTTCGGTCTTGGTGTCCACCGGGCCACCCTATGCAACATCCTGGATCAAACGCTGTTAGCCCTTCCCCACCGTCGCCAGTTCTGCTGTCAGGTTGAGTCCGTGGAGGATCGTGGCACGGAAACCCTGGTCAGGTTCCGTCACGGGAGTGAGGAGCATACCCAGGCTTTCGATGTCCTGCTGGTGGCCAACGGCAGCGCCAGCCAGTTGCGGCCGGCCTCTCTGGTGCAGTATGACCGGCAATATCCCTGGGGTGCCATGTGGCTGATCCGGCCATTGACCGAGTCACTGGCGGGCTTCCGTAGCCCCATTCTGCAGCAACGTTACCGTAGCAGCCGCCAAATGGCTGGCATGCTGCCCACCGGCCGTGTGCCAGGTAACGGTGATGTACCCATGGTCAGTTTTTTCTGGAGCCTGCCTGTATCCGATATGGCGCAGTGGCGCGAACAGGGTTTTGACCTTGGTAAGTGGCGGAACGATGTGCTCCGGCTGTGGCCGGATTTAAATCCCCTTGTGGATGCTATTCAGTCCCCCGCTGAACTTTTGCCAGCTACCTACAGGGACGTGGTCATGAGTCGATGGGGGCAGGGTCGCATCGGTGTGATTGGAGATGCAGCCCACGCCATGAGTCCGCAACTTGGACAGGGTGCCAATATGGCCCTGCTGGATGCAGTCGCCGTCGGCCGGGCCGTGGGGGGCGCAAGCACCTGGAATGACGTATGGACCAGCTTCGCAGATCAGCGCAGTGGCTCTATCCGGTTCTACCAACGCATGAGCCGGCTGCTGACACCGATGTTCCAGTCCCATTTGCGGGGCGCGGACCGAGCGCGAGACCTGGCCCTAACCATCTCGCAGAAAGTTCCGTGGCTGAAACGTCAGATGGTTGAAACGGTGGCCGGCCGAAAGCAGAAATGGTGGTAAACGTGGGAAAGAAGTTTGCTTATAAACGTGAGGCACTGTCGAGGCACCCACATTAGGCGGCTATCAAAGATAAGTTTTTAATAGCTTATTTTTATGAAGTAGGAGTGGGTGTCACGGTAGCTGTCGTTAATGATGTTAAGGCGGGTGGCTCGGCAGCGGTTTGCAGTCCCAAGCCCTCTCCGTCGCGCCGAAGTAGGCTATCACTCATCGATTGGGGGCTCGGTTGACGATAAGTGGGTCGATGGAGCCTAGTCGGTGAGTGTCTTTGTTCGGATAGTCGAACTGTTTCAGAACATAGCGCATGGCGTTCAGTCGTGCCCGTTTTTTACAGTCGGATTTGATCACGATCCAGGGGGCTTCAGCAGTGTCTGTTTGGGAGAACATGGCTACTTTGGCATTAGTGTATTCATCCCACATGTCGAGCGAGGCTCGGTCTATCGGGCTGAGTTTCCACTGCTTGAGTGGGTGTGACTCGCGTTCAATAAAGCGGCGGCGTTGCTCCTCCTGGGTTACCGAGAACCAGAATTTGATCAGATGAATGCCGGAGCGAACCAGGTTTCTCTCCAATACCGGTGTCTGGTGCATGAATTCGTGGTAGTCCTCTTCGGTACAAAAACCCATAACGCGCTCCACACCAGCCCGGTTATACCAGGAACGGTCGAACAGCACGATCTCTCCCGAGGTGGGTAGGTGGTTCACATAACGCTGGAAATACCACTGGCCTTGTTCGGCGATGGTCGGTTTTTCCAGGGCGATCACCCGAGCTCCCCGTGGATTCAGGTGTTCCATGAAGCGTTTGATGGTGCCGCCCTTGCCAGCGGCGTCGCGCCCTTCAAACAGAATTACTACGCGAGACCCGGTTTCCTTCACCCAGTGCTGCAGCTTAAGTAGCTCCACCTGCAGGTTGTACTTCTGTTTTTCGTAAGACTTGCGGCGCAGCCGGTTGCGATATGGGTAAGAGCTTTCCTGCCAGTCGGGCAGTAGTTCGTCGTCAGACTCGGCACCAAGGTGGTCTGTTCGCTCGAATTCCTCGCGCAGCAGAGTGCGTCTCAACAGGGCAACATCATCGGGCGAAGCACCTGAGAGTATGGCGCCGAGCTGGTTAGAAACGGCCTCGATCTCGCCCTGCCCAACCTGATAATTCCCTTTGGCGGATATCTCCTTTAGTACAACTTCCAGCGCCGCTTGTGCCCCCTGGGTGCTCTCTCTGGCCTGATACTCCGCTACAGCAGCGGGAGCCAGGTCTTTTGCCGTATCTCCGGTTTCAATCGACTTGCGATTTCCAAGGCTCTTTCTATTCTGGTGTTCTTTGGCTATCGGTGATCGCTTTAACATTGAGGAGTCCCTGAGCAACGATTCAATGACACTTCAGTAGCGGTTGATCCGCCACAGGACTTCAAGTTTAGCCTTAACTATGGATTCAGCCATACAGAATGGCTGTTTCGATTGAAGCGCAGGTTAGTAGCTATACAGACACCCAACCCAGTGTCATCTCAAGCTGCCCGACATGCCGAGTTTTGTAGATCCGGTGCCCGTTACTACGCTGGGCACTGCCCGGAAAGCTGACCAGAAGCACTGTGTGTTTTGACGCACAGGGTATGGAGGAATTTTTGATGACAGATCATTTCGGTTCTTGCCTGTGCGGTACCGTGAGCTTTGAGATAAAAGGTGAGTTCGATAGCTTTTACCTGTGCCATTGTCGGCATTGTCAAAAAGATACCGGTTCGGCTCATGCGGCAAATCTTTTCTCGCAATCAGCCAAATTGGTCTGGCAGTCGGGTGCAGATGCCGTGACTTCCTTTACGCTTCCAGGCACTCGTCATCATAAAAGCTTTTGTATGTTGTGTGGTTCAGCGTTGCCAAACACGCAGATCACCGGTTTGCTAGTTGTTCCCGCCGGGTGTCTGGATACTGAAATCACTGTGCCGCCAACGGCCCATATCTTCTCATCCAGCAAAGCTACCTGGGATGAGCGGTTAGATGAAGTGCCAGAGTTTGAAGGGCTTCCAGGTTAAGCTACTGTCATCTTTAGCGAATATGACATCCCCTATCTTAAGACACATGAAGGGTTTACCAGTTTTAGAAAGGGCGGGTGTCTCATTAGTTTTATGACGTTAGCTACATTACTGGGAGGTCTATGGACATCGAACACAAGATCGCATCCTGGAATGGCAAGTCTGCTGCTGACATTAAGGCGACCTATGATACACATAGTGCAGACTGCCACTTTGCTGACACCCTCATTGAACTGGCGTTTACCGACCCGTGTGAAAAGGGAGCCACCTGGTTATTGAAGGCCTGGCTTGAAGCCGGGCATTCATTAGAGCCAGCACAGAGTTCCAAGATATACGCGTCACTCGATCAGTTGAATCATTGGGAAGCCAAGTTACATGTGCTGCAATGCTTGCCCTTTATGACAATCACAGAGTCTCAGAGCCGATGTGTTTACAACTTTCTGAGGCTCACGCTGACTGATCGCAATAAATTTGTAAGGGCTTGGTCATACAATGGGTTCTATGAATTAAGCAGACAACATTCGCACTATCTGGATGAGACCAAACTCTATTTCGACATGGCGATGCGTGATGAAGCGCCTTCCGTAAAGGCACGGATTCGAAATATTATGAAGAGCGGTTTTTAAGCTTGGTAAAGTGATGAAAAGCCTTTTCGCAAAGCTCGGTTTGGATACGCCCTAAGCAGTGGCCCATAGCTCCATTTGGGTATCTTGGTTGTTGTTGGTTGGTGTACTGGTAGTAGTCGAGCCGTTCGGCGCTGCGCATCAATCGCTACTTTGCCGTTCCTGTTTACGCTACGATATCGCATTGTAATAGCCCCTACGAATCGAAACAGGAACGGTCAAGTGGATATCGAAGAGCTTCACACCTTTGTGGAAGTTGCCGATGCTGGTGGTATTTCGGCGGCAGCGCGGAGGCTTGGCGTTTCAAAATCAATCGTAAGTCGCCGGTTATTCAAGCTTGAGGCGGAACTCGGTGTCCAATTGCTTGTCCGCACAACACGCGGCGCCGCGCTCAGTGAAGCCGGGGTCACGTTTCGCGAGCATGCGGCCCGGATCGGTGCTGAACTCGAGTTGGCCAGAGAGACGATTCTTCCAAACGGCGAGCTTCGCGGTCAGCTTAGAGTCGCGATGCCGCTTTCGTTCGGCCCTACCCATTTTGCCCCTGTTCTGGCTGAGCTCGCGCTCCGGTATCCGGGGTTAAAGATACTGGCGTCCTACAGTGACCGCTTTGTCGATCTGATCGCAGAGGGATTCGATTGTGCCGTTCGTGTTGGCAATCTTCCCGATTCTGATCTGGTCGCAAGGCGCATCGGGCCGATCACCGGAAAACTGGTCGCAAGCCCGGGCTACATCAAGTTGCATGGTTCTCCCGAGGTACCGGATGAGATCGCCGATCATGAGGCGCTGATGCAGGGAACCGAATCCTGGCAGTTTGTGAATGGTGGTAAAGTTTTCACGGTTAAGCCGCATGGGCGTTTCAAAGCAGACAGCGGCATAGCCCTGACCGGCGCGACAGTGGCGGGGCTGGGCATCGCCAGACTGCCCGATTGCCTTACTCATGAACATCTGTCGAGCGGGGCGCTGGTTCCGCTGATGTCGCACTATTCTGTTGTTCCGGGCGGTGCCTATGTTGTTCGCCCACCGGGCCAACACCCTCCGCGCAAAGTGCGCATCCTGACCGACATGCTGATCGAGCACTTCAGTAACAACCCACAGCTTTGGGGACGGGACGCCTGAAACAGGCGCATTGAAGCAGGCCTGCTATTATTGAGAGCGATAACTCTGTGCGGCTGCCACCGCCGAACGTTCCATTTAATGCGACACAGCTAAGTGGATTACAGGGCTAGTCACGCCAGCAGGGGGTCCGCCATCATGGCGGTGAACCGGGTGCACAACAGTACACCTGCCTCCTGACAGACCTGGTCGATGCACCGGGTAGTCCACGAGCCTAACGAGGAAGACCCTCATGAGCTGGAACCCTGCGACAAATCCGCGCTGCCCCGACGATATAGACTCCGGTGCGATCGAAACTCTGATTATTCCACGCTCCCGCGATCTGGGTGATTTTAAAGTTCGCCGCGCGCTGCCGGCACCCAAACGGCAAATGGTAGGCCCCTTTATTTTCTTCGATCAGGCCGGGCCGGCCGAATTCCTGAGCGGACAGGGTGTCGACGTCAGGCCTCATCCGCATATCGGGCTGGGTACCGTCACCTATCTGTTCCGCGGCGATTTTCACCATCGAGACAGCACCGGAGCCGACCAGATTATTCGCCCGGGCGAGCTGAACTGGATGGTCGCCGGGCGAGGCGTTACCCATTCAGAACGGACCAGTGCTGCAGCCCGAAGTGGCCCGAACAGTTTATTCGGCATTCAAACCTGGCTGGCCCTGCCGGAACAGTATGAAGATATAGCCCCCTCTTTTGAGCACTTTGGTAAGGCCACGCTGCCGGTGATTGAAGACAACGGTGTCACCGTGCGTCTGATTCTAGGCAACGCCTATGGCAAGACCGCTCCGGCTGAGATGCTGTCGGAAACCTTCTATGCCGATGCGACGCTAGCAGCCGGAAGCCGGTTGCCCATGCCGGACAATCACGAGGACAGGGGCGTTTATATCGTCGAGGGGTCCATCACCGTCGCAGGGCAGGAATACGGCGCTGGCCAGATGATGGTCTTCCGCCCTGGCGACAATATAAGCGTTACTGCCGGCAACACCGGCGCACGGATCATGCTTCTTGGTGGCGCAACTCTGTCGGGCCCGCGCTACATCTGGTGGAATTTCGTGGCGTCTTCGATGGAGCGCATCGAGGAAGCCAAGGCCGAGTGGCGTGCTGAGAACTGGGGGCAGGGGCGTTTCGATTTGCCGGTTGACGACCGGAACGAGCACATCCCACTGCCGGATTGATCTAAACAGCGCAGACACGACACTGCGATCCGTATCAATGCTGACCAAAGGAAGTGACCATGAGTAATGCCTGGCCCCAGCTCGACTATCTCAGCTGGCGCGACACCTGCTCCGCGGTTCACCTGTACTTGCAGATTGCAGGCAAGTATCGGCTGGCGCATACCCCCTGGCTGAACCACTCATGGAACGCGACCTTCTATGTCTCTCCACGAGGACTGACCTCTTCGCTGATCCCCGATGGCCCCGGCATTGAGATCCAGTTTGATTTTCACGATCACCAGGTTCGCGGCATCAACGGCGCTGGGCAACAGACAAGTTTTGCGCTCGGGCCCTCTACCGTCGCGGCCTTTCATGCCCAGTTTCTGGAACTGGTTACCGATTTGGGCGGCTCACCCACTTTCAGCGGTCAGCCCAACGAAGTGCCTTACCCGGTACCATTCAAACAAGACGATCGTGATCGGCCTTATGATCGTGATGCCGTTGAACGTTTCCATCAGGCATTGTTGTCGATCGATGACGTATTCAAGCAATTCCGTTCTGCCTTTCTCGGCAAGTCGAGCCCTGTGCACCTGTTCTGGGGGAGTTTCGATCTGGCGGTCACTCGCTTTTCAGGGCGGCGTGCTCCACTGCACCCTGGTGGCATTCCGACCCTGCCCGACCCGGTGACGCACGAAGCCTACGACCGCGAAGTCTCGTCTGCAGGGTTCTGGCCCGGTGGCGCTGGCATGGATTACCCCGCTTTCTACGCATACGCCTACCCGGAGCCAAGTGGTTTTCGCGGAGCCAGGGTTCAACCGGATACCGCCTTCTGGCAAGACGATATGGGAGAATTTATTCTGCCCTACGATGCAGTTCAGGCATCGGCCGACCCCGCTGCGACCCTTATGGCGTTCCTGGAATCGACCTACGAAGCCACGGCTGAGCTTGGCGGATGGGAGCGTGACCTACTCGAATGCGGGCCGGGGCAGCGTGGGCAGGCACGGCCACACGATGCCGGGGAAAAGAGGGCCAGCACCGCTTTGGGCGATGAACCTGTTGAACGGGAAATTACCGGAGCCAAGGGGCGATATCACCTGGTTATCGACGGCGTAGAAGCCGAGATGACTTACAGCCAGGTTAGTGACAGCATGATGATCATCGATCATACCGAGGTCCCCAACGCACTGAGAGGCCGAAGGGTGGGCGAGCGCCTGGTCAAACAGGCCGTTGAAGATGCCCGACGAGAAGGCGTTTCCATTATTCCGCTGTGCCCGTTTGCGAAAGCCCAGATTGAACGCCATCCGGAATGGCACGACGTGGTTGCAAAGTCTTGAGCAGGCCGATGAGAACAGGCACCACAGTGAAGGAATAGCAAACAGGTAGTAAAGTGAGTGAGTCGTTTGCAAAAAGCCATTCATCGCCCATGTTGACTTTCCCCCCGCGCGATCCCGGTGAGGCGCATCGCGGTGCCACTCCGCTCGAACTACTCTTCGACCTGGCTGCGGTGGTGGCCATTGGCGCCTCCGCACAAGGGTTGGCGATTCTGGTCTCTGACGGTCGCGTCGGCGAGGGCGTTCTGGGCTTTGTGCTGAGCTTTTTCATGGTGTGGTGGGCCTGGATGAATTACACCTGGTTTGCCTCAGCCTATGACGATGGCTCGACTGCGTTTCGCGCGCTAAGCATGACGATGATGTTCGGGGCGCTGATGCTGGCAGCGGGGATCGACGCCGTCTTCGCCCGGGAGCCGGTATGGCTCGCGCTTCTGGGCTTTGTTGTCATGAGGTTGGGGTGTGTGGCGCTCTGGCTGGGCGCGGCGCGTGGCGACCCAACCCGGCGCGTAACCGCATTGCGCTATGCCGGCGGGGTTATGGCAATGCAGCTCTACTGGATAGGGCTGATAGCTTTGGTATCGCCTGCATCTTGGCTGTACCTGCCCTTGTTTGCTCTGGGTGCGTGCGGGGAACTGGCCGTACCGGCGGTTGCGGAGCGCGCGGGAGCAACACCCTGGCATCGCCAGCATATCGTGGCCCGTTATGGGCGACTGAATCTGATTGTGCTGGGGCAGGCTTTTCTGGCGGTGGTGACGGCCTTCGAACTGGCTCCGGGCTCGGTGTTTCCGGAGGCAGAAGGTCTGTGGCAAGCGGTGCTGTTCGCCGTTATCGCTTTTTCGTTGTGGAGCCTTTATTTCACAGGCGGGAGACATCTGCACAGCGATTCATTGCGTCACGCGTTGCTCTGGGGCTACGGCCATATCGTAGTGTTCGGTGCCGGGGCAGCGGTTGGCGCGGGCATGCAGGCTGTCTTGCGCCTTGAAGACGATTCGGCCGGGAGCCGAATGGTCGCCCTGGCCGTTGCCATCTACTGCGCAATGCTCTGGCTGGCCCCGCGCGCTGGAGCCTGCTGGCAGCAGCGGCACTGGTTGCCGGATTCGGGGTGTTTGGCCCCCAGGCGTTGGCTGCGACTGCGATGGTACTGGCCGTTACGGTCGTAGTCCGGCGACTGTCGCGTTAGAACCATGGGGCTGATCGTCCTACAATTCACACTGTACCGGCCGGAAGGCCGAGTTAGCGCCATCGCCGACAGGCGTCTAGCCGCAGCCGGGACATAGTACAACAGAGGTAGGGTATGGCATTGAATGGTAATCTCTGGCGGCGACCGCGCCATTACATGGATGTCGACGACGCTCACGATCATGTGCACTGGGTCGAGCTGTTCTTCGACCTGATTCATGTGGTGACGATTTTCATTTTGGGGAACTACCTTTCCCACCACCTGGATTGGCAGGGATTTTGGGTGTTTACTGGTCTGTTCCTGGCGATTTTCTACGCCTGGGCGGACAGTTCCGTCTACAACTCTCTTTATATTTCTACGGACATGCCACATCGCGTGGCGATGGCATTGCAAATCGTAACGATGATGTTCATTGCGGCGGCCATTCCAGCCGTGGGTGACAATGGGTGGATGTTTTTCGCCTTAGGGTACGCGCTGAACCGGGCGCTGACGGCTTATCTGTACTGGCGAGCGCGGTGTGTCGACACTACGGATAATGCTCTGGCGCACGAGCAGGGGCGAAATTTCTTCATCCTTGCCGGGTTGTTTGCACTGTCGGCATTTCTTCCCAATCCGCTTGCCTACTGGGTCTTCGGCGCCTCCGTGGTCGCCATCCAGCTGCAATACATGCTGCCGCGCATAGGCACGCTGCGGTTCGAGCGCTTCGTGCCGCGGCTCGGTCATATCTCTGAGCGCTTTAGCCTGCTGATGCTAATTTTGCTGGGCGAGGGCTTTTTCAAGCTGGTGCTGACGCTCGCTGACAAGGGCGTATACAAAGTTGGCGCGGGCACACTCTTCAATGTGGCCATGGGCGGCTTTTCGCTGTTCGCGCTAGCCTGGATTTATTTCGACTGTGTCGGCAATGCCAAGCCGAAGAGCCGCGATAACGGCGTAATGGTGAGATACTGGCTGGCGCACATCGCCATACTGTGGAGCGCAGTGACGGTTGGCGTTGCGCTGGCCGGCGAAGTCTATGTTGGCCTGTGGGAGCCTTATCCGGATGGCTACGGCGCGCTTGGTTCGGTTGGTCTCGCCGTTTTTCTGGCGGCACTGTGGACGCTGCAACGAGTCGTGGCTGATCGCGACATCACTTGCCGTTACCACAGCGTTGGTGTGCGGCTGTTCGGTATCGCCATGGCGCTGGTTCTGTTGGCGGTTCATCCTTTCGTGCCGTCGATTGTAGGTAACTCGCTATGGGGGTTGGCGCTGTTTTCTCAGGTTGGTGTGCCGATTTATCGGGCTGTACGGGAAATGCATCAGCTTGAGAGGCAGTAGTGCGACTCTGAAGGTAGTTACGGTGCAAGAATCAGATACTTATCCTACTAATACACGAATAGCATTCGGCTATCAGGCAGCTGCTAGGAACTAATATGCGATGCTGATATTAGTGAAGCAGGGATGAGCGTCTATGAGAAGAAAGGTTCTCTGCCCTATGAAATGGTTTACCGAAAGGTTGTTTAATAAAGTACTTTTGAATGGCATCTCTCCACCGGTTCGCGGAATAATTCTGCAATGCTCTACGCTATATGCAGAAAAAGGTTAGCAAATTATGACAGATAATGCCCAAAACCTGCATAAGAGGCCAATTGCTAGATTGTTGGACTATGTGAAAATGCGTTTATCCTGGTTCGAGCACAGAAAGTACATCAAGATTATAAGGAGCAGCCCGCTATCAAGCGATATGGAAATCTTCCAGAGTTACTATAAGGAGCTTTATGGCTTCGGTGATGCATTACATATTGATGTTGATACATCCCATGGTGGTGTGAAAGTACCACGGGCGTTCATCCAGGAAGGAAAGATCGTGCTTGATATATCACCGCGTGCAATCGCGAAGTTTGAATGGACACAAACAGGTATGCGATTTAAAGCGACGTTTAATAAGAAAAGTAAGGATGTCGAAGTGCCATTGTCTAGCCTCACTAGCATCTACAACCGAGAAACGGGGCTTGGTTTTCATTTTGGGAATCATGGGAAGGCTTAACCAATTGATGCGTTTACACTTAGAGGCTATCAAAAATGGCCATTTGATAGTTTTTGCCAATTGATTGGAATGGATGAATAGGCTCTGACTCCAGTGTTGTATAAAGCTCTGAGCGGCTTTTCCAGAGTACGAACCAGTAGGGTTGCTTTGGTCAGTGTTAAGTAACAGAACTGGTCAGAATAAGCTATATTAGACCTTACTAAGGTTACGTAGTAGCCCTCAATAAGAGCAAAAACCCGAGGTCAGCGTTGGATACAGATAGCGATATCTTCAAGCGTCTCGCGAAAAACATGAGCGATATGGTTGCCCTCCACTCGCCGGATGGCCCATATCTGTGGGTAAGCCCTTCGGTGGAGCGTATTCTCGGCTATTCGCCGGAAGTGCTTGTCGGAACCGACCCGTATGACCTGTTTCATCCCAGGGATGCTGAGGCGATTCGCAACCGGACCCATCAGCCAGCGGTATCGGGCGACGGAAACATCCTGATTCGATATCAAATCAGATGTTCCGACGGTCAGTACATTTGGTTCGAGACCTTAACCCAGCCGATTACAAACGATGATGGCAACGTTATTGAACTACACACTACGTCGCGCAATGTAACAGAGCAGCGGCGATTAGAAGACGCATTGGCAGAAAGTGAAGCGCTTTACCGGGTGGCGATGGACAGCCTGGACGAGGGTGTCGTTGTCCATGATTCACAAGGGCGAATCATTGCTCATAACGCCCGGGCTGCAGACATTCTTGGCTTAAGTGACGACGAATTGAACGGGCGTGTGTCCACGGATTCACGCTGGGACACAATTCATCCGGACGGTACGCCTTTTATGGCCGGGGATCATCCGGCCATGGTGACGCTACGCACCGGGGAGGCCTGCCACCAGGTATTGATGGGTATCTATAGCCCTCGCTGGAAAGAACGGCGATGGATTTCCATTAATTCAAAACCGATACCTGTTGACGCTCAGGGTGTGACTGGCAGAGCGGCTGCTGTTGCATCATTCACCGATGTTACAGAAAGCATTGAGCGAGAGGCTCAACTACAGCGCTGGGCAACGGTTTATCGTTATAGCGAGGAGGCGATCATCCTTGCTGATTCTCAAGGTATCATAAAAGACGTTAACGAAGCGTTTTCACGGGTCGTACACGAAGAAAAGGCTTCCTGGATCGGGCGAAGCGTAGAGGACATTACGCTGGGCGGTCGCTCCGAGGGGTTGTTTGCATCAACCATATGGCCTGCCCTGGAGACCGCGGGTTCCTGGCGCGGGGAATTGTGGCTCCGTGATGCGCAGGGTGGTGTTCAAGTTACCTGGGCGGCAATGACAAGGGTACACCAGAACCTCACCGCTGAGACACATTACACGATGATCCTTAACGACTTCAGCGAGCGGGTCAACAGTGAGGAGAAGCTGCGTTATGATGCCAGCCATGACGCGCTGACAGGGCTGCCGAATCGACTTTTGTTAAGAGATCGCTTTGCGGTCGCCGTAGACGCGGCTGAGCGTCAAAATACCACCTTTGCCTGCCTCTATCTGGACCTTGACGGGTTCAAACCAATTAACGATCGCTACGGTCATTCAGTTGGAGATATTGTTCTCCAGTTCGTTGCGGATAAAATCTCAGATACGGTGCGCTCCTCTGATACTGTCTCAAGAATAGGTGGTGATGAGTTTTTTATAATAGTATTCGGACTGGAAAACGAGGGTGACTATCGCACCTTCGCAGAGCGTGTATCCAGGGCAATAGGCGACGAGCTAGAAATTGATGGCCAGGGTGTTTGTATTGAGGTCAGTATTGGAATAGCGCTGTACCCCGATCACGGAGTGTCTCTGGAGGCTCTTATGGCAGCCAGTGATGGTGCTATGTACCGTGCAAAGCACAACCATCTTGTGATCGATATGGCTACCGACAACAGTGAACTCTCGAAAGGTTAGTGAGCAAGGTACAGTTAACGGGCACTGAGGCCTGTCATGTCAGGGAGCGGCTGGTGACCCGCCCCTTCTTAGTATCAACTCCTGACAGCGGCACAAGCTGTTGGTTTTGCCACAGGTAGGGAGTCAGCCCGGGTGTTTTCAGTGCTTTTTGCAAGATAAAGTAAGTATCCAGGTCAAACGTATCTGGCAGGTTTCGTTGTTCAAGTTGTATAAGCTCTGGTATATCTGGCGCTGTACCGAGATAGGCCCAGTTTGAAACCAGATGCCAGTCTGAACGTGTTGGTTTGTTCTGATCGGGCTCCTCGATGACGATGGCGCAGGGCCACTGCCAGGACGCCAACTGACGGCTGGCCAATGCCTGATGCAGGCGTTTGTTGTGGTGTGCCAGCGGTTCTGCCCCGCAACAGGCGCCCAGGCAGCGTCCAATCTGGTGCCCGAAGCAACGCCCCTGACCACTTTCCAAACCCAGAACACGCTCGCACAGTGAAAACTGTTTAACCAGTGTTCGGAGCTGTTTCAACGCTACCGCTTTACTGGAAAACAGGCCATACAGCTCGGGTTCACTCTGTTCCGCACTCAAGGCTTTCACACCCAGTTCAATACGCTCGCTACCGGGCGTCGGGCTGGGCTGCAACGTCCAGAACTGGCGGGTTTTCCGTTGGCGTCGGTTGTAGAGTGGGTGCAGCGCCTTAATCTGTCGATTTTCCAATAGCAGGGCACCGATTTCTCCAGCCGTCAGTGTCCAGTCGATATGCGTTGTCTGACTGACAAGCCGGGCTTCTCTAGCATCAGTATGGCGAGCCTGATAGTGGCTACGCACTCGTTGTGCAATATGGATGCTCTTGCCTACATAGAGCAGGGAATTCCGCCGGTTGTAAAAGCGGTATACCCCCGGGCTTGAGGGGAGGCTCATGTCTTTTATATCTAGCAAAACGAGTTACCATCTCTGGTGGGTGTGCCGCATCTTACGCACAGCACACCCAACTTGTTCACAAGTGCGCGATAGTGTCCGGTGATGAGGCAGTCAGTGCATTCAGGCTGAAAGCCCTGAACATGAAGATTCGGCAGCGGGCGGGGCCGGTGTGCTGCAAATGCAGTACAAGCTGCTGGTGTTACCTGTGACAAGGCGTGCCCCGGAGCGGTGCGGCACGCCCGGGCGAGTGTGCAATCAGGGCAAAGGGCTTGTAGGGGCTTGCCGTGCTGTAAAACAGTCAAAACACTCGCAGATTGTGTCCTCGAAGTGTGAATTCGCTCACGGAGCTTGACGAAACAATCACATCCTAGTTTTATAGCCGTACGGACCCAAAATCGGCGGAGCTGGGCGTTAGCTGGCCCGCTAGCAGACTATAACGAATAAACAAGAGGACCGATCAGAATGAGTAAAGTGATCAAACATGTGGTCGCAGGCGTCGCTGTCTCCGCCCTGGCGCTGTCTGTAACGGCGGCTGCTGAAACTTTGCGCTGGTCAAGCGCGGGTGACTCCCTGACCCTTGACCCCCACGCCCAGAACGAAGGCCCCACCCATACCCTGAGCCACCAGATTTACGATGCGCTGGTGTTCCGCAACATGGATATGGAGTTGACCGCTGGCCTGGCTACCGACTGGTATGTCACCGATGACCCGAGCGTATGGGAGTTCAAGCTACGCGAGGGCGTCACCTACCACGAAGGGCAAGATTTCAACGCCGAGGATGTGGTGTTTTCCATTAACCGCGCCAAGCACGAAAACGCTGACATGAAAGGTCTGCTGACCTCGGTCGTAGAGATCTGGGCAGAAGACGATTACACCGTGCGCATGCGTACCGATGGCCCGAACCCCTTGCTGCCCAACAACCTGACCAATCTGTTCATCATGGACAGCAGCTGGGCCGAGGAAAACGACGTCACCACTCCTCAGGACTATGCCGCGGGTGAAGAAACCTATGCTGTGCGTAATGCCAACGGCACCGGCCCCTTCCGCCTGGTAAGCCGCGAGCCGGACATCCGCACCGAACTGGTTCGCAATGACGATTACTGGGGTATGGGCACCTTCCCGATGGAAGTTGAACGCATTATTCATACGCCTATTTCTTCAGCATCTACTCGGGCCGCCGCGCTCCTGTCGGGTGAGATCGATTTCCTGCTTGACCCACCGGTACAGGACTTGCAGCGCCTTGAAGGTGCAGATGGTCTGGTCGTGCGCACCGCGCCGCAAAACCGCACCATCTTCCTGGGTATGGATCAGGGCAGCGATGAGTTGCGCAACTCCAACATTACCGGTCGCAACCCTTTTGCCGACCAGCGTGTGCGTGAGGCGATGAACATCGCCATCGATCGTAACGCCATCCGCCAGGTCGTAATGCGGGGCCAATCTGTGCCTGCGGGTATGATTGCACCGCCTTTCGTGAACGGGTACACCGAAGCGCTGGACGAAGTACCAGCGGTTGACCGCGAGCGTGCCCAGGCGTTACTGGAAGAAGCCGGTTACCCCGATGGGTTTACCGCCACTCTGCAGTGCCCGAATGATCGCTACATCAACGATGAAGCCATCTGCCAGGCCGCCGTAGGTATGTTCGGACAAATCGGTCTGGATATTCGCCTGGAGTCGAAAACACGCAGCATCCACTTTGCTGACCTGCAAAATGGCGAGCTCGATTTCTACATGCTGGGCTGGGGTGTTCCAACACTCGACTCCCACTACGTTTTCCACTATCTGGTTGAATCGCGCACGGAAGCAGGCGGTGCCTGGAACTTTGCCAACTTCTCCAACGAAGAAGTTGACGCCAAAATTCAGGCCATGCCCAGCGAGACCGATGAAGAGGTGCGTAATCAGTTGATCGCAGATGTCTGGGAAGTGGTTCAGGACGAAGTTGTCTACCTGCCATTGCACCACCAGGTGCTGAACTGGGCAATGAAGGACAACATCGACTTCAATGTACAGGCGGAAGACCAGCCACACTTCATGTACATGCAGTTCCGTTAAGCAGACGTTACGTCACACAGGAAGTATCAGGAGGCCGGACTGTTCCGGCCTCTTTTTATCGCACCTATACTATTGGCCCACAAGGCTGTTTGCTGTGATCATCACCCTGTTGTTCCTCTGAACGTCACAGCGGCTTTAACACCGGCCGGCACTATGCGCTGGCACTACAACAGTACAAGAAGGCTTACCATGCTGGCTTATATTATTCGCCGACTGATTCAGTCCGTTGCCGTGATGCTGACTGTAGCGCTGATTTCGTTCAGCCTCTTTCAGTTCGTGGGCGATCCGATCAATAACATGCTGGGCCAGGAAGCGACCAGTCAGGACCGGGAAAACCTGCGTGAGCGGCTCGGCCTGAACGATTCGATCCCGATCCAGTTTGCCCGTTTTACCGGCAATGCCATTCAGGGGGATTTTGGTATTTCCTATCGAATGGCCAGACCGGTAAGTGAAGTCATTATGGAACGATTGCCCGCGACGCTGGAGCTGGCGGCTGTCTCCGGGTTGTTCGCGCTGACGCTGGGTATCGTGCTCGGTGTCTATACGGCACTGCGACGAGATGGCTGGCTCAGCAACTTCATCATGACCGCGTCACTGGTGGGGGTGTCGTTACCGACCTTTGTGATCGGTATTTTACTGATCTACCTGTTCGCCGTTGAATTGCAGTGGCTGCCGTCTTTTGGCCGGGGTGAGCTGGTTCAGATCACCGATAACTGGAGCACCGGCCTGCTGACCGAGTCGGGCCGCAAATCCCTGATCTTGCCGGCCATCACCCTTGGCCTGTTTCAGTTAACCCTGATCATGCGACTGGTTCGGGCCGAAATGCTGGAAGTGCTGCGCACCGATTACATCAAGTTTGCCCGGGCACGGGGCTTAAGCCAGCGCGCCATTCATTTCCGCCACGCTTTAAAAAACACCCTGTTGCCCGTTATCACCATTACCGGCTTGCAGCTCGGTTCCATTATTGCCTTTGCCATTATTACTGAAACGGTTTTCCAGTGGCCGGGGGTAGGGCTGCTGTTCATTACCGCCATCAATTTCGTCGACATTCCAATGATGTCGGCCTATCTGGTGTTGATCGCGTTCATTTTTGTGGTCATTAACCTCGTGGTAGACCTGCTCTATTTCGTGGTGGACCCGCGCCTGCGCGCTGAGAAATCAGCCGCACACTGAACCCGGTCCTCAAGCCCTATTGATGAATGAGAAAGCTTATGTCTGAAAAAACGAACGTGACAGGGGATGACGCCAAGCCAGTTTCAATCTGGCATCGCGCGCTTGATAGCGACCTGTTTCACTCCTTTATCCGCAAGCCCGTCATCGTGGCCTCGGCGATCATCACCCTGGCTATTTTTGCCATGGCGCTGTTCGCTCCCTGGCTTGCCCCGCACACACCCTTCGACCCGTCCAGCCTGAATCTGATGGATGGCTTTACGCCACCGATGACCGCGAATCAATTTTCGGGCAACGAGTATGTACTCGGTACCGACAACCAGGGGCGCGATATTCTTTCAGCCATTATGTATGGCACGCGCATCTCGCTGTTTGTGGGTTTTGCAGCGGTTGGCCTGGCCGCACTGATTGGCATCTCGCTCGGTCTGCTGGCCGGATACAAAGGCGGTTGGGTCGATGGCCTGATTATGCGTATCGCAGATGTTCAGCTGAGCTTCCCGGCTATTTTGCTGGCGCTGCTGATTTTTGGCGTGGCGCGATCCGTGCTGCCACCGAGGGTCATGGATGAAGCGACTGTCTGGGTGCTCGTGGTCTCCATTGCCCTCAGTGACTGGGTGCAGTATGCGCGCACAGTGCGCAGTTCAACCATGTCGGAGAAGAACAAGGAGTATGTGCAGGCCGCGCGTCTCTTCGGTGTACCGGCTCCGCTGATTCTGTTGCGCCACATTCTGCCTAACGTGATGGGGCCGGTGCTGGTCATTGGTACCATCGGTCTGGCGCTGGCCATTATTCTGGAAAGTACTTTGTCTTACCTGGGTGTGGGCATTCCGCCTACCCAGCCAAGCCTGGGCACACTGATCCGGATCGGGCAGGATTTTCTGTTTTCCGGTGAGTGGTGGATCACCTTGTTCCCGGCCTTAACGCTGTTGGTACTGGCCCTGTCAGTCAACCTTCTGGGTGACTGGCTTCGCGATGCATTGAACCCAAGGTTACGTTGAGATGGCAGATACCCTTTTATCCGTAAAAGACCTGGTGGTCGAATTTCCACAGCGGCGCGGCCTCTTGCGCGCCCTGGATCAAATTTCTTTTGATATCAAGCGCGGTGAAATTCTTGGTGTAGTGGGTGAATCCGGTGCCGGAAAATCCCTGACGGGGGCCTCCATCATTGGTTTGCTGGAGCCACCCGGGCGTGTATCGGGTGGCACAATCGAACTTGATGGCCAGCGCATCGACAACCTCAGTACTGCCGAGATGCGCAAGATTCGCGGTCGCAAGATTGGCATGGTGTTTCAGGACCCGCTCACGTCCCTGAACCCGATTTTTACCATTGCCGAACAGCTGATCGAGACCATACAAACGCACCTGAAGCTTTCCGACAAAGAGGCTCGCAAACAAGCGATTAAATTGCTCGATGACGTGGGTATTCCGGCGGCGAGCCAGCGCATTGATGATTACCCCCACCAGTTTTCGGGTGGCATGCGTCAGCGCGTGGTTATTGCCCTGGCACTGGCTGGCGAGCCTGAACTGATCATCGCCGATGAACCGACCACCGCGCTGGACGTTTCCGTTCAGGCACAGATTATCGACGTACTTAAAAATACCTGCAAAGAACACGGCGCGGCGGTGATGCTGGTGACTCATGACATGGGCGTTATCGCGGAAACTTGTGACCGGGTCGCGGTCATGTACGCCGGGCGTCTGGCTGAAATTGGCCCGGTACGCGAGGTGATCAAGCACCCCAAACACCCTTATACCATCGGGCTGATGGGCTCTATTCCGTCGCTGGCCCATCAGGTGGAGCGTCTGGTGCAAATACCCGGGTCCATGCCACGGCTGGATGCCATACCCGAGGGCTGTGCGTTCAATCCCCGGTGTAACCGGGTGTTTGATCGATGCCGTACAGAGCGACCGGACCTGATCGCCGTTGAGGAAAACCTCGCCGCCTGCTGGTTGCATGCAAAGGAGGCCGGCGCATGAGCCAACAACCCTTGTTGAAAGTCGACAACCTCACGCGTCGCTTTGATGTCTCCAAGCCCTGGCTGAACCGGATGATCGAACGCGAGCCCAAACAGATTCTGACGGCAGTCAATCAGGTGTCGTTTGAGGTTGAAAAAGGTAAAAGCTTTGCTTTGGTGGGTGAGTCCGGCTCGGGTAAGTCGACCATTGCTAAAATGGTGGTCAATCTGCTGAACCCCTCCAGCGGTCACATTTACTTCGACGGCCAGGAATTGAGTCAGGCCAAAGGGGCGGCTTTCAAGTCGTTGCGCCGCCGCGTGCAGATGATTTTCCAGGACCCTTTCGCCAGCCTTAATCCGCGCTGGCGGGTGGGGGATATCATTGCCGAACCGATATACGCCTTTGGTCTTGAGAGCGATAAACTGAAGGTGCAAAAAACGGTAGAGCGGTTGTTGTCGACCGTTGGCCTTACCGGTCGTGACCGTTACAAGTTCCCGCATGAATTTTCCGGTGGGCAACGCCAGCGTATCGCGATCGCCCGTGCGCTGTCGGCCAACCCCGAATTTCTGGTGTGCGATGAACCGACCTCGGCTCTGGACGTGTCTGTGCAGGCCCAGATTCTAAACCTGATGCAGGACCTGCAGGATGAGTTCAACCTGACCTACCTGTTCATCAGCCACGACATGTCCGTGGTCAAGCACATGGCCGACACGATAGGGGTGTTGTACCTGGGCGGCCTGGTAGAAGTGAACGACAGCCAGCAGTTGTTCAACCAACCGGTGCACCCCTACACTCGCATGCTGCTCGATGCGATACCGGACCATGAAATGACCGGCCGCCGGCGTACACCGGTGACCGGTGAAATTCCCAACCCGATCAACCCGCCTTCGGGCTGCCCGTTCCACCCCCGTTGCCAATACGCCAACGACCGGTGCAAGCAGGAAGTTCCCCGTTCCAAAGCAGTGATGAATTCAACCGTGGCTTGTTTTGCAGCAGAAGAAGGTCGATTCTGACGTCAGGCCAGGCTGAGCAGGCACAGCAGCTTGCTCAGCCTTTCCCTCGAACCAGGGGGCGGAACAGGCCCCATGACTTAGCCCCGATCACTCGATTCGGCCCAGAGGTTGATGCCGCCATCGATCGCCAGTTTGTCGATGCGCGACAGTTCATCGTCGCTGAAGTCGAGGTTATCCAGTGCTTTCACGCAGTCTTCTACTTGCGACACCTTGCTGGCGCCAATCAGCGCAGTGGTGACGCGTGTGTCGCGCAGCGCCCAGGCAATCGCCAGTTGTGGCAGGGTTTGACCGCGCTCTTCTGCGATAACATTCAGGTTGTGGATCTTGGCCCAGCTAATCGAGACCCCCATGTTAGGCTGCTATCAAGATCAAGTTTTCAATAGTCTGTAATTATGAACTAGGGCGGGTGTCCCGGTAGCTCCTAAGAGGCAGTAATGCGACTCTGAAGGTTGTTACGGGGCAAGAATCAGATACTTATCCTACTAGTACACGAATAGCAGGCAACTCACGAACTCGTTTAATCATAATATTTTGCTCAGCCTGTCGATTCTGTGCCCATGTAAACGACTAGGTGCTACAACTTACATTAAAGCCAAGGTAAAGAGCTATGAGCAGCGTATTCGTGAGCATCGTACTCAGTCTTGACGGCTATATGGCACCGGAAGGAATGGCCATAGAAAATTGGGAAAAACCCGATTACAAGGGCTGGGGCGCGAAGTGGGGCGCAATGATGAACTGGGTTATGGAACTGCAGTACTTCCGTGAGAACCTCAAGTTTGGGCCGGGCGGAGAGACCGGCCCGGTCAATGACATGTTTCGTTACACGATGGAGCGTAGCGGCGCGAGCATCATGGGCAAGCGGATGTTCGAGCAAGGTGAAGCCTCGTGGCCTGAAGAAGCACCTTTTCATACGCCTGTTTATGTACTTACCCACGAGAAGCGCAAGCCCTGGGCTCGATCGGGCGGAACGACATTCTATTTCGTCAACGACGGCCCTGAGAGCGCCCTGGAACAAGCTAGAGAGTCTGGGGGCGGTCGCGATATCCGCATCTCGGGCGGTGCCGATGTAATCCAGCAGTATTTAAACCTGGGCGTGATCGATGAGCTTGAAATCGCGATGACGCCAGTAATGTTTGGCAGTGGGAGGCGTCTTTTTGAAAACCTGCGCGAGCCGACACCGCAGTTTCGGATCGAGAAAGTACTGGATACGCCATCTGCGACCCATTTGAGATATGTGCGTGAGGCGGGCGTTTGATGTTCATCGGAGCAGCGTAGATGACACGATTAAATCGAAGCACGGATTGTGGTAATTCACCCAAGAACAAGATGGTGGAAGACATAGGCATAGCGTTAGAAACGTATGACACTGAGTTTCTTACTACCATCCTCGACCCTGACGTTGTGTGGGATTCTACGAGCAGCAAAAATACCAGCGCGAAAGACGTTTTAAATGCACTGAGCACGCAGAGTAAGCCGACTGCCTTGACGGTGAATCACGTAATGTCACACGGAAAAGTTGGTGCTGTGAATGGGCTGGCTGAACACGGTAAAGAAGACTATCGATTTTGCCATGTCATCGAGTTCACTTCGACGAAATGCAATCGAGTAAAGCGTATCGAATCGTATAGTAGTTGAAGTAGAAGTAGCCGGACTCGAGATACCTACTTCTAGTAACTATTAAGGTTGGCTTTTAATAAAACTTTTATTGGTAAGCATTAGATGGGTGTCTTCGGTGGCTGTCATGTTTGTGGTGAAATACACTGTCACGATAAGACTGCCCAGTGAACGCACTGGACAGTTCACACCAAGATAACGCACTAAGGTCTATGAAGCCTTCGCTATCAACGCCTCTGAATTTGGGCAAATCCGCGCGCAGTCAGCCGAATTGGCATTGGCTCTTAGCGCAAGCCAGCATTGGCTGATACTGCGACATTGGTCGCACTGTTTCCCCATCGTTTTCAGTTCACTGTCTGAATAGGCGGCTTTGCGGGCTCCGAGTTTCTCTTTCATCCGGGGGAAGAGCACATGAGACGGGCGAAAGCCAACCAACTCGGGTCGCTTGAACGATTCAGCCACCAGTGACTCGAAGGTCTCATCCAGAGGCGCATCGAGGTCGTTAACGAGTGCCTGATACTGAGTATTCGCCTCAATTCTCATCTGGGCAACGGTCCGGCTCATGTTGGCATGGTAGAGGCGGCCCATGAGGCGATCAATCCAGGTGGGTTTTGTAGTCAATTGCTGAGTTGCTGCGGGCATGGCGGTAGCCTCCTAGTAGGGATACCTAGAGTATTGATTCGCCCAGGCTGGGTCGTGTTGACACAGATCAACCTGAAACTATTATAGAAGCTGCATCATTTGAAACTGAGTGTTCCACTATCAGAACGATCTCGTCTGGCCGGTGTGACGTCAAGTTCGCAGACATCAGTTGTAGGCTAAAGCAACACCTGATGCCCTACAAAATAGCCCGGTCTTTTGCTGACAGTTGAATTCTCGCTCGCAGTGAGTCGCCAAACGTACAGTGTTAGCAGTGCTGAGGTTGTGGAGCAGCATTTGCAAGTTTAGGTGTGCAACGTGCACGGACTGATCGTTAACGCCAGACATCAACTGCTCTTTGCCTTGATTAACACAGTGACGGGCATTCGATCTGTGATGAGTTTTGCAGTTGGTGCTTGTCGGTACGAGTGCTTGATGAGTTACTACACACATTGATGGAGTGTTTATTATGGACATGGGTGCTTTTTCAATCAGTTTGGCCGTTAAAGACATTCACGCATCACGTGATTTCTACGAGAAACTGGGGTTCACTCAGTTCGGTGGCAACATCGATCAGAACTACCTGATCATGAAAAGTGGCGATCAATTAATCGGCCTGTTCCAGGGGATGTTTGAAAAGAATATCCTGACTTTCAACCCAAAATGGGACAGCAACGCCCAAACGGTAGAAGGTTTGCCGGATGTGCGTGATATTCAGCGCGACCTCAAAGCCAAGGGCATTGCGTTGATTGAAGAGGCCGACGAATCCTCATCCGGCCCGGCTTTCATTACGCTGGAAGACCCGGACGGTAACCCGATTCTGATCGACCAGCATATTTGATTTGAGGATAACCCCCTGCTTGTCTATCAAAGTGACAATGTTGGGTATTTTGGGCTCTAGATGCACCCAGATCATGCGGCTATCAAGATCTTCTCTTCGATAGCCTGGGTTGATGTGGTACTGGGAGCGATGGACTACTTGGCAAAGTCCAATTCATACTTATTGGTTTTTTGCTTTCTTCGTCGTCCTCTGGTTATTGATTTCATGGGTGTTCTGAAGCGGAGCCTCTTAGTTCACCTTGAATAGGTGACGTCAGGGCATGGTTTGTGACATTTTTGACCGATGAATAAAGAGGTGGGTATGCTGGTAGCCATGCATACCAAGAGAAACGACACCAGATACTCAGATGCTTTGTTGTGTGAAGCTGAAGGCCTGGAACTGCTTCGGGAGGCGGTCACGACGGCCGGTGTAAAAAGGGTAAGGGTGCCTGAAGTATTTTCGGTCAGTAAGACTCGACTGCAGATAACCGAAATTAATTCATCAGCTGCTTCTGAGACTCTTTTTCAGGCACTCGGGAAAGGGCTTGCCCTAATTCATAATCTGCCACAAAGCCACGTCGGTTTTCACCGTGACAATTATATTGGTTTGAACCCTCAGAAGAATGGCGAAAGTGACAACTGGGGTTATTTCTTCCTGGAATTCCGCCTTGGCTATCAGGTAGGGATGATTAGTGACGCTCGGTTAAGAGAGCAATTCAGCGAGGTGCTGCACGAGAAAGGCGACATTCTGGCAGCGTGGTTGAACGAGCATACAGGTGCGCCCGCCTTGCTTCACGGTGACCTGTGGTCAGGCAACGTGATGTTTGATCGGGAGTCGAGCTGGTTGATTGATCCGGCAGTCTACTACGGTGACCCGGAAGCGGACCTGGCCATGACCGAAATGTTCGGTGGCTTCAGCAAGGCTTTTTATCGAGCCTATGAGGCAGTGCGACCGCTCAGCGCCCACTATGGTCGTAAACGGGAGATCTACAACCTTTATCACTTTCTGAACCATTACAATTTGTTTGGCGGTGTGTATTTGGCATCCTGTCAGAAGGCGTTCAATAGCATAGAGAACCTGTAGCCCAGGTGTATAGTTTACGCCTCTGAAATAGGGCAGCGTCACCCGAATATTGCTTCCGGGCGCCACCTCCTCCTCCTTATGCAGGGGTTGGTTATGTTTCGTATTACTGCCTGATGAGCTCAATGCCTGAATAGTAGGTGCCGGGTTGTCCGTTCTGCATCCGGTAAAACAACGACATCGCCAGCCGCTTTTCCGCCGCCGACGGTAACTGGGAAACGGAAGCAGAGTTAATTGAAACAGGCAGTGAAGAAGCCGATGCCCCCAAGGTAGCAGTCGACGCATCAGGTAACGCTTTTGCAGTTTGGAAACAATCCGATGGCACGGCAGAGAGCATTTACGCCAACCGGTTTGAATAGCGTCTTCAATCAGCGGCGGAAACGCCGAATCCTTGTGCGCTACACGATCGTTAAACACCAAGAACCCCGGAATCCCGGGGTTCTTGGTGTTTGGAGCACGCTGTAAGATTGAACAACCTTGAGCACGGGCTCTGTAACCCTCACCACCGGAAGGGGGTCAGAATCCATCCACAGGGCGTTGGTGACCCGTGGGCTCTTCTACCGTCATGGCCTGCAGGGAATTCGGAATGCGCGTATTGATGTAGTAGACCCTGCCTTCGTCCTCGCCGGCTGGCAGTACCTCAATCAGCCGGTGTGGCCCGGGTGCCATGCCACGCATCAGAACGTTATCGGGTGTTGATCCCAAATCGCCCAATACCACCAAACCCAGGCCGGGGTTGGATGCGATGACCGCGCCGATGTACCCGTCGCGCCAGAGGAATACTTCACTGAGTTCGGTCATGTTGCTGACGGAATCACCCTTACCTGTGGAGGAGGCACCAAACCATTGGGCGTCGGCAATCTCCAGTGAATCGCTGCCATCCATTTTCATGGCGACGGCGTGGTCTTGCCCGGTGTGGTCGGCGCGATTGTAATAAATCCAGCCGTTGCGGCTGCCCAGCACGTCGGTCATGATCCCGGCAAAGGTCGTCGTGCTGTCGTCCAGTACTTTCCGGTCATTACCGGCCGCATCCCAGCTTACTACCTCGCTGCCCACCGAAGCCGCTACCCGCCCTTCGCCAGCGATGATAAAGCCAGTATAAAAGCCCAGTGAATTCTCCTGTTCAGCTAGCAGGCTCCAGCTGTCGCCCTCAACACGGTACAAGTCCTGTTGTCCCAAGCCTGATCCGCTGGCTATGCCGAAAAACAGCACGTTGCCTTCACGCGCCAGATGGCGATCGGCGGGCATGATAGGGAACCCCGTCGCGCCGGTAGGGAACAGGAGCGGTTCATTCGCTTCATTAAGCACCTGTGTCAGCCTGAACTCTACGGCTAAAGACGGGTCATAACGCCACAGTGACGCTTCCTTGTCCTGGCAATCACTCTGGCTTAGAACATTGAGCACCAAATACTGGGTGTTGTCTGTGAGTGGGCCACCTAAGGGAGCCGCGTAGTTCGTTTCGCTGGCAGCCGGCAGCTGGTTTTCAACAGTCAGAGATGTGCTGTCAGCCCTGGAACCCCCGCGGGTCAGGAAGTAGCCATTACACTGGGTGCTGTCATCGGACTTCAGCGACAGGTAACGGTAAATATTGTCATCGCTACCCACATGGGAATAGGGTGCAATGTACTCAATAAGGGTAGGGGAGGTTCCCAGTGGGTCTTCGTTTGCACCGAAGTTCATGCGCACGTGAGTTTGGTTATTGGCACCGCCATACACGATTTCAGCCCGGTCTGCGTCGACATAGTTTTGTCGCAATAGTGCACCCACGCTTCGCAATGAAAGTGCGTTGTCAAAGTTTTCTGAAGACACCCTCACTCCCATTTGGCCGTTCACAATGAGGTCTCCATCGGTGCTGGCTCGGGCGAAGCCTTCTGAAGAGGCGATGCCGGACTCCCGGTTGTGCGCGAACAACACGTCGGATACCCGGTAGTTATCAACACTGCCGTCGTTTTCATCAATGTCGGCTTCATAAAGAGGCCGGTACAGTGTCCGCCCAAGCGCCTCGGGGCTGCTGCCTGTTCCTTCCACGGTTAGGTGTTGTCGGAAGATGCTGTCGGGGTTAGCCGGGTTTATCGCATACAGGGAGGAGTGGTTGCCGTCATCGTCCTGGTAGCTATTGCTGAAGTACAGTATGTCCTGGTTATCGGCATCGCCTTCCAGGCCTGGCAACTGAGACAGGTTCCAGTCTGCGCCTGATTCATTGTCGCCGCCCCCGGAGCCATTGCCTCCTGCGCCGTTGCCGCCACCTCCGGAACTTTCCCCGCAGCCTGTGATGACTGCGCCGGCCAGCGCGAGAGCAAGTAACCCAGTGATTCTTCCGTGCGAAGTCATTGTCCACCTCGTTTTTGTCAGGTTTGTTTTTTACCACCTAACAATAACGGGGATGGTGCAATGCCGGTGTCCTGCAAATGCTGTACACGCCCGCTGACCCGACATCTGTAGGGTACCGGCTTAACTGCGCTATCCCTAGACTTCTCCATTTAAGTGCATACCTTTAATGGAGAAGGAAAATGAACAGTAATGGAATGACAGCGGGGCGTTGGCTGCTAGCCGCCTTTCTAGTGACACTATTAAGTGCCTGTGGTGGCGGAGGCGGTAGCTCTGACTCTGCTGACGAAGGGAACAGCGATACGGATAGTGGAGAGCCACTACCCGACACGACACCTGAAGCTTTTGTGTTAGGGGTACAAACCAATGCCGAGCTGAGCACCCAGGTACTATCGAACATCATTACGGTTGCAGGCATTGATGCGCCTGCACCGATAAGCATTACCGATGGTGAGTATGCTATTGATGAACGTGGTTTTACCGCCGAGGCAGGCACCATTGAAGTCGGCCAAACGGTGCAGGTGCGCGTAATCAGTTCAGATACCCCCGCAACCACCACAAGCGCAACACTGACCATAGGTGGTGTCAGCGCTGGTTTTGAGGTATCCACCGTCGCTCCGCCTCAGGAAGTAGAAGGTTTTGAGCTTAGTCAGGAAGCGATAAGAACCTTGCGATTCAGCTGGACGGACTCACCTGGCTCAAGCCATTACAAACTGATGGAAAACCCGGACGGTGAATCCGGTTTTACCCAGGTTGGCAGCGACATTCCTCAGGGCACTGAAACCCTGGCTTTGGAAATCCCATTGTTGAGCCGTATCAATGCCGAGTACCTTCTGGAAAGCTGCAACAGCTTGGGTTGCGTTGACTCCAGCACCCTGACCATCGATGCCGGCCTGAACAATATGATCGGGTACATTAAATCCGATGAGTTACACCATGCGCCCTTCTTCGGCAGCGATGTAAGCCTGAGTGCCGATGGCAACACCATGGCCGTGGGTGCCGGTTCTGCCAGACAATTCACGGGAGGCGGTGGCAATAAAGTCGGCATCGTTTATGTGTTTACGAAGACCGATGTTGGTCAGTGGCAACAGCAGCAACGACTGCGTGCCAGTAACTTTGGCAGCGATGATGGCTTTGGAGGCGCGGTAAGCCTCAGTGCCGATGGCAATACACTGGTCATCGGAGCGTCCCGGGAAGACAGTGCCAGCGCTGGCATTAATGGCGATGGAACCGACAATTCGAGTTCGAATGCCGGAGCCGCCTACATTTTTACCCTTAGCGACGGCATCTGGACTGAGCAAGCCTACCTCAAGGCCAGTAATTCGGGCGCATCAGACAACTTTGGTCACTCAGTAAGCATCAGCGACGATGGTTCAATGGTCGCGATTGGCGCATTCCTGGAAAGCAGCTCGTCGTCTGGGATCAATGGGGAAGACAATAACGACGCCAACCGATCCGGTGCAGTGTACGTATTCAGCCGGGAGGGTGGCACCTGGCAACAGGACGCCTTTATCAAAGCCAGCAATGTGACCGGTGGTGATCGCTTTGGCGTATCAGTAAGCCTGGATGGTGAAGCACAAACCCTGGCCATCGGGAGCCGAGAAGAAGATAACGGCGCAACGGGTGTTACGGCGGGCCTGTTCACCGGCAACGATGTGGCGGCCAAAAGCGATTCCGGTGCGGTTTACGTGTTCACGCGGGATGGATCAAACTGGACTCAGGAAGCCTACATCAAAGCCAGCAACGCAGAGCAAGACGACTACTTTGGCAAGGAAGTTAGCCTGAGCCGGGACGGCAATACCCTGGCCGTAGCAGCGACCGATGAAGACAGCCTCTCAACTGGCATCAATGGCGATCAGGAAGATAACAATGCCGCCGATTCAGGTGCCGTCTACGTGTTTAGCCGCACTGAAGGCCTTTGGGCACAACAAGCTTATTTGAAGGCCAGTAACACAGATGCCGGTGATGGATTTGGTACTAGCTTAAGCTTAAGTGAAAACGGCGATGTGCTCGCCGTTGGTGCAACCTCTGAAGCCAGCAATGCGACCGGCATTAATGGTAATGAATTTGACAATACCGCGGCCTCGGGTGCTACCTATGTATTTCGTCGCACCGGCTCAGAATGGGCACAGCACGCTTACCTCAAGGCCACCAACACAGATGCTGGAGATAGCTTTGGCAGCGCCACCAGTTTAAGCAGCGATGGCGAAACACTTGCCATTGCGGCCAGAGCTGAAGATGGAGCCGCCACAGGCACCCAGGCAAGTGCTGAAGAGCAGGCTGTGAACGACGGAAACAACACGGGGGTTGTATACCTTTACTGATGGTCTGAATCAATCGTGAAAGCGGGTGTCTATTGAATGGCATTCAATAGGCGCCCGTTTACGGTTACCTCTCTATATTCAGAGCCGGATTGCCATTCGGCCTTTTTCCGTTTTTTACATCGTTCCTCTGCTGTATCACTTCACACTCACTGTATTCCTCCAACTTGATCCGGTAGTTCGGATGGCTCGGTTAGCTGAGCGAGAACGAATTCGGTATAGTAACCGGATTCTGCCTGGATGCGGACATACCTCTCCGGGAGCACTGACTAATTGGCCCTCTAGCCTTCGTGAAGTTTCACCTTGATAAGCAATATGCAAATGCGCATTGGCAGATCAGTATTCTGAATAACGATGTATTGATTGTTTTGATCACGGTCTGTGAGGAGTGTAGACCCGTTGTTTTCATTAAGGATTGGAATGAGAAAATCAAATGATTGAGACTGGCCGACTTGTACTGAGAAAGCCCGGGCCGGATGACTCCGATATCATACAAGAAATACTGTCGTCTCAGGAGCAAACCAGGTTTCTTCCAAACGAGGCACCCTATAGCCCTATTCAGCAGAGCGAGTATCTGAAAAACCGAATTGAGCACTGGGCGCAGCATGGGTTTGGAACGTTTATACTGTGTTTAAAAGATGATACCTCAGTTAAAGTTGGCTTCGCGGGTGTTGAGTACGCCCCTGACCCTGAGTATGTGGACGTACGCTTTGGTATCGCCAAAGAGCATGAAGGGCTGGGTTACACAACAGAAGCAACTGAGCGATTAGTTGAATGGGTGTTTAGATACACGGGTTTTGATAAGATTTTTGGTGTGTGTATGCCTGATAACCATGCATCAAAAGCCGTGCTCAAAAAGCTTGGTATGGTCAAAGAGAATGATGTTGATCTATACCAATGTAGTTGGCTTGAGCACTACAGTATTGAGTCAGGTAATGGACATTGAGTTGGTTGCCATGACTGTGTTGACTGATGTAATGACAGCGGCAACTTCCTAGCTAACCTTTTCGGCTGCTACCTATATGACCTCTGAATCAACCTATGCACCACACATTAACCCCGGAGATCGAGTGGTTCTGTTTGATGGGGTCTGCCGCCTATGCTCGGCTTGGGCACGTTTCCTGATCAAATTTGATAAGGAGCGCAAGTTCAAGTTGGCTACCGTGCAGTCATCGGAAGGTCAGGCCATTTTACAATGGTATGGACTGGCAACTGACCACTATGAAACCATGCTGCTTGTTGAAGGCGCGAGCATCTATACTAAGTCTTCCGCATTTTTTAGAGTGATGCGCAGACTACCATGGCCGTGGCCATTGGCATGTATCGGCAGGGTTGTACCATCGATCATTCGGGACTGGCTTTATGATCGCATTGCATTAAATCGTTACCGTTTATTTGGCCGTTATGACACTTGCATTGTGCCGACTAAGGATCATGAGTCGAGGTTTCTGGGTGAATAGTATTTGTGTCAGTTACGCATTGTGACGACTCTTTCGATAGTCGGATTACAGCTTCGAAAATTGATGACAGCTAAGGCTAAATTGTAAACTGAGGTTCCATTAGAGCCGGCAGGCAGCACTTCTACTCACCGGCTACAGATCAGCTTACGATGCTTTCGGCGGTGGGGTCTTGTCCTGCCGCCAGGGGGTGCCATTGCAGGTTGGGTAGCTGCTGCAATCTGGCAGGCAGCCGCGGCAGGGGAGCCGGTTCGGTGTAGCGGGTGGCGTCGCGTGGGATTGTGACATGGTCATCTGCTCTGTTGGTTATAGATGAATGTATATACGGCTCTCTTCCGCTTTTGGACGACCCCAGCCCTGGCAGTATTGGTACTCTGTGTATGAGGGGATGCTATTGATCAAGGCGTTCAGACGTCTTGTATCGGTCGTTGCTGCCATGCCATATCAACAGGTCCGATCAGGCATGGTGAGCCAGTCTGCCACGGTAGCCCGACCACCAGGGCCCGTTGGTCAATTGCCTGAACCACGCCTTTCTTGGATAATCGTCGCTCTGTAGCGCGGTATTGGATAGGTTGTCTCATGGATTTGAAGGTTGGCCACACACGCCTTTCTGGCGGCTTCACGCTGGTTGAGCTGGTTCTGGTAATAGTCATTCTTGGCGTGCTGGCAGCCGTTGCTCTCCCTCGCTTTGTAGCGCTTTCATCGGAGGCCCGTCTTGCGACCATCAATTCGGTCGCAGGTGCGATGAAAAGCACCGTTGGTATTGTCAGAAGCAAAGCCTATGTCAGCGGTCTCTCGCCTGCTGCCAGCAACCCTGGCGGCAGTAATCAGCTGGATTACGTGATAGAGACCGAGGTTGGGCGATCGGAGGTAGACTGGCGTAACCTCTGCCCCGAAAGCCAGGCTGAAGTGGCGGATGCGCTCACCATGCTGGATTACATTTCTCTGCAGGCCAGCAGCAGCGCCAGTCTCAAGACGTTCGTCGATAACCGGTTTACCCGGGTAGGGTTTAACCTCCCCTCAGATCCCGGACCGGGTTGTTACGTTGAATACGATTCGTTTGGCTTCCCCGACTGTACCGTCACCACTGTTACTGCCGGCTGTTGAGCGTCTGGTGATCAGGGCGTTACTGCCACCCAGCTGTGGGGGCAGGCGCTATTCCGGCACCTGAAACTCGCGGGTATGGGCATCCACAATGGCCTGGTAGTCTTCGCTTTGCAAGAGGGTGTTGTGGGCCTCATTGAAGCGCTCTACAAAGGTCTCGTCGACCGAGGCTTTGGAGAAAATGATATAGGCAGGGTCGGATGACAATTCGATGCCGGTTCTGACAATTCTGTCCTGATACCCCAGTTTGCTGATTTCCATTAAACCGGTCAGGTAGCTGGCCGCTACGGCGTCAATGCGGTCGCGATCGAGCATTTGCCACAGCAGAGGGCGGTTTGGTACCAGCGTCAGCCTGCCTTCCAGGTCACCGTTGGCCAGTGCTTGCTGGTACTCGGGGCCATAATTCACGCCAATTTGTCCGCCGAGTGCAGCATCGCTATCGAGCAGGTCGGAAAACTGCTGCCAGGCAACCGCGCCGGGGTTGTTTGCACGCACAAAGATGACGTTTGGTGAGGTGTCACCCTGGTTGGCATAGTGGGCATAGGCCCGGCGTTCAGGAGTATCAAAGGCACCACTGACGATATCGACCCGACCCGTTTTTAACGCCGACAAGGCACGTGCCCAGGGCATGTCGACAAACCGGACCTCGCACCCCAGATCGTGCAGCAAGGTACGTACAATATCGGCGGATATGCCGCTGACACCGCCCGGTGCGTCTGCCGAGGCGTAGGTATAGGGCGGGTCTTCGGTCCAGCGGAAGGTTTTCACACAGTCTTCAGCCAGCGCGGGCGATGCCAGCACACTGCTTAGCAATACACAGCCGGCCAGGCACCGGCCGTAGGAGGATGGCGTACTACTCAGCGTCATCAGCAGGTGCTTGATCATTCAGATATCCTTGTGCAGTAACAGTATTCAACGGCGTTATCGGTCGGTAATGGCCTTATCAGTTTAGTCGGTCTTTTTTAATCGTGGCGGCAAAGGTGGCCAGGCACTCTATGCTATGATTCCGCTCAGCTCAGGCCCCTGATTCTGCCTGACATGGATAACCCGAAACAGCACGCTGCTGTTGAGTTGATAATGCCCAAATGACCATACCCGTTGAAGACATAACCGATCCAACCGTCACCTGCTCAACCTGCCAGGCCTGTTGTTGCCGCCTGGAAGTGATGATTATTACCGATACTGGCGTTCCGGCCCGACACATCGCTGTTGATGAATGGGGCGGTGAGACCATGTTGCGTCTGGATGATGGCTGGTGCTCAGCACTGAACCGGGAAACCTTCATGTGCACCATTTACGAGAACCGGCCGTTGATCTGCCGTGAGTTCGAAATGGGGTCTTACGAATGCCGGGTAGAGCGGGCAGCGGGTTTGTGAGCCCGTGTTGTAGGCACCTTAAACCGGAAAGTTGTTGGCACCATAAACCGGGAAAAACAGGCCATATGCCCCACTAGCCGCGTGAAGGCCCCGTCCATGAACGCCACTCCTTGCGAATGGCGCCAAACACGCGGCGAAATGGGCCAGCAGCGTCATTGGCCTGTTCGGCCAGCCGGGCTTCTACCCGACGCCGGAACCCCCGGTACCAGCGCCAGAAAAAGAAGCCAGCGATCGCCATGGCAGTAAAGAACATAATGCGAACCCAGTTAACCGGCCGGTACCCAGGCTCTACCAATTTCATGTCGACCATATTGGGAAACAGCGACAGCAACTGGATGCGCCAGCCATAATAGGTCACCTGTACATGAGGCTTTTCACCGGAAGATAGAATGCTCTGCGTTCTGGCTGTCATGTCGGCGCTGTCGAACTTGAAGTAAGGAGGCCAGTGCCAGCCGGTATCTTCATTGCGGTATACCCGAACCTTGTCATCGGCCGTAATGGCATTGATAAAACGAATATCCCGGGTGTAGGTTGGGGCCACTCGCTCGACGTTGGCTCCTTCGTGATCCAGGTAACGCCCCCTGCGGGTATCCATTCGTTTAACATCGGTGCCGGTTAGCTGCACCACGGCTTCACTGGGCAGGTAGTAATCGAGGAATGCTCCCAGGCCGACAATCACCAGCGTACAAACAATCCATTTTATACTTTTAAGAAAGACCATCATTGAATCATCTCCAGGGCGCGCTGTCGGGTCGTTGATCACCAAAACGGGTGATGTATCGGCCTGCGTAGTTTTGCTTTGCCGGTGGCCAGTGCTCAAATTGTTGCCAGAACAGAGCGCGGTTCCACCGGTACAGATAGCGAAAGTGTTCGGTGCGGTAATTGGCAAGCAAGTGGTGGATCAGAGGCGCCATTTCTCCGCCTTTTGGTTCGATCATATAGAAGAATGCGTCACCCGTTGCCAGCGAATCGAGATCGCTGCTGCCCTGTTCCAAAAGCCGAATTGCTGACAGCAGGGTTTTGGCGACGTCTGGTAATGCATCCCAATACTGATGAATCAACTGAGTCTGGTCGCTTGCGGTCAGGGCGGAAAAGTCGCCATCCTGATGGTCGCTGGCGTACTGGTCGAGCAGGAAGCCGCGCAGTATTTCCTGCAGTGCTTCGAGGTTCGATACTGTTTGTACCAGTCGGCGATCGGTCAGATACCGGTAGACCTGTTCGCTGTCCTGTATGCGGTGATGCTGGATCTGCGGGTTGCCTCTGCCAAGAGGTTCCACCTGAGGGTCGACCGATAGAATCACAATTCGCCGGCCATGATCGAACCGGTACAAGCCATCGAGATGACGCGTAAAATAGTGTCGGATTTGATAAGTCTCATCGATGGGCGCCACCGGGTGGCGGCGGATATCACCTGTTTTTTCAGACAACTGAATGAGGTTATTCAGTCGTGCATCATCGAGCCAGTGTTCAGGCTGCTGCATCAGCTCGTCTATAGTCTCATGAATGCGGCCCGCCGCTTCAAGCAAGCCATCGGGCGTCTTTAACGAGATAGACACCGTTCTCATATCGAGCAGTTCGTCTACCGATTCCAGCCGGTAAATGGAGTTCTGAATTTCTCCATAGACGGAATCCCGTGCCATGAGGGTAAACAGCTGGCTGCGGTTCACCTCCATAAAGTTTCTCAGAATATCCGCCGTCCACGAAAACATGGGGTCGTGCAGCGTTAAATTCTGTTGCTCGGGAATTAGCAGAATAAAACGCCGGTTAATGCCATGAGGGTTCAGATAGTAAGGGTCCTGAAGTTCGTCTGCGATTTCAGGTGAGAACCCGGTCATGTCGATGTGAAAACGCCCCAGTTCGGTTCTGCACCCGCACAGTTGCTCCATCGCCCGGTTGTACCGCTCCTTCAGGGTACCGCTGCTGACAAGAAACCATTCGTTCTTGCAGAATGTCCAGTTGAACACAGGCTCGGAAGGGAGCGGGTTTTGGGTGTCGATCGGCTGCATTTACTCGCCCTGCCGCAACCGGCGTTCCGCTTCCAGCTGCCATTTGATCTGGCGCACACGCTCGGTAATCTCGGCTTCATCGGACGCACCGGCATAGCGAAATTCGCTGTCGGCATAGCGGTTGATTTCCTGAATCACCATCTCTGGCGTTATCGGCGTCATCAATTCGCTGAGCATGGACAATTTGGTGTCGTAGTCGCGATGTAAGAACTGATCCGGGTGCTCCATCCAGTCGTCCGGCAGTTCGAAATCCATGGCCCTTAATTTCACTGCATCGGTAATGTTCTTGATGGCCCGGCCAGTAAAGCGTTCGTCGACTTCCTGGATCGCCTTTAAGTAGCTGCCCAATGACGCGATGGTCACGTTGCTTGCCGAACCAGTGAGCATTCGATCGAAGACGTCTGCCAGCGCTGGTGCGGTAGGGCGGTTGTGCGCTTCGAACGAGCGTTGCACGGCGCTCTGAATCGCCTGATTCGCATAAAGGTCATGATCGCCCAGTGGAATATCGTGGTTCTTGCCCATTAACAGATGCAGTATGTCGATGTAGTCTTCGCGGGACTGTGGCCCGTCGATCAGAAAGCGGGCACCGGCGCGTTGACGCAAGGCATCGTCAACCTGTTCAGGGTAATTTGAGAACATGCCGAAGGTGCAGTTGCCGCGAACCACGGTGCTCGCACCGGCGAAGCTTTCCATCAGCACGGCGGTGATTTCCTGCTGCCCGGCCGACGACTGACGGTCTCCCCGCTTGCCGGCCACCTGGTCAATATCGTCGATGGTGCCGAAGCCAATGATGTTCGGGTCGGTGACGTTGCGGATAAACTGTTTCGCGTTCTGGCCGGATTTACCCTGAAAGCTGTCTACGTTGTCTGTCGATAGGTTTTCATAGCGGAAGGTGTAGCCTGCGACCTCGCAATAGTCGTTCAACAGACCGGCCAGCATCTGAATCAGCGTCGTTTTGCCCGTGCCGGGTTTGCCGTCGCCCATAAAGGTAAAGATGAAGCCGCCCAAATCAACGAAAGGGTTCTTCTTATGGGTGAAATCGTAGGCCATCAGCATTTTGGCGAGTTTCAGTGCCTGGTGCTTGGCAATATGGTTCCCGATAACCTCCTCTGGTTTCTTGAAACTCATGACCAGCTGGGTGGAGCGGCCGCGCTGGGAGACTTCGAAACCATCGACGGTAAATGCATCGGCCTCAACCCGGTAGGTTGCGGATAAAAAAGGCTCCAGTCTTGGCATTCCGTGCCGGCGAATGTGCAGCGCATCGATCAGGCGGGTTGCGTAGTCGCGCACCACTTTTACCAGGGCTTCGTCGCTTTCTGCATGGTCATCAATAAAGCGGTCGAGTTCCCATAAGGCGCCATTCAGGGCATCGATGGGGTTATCCAGTACGATCTCCTCCGGATCGGGAAGTGTGATCGACAGGTTATCGGCCTCGGTCAGGTAGTCGCTGAGTATGTACTGAAGGTAGCTGGCAAAGGTGAACAGTCCGATCAAGCCGGATGCGTTAAGCAGTTCGCCAAACTCTTTGCGTTGCAGGTCGCCCAGGCGGCCCTGGGTGTTTTCCCGCTTAAGGCTGTTCAGCGGGGTTTGGTCTCCGAAGGTATCGACCAGGGTATTGGCAACCGCCAGGCCGCGACGCAGCACCCGAATAATATGGCTTTGCACTTCAGTGGGTAAGGGGTCGTCCGGAGTGACGCTGGCGATGGTCTGTGCCAACCCGGCCTGCGAGGACGCCGCCGTTTGCGTGACGGGTGACATGCCCGGAATGGTGTTGCGAAAGCGCCGCCGTGAAAAGCCACCGCGGCTGGTCTGGAGTTCGTCGTCTGCCGAGGCAAATTGTGGGCGATGGCTGAGGGCGCTCAGCGTATGAAACGCCGCTTCGTAGTGACCACGAATGTCCTCTTCCTTCAGTTGCATGGCTTGTTGCGGTTGCGTCATCGTTCTTCCCTATTGAATTCGGTGCAGCAGTGAGCCTTCCGGTCCCACCACGTATTTGGTCATGGCATTCAGGCGTTCGTCGTTCAGCGAACGCATGCTTTGGTAGGGCCCTATGGGCATGATCATGTAGCGATCGATTGAAGAGGCACCGGCGGAGACCAGATCGGGGCGGTAGGCATCGATGTGGTAGGTTTCTCGCCGTCCGCTGCGGAACAGCCCGCGCGATACCTGGCGGCTGTCTTTGGAAACCAGGGTTTCCACCGTCCATTCAAATACCCAGTCCTGGCCCGGGCGGCCCGCCTGCTCGGCCAGAACCCGGTGGATGGCATCGGAGTGGCTGGTGAATTCGTGCAGGTACAGAGGGCCAGCATGAATTCGCCTAAGGGTCAGGGGGTGAATATCCGGGAAGTCTTCATCGAGACCGTGCGCAATGGTCAGCAAGGTCAGGGACGACAAAGACTGGTTCAGCAATGCCTCGCGGTAGGCGTGCCAGCGTTTCTCGTCTTCGTGGAGCGGGACGGCCCCGCTTTCCTCGATCAGGCTGAAAAAAAGGTTGGGCAGGTTCCGTTCGGAGTCGAATACCGCCCAGTGCAGAAGATACCGTCTGGGAACCGTGTTGGTTTTTGACACCAGTGTTAATTGCGGCGTATTGCGTGGCAGAAAACAGGACTTCAGTGTGAGTGCCTCGCGGTACAAGCGCTGAGACAGCCGGAACTGCAACTCGCGCGGTAAGGAACGCTGATTCAGGCAATGATCCAGAATTTTTTCTTCCAGTTCCGCTACGGTATCGCTGTTTGTCAGGCTCGTTTGAACAACGTCGAGGTCGCCTGCCAGTTCCAGCCATTGCTGGCTGACGGGCATGCCATTGTACACACTGAATTCAGAGGGCCAGTAATGCTCGGGCACCCGCCCTGCCATCGCATTGCGCAACCTGAAGCATTCCAGGCTGTGAGCCAACTGACGCAGATAGCCCTGCACAATATCGGTGGCGTTGTGAGCCCCCGGTGCACCGGGAGCCTCTGTCGCCATCAGTTCGATCAGGGCCTGGGTAACGGCACCTACCGTAGCGAAATAGTGCGGGGCCAGGCGGGGTTCAAACCCTGGTGCGCTCGCTTGCATGAGTCAATCCTTTGCAATGGATCAGTCTGCACTGGCCGTGTAATTGGCGCGATCATGCCGCTCCATTACCGTTGCAAACCGACGCGCAAAACGCTCGTCCGCTTTCGCTTTCTGTTCCTGCACCATCTGGCTGAAGGCCATGTTGCCTTCGTGGGCCTCCAGCATTTCAGCGATGCGCTGATTGGTGGCAGCACCAATATGAGCCATGGTGGTTTGCGCCTCGTTATCGACTGCCGAGCCGATATCGTTGATGCGGTGGGCAACATCCTGTTGCTGGGCGGTTTTGAGGGATTTGTTCAGCGCATCATAGAGCAATACGCGCTGCTCGGTGTCCGTTTGCAGCTTGTCGACCAGTACCATCTGCGTAGCCACCTGGTTCTGCAGGGAATCGACAAAGGTCTGGCCCATCTTGATGTACTTTTCCAGGGTTTGGCTAAGCGCCAGTTTCACCTGCTCTTGTTGTACCAGTTCGTTGTGGGTCTCGTTGATGTTCTGTAACTCGCTTTCCAGTTCCGTTCGCTTGGCGGCATCGGCTTCCATGGAAATCTTGTTTTCAAGGCGGATGATTTCCGGGTCCATCTGTTGCAGTTGGTTCCTGATTTGCTCCAGCTCGGAAACCACATCGCCCCGCTGCGCCAGAACCACGCTCAGGTTATCGGATACTTTCACCTGCTGGGTTTCCAGCTCTTTTAATTGCTCTTGCAGCAGGCCGATAATGACGTTGGATTTACCAATCAGGTCTGCCAGCTTGCTGTCGATATTGGTATTGCGAATACGGCTGGCACGCATGGATTCAGACTTGTGAGAAGACAGAAAGCCAATCAGCTTTTCACCCATGGTTTTTGAACGCATGGTGTCGAACTGCTTGCCAAAGCCGGCGGTGACCTCATCGAGCTCTACAATAAGCTCGGCGATATTGCCGTTCATTGCTTCCTGCTGTAGCTGAACATCTTCCAGTTCAGCGTTTTCGATATCCAGGCCTACCCCCAGTTCACCGACTTTGCTCTCACCCGATTGCAGCACAGAGGTGACTTTTTTCTGTCGTTGGCGGTTTTGTTCGATCTGAGACTTGACCGTCTCCATGGCACTATCGATATTACTCATAGCGTTCTCCTTTTTGAGTCCGTTTCGCAGGGGTGAGACAGGGGAATGCGGGGCAATGCCCAGCCTTCTGAAAGCTCAATAATGGTGTGGTGTAAACGAGGTGTGTCGATACAGCAGATATCCTTATTTGCTGGGAACGTGGCCGGCTGTTCCCAGACAGAGTTCCGGCAGATTGTCCAATCCATGAACGCAAGCGTGTGAAAGCCCGAAAGTCATGTCGGGATGGAGGCAGAAGATAAGGGAAAAACTCTGTGCATGGAAACAGGGAGCGGATGCCAATGCCATGTTTTGTGACGCACTTCTCTTTTGGCGCTCCCAGACTGGCAAGTCCGATCAGACACGAGGGGCCATCACGACCCCGCGCGTCCGTTTCTGTCACGAATTCAGCGCTTCCATGACCCGATCTTTGACGGGGCTGTCCGGATAAAGCTCGAGATAGTACTCATAGTAGGGAGCAGCCTCGGAGTCTCTATCCAACTGCGCAAGGGTATCGGCGATGTTCAGATAGACTGGGATCCGGTCGGCATCCAGCTCGATGGTTTTTTCCAGCCAGTACAAAGCTTCGTCGTATTGTTCAGCGCGGTACAGGATGAACCCGTAGTCGTTCACCAAACCAGGGTTGGTGGGGTTGTAGGCCAGGGCGGACTTTAAAGCGGAAAGTGCGTTCTCGTAGTCTTTGTCCCGATACAGGGCGAGGCCTCTGGCGTGGAATTCATTGGCCTTTAGTTTGCGCTCGGTCAGTGAAAGTTGGCTCACCGCGTCATCGAGTACTTGCTCGGCTCCGCTGGGCTCAGTACTGGTGAGGTCCGCCAGTTGCTGTTTAAGGGTGGTGTTCTCTTTTTGCAGCTCCAGCAGTTGGGCCCGTAACCGCTCTTCTTCGGAGAGTGAGGCATCCGATAAATTAACTGGGGCCAGTTCAAACAGGAACTCGCCACCCTCGTTGCCTACCAGGTTGCCAAAGGCGGGTGTCTGGTTGGAATTCTCTGCGACAGCGGGTGAGACGTAAGCACCCAGTTCGGATGCTGTGATGATGTTGTTGTTGTCGAGGTCTGCTTCACCATCCAAACCACGCAATAACGTCCAGGTGAAGATGGAGTGGCCTTCAGGTCCTCCATCCGCCACTTCCTGGTCGGCGCCGCCTGCCGTGAGAATCTGCCGGGCCTGGCGCGAGGCGATTTCATCCAGATAGTTCGAACGCACCTGGCGTCCACCGCTGCGGGTAAGCGCAATGCCGCTGTAGCAGGAATCCATAATGAAATAGACGTGCTTGGCAGGAATCATGTCCGAGAGGTCCTGCAGGTGCGTCATTGAGATAGACCGGCTGTGGTAACGGTCCAGCTCAGCGTCGTAGGGAATGATATAGCCCAGGTTGCGTCCGGATGGCAGCACTCTGGTCATGCCTGAGCGCTTTGTAATAAGGCGCAAGCCACTAGAATTCTTATTGCAGAGACTTTCACAGTCATTAATTATCCGTGCTACGTAGTGATTTTTCTGTTCCCTTTCTGAGTATAAAATGAATTGAATGACTGAGGCGAGCAATTGACTGGCATAATTTTCCGGGGCGTTGATGGCAACTCAAACTGGTTTTTCAGGCGAATTGGAAAATTACCGGCATTAGAGGCGCACCGGGCTTTTAACAACTCCCTTTGTATTCTGCTAATTAATTAATAGTGAGGTGGCTGGTTCACTTTTGTATGGGTCAGACGATGATTCGTTAGACTGAGGAACTTCGTCAACCGCCGCGATTTCGCCATCCATGACAGCAGTCCCATAGAGCTGGCGAATGCCGCGCAGGTCACCTGGTTGCAGGTCAGCGAAGGCTTCTGTGTAACGAAAGCCCATGAGTTGACCTTCCGGCCCCGGGTGGTCGAGACCGATGGCGTGGCCAATTTCATGAACCAGAGTATAGCGGATGTCGTAAACGTCTTTATCGCCATCGAATCCGATTTTCCATTGTTTTTCGGGGTTCAGGCAAACGAGTGCCTGATCGATGAGCCGCACGTTGTCTTTGGAGTCGGGCAAATAGGTTACATTGGCGAAGGCCGTACCGACGGGCTGGCCCTGAGCGCCAAGTACGATATCGGCATCACGGGGGTCGTCGACCTTATGGAAGGTGACATTAGCTGCACGTTCCCAGACCCGAAAGGCGGCAGCGGCTTCGCGCTCCAGTACGTCAACGGACAGGGCGTGTCTGGTCAGCGCAGCCATCGGCACCAGTTCACGACAGTTGCGTGCATCATCGAACTGCATGGATGAATCAGCGAAGGCATAGCTGATGCTCGCGCCAGCCCCAAGCGTGTGCTCGCCCCACTTTACCTTGTAGCCGTCGAGTTCAAGCAGCCGATAACCGCCTTTATCGTCTTCGGCAAACAGGGGTAACGCCATTGGAAGTAGCAAGGCAATAGCCAGTGCCTGCAAGAAGCGTCGTGCATTCGATGCTGTTCGCACTGCGGTCTCCGAACAGAGATTCCTGAAAGCACTGGTAATGAAGCGGCCAGAAGCATTGCGCGCACATGGAGTCCAGTACAGGACTACGAACCGAGTCGGTGCGTCACCGAACGGACAAAGCGTTTACTTGGGCCCACACTGAAAAGGGGATAAGTAACGCTCGATCTCACAACTCAAGTCGATACAGCACGTTATCGGCAATCATCTCAGGGGTCAATCAAAGACATTGATCGCTGCGAACTGTGTTGTTACCGGACGTTACCAAGGGAGCCAGAGTTTCGGGCAGTCGGGCTTGGCGAGTAGCGTTTGCTTGCCGGTTATGCACGGCTGCTGGCATCACGATATTGGTGTGGTGGTTGTAGTCGGGTGGGGCTCGCCCTCACTATAACCATACATGCTTTCAAGGACGGTTTCGTTATGCGCGTATTTTCCAACCCCGTTGGTGCCGGGTCACTCTGGTTCGATAACCTGACCACGGCCGATGGGACGCCCGTTGCCTATGATCCCCAAGCCCGGGCATTTCTGCCGACCCCACCGTTCTGTGCGAACCGGGAGAAAATCGGCTGTAACTGGATAGCCCCGAAACAGGGGGCGTTTTGTCGCTCCTGTGCCATGACAGCGCTGGCGCCCGATCCGACGCTTCCCAATGCCATTCCCAACTGGGCGCAAACCGAGGCTGCCAAGCGCTGGGCGCTGGATAACCTGGGGCGCTGGCACTGGTTCCGCCCGGAAGACCCGGGCGCACCGCCGGTGTTTCACTTGCTGGCGGAAGGGCCAACCCCGGTGCCGATGGGCCATGCAGAAGGCGTGGTGACTATCAGTGTGGCAGAGGTAGACCCCATTCTGGTCACCACCCGCCGCGAAGCCTTGCAGGAGCCGTATCGAACCATGATCGGCCACATGCGCCACGAGATCGCTCATATGCTCTGGTGGCGCCTGAGCCTGCGGGAGGATTTTCTGGATGCGTTTCGCGCCATGTTCGGCGATGAACGCATCGACTACCAGGGAGCGTTGCAATACCACTATGAAAATGGCCCGCCGGCCGAGTGGCGGCAGCATTATCTGACCAGTTATGCGTCATCACACCCACATGAAGATTTTGCGGAAACCGCGGCGCACCTGCTGCACCTCACCGACATTGCAGACAGTTTTGTGGCGACCGGCCTGTCGTCGCCACAGATTCCGGATTCGGGCTGGGACCCTTATTCGGAACCCGACGCGGAGCGGCTGATTCGCATTGCCGCGTCGCTCACTGTGGGCGTCAACCATGTTAATCGCTCCATGGGGTTGTCGGATCTGTATCCTTTCGTGCTCTCGGAGCACGCGCGTTATAAACTGGCGTTTGTACACGATTGGCTGCGGCGGGGAGCGCTGGGGCTCTAGCAGGTTGTTGAAAAAGGCTCCCTGCCTTTTTCAAAACACGAGAACCAAAAATTGCGATTTTTGCTTCTCTCACAAAATCAATGACTTAACAGTCATCAATTTTACCAGAACGTCCTTGTTCCGGTAGCAGGCGGCTGAAATTCTTTGAATTTCAACAGCCTGCTAAGGGAAATGTAACAGTGAATCCGGATATCAAATCCAAATTTAACAGCTACCCAAGCTCTGCCAGGCAGCAGCTTGAACGTGTGCGTGACCTCATTTTTGCACAGGCATCAGAGCACGAGCTGGGCGAGGTAGCAGAAACCCTAAAGTGGGGAGAAGCGAGCTTTCAGGTAAAGGGTGGTACGCCCATTCGAATGGACTGGAAGCCCGAAGACCCGGATGCGATCAAGCTGTTCTTTCACTGCCAGACACGCATGATCGAAGTGCTCAAGGAGCGGTATCGGGGTGAATTTCGCTTTGAAGGTAAACGGGCAGTTGTGATACCCGTCAGTGCGGATATCAGCCAACTGCCATTAGCGCATTGCATTGAGGTTGCTTTGAAGTATCACAGCCTCAAGCATCTACCATTGCTCGGCGTGTGCTGAGCCAGTCACTCTGGAAATTGAACGCACGCGTCAGGCTGTTTCTGTTTGTGCTGCAGCTTGTTCGTCCGCCAGTTTCTGGTCCTGTTTCTCAACTTTTACATAGGCCGGGCGCGATATAATGCGTTCTATATAAGCATCAACCGCCGGGTTGGTGTCTACCATGCCGAACTGACGGCACCATTTCAGCGTCATCCCCCAGAAAAAGTCGACAGCGTAGGGTTTATCACCCAGCAAGTAGGGGGCTTTGGCAATCTGATCGAAGAGGGTGCTTTGCATCTGCTCGAAGCTTCGGTACGGCATGATGGACGGATCGCCGGGCTCGCGTTCAAGTGCACGGTCAACAACAGCCGGTTCGAAACTGCTGCCCTGGTACGCCATCCAGCGCAAATAGGCACCGCGTTTCGGGTCATTCAGGCCCGGAGCCAGACCCTTTTCGGGAAACAGGTCGGCCAGATAAAGGTAACAGGCAACCTGCTCGGTAATCACCATGCCGTTGTGCACCAGCGTCGGGAACTTGCCCAGCGGGTTGATGGCCAGAAACTCCGGCTCGTGGTTCTCGCCTTTCTTTAAGTTCAGAATTTTCATCTCGTAGGGAACGCCCAGTTCTTCCAGCAGGTACCAGATGCCGGTGCCGCGTGTTTGGGGTGCATGGTAAAGAAGGATGGTGTCTTTGTTCATGGTCGGTTTCCTTGGGTGGTCTTGGGGGTAAGTGGTACTGCCCGAGTCATGGTAGTGACTAAACCTGACATCTTGTGTCAGGTATAAACGCTATACTGAAAAAAGTTTCCGACACTGCCCGAGAGAACCTACGCCATGAGAGCTGGCCGGCTATTGAAGCTGCTGATGACATTGCAAACCCACGACAAAGTGACTGCAACGGAGCTGGCGCAGGTCTGTGAGACCTCGGTGCGCACCGTATACCGGGATATCGATGCGCTCAGTGAAATGGGGGTGCCGGTATACAGCGAGCAAGGGGTTCAGGGCGGTTACCGTTTGTTGAACGGCTATCGCACCCGCCTCAACGGGCTCTCAGCACAGGAGGCGGAAACGCTGTTTCTGGCTGGTTTGTCGGGCCCGGCCCAGAAGATGGGGTTGCAGGCCACCCTGGCGGATGCCCAGCTGAAGCTGATGACCGCCCTGCCCGAGAACATGCGGCAGGAAGCCGACCGGCTGCAGAGCCGTTTCTTGCTCGATGCACCCAACTGGTTTTCAGAGGATGAAAAAGCCGAGCACCTGCCGCAACTGATGACGGCGGTGCTTGAACAGCGGCTGGTTGGAATGGCCTACCAGAGCTGGAAAGGGGTGCGTCAGCGTGAGGCTCAGCCACTGGGGGTGGTGTTGAAGGGCGGGCAGTGGTACCTGGTGGCCCGGGTTGAAGGCGATATTCGAACCTATCGCGTCTCCCGGGTTGAGTCGCTCGAACTGAAAAGTGAGGGGTTTGACCGGCCCGCCAATTTCAATCTTGCCGAGTTCTGGCAAGCCAGTTTGCGACGCATGGAAAGGCTTCAGTTTCCAGTGATGGCCGAGGTTCGGCTGAGCAAGGTGGGGCTGAGAGTCATGGAGTTTCTGTGCTCCAGTTATGTGATCGACCATACCACTCTTGAACCAGCCGATGAAACGGGCTGGCATCGCGCCAGCATGCCGGTAGGCAACCCCCCGCATGGCTGTTCCGAACTGCTGCCCTTTGGCGCTGAGATTGAAGTGATGGGCCCGCCTGAGCTGCGCCTGGCGATGGAAAACCTGATTGCCCAACTGGCTGACAGGTACGGCTCCAGGCTTCAAGAACGGTAACTAGAAACTCAGGTGTCGGAGTTCGAGTTTGATTGGGTGGCATTGGTCCGCGCCAGCTACCGGGGATGTCCCTGTGGGGTCGGCGTGAATCCGTCCATGGAGCCTAGGCCGCAGCATCCCTGCTGCGGACTCCCCCACAGGAACACCCCCGGCAGCCACCGCTCGTCATCTTAGCGAACTCCGAAACTTGAGTTAAAAAGTAACCCGCTTTTTTACCTTTTGAGCTGGCGTGATGCGACCGGCTCATGTTGCCGGGGTGAGTCGTTTGCCCAACATTTCAATAACGGTGACGCCAGCGAACCCGGTTAGGGCGCCGGTCAGAAAAGCACCCGCTTCCGTCCCAACTACAGCGGCGGGTAAGCCGAGATAGCCTACACCCAAGACACCGGCGACATAGGCGATAATCGCGACCGCCAGCCCTTCAGCAACGCGGGTAACACCCGAGCCGCCCGAAGCACCCCGGCTAAACCGTCTGGAAAAACCTCCGATTGCACCACCCAATAAAGCCGCTAATACCGGTGTGGTGGGAAAGCGTTGCGGAATGGTCACGGTATCCGAATGGGCGCCCGCGGTGACGCGCACGGTTACGTCTTCCAGCCCGCGAGAGTGCAGCGTAAAGTGCGTATCGCCCTCCTGAAAATTGAGCAGCGAGGGCTCGGGAATCGCGCCACCGGAGGTCACTTCAACGGTCGCCCGCTGGTTGGTCAGTACATTGGCCTCGGTGCCATCGGGCTGCAAGCGCACGACCCGTACCTGTGTTTCGCCAAGGCCGAGGCCGACCATTGAATCGTTAACCGGCCGCAGCGCAATGCGTGGCATGGCTTCTATCGGATAGTCGATATCGGTAATCGCGGAGCGCAGCTCCAGCACGGGTTGTTCTGTTGTAGGCAGGAACAGGAATTCCAGATGAATTTCGTTTTCGATGCCTGCCCGTTCGAGTGTGACGGCTTCAAACGGGTCGGCGTTCAGGCCGCGAAAGCCGAATTGTACGGTAACCGGTTGTTGTAGGGTGGCGCCCGCAGGCAGATTGTCGCCACGTAACCCCAGCGACAGCCGCATCCGGTATCGACCCAGGCTGTTGTCCCACACCGCTGGCACCGGGCTGGCTTCCAGAGTGGGCTGAAACCAGCCTTCGGATACAGCTGAAGCGGCCTCATCGAAGCGGGTGACGGCCACACCACCGGGCAGGTCAATGGGTTCGCTGGTAAGGCGGACCGTTACCGTACCCGTTGGGCGCACGATCAACTGGGAGGCAGTGCGGGTGGCATTCAGAGTGGGCAATGCCTCCCGCGCCTGAAGCTCGGGAGTTTGGGCGTCGCGAATAAGGGTACGCCCCTGAAAGTCGGTAATCTCTATAGGGCGATCGCCGAAATCGCGTCGTTCAAGCAATTGCTGAAACTGGGTGGTGACGGCTGGGGCGCTGATGGTCAAAGCCTGGCTGCTGAGCTCCCGGGTTTCCTCTGCGGCGACGTTTATCGACAGAGTTGCGACCGCGATGGCCAGGCCAAAACTCCGAAACAAACCCCTGACGTGTGTCTGCACGATACGCCCTCCCTGAAAGCGACTGAGGGCAGTATAGCCGGGCTTTTCCAGGCTGCCTGTTAAAGACGCCGGGCGAGGGTCACTAAACGGTAACAACAAGTTCATAGGGTATTGCAAAAGTCTGCGGAGACTGTCATGACTGACTTACTGAGCGCCAAGGCATCTACCCGCCAACGTCACCCCCGTACATCCAGCGCTCGCCGCCCATCCCTGAAACTACCGGCCGGCTATGTGAGATCGGAGTACGGCATTCTGTTGCGCAAGAACTGGCTGGATGCGACGTTCCATTTTTGTTCGAAAGGGGCTTACGATCATTTCCTGGCCGACTTTTTACGATACCAGCAGCAGCCTTTTGCAATGCTGGATATTGGCGCGAACCAGGGCTTGTATTCGATCCTGGCTGGCTTGAATCCGAACTGCCAGCATGTGCTGGCATTTGAACCGGTTTCAAGCACCTTCTCGCTGCTGACGGCGAACATTGCCATCAATGGCGTTGAAGGTGTCGTTCAGCCAATGAAGGCGGCGGTGTCGTTGTCGACCGGTAAGGCAAGCATTGCGAAGAAACCCGGGCACAGTGGCGCCGCGTCCTTGCGTACATTGCCGGGCTGGTTTCGTCTGACCGAAACCATCGCCACGCTGGGGCCTGAGGCATTACGGGAATTGCTGCCCGCTAATGTTGACCTGATCATTAAAGTGGATGTGGAGGGGCATGAACACACGGTGTTCAAGGCCCTGAGTCAGGCAGGCATTTTGGCGCATACGGCCGCTGTGTTTTACGAAGTGAATCCGGAGTGGAGCCAGGAAACGGCGCTGAAAACTCTGCTGCAGGCGCATGGGTTCACTGGCTTCACTCGTACCTCTTCGCGGCCCTGTCATGATGTGCTGGCCACTCGCTAATACGGCCGGCGTGTTCAGTAGCGCATTATTGCTTCAGAGTTGCATCCAGAGTTATTTCCGCGTTCAGTAGCTTCGAAATGGGGCAGCCTTCTTTGGCCGCTTCAGCCGCCTCTTTGAACGTTTTGTCATCGGCGCCTGGAATGCTGGCTGTGAGGGTGAGATGCACTGCTGTGACGGCAAAGCCGCCATCCACTTCGTCCAGCGTTACATCCGCTCTGGTGTCGATGCTGTCTGCGGTCAGGTCTTTTTCTCCGAGAATCATCGACAGCGCCATGGAATAACAACCGGCATGCGCTGCACCAATCAGTTCTTCGGGGTTGGTGCCCTTGCCGTTCTCAAAGCGCGTTCCGAATGAATATTGTTGCTTGTCAAGGACACCGCTTTGTGTAGAAACTGTGCCTTTGCCATCTTTCAGGCCGCCTTCCCAGTGTGCGCTTGCATTGCGTTTCATGAGCAACCTCCCATTGCATTGAATGATGGGGATGACCTTAGGCTAAGGTGAACGAAATTCAAGGTATTCCAGTGTAATGACTGTTTTTACATCCGGGTCACGACAGTATCAGGCCGACAGGCAATCCAGTCGCTCTGCCAGAAAATCCATCAGCAACCGAATTCGCCGGTTGTGTTTTACATCCCGATGGCAGCACAAATAGAGTGGCAGCTTTGGTAGCGTTATTTCTACATCAACCGGCACCAACCCAAACGACGCCGCCAGTTGCTGGTGCGTACCCACAATACCACCGCCGTTGCGTGCCATTTCCAGGTGTAGCGACATGTTGTCGGTACGGAAGTAAAAGTCTTCATTGCGAATCGGCCAACCCAGCTTAGCGGCACCGTTCTCAAACTGTTTGTCGCGGTCATACCCCAGTAGCCGGTGTTTGATCAACGCTTCGGCCGTGGTTGGATTCCCATGTTTGGCGAAATAGCGGGCGCTGGCATAGAAGCCCAATGGAATATCAAACAGATGGCGGGCGATCAGGTCGGGTTGTTCCGGTGCGAACATGCGGATGGCGACGTCGGCGTCGCGTTTATCCAGGCTGGTCGCTTTGTTGGTGACTTCAACTTCGACAGACAGTGCCGGGTTGGCATCCATGAAATCGGGAAGGATTCGGGGCAAATAGTAGAGCGCAATTGGCTCGTTGGCCGACAACCGCACACGCCCGGTCACGGCCTGGTCTTGCCCGGCAGCCAGGCGTTCGAGCCGGTGCGCGGAGTTGCGCATTTGCTCGGCTTCTTCGATCAGGCTCTGGCCGAAGCGTGTAGGGGTTAGCCCCTGGGTGCTGCGGTCAAACAGGGTCTGGCCAAGTTGTTTTTCCAGTGCCTGCAGGTGCCGTGACAGGGTAGGTTGGGAAACGCCCAGTGTCTCAGCCGCCCGGTTCAGGCTACCGGCCCGGGCAATTTCCAGAAAATACTGCCAGCCTTGCCAGTCAGTGTTATTCATAAATGAATGACCATTGTTAACTATTGTCGATTCTATATCTCAATATGAATAATAGAATGGCGGTATCTAAACGGACTGGCAAGGAAAATTATTATGAAAACCGCACTGATCATCGGCATTAATGGCAATTTCGGCGCGCAGATGGCACTGGCCCTGCGAGAACAGGGTTGGGCTATTCGCGCTCTGATGCGCGACCCGGCCAAAGCACCGGCATGGCTCTCACCAGAGGCTATTGTGACAGGTCAGGCGCAGGATAAGGCCGCCGTTATGCGTGCCGCCGACGGCGTTGAGCTGCTGGTCTACGCCGCCAACCCGCCTTACCATCGCTGGCCCGAAGAGGCGATGGCGATGCTGGAACCTGCGCTACAGGTTGCCGAACATTTGAAGCTGCAGGTGGTCTTTCCGGGCAACGTCTATGCCTACGCACCCCAGGCGGCAAGCATTGATGAGCGTGTCGCCATGGCCCCTCCCACCGAAAAGGGCGTTATTCGTCAGCAGATGGAACAGCGCTTGCGCCAAGCGACTGAGCGGGGCGCCCGGGTGTTGTTGGTTCGTGCTGGGGATTTTATCGGCCCGAACACAACGATGACCTGGCTGGATCTGATCGCTTCGGTAAAAGGCGGCAAGGTTAAGCTGAAGCTGCCGCACGATGATCAGCATGTGCATTACTACACCTACCTGCCCGATTTGTGTGCGAACACAGTACAGCTGCTGAACGAGCCACTGCTCGACTGGGAAGTGTTTCACGACCCGGGTTTGGCTTTGGGCAAGTCCGATTGGCAGAACGCCTTTCAGTCGATGGGGGTTACTGCCAGAATATCAGCCTTTCCCTGGTGGGGGCTCAGGTTGGCAGCGATGTTCAGCCCGCTGCTGAAAGAGGTGATGAAGATGCGTTATTTGTGGCGGCAGCCAGTCATCATGAACGGCGATAAGTTGATTCAGCGACTGGGCGACAGGAGGCAGGCAACCGCTTTGCCAGAAGTCGTTCGGGAGACGCTGTTTCAACCGTGATGTGCTTGCTATTGATCCTGCTCCGGGTCCAGGAATTCATCCAAAACAGACGTATCGAATGAGTAGGTTATTTTGGCGTCCGGGTAGTGTTCAGCCATCATTTCCCTGAATTTTCCGGGCGGTGTAGTAATCGTTTTTGTGGTTGTACTTCCGCTCGGCTCCTCAATGGTTACATCGTACATTTGCAAACCAGCTTCTGTTTTAGGCTTGCTGATAACGTTTATGATCGTGTAATGATTCATTGTCTCGATCTCCGGGCATGTCTGGCGCATTAAAGGTAGTGCATTCACCCGCGTCTTGCATCCAAAGTAGCTGGGAGGGATACGGACGCTGCATCAGGGGAGACTTAGGTTGCGCACTTTTATGCGATCATTGACTGGAATGCTGCTGCCATTGATGTACTCGTAAAAAACCTCGTAGCTGTCATTGATAGCGAACAGGCTGGTTGGCGGGAAGAAACTTCGGCCCAGGTAAACCTCATTGTCGGCATCGCTTGTTCGCATGGTGAATAACGCATGTTCGTTCAAGCTTGCCGGAAACGAAAAACCATTCAGAAAGAATGTCGGTTGGATCTGTGTCGCCTCTACGTTTACCGGGATGGCCGTGATTTGGCTATCCACCGTAGCGCTGACGATGGTTGCTTTTCTATTGCCTGGAACCTGATTCCCGGTCACGTGCTCGTAAATCACATCGTAAGCACCTGGAATGACCCGAACCGTGCCACTGCCATCGTAGCTGTTGCCCAGAAAAAGGGTGTCGCCTTCCTCGGAACCCTGCAGGAAAAACTGTCCGTAGTGGACCGGGTTGGTTGTGAACGATTCGTCATTCAAGGTGAAGGTTGCCGTTGCGATGGCGGAAGTAACCGCAATGGGGAAGTTTCCCGAGCTATCGAGCACGGCGCCCTCGACGACCACGGCATTGGTGTTTTGTGGCACAGAATTTCCGGTTTCATGCCGATAAATCACATCGTAGGTGTCAGGTAGGATGCGCACGGCTGCTGGGTTGGGGTCGTGGGTATTGCCAAGAAAAAATACGTCGTTGTCGTTGCTGCCTCGAAGATAGATATTTGCATCGTCGTATTCGCTGATCGGGAAGGGCGCACCGTCGAGTGTGTAGGCGGGTGTGATGAGGATGGTGGGTATGTCGGGTTCGGCAGTGGGCGTGGCCTGATTGATTTCCTGGTCGCTGAGGATGATGGCCTCTGCGTTGGCCGGAACGGCTGAGCCGGTTTCGTGGCGGTAGACCAGATCGTAAGTGCCTTCGATGACGTTCACAGTGAAGGGTAGATTATAACTGTCGCCCAGTTCGACTGTATCTTGCGCGGATGACACCAGAAAAAAATTGCCATCGTTATACTGGCTGACCGGGAATGGATCACCATCGAGCGTGGCTGACAGGCGAAACCCCGTTGCTTTCACATCAATGGTTTCATTGATGGCGCTGTCTTCAACGGTTACTTGCCCGACAACCGCGTTTTGATTCAAAGGTACCGTAGACCCCGGCGTTTGCAGGCTGTAGATAACATCGTATTCACCGGGCATCAGCATGACTGGCGGTATCACTGCATGGCTGTTCCCCAGCAGGATGCGTTCACCGTCTGCCTGGGGCTGCAGATAGAATAACGCATCGTCGTATTCACTGGCCGGGAATGTCATGCCATTGAGCGTAAAAGTGAATTGCGCCTGGTAGGCGGTGGCGTTGATGTGCAGGTCCTGATCTTCCTGCAACGAGATCCCTGTTTCGATCACGTTGCCCTGGTTAACAGGAACCTGTGCTCCGCCCTGGGTATGCCTGTACTGCGTTCGGTAACTGCCGGCGACCACTTCTGCCTGGTAACTACCACTGTACGTATTGCCGAGTCGCGCTTCATGACCGTTGTTGTCGGCCAGTGAGATTACCCCGTTTTCATATTGTGAAGCGGGGAATGAACCATCGTTCAGAGTAAAATCGCCTTTTAGGGTAATGGCCGGAACGTTGATCAGTACCGTGGTTGTGCCCTCTGAATTGTCGTTAGTGTCGCAGCCAGACAACGCAACCATGCCAACCAGAACCAAGTGTAACTTCGACACAACCATCAGGAATTCCCTCTCCAGAGCTATTAGCAGGATGGTTCTAATATAGCGCTATAGAAAGAGTTGGTGCCATTTTTTATGACATTGCCGGGCTGGCTCCCGAATGCTTGTTCACAGCAGGGTATACCGTTACGTCGATTCCCGCAGATAAGGCCAGGCAGTGAAGGTGGCTACGTACAAGGCCTCAACCTGATCGCGGGCCCACTGGGTTCGGCGAAGAAATGTCAGGCTGGATTTCACCGAAGGGTTGCTTTTGAAACACTTGATATTGATACGCTGGCTCAGCCCGTCCCATCCGTAATGCTCTTGCAGGCGAATCACTATGGTTTCCAGCGTGATGCCGTGAAGTGGGTTGTTGGCTTGTTCCTGGGGCATGCGCGGGCCTTTGTTTCCGGCAGAATCCTCTGCGACCGGTGCAGGTTAGCCTGCCTGTTGGGCTGCGGCAATAGGGGCACAGGTAGGGCTCTGTTGTCTGGTTAACCTACTCTGTGGCCGAAAGGCGGGGATTTGGAATGGCGCCAGGGCAAGTGACGGAACCGTATTCCAGATCAATTATGGTAAGATTGCGCTTCCATTAAACCCGCTACACAGTGAGAGTAAAACCATGGCCCAAGCCTCCGCACGTCATATTCTGGTTGCCGATGAAGCAACCTGTAACGACCTGAAATCAAAAATCGCCGCCGGTGAAGACTTCGCCGCTCTGGCCCAGCAACACTCCAGCTGCCCGTCTGGCCGTAATGGCGGCGATCTCGGTAGCTTTGGCCCGGGCCAGATGGTCCCCGAGTTTGATCGTGTTGTGTTCAGTGCTCCGGTCAATGAAGTTCAGGGCCCGGTTAAAACACAGTTTGGTTACCACTTGCTGGAAGTGACTCAGCGTACCGATTAAGCCGGATTGATAGCTGGCACCCGGGTTAGTCAGTTTCAATGACGCTGGGTGCCTCGCCGGCAGGCTGCCTATTCCAGGTCAGTTCCTGGCCATCATCCGGAATCAGCAGGCGATGGCCAATGCCTGGCTGCTCGCGCAAGGTGCGCAGCTGTTCGCGAGTGGTGGGGCAATGGTCCAGCGATTCCAGATGGTTGGCGACTACCTTGCCAGTACTCAGGCCAACCACGGCCGCCACATCCTCCACACCCATGATGATCTCGCCGCCAATGTCGAATTGTGCACCCCCGGCCGGTACCACGCAGATATCGGGCTGATTCGTTTGAATGCACTGACTGACCTCGTCCGTCAGTATCGTATCGCCCGCCAGATACAGCGTGGGCTCTCCCGGAAGTTCCAGAAAATATCCGTGGCCATGGGCCATAAAGCGGCCCACCAGACCAGTACCGTGGAGACAGGGTATTGGCGTAACGTGCCCGGTTAGCAGGGGTTGACGATAGCCCGGGTTCAGCGGTCGGACATTCAAGCCTTTTTTGGCCAGAAAGCTGGCATCTTCCTGCATGCAGAACACCGGGATGTTGTTAGTGCGCAGCCATTTGGCTCCGGCTCTATCGAGGTGATCGAAGTGGCCCTTCTGGCAGTGGGTAATCAGTGCGTGGGTCACCGTTGCCAGCAGGGCATCGGTGTTCTCCGGCAGGTCTACCAATGGATTGCGACGGCGGGATTTGGTGGCGTATTTAAGCGGTGGTATCGCCCCTTTGGGCGCGAGCATTGGGTCGACCAAAATGCGGTAGTCGCCTGTGGAAATAATGAGTGTGGCGTTTCTCAACTGAGTGATCTTCATGCGGGTCTCCTGGTGTGAGCGAGACCATTGTTGCGCAGCGTCACCTTGAGGAGAATGGTGTTAGTTGCCATAAAAGAGGCGAAATGTGTCAAATGGAAAGGAAACGGTGATTAACAGAGTTGAAGGTCATTAAACGCTACCGATCATTCAATCAATGCACAAGCCAATCAGCGCTTACGCACCCCCACCCGCACTGAAAAGAAGGTCGCACCGCCACCCATGTCGGATACCCGGGTATCGGTCAGGTGGTTGACGGAGGTTAGACCTTGTTTCGGGTCATCCCACCATAACCCCAGTGACACCGCCGTACCTGGCAGAATATCTTTGGTGACCTCAGCTAGAAGCTCGCACTCACCCCGGTCATTGAACACAACTACATGATCACCGCTAACAATGCCCTGTGCCTTAGCGTCATGTGGGTGAAGTTGCACCGTTGGCCGCGTTCCTTCGAGGCGCTGCATGCGTTCGTCGTTGCTGCAGGTGGAGTTCAGAAAGCGGTGGTTGGGCGGGGTGATGAACGCTAAGGGGTAACGACCTTCCTGCTCGGCCAGTGGCGTATGGTCGGGCAGAGGCGGTAAACCCCTGGCAGCCATAGTGGCCGAATAAAACTCGAACTTGCCGGAGGGTGTGGGAATTTGGTGCGGAAAGAGCCCGCCTTCCGGTACCTTCAGTTTAGCCCAGCCATCGCGCTGCAGGAGCGGCAGTTCAATACCTTCAAGATAGGGGCTGCCCGAGTTCAGCGCCTGTTCAATCAGGGCTTCATCGGTATCTTTAAAGCAGGGCTCGTCGAACCCCATTTCAGCGGCCAGGCTGCGGAACAGATCCGGGTTTGAACGACACTCGCCCTGTATCGGCAGTACCGGTTTGTTGAGCTGCACATAAAGGTGCCAATACGATTTGTAGAGATCCAGGTTCTCGAAATGGCTGGTGGCGGGTAAGACGATGTCGGCGAAGGCGCAGGTGTCGGTGAGGAAAAGGTCGTGCACCACGGTAAACAGATCCGGCCGCATCAGACCCTGGCGCAGTCGGGTTTGGTCCGGTGCGACCTGGGCCGGGTTGCTGTTGTATACGAACAGTGCCTGAACCGGCCGGGTGTCATCCAGCAGGGCATCGGCAAGTTGGTTCATGTTGACCCGTCGCCCCTGCGGGTCGGGGTGCAGATCGGGCCGCTGCAGGGCGCTGGTATTGAACTGCGCGTACCAGCCGTTGCCTTTGATCAACCCACCGCCGCGCTTGCCCCATTGCCCCGTTAAAGCGGGTAAGCAAGTGATGGTGCGCATGATCATGCCGCCGTTATCGTGGTGCTGCAGGCCATTGCCGAGGCGAATAAGTGCCGGGTCGGCTAAGCCATACAGGTGGGCCAGCTCTTCCACCTGGGTGGCTGTAAGGCCGGTAAGGTGCGCCACCGTTTCAGGGTCATATTGCTGAACATGGTCGGCCAGCTCCTGGTACCCCAGGGCATACTGTTCAATAAATGCATGGTCAACCAGGTCATCACGAATCAGCACATGCATCATGCCCAGCGCCAGGGCGGCATCGCTGCCAGGCTTAACCTGGTAGAACCGGTCTCCCCAGCGCGCGGTGCGGTTGCGATGCACATCAATCACCACCAGAGTGGCACCGCGCTTGCGCGCTTCATTGGCCAGCATGACCTGGTGCATGTTGGTGCTAACGATATTACAGCCCCAGACCAGAATCAGCTTGGCGTGAACACTGTCTTCCGGGTCGACTCCGGTGGGGGCGCCCAGGGTATAGGCAGTCCCGGCCGTGGCTGCGGAATTACAGATGGTGCGATCGAGATGACAGGCGCCCAGGCGATTAAAGAAGCGGCGATCCATGGATTCAGCGCTGAGCACGCCCATATTGCCGTAAAAGCTGTAGGGCAGAATGGCCTCGGCGCCATGCCCGGCAACGATGCTCTGCAAGCGCTGCGCGATCTCTGCCAGGGCTTCCTCCCAGGTGATGCGTTCAAAGTCATCCGGGGTTGCCCGCTGCACGGCCAGCCCTTTCGGCCGCACCCGTCGCATCGGGTACAGCAGCCGTTCCGGCGCGTGTGTACGTTCCCCAAATCGCTGCACTTTGTGGCAGATCGCACCCTGGGTAACGGGATGGTCCGGATGACCCGCGACCCGGGTGACGCGCCCGTCTGCTACCGTTACGCGCAGGGCGCAGGCATCGGGGCAATCGAGCGGGCAGACTGAGTGATGGTGAGTCATGACGGCGGCTTGGCTGCGAATTCGGAATCGATGGTATCGTTTTTTTGTGGCAATGGCCCGCGACGGATGCCGGTGATGCTTGTGCGAGGTCGGCGTAAATCCATCAATGGCGGTCCGACGTCTCGGGCCTAGGCCGCAGCATCCTTGCTGCGGACTCCCCCGCACAAGCATCACCGGCATCCGCCGCTCGTACTGCGAATACTTTGGAAGTGGCCCTGGCAACACATCCAATAGAAGCTCAGAATCAGGTACCAGCAGATCAGTATCAATACCAAATACTGCGGAGATAACACCATGACAGAACAGCAGGCCCGGCAATGGGCTGAAGCAACACGTGCTGCCTGCAAGGAAGCAGCGCAGACGGCATTTGAGGAAGCTTCGATGTTAGGGTTGTGTCAGGAAGGTGCGATTGAAGCGGCGCTAAGTGCCATTGAGATGGTTGATGTGAATGGGATAAAAGCCGAACCATAGTCCGGCCTGACAACCAGGGTGGTAACTCTGCATGAGCGCCTACTGTATGGAGTTCAATAGACGCCCGCTGGTGTTATTAATCGGGCCTGTCAGTACAGGTAAACCACGCCCCGGTTGTTGGAGGAATTATTGGCTTGCTCTTCAGCGCTGGCGTGAGTTTGCTTTGGGTGTTCTGATGAAAGCCCAACCTTGTTGCGAGACCTATAGTCGAGTGTTAGAAGGTTGTCTTTTCACAACATTAATTCACAAAGATAGTCCAGTCTGGCTATCAGCAATCACTTGATGCTTACATCCTCGAAAGGAACCGAAATTGAAAAACCGTATTATCGCAATGGCCCTGGCCTAGTCAATGTAAGTACTTCAACGAGCGTCGACGATCAAACCCGCTATGCGGCCGATTGTAATTGAGCAAAGTTGTACCATGGCGACCAACCAACCGATACTCAAAAAGGGCGCTACCATGCGCTATCAATACACCATTAGTGACGATGTATGGCTGACCGAGATCGACGTTAGCGAACAGGATTGCTAATGAGTCGGTCCGATTTGTAGAGTGGCGGCATACTATTGACAAGGCTCTTCTCTTGCGTAGTATTTTAAACATGATTATCTGGATGCACGCACATCGATTTACTGACCTCCGAGTCCTGAAGCAGGGCACGGCGGTCTGACTTTTCCTGTCTGAAAAGCCAACTCCGGGCCCTGGGCTCGGAGGAACATTCCACAATCCCCCTTGGAATATCGCAGTCATGCCAATGCCGCGACTGCTGGCTTTTTGGAGAATCAACATGTCCCAATATCTAACCGCCGACCAGTTGGTCGATGCCCTCACGCTTCGCAATCTCAGCAACCCGAACCAGGGTTCTCATGCCATGCAGTTGTTGCTGGATGAGGTTCAGTATGCCATCGAAACCCTTTATGACTGCGAACTGCAACGGCTGTCGGGGCATCCTCTGGTTCGTGTAGAGGACAATTACGACGCCCTCGGTTACCCCGAAGACGGGCCGGCACGGGAAAGCCGGTACAGTCGATACCTGTCCAAGCGCTGGATGCTGCGTACCCAGACCTCCTGTCTGGCCCCTGAATGGCTAAGCAGTTGGTGCGATAAAACGCCCCGGAAACTCGGGTTACTGAGTTCAGGTCGGGTGTATCGTCGCGACAGCATTGATCGACTTCACGTTGGCGAGCCGCACCAGGTGGATATATGGGTGCTGCTGCCTGTCAACGAGGTTGCCAATCTGCAGACGATGCTACGGGACGCCATCGGTTCGGTGATGACTGCCATCTTGCCAGATCACCCGCTGCGCCTGGAGGCATCATCGCACCCATATACTAAGGACGGTTTGCAACTGGAGGCGCTTTCAGAACGCAACCAACTGGTAGAGGTTGGGGAGTGTGGTCGCTTAGACCCGGCGCTGCTGGCCCGTCATGGATGGGATCCGGAAAAAGTCACTGGTGTTGCGATGGGCCTGGGGCTGGACCGTTTACTGATGTTGCGCAAACATCTACCTGATATCCGCTTATTGCATAATTCGGATCACCGCATAGTGGCGCAAATGCAGGACCTTGAGCGATGGCGACCGGTTTCCTACCAACCCGTGGTGGTACGCGATCTGTCCATAGCTGCAGAGGCGGATATGGACGGCGAAGTATTGGGTGACCGCGTTCGCGAAGCCATACCGGATAAGCTTGATTGGCTGGAGGCTGTAGAGATCATCAGTGAAACCAACGGTGAAGATTTGCCTGCAGTGGCTGTAGACCGGCTGGGTTTGAAGCCCGGCCAGAAGAATGTGCTATTGCGACTAACCATGCGCCATCCAACGAGAAGTATTGGTCGCGACGAGGCCAATGAATTGCGTAACAGGGTGTACCAGATACTGCATCAGGGAAGTGTGACGGTACTGGCGCAATAGTGGGCATATGGGTTAATGATGCGGCGGGTGGGTGAACCACCTGTGCTCACATTAACCCATACCAAAGGGCTGGAGGGTTGCTCACGCTCTTTTTGAATCAAGCACAGCACTACTTTCTCCAGAACGGCTTGCTTGATTCCCGAATGGCATCTGCCCTTTTCAGACCAACATCTTTCAGAATGTAGTCTGGCAATTGGGCTAATTGTGTTCGGGTTTTGTAGTTGCGGTACCAGTGTCTGGTGGCATTGCCAGAATGAGACATTGCCATACGCACACTGCGAGCCAGGAGGTGGCAAAGGGTGCTTAACAGAGGCTGGCGACTTTGATTGAACGTATCGACACGGGTACTCACAAGGGCTCTCCTTAAGTGATCATCGAAAATGGGTATTTCCGATTAACACCATAATAAAAGCCGCACCTGAACCGGTACAGATACAAGAAATAGGAACATTGACCATAACAGATTGTGGCGATATGCTGCTGTACTGGTCAATTGTGGGCTATCTGTATTGCTCTTCTTGAGCAGCCCATAGCTGCTATGTCCTGGTCGATGATCTGCAGAGGGTCCTGATGGAAACCAATCTTTATGCTCAGTTGGCTGACACTCTGGTTGAGCAGATTCGGCAGAATGTGTTTCGCCCGGGGGAGAAAATGCCCTCTGTGCGGTTACTGGCGCGGCGCGAGTCGGTGAGTATTTCCACTGTCGTGGCGGCCTATGAGTTGCTGGAACGCAGAGGCTGGGTCGAGGCTCGTGCGCGTTCCGGTTACTTTGTGAAAAACAGGAGCGAAGACACCCTGTCGGCGCCGAAGCAGATTCGAACCCGGCCCCGGCCGCTGCCGACGACACTGTCTCAACTGGTAATGGAAGTGCAGCGTGGCTCCATTACCGAGGGTGTGAATTTTTCCCGGGCGATTCCTTCTTCAGACTTTCCGATCATCCGTCAGGTACAGCGTACCTATACGCGTTTGTCCCGAACCCAGCCCTTTCTCGGTATCGGCTACGATACTCCGGAAGGCATGCTGGCGCTGAGGCAACAAATTGCCCGGCGCGCTGTGGATGCTGGTGTGTTTGCACCGCCTGAGAGCATTATCATTACCTCGGGCTGTCAGAACGCGATGGCGCATTGTCTGCGGGTTGTTACTCAACCCGGCGACATCGTGGCGGTAGAGTCGCCCTGCTATTACGGCCAGTTGCAGATGATCGAAGCCCAGGGTCTGCAGACTGTGGAAATACCGGCCCACCCTGAAACCGGTTTGAGTCTGGAAGCGTTGCAACTGGCGCTGGATAAATGGCCGATCAAGGCCATCATGACGGTGCCCACCTTTTCCAACCCCCTGGGTTGCAACATGCCGGATGAGAACAAACGGGCCCTGGTCGAGATACTGGACCGCTACGACATTCCGCTGATCGAAGACGACATCTATGGCGATCTGCATTATGCCGAACAGCGGCCCAAGGCGGTAAAGGCATTCGACAAGAACGGCCGGGTGTTACTCTGTTCTTCGCTGTCAAAAACCATCGATCCGCAATTCGGGATCGGCTGGATCATACCGGGGCGTTACTTCGAGGAAGTTGTGCACAGCAAGTTCGTCACCTCGCACGCCATGGCATCGTTGCCGCAAATGGTGGCTGCGGAAATACTGGCGCAAGGGGCTTATGAGCGCCACCTGCGCCTGGCACGTGAAACCTACCGGCAACGCTACCAGTTCATTGTTGAGCGGATTACCGAGTACTTCCCGCCCGAAACACGGGTGTCTCGTCCCGAAGGGGGGTTGGTGGTCTGGCTGCAATTTCCACCGCAGGTGGATACGACGAAGCTGTACCATCGCGGGCTTGCCGAACACATTCGCATTGCGCCGGGTGAGCTGTTTTCAGTGACGGGAAAGTACCGTAATTGCATGCGCCTGAATTATGCGATTGCCTGGTCACCCGAAAAAGAAGAGGCACTGCGTAAGCTGGGGCGTTGGGTAAAAGAGGCGATGAGCGCTCAATGATATGGAGCACCTTCGATGCGCATCGGCTGCTTTACTGGGCAGACGTGGAAGGGCCAGCCGGCGCCCAGCGCCGATTGAAGCTGGCGCTGTTGCAGGCGTATCACGGAGAAGGCCGGAACCCCGGCGCTGAGGATGTATTGCTTGATTGCGTCGCCAAGGCGGGTTTGGACGAGGCACGGGCGCGTGAGGTTCTTGAGCAGCGGCTGTTTACCCAGGCCGTGCGGGAGGCTGAAGACCTATGGATGCAAAAGGGCGTTCGGGCGGTTCCAACGATGATCATCAATCAGACACAGGCGCTGCAGGGGGTTCAACCCGTGGCAATGCTGGAAAAGCTGCTGAAAACCGGGCTGGCCGCTCAGAGGTAAGGCAGAGTCATGGCTGTCCAGAACCGGACCAGTCAACGAGCGTTAGTGTTGCGCAGCCTTTGCGGTATTCAGAGAGGGTGACTTCAGGGTATTGTGTCCGGTGACCACAGGACTGGCCACCGGGTGACATACAATGGAAGCGCTTCCATATCTGCGAGAAATTGTGCTGAAACGGGATCAGATAGACGATCTCGGCAGATACCCCTTTTCGATTCCCGCTGTACGTGAGCTGGACGCTCTCGAGTTTGCCCCAGAAGTAACGTTCTTTGTCGGCGAAAACGGCAGTGGCAAGTCTACACTGATGGAAGCCATTGCCGTTGCGCTAGGCTTTAATGCCGAAGGCGGCACGAAAAACTTCAACTTCGACACCCGCGCATCGCATTCCTCGCTTCACCAGTACCTGAGAACCGTCAAATCCTATCAACGGCCCAGAGATGGCTTCTTCCTAAGGGCAGAAAGCTATTTCAACCTCGCCACCAACATCGAAGAACTGGACCAGAACGACCCGGAAAGCCCTTGGCCACCGCCACCGCCTGTGATCGACTACTATGGTGGCGTATCGCTCCACGAGCAGTCTCATGGCGAGTCGTTTCTCGCCCTAATGCTGCATCGCTTCGGCGGTAAGGGGCTATACCTGCTGGATGAACCCGAAGCGGCCCTGTCACCCACCCGACAACTGGCGGTATTGAGTCGAATGCACCAGTTGGTCGGGGATTCCTCTCAGTTCATCATCGCGACCCACTCGCCCATACTGCTCGCCTACCCGGGAGCCTGGATATACCAGATTGACAGCACCGGTATCAGCCGCGTGAACTATGAGGATACCGAGCACTATGCGGTTACCAGGGCGTTTTTGAATAATCCGGAGAAAATGTTGGCAGAGCTTTTTCAGGAATGAGTAGGGTTGGCAGCATAGTTCCTAGTAAGAAGTAGTATCATTCTTAATAGCGCGCTATTGTCTAACTTTTGTAGAATAATGACATCGCTTGTTATAGCCTACTATTAGGGTAAATGACTCCCTGTTACAACCAAAATAAACGAAGGATTCACTGAGCTTCAGGAGTATCAAAATGATCAAGTGGTTAATCCCGGTTGCGGCATCGGCCGTTCTGATGGGCTGTAATTCAGACAGTGGTGGTTCTGGTAGCGGGGAGTTGAATGTTAGCCTCAAATCGCCTACTTACTTAATTAGTGCAGAGTCTCGCGGAGAAATCGATACAATTGTGGCCGATTCAGCCTTGTCGGTTTCAGCCTCAGATTTTTCGGACGTGAGTTTGAGCAGATCCAATGCCCGTTCTGTAGCCGGCATGAAGTCGGGTATATCATCACGTATTTCCGAGTCTGGCAGTTCTGATTGTGAGAGTAGTGGCACCGTTTCCTACAGTGTTAATGGCAACGGGATAAACGATGATGGCAGCTTCAAGTCCAGCGGCAGTGCGTCAATCAGCCTGACATCCAATAACTGCACCTATGATTTCGGTTCTGGATATGAAGTAGAGAATGGCGGGATTAGCATTTCGCTTAGCTGGTCTGGCTACAATGGTAACGATTCGTTTAATTCGATTGCTGCTACCGTTCTGTTCGATGAGCTGTCCTATGAAGAGTATGGCATTGATGATGAGCTCATCTACTCCGATAATGTTGATGGCGGGATTAAGGCAAGCCTTGCCAACAATGAAAGCAGTGTTCAGATCGCACTGTCCCTCAGCTCCTCAGACATCAACAATCAAGTAATTACGATAGAGACGACAACGACTGTTAAGCAGCGATCGTCAGATTTATACCCCTATCAGGGTGTCGTGGAAGTGAAGGGTGGCAATGGTACTTCGATTGTATATACCGTAGTGGCTAACGGTGTTGAAGTATCGCTAAACGGTGGCCAGCCTGAATTGGTTACCTGGAACGAGATATAGTAGATAGCGATTTCGCAAGTCGAACAGAGCCCGCTGGTAGCGGGCTTTTTTATATCTTCTCAATGACTTTCGGCTTTAAAGTAAGAACACTCGTCGAACTATCTCGTCATTTACTTTTGTTAATACTTTGCAACACTAGTTAACGGAATTCATTCGATTATAGGCTAATAATCAGCCTGGGTTCCGAGTGTGCAGTCCGTGACTCATTCCGTTCAGTCGATACTAAAGGAAGACATGGAATGAATACGATGAAGTTTTTTGAAATTGCCAGGTTGTCTACTTCTGCTTCCCTTAAAAGTAAAGTTATTACCTTTATAGATAAGGAGGGTCAGTTATGAACGTTCGTACATGGACTTTAATGATACTTTCGGCTTTTATTCTCGTAGCTTGCGGAGGTGGCTCCGGAGGTGGTAGTGGCGGAGAATCAGCTTCTGCGGCTACTGTTGATGGTGAGAATAAGACTGAAGTCGCAGAGGCAGCGAAAATTGGTTCAGAAAAAGCGATCGAGGGCTCGGCAGCACCGCGATCGCTGGTTCAGTTCTCCCAGAATGAGAGTCTGTCATATAACCTGATGAAGGATACAGTTTCATTCGTTAGTCATGGAGCGATGACTAGGGATACTGTAGATTTGAGTGAGTACGTGTGTCCAGATGGGGGGGCAGCAGTATATGAAACGTCGGGTCAAAGCTCAGAGTATGGTTCTTTTACAGTTGTTTATACTGATTGTACTTACAGCTATGGTTCCGAAACAACAGTCATAGATGGCACCGCCACCTGGACAACAAATGAAGATGGATCTTTTTCCTACGAGTATGACCTTACTACAACCTATGCTGGTGAAACGACTTCGATAACAGGAACTTATAGCTGTGATGCGGAGTACAACTGTAGTTATCAGGATAATTTTGTAGAAGGTGGTACCAGCTATTCGATTTCGAATGTTTCAGTGAGTGGTAACAATAGCTCTGGTTTCAATGTTAGTGCCCGCGTATCTCATGAGGACTACGGCTACGTAGATATTGAAGCAACTGGACTATTGCTCTGTTCAGGAGGTGGATTTAGTTCTGGAACAATACTGGTGACTGATAGCTCGGGCTCAGAGGTTTTGCGAATTGATTTTGAGCAAAACTGTACGCAAATGACTGTGACCTTCGATGGCGTAGCAGAAACGGTATCTCAGTGATTGAATTTAAATGCCTAGACAGCATTCCAAAAAAAGCCCGTTTTTAAGCGGGCTTTTTATTGTCAGGCCGACTCATTCAAAATAGACTGCTTTGCCCACCCTTCATCAGCGCCTCAATATCCGCCGGGTCTTTTACTACATCCTGGGTCAGCACTTCACAGCCGTCGCGGGTGACCACTATGTCGTCTTCGATGCGCACGCCAATACCGCGCCAGCGCTCTTCAACAGACGTGTTGTGTGGTGAGATGTATAGCCCGGGTTCTATGGTCATTACCATGCCGGGCTCCATGACGCGCCATTCGCCGCCGACTTTGTAGTCGCCAACATCGTGTACGTCCATGCCCAGCCAGTGGCCGGTCTTATGCATGAAGAAGGGGGCGTAGGCATTGCTGGCAATCAGTGAATCGACATTGCCATCGAGCAGGCCCAGCTCGACCAGGCCTTCGACCAGAACACGTACCGTGGTTTCGTGCGGGGCGATCCAGGGTTGGCCGGGGCGCACGGCTTCGATGCTGGCGTACTGGGCTTTCAGCACCAGGTCGTAAATGGCACGCTGTTCAGTGCTGAAGTGGCCGTTGGCGGGGAAGGTGCGGGTGATGTCGGAGGCGTAGTATTCCAGCTCGCAGCCGGCGTCGATCAGCACCAGGTCGCCGTCTTTGATTTTGGCGGTGTTTTCGATGTAATGCAGAATGCAGGCGTTGTCGCCGCTGCCAACAATGGCCGGATAGGCGGGCCAGGGGCTGCCAGCCAACATGCATTCGTGTTCAATTTCGGCTTGCAGCTGGTATTCCATCATGCCGGGTTTGCAGGCTTTCATGGCGCGGGTGTGAGCTCGGGCGCTGATTTTAGCCGCTTCGCGCATGATGGCGATTTCCTGTTTCGATTTGAACAGGCGCAGGTCGTGCAGCAGGTGCGACATGTCGGAGAAGTCTTCCGGTGGCTGGGCACCGGTACGCACCTTGGCGCGAATATGATTAACCCAGGTCATCAGCTGGTGGTCGAAGTCGCCATCGACCCCCATTTGCGAGTAGACGCGGCTGCGGCCTTCCATCAGGCCCGGCAGAATGTCGTCGATGTCGTCGATCGGGAAGGCATCGTCGGCCTGGAATTGTTCCACAGCGCCATCGGGGCCGGCGCGGTAGCCGTCCCAGATTTCCCGGGCCGGGTCTTTGTCGCGCACGAACAAGACGTATTCGCCCTGCTCGCGGCCGGGCATCAGTACCAATACGGCATCCGGCTCGCGAAAGCCGGTGAGGTACATGAAATCGCTGTTCTGGCGAAAGCGATGGTGTACGTCGTTATTACGAATGGTTTCAGTGGCGGACGGCAAAATGGCAATGCTGTTGTCGGCCATCTGTTCCATCAAACGCTTGCGCCGTTCGGCGAATTCCGCCGGGCTGATGTGTTTCATGTGGTCGTCCTCAGGGTCTGTCTTTCCAATAGAGTTAGCGTATTTTTTCGGCAAGCGTGCCCGGGTCAGTGTACGACCGGGGGTTCGTCGTCGCTGGCGGCGTTGGCGTTATATTCCAGAAACAGCGTCAGCACACCCAGGCGAACGTGTTCGCTGATCGCCAGGAAGTCGGCCTCGGCCTGGTCGCCCTCGTCGTATTCGGTATCGACCTGGGCAATGGCCGATAAGTCTTCCAATACCTCTTCTACGGCTTCGGGCAGGGCCTGGCCTTCAGCCACAACGCCTACCGAGCCAAAGGCACCCAGAAAGCTGCCGCTCCAGTCGCTTAGCGCATCGAGGCGTTCATCGAGCGGGGCTTCGTCGGTAGGCAGTAGCAGGGTAAAGCCAAGGCCCGTGTCTTCGAGCGACTGCAGTGTCCACACATAGAGGCCTTTCAAAATAATGTGGTGGCCTTCGGTGACGGTTTCCGTCGGGGCCAGTAACTCCAGGGCCCAGTGCACCCAGTCTTCGCTGCTCATGCGGTGGCCGGCGGCCAGAATGCCCGCCAGAGAGGCATGCAGTGAGGTCGGGGTCTGGCCGGTACCCAGGCGTCGAAACAGCTCGGCGAGGTCTTCATAGGCCATTTCAGGGGCTTCAGGGTGGGCTTCGGGGTGTTTTGCTGACGAGTCGGACATGAAGTCTCCAATCGGAGGGCCAGGAGGGGGTGGCCCAGAGAATGCGCGGGTCCGGGTCCAGTCCGGACATACTTTTTACCTGGTACTTTTTACCTAAAAAACATGCTATCACAGCCCAGGCTGTGACCGCAGTCGTTGACCGTTGCCAAGCCACGTTTATATAGTAGGCCCCCGTAAACAATGCTGGCCTGCCTATGTCTGAACCAACCCTGAAGAGTCTGGAACACAAACTGGACGCCTTGCTCGACCAGTTTCAGCGCCTGGAGCAGGAAAATCAGCTGCTCAAGGCCGAACGGTCAGCCTGGCAAGCCGAGCGCGCCAAACTGATCAAACAGAACGAGCTGGCCCGCGACCGGGTCGAAGCGATGATAGTGCGCTTGCGGGCCATGGAGCAATCGGAATGAGCAATGTACAGACCCTGACCGTCACGATTCTAGATCGCGAATACCGCGTCGCCTGCCCGGAAGGCCAGGAGCCCAAGCTGGAAGAAGCCGCGCGGGCGCTGGACCGCAAAATGAAAGAAATTCGCGTGACCGGCAAGGTGTTTGGCATTGAGCGCATCGCGGTTATGGCGGCATTGAACCTGACCCGGGAGTTGCTCGATACCACTCCGGTGGCCGCGCACGATCAGGACACCCTGGCACGGCTTGAGCATAAAATCAGCCAGGTCTTGCCCGAGCAGATCAGCATTGCGATGGATCTGGATGAGGACGACTGACGGTTACATCATCATGCGAAAAATTTTCGATCAGCGTTGCCGGGCCAGGGAGCGCGTCCCAGGCGAGCCGGGCGTTTCAAAGTGATGGGGAAGTGATTAAATCGTATCTGTCAAGACTGTCATTCGCCGCATTTTCATTATAATTCGAGACATCCCTGGGCTATTCGCCAGCTATGCAAAGTCCTCGAGCCGATAATGTATACCCAGGTGTCTCTCAGCTGATGATGTGAGCATGTCCGCTTGTCGGAAAGCCTAATTTATCACGAGGGACGCCGCCTTGAACTCTGCGGTTCAAGGTCTCTCATGGCAGCGGTAGTTTGGGGATACCCGCTTTTTTGGAATCTGTTTCGGATGACTCAGCCCGACCCGGATATAGCGCACCAGAAGCGTGCCTTGCGCAAAGAACTTCGTGCTCGCCGCCGCGCCTTGTCGCCAACACAGCAGCGCCTGGCTGCCGAGTCGTTGATCCGCCAGGTTCGCCGCCACCCCGATTACCCCCGTGCCAGTCGCATTGCCCTGTACTGGGCCAACGATGGCGAAATCAATCTCGACCCGCTCACGCTGCAGTTGAAGGCCGATGGGAAGTCCCTGTTTCTGCCTGTGCTTAACCCCCTCGACCCGGTACGTCCGCACCTCTGGTTTTGCCACTGGCAGCCGGGCGAGCCAATGCGCCTCAATCGGTTCGGCATTCCGGAGCCGGCCAAACCGGAACGCATTCCCACCTGGACGCTCGATTGGGTGCTGATGCCGCTGGTGGGGTTTGATGCCGCCGGGGGCCGGCTGGGCATGGGCGGTGGCTTTTACGACAGAACCTTCGCGCAGGAAGGACGCTGGCCACAGCAACCGCAGCGCCTGGGCGTAGCGCATGAGTGCCAGTGTGTAGAGGCTATTCCCCAGGAAGGGTGGGACCTGCCCCTGGCGGCGGTGATCACCGACCAGGGGATATACAGGTAGCCTGGGCTATGTAGCATCTGGCCTGAAGCCAGAGCGACTATTGGCGGTTAAGCTCGGTTCCCAACAGGATACCGGACGCCTTGGCATTCACATCATTGATGCGTTCGCGATTTTCTCCTTTCGACATGCCGCTCAGGGTCAATCCCAACCCGAGGATCAGCGCCAGCATCACCAGAATATCCGGTTTACTGCGTTTCATAGTGGCTTTCTTTTTTAATAATTGATGTTGGTTAGCCGGTTTTACCGGTCTGTTTACACCGGCCTCGACACCGGTGCTACTGCGTTCTACTGTGATACAGCGCGGATTCTGACGCGCTGTCAGAATCGTGGCGAAGTATCTGTCAACTAATGTGACAAATCTGTGATAAAAATCAAAGTATTTTATTCTTAAAATGCACAAACGGACAAAAAGATGGCAAATTGGCTGCTAAAGACCGAACCGGATGTCTTTTCAATCGATGATCTGGCCGCTGCCGGCAAGCAGGGTGAGCCCTGGAACGGCATTCGCAATTACCAGGCCCGGAACTTTTTACGGGAGATGAAACCGGGTGACCGGGTACTGATCTACCATTCATCCTGTGCAGAGCCCGGCATTGTCGGCGAAGGCGAGGTGATCAGCGCACCAGCCCCGGATCCGGATGCCCTGAACCCGGAGTCACCCTACTACGACCCGAAAAGCTCGGCCGACAACAACCGCTGGTCGGTGGTGCAGATTCGTTATGTCCGGCACTGGCCCGAGGTACTCAGCCTGAAAACCCTGAAGGCGCTGCCGGAGCTTAAGAACATGGCCCTGCTGCGCCAGTCCCGGCTGTCGGTAAGCCCGGTAACGGATGCAGAGTGGCAGCACCTTGAACAATGATAACCCCGGTGTGACCAGGCGCACCGAATGCTGCTGCGGGGTATGGTTTACTGTGGCAACACACAGCGGGGCAACATGAGCAGGTATGGATAAGTTAAAGCCCGTCAACTACTCCAGCCTGGCGGTCGCCGAACTGATCGACCAGACGACCTGGGCGAATGATTTCACCTGGGAAGAAATCAAAATCCTCGGCGCCTACTTCACCGCCTACGAAGTCGACAGAGGCACCGTTATTTTCTACGAGGGTGCCCGCGCCGATTACATGGGGCTGATCGTAAAAGGCCGGGTGCGCATCAGCAAAACCGGTGCCGACCATTCAGTGATTCCACTGGTGGTGCTGTCGGAATCCCAGACCTTCGGCGAGCAATCGCTGATCGACGGCGAACCACGCTCCGGCCTGGCCGAAGCCATGGAACCCACGACCTTTGTGATCACCAAACGGCACCAGCTGTTCACCATGGCCAAAGAAGAGCCAGACCTGGCGTTCCGCGTGCTCTGGAAAGTCTCCCATTTGCTGAGCCAGCGCCTGCGTCACACCAGTTTCAAACTGGTGGATGCTCCCGGCAGCAAGGTTTAGTTGTATCTACAACCAACGATACGCCAGCATCCCAAGGTATTCATGCAGCGCCAGGCTGCTCTGGTGCAAGGCCAGGCTGGAAGGTAGCCAGCCCATCCCCGGGGCGCCAAAGTAACGGGTCATGGCCGTGGGGGCGGCGGTTACGGTCAGCCCGCTCTGTTCAAACACCCGAACCGAGCGGGGCATGTGAAACCCCTCGGTGACCAGCAGAATATGGTCAATACCTGCCTCTTCCAGCAAAGCAGCACTGAAGTCGGCATTTTCCCGCGTGGTGCGGCTTTGTTCTTCCTGCCAGCGGGTGTCGACCTGAAAGCTAAAGTCCAGCTCGTTGGCCATGGCGGCGGCTAAGGTAGTCGCATCGTCCCCGAATACCGACCCGCCGGATACCAGAATGGGAAGCCCCGTTTCCCGATGCAGAAAAGCACCGTAACGCAGACGCAGCAAGGTGTGATCCTGACTGACCGGAAAGCCAAACTCGCGCGCGGCATCATCAATGCCACCGGCAAGAATGACGATGGCCTCTGCCTCTGTGGATTCACGCTGCGCTTCGCTCAATACCGGATAGTGCGCTTCCAGCGAGCGCATCAGTGTTGTGCTGACCATGGGTGAGGAAAAGAGCCACAGGCTGGCCAGGGAGACTACAGCCAGGGTGCGGGCAAGCACAGGGCGCCTGCGCCAGAGCAGCATGGCCAGCAGGGCCACCAAAATCGAGATCATCGGTGGCAGGGCCAGGGTTTTTAGAAAATAGCGCAGAATCATTCGACGTCCCTGTTGGAAATGTGTGTCATGGCGAAGCTATCCCATCTGTGTCTGCCGGACGGGCATAGAGCGCGTTGCCACTTTAACGGCATTGTTGAGATAACAGAAGCTTCGGTCTGAGGGCTGACTGTGTACTCGCCAATCAACTCGCAAATCATACCCGCCGGCAGGTGGTAGGAGCCCAGCGCCCTCTAGTCAGCGTCGTTTTGCCGGCACCTGATTACCTTTGTCACGGTTCAGCGCAGGCCTTGCGTGCTAACATCGCTGGCCTTTATCTGTTCGACGAGTACGCTTTCACATGACCCGCACCAACCACGCCCTTACCAGCGCTGTACTGCCCACTTTCTATCGGCTGTGGATCCCTTCCATGTTGGGCCTGTTGGCGCTGTCGACGGCCAATATTGTTGACGGTCTTTTTATCGGCAACTACGTCGGCGCCACCGCATTGGCCGCGGTTAATCTCATCATACCCTTCTTCGGCATTCTGTTCGGCCTCGTCTTCATGCTCGCCATGGGCGGCGCTGTGCGTGCCGGCAAGTACATCGGTGAAGGCGATTATGCCGCGGCCAGCGGTATTTTTTCCAAAACGCTGATGGCCGTCGTCGCTCTGGCAGCGACAGTGACCGCGTTAGCGCTGGTGTTTGAAACGACGTTGCTGCGTGGCTTGGGCGCCACCGACGCAGTGCTGCCACTGATGCAAACCTATTTCCGCATCACCATGGGTTTTGTTTGGGCGCAACTGTTAACCGTCACCCTTTACTTTTTTGTCCGCCTCGACGGCTACCCGGCTCTGGCTGCCGTTGCGCTCGCCATCGGCTCTGCCATCAACATCGGTTTGGACTATCTGTTCATTGCCTACTTGAACCTGGGTATTGCTGGCGCGGCCTGGGCTACCGGTATTTCGCAAACCATACCCTTATTGGTGTTGTGCAGTTATTTCCTGTTTCGCAAACGACACCTGTACTTCAAATGGCAACAAAAAGGCTGGCAAGAGCTGTTTCAGTCTGCCTTCAACGGTTTGTCGGAGTTTGTGAACGAAGTATCGGGCTCCATCATTGCGCTGGTGCTCAACTGGCTGTTCGTATTGCGCTACGGTATCGAAGGCGTCGCGGCGTTCACCGTCCTGAACTATCTGCTGGTGATCGGCATGATGATGGTGTTCTCCATTGGCGATGCCGGCGGCGTATTCGTAAGCCAGAACTTCGGAGCCCGCCAACTGGAGCGAATTCGACGCTTTCTGTTGGTCAGTGCGGCGAATGCCATGCTGATCGCATTCATATTTGTCGGTTTGCTGGTCGGTTTTACCGAGCAGCTGGTGACGGTGTTTTTGCAGGAAGACGAATCCAGCGTCATCGCACTGGCTGTCGAATTAGTGAGCTGGATTTGGCCGGTGTTTCTGGTGAACGGTTTGACGATGATCGTCACCTCTTATCTCACCGCACTGCACCTGCCGGTGGCGTCAGCACTGATTGCCATGAGCAGAGGTCTGATACTGCCCGCAGTACTATTGATCACCTTCTTCGTGCTGCTGCCAGAACAGCCGTTTATTGTAGCCATCCCCTTGGCCGAATGGCTGACCTTCGGTTTGGCGTTGTTGTTCTTGGGGCGATACTTTCCGAATGCGCAGCTGTTTGAGCGCATTGGTCAATCAGAAGCCACCGGTTCCAATTAACCTCGAATGAGTGCGGGCGCTATTGTTTGTCTGAGCAGGGCTCTGTAGTTGGGGTAGGTATTCTGTTAATTGTCCAGCCTGAGTTTGCACTTGCTGACGGGTTGTTGGGCGCATCGTTCACGCTCGGCTTTAGGGGAGCATTGCGCTCGAAGACGAGCCGGGTTTTGATCAGCGCCGGGTGTTCATCTTCACGGTGGCTGACAAACAGCAACGTGGTTGGCCCAGTTTCAAGGATGCGCTCCATAGCGGCCAGCACCCGAAAGCGGTTAACGTCGTCCAGGCCCTGGGTCGGCTCGTCGAGAATCAATAACGGTGGCTGCTTGATCAGCGCCCGGGCGATCAGCACCAGGCGTTGCTCGCCGGTCGAGAGGCTGCGAAAGGCATCGCCGGCGCGATGATCCAGCCCCAGTAGCTCAAGCCACTGGTGCGCCAGGTGGGCCTCTTCGGCGCCGGTGTTGGTGTAGACCCCAATCGAATCAGTCAGGCCGGAGACCACGGCGGTTATGACATTGCCCGCAACCCGGTAATCCCGATGCAAAGCGCCGGATACCAGCCCCAGGTGTTTTTTAATGTCCCAGATGGTTTCGCCGCGGCCACGGCGATAGCCAAAAACGGTCAGGTGATTGGCGTAACACTGTGGATGGTCGCCACTGACCAGGCTCAGCAGCGTCGACTTGCCACAACCATTGGGGCCGATGATCTGGGTGTGTTCGCCCGGCATCAGTTGCCAGTTCAAGCCTTCGAACTGAACGCCGGTGGCGTATTCCACTTTGCCATTCTGAAGACCGACCAACGGCTGGTCTGCTGGCCAGTCGGGGAGTTGAAAGTCCGACTGGCGCGGTGGCAGGGTCAGCGCATCGGCGCGGGTGAAGGCGAGCGCGGCTTGCCAGTCCGGGTGTGCCTGTACCTCACCGGCAACACCGTTTAGCACCAGCCTTCCGCGATCCAGCAGGGCCAGGTGGCTGGCCCAGGCGGGAATGTCCTGACGCTGGTTGATTAGCAGCATCAGCCACTGGCCTTGCTCGGCCAGCAGCCCGAGCGCTTGCTCTAGGTCGTGTCTCGCCTTCGGGTCGAGCCCTTCATAGGGTTCATCGAGCAATAACAGATCTGGCTGTTCCAGCACGGCCCGGGCCAGCATGACTTTGCGGCCTTCGCCAGAGCTGAGCAAACGGTAGCCGCGATCCAGCAAGTCGTTTATGCCCAGGCTGGTTACCAGTTCGTCGTGGCGGGCTGACCAGGGGGCGATTTCCTCCATCAGGGCGCGTACCGGTGTGCCCGGGTCGATGTGATCGGTCAGGTCGGTCTCATCCCGGTAGAGTTCTCGCTCGTACAACGCCTGCTGACTTTCCAGCGACAGCCAGTGCACCCGTTCGGGCCGATCCCGAAGCGTTCCTGAAGCTGGTTGCAGTTCATCACACAGCAAGCGCGCCAGCGTACTTTTACCGCTGCCATTGCCACCGAGCACCACCCAGCGTTCGCCCGGTTCCAGTGTCCAGTCGGCCAGATGCAAGGCAGGGCCTTTGGGTGCCGTGACGGAGAGGTGTTCAAACTGCATGCCGATACCTGCGCTTTGGTGAAAGGTGGTTACGCTAGGCGTAGCCTGCGCTGTGATCAAGGTCATCTTTGCCAAGAGGGTGTTGCAGATTGTGCTTCACCGGCGACGCAACGGTGCTCCGCTCGCGCTCGAGCGACGTACGTGATGTAGATGGGGAGAAAGCATTGGGCGGGAAAGTGCGTTCGAACTGCTTTCCCGCGTGGTTCAATTGCGCTTTGAATGACCCTTGTGGTGCAATGCCCTATCGATTCACCTTGTTTTTAACGGCACTCAAGTTGCCGGACACAAACCAACACCTAGCTGGAGAGCCTTGATGTCTGCACGTTTGGACGAAAAACTGGATTTGATCTATCGGGATGTACTGCACCGCAACCCGGGCGAAGAGGAGTTTCACCAGGCCGTGCATGAGGTGCTGGAAACGCTGGGTCCGGTGATGGTGAAATACCCTGAATTTGTCGATCGCAAGGTTATTCAGCGCATCTGCGAGCCGGAACGGCAGATCATTTTTCGGGTGCCCTGGCAGGACGATAAAGGCGAATTTCACATCAACCGGGCATTTCGGGTGGAGTTCAATTCGGCGCTGGGCCCCTACAAGGGCGGTATGCGGTTTCACCCTTCGGTGTATCTGGGCATTATCAAGTTCCTTGGGTTTGAGCAGATTTTCAAGAATGCGCTGACCAGCATGCCCATCGGCGGCGGCAAAGGTGGCAGTGATTTCGATCCCAAGGGCAAGTCTGACGATGAAGTCATGCGCTTCTGCCAGAGCCTGATGACTGAGCTGTACCGGCATCTGGGCGAGCATACCGATGTGCCGGCCGGTGATATCGGCGTCGGCAAACGCGAAATCGGCTATCTGTTTGGCCAGTACAAACGCATTACCAATCGCTATGAATCCGGTGTGCTGACCGGTAAAGGTCTCGACTGGGGCGGTATTCTGGCGCGCAATGAAGCGACCGGTTATGGCCTGGTTTACTTTGTCGATGAAATGCTCAAAGCCAAAAAAGACAGTCTGGATGGCAAAACCGTGGTGGTTTCCGGTTCGGGCAACGTGGCCATTTACGCCATCGAGAAAGCCACGCAGCTTGGCGCGAAAGTGATTGCCTGTTCCGATTCCAGCGGCGTTATCGTCGACGAAGAGGGATTGGACCTCGACCTGCTCAAGCAACTGAAGGAAGTAGAGCGTCGCCGGTTGAGCGCCTACACCGAAACCCGCAGCAACGCCAAATACACTGAAAACGGTGATATCTGGAGCGTACCCTGCGAGGTCGCCTTACCCTGTGCTACCCAGAATGAACTGAACGGAAAGGATGCCAAAAAGCTGGTCGAGAACGGCGTAGTTGTGGTTGCGGAAGGCGCGAATATGCCCACCACACCGGAAGCGGCGCGCATCTTTGAAGAGGCCGGCATTGCTTTCGGGCCCGGCAAGGCGGCCAATGCCGGCGGGGTCGCTACCAGTGCGCTGGAAATGCAGCAGAACGCCAGCCGGGACTGCTGGACCTTCGAGCACACCGAATCCCGTTTGCACCAGATCATGATCGACATTCACAAGTCGGCTTATGAGACGGCCGATGAGTTTGGTTCGCCCGGTAACTATGTGGTCGGGTCCAACATCGCAGGTTTCCTGAAAGTCGCCCGCGCCATGGATGCGATGGGGCTCGTTTAACCCGTCATCCCGGCCACCAGCACAGGCAGCGCTGGGTGACCACATCCGATACCAGGCGCAACGGCGTTGCGCCTGTGTCCATGACCTTAACGCAGCGCGCGACGGCCTTATCCCGGGCCGCTTCGCTGTCTTGCGGGTGAGCCAGGCCTGAGTGTTCTGTCAGCAGGTCGAGTTGAACCCGCTGGTCTGACTGGTGCGGGAAGAGCGCAACATAGCCCGTCTGGTTTTCCACCAGATCCATAAAGAAGTGCGACCCATAAGACAGCTCGGGCACCAGACCGCGCCCAAGGTCGGCCACCTCGACCAGAACAGTCACCCGGTGGATATCCGAAAAGCGCACTGGTACACCCAACTCAGGGCTGCTCGCACCCCAGCGGCCGGGGCCAATCAGCAGCACCCGGTCATCCGGGCTGAGGTGACGGTTCCAGTCTCCGATCAGGCGGGCAACCGATTGTTTTTGTGCTTGCGAGAGCGGTGCATAGGCTTCTGCATCCACCCAGAGAACGCGGCTGAAGGTCCAATCCATGGTGCCACCCATAAAATGCCCCTGAGTCTGAAAGAGTACCCGTTCGTCAGGCACCGAACGCGGCCAGTCGACTGGTCGGTCAGCGCCAAGTGTCCCTAGTGGGCGACATTGCACCAGATTGATGTGGGGCGCTCCCCTGTTGTCCAGTCTGAGCGTGAACTCGGTATCAACCGGTTGACCGTAGGCCTTTTCAAGCCGGTGCAGGCAGCGTTGCAGGTGAGCGATAAAGTGGGTCTGGTTCAACAGCGCTGGAAAGGTAAGGCGCCAGACGGGAGTGTTCAGGCCCAGTTCCCGGGCGCGTTTACTGGCTACGCGGTCATCCTCGGCCAGTTGGTTGAATGGCAGGTCGGTCGTTTCCACCGCCAGGCGTTGCACGGGCACGGTGGTGAGACCCGTACCCGTGGTATCCAGCACATCCACCTGATGCTGTGAATGCTGGTAGCGTTCTTCCCGGCTTCGGTAGGGCTGCTTGTCTGGCTGATCCAGGGCGATCATGGCGGCGTGATCACCGCTGATGCGATCCACCGCCCGGGTGCCTAGCCCCATCACCAGCCGCACCATGCCGGCGCCCGGGTCCATGCTTGCATCCCAGACATAGGCGTTGCGCGATACCGCGACCCCGGCGGCATCGGGCAGGTAATAGGGGGCGTGGTAACAGCCGTTGACGCGCTGAATCAACAACGCCATCGACTCTTCCTGGCCGAGCAGCCCCCGTTGTTCCCGGTAGTGCAGAGCATCGTGATTGAACGCAGACGCATAGACGGTGAGAATCGCCTGTTCGAGCGCCGCCAGCCGTTCGTCCGGGCTGCCCTGGTTGACCAGGAACACGCTCTCGTATTTGCCGGCAAAGGCATTGCCAAAGCCGTCTTCCAGCAGGCTGCTGGAGCGAACCATGATCGGGTATTGACCATAATAGTCGAGCAGTCGTTCCAGCCCCTGGCGAATTTCCACCGGGAAATTGCCCTTTAGCATGGCGTTACGCAGGGCCGGTGCGTCACGGTAGACGCCCGTGGCGGTTCTCTGCTGCATGATGTGCCGCCAGCAGTCGTTGTGCACCAGAAACGAGTAAAACGCATCGGCGCCCAGGTACCAGGAATCGTGTGGGTCGAGGTTGTTGGCGGTCAGTTCGGGCTCTTCCCGGGCCAGAATCGCCCGGGCTAGCACCATGCCCACAGCCTTGCCGCCAATATAACCGCTGCCGATCAACCGCTGACGAATGCCGACCAGATCGGCCAGAGACAGGTAGGCTCGCGCCAGCGACAGCATGCGCGGCTGGCGCGCAATCAGCACGGTCAGAATCCGCTCTTTGAGTGTATCGTCCTCGCCCGTATCGGCCAGGCGTTGCTCGGCCTGAACAAAGAGATTGTCCCAGTAATCCAGCGCGAGACGCTGGCTGTCGGCGTTGTTCTGTTGCGCGATGGCCGTTTGCAGGGCGGTGGCCGAGGCGCTGTCCCGCACCGGTTCAAAGCGGTCGTCTTCGTGCCAGAGGAGTGGCAGAAACAAGGTCGGGCGGTGGCGTTTCCAGACTTTTACCGGTTGTAACTGGCGTGACGACTCGTGATGGTGAATGTCGATCAGTACCTGGGTTGTCTCGCGGATGCGCGCCACGGTCGCGCGCGAGTGACGCCGGGCGTTCAGCGAAAAATAGGCGACGGTGTCCAGTTCATAAAGGTAGGGGCAGACTACCTGAAAAAAGTGGCCGACCATGGTGTCAGTAGCCCAGGCGTCCAGCAACTCGGACAGACTGTCGAACACGTAAAAGGCGCCGGGGCCGTAATCGGTAATCAACTGCCAGACACGCTGAGTGAACGACTCGAAGCCACCTTCTGCCTCTACGGCGACCACGCGAACACCGGGGCCGGCCGTCAGTAAAGGCGATTCCTTGCCAAACCGAACGTAGATGATATCCCGTTGCTGACGATTCGCCGCGTTAACGAACGAGGAGACCAGGTGCCGGTAATCGTCTGGGTTGTTGACCCGCCAGACGACGTTGTCGCCAATGCGCAGGTCATCGAGCAGGCGGTCGAGCTGGCTCAGGCCGGTTGAAACCCTGGGGAGACTGGTCATTCGATCATCTTATTCCTGAACATACACTTCCAGCCCATCGTACGGATGCGCTTTCAATGCCGCCAGGCGAGTGGCCAGATCGCCGCTGTGAATTTCCAGTTTGTGCCCGTCCGGGTCCAGAAAATAAAGTGAATCGCCTTCGCTTTTATTGTCTTTCCAGATAACGGCTTTATGCGAGCGAATGGCCTCAGCGCACGCTTCAAAAGCCGCAGAGTCAACCGAGAAGGCCAGGTGCGTGTAATCGGCCGTTGGGCCTGGCTGAGTTTGCGAGTCGAGCGACAGGCAGATCCAGTCTTTACCCGCTTCAAGATAAGCCCCTCTGTCCCATTTCGCGACCGGTTTTAAACCAACGACCCTGACATAAAAATCGAATGACCGTTCAAGGTCGCTGATGGCCAGCGTTACGTGGTTGATGCCAGTGATCATGCCGGGCTCCAGTGGCTAAAAGGATGAACGCTCAGGATAACTGAAAAATAAATCAAAGGTGCCACAGAGGCTTGCCCGGCGCGCCAACGTCTTTGAGAAAACCATCTACACTAGTGCACTGTAACAGACTAAATGCCCACACCAGAGCTTCCCAAAAGGTTCACCACAAGGCGCCGCTCGCCGGGAAGGGTGGTTCCCTTTCCAAGAGCGGCAACGCCGGGGTGGACCTTTTGGGAAGCTCCCTTCGGGCGAGTCGTCAGGCAGCCACCTGACTGCGTTGCATCGGCTTGAAATAGACCCACTATTACTGCGCCAATGCGCCTTGCATCTGGCCGCCTGACGGCTCGCTGGTGAGGACATTTAGTCTGTTACAGTGCACTAGCATCGACTGGCTTTCAGGTTCTGCGACAAGGAGGCTGCCATGGCGGCGAACCCTGACCTGATTCACCCTGATGTATCCGGTTTCCAGCAAGCGGGCACCGATGAAGAGCGCCTGGACTGGATGCAGCAGCATCTGGATTCGCTGCCGCCGGAGGCACTGGACTGGCTGGCCGACAACCTGTGGATGTTCAACGACGGGCTTGCGAAACAGGAGGCCTATCGCTGGCTGTTGCCGAAACTGGATCCGTCTCAGGTGCAACACCAGCGGGAGCGCCTGGCCGACCTGCCACTTTATGAGCAACTGCCCTTGCTGGCCCTGTTACTGCCCCAGTTACCCGAAGACGAGCAGCCCGCCCTGTGTGAACAATTGGTGCAGGAGTTTGATAGCTCCTATTCGGGCCCGGAACTGGTCGACCTGGTTCAGCAAGTGGCGGCCTACTTGCCGGAATCGCTGCACCGGCGGGCGATCGAGGCGCTGGCCAAACAACCGGATGTAATGACCCGGGTAAAGGCCTGGGCTGCTCTGGCACAGGTTCTGGAGCCCGAGCAACGCAGTCAGGTACTGGACGAAGCCCTGAGTCTGGCCCGGCGTCTGTCAGCGCCCTGGGAGCGTGCCAGCGCCCTGACCGCGCTCGCCCGGGTGCTGCCGGAGCGATTGCAACGGGAGGTGATTGCCGAGGCTTTGCAACTGGCTCAGGAAGAGGCGGAGCCTGGCAGCCGGGTCTGGTTGTTGGTTGAGTTGCTGCCGTTACTGGACAACCGCATGACGGAGGATGTTACCGGTCAGATTCTAAGCGCGCTGGAGTCGATCCCGGACGACCTGCACCGGGCCGAAGACCTGGCGCAGTTGTCTGAATTGTTGCCCGCCAGCGCCCTCGAACCGCTTGATCGTATTGCCGCCAGCATTGAAAACCCGGAGGCGCGGGCAAAGGCTTTTCTGGCGCTGGAAAAGGTTCAGCAACAGGCTGAATGGGACCAGAAAACAGACGCGATGGAATCGGCTGTCAAACCGGGACCGGAGGCATCGTCTGCAAGCGAAGCGGCCACGTCAACCGCCTACCAGGCGGTACCCACCCACCTTGACCGGCCAGCGGACCTCGACCGGCTCAACCGGCGACCTTTTGCTGAAGTGATTGCGGTCAGCATGCGACAGGCCTACCGGCAAATGAACCAGAACCGTCAAGCCGCAGGTGGCCGCCCGGATGACGGTGACGCCTTCATGGTGCATTTGCATGGCCAGTGGGGCGCGGGAAAAAGTTCGGTTCTGAACTTTCTGGGGGAATGCCTGACTGAAACCAATACCGATGAGGATCCGGCCTGGCTGGTCATTACCTTTAATGCCTGGCGTCACCAACACCTGGGGCCGCCCTGGTGGGCGCTGATTAACGCGTTTTACGACCAGAGCCGGGAGCAATTGCAAACGCTGGATAGAGCCGCCCGTCGTCGACTTGGCACCTTGCAGTGGCGCTGGCGCCTGCGCACGCGTCTGGGACCTCTGGTGCTGACGGTCGCGCTGGCATTGTGGGGCCTGTCGCTGGCATTCGGGCAGTCTGAGGCTGACATAGCGGGCACGGTAAAACGGCTACTGGAAGTTTCGGCCGTGATCCTGGGGGTCAGTGGCACCCTGATGGGTGGTTTTCGCAGCCTGTTTCTTGGGTCGGCACAAACGGCCAAGCTCTACACCGAACTCAGTCGGGACCCGATGCGCCCCATACTGAAGTATTACCAGCAGCTGGTCAGCGCTTGCGAGCGCCCCATTGCCATCTTTATTGATGATCTTGACCGGTGCGATTGTGAGTATGTGGTCTCGCTGCTCAGTGGCATACAAACGATGTTCCGGCGCAGTGACGTCAGTTATGTCGTTGCCGCTGATCGCGATTGGTTGCGCAGTTGCTATGAAAAAAGCTACCGGGACTTCAGCCACACCATCGGCGAACCGGGGCGGCCGCTGGGGTATCTGTTTCTGGAAAAAGTCTTTCAGGTATCCGTCGGGTTGCCCCGATTGTCAGCCCATGCCCAAAACCGGTATTTATCGACCTTGCTGGCCATGGGCGAAGCCGAACCGGACAGCGCGGTGGCGGAGCGGGAGCGCCAGGCCGAGCATCAGGCCGACGCTGAATTGAAAACCACCGTCAGCGAAGCCGAGTTCAGTGAGCGCATTGCCCAGTCCCGGCATGACCCTGTGCGTCAGCGCGCCATGCGGGTGGCGGCGGCAAAGCGTATGCTGACGCCCGAAGTGCAACGTCACACCGAACACGCACTTCAACCCTATGCCAACCTGCTTGAACCCAATCCGCGGGCCATGAAACGACTGGTCAACGCCTTTGGTTTTCAGCAAGCGGTCAACTGGCTGTCCGAGCGCGACGTGCCACAGCATCCGCTGGTGTTGTGGACCCTGATACAGATGCGATGGCCTTTACTGGCAGACACTCTGGCTCGTTTTCCCGATACGCTGGACTCAATTGGCAGTGGGGCGTTGCCAGATAACGTACCAGCGAACCTGCGCGACCTTTTTTCAAGCGCTGAAGTTCTGGCGGTGGTGCAGGGGCAACAAACCAGCCCGGATAAGGGACGACTGACACCGCAACAGATTAGACGCATTGTTGGAACTGAACTGACTGAGATGGATTCAGGGGTTCGCTGAAGGTAGGGGTGTCAAATCAGGGGAGCGATGGTTCAGAGGCTCCTTAATAATTATCTGCCATTGATGTCGAATTCAAGACCACTGGTTCGACTAGTCAATGAAACTACAGTACCGAGCCATGGTTCTGTGTGCATTTAGAAACCTACACGAAGGAGAACATCCGATGGTCAGTGGTACCGAAAAGGTAGAAATGGAAAACATCAATAGCCCCGGTCACGTTGTACGGGTGGATAAACGCAAGTATGAGGCGATGAAGACAGCACTTCTGGCGGTGATGCCAAAGACTGAGCCCGGGTTGACCGTTGCTGAACTCAAGCAAGAGCTACTGCCGTTGCTACCCGAAGACCTGTTTCCGGGAGGCGACAAAGCAGGCTGGTGGTTGAAAGGTGTTCAGTTGGACCTTGAAGCCAAGGCTATTATCGTCCGGGAGAACACGAAGCCTCTCAGGCTGCATTTAAAGGGCGAGTCATAGCGCGTTTATCCGCCGGTCTGCTTGCCCGTGCCGGGCTAGGATTGCTATTGTTTCGCAGGGATTTGGCATCTATAGATAAAGGGCGGGAGCATTAATGGACAGCGGCATAAAAAGTATGTTCCACCACTACCTGTCCCAGCTGGATATCATAGTCGCCAAGATCCCACCTGAGGTTTTCTCTGAGACTTTGGCCAATGACATGTTTTCGTTGGAAGTGAATGCAAAAATAGCAGCCAATTTTGCATTGCGAGGCTATTGCCCGCTGGTAGGCCAGAGTGTGGTTTCGTTCTTCAGAGAAGAGCCGGGAAAGGACGCTGTTCAAGCACAGCTTTCGGATACAATCAGCTATCTCAAAGAATTACCAGAAGTGAATCAGTTGGATGATGCAAAACGTTTAACGGATAAGGCCGGTTTTGCTGAAGTGGATTTGCCACAGCCTGTTTTCATTCATCATTATATTGTTCCCAACATGCTGTTCCACATAAGCATGGTCTACGCGATAGCGAGAGCAAAGGGTGTTGGTTTGGGCAAGAGCGATTACGATGGTATACATTCATACCCTGTAGGTTTTAGTTTTGTAGAGTCGCCCTGAGTTCGCAGATTCAGAGTTGCTTCCGTATAATTGACAAACCACTGAGGGATAGCCAGGCCATGACACATCCAAACCAGCCTCTGTTCTGGCGAGATTCACGCATGCCCCATGTGGAATTGCGCCAAGTCGATGATGGCCGCAAGGTGTGTTATGCACCGCACAGTCATACTCATTGGTCTCTGGGTGCCATCACCGGAGGCGAGAGCACGTTTCATTACCGCAATGATCGTTACCACATTCATGCCGGAAACCTGGTGCTGATGAATCCGGACTGGGTGCACGCCTGTAATCCCATCGAAGATCGGCCCTGGGCTTACCAAATGTTGTATGTCGATGCGGACTGGCTGACACAACTTCGATATGCGGCGGGTTTGCTCGATACGCCGCGCTGGCAGGATATTTCTACTCCGGTTATCTCGGATGCCACCTGGTATGAAGGCTATCGCCGAATGGCCAGTTGCTTGCTGGACCCGCAGCGCGCCCTGCTGGATAAACAGACGGAAGTGGTTGAGTACCTCTCTGCACTGATGCACGAGCTTGCCGGCCAGTCAGTCCTACCCCTATCAAAAGCACCTGCCAACCTACGGAAACTGGCCGCCTACCTGGACGATCACGCGGTGGAAGAGATTTCACTCGATGACCTGTGTGATCGTTCAGGCTACAGCCCTGGCCACCTAATTCGTGCCTTCAAACAGCATTTTGGGCTAACGCCCCATGCGTATCTGATCAATCGCCGGGTCCAGCTGGGTCAGCGCGATCTAAAAGACGGAACACCCATCGCCGAGGCTGCGTTGAATGCCGGTTTTAACGATCAGCCGCATTTCCAGCGCACCTTCAAGCGACTCGTCGCCGCCACCCCAAACCAGTATCGCCAGTCGTCACTCAACCAGCAGGTAGACGCAGCTGGCGGCGAGTAATACCGCCAGGGTTCGGTTGATCGCGATCAGTACCGCAGGGCGATGAACGTAACGGCGCAGAAACGCCCCAGCGTAAACCCAGCTCCCCAGCGACAACCAGCAGATCGGCAAATAAAGCATGGCAAAGAGGATAACCTCCTGCATATCATCTCCGCTGGTATAAGCCCCGATGCCCGAAGCTGAAGCCAGCCAGGCCTTGGGGTTCAGCCACTGCATCAGTGCTCCCGTCATGAAGCCCGGCGCTTTATTGTTGCCTCCCTCCGGCAGTTGACCATCGTCCCGGAACAGCCGAACACTCAGATAGAGCAGAAAGGCGATACCGGCCCAGCGCAGCGCTTCCTGTAACCCGGGAACGACCGCCAGCATCGAATAAAGCCCCAGCCCTACAGCCATAAACAAAGCAATAAACCCCAGTGTGGCGCCGGTGACGAAGACCAGCCCCCGAGCTAACGGGTAGCGGGTCCCGCTGCTCAGGCACACCAGGTTCACCGGCCCCGGTGAGATTGAGGCGGCAAGGGCAAACGCCGACATTGGCAGAATCATGGAAAGGCTCATTGCTGTTCTCCTGGTTGGCAATGGCTGCAGTCTGCTATGTCGGTGGGTGGAGGTATTGCACAAAATTGATATGAGCATTAGTCGGCAGACATTATCCAGGATCAGTGAGACACTGACATTTGCTGACCGCAATACAATTGCAGTAATGAATGTCAGAAATGTCTCGCGCTTTTGGCTTGGCAGTTAATTTGAGCATAAGAAGCAAGATCGAAATAACCAAGGAGCACGTTAAATGTGGAAAGGCTTCCTTCCATTTCTTATTTTTTCCTCTGCAGCCGTCGCAGGTGACCAATGGCCAAGTGCCCATTGTGAGCATTGCCTTCCGCTCACGGTGAACGATATACAAGTAATGCTACCTATTGATGGACTTGTTGAATCTGGCCCCGGGATGGGAAGTGGTGCTGGTGATCTGGCCTTTGTTGCAGTCTATGACAACGCAGATCAGGTAACCATACTGAGGGCAGGTATAAATGATTTGGTACCTGGATTGTTGGAGAACGAGCAATTTCGCGAGAAATATCAGTCATGCTTGTCTTGTCTGATGCAGCTGGCAATCAAAAGCCCCGGTCTGGACTCGACCAATGATTTGGTCGCTCTTGCTGTCAGGGCGTTCGAAATCGATCCTGACAGAAGTAAAAGTTACCAGAGAGACGACGTAACAGCGTTGTGGATTCCGGGGGAAACGGATCCTGATATTCGTTCCGATCAGTTGCTTTTTCAGCAGCAAGGTAGTGAGAAAGTCTATTTGATGACGGGGCGTTTTAATCAGCACGTTGCTGAACGAGTATTGGCTTCCTTACGGTATTTATAGCGCAAGTTTCGGAGTTCGCAATAGATTAGCGACGGGTGGCAGGGCTGCTTGTGCGGGGGTATCTGAGGCATGGATGCCGAAGTTAAGCTTACATGGAGGTATTTACAGCGCCCCCGCAGGAGCAGCCCTGCCATCCGTCGCGGGCTCAGGGCTCTGTAGCCAATTTGAACTCCGAGACTTGAGCTAGTTTACTCATCAAATATCAGCGACCGGTGAACCGCAACGCCTGCCATGGTGCCCGATGCGATGGCGAAGGTGCCGTTTTGCATGGGGTTGGATAGATCGCCCGCTACGTACACGCCTTTTAATGAACTTTCCTTCATGCCATTCACTTTAACGATGGGGCCCAGGGGTGTCTCCTCTATCTCCAGCTTCAGTTGTTCGATCAACGGCGAGGTCAGAGTAATTCTCGGGCCTACATACAATCCCTGTATGGAAACTGTGCGACCATCGGCGAGTTTCACTGCTTCAACCTCTATACCTTTGCCCAGCACCTCAACAATCGGTGAGTGTTCGAGGGTAACGCCGCGTGTCAGCAGGTGCTTAAGCGTTTCGCCTTCCGGCTTGAACTGACCCTGAGTAAAGAGCGTGGTTGCGCCCCAGTCGGGAATCATGGCGGCCTGGTGGAATGACATCTCGCTGGTGGCCAGTACGCCGAGGGCACGGTCGCTGAGTTCGTAGCCGTGGCAGTAGGGGCAATGAATCACGGTTTTGCCCCAGCGTTCCTGAACCCCAGGGATCTCGGGCAGTTTATCGGTGATGCCCATGGCGAGAATTACGCGTTTTGCCGTTAGGCTGTGGCCACGCTCAGTCGTTGCCTTGAAGCCATCGCCGGTTGCTTCTATAGCGTTCGCGCTGTCTTCAATTAATTCGAAGGTTGGGTAAACGCGTAACTGGGTCAGTGCCGTAGCGCGAATCTCCGCGGGTGTTTTGCCATCGAGGCAAAATATGCCGTGGGAGGCCTCGGCAAAGCGGTTGCGTGGTGAGTTGGCGTCAATCACAACCACCTTTTTGCGGGCGCGCACCAATTGCATGGTGGCAGTCAAACCCGCGAAACTTCCCCCGATTATGACCACATCAACGTTCATAACAATTCCTCATCTGTATCATGTAACTCTTATTGTTACATCAAAGAATGCGCAAACGCAATACATGTAACATGAAAAGTTCCATGATAGGATTGGAGTTCGTTGAAAAGGTGGATTATGAGAAAAGACAGCCGATTATCCCGGGTATTGCACGTGCTGGTGCATCTGGATGCCTTTGATTCCCCCGTTACTTCAGATGTGCTGGCCGAAATGCTCAGTACTAACCCGGTGGTGGTACGCCGCACCATGGCGCTTTTGCGCGACCAGGGTTATGTGCAATCCGTCAAGGGGCACAGTGGTGGCTGGTCGTTGTCGAAACCCCTATCTGAGCTGACTTTGCTGGATATACACAAGGCCCTGGGCGACAGCTCGATTTTTACCATCGGCCTGACCGATGAGCACACTCAATGCCCGATTGAACACGCGGTAAACGTTGCGCTGAAGGATGTTATGAATGAGGCGGAAGCGCTCATGCTGGAGCGCTTCGGTGAGATAACCCTGGATATTCTGGGTGCGCAGTTCAAGCGTCCCGCTCCTTCTAGTGGGTAGCGACTAGGAGTGGAAATCTGCCGGTTCGTTATATAGTGTTATTTGTGGCAAACGACCAACACGGGAGAACCTCCAATGTCGGCCAGCGAACAGACGGGCGCCTGCCTTTGCGGCAAAGTCCGTATCACTGCCACCCCGGAAAAACTGCACATGGTGGCTTGCCACTGCACACAGTGCCAGACCTGGGGTGGCGGACCTTTTTTATCGGTGGATTGCGGCGGTTCGGTGGTGATTCATGGTGAGGAGGCTGTCGCCGTTTATTCCTCGTCGCAATGGGCCGAGCGTGGTTTCTGTCGCGAGTGTGGCACGCATTTGTATTATCGCCTGAAAAGCAAAGGTGACTACGCCATTCCGGTGGGGTTGTTTGCAGGTGATACCAACTGGGCTTTCAATCTCCAGATCTTTATCGATCAGAAACCCAGCTGTTATTCGTTTGCGGAGCAGACCGAAAATCTGACCCGGGATGAGGCGTTTGAACGCTATTCCTGATGTCGCTTCGCAAGGGCGACAAGTGATCGGGTACACACTGTGTATAAAAAGTCGGGTAGGCTGTGTAACAAACTGTTAGAGTCGAACCGATGCATCACAAACAAGTAGGAGATCGTCATGAAGCTAAGTAGATTGCCTCGCTGGATTACCGTTGTTTCGCTGGTTACTACCTTGGTTATCGGCAGTTTGGGGTCGCAACTGGCCGTGGCCGATATTGTCGGCACCGAAACCCTGTTGCAGGAACAAAGCGGCACCATAACCCGTGATGAACTGCAGTCCCTTATTGCTCAAGGGGATGTTCAACAGCAGCTGATCGATTACGGCATCTCTCCCGAAGAAGCCTCCGATCGCGTTGCGGCGCTGACCAGTACAGAACTCCAGTATTTGTCCCAGCACATGGCTGATGAGCCTGCTGGTGGTTCAGTCGCATTGATCCTGGTCGTCATCATACTGATTTTGCTGCTGCGTTAAGGCGTGTTGTTACGGCAAGCGGGCTGGTCGCTGGTTATAGCGGCTGGCTTTTTAACCGGGTGCGCCACCGGCACTCTTCAGTATGAGCAGTTATCTGCCGAGCCTGCTGTTACCGGCCTGACCGATCAGGTGCTTCTGAACGAGATCCCCTTCTTTCCTCAGGAAGCTTACCAATGCGGCCCGGCCAGCCTGGCGATGTTGATGAGCCATCAGGGTAAATCGATCCAGCCCAGTGAGCTGGTGGATCAGGTTTTTATTGAATCCCGTCAGGGCAGTTTGAAGGCTGAAATGCTGGCGGCGACCCGTCGTCAGGGGCTACTCCCCTATGTGCATGACACCCGCTTTTCTACGTTGCTTGATCAACTGGAGGCAGGGCACCCCGTTCTCGTGTTTCAGAATCTCGGTTTTGGTTTTTACCCGGTCTGGCATTACGCCGTTGTCATTGGCTACGATCTTGACGACAAGGTCATTACCTTGCATTCCGGCACCACCGCTGGCCTGGAGCGTGACTTCCGTCGGTTCGAACTGGAATGGCGCGGTGGCGACTATTGGGCGATGACCCTGCATCAACCCGGTGAATTCCCGGCGAATGCAGACGCCAGTGTATACCTTGAAGCGACTGTCGGGCTGGAGCAGGCTGAACAATTTGCGGCGGCTGCACGGGCCTATCAGGGGGCGACAGAACGCTGGCCAGACCAGCTCATCGGTTGGATGGGACTTGGCAATACGCACTATCGCCTGCAGCAGTTCGAACACGCTGAACAGGCTTATCAGCGGGCACTCACCCTTAAACCCGACAGTGCGGCCGCGCACCACAATTTAGCCTGGGCCCTGATGCGTCAGCAGGATTACGACGCGGCCCTTGCTCCGGCACAGGAAGCCGACCGGCTGGCTGACGAGCAGGGTGACCACTACCGACGTGCCTTAGAGGCCTGGCAAAAGAGCCAGGAATAACTGTCCGCTGGTTCATTTGCTGTGAAGTCGAGCCCCAACACAGCCTAGCCATGCAATCGACAGCGGTCTCATGTTCAACGGCGCTCGAAATTGCCCTTCGCCATCCCAGGCGGCCGGTGTTCTGAATTGCAGGCCAGACTGACCGTATTGGAAAGTCGCCATCTGGTCGACCAGAAACCGGGCTTTTTCTTCCAGACCATACTCAGCCAGCATGGCCACAAACACCCAGGCAGAACCGACCAGTACTTCATTGACTTGCAGCTCCTCGCCGCCATCTCCGCCGTAGCGATGGCGTCCGGGCTCAGCCACCAGCAGAGGGCCGAACTTGCCCTGGTGAAACGCCTCAACGTTGTTTTCCCATAAGGTTTCCAGATGTCGGCGAATGTTTGCAACAGGGAGAAGGTCACCGAGCCCGGCGAGTCGGGCATAGAACACCCCGATCAAGGCATCACACTGGGTGGCGTTGCTGTATTTCCCTTCACTGTTGGTGCGGTAAAAATGCGCTGCCCAGAGTTGTTCAAAACCGACCTGGGCTTTGCCCAGCAAGCTTGAATAGCTTGCGGCCTTGTCTGCGTCTCCCTGCTCTTCCCACAGCCTGGCCATTGTCGCCCAGGCTGCGATGACCCAGGAACTGGTGTAGGTCGACAGGCCCCGCATATCGAGATTGTCCCAGGTGCTGTCGCCAAATTCCTGATGCACGGGTAGCGCGATTACTGGGTCGAGTTGTGTTTTGATGAAATCGGCCAGTACATCGAGGGTATCAAGGTCGGCGGGCTCAATACGTTTATCCACCAGTTGGCGATGCAAATAGTAACTGACGATAAACGAGGGGTTGTGGTCCTTCCAGACATTGGGATCATCGCGCATCACATAGCCATTGAGCGCTACCCAGGGGTCTTCTGCCGGCGAACCCAGGTCATGCGGCAGTTTGCCCGCAACCAGCATGGGCGCGAGCACTCCGGTGCGATAGACCGGGCGGTGGTTGTTCTGTTGCAGTGCTGCGGTGTCGAGGTAGTCATCGAAGATGGATTGCGCAAGGTCGGGCCACAGTTTGCTCAGCGCAGGAAAGGCGTAGACATAAAGGTCGAGCGTGTTGTAGTAAAAATAACCGGAATCGAAGCCCTCCAGCCAGCCAAAATGGCCTTGATGGCGAAAGGGTTGTTGCCCGCTTGTTAGCGGCCCCACCGTCTCATGAACCCAGGCGGCGCCACCGGCAGACATCGACCAGTTTTCGTTCAGAATGGCACCGGCGGTTCGGTCAGTCCATCCAAGTCTGGTCGATTGAATGCCAGCCAGAGCCGTGCGTTGCCACTCGTCAATTGAGCGGAGCCACACTGGCAAGTGCCTGAATGCGTCGTTGGCGATGGCAGCGCTGTGCCGACCATCGCGTCCAACGGTATTGGTGTAGGTGCGCCACCAGCGACGCCCCTGGCCAAACCGGACCTCGGGCCAGTCGAATGTCACCGCAAAGATCACACTTCCCGGTGCCGTGAACTCAGCAGACAGGGCACTGAGCAGGGGTTCATGCCAGTGCGCTGTCCACTGCGTGGTGTCGTCATCAAAATGCCCCTTCTCCAACCATTGCTGTTCAAGCCATGCCAGGGTGTAAGGCTGTTCGGCGTAAGGGGTTCCGGTCTCATTCTGATTGGCTTTAACGGTAAGGTGAACGCTGATTTGTGCGGTATCGGATTGTGCACTCAACCCCACTTCGCCGCTGGCACTGTTCGCGTCGATGGTCTGGCGCCGATGGGCAATGTGACAACGACGGGAGTCTTTGTGAACCAGCTCGTTGATTTGCCCGGCATGAGTCTGATTGGGCCAGTGCTGGCCACTGCGTTCCACCGAGGTTAGCGGCATCAGAGACCAGCCCATCAGGTTAGGCCAGAACAGCGCTACGGATATTGAGTCGACACCCGTTTTCCAGTGGCTCAGATCAACCTGCAGGAGAGTGACCGGCAACGCGCTGCTTAGGCTGTCATCCGGTAACTGGGGTGACAGCACGGTTACCCGTATGTCGGCAGGCAAATGCTCCGATTGCCAGTGCTCAAACGTCATGGGAAACAGTGCCTGATACTGACGCTGGGAATCGTCCAGTTCCTGCACTCCCGGGCCAACCCGGAGTTTGCGCAGGTGCTTTCGTCCATTTTCAACCCAGCGTACCGCCAGGAAGGCCGGCTCCAGGTCTTCGTGCAGATGAGCGCCGGGTTCCAGTTGCCAGCGGTCAAAGTGGCCGTTGATGCTGCGACTGAACATGGGGTTGCCAAGCCCGCCCATGAAGGGGCCATTATGGACGCCGTCGTCATGGCTCCGCGGTTTGGCTTTTTGCAGGTTGGGCAACGACTTGCCCCGGTTGAACGCAGAAACCGAAATCACCTGCTCTTGCGGCCAATGAAGTCAGCGACTCAACAAGCTGTTTGTTGTTATGTGTGGACACGGTTGTGCTCTTTGCTTTGAGGCAGTTAACAACCAAAGTATATCAATAGTGAATGAATGTGAAGGGGTAACACCTGAACTGGCTGACAGTGTTCTGTAAGCCAATTGAATCAGGGATTTCGGATGCTGGCTTGAACTGCCAGGTACCTGCTGATTGTTCGGGAGGTCATCGAACCTTAATTAAAGGGACATTTTTTCGTAGCAAAAGTGTCATTCCGGTTCCGTAGGGTGGGTGCGCATCAGTGAGCCGGATGTGGTTCGCGACGTTTTACAGTCACAACAAACGGAGCACTATCATGAAGTTTTCAAAGAAATTCCCCACACTGAATCATGCTGTACCCGCCGTGCTGGCACTGGGTATGGCGCTTGCCGGGGCGGCGACTGCTCAAGCTGACAGTCACGACCTGGCCAGCGTTTGCCCCAACCCCATTCGTATGGCCGATACCGGTATTGAAGGCATGGGGCAGTTGCGTGATGCGTTTGGCCCTTTCAGTGAAGAGTTTACAGACGTGACCGGGCTTGAACTGGAGATGTTTTCTTTGAGCAATCGCACTGCCGCCGGTAATGCGCTGCAGTTTGACGACGTTGAGCTGGTGTTTGCCGGCCCGTCGGAGTTCGTTCTGTTTAACCAGCGTCAGCCTATTGAAGTGCTGTTCACCATCGAACGTCCGCACTATGGCAGCAGCTTTTTTGTGCCGGCAGACAGCGAGATTGAGTCGCTGGCAGACCTTAAAGGCTCGCGAATTGCGCTGAAAGACGTAGGCTCAACCAGTGGTCATATTTTCCCGAGTCAAATGTTGGTTCAGGCCGGACTGGACCTCGACCGTGATCTGGACATTGTGATGGCCGGTGATGCGCGCATTGCAGCCCTGGTCAATGGCGATGTGGTTGCCATGGGCGGTGGTAACCGCGATATCGAGAAAATTGAAGCGCTGGATCCGGATGGTGAATACCGGGTGATCGCCAAGAGTGACCGTCTGCCAGGGGACCCGGTTGTCATGCGCAGCAGCTTGCCGGAAGACTGCAAGACAGGCTTGCGTGAAACACTGGCCAGTAACTCGGATCGTCTCTGGGAAGCGCTGATTTCCACCGACCGCAACGAAGACAAATTCCTGAACCGCGACTCTTATATGGCTTTCGACATTGGCCCTGAGGACTATGAAGTCGTTCGCCAGGCTTATGCCAACGCAGGCATTGAACTTAACTGATGCCCGGAAGCCTTGCGCTTTAGTGACAACGGTTAGTTAAGCGCATCTCGCTGTCGTCACCCTGCCTGGCCTCGTCAGGCGGGGTGTTTCTATTCTATCGAGCATCAGGTCTTAGTTATGAATGCCATCGAAATTCATGAACTGAACAAGCACTACGGTTCACTGCACGTTTTGCGTTCATTAAATCTCACGGTAGCCGAAGGCGAAGGCGTTATCCTGCTGGGGGCCAACGGGTGCGGAAAGTCGACGCTAATGAAATGCATGAACGGCCTGGAACGAGCTCAATCCGGCTCGATTGCCGTTGGCGGGGAAAACGTAATAGCGGCTCGTGGCAGAGCACTAAGAAAAATCCGTCGTGATATTGGTGTGGTTTTTCAGCAGTTCAATCTGGTCGAAAACCTGTCAGTCTTTCAAAATGTTTTATACGGTGCGATGGGACGCCAGCCCGGAGGTTTGTTGCAGGTTTGGGCACCATTCGCCCCCGGCGAGGTCCGTGAGCGGGCCATGCATTGTCTTGAGCGAGTCGGTATGGTTGAAAAGGCAGGCAACAGATGCCGCGACTTGTCCGGTGGTCAGCAACAGCGTGTTGCCATCGCACGCATGCTGATGCAACAACCCAGGGTGATACTTGCTGACGAACCCGTTGCCAGCCTGGATCCAAAAGCCGGCCACGAAGTCATGACATTGCTCTGGGATGTCGTGCGTGAACACAAGATGACGGTTTTCTGTACCTTGCACCAACTTGAACTGGCAGAGCAATACGCCAGCCGAATTGTCGGCATGAAAGCCGGCCGCATCGTCCTGGATACTCAGTCAGCATCGGCTAGTCGTGAACAGCTTCTAGATCTGTATCAGGGTGAAACCCGGGTTGATCAATCCTCTCCCGAGGTCAGGCAAAAGCCCTTGGCAGACAAAACGGATACCGAATCACTGGAGGCTTCATGACGTTACGCAATGATCAAAAACCCGCTGATATGCCACCCCGATTCAGCACACCCTCCTGGTTTGCAGGGCTGGTTTTGTTGCTCTTCTTCTTTCTGTTTTTTCAGGGCTTTAGCACGGCAGAAATATCACCGGAGCGGTTACTGCGGGGCATGCGTAACCTGGTGGTGTTTGTTGGTCAGGCGATACCGCCGGACTGGTCGAATATGGATGTGATCGCCAACGCCATGGTCGAGACGCTTTATATGGCGATTGTCGGTGTTACCTTTGGCGTATTGCTGAGCATTCCGTTCGCATTGCTGGCTTCTCGCAACACCACACCCCACCCTATGATCCGGGTTTTGGCGCGATTTTTAATTGCAACCATGAGAACGATACCGGACCTGATTTGGGCTCTGATTTTTGTCGTTGCAGTAGGCCTTGGTCCGCTGGCGGGTATTCTTGCAATTATTCTGGATACCATCGGTTTTGCAGCCCGCTTTTTTTCGGAGCGAATCGAAGAAGTTAGCCCGGGCCCGAGCAATGCCTTAACGGCCAGTGGGGCTGGGCGGCTCTCGGTGATTATGGGTGCGATATTGCCCGAGACCCTGGCGTCGATGTCAGCGACCAGTCTGTACAGCGTGGAGAAAGCCATACGTTCTGCCGTGACGCTTGGTCTTGTTGGTGCAGGGGGCATCGGTGTAGAACTGGCCACCGCGATGCGGTTGTTTCAGTACGACAAGGCATGCGCGATCATTCTTGTCGTGCTGGTTGTTGTCATCGGATTCGAGCAGCTATCGTCGGTTATCCGTAAAAAGGTGATCTGATACGGTCTGATGTTTTATTGGGGCTTGCGGGTGTTGCGTACCAAAACCGCCGCCCGAAAGCGTTGTTTGCCATAGCGTGTCATGGCGTCCATGGCTTCCAGCGGCACCGGCATGAACTGGTTGTCGGTGGCAGACTGGTCTTCATCTTCGTCGATGTCCGGGTCGTTCAGGTAGGCGTGATGGTCGTCTTCGCCGACCCACCAAACCCAGTGCGGTGCCTTGTTGCGGTTGAGTCGCCAGGTACTGATCAGTACCAGTATCTGCCATCCGGCCTTGCGCAGCTCAGGGACCTCGCTGGCCATCAGCACGCGTTGGTGTAACCCGACACCGCGAGCCCGGGCTTCTTCCAGAAATTGGTTGTGTACTTCAATCATTACCTGGCGTTTGTCTTCCACACGCACGCTGTCGATAAAGGGCGGCTCCAGGTGGCTCGCCCAGACTTCCGCTTCAAAGCCGCGCCGGTGCGCGGAGAGCGCCAGTCCAAGAGGCGAGGTGCCGCCCAGGCCGGTGGTCATGTACACGGTGGTGGCCTCGCGCCAGAGTTGAATTTCCTGGGCGCGGGTCATCGGTTGCGCCGGGTCGAGGTGATTCAGCGCCATCATCAAGGACGCCGGGCCGCAGGTAAAGGGCGTCGACTGTTCATAATAAGGCCTGACCGGATGCTGTGGCAGGTGGCTGTGCAGGCGCTTTTCCAGCGCAAAGGCATCGCCGCCGTCGACGTAATAACCGCTGCGGCGATGCAGAACCTTGTAGCCATTGGCTTTATACAGGGCCAGAGCCGCTTCATTACCGTCGCGGACTTCCAGTCGCACGAAGCGGCACTGGGTATCGATGGCTTCGGCTTCCAGCGCCTGTAACAACTGTTTTCCCAGACCCATACCGCGGGCATCAGGAGAGACGGCCAGAGAGTAAATACGTGCCAGAACGGTACCGCGCCGGTGCAGCAGCAGGCCATAGCCCAGCAGGTTACCCGAGTCACCCTCGGCAACGAGCAAGCGGTCCTGTGGCTGGCGCATGAAACGCTGGAAGCTGCGGCGGCTAATCTGGTCGTAATCGAAGCATTGATTTTCAAGCGAAACGAGGGCACCGAGATCGGCTGGTCGGGCAAGCCGAATTTGCATAAAGAAACGTCCTGACGAATGGATGAACGAGCCTGTATAGACTAGGTTAAAAAAGGAGTCAGCAGAGGGTGGATTTCCATAAATTTCACACGCTGGCATCTTGCGTTTTCAACTCGGTAGCGCACACTTTCAACGCCTGCGGGATCGGTGTGATGGTCACCCGGTTAAGCCCGCAGCCTGGAATGCAAAAAGGACCCTAGTGACTACGTTAAAACTGGTTATCGACCGTGATTCCGACTGGAAAGCCTACTACCCTTCAGACGACGTCACCTCGGCGCAGCGTTACATCGATGAATCGCCGCTGACGCCGCACCGCATCATCAACCTGTGCCGCAATTATCAGTACCAGAGCCGGGGCTACTATGTCTCGCTGCTGGCTGAGGCCCGTGGCCATAAGGTGATCCCTTCGGTAAAAACGCTGACCGACCTGGCGCAGCCAGCCGTCTATGGCGTGCTGGATCACAGCATTCAAAAGCCGTTGAACACCCTGGCTGGTGAAGAGACCCGCTGGCGCTGGAACATCTATTTCGGGCAGTGCGAGTTCCCGGGGCTTGCTGAAGCCTCACGGCAGCTGTTTGAGCGCTTTCCGGTGCCCATTCTGAGCGTGACGGTACAAAAGAAAACCAACTGGCAACTGGCGTCGATCAAGGCACTGGGTCTGCACTCGCTGTCCGAGCCGGAAGAGGGCGTGTTTGCCGAAAGCCTGGAGCGGTTTTCCAGGAAAGTCTGGCGCGCACCTCGCGCCCAGCGCCGTTACCGCTACGACCTGGCGATTCTGATTAACGACAAGGAAGCCACACCGCCGAGCGACAAGGGTGCCCTGAAGAAGTTCGAACGGGCCGCGCACCGCCAGGGCATGGACGTCGATTTCATTCAGCCCTCAGATTACTACCGCCTGGCCGAATACGATGCCCTGTTCATTCGTGAAACCACCAATGTGAACCACCACACCTATCGCTTTTCGCGCAAGGCGGCCCACGAAGGCATGGTGGTAATGGACGACCCGGACAGCATCTTGCGCTGTACCAACAAGATTTACCTGGCCGACCTGATCCGCACCCGGCATTTGCCCGCACCGAACAGCCGGGCCATTACTTCCACGCAGCACAGCGTGCTGGCGGACCTGGAGGCGTCGCTGGGCTTTCCGATGGTGATCAAGATTCCGGATGGCTCCTTCTCGAAAGGCGTGGTCAAGGTAACGGATCTGGCAAGTCTGAAGAAGACAGTCGATGAGCTGCTCAAGCAAAGCGCCATCATTCTCGCCCAGGCTTATGTGCCGACCGATTACGACTGGCGTATTGGTGTGCTCAATGGCCGGGCCATTTACGCCTGCCGCTATTTCATGGCCAAGGGCCACTGGCAGATCTACAACCATTCGGCCAAACCCAGCCAGCAAAGTGGCGGCTTTGAAACGGTGCCAACGCACGAAGCGCCTCGCGTGGTGTTGAAGGCAGCGCTGGATGTTGCCAGTGCCTTTGGCGACGGTTTGTATGGCGTCGACCTGAAGCAGCGTGGCGACGACGTTTACATCATTGAAGTTAACGACAATCCTTCGATCGACAGTGGCGTTGAAGACGCCTGGTCTGGCGATGGGCTGTACGACACCATTATGAGCGAGTTCCGTCAGCGTCTTGATCGCCGTTAACGGGGGCCGGTTTCGCGGCTAAATAGCGCAGCAGCACTTGCTGCAATTGCCGGTAGCGAAACGGTTTGGTGATGAAATCCGACATGCCGGCTTCCAGGCAGCTGTGGTGGCTTTCGGTGGTGGCATTGGCGGTGAGGGCAACGATGGGGGTTGGGTCGCCCCGGGCAATCAGTTGGCGGGTGGCGTCGAGCCCGTCGAGGCCCGGCATCTGAACGTCCATCAATATCAGGTCGAAGCGCTCCCGGGCGCAGCGCTCCAGCACCTGATGACCGTCGCTGACCACCGTCACGGTCACGCCCGCCTTTTCCAGCATGCGCCGGGCAATGGTCTGGTTGACCGGGTTGTCTTCAGCCACCAGCACCGATCCGGTCAGCGCCGGGTGCGAGCGTTCGGGCTCTGGTTGGGGGTTCAGACGAGCCGAAGGCGGGTCAATTTTGGGCAGCGTCAGCACCAGACGGAATTCACTGCCGCGACCGAACTGGCTATCGAGCTCAATGCGTCCGCCCAGCAACTGGGCCAGTTGCTGGCTGATCGCCAGCCCGAGCCCGGTGCCGCCATAGCGGCGGCTGGTCGAGGCATCGGCCTGATGAAACGGCTGAAACAACAGCAATTGCTTCGACCGGGAGATGCCAATGCCGGTGTCTCTGACACGCAGACAAACGTCGTAATCGGCGTCTTTATCGGTCAGATCCATACTGACTTCCACCGTGCCGCGCCCTGTGAATTTAATGGCATTGCCCACCAGGTTCAGCAGAATCTGGCGGATTTTGGCATCGTCGGCATTGACCCAGGCCGATGCCTGAGGCGGCGGCACAAAATTCAAACCAATGCCCTTGGCGCGCGCCTGGGCATAAAACACCCGGGTGGACGACTCGATCAGCTCAACCAGATCGAACGGCTGGTTGTCGGGGTGCTGGTGCCCGGAATCGAGCCGGCTGTAATCGAGCACATCGTTAATTTGCGATAACAGCGCCTCTGACGATTGCTCCAGCGTACCGATCAGTGACTTGTGTTCTTCCTTGTCGGGCGACTCAGACAGCAATTGAATGGTGCCGATAATGCCGTTAAGCGGGGTGCGGATTTCGTGGCTCATATTGGCCAGAAAGTGAGACTGAACCCGGTTTGCCTTTTCAGCCGCCAGGCGCAAATTGCGGTTGCGGTTAAAGGCCCACAGCAATACGACCAGCAAGCCGGCCCCGAGCGCACCCAGTGTTAACAGTACCGTGCGGATTTGCTGGTAAGCCTGCTGCACCCGCTCTCCGCGGGCATCGGCCTGGGACATGGCGTTTTCAGTCAGCCGCGAAATGCGGTACCGGAAAGACTCTATCCAGGTTTCCAGCACCGGCATCAACCGGCGTGCATAGTCGGTGGACATCTCATAGATCAGGGCTTCGTCGGCACGTAACCGGTTTAGAATGCTGTTGACCTGGTTGTAAACCTGAGTGTCGTAGGTGCGCGCGAAATCACCGGTTTCGCCCTGGGTCAGTACCGCTGCGCGGCTCCATAAAATTTCAGCCGAGATGGAGGCTTCTTCCCGGTACTGGCCGGAGGGCCTCTCCAGGTAAAGCGCCAGCGCGCCACGCAGCCGCTCCATTTCCAGCTGCAATTGGGTGATGTGCCAGACACGGTCGTCGCGCAGCTGATCACGGTACACATTGATCTCGCCCGAGACGCGCACGATCAGCATGCCCAGCCAGATCAGCATGACCATGAACGACACCACCCAGGCGGTGATGAATCCAATGCGGTTTAACATGCCTCAGTCCAGTACGCTTAACGCTTGCAACTGCCAGACCGACCAGGCACGGACATCGCGCGTCAGCAGATCGGGGTGTTCACTCCAGGGAAAGACGATCCAGAAGGGGCCCTTGTCCTTAATGCGCATCAGCTCGCCGTTCATGTGTACCGCCAGAAAGGCGTGCGCTGCCAGTACCTGGTTAACCGGCAGGTTGATGGAATAATTGTTCAGCCCCCGGGCATTCACCCAGCCCTGCCCGATACCCGCTTCAGCGAGTACTGCCGCCAGCGGCGCTCCGCGAAAGGTCAGGCTGCCATCAGTCCAGGGAGTTTCGGTAACCACTTCCTGATCTGACAGTGCCAGAATATCTTCCTGGCTGAAGCTGAACTCGCCGTCAGGCCCCTTTATCAGCAAGGGTTCTGCCCAGGCGGGTAGCACCAGGGCAATCAGAACCGACACCCGCCAGAAAGCCTGGCGAACCGGCTTTAGCAAACCGCGGTAGCGAACCGTAACGGTGGGTGCATGACGAAAAGGCCAAGGATCTGATTGCATGTGAACTACTTCTGCGAAGTGAATGGTGAGAGCATAGAAAACCGGGAAGGAGGTGTCGATAGGTAAAGTGTGAACGAGCCGACTTTGCAGCGCCTCAGGTGATGATCAGCAGGGCAAATGGCCCATTGTACCCGTGACAGCACAGACCGGATGTCCGATCATGGTGCAATCACCGTTCAAGTGCGGCCACAGACATACCGGGGAATGCTATGAGTTACTCGACACTGGAGAAAACCTTTCATCGTCTGGCCCAACTGGGCCATGCCGAAGCCATGCTGAGCTGGGACCAGCACGTGATGATGCCACCCAAGGGCAACGCTGCCCGCAGTAAGGCAATGGCTGAACTGACCGTTCTGCGAACCGAGATACTGCAGGACGAACGCCTCTCCGACCGCTTTGACGAGGCGGAACAGGAAGCCGATCTCACCGACTGGCAACAGGCCAACCTGCGTGAAATGAAGCGAACCTGGCAAACAACCCGCGCCATCCCCAAAGATCTGGTCGAAGCCCAGTCGCTGGCCAGCAGTGAATGCGAGCACGCCTGGCGCACCCTCAGGCCCAACAACGACTGGGCCGGTTTTGAGCCCCTGCTGCAACGTGTCTTTGATCTGGCCGGTGAAGCAGCTGCGGCCTATCAGGATGCTCTGGGCGCCGACCGGGGCTACGCCAATGCCTACGACGCCCTGATGGATCAGTATGACCCGGGCACGACCATGAGCCGCATCGATCCGGTGTTCGACCGGTTGAAAGCCGAATTGCCAGGAACGCTGCAACAGATTCTGGAACGCCAGTCGCAGCGGCCCACCCCGCATAAACCAGAGCGGCCCATCGCCATACCGCAACAGGACGCTCTGGCACGAGCCCTGATGTCGACCCTGGGGTTCGATTTCGACGCCGGTCGTCTCGACCAGACGGCCCACCCGTTCAGCGGCGGCGTGCCGGCCGACAGCCGCATCACCACCCGATACGATGAACACAACGTCATCGAGGGCCTGATGGGCGTGATTCACGAAACCGGCCACTCCCGTTACGAAACCGGCTTACCACAAGCCTGGACCAGCCAACCGGTGGGGCAGGCGATGGGCATGGGCGTGCACGAAAGCCAGAGCCTGTTCTTCGAAATGCAACTGGGCCGCTCCCGCCCCTTTATCGACGCCATCGCCCCGCTAGTGCGCCAGCACCTGGGCGACGACCCGGCCTTCACGGCCGACAATCTACACGCCCTCTACACCCGGGTAGAACCTGGCCTGATACGCGTAAACGCCGATGAGGTGACCTACCCGTCACACGTCATCCTGCGCTACGAACTGGAGCGCGACATCATTCTCGGCAACGCCAGCGTCAAAGACATTCCCGAGCGCTGGAACCAGGCCATGTCCGACCTGCTGGGGCTGGATACCCGCGGCGACTACCGCAATGGCCCGATGCAGGACATCCACTGGCCCATGGGCGCCATCGGTTACTTCCCGTCCTACACCCTGGGCGCCCTGAACGCCGCCCAACTGCACGCTGCTTTGTTACGAGACGTTCCCGACGCTGCCGAACGCATAGCCCAACTGGACCTGGCGCCGATCTTCGACTGGCTGTCGCGAAACATCTGGCAACAGGGCCGCTTCCACAATTACGACGACCTGATGACTCAGGCCACCGGCGAAGTGCTAAACCCGGATTACTTCCTGGACCATTTGCAGGCGCGGTACCTGTCGGCTTAACGTTGGGTTGTTTTTGTGGCAGGGGTTCGTGCTGGATACCGGGTATTCCTATCTGGGGTCGGGCGGGATGCCGCCCACTCAATCCACCCATGGAGCCTAGGCCGCATGATATTCATCCCATCCATGGGATTCACCCTTCGGGCTCGCTGCGCTCATGCTAAAACGCTCCCGGCGTTCTAGTCCCTGCTGCGGACTTCCCCAGATAGGTATACCCGGCACCCAGCACTTAGTTGGGTGCCACCGTTTTTTCCCACAAAGCCAGGAATTAAATCTTGCGCTTGGAGTGCATTGCTAGGCTAGGTTGGGAGAGGTGGCGCTTTAGATTTAACATTGTCGACAAAGCAAGTGCAGTCTGTCGGGTAAGCCTTTGCGGGGAAGTCCGTAGCATGGATGCTACGGCCTAGGCTCCATGGAAGGATTTACGCCGACCCCGCAAAGGCTTACCCGGCGGGCTGCACGTACCAAAGCCACCGAAACTAAAACAACCACTGTATCGGAAGTCTAAGCAACCACTGACTGTCAGTCATCCAGCATCTGCAAAATACGCGCTTTGAGCATCTCAATGGCAACGCGGTTTTTACCGCCGCGGGGTACGATGATGTCGGCGAATTGCTTGGTTGGTTCGATGAACTCCAGAAACATCGGGCGGACGGTGCGCTTGTATTGCTCGATGATCGATTCGACCGTGCGGCCACGTTCGGCGATGTCGCGTTGCAGGCGGCGTAGCAGGCAAATATCGAGCGGGGTGTCCATGAACACCTTGGCGTCGAGGCGCTTGCGAATGGCTTTGTCGTGCAGCAGCAGAATGCCCTCAATGATAACAATGCGGGCAGGCTTGAGCGGGAAGGTCTCGTCGGAGCGATTGTGAATGGTGTAATCGTAGATCGGGATCTCGACGTCCTTGCCGGAATGCAGCGCATCCATGTGTTGAATCAGCAAGTCGTGATCGAAGGCATTGGGGTGGTCGTAATTGATTTCCGTACGTTCTTCGATGGTCAGATTGCCCTGCTCGCGGTAATAGCTGTCTTCCTTGATGATCGCCAGCGCCGAGTCGCCCAGCTCCTGTTTCAATTCCTGATAGATCGTGCCTGCGAGCAGGCTCTTGCCGGAGGCAGAGGCACCGGCGATGCCGATGAAAATGGGAGTGACAGACATGAAAGGCTTCCAGCAAATGACTAAAGAATGGCTGGGTAAGCATTGTAGCAAGGCACCGCAGTCTTGTCTTTGATCAAATGTTCAGGAAAAACAGGCACCGGGCGGCTTGTAATAAAATTACAGAGCCCGTGATTCTCGACCCTACAGGGTCTACAATGGCGATCCCATTTTAAACGACGTCCCCTAAGGAACTGCCATGTCTGTGATCAAAATGTCTGACCTCGATCTGGCCGGTAAGCGCGTACTGATCCGCCAGGACCTGAACGTGCCACTGGATGACCAGGGCAAGGTCACCTCGGATAACCGCATTACCGCCTCGCTGCCGACCATTAAAGCAGCCCTAGAGCAGGGCGCCAAGGTCATGATCATGTCGCACCTGGGCCGTCCGGAAGAGGGCGAATTCGACGAGAAAGCCTCCCTGGCCCCCGTCGCTGCCTACATGAGCCAACTGCTCGGGCAGGACATCCCGCTGATTCGCGACTGGGTTGACGGTGTCGACACCGATGCCTCGGTCGTCATGTTAGAGAACGTTCGCTTCAACAAAGGTGAGAAGAAAAACGACGACGCCCTGTCGAAGAAAATGGCCGCCCTGTGCGACGTCTACGTCATGGACGCCTTCGGCACCGCCCACCGCGCCCAGGCTTCGACCCACGGTGTTGCCAAGTACGCCCCGGTCGCCTGTGCCGGCCCACTGCTTGCCGGCGAACTGGAAGCCCTCGCCAAAGCCATGGATAACCCGGCCCGGCCCATGGTCGCCATCGTCGGCGGTGCCAAGGTGTCGACCAAGCTGACCGTGCTGGAAAGCCTGTCGAAAGTCTGCGACCAGTTGATCGTCGGTGGTGGTATTTCCAACACCTTCGTCGCCGCGCGCGGCTACAATGTCGGTAACTCCCTGCACGAGAAAGACCTGATTCCGCAGGCGAAAAAGCTGATGGACGAGCTCGACATCCCCGAACCGATCGACGTTCGTGTCGGCAAAGAATTCAGCCCAAAGGCCGAAGCGGTAGTCAAACCGGTCGATCAGGTGCAGGACGATGAAGAAATCATGGACCTCGGCCCGGAAACGGCCAAGCGTTTTGCCGAAGTGATCAAGAACGCCAAAACCATTCTGTGGAATGGCCCTTGCGGTGTGTTTGAATTTGATAACTTCGCCCACGGCACCCGAGATGTTGCTGAAGCCATTGCTGACTCTGGCGCGTTTTCAGTGCTGGGTGGTGGCGATGTGATCGCGGCAGTGCAAAAATTCGGTATGGAAGACCGCTTCTCCTACATTTCTACTGGCGGTGGTGCCTTCCTGGAATTTGTGGAAGGCAAAGTGCTGCCTGCCGTTGAAATTCTGGAACAGCGCGCCAAAGGTTGAGGAAAGGATAGTTTTCAGTACTCAGTACCCAGAATTCGGCAATTAGACTTGGCACCACAGTGAGTGGCGGTTGCCGGGTTGCCCTATCCGGGGTTGTCCGCAGCATGGATGCTGCGGTCAAGGCCCCATGGACGGGTCTACGCCGACCCCGGATAGGGTAACCCGGTATCCGACACGGATTCCTGGCAACACAGCCAGCGGTGCCAGAGACCAGACAACAATAAGCGGTAGCCACTGGAATGGGTGCCGTTCATCGACAGCAGAGGATACGACTCATGTCTCAAAAAGTACTCGACGTAGTAAAACCCGGTGTTGTGACCGGTGACGACGTTCAGAAAATTTTTGCCATCGCCAAGGCCGAGAAGTTCGCACTGCCGGCGGTGAATTGCATAGACACCAACACAGTTAACGCCGTGCTCGAAACGGCCGCCCGCGTCAAATCGCCAGTCATCATTCAGTTCTCGAACGGTGGCGCCGGTTTCTTTGCGGGTAAAGGGCTGAAACTGGAAGGCCAGGGGACGCAGGTGCTCGGCGGTATCGCCGGTGCCAAATACGTGCATGCCGTTGCGGAAACCTACGGTGTTCCGGTGATTCTGCATACTGACCATGCTGCCCGCAAGCTGCTGCCGTGGATCGATGGCATGCTCGATGAAGGCGAAAAGTTCTTCGCCGAAACCGGCAAGCCACTGTTCTCCTCGCACATGATCGACCTGTCAGAAGATTCGCTGGAAGAAAACATCGCCACCTGCTCCGAATACCTCGCCCGCATGGCCAAAATGGGCATGACGCTCGAGATCGAACTGGGTGTGACCGGCGGTGAAGAAGACGGTGTCGACAACAGCCATCTCGATGCCTCGAACCTCTACACCAAGCCCGAAGACGTTGCCTACGCCTACGAAAAACTGAACGCCATCAGCCCGCGCTTCACCATTGCCGCCTCGTTCGGCAACGTGCACGGCGTTTACAAGCCCGGCAACGTCAAACTGACGCCGACCATTCTGCGTGATTCCCAGGCGCATTGTTCCGAGAAGTTCGGCCTGGAAAAGAACGCCCTGGATTTCGTCTTCCACGGTGGTTCCGGCTCGACCGAAGCCGAGATCGAAGAATCGATCAGCTACGGCGTCATCAAAATGAACATCGATACCGACACCCAATGGGCCAACTGGAACGGCATTCGTGAGTATTACCAGGCGCACGAAGGCTACCTGCAAAGCCAGATCGGTAACCCTGAAGGTGAAGACAGCCCGAACAAGAAATACTATGACCCGCGTGTCTGGCTGCGCAAAGCCCAGGAAAGCATGAGTGCCCGCCTGGAAAAAACCTTTGCCGACCTGAACGCGGTCGACCGCAACTGATCGACCGAAACTCGCCCCGGCACGCCGGGGCGTATGCCTGACACTCAGCCGTTCAGCGCGGCTGTCTGTCGATGCAAGGCCCGGTACTGCTCAAGCTTGCCCTGGTAATAGGTCGCCCGAGAGGCATCTGGCAGATGCGTCTGCACAATGGGCGGCGCCGGGCACAACGCGCGAATGTTCTCCGGGCTGTCACCCTCAACCGCCAACTGTGCCAATCGGGCTGCGCCCAAGCCAGGCCCAACCTCACCCCCTTCGCGAAAATGCAGCGGCCGCTGCAACACATCCGCAATCAACTGGCGCCACAACGCCGAGCGTGCACCGCCGCCGATCAGCGAAATATCATCCAGCGGCGTGCCGGCCGCCGTCAGCGCCTGCTCGCCATCGGCCATGCTGAAGGCAACGCCTTCAAGAATGGCGCGGGTCAAATCCACCCGGCGCGAGCGGGTGTTCAGGCCGAAGAACTGGGCGCTGAGCAGCGGGTTGTTATGTGGGGTACGTTCGCCACTCAGGTACGGCAGAAACAACACACTGGTTTCGGTTTGAGGGCTGGCCTCAACCTCTTCGAGCAGCTTGGGGACCGTTGTATTGCTGATGTTGGCAAACCAGTCGAGGCAACTGGCCGCACTGAGCATGACCGACATCTGGTGCCAGCGGCCGGGCAGGCAATGGCAAAAGGCATGCACCGTTTGCTCGGGCGCTGCGCAATGCTGCTCGCTCACGACAAAATAAACCCCCGACGTGCCCAGCGAAATAAACCCCTGGCCGGGCTCGGTAACGCCCACCCCCACCGCACCGGCGGCATTGTCACCGGCCCCACCGGCGACCGGAACCGGGTTCAGGCCCAGGGCCTTAGCCGCTGCTTCGGTCAGTTGGCCACTGGGCTGACTGCCCTCAATCAGATCGGGCATGTGCTGCCGACCGAGGCCGCTGATCGCCAGCAGGTCATCGTCCCAGTCGCGTTTGGCCGGGTCTAGCCAGAGCGTGCCGGCAGCGTCCGACATCTCGGAAACACAACGGCCTGTCAGCAGCAGGCGCAGATAATCTTTCGGCAGCAACACCTTATGAATCCGGGCAAAGGCATCCGGCTCGTGGTGCTTGACCCAAAGCACCTTGGGCGCTGTAAAGCCGGGCATGGCAACATTGCCGCTACGCTCACGAAAATCCGGCAACGCCGCTTCAAGCTCAGCACACTCGGCCGCACTGCGGCCATCGTTCCACAAAATGCAGGGCCGGATGACCTGATGATCGGCATCGATCAAGACTGCCCCGTGCATATGACCCGACAGACCAATGCCCTTAATCTGTTGCAGATCCTGACGGCCACCAAGGGTAGCCAGCACCGATTGAATGGCCTGCCACCACTGTTGTGTGTCCTGCTCACTCCACAACGGCTGAGGTGAATCCGTCGTCAGGCTTGCACTGGCGGTATCGACCACCTGCCCGGCTGTGTCGATCAATACCGCTTTCAACCCGGAAGTGCCGAGGTCGAGTCCCAGATACATAGGGTGCTCCTGTAATTATTTTATTAGTCAAAATATAATGCCGGGGTGGCTGGTTACCGTCAATTGCTCATTGCCATGGAGTGGTCATTGATGGACGAACGTATGGTAGTTTTATTCAGGTTTCGGAATTTGCTGAATTGTTGAGCGGCGGCTATCTGGGGCGCCCCTGTGGGGAAGTCCGCAGCATGGACTATAACGCCAGGAGCGTTTTAGCATGAGCGAAGCGAGCCCGAAGGGTGAATCCCATGGAGGGGATTCATATCCTGCGGCCTAGGCCCGAGACGTCGGACCGCCATGGACGGATTTACGCCGACCCCACAGGGGTGTCCCAGGTGGCCGGTGCGGGCCAATACCACTTAGTCCACCCGGACTCTGTAGCTTGGATTACAGCCAACTGGCTTCCAGGCGTAGGCTTTGGCCTTCGAGGTTGGCTTCCATCCAGTCCTCCAGGTGGCGTGCTTCGGTTTCCACCTGGCCCCGGTCGATGCCCAGAATCACCAGGGCCGCTTCACCGCGATCGACCTCGGACCAGGGTGCCAGCGTCAGTGCCACATTGACCTGGTCGCGACAGTAACGCTTAAGCGGACCGAAGGCACGCGCCAGGTCGGCGGTGTTATTCACACCGGGGACATAACGCTCAATTTCGATCAGCCGGATGTGCAACGTCATGGTTCAGGTTCCTCCTGATTGATGGTTTTAGGAAGGGGGCCGGTCTCAGTGATTGGCTTCTGTGAGGTTTCAAACGCTGTACACGCCGCGCTACAGGTCACCCCGTGTCGGGCGCTACAAAACTGCGACAGAGTGTTGATACCTGCAGTGAATGTTCTAATCTGACGGTATGACTCTTATTTATCACCGCCCACGCACATACTGTTTCCCGTAAAGGATTGTCCATGTTTGAAAACCTGAAAGCCATTGGCGTTACCGACACTGACCGAATCGAAAAATATACTCTGCGCACCGAAGGCCGGTTCGATATTTTGAAGATTTATTACAAGCGTGACAAAGGCGAGATGTTCGCGCGCAGTGAAAAATTCAAATACCCGCGCCAGATGAAGCGCGTCAAAGTCGACAGTGGCACGCAAAAATACGCCGACACCACCGAGATTGCCCCGACGCTGCGGTACGTGGTCGAGGAACTCGACGTCATCGCCAAGCGGGAAGTCAAAGAAGTGGATCTGAAGAAAAAGATCCTCAACGACCTGCAGCATCTGGAAAAAGTGGTGCAGAGCAAGATCGAGGAAATCGAAGCCGACCTCAAAAAGCTGTAATTTATCGCCCATTGACTATCGCCCCGGGCCGGCAGATGATTTAGCGGTCTCAAGGGGCCAGCATCCATGTTCACGTTCGGTACTTCCCAGTCATCAGTGTCGGGCGCCTTTTGGCGCCGGGCAGGGCTGTGGCTCATTGTCTGGGCGCTGGTATCGGGTACTAGCCTGGTGTCGGCCCAGCCGGTCGCGCACGACGGCACCCTGGTTCTGGGCGATTCGGCCCAGACCATCGCCGCTCTGCATCAGGAGCGGTTGCGTCCGGCGGTTGAGAGTGACAACCCGGATGCCAACCCAGAACTACCTGATGCCGCGATTGGTTTTCATGCCTATGCGCTAACCCCGCCGACCCTGATTGCAACGGTGGCAGTGCTTGCCCGCGCCTCCGCCTTTAGTTCCCGCTATGCATTACCCACCCCTCGTTCACCGCCCCGGTTCTGATTCGCCTCACCGTTAAAACACTTCCTTTAGGCGTTTATTGACCGAGGTTTTTCCATGACATCCCTGACCAAACGGGCCGTAGTCTGCGGCCTGATCGTTATTCTGGGCCTGCTCAGCGCATTGCCCACTGTTCTGCCGGCGTCTGTTTCGCAGCAATTGCCAGACTGGTATGCCGATACCACCCTGTCGCTCGGGCTGGATTTGCGCGGCGGATCGCAACTGCTGCTTAACGTGGATACCGCTGCAGTCGTTCAGAATGAACACCTGCAACTGACCGATCAGCTGCGCGAGCAATTGCGTGAGAACCGGCTGGCTTATCGCACCCTGAGTGTCAGCCCTGAAGGCCCGGTTATCACGTTACGTAACGCGGCCGATATGAGCGCTACCCTGTCGCTGGTGCAAGCGTTGATCCAGAACCCGGACACCGGGACGGCCGACTATACCGTCCGTCGCGAAGCTGAGGTGTTAACCCTGCAAGCCAGCCCAGCCTTTGTCGAAAGGCTGACCCGGGAGGCGGTAGAGCGTAGCCTGGAGGTGGTGCGCAAACGCCTGAACGAGAGCGGCCTGGTGGACCCGACCATCGTGCGCCAGGGTGCCGAGGGCATACTGGTGCAACTGCCCGGTGTCGACGACCCGGCGCACATCCGCGCCTTGCTCGGCACCACGGCTCAGCTGACGTTTCACTGGGCGGCGGATGCCAAAACGCCGGCTGATGTGCCGCTGCAGAACCTGCCTTATCAGGCTTCGGCGAGTGATAGCACCTCCGACCTGACCATCGAACAGGACAGCGCGCTGGCCGGCAAACACATCCGTGACGCGCGCCTGGCCTATAACCCGGAAACCAATGAACCGGTGGTCAGCTTCGCGCTCGATCGCAGCGGAGCCCGGCTGTTTGCAGACCTGTCGGCTAACAACCTGGGGCGGGCACTGGCCATTGTGCTGGATGGTCAGGTGATTACCGCACCGGTGATCCGCTCAGTCATTGGCGGTCAGGGCGAGATCAGCGGTGCCTTTAGCGCCACCGAGGCCAGCGACCTGGCATTGCTGTTACGTGCTGGCGCCTTGCCCGCTCCACTTGAGGTTGCCGAGGAGCGTACTGTGGGGCCAGAGCTCGGCAGCGATGCGATCAGCATGGGCATCAGCACCGGGGTGTTGGGTACCGCTCTGGTGTTCGCCTTTATGCTCGCCATTTATGGGCGCTGGGGCGTAATTGCCTGCTTTGCCCTTGGGGTAAATATTGGCCTGGTGTTCGGTGTGCTGAGTCTGCTGGGCGCGACCCTGACTTTGCCGGGCATTGCCGGTCTGATCCTGAGCATCGGCATGGCGGTTGATGCCAATATACTGATTAACGAACGCATTCGCGAAGAGAGCCGTAACGGTCGCTCGCCGCGGATGGCGCTGGATGCCGGGTTCAAGCGTGCCTTCCGTACGATTCTGGATTCGAACATCACCACACTGATCGCCATCAGCCTGCTGTTTATGGTGGGCAGTGGCCCAGTGCGGGGTTTCGCTGTGACCATGGGGATCGGGCTGCTGGTGTCTTTGTTTACCGCCATTGCCTTTACCCGTGTGCTGATGGAGTGGCGCCTGATACGGCGCGGTCGTCAGCCATTGTCGATTTCCGGTCTGGCCTGGCTGGACCGGGTGGGAACGTCCTCGCTGGATGTGATGCGGCACCGGTGGCTGGGGTTGTCGGTCTCTGCGTTGCTGTCGCTAGCGTCCGTGGCGCTGTTCTTTGGCCCGGGGCTAACCTACGGCATCGATTTCAGTGGCGGTTATTTGCTGGAGATTGCAGCGCCGACGGCGAGCCTTGCTGAGTTGAGAGCAACTCTGGAACCGGCTTTTCAGCAGATCATGATTCAACCACTGGCGGAAGCCGGGGACTATTTGCTGCGCTTGCCGTTAACGCAAACGCCGCCGGACAGCCCGATCGATCTGCTTGGGCAACTAAAAGGCGCGGTAACCGATCTGGTGCCGGGCGTTCAGGTGTTACGCGCTGAAATGGTGGGCCCCAAAGTCAGCGGCAGCTTCGCAGATATGACTGTGCTTGCCATTCTGCTGGCCGGCTCGGGCATGCTGGCCTATTTGTGGTTGCGTTATGAAACCCATTTTGCCATCGCCACCGTGGTCACCCTGGGGCTCGATATTACCAAGATTATTGGTTTTTTTGCGCTGACGGGCATCGAGTTCAACCTGACCGCCGTTGCCGCGATACTGGCGTTGATCGGCTATTCAGTAAACGACAAGGTGGTGGTGTTTGACCGGGTGCGCGAGCTGCTGCAGGCAGAGCCGGACCGGCCGCTGGCGGACATTCTGAATGCGAGCATTCGCTCCACACTGACGCGAACCGTCTTCACTTCGGTAACGACGGGCCTCGCCCTGTTGCCGATGGCATTGGCGGGCGGCAGTGCAGTCGCCAGTTTCGCCGTGCCCATGGTCTTCGGCATTCTGGTGGGCACCAGCTCATCGCTGTTCATTGCCGCGCCCTTGCTGTTGCTGTTGGGTGAGCGTCGCAGCCGTCGCGGCCTGGGGCAATTGCGGCTCACCCCAGAGCAAACTCTCCCGGAGCTGGCGACGATGCCCTAGTGGTCCATGCGTGAAATTCTGTCACTAAGGAACGACGCCAGCAAGCTCAGAGCGAGGCCCAGAACCTTAAAGTATGAACCGCCGGAATAGCACCGCTATTTCAAGGTTTGACAACGAAGCTCTGGGCTTGCTGGCAAAGTGAACAGTGACAGAACTTTCCGCATGGCCCACTAGACCTCGAAGCGTTTGACCAGGCGGTTCAGGTTATCGGCCAGGCTGGCCAGATCCCGGCTCGAGCTTCGGGTCTGGTCAGCCCCGCTGGCGGTATTGGCCGCCAGGTCGCGCAGGTTGACCAGGTTCTTGTCCACCTCTTTCGCCACCTGGGCCTGCTGTTCAGCGGCACTGGCAGAGGCCGTGTTGCGGTCGTTAATGGTGTTGACCAGATCGGCAATGGCGACCAGAGCCTCGCCAGCCTCGTGGCCGGTATCCAGGGTGTGCTGCGCGTCGGTATCGCTGTCGCGCAGGGTGCCGGCCGCCTGTTCCGAACTGGTTTCCACCGCCTGAATAATGGCTTCAATCTCGCGTGTTGAATCGGCGGTTCGGCTGGCCAGGGCGCGCACCTCGTCGGCCACCACGGCAAAGCCACGACCGGCTTCACCAGCCCGCGCCGCTTCAATGGCGGCGTTCAGGGCCAACAGATTGGTCTGTTCGGCAATGGCCCGTATCACGTCGAGCACCGACCCAACATCGGCTACGCGCTGCGCCAGCGTTGTCATATTGCCACTGGCCCCCTGAATGCGGCTGGCCAGTTGCTCAATGGCCTGAACGGTCGACTGTACTTTCTCGCGGCCAAATTGGGTGCGTTCATTCGCCTGCTGGGATTCATTGGCGGTGCCCACAGCGTTGCTGGCCACCTCTTCAATGGCGGCAGTCAGTTCGTTGACCGCCGTAGCGGCTTGCTCCAACTGGTCGTTTTGCTGCTGCAACTCCTGCAGGGATTGCTCGGTAACGGCATCGAGCGTGGTCGAGGCATGGCTGAGCCGGTCGGCTGATTCGGCGATCTGGCTCAGGGTATCGCGCAGGCTGTGTTGCATGGTTCGCAGTGCCTGCAACAACAGGGAGATCTCGTCCTTGCCTTCGATCCTGATATCGGTGGTGAGTGTGCCGGCAGCGATGTCGTTGGCGACATGGATGGCCTGTTGCAACGGCCGGGAAATGCTTCTGACCAGCGACCAGGCGATCAGCGCGAGCAAGACAGCAACCGCGCTGATTGCCGCAATGGTTACCAGGCGCGATGCCTGGTAAGCCTGACCGGCTTCCAGTTCGGCGGCGGCAATACGCTCTTGTTGGTAGTTGATCAGCGCTTGCAGATGGCCAAAAGCCTGGTCGGCCAGCGGCAGCATGGTCTCGGTGCGCAGACGCAGTGCATCGGCGCCACGCCAGTTGGAGGCCAGTTGAATGCCGTCGTTCAACGCCTGCAAAAACTCGGTCTCGGCGGCAACAAAGGCATCGAAAATCTGCTGATTTTCATCGGCGGTGATGTTCTGCTGATACGACTCCTTGGCCGCGTTCAGCGCGGCGACTGACGCATCGATGGTCTGTTGCAACGCTTCTCGTTCAGAGGCTGAACTCGAAAAGATCATCGCCGTGGCCGGCACCTGAATGTCGCTGAAGTACTTGAACAGGTTGTTGGCCGCGATCAGGTTGGGCAACCGGTCCTGAGCGATGACAGAGACCTGGGCATTACTGGCATCGAGCCGGGTCAGGCTCAGCGAACCCAGTACGACGAAAACCAGCAAGATACCGATGAAGGTAGCGGTTAGCCGCTGACGAATGGTGAAGCGTTTAAACACAGGGCAATTCCTCGGCATTCTAATGGATTGTTGTTTTGGCCCGGGAAGGTCTGCCTATTTTTGTTTCGGAGTTCGGGTTACCTCAGTGGCACTGGCCCGCACCGGCTACCGGGTGTACCCCTGTGGGGTCGGCGTAGATCCATCCATGGAGCCTAGGCCGCAGCATCCCTGCTGCGGACTACCCCACAGGGGCACACCCGGCACCCGCTGCTTGTCTCCTCAGTGAACTCGTGGTTGGTTTGTCACGAATTCTGTCATTTATGTGTAAGTGTAGTATCGGCGGATTTGGTCGGCCATTGAGTTTTTAGTGTGGCTTGGTGGTAGACTGCCGCCGCCCCGGCGGTCGCCGGGGCGGTTGTTCAGTTTGCCTGCCTGCGAGGAAACGCCCTGGTGTTGTCTCTATTGTTGTTTTCGTTACAGATTACCGGCCCGATTGCCCTGGTGGTGGTGTTGGGGGCGGCCTTTAAACGTTGGGAATGGATCAACGATGCTTTTGTGCAGAGTGGCTCCAAACTGGTGTTTAACGTGGCACTGCCCAGCTTGCTGTTCCTGAATATTGTGGGTTCCCGGCCGGAGACTATTCCTGGTGGCGGTATTATTCTGGTGGCAGCGTTGTTTACGCTGGGCTGGTTTGTTGTTTTGTCAGTACTGGCACCCTGGCTGGTGCCGCACAAAGACGAACGCGGTGTCTTCGTTCAGGGCAGCTTTCGCGGCAATATGGGCATTATCGGCCTGGCTTTTGCGCTGAACGCCTTTGGCCAGGAAGCCGCCGTGCTGGCGTCGGTCTATCTCGCCTTTATTACCTTGCTCTATAACGTGCTGTCGGTGATTACACTGAGCCGCTGGTCGCCGCGCCAGGTCGTGGGGCATCCGCTGGTGTCGGCTGCCAAAGACATTGTTCGCAATCCGCTGATCATCGCCATCGCGCTGGCCGGTGCCATCGTCGTGCTGGGCATCCCGATTCCGGACTGGGTGCTCGATACCGGCGACTATTTTGCCCGCATGACCTTGCCGCTGGCGCTGATCTGCGTGGGCGCCAGTTTAAGCTGGGCCGGGTTTGTTGAGGCCGGGCGGGTAACCACCCTCACCTCAGTGTTCAAACTGGCCCTGATACCGCTCAGTGGTGTGCTGATCGCCTATGGTCTGGGCTACCGGGATATTGAGCTGGGGGTGTTCTATCTGATGGCCAGCACGCCCACCGCTGCCGCCAGCTATGTAATGGTGCGTGCAATGGGCGGCAATGCCAATCTGGCCGCTTCCATCATTGCTACAACGACTGTGATCAGCCTGGTGACGACCAGCCTCGGGCTGGTCGTCTTGCGCGCTCTGGGCTGGGTTTAATTGGCCTGGCTTTGCACCCGTTCCAGTGACGCCTGTAGCCGGTTGACGACCTCAACCGGGGTGTCTTTGTTCATCGCCAGATACATATCGACCGTGCGAATAATCCAGGCTGGTTCGATGGCAGGGTAGCTGGCTTCTACGGCCAGGTCGTAGGCATTGACGTCGGAGGCAATCCACACGTCGATCTGGCCCTGAGCCAGCCGTTGCGCATTCAAGCTGTCGTTGGGCAGGGTAGAGACTTCAATGCCCTGGTCCTGCAAATACAGGGTGGTGGCCGAGTTGGCGTAACCACCGACTCTCAAGGTGCGCAGATCGTCAATATCGTTGACTTCAACGTCACTGCCTTCATACCGAAAAATCGTCCAATTGTACTGGGCGATGGGGCCAACCCATTGAAAGATGTTCTCGCGTTGCTCCGTCCTGGCCGTGGAAAAGATGCCGTAATACGGGCGTTCCAGGGTGCGGCCGTAGCCGACGCCCCAGTTGCGCAAGCGCATGCGGTAGTCGTATCCGGCATCGGCCAGTAACGCCTTGACCACCTCGGCTGACGTGCCGCCGATGTCATCTCGCCTGTGTTCGTACTCGCGGCCGCTGAGGCTGTAGTTATAGTTGCCGTAGTTTTCAGTGTAGATGTACAACTGGGTATCATCGTCTTCGGCGATGGCGGGAAAGCCGATCAGGCAGAGTAAAGACAATAACAAAGAATTAGCCAGGGTAATGCTGATTTTCATGGCAGTGACTCTCAGGTGATTCCAGTCAGAAAGCTGGACGTTTTTGGGTCAGGCTATCCGTCGATTGGTGATCATGAGCGGTTCCCTGGCTCAGGCCGTGCTTGGTGAAAAAACCGTTCCGCACAGTACATCGGACGCGCACAGACGAACTGCGGCTTGGGCGCTGCGGGAGGGTAAAAAAACCGTGTTTTTGCAAACACCGGGGATAAAACAATCGACAGGCGAGCCAGGACTGACTCGCCTGTTTTACACATTAACCCGGCACAATGAAGCCGGGTTCGTTACGTTTCTCAGTGACCGAGAATCTGGCTGAGGAACAGCTTGGTCCGGTCGTTCTGGGGGTTATTGAAGAATTCGTGCGGTTCGTTTTCTTCAACAATCTGGCCGGCGTCCATGAAGATCACCCGGTCGGCGACCTGCTTGGCGAAGCCCATTTCGTGGGTTACGCACAACATGGTCATGCCTTCCTGTGCCAGCTCGATCATCACGTCCAGCACTTCCTTGATCATCTCCGGGTCGAGTGCCGAGGTCGGCTCGTCGAACAACATGACCTTCGGGTTCATGCACAGTGAACGTGCAATGGCCACACGCTGCTGCTGACCACCGGACAACTGACCCGGGTACTTGTTCGCCTGCTCGGCAATCTTTACCCGCTCCAGAAACTTCATGGCCGTCGCTTCGGCTTCCCGCTTGGGTTGCTTCAGTACGAACATGGGCGCCAGCGTCAGGTTATCGAGCACGGTCAGGTGCGGGAACAGGTTAAAGTGCTGGAACACCATGCACACATCCTTGCGGATGACTTCGATGTTCTTGACGTTATCACCCAGCTCAATGCCGTTGACGGTGATGTCGCCTTCCTGGTGTTCCTCCAGGCGGTTCAGGCAACGAATCAGCGTCGATTTACCGGAGCCGGAAGGCCCGCAGATAACGATGCGCTCGCCCTGTTTTACGTCCAGATCGATGTCGGTCAGTACGTGAAAGTCACCGTACCACTTGTTCATTTTCTTGACCTGAATAACAGATTCACGGTCGGCCAGTCGGCTTTGTTCAGTCATATTCTGGACTCCTAGTGTGAGGTGCTCTTCTTCAGGTCGTTGTCGAGGTAATTACTGTACCGCGACATAAAGAAGCAGAAGCAGAAGTAAATAATGGCAATGAAAACGTAGGCTTCAATGAATTCCTGACGCCAGGCCGGGTCGTTGACGGCGGCACGTGTAGCGGCCAGCAGGTCAAACAGACCGATAATGACTACCAGGGAGGTATCCTTGAACAATGAAATAAAGGTACTCATGGTTGGCGGGATCACCAGACGCAATGCCTGCGGCAAGATGATCTTGAACGTCTTTTGCCAGTAGTTCAGGCCCAGAGAATCAGCGGCTTCGTACTGACCTTTGGGAATGGCTTGCATGCCGCCCCGGAAAACCTCGGCGAGATAGGCAGCCTGGAAAATGATGATGCCGATCTGAGCTCGCAGCAGCACATCGATGCTGACCCCGGTGGGCAGGAACAGCGGGAACATGACCGACGCCATGAACAGCACCGAGATCAGCGGAACACCGCGGAACACTTCGATCACGACGATACAAATGACCTTGATCAACGGCATTTCGGAGCGTCGACCCAGCGCCAGCAACAGCGCCAGCGGTGCGGCAAAGGCGATACCGACAACGGCCAGCACCAGGGTCAGCGTCAAGCCACCCCATTGGCTGGTACGTACTGGCGTTAAGCCGAGAATACCACCAGCGAGCACGAAGTAGACCGCAATAAAGCCGACGATCCACGCCACCGCCAACCAGGGTGACCAAAAGCGACGGTTCATGCTCAGCAACATGCCGGACGTCAGCATGATCATCGCGATAACGGGCCGCCAATGTTCTGCAGCAGGGTAGGTACCAAACAGCAGAAACCGGTACATGGCATGCACATACGCCCAGCATGCACCGGCGGCGACTTCACAGGCTTCTTTGCTGGCACCAAAGCTCGCGTTGATTACGGCCCAGGAGAGAATGACCTCCAGGATGTTCCAGATCACGAAGATACAGAACAGCGTAATGATGGTATTGAAGGGCGATGAGAACAGGTTCTCCCGCATCCAGCGCCAGCTGCGTGAAGCAGTGGTGCCGCTGACAGGCTGAACCCGTTGATTTGCTACTGTCGTCATATCAGCGCTCCACCAGCGACATGCGCTTGTTATACCAGTTCATAAAGAAAGACACCGACAAGCTGATGGTCAGGTAGACGGTCATAAAAATCGCCACACCTTCGACGGCTTGCCCGGTCTGGTTCATGGTGGTGTTGGAGACCGACACCAGATCCGGATAGCCGATGGCCACAGCCAGCGAACTGTTTTTGGTCAGGTTCAGGTACTGGTTGGTCAAAGGTGGAATGATCACCCGCAGTGCCTGGGGTAACACGATCAGACGCATGATCCAGCTGGATCTCAGGCCCAGTGAAGTAGCCGCCTCACTCTGCCCCTTCGGTACCGACTGAATGCCGCTGCGTACTACTTCGGCAATGTAGGTGGTGGTGTACAGGGTCAGGCCTAGTAGCAGAGCCGTAAATTCAGGGCTCATGCGGGCGCCACCTCGGAAGTTGAAGCCTTGCAGAGTCGGTGCGTTGATTTCCATCGGTGCACCAAACACCAGCCAGACCAGGAGAGGCACGGCAAACACAATACCCAGGCCTACACTCAGGTGCGGGAATATGTGGCCTGTGGCTTCCAGGCGTTTGAGGCTCCATTTGCGCAGAATCAACGCGCCGATAATGCCGAGAACAAAACCACCCGCGACCCAGAACCAGGCAGGATTGTCTGCCATTACGGGAATATAGAGCCCGCGATTGGACAAAAAGACCCCTTCAACCGGGTTCAATGCCTGGCGGACGCCGGGTAAACCGCGGTTAATAACGGCATACCAAAAAATAAGCTGCAACAGCACCGGAATGTTGCGGAACGTTTCGATGTACGCCACGCCCATAAACCGCAATAACCAGTTTTTGGACACCGTGGCAATGCCGATGATGGTGCCGAAAATAGTGGCCAGAAAGATGCCGATACTGGCTACTTTCAGGGTGTTCAGAATGCCTACCAGCAAAGCACGCCCATAGTTGCTTTCCGGTGAGTACTCAATAGTAGATTCGCTGATGCCGAAGGCGGCTTCACGTTCGAGAAAGCCGAAACCGGTCGCTATGTTCTGGCTTTCAAGGTTGGCCATGGTGTTGCTGACCAAATACCAGCCCAGGAAAAAGACGCCACCAAATACCAGGATCTGATACATGATCGACCGGAAGGTCTTGTCATATAACAGCGTCACAACTGGGTTAACGTCGCTTTTTTTTGAGTGTTTGGGGCTCATACCCGACGTCTCCAAGGGAATACGAAGAAGTGAAATGCAGTGAGCGCATGAATATGCGGCCCTGCCAGGCAGGGCCGCGAAGTCACATCAGTTATCAGAACGATAAATGACGATTTGGGTGGCTAACTTAGCGAACCGGGTTCGCGTACATCAGGCCGCCATCAGTCCACAGGGCGTTGAGGCCACGTTCCAGACCCAGCAGGTCAGTCACGTTGGTCTGATAGATTTCGCCGTAGTTACCAACTTGAGAGATGATGTTGTAAGCCCAGTCTTCGTCCAGACCCAGTGCTTCGCCCAGACCCGGAGTCACGCCCAGCAGACGCTGGATGCCAGGGTTGGAGCTGTTGTCGCGCATTTCATCAACGTTCTCAGAGGTGATGCCAAACTCTTCAGCTTCGATCAGCGCAGTCAGAGACCAGCGAACGATATCGAGCCACTCGTCGTCACCGTGACGTACGGCTGGGCCCAGTGGTTCCTTGGAGATGATTTCCGGCAGAATGACGTAGTCAGACGGGTTTTCTGCAGAGACGTTACGCGCAGAAGCCAGACCAGACGCATCAGTGGTGTAAACGTCGCAACGGCCAGCGAAGAACGCTGCGGTTACTTCTGAGGTGTTTTCGATGACAACTGGCTCGAAATCCATGCCCTGGGCACGGAAGTAGTCAGCCAGGTTCAGCTCGGTAGTGGTACCCGGCTCAACACAGACAGCAGCGCCGTCGAGCTGAGTTGCGCTGGTGACACCCAGGTCTTTACGAACCATGAAGCCCTGGCCGTCGTAGTAGGTAACGCCAGCGAAGTTCAGACCCAGAGAAGTATCACGGGTCAGTGTCCAGGTGGTGTTACGCGACAGAACGTCAACTTCGCCGGATTGCAGGGCGGTGAAACGCTGGTTGGCGGTCAGGCCAGTATAACGAACGGCTTCAGAGTCGCCGAACATGGCAGCAGCGACGGCGCGGCATACGTCAACGTCGATACCGGCCCAGTCGCCGCCCGTTGCGTTGGAGAAGCCAGCCAGACCGGTGCTTACGCCACACTGAACATAGCCTTGCTCCATGACTGCATCAACGGTTTCACCGGCTTGTACGCCAGCGGCCAGGACAGACAGTGACAACGCCGCTACGGCGCTAGTGCTGGTCAGTTTCTTAAGCATTTTACTCTCCATTATTTCATTGCTTTTATTATTGGCTTTGGCAGACCTGTCGGAATACCCAAGCACTGATGACCACTCAGACCGGAGGTCTGTGCGGATTCTCGTCTTCGGCTCATGACCGAAAACAAACGTGATGCAAACACCGAAGCGTCTGCAGTCTGTAAGGAGGATCGAGCGGCAACCGAAGTCACCATACTATTTTTATTATGGTTCGATGTGATTAATGAATTGCAAGGATGAGGCCAATTTGTACCGATACACTCTAATCCATTGATATTAAAGGCTTTATTGGTTGTTAGGCAGCGTTGGCAGGAGAGGCCGGGACTATAACCAGAGGAATAGCCGACCGACCCGGGGCGAGCCTTATTCTGCACTGCGCCAAGGCGGTGCGCGGGTTCGCTGTGAAAAAGTGCACTGAGGCAGTGCTTTACGTAGGTCTGTAGGGTGTCAGAGGACTGTCAGGGAGGTGTATGGGGCTGGCTATAACCATTGGAATAACTATAACCAAAGGAATAGCCAGGTTCCGTTTTGAGCGTTGGGTCACAAATGCTCGCAGGCTGGGCCGTTTTTTCGGACCGGTTTACGATTCGAGCTCGCGCTGCCGCTTCAGTCGCTTGCTTAACGCAGGCTGCGAAATGCCCAGGATGCGGGCAGCGATGGACTGATTGTGGTCTGCCCGGTGCATGGCTTCGGCAATCAGCAGGTCGTCGATCTCGGCAAGGGTGGGCAAGCGGTTGTCGGGCGCGAAGTGAACCAGGGTGTTGTCGTGACCGCTGGCGTCGGCCCCCTGGGCCTGACTGAACAGGTGCAGGTCCTGCCGCGTCATGGCGCCACCGTGATGCCGGCTCACTGAGTCGAAGGCGATGGCACGCAGCTCACGCACGTTACCCGGGAATTCGTAAGCCTGCAGTGCGGCCCAGAGGTCCGGGCTGAACTCGGGCAGGGGTTTGCCCATGTCGTCGGCGGCCTGCTCGGCGAAGAAGGTAAACAGCAGTCGGATGTCTTCGCGGCGCGCGCGCAGAGGTGGGATTAACACCTGATGGGTGCAGAGCCGGTAATAGAGGTCGCGCCGGAAGGCACCGTCGCGCTGGCGCTCTGCCAGATCCTGATGGGTGGCCACGAAAATGCGAGCCTGCAGGCGTTTAGGGCGGTCTGCACCCATGGGGTAAAACTCGCCTTCCTGCAGCAACCGCAGCAGTTTCACCTGGCTGCTGGGGCTGAGGTCACCAATTTCATCGAGAAACAGGGTACCACCAGAGGCTTCCTCGACAAGGCCGCGCCGCTCCTGGTCGGCACCGGTAAAGGCGCCCTTGCGGTGGCCGAACAGGGTGTCGTTGAAGATGTGGTCATCGAGCCCGGCCACGTTGACCGTGACCAGCTTGCCCTGGCGGCCGCTCAGGGTGTGGACTGCCCGGGCGATCAGCTCTTTGCCGGTGCCACTTTCGCCGCAAATCATCACCGGTTGCGAGCTTTTCGCCACCGATTCCAGATATTGAAACACCGATGCCATGCTACGGCTTTGTGTCAGGATATTGGCAAAGGCCTCGGGTGAATCCAGCCGCCGGCTCAGTACCCGGTGGCGCAGCTCCTGGTTTTCCCGTTTGATTTCCTGCAGCTGAATGGCGCGTTTGATGCCCTCGAGCAGGCGTGCCGACTCGGTGGTCTTCACGTAAAAATCAAAGGCACCCAGACGCAGGCACTCCACCGCCGTCTCGACCTGGTTCAAACCACTGATGACCACCACGGCAACATCGGGAAAGGCCTCGGCCATCTCGATCAGCAAGTCTTTGCCGGATTTATAGGGCATGTTCAGATCAAGCAGGACCACGCCAATGGCGTGGTGCTCCAGGTAGCTCATGGCCTCGCGACTGTCCTGGCAATAGTGCAGGTTGGTGATGCCGCCCTTGCGTTCGAGCATCAGACCCAGGCTGCGGTGGTAGGAGGGTTCATCGTCGATCAGTAAAACACCGAACTCAGGGTAGAGACTGCGTTTCTTGTTTTTATTGTCTGTCATTGAGGTTCGACCATCTTCCACGGAAAGGTGACGTCTACCCGGGTGCCTTCACCGGGGCGTGAATGAAACTTCATGGTGCCATCGTAGGCCTTAATGATACCGGCCGAGACGGACAAGCCAAGCCCGGTACCGCCCTGTTCGCGTTTGGTGGTGAAAAACGGGTCGGTCAGGTTGGGCATCGCATCCGGTTCAATGCCACAGCCTTCATCGTGCACGGACAGCACAATGCGCTGGCGGATGTGGTCGATGCGGGTCTCGACCTTCACGCCGTGCTGATCGTCCGGCAGTGACTGACAGGCGTTGATGATCAGGTTAATCACCACCTGCTCGATGCGCTGCGGGTGGCCCAGCATCGACGGCAGATAGGGGTCGAGAATCAGACTGAACCGGTTGGTGTAGCCGCGAATGGTGACATCGAGCAGGCGCACGGCGGTGGACACCACATCGTTCAGGTTCATCGGTTCGATGGCATCGGTGGCTTCCTGGCGGGCGAAATCGCGCAGGTCGTTGACGATGCGCTTGATGCGCTGGGCACCTTCGTTCATCTCGTTGATGATGTAGGGGATTTCATGGCGGATGCGACGATAATCGAGCCCGGCAATGTCGAAGCCTTCGCGCTGTTCATACAGCCCGTCCAGATGCGGCAGGGCATCTTCCCAGGCATCTTTCAGCATGGGCAGGTTGAGCAGGATCAGCCCGCTCGGGTTGTTGATTTCATGGGCAACCCCCGACACCAGCGTGCCGAGAGAACTCATCTTGTCGGCCTGAATCAACTGTTGTTGCTGTTTCTTGACCTCCTGAGTGCGGCGTTCAACCTGGCGCTGCAGCGTACGAATCCAAAGCGTAACCAGCACCAGGCCCAGCAACAGGACCGCGCTGCTGATGGCGGCGATGATGCCCAGCAAACGCCAGTTGGTAGTACCCTGGCGTTCCAGCGTGCCCAGCCACTTATCGTAGATGTCCTGCTGGCGGCCCGTGTTGCGCAGAATGGCGAGCCCTTCTGAAAACAGCGTCAGAATCTCCTCATTGCCTTTCTTTACCCCGTAGCCGTAGGGCAGTGGACGCAAGGGTCGCCATACCACACCGATGTTCGACAACTGGTGTTCCCGGCTGTAAAACAGGCTGGGCAGGGTAGCGCCGAGTGCGTAGTCGTAGTTGCCTGCCGCCAGCTGGCGCAGGGCATCGGAGTGGGCGCGCACCGGAATGATCTCCACTCCGAAGTCATTCTCGCGCAGAAAATCGTGCACGATGCCCTCGTTCTGAACCACAACCGATTTGCCACGCAGATCCTCGTAGCTGCTTGGCTCCGGGTCCCCCTTGCGCGCAAAAAAGGAATAGTTCACCACCACCGAGGGTGCACTGAACGAAAACTCCCGCTCCCGTTCCGCCGAGGCGACCATGCCTTGCAGTACGTCCATTTCGCCGTTTTCCAGCTTCTCGCGCATGGTCGACCAGCTGTCTAGCGTAATCTCGACATCGATGCCCATCACCTCAGCGATGGCCCGCGTCATGTCGACGTTGTAGCCTGCGATGTTGCCATCCTGATCAATAAACTCGTACGGCGGGTAACTGTCGTCGCCGCCGACCCGGATGACCTGGTTGGTGGGTTCGGCTGAAGCGATACCGATCCAGCCCAACAGCAAAACGGTCAGGACGGAGGGATGGCTAAATCGGGTGGTTCTCGTTTTTGACATGCAGGTTCCGGTTAACAGAAAAGAGACCAATCAGCGGTTAAACCTCATCCCCAAGGGGGTTCGACAGGCTCACCCCGAACGGAATTTAGGAGGGTGGCTATTCACACCAACCCCGAACGGGATTCAGCAGGTGGCAATGCACACCAACCCCCGTTCGCCCTGAGCCTGTCGAAGGACCTTGGGGAGGATAGTTTGCATTAACCGTCAGGTACCGTACTCAGGCCCCAGTTCTTCGTGAAAGCGCTCGACCTGCTGGGCTACGTCTTCATGCATGCCGCGGTAGCGGGCGATGTGGAACAGGGCGTCGCCTTCGTAGACCAGCGCCAGCTGGGTCAGGCCGACCAGCACACCGGCGCGCGAGGCTCTGACTTCTGAGGCCTCCATGGTGCTGGGGTTCATGATGCGCGCCAAAACCTGGTCTTTCTGGATATAGGTGCCGGGTTTGACCAGGCACTGGAACACCCCCGAGTCGCTGGCGCGCTCCCAGTAGGAGTTGTCGGCTATCGCCTGTTCCTTGCGGATTTTGGGTGTGCCATTGAGCATGCCCAGATGCATCATGACGTTAATAATGCCCTGGGTACCGGCCTTGATGCTGATTTCGTCGAGACGCAGTGCCTCGCCTGCTTCGTACACGATGACCGGAATGTTGTTCTGCCCGGCTGATTCGCGCAGCGAACCTTCGCGCAATTCACTGTTCAACACCAGCGGCACGCCAAACGCCCGCGCCATACCTTCCACAACCTCGTTATCGAGCTCTGCCCGTATTTGTGGGACGTTAAACCGGTGTATGGCGCCGGTGTGCAGGTCAATGCCATAGTCGGAATGCAGCACCACTTCCTGCATGAGCACTTCCGCAACGCGCGCCGCCAGAGACCCTTTGGCCGAACCCGGAAACACCCGGTTCAGATCCCGCCGGTCGGGCAGGTAGCGCGAGCCCATCCCGAAGCCGTGAACGTTTACCACCGGAACAACAATCACCGTACCCTGCAAACCGCCGAGTTTGCGGCTGCGCATAAAACGGCGAATGATCTCCAGGCCGTTGAGCTCATCGCCATGCATGGCCGCGGTGATGAAAATGGTCGGGCCCGGTTTGCGACTGCGCCGTACAAAGCAGTGCATAATGGCGTCGGAATTGCCCGGCGCGCCAGGCAGCGACAGTGGAACGTTATGCCACTTTCCGGACGTCAGCCTGGTGGGGTTGATCTGAGTCACTGTCAGCCTTCCACTCGCTTGGGTTTTTCACTCATTTCTTTTGCCAGATGATCGATGACCATGCCGGCAACGTCTTTGCCGGTCGCCATCTCGATGCCTTCCAGACCGGGTGAGGAGTTTACCTCCATCACCACCGGGCCATGATTGGAGCGCAGAATATCCACCCCGGCCACCTGCAGGCCCATTATCTTGGCGGCGCGAACCGCCGTCTTGCGCTCTTCAGGGGTGATTTTTACCACTGCAGCTGAGCCACCTCTGTGCAGATTGGAGCGAAATTCACCCGGCGCAGCCTGGCGTTTGATCGCGGCGACAACTTTGTCTCCAATGACAAAACAGCGAATATCAGCGCCGCCGGCTTCCTTGATGTATTCCTGCACCAGAATGTTGGTGTCGAGGCCCAGAAAGGCTTCGATGACCGATTCAGCCGCCTGTCGCGTTTCGCACAATACAACGCCAATGCCCTGGGTACCTTCCAGCAGTTTGACCACCAGCGGCGCACCACCGACCATTTGAATGAGGTCGGGTACTTCATCGGGGCTGTGGGCAAAGCCGGTAATCGGCAGGCCGATGCCCTTGCGCGCCAGCATTTGCATGGAGCGCAGTTTGTCGCGCGAGCGGGAGATCGACAGTGACGAATTCAGCGTATGGGTGCCCATCATCTCGAACTGCCGGACCACGGCGGTGCCATAGAAGGTAATGGAAGAGCCGATGCGCGGAATAATCGCATCCATGTCTTCCAGTGGCTCGCCCATGTAGTGAATGGACGGGCGATGCGCCACGATGCTCATGTAGCAACGCAGGGTATCGACAATGCGAATCTCGTGGCCCCGTTTCTCGGCCGCTTCGACCAATCGCTGGGATGAGTAGTTCGAAGGCTCGCGTGAAAGCACCGCCAGTTTCATGGATAACTCCCAAAGTTGTACCGGTAATGTCTGGTGTTGCGCAGGGGATATGGCAAATCAGAGTGTAGCAGGAACGGCGCTGTGTCCGGTTCCCGATAAGGTGTGCATCATCCCCTTAAATGCCGGTGTTGCCAAGTGAGGTCGTCTTAAACCGGTCTTAACGCCAGTTTAGCGCTTTTACAGGATCCGTGCGTGCGTTAGCGGGGCCGGGAGTCCGCTTTTTTGCTAGAGTTAACGACAATTACTCAGAGACTGAGCTGCTGCACTGGCTGAGTTCTTCAGCCGGTTTATCCACATAAAGGGAAGCATTACCCATGGCCACCCGCGAAGATACCTTGCTTGAACATGTCGACTACTGGCTCAGTGAGCTGGCTGAGGATCGTGAGCCTGCGGCAGACTGGCTGGAAGGGTTGTCAGAATCCGATATTGCCTTTGCACTCGAGTGTTTGCCATTCGAGCAACGTCTGACCATCTGGCAAACCGTTGCACCGGAACTGCGCGGTGCGGTGCTGGTCGAGCTGCACGATGAGCATCGCCGCTCTTTGCTGAAAGCGGCCCCGCCAGAGGCCTTGCTGCAGTGGCTGGGCAAGACCGACCCGGAAGACTTGCTGGAACTGATGGATGATCTTCCTGGGCAACTGGGTCGCAAAGTCCTGCACCGGATGGACAGCGAAGACCGCGAACAATTAAAGAATGCCTTAACCTACGATGACGACCAGGTGGGCCGCTGGCTCAGTTTTAAAGTCATTACCGCCGAAGCCTCGACCCCAGGCCGTTTGTTTCGCAAGGGGTTGAGGGAGACCGGTATTCCGGAAATGACCGACGTGATTGTTTTGCTCGATGAAGACGGTCGTTTTCAGGGGTGCTTGTCGCTCGATGCGGCCATGCAGACGCCCAGTACGGCACCTCTGAGCGATTACACCGATAACGAACTGACCCCGCTGAACCCGGCAGCTTCCCTGCACGAAGCGGCGCAGCGGCTGCGCTCCGCCGACCGGGCCATGCTCCCTGTGGTGGATGAAACCGGTGCGGTGATGGGCCGATTCACCTCGCGAGATGCACTTGATGTAATGCTGGAAGAAAAAGAGCGCCAGATGATGCAATTGAGCAGTGGTCTGGACGAGGAGGATTTGTTCTCGCCGGTGCGCCGCTCGGTGCCCAAACGCGGGCTGTGGCTGGGTATCAACCTGATCACCGCCTTGCTGGCAGCCTGGGTCATCGGTCTGTTCGAACTGGCGCTGTCGCAATGGGTAGCACTGGCGGTAATGATGCCGGTCGTCGCCAGCATGGGTGGCATTGCCGGCAGCCAAACGCTGGGGCTCGCCATTCGCGGTCTGGCGACCGGTCAGTTGGGGGCGGCGAACGTGCGTAACCTGATTCGCAAGGAGCTGATTCTCGGCACCATCAATGCCTTTTTCTGGGCCATTGCAATCGGTTTAATAGCCGCCTGGTGGTTCGACAGCTGGATGCTGATGTGGATCATCGCCTTTGCCATTCTGGTCAATATCATCGCCGCGTCGCTGGCCGGCGTGATTGTACCCTGGGTGCTGTCGCGCATGAAAATCGACCCGGCCATTGCCGGTTCGGTCGTGCTGACCACGGTAACAGACGTCGTTGGTTTTTTCGCGTTCCTGGGAACGGCAACCATCGCGTTGAGTTTAGCTGGGTGACTTGAGAAAGAGATGACGGGTCTTCGTGAGAGGCCAGTCCTCTGGGCGATGGGTAGCATCCACGGCGGTGATACGAACCATTGGCTAGTCATTCTTCCGGTCGCCCAGGGGACTGGCCTCCTACTGGACAGCGGCTAATCTTATCCCGTTTCGCGAACTTGCAGGTGGGTTGGTAATACCCGGCTTTCATAGCGCTCGGGGTTTAATACCATCATGGCGGCCAGGCGGCCTTTTTCGATGCTGGGCTGGTAGACGGTGGTGATGGTGGGGTGCATTTGGCGGGCTTCGGGGATGTCGTCGAAGCCGACGATGCGTACATCTTCAGGCACGCTTAGGCCCATGTCACGGGCGACGCTTAACGCGGCCAGTGCCAACTGATCCGACATGCACAGCATGGCGGTGGGGCGGGGGTTCATCGCCAGGGCTTCGCGCGCGGCTTTTACGCCGTCGGCCCAGGTGCTTTCGTGGGTGTTCCAGACGCGGTCGTCGCCGAGCGTGTAATTGTGTGCCAGTGCGGAATCCCGGTAGGCTTCAAGGCGCTGACGGGAGATCGACATGCTTGCATCGAACAATTCGCTGCTGTCGATGCGGCCTACATCGTCTGACTTGGTGAGCCGCAATCCGATGACGACGACGTCGCCCCTGGTTTGGCTGAACACATGGTCAGCGGCTTTCCGGGCACCACCGTAGTTGTCGACGTTTAACGACAAATGATTTTCCAGGGTGAAATCGACGGTGACAACCGGTTTGTGTTGCCGCACCAGGCGGTTCAGTACGCTGAGATCGCGCGGTGGGCCATATACTATGTACCGGTCGGGAATCGATTCCATGGATTGCTCGTGATAGAACTCGTCGCGCCCGGGCATCAGCAATAGATTGGCTCTGGCATCGTCGAGCACCTCGGAGACACCTTGCAGAAATTCAGTCGCGCAGCTGTCGCGGAAGTTGTAAGACAACCGTTCGGCCAGCATGACACCCACAATGCCGGTAGCCCCGGTACGCAAACTGCGGGCAGCCGCGTTTGGTCCGTGATAGCCCAGTCGTTTGCACTCGAGCAGGATGTGATCACGCAGGCTGGCGGATAATTGGTCGGGTCGGTTGAAGGCATTGGAGATGGTGGCCGTGGAAACATTCAGTTCCCGGGCAACCGCCTTTAATGTCATCCGTCGCGACGCACTGCTGGAAGGTGCGGGCTTACTCACTCTGGTTATTACCTGCCGTTTTTATTGTTGGTTGTGACCGTAAGCTTGGGTCTTCTAGTGTCAATCGAGTGCTGCTAACGCGCGCCGTCGTGGTTCATGTGGGGCAGGCGAGTGTAACCACCTGCCCGATGGAAGGCCAGTCATCAAACGGGATGCTGAATTCCAGTTAAGTTGATGACCAGCCCGCTTGTCGTTGCCGGAGTATGGCCAGCCTGTTACTGCACCCAGGCGGCAACACTGTAGGCGGCAATGGTATCACTGCCTGCCTGCGTGAAACCCGGTACCGCGATTGCATTGCCCTCAACTTTGGCTGGCAAGGCGTTGGCGGTCATGTTGATGGCCACGGTGATGGTTTCCTGTGCATTGGTGCGCCGGAATAACAGCAACGACGGGTCACTTTCCAGCCACTCGAAGTCACCGTTCTGCAAGGCCGGGTGCTCCTTGCGCCAGGCGAATAACCGGCGCGTGAAGTTCAGCGTCGAGTCATCTACTTTGGTTTGTTCGGATACGGCCAACTGTCGATGAATCGGTTCTACCGGCAACCAGCTGTGCCCACCACTGGTGAACCCGCCCATGGCTTCGTTGATCCACGGCATGGGGGTGCGACAGCCATCACGCCCTTTGAATTCAGGCCAGAATTCGATGCCAAACGGGTCTTGCAACTGTTCAAAGCCGACGTCCGCTTCTGGCAAACCCAGTTCTTCGCCCTGATACAAACAGGGGCTGCCACGCAGGGTAGCGAGCAGGCTCAGTGCGGTTCGAACAAAGCCAGCCGGGTCTTTGGCATCCTGACCCCAGCGCGTTGCACTGCGAACCACATCGTGGTTGCTCAGTGCAAAACAGGGCCAGCCATCACCAAGGTTGTCTTCCACCTTTTGAATGGTCTTGCGAATGTAATCGGGGTCGTGCGCATCGTTGAGCAGCTCAAAGGTGTACGCCATGTGCAGTTTGTCGCCGCCCGAGGTGTACTGCGCCATATACTTCATGCCCTGGGGTGCGCCGATTTCACCGACGGTGGTGGTGCCTGGGTAGTCGTTCATGACACTGCGCAGGCGTTGCAAAAAGGCCAGGTTGTCGTCGCGACACATCTGGTTGATGTGGTACTGGCGACAGAACGGGTTTTTCGGATCGACACCCACGAACACTTTTTCCGGGCTGTCGGCCAGGCCATTGTCGGTGAGTGATTCATCGTGGAAGTACATGTTCACCACATCCAGACGGAAACCGTCGACGCCCAGGTCGAGCCAGAACCGGGCGGTATCCAGAATGGCATCCTGGACCTCCGGGTTGTGGAAGTTCAGATCTGGCTGGCTGTCGAGAAAGTTGTGCATGAAATACTGGCCACGGCGCGTATCCCACTGCCAGGCAGAACCACCAAACAGCGACAACCAGTTGTTGGGTGGCGTGCCGTCGGCTTTGGCATCGGCCCAGACATACCAATCAGCTTTGTCGTTGGTGCGGTCTTCCCGGCTGTCCTGAAACCATTCATGCTGGTCTGAGGTGTGGCTGTAGACCTGATCGATCAGCACTTTCAATCCTCGCTGATGCGCTTCATCAATCAGGTGCTTGAAGTCGTGTAATGAACCGAACATGGGGTCGACGTTGCGGTAGTCTGATACGTCGTAGCCAAAGTCCTTCATCGGTGAGGTGAAGAAGGGTGACAGCCAGATCGCATCGACATTCAATTGCGCGATGTAATCGAGTTTGGAAATGATACCGGGAATATCCCCGATACCATCGCCGTTACTGTCGAAATAGCTGCGCGGATATATCTGGTAAATTACACCGCCGCGCCACCAGTTCAGTTCATTATTCGACAAGATTTCACTCCTTTATTTGACCGAGCCGGCCAGCAGGCCGCGGACAAAGTAACGTTGCATTGAAACGAAAACGACAAGCGGCACCAGCATGGTAATAAAGGCACCACTGGTCAGAATTTCCCAGTTGTCACCGCGTGAACCCAACAGCTCAACCAACTGCGCTGTCATCACGGTTTTGCCTTCACCCTGTCCAAGGAACACCAGAGCGACCAGCAGGTCGTTCCAGACCCAGAGGAACTGGAAGATGGCAAAGGAAGCCAGCGCCGGTATCGACAGCGGCAGTACAATGGTGCGGAACACTTCAAAGTGACTGGCGCCGTCCATACGGGCCGACTCCATAACCTCTTTGGGCAAACCGGCCATGTAGTTACGCAACAGGTAAACCGCCAGCGGCAAACCGAACCCGGTATGCGCCAGCCAAACCCCACCGTAAGATTTAGCCTCCCAGCCGAAGATGCCCGACAGGCCGGTGTACATTCTAAGTACCGGAATCAGCGATATTTGCAATGGCACGACCAACAGACCCACGATGCCGGCCAGAATCCACAACCGACCCGGGAAGTTCATCCAGGCCAGGGCGTAGGCCGCAAATGCTGCGATAAGAATCGGGATGAACGTCGCGGGCAAGGTGACCGTCAGGGTGTTGATAAAGGCACGGCCAACCCCTTCAGAGGAAAGCACTTCTTCGTAGTTGTTCAGAGTAAAGGTTGGCGGTACCTGCGAAATATAGAAAACGCGCTGGCCACGACTGTGTGTGAAAGGTTCGTCGGACTCCCATCGGAACTGGCCGCTTTCAGTCAGCGTCATGAGTGTACCGTCATCCAGCGTAACCACGTCACCGGCCTGGTTGGCAGTCAGATCGGTCGGTCGCTGGCCCCAGCTATCCAGCGTGCGCGCGCCTTCGTCAAACAAGCGATCTTCAATGATAAAAACGTCACCGGATTGCGTTTGTGCTTCAGCCGTGGGGGTGCGGAAAACTTCATTGCGTTCGGCCGGTGCCAGCGCGGTCCACCAGCCCGAGGTGGTCAGCGAGTCTTTGTCGCGAACTGAACTGATCAGCAGACCCAGGGTCGGCAGCGTCCACAGCAGAACGAGCAGAAAAACAGTAGCGTGTTTGGCAAGGGTGGCCAAAGGCAGTTTGTTTGCTGATTGCATCTTGGCCTCCTTATTGGTTTTCCATGCGGGCACGGCGGATGTTGTAGATCATCACCGGGGTTACCGCGAGCATAATGACAATAGCGACGGCACTGCCGCGTCCGATATCGCCGGAGCGGAACAGCTGGTCGTACATGAAGTTGGCCAGCACCTGCGTTTCCCACTGACCATTCGTCATGGCAAAGACGATGTCGAAGATCTTGAGTACGAGAATGGTGATGGTGGTCCAGACGACGACGATGGTGCCGAAGATCTGGGGAATCACGATCTTGAAGAAAATTTGAAAGTTATTGGCGCCTTCCATAATAGCGGCTTCCAGGGTGTCTTCGGGAACGCCGCGAATGGCCGCACCCAGTATCACCATGGCAAAGCCCGTCTGAATCCAGATCAGAATCACCATCAGCAAAATGTTGTTCCAGGGTTCCAGAGAGATCCATGCCTGGGGTTCGCCACCCAGTGCCATCACGACGGCGTTTAGCAGGCCGATTTCTTCACCGGAGCCTTTGTAGTCGTAAATAAACTTCCAGATTACCGAGGCGCCTACGAACGAAATGGCCATCGGTAGAAAAACCAGGGTGCGGGCAATCTGGCCCCACCACAATCGGTCGGTCATGTACGCAATAACGAGTCCAAAGGCGGTGGACATGGTCGGTACGATAATCAACCAGAGAATATTGTTGCGAATCGCGATTTGGAAACCATCGTTACCAAAAGCCCAGGCGTAATTGGCCAGGCCAACAAAGCCGTTGGCATTGCGATCCTGCAATGAATAAATCAGTGAGGCAAAGACGGGATACACCAGATAGACAACCAGAACCAAGACGGCCGGGCCAACAAATATCCAGGGGCGAATGCCTTCACGTAGTTTGTCGCGCCGCTGACGGTCCATGTCGGACGTCAGGGATTCACTGGATAAAAAGCGATCCAGTATAAAGTTTGAACCAACAAAGAAGAGAGCGCTTAGACCGATTGCCAGAGCAATGACAAACGAGGCCGTTATGATTTGCGAAATCACGGGGGATACTCCTGACCTAGACCGGTAATGAACTCGCCCCGGGTCCGGGGCGAGTTGTCCTTAGTGCAGTTCCCGATTACTTATCGGGCAGCATCCCAGGCGTCCTGAATGGAATCAGCAACGTCTTCGGCAGAGTCACCGCCGACAAAGTCGACCATGCCAGTCCAGAAGGCGCCAGCGCCGATGGCACCCGGCATCAGGTCAGAGCCGTCGAAACGGAAGGTAGTGGCGTTCTGCAGAATCTCGCCCTGACGACGCAGTGTGTCGTTGGCGTACAGATCGTTGTTGACGTTGTTGTGCGGTGTCAGGAAGCCACCGTTGGCCATCCAGATTTCGTGGGCCAGTGGCGTGGTCAGGTACTCAAGCAGTGCCTGAGCGGCTTCGTTCTCACGCGGCATGGTGACGATGGTGCCTGCACCCAGTACCGGAGCACCCAGGTCTTTCTCTTCGAAAGCCGGGAAGTAGAAGAAGTCGATGTCTTCACCAATGACCGTACCTTCTGGGAAGAAGGCCGGAATGAAGCTGGCCTGACGGTGCATGAAGCAGCCGGGAGGAATGCTGAACAGGCCGTTCGGGCTGTCGCGGAAGTCGGTTGTACCAACAGAGGCGACACCGCCCTGTACGTAATCCGGGTTCTTGGCAAAGCTGCCGAAGGTTTCAATGGCTTCTACAACACGCGGATCGTTGAACGGGATGCTGTTGTCGACCCAGCCGTCATAGACTTCAGGGGCGTGCAAACGCAGCATGATGTCTTCAACCCAGTCGGTTGCCGGCCAGCCGGTAGCAGCACCGGAACCCAAACCGATACACCATGGGCTGACGCCATCGTCGACCATCTGGTCGGACAGAGCGATCAGGTCTTCCATTGTTTCCGGTACGTCGTAGCCGTAATCAGCAAAGTTATCCGGCGAGTACCAGACCAGGCTCTTCAGGTCGACGCGGAAGAACACGCCGTAAAAATCATCCTGCCCGTTTTCGTTGGGGTAGGTGCTCAGATCAACCCAGGATTGGCCAGCCGCGTAATTGTCCAGAACGTTCTGGCGCGTTGCATCATCCAGTGGCTGCAGCAGGCCACGGCTGGCCATGTCTTTGGCCAGACCCGGCTGCGGGAAAATTGCCAGGTTAGGGGCTGAACCGGCCTGCAGGTCAATGACGATCTGCTGTTCGAAGCTGTCGGAACCGGAATAGCGAACATCGGCACCGGTAGCTGCTTCAAAGTGGCTCACAATGCCTTCGAAGATGGCATTTTCAGGGGCAAGCCAGGGGCCAGCGACGGTCACGGTCTGACCGGACAGGTCCATATCTTCAAACGGAGCCAGGCTGTCCCAGTTGTAGTCACCGCTGCCCTTGGTCGGGTTTACTTCAGCGGCAACACCGGCAGACATGGCAGCGGAGACTGCGATGACGAGTGATTTTTTTACTAAGGTGGTTTTCATTATTTTGCCCTTTCGTGCTGTTTTATTATTGGTTTGGTTCGTACGTTTGCTGACTGAACAGCGCCAGCGGTTACTAAGTGGTGCCAGTAGGTGCTGGGTTGAACGTTTTAATCGGTCAATGCCAGCCGAAACCGGCATTGGGCTTATTAAGCACCCTATTAGCTTAATCGTTTAAGACACGTTGTCATCCGCTTTTTTAGAACAATTTCTTCTGACCAGCAGACTTAACTACTTCTTAACGTCTTAATCGATACAGCGTAGACGCGCTTTGGAGCATTTCCAGTCTAGACAACGGGAAATTAACACGGCCTGAACCTGGCTAAATTGACCCGTATCATCTCTAACAGCCTGTTACCGGAACATGGACGTTCCTGCTAAAGAACAAACAGGGTGGCTCCCGTCTGATCGGTGATGCGGGCCTGGCGTGCCAGGCAGTCCAGGGTCAGGGTCAGCCCTGCGTCGCTGGTCGCCCAGCTCAGGGTTAGCTGGTTGTCAGCAAGGTCCAGCGTAAAGCTGCCATCGAAAGCCGGATGTTCGTTGCGCAGGCGAATCAGAGCAATGAGCTGCTGCACCACAGGCCGTTCCAGCGCGTCGTCGATGTCGGCAGATCGGTAATACGCCCGGTTGATGTCACGGCCTACACCGGTTTTTGTCAGCAGGGCCATGTCATTGCCGCCAGCCAGCAGGCCGGTGTAGTACACCTGGGGCACACCGGGCGCGAAAAATTGCAGGGCCCTGGCGATGAGGTATTCGTTATCGCGTTCACCCAGGGCCGCATAGTAGGTGCAGTTTACCTGGTACAGATCGAGGTTCGACGCGGCGGCACCGGTGGCTAACCGGCTCTGGTCGTTTGAACGCTGGTGGATGGTTTCAACCAGCTGATCGATCGCTTCGGGTGCTAGCAATCCCGGTTTGTCGCCGTCGGCACCGACATCCAGCACGCCGATGCCATCGTGGGTATCCAGCACAGTGATGCAATTGCGTGGCGATTGTTCCAGCCAGTTGGCCAGCGGTTTGGCATCGCCGGTAAACAGCAAATGCAAAATCAGCGGCGGCAGTGCGAAGTCGTAGACGCGACCGACCCGGTTGGCGATGTCGATCTGGGTCTGATAATGGCTGTGAATCTCAACCAGGGTTTCGATACCGCGAGCAGCGGCGTTGTCTGACAATTGCTGAATGAAGGTATAGGTCTCCGGCAGCATGAAGCAGCGGGTGCCCGGGCGTTTGATCGCGTAGCCTGCAGCGTCGAGCCGAATCATCGACACGCCGGATTGTTCGAAGCGGTCGAGAATGCTGTCCAGATACGCCCCGCCGACCTCGGTTTCAACGTTGATGTCCAGTTGCTGCGGGGTGAAGGTAGTCCACATCAGATGCTTGGTATCGCCCAGGGTATAGGGCGTCCAGGGTAAGCTGGGCCGCGGCCGGTAGATCGCGGTGATCTCTTCTTCGCGGGCACCGTCGGGGAAGACGCTCTGGTAAGTCAGAAACAGCGGATACCAGGGGCTGTCGCTGCCCCGGGCGACGACATCGGCAAATTGCGGCGACCGACTGGAGACGTGATTGACAATCAGATCGGCCATAACGTCGGTGCTGTTGCTCAATTCAAGCACATCGCCCCAGTCACCCAGCCGCGGGTCGACAGTCAGATGATCATCGGGGTCGAAACCCGCATCGGAACCGTCGATGGGGGTATAGAACGGCAACAGATGCACGCCGCCAAACACCCCTTCGAGAGAAGTGCTCAGCAACTGGTGCAGGGCCTGAACGCCGCTGCCACCCAAGCGGTCAACGTAGGTAATTAACTGAACCTGATTCTTCATGCATGGTCTCTGTAGGGCGTTAACAGGAGGCGGACGATAATGTTCTTAAACGATTAAGTAAAGCACTAAACCATCGGATGGCTATGCATTGGTGACTCAACGGACAAACTGACCATGACAGTCTAAAGTTTCAACACCCGTTGCAGTCATACTGCAGGCAAATTTGCTGAGGTGGTTCAATGTTGACGTGGTTCCTGCCCGATAACGAGGGTGATCAGGTACGAGAGAAGGCGGTGGTGGTGTTTTGTCTGCTGGCGTTGCTGGTGGGTGTTTACTCGCTGGTAAAGTGGCGTGCCTTTGGGGTGGGTGAGTTGCAACTGACCGCGCTGATTCTGATGGCGCTGGTGTTGCCCGTACCGTTTCTGGTGCGCCAGGGGTATTCCGTCGTGCTTGGGGGTAACCTTGCCATTCTGGGTATGGCGGTTCATGCGCTTTACTCGGCCTACATGTTTGGAGGCATCGATTCGCAGTACCTGTTGTGGATGGTCACGCTGATTGTACTGGCTTACATGATGACCAATCCGCTGTGGGGGTCAGTCTGGTCGGTGGCGATGCTGTTGATGGCGGTGGTGTTTGTACGCTTCAAGCTGACCGGGCATGACTTCCCGGAACCGCCACTGACGGGGTCTGATCTCAATCGGGATATCGTTGTGGGTTATCTGCTGCCGGTGATCATGATCTGGGTCGGGCAGTCATACATGCAGCGAATCACCTTGAGTGCTGTGGCCGATGCGCGGTCAGCCGAGGCGTCGGTGAGTGAGCAAAAAGCCAGCCTTGAGCAGGCGGGCGAACAGATGAACAGCGTAATGGCGCAAACCCGGGATGTCTCCCGCCGGCTTGTGAAGGCAACGTCATCTTTGGGGCAGGTTCAGTCGGAAATTGGTGCTCAGTCTGGCGAGTTGAACGATGCGGCTGGGCGTCAGCATGAATTCGCGGCGAGTCTCTCGGACAGTCTGGCCCGGGTACAGTCGGCGGTGTCGGTCAGCGAGCAGGCGCTGAGTCAGGTAGGGCAGTCGCTGGATGCTACCGAATCCGAGAGTGAACAGACGCGTCAGTTGGCGGAGCAGTTGCTGACGCTGATGAATGCGATAAAGACCAGTAATGATCGTATAGAAAGTGCTTCCCAGGCGATCATTGACATTGCCAGCCAGACCAATTTGCTGGCGCTGAACGCAGCCATTGAGGCGGCCCGTGCGGGTGAGCATGGGCGCGGTTTCGCAGTGGTAGCCGATGAAGTTCGTACTCTGTCGACCCGGAGTGATCAGTCGGCCAATGAGATTCATAGCCTATTGTCTGATAGTGCCAAACAGATCAAGCAGGGTCTTGCGCAAGCGCACGATAGCCAGCAACGGGTGCAAGCTGTAGCCGAACAGGTCACTGCCATGCGCAGCGCCTTTACCGAACTGGAAAGTCAGGTGAAAGCGGTTTCGACTGAGATGCAGCAGCTGGCGCACGGTGGCGACGAACTCAGTGAAGTCAGCAATACGACGCTGAGCACGGTGCAAAACCTGACTGAGCGATTGACGGCACTGGCCGAAGTGGCGGATATGGTGCAACAGTCAGCCGATGAGTTGCACCGTGCGACGCTGTCATAACGTCAGGGCATCCAAACCAGCTCGATCAACGTCGGTCCCGACTGCGTAAATTGTGCCGCCAGATTAACCAGTTGGTCGGGTGTTGCTGGTGGTGCTGAACTAAAGGTCAGTGCCTCTATTGGGTCCATTCCGAACAAGGGGGCGTAAGCAAGTGCTTCCGCTTGTTGTTCGGCTCCGTTGATGGTCTGTTGGAAGTCCCGTTCCATGGTGTCGTGCCACTGTGCTACCTGGCTTTCTGTTGCCGGTGATTCTGCCAGTGACTGTAACCTGGCTTTCACCTCAGATACTACCGCCCCGACGCGTTCAGGGTCCGTTGCCAATTCGATGATCAGTGTAAATTCAGACTGGGAAATTGTGGCTCCATCAATGACTGAATTAATCGAATAGACACGGCCCTTGTTCTCCCGAATGTCTTCAAAAAGGGCATTGTTGATCCAGGCTTCGAGCAAACTTAGCGTCTTAAAGGAGGTGTCTGGCGTTTCAGTCTTGGGTAGGCTGTACCGAAGCACGGCGGTTGCCGTCTGCTCACCACTGCCTGAAACAGTGCGAGACACTGATGCCTGCGGTGATGGGTATGAGCGTGCAGTAGTCCAATCGGCTGACTGCCGTGGCAGGGTCGCAACGGCCTCCAATACGGATGCCATTGCGACATTCTTGCTAATGTCGCCGACAATACTCATGCGATAATTCTGCGTGCCTGAGAAATAAGTGTCGTAGAGTGTCTGTATCGCCTCTGGTTCTATTCGCTCAAGTTCCTCCATTGTTAAGGATCGCAGAGCAACATCGTTGTTAAACAGTGTTTCCTCTAGCTGGCTGTACCAAAGTTCATGAGGGTGCCCCTTTAACTGATTCAAGTGTTCCCGGTTTTGGTTCCGTATGTGTCGCCAGGCTGCGTCATCCACCTGAGCCTCTGTCAGGGCAACGTGCAACAGGCGCATCATGACCGGGAATTGTTGGGAGGGACCCGAACCGTAAATACCTCGGTCAAAAAATGAAAAGGTAGGCACCTGGGTAATGGCCCTCGCATTAAGCCATTCGCTGAGCTGGGTACCGTTCAGATCGCGCAGGCCACTGGTACCTAGCGTTGGCAAGGCCAGCCGGGCGACCGCTGTTTCAGCAGGTGACAACGCATCTAACCCGTGCAAACCATAGAGTTCGTAATAGACCTTGCTGGGTGCCTGGTCGCTGTACCGGTAATATACAGTCATGCCATTGTCGAGTGTCCAGCGGGTGACCTCTTCGGGCAGGCTTTCTTCTTTGACGATGGTACCGGCAGTTGCCGGATTAATGGACCACAACGTCCCTGGCTGATCCGCACTGACCTGGGCTTGTGGTGAAACGTCTACGCTGGCAAGCCAGGTGCCAATGTCGTCTGTTGTAGGCGCAGGTGAACGGTAGGGATGTACTAGTGTTACTTTCGGGTCTGAATTAAAAAGGGCCGTGAACGCTGCCCGAACACTTTGGGGTGTTAACTCGTCGAGTTTGTCTTCATACAGTGCTATGCGCTCCGGCTGGCCTAACAATGGCCAGCCAGCAAGAACGTGATCATAGATCACACCTGCCAGGTGCCCTGCCGAGTCCTGTTGGGAACGCTCATGCTCTAACACGCTGTCACGCCAGTTATCGAGCTCGGTCTGGCTGATTCCCGAACTGATAAGGCGCTGTCGTTCGCTTTCGATAATCCCGATGGCCCGTTCAAAGTCGTCATTTGAGAGATAGGCAGACAGGCTAACATTCAGTGTATCGGGCGACACGGTTTGCCAATAATAATCGGCGTCGACAACGGCATCCTCGGTTTCTGGCAAGCGAGCCTGAACCCGGTCGTACCAGATATCCAGCGCTGCTTGCCAATGTTGCATTGCCAACACGTCATTGACCGTTGTGGCAGATGGGTGAGCGACATAGTAGTCGAGGCTAACGTAGCCGCTGGCTTCGTAGGGGTCGGTCAGAATCAACCGGTCTTTCATAGAACCGGGATTGACTGAAAAGGAACCAGGGTCTGGACTGCGCTGAGTGTCTGCAGGGAAGTACTGCTGAACCAAATCTGACACGAGCTTTTCATCGACGTCACCTGCTACGACGATGGCCATGTTGTTGGCACGATACCAGCGCTGGTAGAACGCATTCAAAGCATCGGCAGATACAGATTCAATACTGTGCTTTGTGCCAATGGGCAAGCGTTCAGCCAGTCTGCTGCCAGCAAGATAGTTCTCTTCAATACGAGCGTCGACCCGGTCTGCTTCAGTCTGCGAAAGACGCCACTCCTCTATGATGACCGCTTTTTCTTTTTCTACTTCCTGTTCATTGAACTCAATGCGATACGCCCATTCGGCCAGTAATTGGATGGCTGCCTCAAGCCGCTCAGGATCAACCGTGTTTAAATACAGATCGTAACTGGTGTGGTCGAAGGTGGTATAGGCGTTTGAATGATCGCCCAGACTCATTCCCAGGTTTTCCAACTGAGTCCGGATGGCATTGCCTGGAAAGGCCTCGGTACCGTTAAACGCCATATGCTCAACGAAATGCGCATAACCCAGCTCGGACTGTGCTTCCTGCAAACTACCGGCTTTTACCAGAAGACTGATGGATGCTTCGTTGTTGGAGTGGCTGTTGCTGTTGGGCCAGATATACAGTTCAGGCAGGCCCGGATTAGCCATTGTGATGGGGTGAGGGACTAAGGGCGTCTGGGCACAACCGGTGAGCGCCACCAGAACCAATAAGACGATTGCAATCCCTGTTCTTTTAATATCCATTATGTCGTTTTCTCCTTCGTTGGATATTGCTGGTTTATGGATAGGGTTGGGCGGTCTGTGTCGGCACGGTCTTTGGCGATACCGTAAACCATCAGATAAAACGGGGCAGTAAACAGGTGGTGAACATCCATCCAGGCATGTTCAAAACCGTCGTCAAATTCGATGCTCTCGCCATAGAAAAGCCGGTTCATATTTAGCCAGAGAGCATTGACATCAGTCACTGACTTAGTATCTTGTTTGTGCAGGGCCTGTTCGAAACCGTGCAACATTCGATGCCTGTGATTCATTTCAATGCGTTGGCTTTGCTTGAAGGCGTTAAGTGCGCATAAGACTTCCGGGTGTTCTATTCCAAGCCTGTCCAGATAAACGGTTTCAAAATCCAGTGCCCAGGTTTCACTGTCAACCTCCGTTAGTGGAAGGCAGGCAGCGTCAGAGTGACGATGAAGGTATTGATGAACCGCATGCCCGAGCTCGTGAGCCAGTCTTACCGTTGATGCTAGGCTACCATCGAAGTACAACTGAACATGGCTTCCAAAGGGGGTATCCAGGCAAAGGTCGGGAGAACAGGAGTCCGGTAGCAGTCGAAGCCGACGGTTTGCCAGCACATCGTTAAACTCCCGTAAACATTCAGGGTGACATTGCCCGAAGGCACTTCTGAGTACACTCAAGACATCGTCTAGTGTAAAGTGGATTGTTGAGTACCTACTGCTCTCAAAGTCACGTACTTCCGATAGCAATGCCGTTTTTCTCCCAGCGCTACCCAGTATTTTTCTGAAATAAGCCTGGCTTTCTGCCTGATGTTCCACTGTAAAGTCGGCCTGGCCTTTAAGAAGGTGATTCTCGCGCACTCGATAATCGCATGCTATCAAATCGGGGTCGATCCTCGACCGCTGGATCAAGGCGTTAGAACCCTTCTCAGTATCTGCTTCATATTGGTTCGCAATAAAGGCATATTTTTGCTGTAGCTTCGGGGGAACACCCGGGGTTGATATGGCTTCATGCCATTTCTTAACCGAGGAGGGTAAATGACCGTCATACAGCCTTATAAAGTTCATATAGTCATCAACTAACTGACCAAACTCACGGCTCATACAGGCATGCCAATCACTAATGGTGGAACGTTTATCGAGCCCATACCCTGACCATTTTTTTAAATCAAAGGCACACTGTATTGCGTGTAGGGTTTGATCGGCGTCCATCAAGTCGTGGTGTAACGATAAAGCGTCATCGGCGTTCCGCAGGCCTTTGTCGAATGCTGCTCTAAGCTCATCCACTTTTAGTTCAAAGCTCTTGCGATGCTGTATCAACAGAAACCTAGCCAGAACACCATTGGCTGGCGTTAGGTTCCATTTATCATCGATCAAAAATGCAGGGTGAGGTGCCAGCGCTTCCATTGACATCAGTGCCTCAAAAAGTAGCTGACGGAAAAGGTTGGCGAGTCCAGGCAATATACCGCGTGAAACCAGCCTGCGGGCTGAATCAGGAGCTCGCCTGGATTCAGCACTGTCTCGATACTCCGAGCCTTGGTGAATTCGGGGAAGCGTTTATAGTCCGGCGCTTCCGGTTTTACCCAGCACGGCTGATAGTTGTTGTAAGCCTTCATTGGGTACAGGTAGAGCGCTTGATCCGGGGCGTACATGATGATCTTTTTCCGTCCCATAACCTGATACAGGAACCCGTCCAACGGATCGTGATGTAGGCTGCTTGCCGGCACATTCACCGGCACCGAACCGAGCCAGATTTGCGGCTCGATGTAGTCATCCCGTGTGAAGTGATTGGGCATGAAGTCTTTGTGCATCGGTTCCGGCAGGAAGCAGCCTTCAGTGTAGGCCTTGGTGTGGCCTTCGATGATCCGGTCGTTCTCCAGGTCCGCCGATCGCACCCGCTGAATGAACTCGGCCACGGTTTCTTTTCGCTCGGCCGAACGGACGCGCAATGGTACCTCGCCATAATCGGCTTCCAGTCGGCCGAGTGACCACTGGCCGTGAGGAACTCGCATGTCCAGGTCGGTCACGATCATGGGGCGACCGGCGGCGATGAATTCAAGTATCTGCAGTTCTGACGGGTTAGCTACACGGGGGATATCGGTCAGGGTGTAGGAGTCCGTGTCGAGTTTTTCAGCCAGTTCGAAACGCTCGCGTGTATCTTCGGAGGGCCGCAACAATGATTTGGCAATGTGGTTGATCAGATCCAGATCACCGTCAAGGTGTATGGTGCCTATGATGTCCGGATCTCTAAAGTCCACCTCGGTAATGGTGTTCACAATGCGATCCACTGTCTCCAGCGGCATTGTGAGGGTTGCCTCTGGCCGATCTATCCACTGATGTTGTACAGATAGGTTGTTGGGTGTGAAGCAAATGGAAATAGGGTGAGCCAGATCATAGCCTGGTATGTTTAGCTGTACCCGACCGGTTATGCCTTCCGGATTTTCAAACCCATCACGTACCAGTTGTGCCAAACGGTCTATCACCTTTGGTTGGGCTACGTCGGCTGGGTGATTTGCCAATGTCATTGTGATCTCCTTGTCATTGCAAAAGGCAGTAGCCTTCCTTTTTAGTGCAGTTGGTTTAGCCAATCCCATTGGCGATAATATCCAAGCTCAATCAGATCACGAGCAAGCTCGAGCTGAGAAGTCAGAGCTTCCATTTCTCGATCCAATAGGGCTTTCTGCCGATCTTGTACTGCGCTGTAGCTGGCCAGGCCTTCCCGATAACGTGCCAGTTCATGGTCGAGCGCTCGCTGGCTGAGTGCTTGACTCTGCGCATGCAATGCAAGCTCGTTGAGGAGTGTTTCGGTATTCTCCAGACGTATGGCTGTTTCCCAGCGTAGCTGCTTTTCCATGTCTTCCACGTTCCAACGCGCAATTGTGGCATCCGCACGTCTGCGAGCTTGTTGTTCACGGGTGGGCAGGTCAAACAAGGCGTAGTTGATCCGCAGCCCCCATGCCTGGCTTTCCTCATCGGGCAGAACATCCCGATAGTTTTTCTCGTACCGGTAGTAGAAGCTCAGGTCTGGCCAACGGTCGCGTTGTGCCGCCCGTTGTTCAAGGGTTGCACTACGGAGTAGCAGTTGCTGTTGGCGGTATTCGGGGTGTCGATCAGCGTTGGAGTGATCACTGAGTATTGGCAACAACTGGTCAATCAGCACTGAAAATGAGGGCTGCGGCTGAACCTGAATGTCGGTGTCGGCTAGCCAGGGGAGCGACAGCCTGCCTTGGCTCTGTTGAAGAGAAAGCTGAGCATTGGCTACTGTCTGTTCCTGTCGCAGAACATCGAGCCGTGCCAGGTCCCGATCTATATCGAGGCTTCGTCCTTCGGTAACCAGAGTTTCGGTTAAGTCGGCCAAGTAGAGGGTGTGTTCCAACTTGTCTTGTTGAATTTCGAGCCGGTCGTGCGCTTCCTGAACTGACAGGTAGTCGAGCATCGCGTCTCTGAGCAGGGTTAACCGGTTGAGTTCCCCTTCGGTTCTGTATTGCTCCCATTCCGTGCGACCCCGATGCAGTGGCAGACGGTTGTAAAACACAGTGTTATGTTTCAGCAGCGGCTGGGAAACCTCTACACTTAGGGTATGAGCTTGCAAATCGTCCTCTGGAATGCCTTGGCTGACCTTACCCAATTGGCGCCCATATTGATGTTCCAACCCCAGGGTTACATCGGTTCCTATCCAGGAAGTCCAGGTTGTATCAAGGCCCGTGGTGATACCGCTTTGAACTGAGCGGCTGGACAACGAAGGTTGAGTCGCCTCGGTTTCGTCTGTGATCTCACCGTAGTCAGACCGGGCCGTGACCTGCGGCCAGTAATAACGTTCACCCGCGCTTAGGCTCAGTGATTCAGCCTGGGCTCGGGTATTGTGTTCTCGCTGCACCTGATGGTACATCAGGGTCGCCTCTAGATAGGCGGTTAAACCCAGGGTATCAGCCACATCGGCCCATAGCGGCAGTGGCGCCAATAGCCCCAGCAATGCGCCGACCATACTCATCCTTAGCTTCACGGTGACTTGCTGCATTATGAAGGCTCACTTAGGGCGGTGCGCAGGTGTTTGGTGAAAGGGTCGAACAGGTAATTGATCAGTCGGCGTTCGCCGGCCTTAATCTCTACACTCAGTTGCAGACCGGGGCGGAGAAAGGTTTCCGGGTTAACGATGTCCATCTTGCTAATGTTTCCGGTCATCCGATAGAAACGCTGGCCGTCCGCGCCATTAGCCGACTCAGAGGATCGGGAAACAAAGCCGACGGTGCCATGCAAACGACCATGGTCATCCGGGTTACTACCCAATGAACTGGCCCGAAACTCCATGCCGGGCTCTACCCAGATGGCGTAGTTGGAGGGTATTCGAATCTCGATTTCCAGATCGTCGCTGTCAAACAACGGCCGCAGTTCCAGCAACGGGGCGCCGCCCTCCATTACCTCGTGCCGACCCCGGGCAAAAACCTGATCGACCACAGCAGGAAAAGGGGCGCGTACCGTCATATCCTCACGTTGACGTAATTGACTGCGCAAGCGACTTTGGGTTTGGCGGTACTGATCCAGCTGATCATTCAGCCGCAGCAGGCGTTCCAGAATAAAGTCGTCTTTTAGCTTATCCTGCTCAACCAAGAGGCGGCTTTGTTCAGTTAGTACATTGCGGCGCTCGGCACGCAGAGACTCCAAGTTTGACTGTAGATCAAGTAGAGTCCGCTGGGCGGCATCGACGGCGCTTTGACTCTCGATGCCCTGATTGTGCAAGCGCCGCACACGGTCAAACTCCGCGTGCTCCATGTCGAGTGACGCTGCCATCAGATCAATCTGTCGGGAAAGGTTCGCCTGGCGAATATCCAACCCCGCCAGCGATTGATCCTGAGCAGCCAGTGAGTGCTGCAGAGCCCGTTCCAGATAGCCTTGATACTCTTGGTTATCCATAGAGTTGGGCACAGTTTCGAGGTTGCTGCTAAGGCTAGCCCGAGTAGTTGGTGCCAACCACGCCTGTATCTGATAATAGTCACTCCATACAGCGCGCGACAACGTTGTCAGTTCCTGGCGAAGACGATCTACCTCCAAATCCATCAATTCGGTATCGAAACTCACCAGCTCGGTACCCTGCTCAACTTTCATGCCTTCGGTTATATGAATGGTATCGATATAACCGGCTTGAGGGCTGCGTACTTCAAATAATTTGGCGCGAGCTTCCAGTATGCCTTGGGCGGGTACAATCTTATCGACCTTAAATATAATCGCGCAGGTGACTGCTATGGCCACGACGAGAAGAATAAGAAAAGTCATGACCTTAAGGTCGATCGGCACGTTAAATCGTTTACTGTATTCGGGGTTGTCGCTCAACAGGTTGAGCGCATGAATCTCCTTGAAACTATACTGCATCTGAGACCTCTTGCTCCGGCTTCTCTGGCAGGGCATCAGTGTGCAGTGATAGCCGGTCCATGGCGGCATCGCGTTTCATCATCGCATCCCACATCGCCTTATAGCTGTTGTCACCGGCCAATAACTCGTCGTGCGTGCCCACAGCCTCAATCTGGCCCTGTTGCATCACCACAATACGGTCGCAATAAGACAGGGTGTTCAGCCGGTGAGCGATAATAATGCCGGTTTTATTCTGGCAGGCTTGGTAGATCGTCTCTTTTATTTTCTCTTCCGTCTGGTTATCCAGCGCGCTGGTCGCCTCGTCAAACAGCAATATATCGCTGTTGCGCACCAGTGCCCGGGCGATAGCCAGCCGCTGGCGCTGCCCGCCGGAGAGGTTGCCGCCATCTTCGCTCAGGTGGGTCAGGAACTTCTGCGGCATTTCATCCACAAAATTACTGCTGCCAGAAGCTTCCAGAGCGGTTTGGATGTCGTCCACGGTCGAATTCAGTCGCCCCAGATGAACGTTCTCCATTACTGACGTATTAAACAGAAAGCTGGTTTGTTGTACCGATGAGATCCGGGCTCGCAGCACCTCGGGTGGAATCAGGTCGATATCATAACCGTTGACTTTGATCTTACCCCGGGTGGGCTGGTAGAAACCGAGCAGTAGATTGGCCAGAGTAGACTTACCCGACCCACTACCGCCAACGATGCCTATGATCTCACTCGGTTGAATAGTCAGGCTTATATCCTTCAATACATAGTCATCGGTTTCCTGTGCGTCGCCAGACGAGGGTGTGGGGTATCGGAACCAGACATCCTGGAATTCAATGGGGCCGTTCAGGTCCAGCTCGTCTGCTTCCATTGGCAGAGCGATGGGGTCTGGTGGTTGAAGTTCTTCAAGTCGCTTCTTAGCCAGTTTGAAGGTTTCCCAGCCACTGGCGGTCATGACCAACGATAAAAGAGGGTTCACCACGTTGCCAGCCATCATATTAAAGGCGATCAGTTGACCGATGGTCATTTCATTTGCAAATACGGCCTGAGCACCGAAGAAAATAACTGCAATGGTTATCAACTGGCTTTGGAAATTCACAATAGCCCTTACTACATGGCTCAGCTTGGCAATGTGAAAGTCGCCATAAAGATTGGTTTCCAGGCTTGTATTGATGCGGTGACGAAAATGGGATTCATTGGCCAGAGACTTGATAGTTCGCATACCCTTAACCATCTCGATAAGGGTTGACTGATAGGATGCGTCATAGGTATACGCTTGGAGAACCCGGTTGCGCAGCGGTTTTAAAGATAAACCTACGGTTAATGCCATTAATAGACCGATACCGAAAACGATGGATGACAGCATAGGGCTGTAGAAAAATAGAAATGGCAATACAACGAACAGTGATATCACGGAGACTACGGACGCCAACAATTGACGAACGAGAAAATTTGACGCTTCTTCGATTTGATCAATAAGTTTGGTCAGGTCGCCGACTTTCTGACTATCGAAGAAGGGAATATTCATAGAAATTAACCTGGTAAAGACTTCCTTGCCCAAACCGTTTTGGTACTTGGCGAAAAGCACGCTTTCCTGGTAATCGTGGAAGCATTGGAAAATGCTCGTGGCAATAGCTGCCAACAGCAATAGAATTACAATGACTAACAAAGAGCCTTGAGCGGAATACGGGAGAATCTTGTCGGTGAAAGTTTGGAAGCCTAGGGGGGTTACAACACCTAATAGGGCAATCATTATTGAAATGCCAATGATGACTTTCGCGGTTTTTTTCTGGGAAATTAAGTGTCGAATTATATACGATGGTCCGTTGTTTGCATTAACATTATTTTCCTTTGATGGACTAACCCTTCTAATATTAAGAGCATAAGGAATTATATCTAGGTCTCTGAATAGGTCTACCAGTGAACCCTCGTAGGCTATCACTTCTTCATCTGGATTAGAGTAGACTGATAGTCGGAAATGATCGATGTGGTGCTTTTCTATCAGATACGTGTCGCCGTCCTCTGATACAAGAATCCATTGACTATCTGATGTAGATAATTTCGATCTTGACGAAACTCTTTTCCAGTCACACCGTATATTTTCATTAGTATTAAATTTTTCTAGAATCAACCCAGAAGCTAAGTGATCGTCAATGATCAAAGGTGATAGCGATAGTCCGACTCGAAAATCTAGGCCCAAAGTACGCATGGCTTGATCGAATTGATTTAAACAGTCTCCTTTTAACTTGGCTGGTGCTTTTCCTAGTATCATATCTTCTTATCAGGCCTGCGTTAGTGTGGTAGTCTAATAATTTCTCTATCTTTCGTTTTTTAATGTGACATTGCTTTCTTCTGACCCGTTGACTTCCAAGGTTATTGGACTGTTTGATCATGATTTCGACTAATTCTAATCGAAACGAAGAACGTTGCTTATTTACCAGTAAGTACTGTTTGTTAACTAAAGTGGTTATTCAATTATTGATATCATTATTTTTTATTAGCTTCTCTATTGCCCTATCTGAAAAATAGAAGATTAATGCGAAAATTGCAGTTTTAAATACGAACATCATAGAGTTATTGGTATCAAAATGCGTTATGTTAAAAATGTAAATTAATACTATAAGAAGTAAGATTCTTAAAATTGGCGCCATTTTATTTATCCCATTCAAAATGATGGAGCTAGCGTGAAGCTCCATCATTTTAGTTTCTGAATTATTTTGCAGTGGAGACTATTGATACAATGTTGCCAGCTAGTCTTATTGCGCCAGTAGGTCCATAAGCTGATGCTACCGCACCTGCAAACATAGCAGGTGTTTTTGAGTCGCCAGTGACCTTAAGCTCTTCTCGAGAGTAGTCTTTTACATACCCCCAGCCAGCTGAACGCATTGCATTCTCATAGTCCCTATGCTGTCTCGAAACAGCCTGGCTTTTTATTTCAGTAGTTTTCTTTCTTGAAGAACGCTTACGTTTGCTACCCCCGCCGCCGCCAAAAACGGCAGCATTAGCCCCAGCGATAGAGTTGATTTGCTTATAAACCTTAGACATACTCATGTTCCTTATTGACTTTTACGTTTTGGGTTAGTAAGGGCCGCCTTGCAGCGGCATTCGGCGGGCACGGTTCTTGGTGGAGCGTGCTCGCTGAATTCTTGGTCTGTCAGCCTGCCTTGGCCCACAGTTGTTTATTCATGGCCCGTTGTTCGTTCGTGATCGTCTTTTTGAATCGAACGCCTTTCCAATAGTATATTTTTCGAACACTACCATCAGGGTGTCGCCCCAAGCTGAATGCTCGATAGTCCGGAAACACCTGGGTTCTAAGGTCATTCAGTATTCCCTTGCCGTGCCCCCAAGGCGCCACGAAGTCCGCAAACATCAGGTGCTTACCGCTATTCCACTGGCTTACGGTCAGTGGGGTGGTGTTGGTAAGTACCTGCTCTTTAGCATCGTCGTCTAACCAAGCCCAGGTGGCGAAGCCGACCGGGTTTTTATGGTCATCGAAATAGAGTTTACTTTGGCCGTGCAGCAGGGCCGGTACGATATCGGTATCCACACTCCAGAGTGGCCATTGGCTATGATAGTCAGCGTGTTTCATCAGCCACATCATCATGCCTAGGGCTTCGTGATAGCTGATAGCGTTGGAATTAGGCTGTTCAATTGATGAAGGCATTGCCATTACCATAACCTCCGGACCGTATTAGATTCCGCATTGGGGTGAGGTGCCAGGAATGCACTGTCGTAATTACTCATCTCATGCTTGAGTGTTTGAAGCATGATTAGTGGGCTGGAAAACGGACATAGAAGATCGAAAAACCACAGCTTGTCGCCCGGAGTCTCGTTAAAGAATTGTGCGAGTTCAGTGGAAGTGTTACAGGTGTTAGCCAACAGAGAGTGATGAAGCGCCTCAGGAAGCGTAGCCCAGCTCACATAGCCATAAGGTCGACTGCTTTCATCGAAAAAAACCTTTGCATTGCCAGCATTTAACGCGGGCATCAGTCGCTCAAGGGTGTCGCCCACGGAGCTGTCGATGTAGTGGCTGTGGTTCATGGCCAAGTCCGTTACCAGGCCTATAGCTTGGTATGGCGAAAGTTGCCCGGATTCTGGCAGCACGCACGCGGCTAGGGGACTGTTGATGTTCAATCTCATGAAGAAATCCTTCCTTCAACTATCATTGGCGCATTCAGCTAATGCTGAGTCCTTACGCCGTTATTGAGTATCGATGTTTGAATCGATTAGGTGAGATTATTCGATTGTATCCCGTTTGAACAGCTAGAAAAGTGACCATTTATTCGTAAAATTTAATCACTTTGCCAATCAATTTAAGATTTGTGATTGAGTTGGCTTTTGCTGTGGAAGCTACATTAATAACTGTCTATTGAGTCAAGTTATTCTGAGCGTAACCTCAGTCCAGATAATATCTGCGGAGTCGTTTGGCACCAGCCGGTTTTGTCGCGATAAGGGTTGCGCGCAGTGGTGCCGGGTGCCCTTCGATGGTTTGTGTTTGATCAGCTGGGTTTAAGTAGTCGGTTAACGACTGCCCCGGTTTCCAGTCGGTGGTGCGTTGTTCTTCGGTTGTGGTCGGGGTGACATCGGCGATGTGCACGTCTTCGAAACCGGATTTCTCCAGCCAGTGAGCCAGTGCTTTTGGGCTGGGTAAGAACCAGACGTTATTCATCCGGGCATAGCGGCCCGGTGGCACGAAGGCTTCGCGTTCGTTGCCTTCGACGACCAGGGTTTCCAGCACGAGTTCACCGCCGGGTCTTAACGCTGCACGTAGCTCGGCGAGATGATCGAGTGGCGAGCGTCTGTGGTAGAGCACGCCCATCGAAAACACCGTATCGAAAGCTTCGAGGTCGGGGGTCAGGCTTTCCAGCGTGAACGGCAAAACCGTGTGACTCGGGTCCTGTACATAGTGGTTGATGGCCAGGTGTTGCACGACGGATAACCAGGACGGGTCGATGCCAGCAACGATACGGGCGCCTGCGGCTTTCATGCGCCAGCCGTAGTAGCCATTGCCGCTGCCGACGTCCAGTACGCACCGGCCATTCAGGTCGCTCAGGTGCGGGGCGACGCGGGCCCATTTCAGATCGCAGCGCCATTCAGAGTCGATGTGGGTGCCAAACAACCGGAACGGTCCTTTGCGCCAGGGAATTAAGCCGCGCAGGGCGTGCTCCAGTTGCGTCTGGTTTGTGTCGCTTAGGGGATTGATTGAGGTCAGTTCGACACGGTGCGGGTCGAAACTGATATCGGTCACATCCGGGAGTTGGTCGATGCATTTCAAAAAGCGCGGCAAATTGCCATCGTTCAGGTTGGCGAACAGGTCATCAAGCTGGGCTTGAAGTGGCGCTTGCCAGACTGACAGGGGCGTTCGTGTCAGGGTGTCGATAAAGGGGCGAAAGTCGATCATGGGTACCCGTGCTACTTAATGGCCAGAAAGGAGGCGAAGTTGAAGCTCTGAAACCAGAGGGTTGCGGTGCTGAAGCCAACCGCTTTCAGCCGCTGCAGGTGGTCTTCGGCGGTTTCCGGCAGCAACACGCGTTCAATCGCCTGGCGTTTCTGGCTGATTTCCAGGTCGCTGTAGCCGTTGGCGCGTTTGAAGTCGTGGTGATGTTGTATCAGTAACTGGTCCTGTACTGGATCCGGGAAGCGCAGCTTTTCAGAAAGCACCAGGGCGGCGCCGGGCAGCATGCCGTCGTAGATCCGTTGCAGGGTTTCCTGGCGGTGGTCGAGCGGTATGAACTGCAGGGTGAAGTTCAACACCACGAAGGAGGCGTTTTCAAGCGTCAGTGAGGTGATGTCCGCGCAGAGGGTCTGCACCGGGGTTGGCAAGTCCTCACTCTCCAGGAAATCCCGGCTGCGTTCGAGCATGGCTTCGCTGTTGTCGACCGCGACGATCACGGCACCGGGGGCATGTACCCGGTGGCGCATGGCCAGGCTGGCGGCGCCGAGTGAACTGCCCAGATCATAAAGCCGGCTGTTGGGCTGGGCGTACTGCTCGGCGAGGATGCCGATCATGCCTATTATATGGCTATAGCCCGGGACCGAGCGTTTGATCATGTCCGGAAAGACGCGCGCGACGGTATCGTCAAAGCGGAAGTCGGCGACTTGACCGTGTGCGCTGGCGTAAATCGTGTCTTTGGCGGGTTCGGGTGGCTGGCGATGCGTCATGGTCAAGCGGGTCACTTCAGGCGTTAGGTGGCGGTATTTTACATGGACCGTCGACTATCTTCGCCCCCGTGGTCGAAAATCAGGCGGCGAACGTTATAATGCGCGGCAATTTGAACCGCTTTGTCTGGGAAATGCCGCTTATCTATGAGCACCATTGCTGAAGAAGTCTCAAAACGTCATACCTTCGCCATCATTTCGCACCCCGATGCCGGTAAGACCACCATTACTGAAAAGGTGCTGCTGTTCGGGAAGGCTCTGCAGACGGCCGGTACCGTGAAGGGCAAGAAGTCTGGCCAGCACGCCAAATCGGACTGGATGGAAATGGAAAAAGACCGTGGTATTTCCATTACCACCTCGGTCATGCAGTTCCCCTATAACGACAAGCTGGTCAACCTGCTCGATACCCCGGGGCACGAGGACTTCTCCGAAGACACCTACCGTACCCTGACTGCAGTCGACTCCTGTTTGATGGTGATCGACGCCGCCAAGGGCGTTGAGGACCGGACCATCAAGCTGATGGATGTCGCCCGGATGCGCGAAACCCCGGTGCTGACCTTTATGAACAAGCTCGACCGCGACATCCGCGAGCCGCTTGAGCTGATGGATGAAGTCGAGAACATCCTCAAGATCAGCTGCGCGCCCATCACCTGGCCGATTGGCCAGGGCAAGCAGTTCAAGGGCGTCTACCACCTGCTGAACGATGAAGTGCTGCTGTACCAGAGTGGCCAGGGCCACACCATCCAGGAGCGTCGGGTGATCAAGGGGCTAGACAACCCTGAAGTGGACAAGGCCCTGGGCGAATACGCCGATGAACTGCGTCAGGATGTGGAGCTGCTGGCCGCCGCCAACAAGTTCGATCTGGAGGAGTTTCTGGCGGGGCAGCTGACGCCGGTGTTCTTCGGTACCGCCCTCGGTAACTTCGGTGTCGACCATATGCTCGATGGTCTGGTGGACTGGGCACCTAACCCCCAGCCTAGAGCGACCGATGAGCGGGTCGTTGAGAGCAGTGAAAGCACCTTCTCCGGGTTCGTATTCAAGATCCAGGCAAACATGGACCCGAACCACCGCGATCGTGTGGCCTTCCTGCGCATTGTGTCCGGCAAGTACGAGAAAGGCATGAGGATGAAGCATGTCCGCACCGGCAAGGATGTGCGCATCTCCGATGCCCTGACCTTTCTGGCCGGCGACCGTTCTGCGGTCGAAGAAGCCTGGCCTGGCGACATTATCGGGTTGCACAACCACGGTACGATTCAGATTGGGGATACCTTTACGCAGGGTGAGATGGTCAAGTTCTCGGGCATCCCGAACTTCGCGCCGGAGTTGTTCCGTCGCATTCGCCTGCGCGACCCGCTTAAGGCCAAGCAATTGCAAAAGGGTCTGATGCAGCTGTCTGAAGAGGGCGCAGTGCAGGTATTCCGGCCGCTCAAGAACAATGACCTCATCGTCGGCGCCGTTGGTATGCTGCAGTTTGATGTGGTCGCCCAGCGTTTGAAGTCGGAATATAAAGTCGATGCGGTATACGAGCCCATCAGCGTGGCCACAGCACGCTGGGTCGAATGTGCCGACCCGCGCAAACTGGAGCAATTCCGCGATAAGGCCTACGATAATCTGGCACTGGATGGTGGGGATAATCTGGCCTATGTGGCCCCGACCATGGTCAACCTGCAAATGGCGCAGGAACGGCATCCTGACATTGCGTTCCGGAAAACCCGGGAGCACTGAGGCAGGGCCTCTGGCGCCCGTGTTTGGCAATTGCCGAGCGACGGGCGGCATCATTCAACCTGGAGGGACGGCATGATCATCTACCTGGTGGCGCTGGCGCTGATTGTTGCGGGGGCCTCGACCGGCCTCTTTACGCTACTGCACAGCCGGGTGCTGAGAGGCAGCTTGCGGCTCTACGATGCCAAGGGGTACTGGGTTGTCTGCATGTTGATGCTGACGTTTCTGGTTGCCAGCCTTGCCTATTTCTGGGGTGTTACCCGCTTTGCGCTGAGCCCGGGAGATGGCCTGGAGCCTGAAACCGTCATCGGCATGCTGGTGACGGTTTTTGGCTGTATAGCCGGCCTTGGTGTAGGCCTGGTGCGCTTCTCCAGAGTGAGAATGCCGGGCGGAACCACGGGTAGCGAAGGGTTGTAGATGGCTCGTTCGGCCATCGCCCTGTTTTTGAATACTATTTGATCGAAGGCCCTTGCAAAGGGGTGGTTGTTTCTTTACTATCCGCGCCCTTATTTCGGATTAACTGCCCCTGAGCCCCCCACTTTTATTAGGCGGAGTTAAATGAAAACTTTTGTAGCAAAACCGGCTGAAGTAAAGCGCGACTGGTACGTAGTCGATGCCCAAGGCCAAACGTTGGGTCGCTTGTCGACCGAAATTGCTCGTCGTTTGCGCGGCAAGCATAAAGCAGAGTTCACGCCTCACGTGGATACCGGCGATTACATCGTCGTGATCAACGCCGAGAAAGTGGCTGTGACCGGTCGCAAGACCAAGCAAAAAATGTATCACCGTCATACCGGGTACCCGGGTGGCCTGAAGTCCATGAGCTTCGAAAAAATGATCGACCACAAGCCCGAGCGCGTGATCGAACTGGCGGTTAAAGGCATGATTCCCCGGAATCCGCTTGGCCGTGCCATGCTGAAGAAGCTGAAGGTGTATGCCGGTGTCGATCATCCGCATACTGCACAACAGCCCAAAGAACTGAAGATTTAATGGGGAGCGACATGACAGCAATTCAGCAATATTACGGTACAGGTCGCCGCAAAACCTCAGCCGCACGTGTCTACCTGCGTCCGGGTACTGGCCAGATCAGCGTCAACAAGCGCCCTCTGGATGTGTACTTCGGTCGTGAGACGTCACGCATGATCGTTCGTCAGCCGCTGGAACTGGTTGAGCTGACTGACAAGTTCGACGTCATCATCAGCGTAGCTGGTGGTGGTGCCAACGGTCAGGCCGGTGCGATTCGTCATGGCATTACCCGTGCCCTGATGGTCTACGACGAGACTCTGCGCAAGCAACTGCGTGCCGCCGGTTATGTAACCCGCGACGCCCGGATGGTTGAACGTAAGAAAGTCGGTCTGCACAAGGCGCGTAAGCGTCCGCAATACTCCAAGCGTTAATCGTTCTGGATGGCCCTGCTTTCAAAACGCCCGGACTTGTCCGGGCGTTTTTGTTTCTCGCGGCGCCAGACGGCACCGGTGCCGTGCGGCTTGCAGGCGATGCCTGACCCCTGCCAATACCCCTGTTCAACGAAGGGTTTTCTTGTCAGTGGGAGTGTAATTCTTTAGTATTCCCGTCATTTTGTGGAAACTACCCCGTATTTTTTCTACCTTCAGACAGAGGACCTAATAATGACGCAAGACGGCGTAAATAAGGGTCGGCGCCGCTTTCTCTATATCGCGACCGGTGCCATGGGTGCCGTAGGCGCGGTTGGAGTTGCAACCCCGTTCGTCCGCTCCTGGTTCCCCAGTGAGAAAGCCAAGGCGATCGGGGCTCCGGTGACCGTTGATATCAGCAGGCTCGAACCCGGCGAAATGCGCATTACCGAATGGCGCGGCAAGCCGATTTTCATCGTACGTCGCACTGAAGAGGCCATTGCCAACCTCAGTAGCGAAGAGCTGATCGACAATCTCGCCGACCCGCAATCAGAAGTTGTTTCGCAGCAGCCTGAGTACGCGCAGAACACGGTTCGCTCGCGGTCTGAAGATTTGCTGGTGATCGAGGGGGTTTGTACCCACCTTGGCTGCTCGCCACAGTTTATCCCGAGTGTCGAGCCTCAGTCTTTTGATGCGGACTGGACGGGCGGTTTCTTTTGCCCTTGCCACGGCTCCCGGTTCGACATGGCGGGGCGTGTTTACCGAGGCATGCCAGCACCAACCAATCTGGTCGTTCCGCCGCATATGATCCAAGGGTCCATGCTAACCATTGGTGAGGATTCAGCCTGATGAGTAACTCCAAATCCAACTTCATGACATGGCTTGATCATCGCTTGCCGGTTACCAACGCTTACGAAAAGCACATGTCAAAATACTATGCGCCAAGGAACCTCAATTTCTGGTATGTCTTTGGTTTGCTGGCAACCCTAGTCTTTGCCAACCAGATACTGACGGGTATTTGGCTGACCATGTCTTATGTGCCTTCTGCGGATGAAGCATTTCGCTCTGTCGAGTACATCATGCGGGATGTTGAGATGGGCTGGCTGATCCGGTACATGCATTCCACCGGGGCTTCCGCCTTTTTCATTGTGGTTTACCTGCACATGTTTCGGGGAATCATGTACGGATCCTACCAAAAGCCCCGGGAGTTGATTTGGCTGTTCGGCTGCCTGATTTACCTGGTACTGATGGCAGAAGGCTTTATGGGCTATGTGCTTCCCTGGGGGCAAATGTCCTACTGGGGCGCTCAGGTTATCATCTCGCTGTTCGGCGCCATTCCGGTCATCGGTGATGGGTTGGCTGAATGGATTCGTGGCGACTTCCTAATCTCAACCATTACCCTTAACCGGTTTTTCGCGTTACACGTGATCGCTCTGCCACTGGTATTGGCCTTGCTGATTGTGCTGCACATTCTCGCGCTGCATGAAGTAGGCTCAAACAACCCCGATGGTGTCGACATCAAGAAACACATGGACGAGTATGGCCGCCCACTCGACGGCATTCCCTTCCATCCCTATTACACGCTCGGGAAATTGCCGATGATCATCATCTTTTTGATGGTGTTCAGTGGTGTTGTGTTCTTTTTTCCGGAGATGGACGGAAAGTTCCTTGAGTACGCCAATTTTGAGCCAGCCAATGCCCTGAAAACGCCAGAAAATATTCACCCGGTTTGGTATTTCGGTGCCTACTACGCCATTCTGCGTGCGATCGACTTTTCGATACTGGGTATTGATGCCAAGTTGCTCGGTGTCTGCCTGATGGGTGCGGCGATAGCGCTGCTCTTCATTCTGCCATGGCTGGATCGTAGCCCGGTGAAGAGCTGGCGCTACAAAGGCATGTACAGCAAAGTGGCAATCGTAGTGTTCGCCATCGCCTTTATGGTGTTGACGTGGCTGGGCATTCAGCCTGCGACGGGTTTGAATAACCTGCTTTCAAAGATATTTACCCTGATTTATTTCGCCTTTTTCTTGTTAATGCCGTTTTACAGCAAATATGAGAAAACCAAGCCAGTTCCAGAGAGGGTGCCAGAGAAATGAAGAAACTGTTTCTGTCTCTCATACTGAGTGTTACCCCGCTGGTGGCATTGGCCGCTGGTCCATCTGTCGAGTTAGACAGCATCGACACTGACATCAGCGACAAGGCCTCGTTGCAGCGTGGTTTGCAGACTTACATGAACTACTGCATGGCCTGTCACTCACTTGAGTACGGCCGTTATAACCGGGTCGCGGCCGATCTGGATATCCCCGAAGAGATTTTCGCGGAAAACCTGATCTTTACCGATGCGGCTATCGGTTCGCTGATGGAAAATTCCATGAGCCGTCAGGATGGTGCAGACTGGTTTGGCGCCGCGCCACCGGATCTGACTCTGGTAGCCCGGGTCCGTGGGGAGGACTGGTTATACTCCTACATGCGTGGCTTCTACCAGGACGACAGCCGTCCGATGGGCGTGAACAATTCTGTGTTCGAAAATGTTGGTATGCCGCACGTGCTGATGGAGCTTCAGGGTCTATGTGCCGAAGCCCCCACCCCGGTCAGTGAGCGTCGTTTCGATCCGCTGACCGGTAATCTGATGACCAGCGGCGGTTGCGAGAACTACGCTGTCGAAGGCTCACAGACCAAGGCCGAGTACGATGAGACCATCTATGACCTGGTGAATTTCCTGGAGTATATGGGCGAACCCTTTGCCGCCGACCGTGAGCGCATTGGCTGGATGGTGTTTGCCTTCCTGGCGGTGTTTCTGGTGATCGGTCAGTTGCTGTATCGCGAGTTGTGGAAAGACATTCACTAACGTGTCTGTCGAGTGCCATTTTTTGATAAGCGCGGCTGGTCCGCGCTTGTTTTGTCTTGTATCAGGGTGTTTTTACATCGAGGAGAGTACCTAATGGGCGTCGTTGCCAAACGTTCTTCCATGACTTTTTACTCCGATCCGGCCAGTCAATACAGCCACAGGGTGCGTATTGTGCTGGCGGAAAAGGGCGTAGCGGTCGACATCAAAGACGTCGATCCGGATGACATGCCTCAGGAAATTGCCGACATCAACCCATACAACTCGCTGCCGACGCTGGTCGACCGTGACCTAACGTTGTTTGAACACTATGTGATGATGGAGTACCTGGACGAGCGCTTCCCGCATCCGCCATTGTTGCCGGTCTACCCGGTTGCCCGGGCCGAGAGCCGTCAGTACATGGCCCGTATTCAGCGTGACTGGTGCGACAAGGTCGATGTTATCGTGGCCGCAAAAAGCAAAGACAGTGTCACCAAGGCCCGTAAGGAGCTGCGTGAAAGTCTGCTGGCCATCGCGCCTCTGTTCGATGAAAAGCCGTTTTTCATGAGCGAGGAATTCACGCTGGTGGATTGTTGCGTTGCTCCGATTTTGTGGCGTCTGCCGGCTCTGGGTATTGAGCTGACTGAAAAGCAGGCCAAACCGATCCACAAATATATGGATCGGCTGTTTGAACGTGAATCGTTCCAGATCAGCCTCTCAGAGGTTGAGCAGGAGATGCGCGACTGATGAGTGAAATGACCTCCAACAAACCCTATATGCTCAGGGCTTTCCATCAGTGGATTGTCGACAACAACTGCACGCCTTATCTGGTGATTGCAGCCGACTTCCCGGGTGTTGAAGTGCCTGTGCAATTTGTTCGGGATGGTCAGATTACGCTCAATATTGCGCCGTCGGCGGTCAGGGAGCTGGTGCTCGACAACCGCTGGGTTGAGTTCAGCGCTCGCTTTTCCGGTGTGCCTACTCTGGTCAGAGCACCCATGTCTTCTATTATGGCCATTTTTGCCAAAGAGAATGGTCAGGGTATGGGGTTCGACCTCGAAGCGCCGGACGACCCGGATCCGGATGACACGCCATCGGGAGGTGATGACGGTGGTAGTAAGAAGCCGTCTTTGCGCGTGGTGAAGTAGCGCCACTCTTATAGCTGAGAGTGCAACGGAAAAAGGCGTTCCCCGGAACGCCTTTTTTATTTTCCGCAGAAAGTTTGGAAGAAAGTCAGTAAAGACGTTGACCCGGGGAACTCAGTCCCTATAATGCGCCTCCGCTGTGACCGAACAGC
>JAGYIL010000011.1 GCA_018402545.1 Saccharospirillum sp. | reverse complement strand
CACCTTCGGTACTCTTGTCATCGACTCACGTGTTGATGCGGTTGTGAGCGCTAACGGGCAGAATTATGCGCTTGCTGCCAACCCAACCCGATTTGGGTTTGAATACCAAACCTTCGGTACTTGGGTTACGGGTGGTGGTACTGGCGCGGGGACTTATGGGTTTATGTCTGTGGGAAGTCAAACTTCGGGTAGTTCAGTACCAACGACTGGAACGGCCACATACGCTGGAGTAACAGGTGGTAGGTACTCGGACTCTAACGGCGCTGACTACTTTACTTCTTCAGCTATGTCCGCAACAGCTGACTTTGCTGCACGTGGTTTGACGTTCTCTACGAGTGGAACTGCCGTTACGAGGGATCTTCTTGCCACTTCCTCGGCGACTAACTTGAATCTTAGTGGGTCGTTGACTTACTCCGCGGGTTCAGCGTTGTTTTCGGGCAATGTTTCCACCACAGGGGTGGGCACAGGTGGGAGTGCCTTAGCTGGAACAGCTACTGGCAGGTTCTATGGCCCGACAGCACAAGAGATTGGGGGCACATTTGCTGTCCAGTCAGGCAATGAATTCTACGGCGGGGCCTTTGGTGCGCGACGCTAGATTCAGGGGCTTAGAGACCTTTTGAATTTATGTCGTTGTAGGTTAAAAGGGCCGCTTCTTGCGGCTCTTTTATTGTTGGCTTCACCCGCCTACTCGAACGATGAGATCCAGCGTCGCTTCTCTGAGGCGATGCTGTCCATCGAGCGTGACCCAAAGACCGCTGTTGAAATACTCAGCGGACTCACCAACGAGACGGATGCAATTCGTATCAAGCTTGAACTTGCCCGTGCTTTATACCTAAGCGGGCAGCTCCACGATGCGAGGGATAAATTCGTAGAGGTGCTTAAGGAACTACCCGCTGGTGCCCCACCGCAGGTCAGAGCTAATGTTGAACGATTTCTAATAGACATTAACCGCAAGCTCAATCCCGTGCGTTTTAGTTTCAGCATCGTAAGAGACAGTAACCCCACGCAAAGCACCGAAACACGCAAAGTTACGATCTTTGGCCTTGAGTTTGACTACACGCCACAGACTGAAGTGAAAGAAGAGTATGGACTTCGAGTCACGGGTGACCTACTGGTTAAGGCATCGGAAAGAACGGAGTTTGCTGGCTTTCTCTCCCATACCCAGTATGAAACAGCGGATCACACCCGCTCGTTGTTCGTGCCTGAGTTTCGTTACTTGCTGAGTGAGAACAAGCGCTTATGGGCAAGGTTGGGCTTTGAGTATGAGGGCCTAAACAAGAAGACACTGAGACAGAGTCCGTTCATCGGCTTTCGCAAGCTGGATGACTTTCCTGCTCAGAGAGTCTCAACAATGCTCGATGTTCGCTATGTGTCGCAAAACTACCCAGACTTTTCGTTCGTCAATGGGAGAACGATCGAA
>JAGYIL010000010.1 GCA_018402545.1 Saccharospirillum sp. | reverse complement strand
CAACTCGGCGATGACCAGGCTTTTACCGGCGCCGGTGGGCAGCACGATGACCGCCGATTCGCCGGACTTGCGGAAATGATTCAGCGTGGCATCGACGGCTTCTTGCTGGTAGGGGCGGAGCTTGAAAGTACCGTTCATTTGCCGGGCTTAATCGTTCAATGATGCCCACCCGGCCCATGAGCGTGGCCGTGCGCCAGCTCTTCCGGATCGGCTGGCCGCACTTCAAGCACTTCAATATCGAAGGTCAGGGTTCTTCCGGCCATCGGATGGTTGGTGTCGACATCCGCAAACTTATGACCAACCTTAACCACAACCACATGGCGTGGGCCCTGCTCCGTTTGCACCTGTGCCACCATGCCTGCCTTCCAGCGTTTGGCACCCATCAAGTGTTTGATCGGCACACGCTGCACTGCATCAGTCTTGCGCCGACCGTAGGCTTTTTCTGGTGCCACGGTAACGCTGAAATTGTCGCCGGCCTCGCGACCTTCCAGGGCTTCCTCCAAACCTCGGATAATGCCTCCGTGGCCATGCAGGTAGGCATTGGGTTCGCCGCCATGGGAATCTTCAACGACGGTTCCTTGTTCATCCTTTACGCTGTAATGAAACAAGACAACCTGATTTTTTTCGATGGGCATAGGGTTCTCTGTAATGTCTAGTGGTTCGCCATTATAGCCATTGGCGGCGTCGACTGCAGCGCATACCCTGTCACTGTCTCGCAAAGCCAAAGATCCTCGGGTGCAACCGCCGGGAGGGCAAAGTAGACGTGAAAATACGCTAAGATTCACCAAACTCAAACAATACTCCGGTCTTTAATATGCGCGCGCTGCCCAACCCCCTCATGTTTTCGATCCTCTGCCTTACAGTGCTACTGGCCGGCTGCAATTCCGACCCGGGAACAGCAACCGATAGCAACAGTAACGGGCACAGCGCGCCGTCAGCGAGCACCGGCGACGCCAATCAGCAGGCGCTGACGCAACGGCCGTTCGATAATCGCGATGACTTTCAGGACGCACGGCGCGGGCTGATTGCCCAAGATCCGGAACTGCTGGTCAGCCTTCCCGATGGCAATGATATCTGGAACATGCCGGCCTACAACTTTATCGACGAAGACGGCGAAAATGCCCCCGCCTCAGTAAATCCCAGCCTCTGGCGCCAAGCCGCACTGAACAACATTCACGGCCTGTTCGAAGTGACGCCCGGCATCTATCAGATACGAGGCTATGACCTGGCCAATATGACCATCATTGAGGGCGACACCGGGTGGATTCTGGTCGACCCGCTCACCGCCCGGGAAACCGCCAGCAAAGCGTTTCAATTTGCCCGAGAGCACCTTGGGGACAAGCCGGTGCGGGCGATTCTGTTTACCCACAGTCACATTGACCATTTTGGCGGCGTGCAGGGCATCCTTGAGCACCTTACCGAAGACGAGAAAGCCAACCTGCGAGTGATCGCGCCAGAGGGATTTTCCGAGGAGGCCACCAGCGAAAACATCATTGCAGGCCCGGCCATGACCCGGCGCGCCACCTACATGTACGGCAAGCGTCTGGCCCGCGACGAGCGAGGCCATGTGGGCACTGGCCTCGGCAAAGAACCCGCCTTCGGCACCTTCGGTTTCGCCCCGCCCACCGAACTGATCGGCAAAACCGGCACGGAGCTGATCATCGACGGCGTACCCTTGGAATTCCAGATCGTCTCCGGCTCCGAAGCCCCGGCGGAGTTCACTTTCTATCTGCCGAAGCAGAAGGCATTTTGCGGAGCCGAACTGGTCAGCCGCAATATGCACAATCTGTACACCCTGCGTGGCGCCAAAGTGCGCGACGCGCGTATCTGGAGCGGTTTTATTGACGAAGCAAAAACCCGGTTTGAAGAGGCCGAGGTCTACTTTGGCAGCCACCATTGGCCCCTATGGGGCCAGGACAACATTCAAGACTTTCTGGCCAAACAGCGCGACACCTACAAGTACATTCACGATCAAACCGTGCGCCTGATTAACCAGGGTGCCACGCCCCGCGAAATTGCCGAAAACCTGCAACTGCCACCGGCGCTGAACACCGACTTTCACAACCAGGGCTACTACGGCACCGTGTCTCACAATGCCAAGGCCGTTTACCAGCACTACATCGGCTGGTTCACCGGCAACCCTGCCCAGCTGAACCCCCTGCCGGAGAGTGAATCGGCCACCCGATACGTGCGGATGATGGGCGGTGCCGACACAATTCTGGAAACCGCCCGGCAGGATTTCGAGGCGGCCGCCGATATGAAGGCGTCGGCAGGCCGGGATACCTACCGCTGGCTTGCGGAGCTACTGAACCACCTGGTGTTTGCCGAGCCGGATAACAACGAGGCCAAACAGCTGCTGGCCGGGGTATATGACCAGTTGGGTTACCAAGCCGAATCCGCCCCCTGGCGAGACTTCTACCTGACCGGCGCCTATGAATTACGGCACGGTGCGCCGCAAGACGGCATCAACCCGGCCGTGATGCGCGATGTTCTGCTGAATACTCCGGTGTCGCTGTTCTTCGACAGCATGGCAGTGCGCCTGAAAGCAGACGACGCGGAAGGCAAAACCATGACCATCAAAATCAACTTCACCGACCTTCAGGAAAGCCACCTGCTGACCTTGCAGAACTCCGTTTTGCACCACCGCCCAATCGGTGAAGACACACCTGCTGATGCCACACTGAAGGTAACCCGCCCGCTATTCGTGGATCTGTTGATCGGCAATGCCGGGCTGAAGGCGTTGCTGTTCAGCGACGACATCGGTTTTGAAGGCAGCCGGCTGGACCTGATACGATTTTTCGGGATGCTGGATAAACCTGAGGGCCGGTTTAACATAATTACACCCTGAGGATGACCGGGCGGTTACTCCTCAAGATCGCGAAAGGCCGAGCGATGGAACTCCTCGGCCTCTTCGACCTCTTTAACGCCGACTTCCCGGATCTCCGGAACGTCGCCGCCCGCCAGGGTTTCAAGCACCGCATGCACGCCTTTGGACAGCGAGGTCAGGTTGTAGCCGCCCTCCAGAACCAAGGCCAGCCGACCGTCACA